>NZ_LMRR01000042.1 GCF_001426085.1 Rhodococcus sp. Leaf278
GAAGCCGCCGACGAATCAGCGATCAAAACCATCACCTGGCAGGACGACACGCACGACGTCGCCCTGTTCACCACCCTTCCCTTCGCTCGCGGTCTCGCCGTGACGCGCCACACCAAGTAGCCCAGGAGATTTCGATGCCGCAACACACCACCCGTCGCCCCTCCACCCGACCCGCCGCGACCGAGCAACCGGTACGCCCGCGGTTGCTCGGCGGCGATCGCGAACGGCTCGGCGACGGCGGTGCCGTCCTCGAGGCCGCGCAGGCGCTCCCGAAGCGGATTGCCCGCCGCAAGCCACCTCGGCGGTTCGCGCTCCTCGACCGTTACGGATGGTACGAACCCCGCTCCGAAGGTGCGTGGAGTACGACCAGGCAGTCCGAAGCGCTGAACTTGGCCATCAGTCGCCGCAGTGCCCGCCACCAGGGAGCGGTGACGGGCCTGAACCGGATCTCCCAGGACCTGGTGATCACCGACCCGTTCGAGCTCTACGGCACCGACATCTCCAACATCAACGTCTGCGTCGTCGGGGACATCGGCAAGGGCAAGTCCTCGATGATCAAGACCGCGTTTTTGTGGCGGCAGATCATCTTCGGCCGACAGGTGGTGGTCATCGACAAGAAACGCCAGGGCATCGAAGGCGAGTACTCCATCTTCGCCCGCACCCTCGACGTGGAATCGGTCCGGTTCAAAACCGGTGGCGGCGGCGCCAGGCTGAACCTGCTCGATCCGGCGATCACCACCGGCGGTGAACACGCCGGCGGTCTCGACGGTGTCACCCCGGCCGGTCAGGAAGCCCTCGTGCTCGCCGTCCTCGCCGACACGATGGAACGCCCGCTGACCACACCGGAGAAGAGCGCCGTCGGCCGAGCGTTGGAGCTGGTCAACGCCGACGCCGCAGCCACCGGTCGTGCACCGGTGCTCGAGGATCTCGCGCGCCGCCTCGTCGAGCCGTCCACCCACGACGGCTCTTACTTCGGTGACCGCTGGTCCGAGCGCTCGCTCGAATGGGGCTACGAGCCAGGCTTGGCCCTGCTGCGTCTGGTCGACCGGGACCTCAAAGGCCTCGTCGACGCAGAAACCTCCCCGGAGGTCCGGGAGGCGCTCGAGCACCCCTTCGCACACTTCGACGTCTCCGCGCTGCCGACCGAAGGGCCTGCGCTACGGGTGGTGATGACCGTGATCAACACCTGGCTGGCGAACCTGCTCGCGGCACGCTCGTCGGTGTCCAAGCAGACCATCCTCATCGTCGAGGAAGGCTGGCACGTCGCCGAAGGATCGACCGGCACGGTGTTCCGGTCGAACATGAAACTCTCACGCGGACTGGGCCTGTCGACCGTCTCGGCCTTCCATCACCCCTCCGACATGTCCCACGATTCCCCCGCTCGGGCGCTCATGCAGGAGGCGGGAATCGTGTTCCTGTTCGCGCAGGAACGCTTCGACGATGCCCGCGAGACCGCGGAGATGTATCACCTTCCGCCCGGGTCCATCGACATCATCATGGGCCTGGGACAGGGCGAATGCCTGGTCAAGATCGGCTCGTCCGATCCGATCCTGATGGAACACGTCCGCTCCCCGCAGGAGATCGCCCTCACCGACACCGACGCCGCCGTGAAAGGAGTCAAGCCCGCATGAGCACCTCATCGCCCTCCTCGTCAGCGGCCCGGTGTTCCCGCCCCATCGACGTGCGCGTGAGCTCGCGGGCCCCGATCGGGTACGACGACACCTGCGCGAGCGGGGAGAGGCGGTTCCTATCCCCCTCCGCCGCAGCACGATTCGCCGTCAGCCATGCCGCCGCCCTCGACGCCGGTGTCCCCGGGATCACCGTCACCATCGCTGTCGAGGGACACGACGAGGTCTGTGTGTCCGGCACCGCCGGCGAGATCGCCTGCGCCCTCGCCGCCATGGCGATCTACAGCGCCGGCGTCCGCACAGCGCGGATACCGGCACCGGACTACCTGCGTGCCGCCGTCGATGAGGTCACCCTGCCGATCCAGTGGCAGGGCAGCGCCGGGGTGGAGGCCGGGGTCGATATGCGTGTGCTCTCGACTCGGCCCGACCCGCTGCCGTACTCGACGCTGCTGCTCGGACACTGGGCACCGGACCTCGCGCACCGCCTCGCGCACGACCTCGCCCGCTCGATCACCGAGCGCAGTGGTCGACGCAGCCCGGTCACCGTGACCTATCTCCCCGACCAGGGGCGGTACGAGATCACCCATCCCGACCCGATTTCCGATGCCGACGCCGACGCGGTGGCCCGGTACATCCGGATCACCCGACTACGAGCCAACCTCGGCGCCCTCGACCCGGTGGCCGACGCGGACTGCGCTGTCGGTCTCGCCGCCGAGCTGCATGTGCTCGAAAGCTATTCCCGCCGTGTCCCTTCCACCGACGACAGGACAGTTCGATGAGTGCGATGCAATCCCCTCCCCGCCGGCCCAGCGATCCGTTCGTTCCGTCCGAGGTCTGGGTCGGTGCCGCTCTGATCGTGGGTCTGGTGTTCGCTGTCGCCGGCGGCGGCATGGTCTCCTCGCTGGTSTCGGGCAAGGTGATCGCGATGCCCACCAGCCTCGGTGAGCTGTTCTCGATCTTCCGCGGGTTGGTCACCAACCCGTCGGACCCCGCGGCCGCGTGGCCGGCGACCGCGCAGCCGGGCCCGGCGTGGGTGACCTGGGTGTGCATCCTGGTGCTCGGTGCGCTGTATACCGCTGTGGCGCTGTGGATCAGCTCCGAGATCGACGACTGGCAGCACCACCGCGGTCAGGCGCAACGTGGTTTCGCCGGCCGACGTGAGCTCGCCCGGGCAGGTATCGACGAGAAGAGTGTCCGCACCGCTGCCGTTGCCACGCGTTCGTCGTTGAAGGGCACGCGGGCCTCGAGGCTGGACGCGGGCGAGGTCGCGATCGCGTTGGGCCGCAACATGGTCGACCCCGACAGGGTCGTCTACATCAAGCAGAACGACTGCATGCTCGTCGAGGGCGTCACCGGGTCGGGTAAGACCTGGCGTGTGGCGTATCGGCGCTGCATGGACGCACCGGGGGCCTTGCTGGTGACGTCGACGAAAGTGGATCTGATCTCGGCGACGTACGAGCACCGCGCCGCGCTCGGGCGGGTGTCGATCTTCGATCCGGACAACATCACCGGATGGCCCGACCCGATCCGCTGGTCGATCCTCTCCGGTTGTCAGGATCCGGACGTGGCGATCCGACGCGCACAGAGCTTGGTGTCGGCAATGCCGATGGGAGACACCAAGAACGGCGGCTACTGGGAGGACAAAGCAGTGGTGCTGCTGCGCTGCTACCTGCACGCGGCCGCGATCAGTGGTGTCGGCAATGCCGATGGGAGACACCAAGAACGGCGGCTACTGGGAGGACAAAGCAGTGGTGCTGCTGCGCTGCTACCTGCACGCGGCCGCGATCAGCGGCGCGGACCTGGCCACGCTGCGCGTATGGGTGAACTCCCGCAAAGGCCGCGAACCACGCGAAATCCTGATGCGGACGATGCCCGGCTGGGAAGCCGAACTCGGCCAGATCCTCGACTCCGGATCGGACTCCTCCGACGACATGATCGGCGCGGCCAGCAGACTCCTCGCCCCGCTCGCCTCCCCCGCACTGCTCAAGGCGGTCGATGTGCCGATGCACGAGTCGTTCGACATCGACGAGTTCATTCGATCCGGCACGGACACGCTGTATCTGGTGTCGAAGGGCAAGGACAATTCTGCGGCCCCCTTCATCGCGGCCCTGGCCAGCGAAGTGCACTACCTCGCCGATCGCCACTCGCAATCCCTGCCCGGTGGCCGATTCGATCCCCCGATCCGGTTCGAGCTCGACGAAGTCAACAACGTCGCCCCGATCCCGGGCCTGCCGGATCTGATGTCGGACTCGGGCGGCCGAGGCATCACCATCCACGCCTACGCCCACAACGAAGAGCAGAACAAGCTCCGCTGGGGCGCGGTCNGGCCTGCCGGATCTGATGTCGGACTCGGGCGGCCGAGGCATCACCATCCACGCCTACGCCCACAACGAAGAGCAGAACAAGCTCCGCTGGGGCGCGGTCGCCTGCAAGATGTTCGCCGACAACTCCCCCGCCCGCCTGATCCTGCCCGGCCTCAAAGGCGACGAGCTGCAAGCGATCTCGAAGATGCTCGGCGACCGGTACGAGTGGCAGCCCTCCGGCAACGCCCAGTCCGGCCCGACGCTACGAGAGGTACCGGTGATGTCGCCGGCGCAGATCCGTCAGATGGACCCCGATCAAGGCCTGCTGATTTACCGGACCGCGCCGCCGATCCTGGTGCACCTGCCGACGGTGTGGGACGAGAAGGAATCACGTGCCGCGGTGCTGCGCTCGCAGCAGGTGTTCGACGAGATCGTGGCGTCGGGCACCGCGCCACGTACCGAGGTCCGGTCCGGCGCGGTAATGCTCGACAAGGTCAGTGACGGGACGACACTGTCGTGACCGCCCCCGGCGGCGAGCAGGAAGAGTTGGTGCCTTCGCGGTTCACCTGGCGCTACCTCGACGCCGAGCAGGCTCGGGCCCTGTGGTCGGAGCTGATCGACTGGACCACCTGGCTGCGCGAGCGCTACGAGCTCGGCACCAAGATCCCGCCGTGCTGGTACCGCCACGATCCCGTCGTCGAGGAACTGAGCGCCCTGATGGCGGCGTGGACCGATGCNCGAGCGCTACGAGCTCGGCACCAAGATCCCGCCGTGCTGGTACCGCCACGATCCCGTCGTCGAGGAACTGAGCGCCCTGATGGCGGCGTGGACCGATGCCTACTACCGCGGAGACGAGTACCGAGACGACCTCACCGCCTGGCACACCCAGTGGTTCCGGCCGCTCATGGCGCGCATCCGTGACATCTCGGACTTCGACAGCTGCACCCACGATCGGTGCGCTCACCGCCCGCTGCCGCCGGCCACACTCGCCGGGATCGAGGAGTTCGCCGACGCCGACGTCGACGCCCGCCCCGAACCACTCCCGGACCCTCCTGCACAGGTCGTCGCCGTCACCGCGGCCGAGGAAATGCGCACCATCCCGGCCGACGACATGGACATGGCCATCGACTCCGGCCTCGCCGAACCGGTTGATCCTGCCGACTCCGACAGCCCCGTGAGATTCGAGGGCATCGAATGGACCTTCAACGCCCGCATGGGTGCCTGGCTTCCCTCCACCTATCCCGAAACCCACCCCTAAGCTGCGTGCACGGATCCATTCCTGGCGACCATGCCGCCCGTCGCTGCACCGACCATGCCCGTCCTCCGAACCGTAAGACACCGGGTCGTGCGCCATTACCGACAACCAGTAACGGCTCACGTACGGTCGAAAAAAGGTTCTGGCTCCGAGGGATTGGACTTCAAATGGAGTCAGTATGAATCGGCCATCAGCACCGCGATGTACAACAGCACCGCATCCCCATTTGGCCCAGTCGTGTAGCCGGTTAGCTTTTCAATTTTTGTCAACCTGTAGGTGAGCGTATTTCGATGTAGATGCAGCTTCTCAGCGGTTTTCGAGGCGTTGAACCCACACTCCCCCCACACCATCAAAGTCGTTCTCAATACTGTCCAGTCAGGTGTTCGCACCGTCTCCCCCAAGACTGTGTGTACGAGCCTCCGCCGTGCACTGTCAGGAATCGCTCGGACTGCTTGGTGGAGTCGTAAACGCTCGATGTCGTAGATGTGCCGACTCGGAGTTACACGCCTGCCAATCTCCAGGGCATCCCGGGCATCTTGAGCAGAGATGTTCAGTTGTACGACACCCGAAGCTACCGGACCCATCGCAGCGAATAGAGTCAATCCGTGCGCCCTGCCTCGCTCTATCAGCTTTCCCCAGCGTTGGGCACGGTCCGACACTCCATCGACCAGAGGGATTGCCGCAACGACGTTGCGCGAAAGCCGGCCGACTATCTCTTGCGACGCCTTTGAGGACTGCCTGAGCCACTCCAGAACGCTCACTGCGGGGTCGACCTCTGTGCGTTTGACATACGCCGGTGGTGCAAGGTGTTCGACCCCAATCAGAACCACTTGCCTTAGCGCATTCATGTCGTAGTCAAGTGCTGCTGCTCGATTTTCGACGCTTTGCTGCGCCATGTCACTTCTGTGCAGTTCGAAAATGTCGCGAAGGAAGTCTTCGGCGGCCCGTTGACGTGAGACCCGAACTCCGATCCGGTTGGCTTCGCTCATTAAAATTTCGGTTTGCCGCTTGACGATTTGGCCGAATTGTACGACCAGTTCGGGCGCGCCTGAGAGGCCGACTGTGCCGACCACCTCGCCGTCCAGGGCGAGCGGAAGGGTCGTGCCAGGCAGGCTGCCCTCAAGGTTTCGTACATCGGAACTTGTGTGACTGTGGGTGCTGTTTGTCCTGATCACCACCACCGAAGCTTCGTGAAACTGGCCTACTCGGTTCTGATCGCCACTGCCGAGGACTATGCCGGTCGCATCGGTGATGAGCACGTTATGGCCGATGACCTCGGTAATTTCCACAGCTATCTGCTGTGCAAGTTCCGTCCTGAGCACAAGCAACTCCTAGTTAACAGCGACGCAACACCCGATCGCACCCTTTGTGCAACATGCCCAACGATACCGTCCGTGCGCCTCAGATTGTGGGCCTTTTGATGAAGACCTGAAAGTGGCAGACGTCATACGATTTGTGCACCATCGAGCGAGGAGAAACTAATGGAAGTCCTGGATTGGATAGCAGTCGCAGCCTATTTTGCGGTGTTGATCGTAGTCGGTGTGCAGACAATGAAAAAGGTATCCAATGCAGACGATTTCGCCGTTGCAGGTAATCGGATTGTCTGGCCGGTCTTCTTCGGCAGCCTCGCCGCCGCCTTCCTGGGTGGCGGCGCGTCGCTAGGAGTAGCCGGAGCGACCATGCGCGACGGATATGTCTACATGTTTGCGTTCTGCGCCTTCGGAATTCAGACCGTTCTAGTCGGACTATTCGTGGCACCCAAATTGAAGCGATACAAAGGCGCACACACACTTGGCGATGTGATGCACGCGCACTACGGCAAACCCGCACGGGTAATCACCGGCGGCTTGTCCATCGCACTCTGCACCGGCATTCTCGGAGCACAGGCACTGGCAATCGGGACCGTCGTGAACGCGACACTCGACGTCCCGCCAACCCTGGCGATCATCCTAGGGATGGGGGTGACCGTTCTCTACTCAACCTTCGGTGGCGCATGGGCGGTGATACAGACCGACCTTCTGCAGTTCGTATTCCTCGGGATTCTCATTCCCGTCACACTGCTGATCGGTCTTCACGCTGTCGGCGGACCATCTGCGCTGGTCGACGCACTCCCAGCCGAAAATATGACCCTGATGGGCGACTACAGCGTCATGAAATTCGTCGGATTGTTCGCAGCATTGCTGCTCGGTGAGACATTGGTGCCGCCATACGCACAACGCACCTTCTCCACCCCTGACTCGTCCCACGCGCGAAAGGGCTTCGTCACCGCGGGAATTTTTTCTTTCTTCTTCTTCTTCATCTCCGCTTCCATCGGAGCTGTCGCGTACGTTTTGTATCCAGGTATCGAGCCCGACTCCGCGCTCCCCACGGTGGTCACGAACCTGATGCCTATCGGACTCCTTGGACTGCTGGTCGCAGCCCTTCTCGCAGTGGTGATGTCCACAGCTTCCAGCTACATCAACTCCTCCGCGGTGGTCTTCACTGACGATCTGTACCGGCCATTCGCCAAAAAATCGACGTCACAACGCAAGCGGCTCAACATCGAACGAGTTCTGAGCGTCGCAGTCGGCGCGGGTGCCACCATCTTTGCACTCACAGTCCCCTCGATCGTCGACGCGCTGCTGTACAGCTACACACTGTGGGCTCCCACCATGATCGTGCCATTGTTCGGTGCCGTGCTGTTCGGTGTTCGTTCCGCACCCGCCGCATTGTCCGGTATTGCAGCAGGCGCTGCAGTCACTGTTGTCTGGCAGTGGGTTTTGACGAGCCCGTTCGGACTCGACGGATTGCTGCCCGGCGTCGCTGCGAACCTGATTGCCTACACCGTCGTGGCCGTTGCTACAAGCAAGAAGTATCCCCGCCGCGCCGAAACGCTTACACAACCATCACTCGACAACACCGGAGCGCACTGACATGGTCGAGCTACTTTTCTATGGAGCGCCCGCCGTCGCAATAGCTGTCACCGCATGGTGTGGGTTTCTCGGCTGGCGGTTTTATTTCCAAGAAGTTCTGAAAAAGGAAGAATGACATGAGCATTACAGCAGCAAACGTCAACGGCATCGCAGATGCACAATCGCCCTATCCCGCGTATGTGCAAGATCAACAAAATATCTATGTTTCCGGGCAGGTAGCTTTCGATGACGACGGCAACATCGTGGGCGAGGGCGATCCGGCGAAACAGACCGAGGTTGCGATCGACCGCCTTGCGCGGGTCCTGGCTGCGGCAGGCTCCGATCTCGACCATGTTGTTTCCACCACCGTTTACCTGACGTCAGCAGATTTTGGTAGCGAGATGAACCGAGTATGGCGTAAGAAGTTCGGTCAGCACAGGCCAGCACGCGCAACAGTGATCGCCGGCCTCCTCGACGACCGCCTAATGGTCGAGATCACCGCGATCGCAGTCGCATTCACAAAGGACAGCGAATGAGAATTGCGGTGCTAGGCGGCGGTGTGATCGGTGTGACGAGCGCGTTCTACCTGGCGCGGGATGGTCACGAGGTAACGGTGTACGACGAACGTGACTCGGTCGCCGATGACACCACCGCTAGCACGGCGGGACTAATCGCACCGGGTCACTCATACGCGTGGGCCTCACCCCAGGCACCCCGGATGTTACTGCGTTCACTGGTGGGTGGTCAGACCTCCATTCGGGTAAAACCTCGGTTCGACCCCGCACTGATCCGGTGGGGTTTGTCGTTCATCCGCGAATGCACTCCGGCCCGCAGCCTGCGCAACACCCTCGCAAAGTACGAACTGGCCTGCTTCAGCCAAAACCTGCTCAAGCAGCTGACAGCCGACGAATCGCTCGAGTACCGCCAGACGAACGGCGGGATCCTGTACTTGTACCGTGACGCAGGTGCCCTTGAGGAGGCGAGCCGCAAAGCCGACTTGATGCGGGAACACGGTAGGTCCCAGCGCTTGCTCACCAGAGAGGAGACGCTGAAGGTCGATCCGGCTCTCGCAAACAGCACAATCGAGTTCGTGGGAGCTATCCACGACGAAGAGGACGGCACGGGGGACCCAGCTCAATTCACCCGAGAGTTGGCCGCCGCAGCCGCGCGCCTGGGTGTTCGGTTCGAGTTGAACACTCGTATCAAGTCTCTCCAGACGGACGGGACCAACGTTCGCCGGGCCATGACCGACACAGGCGTCGAAATTAATGCTGGTTGCTACGTCCTCGCGTTGGGCAGCGCATCGAGCCGACTGGCTCGGACGGCAGGACTGCACGTTCCTGTGTACCCAGCCAAGGGTTACAGCGTGTCGGTCGCCATCCGTGATCAGTCTCTCGCACCCCGCACCGGTGGAATCGACGAGCGCTCGCTGGTCGCATGGTCGCCGTTCGGTGACACTCTGCGGATGTCGGCGGTTGCCGAGTTCGCTGGCTACGACAAGGCGCATACACCCTCAAACTTCGCCGAGATCCGTGCAGCGGGGAACGAGCTATTTCCAGGCGCCCTGGATTGGAACTCGGTCGAATATCGCTCCGGGCTGCGACCGATGACTCCCGATGGGCCGCCGATCATCGGACCGACAAGGCTGAACAACCTTTACATCAACACTGGGCACGGCCATGTGGGATGGACAATGGCCTGCGGTTCCGCCTCGCTCCTCGCTGCAGAACTGGCCGGAAGCTCGTCGCCGATTGACCCCACTCCCTACCGCTTCGATCGCTTCTCCAGACGGGCCGCGAGGCGGTCCTCAGATCAACGGGCTCGAACCGGCTCGTAGCCCTCGACCCAGTAGCCGCTCTGGTCGACACCTCGGCCGTCGGCCAGAGCGACCGCATTCTCTGTTGTGGCCGGTCACGAGAGAACGGCGCTCCGCAGAGCCCGTTCACCCGGTCTAGAAAAGGAATGACCATGCCCTTCTGCCAGCAAATCTCGGGAACTAACTACACGTTCAACTCACTGATCGAAGTAATGGCAAAGGCCTCACCCCTACGATCGGGAGACGAACTTGCCGGATGCGCAGCACACTCCGACGCCGAGCGAGCCGCGGCCTGTTGGATACTCGCAGATCTACCGCTGACAACATTCCTCGAGGACCCATTGGTTCCGTACGAGACCGATGACGTCACCCGTCTGATTATCGACTCCCACGACCAAATCGCGTTCGCACCGATCTCGCACCTCACAGTCGGGGGGCTTCGTAACTGGCTGCTAGCAACGGCGGCCACCAACGACTGCAGCACAGTTCTGTCGGCAGTGGCACCCGGTATAACACCCGAAATGGCAGCAGCAGTCTCGAAGATCATGCGAAATCAGGACCTGATTGCGGTCGCTAGGGCAATAACGGTTACAACGGCATTCCGAACCACCATTGGACTACCCGGCCGCATTGCGACTCGACTGCAGCCCAATCATCCCACCGACGACCCCCGTGGTATCGCGGCCGCAACGCTGGACGGACTGCTACTGGGATGCGGCGACGCAGTGATAGGCATCAACCCCGCCACCGATTCGCCACGGGCGACCGCCGCACTTCTTCATCTACTCGATGACATACGTTTACGATTCGATATCCCGATGCAGTCCTGTGTGCTGTCCCACGTGACAACAACATTGGGCCTCATGGAAAACAACGTTCCAGTCGACCTGATCTTCCAGTCCATCGCCGGCACCCAAGGAACCAACACGAGCTTCGGTGTCACGATCCCGATGCTGCTCGAAGCTGCGGAAGCAGGGCGCTCACTCGCACGAGGCACTGTGGGAAACAACGTCATGTATCTCGAGACGGGGCAGGGATCCGCCCTGTTTGCGAACGCCCATCTAGGTACCGGTGGAATCGCCGTCGACCAGCAAACTCTCGAGGCTCGCGCTTACGCAGTCGCCCGCGTCCTTGATCCGCTTTTGGTCAACACCGTAGTGGGCTTCATCGGACCCGAATACCTTTACAACGGCAAACAGATAATCAGAGCTGGTCTCGAAGACCACTTCTGCGGCAAGCTCCTCGGCCTCCCGATGGGCGTCGACGTTTGCTACACCAATCATGCCGAAGCAGATCAAGACGACATGGATGTTCTCCTTACGCTACTAGGAACGGCAGGTGCCGCGTTCGTCATCGCAGTTCCAGGTGCAGACGATGTGATGCTCGGCTACCAAAGCCTGTCGTTTCATGACATTCTTTACGTCCGGGACATCATTGGCCTACGCCCCGCACCGGAATTCGAGCTTTGGTTGAGAACCCTTGGCATGGCTGACGTGAACGGTCGAATTACGCCCATAGACCTCGCTGCATCACCACTTCTCGGCTTGGCAGGCAGTCGGTGACTGATCACTCGCCGTTGGTTGAATCCTCCGACGACATCTGGAAAGAACTACGAACCGCTACGCAGGCGCGCATCGGTCTAGGCCGAACGGGCAACGCCCTGCCTACAGTGCGCGTACTTGACCTCAAGACTGCGCACTCCTCAGCCCGCGATGCGGTACACATCCCACTGGACGCCGCCGAATTCGCCTCGACCATCGAAAACGCGGGAATTGGAACACCCCAATTCGTTCAATCCGAGGCCCAAAATAGAAGTGTCTACCTTCGACGCCCCGATCTAGGTCGAACACCGAGTTCGCTCAGTCACCTCACTGCCGACCACAGCGACCTTGGCTTCGTTCTCGCTGATGGTCTATCACCCCGTGGATTGCTCAGTCACGGGGCAGGACTACTCCACGCCCTCATTGCCGAGCTGTCGACCAGCTACACCATTGCCCCGCCTGTCATTGCGACCCAAGCGCGGGTCGCGATAGGCGACCATATCGGTGCCGCGCTCGGTGTTCGCACCGTAGTAGTGATCATCGGAGAACGTCCGGGTCTGTCGGTAGCGGACAGCCTCGGTATCTACCTCACACACTTGCCTGGGCCCGGTTGCACCGACGCTGATCGAAACTGCATCTCGAACATCCATCCCCCCGACGGTCAGAGCTACATTCGGGCAGCCAGGACCGTGGAAACCCTCCTGGCCGGTGCACTCAAACTTGGACGATCCGGCGTCGAGTTGAAAGACGAAACCGGCATGGATCTTGCCGGAACGGAAACCCTCACAATCGCACGGCCCTCCTCACAAGAGGAACCATACGAATTGAACGGCAGCACCAATGACTGATCTGCCACCGCCACAAACCGAACATTGGGACTGGCAGCTAAATGCAAGGTGCAGATCCATGCCGAGCGCCGTCTTTTTCGCACCTGAGGGGCTCCGCGGACACACTCTTCGCTACCTCGAACAAGAAGCAAAAGCCATCTGTCGCCTGTGCTCTGTAGTACAGACATGCCGCAACTACGCACTCAAAGATGAGCAATCTCAGGGCATTTGGGGAGGCACGACCGCCGCAGAGCGGACTAAGCACCGCAGCTCGCGGTGTTCGAAGGGCGGTGAGCAGCGTCCACTAGCCTAACCAATTGCGTCGTTGCTCCTACTGGATTCTCAGATGCGTCGTGCTCGAAAATGTCCAGCCCGTCGGGCTTGCTGTTGGCGGAGTTGTTCGCGGCGTTCGGCTTTACGTTGCTCGGCGAGGCGGCGTTGTTCTGTCGCGCGCTGCTCGGCGGCCTCTCGTCGCGCCCGGTCGGTGTCGACGATCGGATCGGGCGTCGCAGGTTGCTGAGTCGGCACCGACTGCTGTCCGGGGCCTGCGTGTGCGGGAACCTGAGCGGGTGCGGTGACTGTCTTGATGCGGGCGTTGACCTGGTCCCACGCTCGGGCCGCTTCACCGTATTCGGGTCGGTCGCCGATGAGCGTGCGGTCGGTGTCGATGCCGAATTGTTCTCGGTAGGCCCCGACTTGCCCGGCGGTGATCTGCCAGCGCAGTCGAGCACCACTGGAGTCGGGAACCTCGCCAAGGTGGCGGGTCCAGGCGGGTTGCTCGTCGACGGCGTTCTGTCCGAGCTCGCGGGTGCGTTCGGCGATCTCGGTGTATCTCCGCCGGCTCCAGGCGACGAGTTCGGGGTCGATTCCTTCCCGGTCCTGCATCGGCGGCAGCACCCAACTCGGAGCACTGTGGTCGCGTGCTTCTCGGCCGAGGGGCCAGCGTCGTTCGGCGTCGTCGAGCAGATCCGCTGCACTCGGGTCGGGGTCGGTGAGACCACGGCGCAGTTCCACGATCGCCGCGTGCGGGTCTTTGCCGGCGCGTTCGGCACTGCGTAGGTGCGCGGCGAGGTCTGGCCACGCCCCGTCGTCGCCGAGGATGGTCTCGGCGTGCTCACCGAACTGGGTCCGCAGCGTCGGTTCGATGTTCTGCGCCCAGGCGTGCATCTCGTCTGCGCCGTTCGCGATGTGCTTTTCGAGTCGCCAGTGCATCACGGCGGAGACGGAGTCGGCGCTGGCGAGTTCGCGCTCCGAGCGGGCGGCGGCGAGGGTGGGGGCGGCGTCGAGGCCGAGCTGCTCGGCGCGGCGGTACTGGTGGACGAAGGTGTCCCATTCGGCTTCGGCGATCATCGTGTTCGCCAATTCCGGCCCCATGTTCTCGCGCACGATAGCCTCGATGCGGTGCGCGTCGATGAGTTCGCCCGCGTACTCGTATCCGCCGACGTTGTAGTCGAGCTTGCGGTGTGCGACGGCTGCGTCGCGTTGCTGTTCGGTCGCCGAGACGTCCGAGCCGTCGCGGCCGATGATGGTCCGCACGACTTCGTCGGCGATCTTCTTGTCCGGATGCACGTGGATCAGGTGCGGGTCGACGATCCGGTCGATCGGCACGTACAGCTGGCTCCTGTCGCGGCCGCGCGTGAGGGCGACGTAGAGGGCTTGCCGGTTCATGGTGTCGTCGACGAGGACGTGAACCTGGTCGACGGTCATGCCTTGCGACCGGTGGATGGTAGCGGCATAACCGAGCTCGCAATACTCCTTGACGTAGTGGGCCGGCAGGCGGATGCGCCCGCCGTGCTCGGGGTGGCGCACGGTCAACGATCCGTCGCGGTGCGCAGTTTTGACCGTCCACAGGTCACCGTTGCAGACTCGTTCGCCGCGGGTACCGGTGACGCGCAGGCTCGTGTCGTTGTGGCGGGTGACGATGAGATCTCCTGCGCTGGCGCGCAGTCCGTCGGACAGGTCGTTGCCGCCTTTCTTGACCAGTCCCTTGGCAAGGCGATCGGTGCGGGCCCGGTCGTTGAGGTCGCGGACGGCGTGGTTGCTGTTGGCGATCATCAGCGACGTCGTCTCGGTCTCCGAGGTCTCCGCCCAGGCGGTGAAGACTTTTTCGGCGAGGTCGTCGGCCATGCCGTGCTGCACGCGGTCTTTCGCGGCGTACCAGGCGGCGACGGAGGTGTCGCCGTCGCGCAGCCGCAAGGAGATCTCGGCCTCTTCCTTGTCGCGGAAACGGTGAACGTCGACCAGTTCCGGTGCCGCGCTCGATCGGGCGACCAGTCGCAGTGCACCGCCCGTATCGACTGCGGCGAGCTGCTGCGGGTCGCCGAGTAGGCGGACCACTGCGCCGTGCTCGGCTGCGATGTGAGTCAGCCGGTCCAGATTGTGTGTCGAGGCCATGCCTGCTTCGTCGACGAGGATCATTGCGCCCGGGGCGATGCCGGTGTCGAGTTCGTTCTCGTAGCGGGTGAGGACGTCGTCTATCGTGCGGCCGGTGACACCCAGTTCGGTGCCCAGGACGTCGGCGGCTTTCGCGGACGGTCCCAGGGCGATCACGTCGTATCCGGTACTGCGCCAGGCGTCGACGACGACGCGCATGGCGGTGGTCTTGCCGGTTCCGGCCGGACCGACACCGGCGGCCAGGAGGGCACCGGAGAATAGGAAGTGCTCGACGAGCGCTTTCTTGTCCGCGCCGAGGTCCCAGCCTTTGCGTTGGGTGTGCGCGGCCAGGGCGGCGGTGTAGGCGTGGGCAGGTGCCATCACCGCGGTCGGGGTGTGGGCGGCACCGACGAGGCGGTGTTCGGCGGCGAGGATCGCTGCGCTGGTGTAGGTCTCGTTGCCGTGCACGGTCAGGATCGACGCACCGTCGCTGCGCTGCAGCGCTGCCGGTGTCGCGTCGACCTGACGAGTCAGCCGAATCGACTCCGCGCCGAGCGCGGCTTCGGTGACCTTCTCGGTGACCGCATCCCGCTCGGCCACGCACGCGAACACCAGTGGCCGTAGTTGTCGCTGGACCTCGGCCTGGATGTGCCAGCGGTTCCAACTCGAGCGTTGCTGTGCGATGCGTGCGACTGCGGTGCGGGCGATCTCGCTGTGGTCGATCGAGGCGGCATCGGTGACGGTGATCGTGTTCCCGGTGCTCGTCTTTAAGGCTGAGTTCAGGGCTCGTCGGCCGACGACGTCGAGCGCGCGTTCGCGCCATTCCGCGCGCTGGGCATCGAGCGATTTCGGGGGTGCTTTCTCGTTGCGGGTCTCCAGGGTCGCTTGGTCGGCGAGGCGCATCTGCATCGCGGTCGAGGGATCTTTGCCGTGGGTCTTGCGGTAGTCCGACACGAGCTTTTCCAGCCGTGACTCGATGGCGTCGCGGCGGGAGAACTCGCGGAGCAGTGCGGTGGGGATACCCTCGATTTCGCGGACGGCGCGTTTGTTGAGTCCGGTCCCGGGTCGGTCGGCGAACACGGTGCCCAGCTCACGGGTGACGTACTCCTCGATGAGGGTGTTGTAGCGCTCGGATGCGGCGACGGCGAGCTTGTGCAGCACGCGGCCATCTAGGCTGCGCCATTTGCCGTCGACGCCTTGCACTTTGGTGGAGATCGCGACGTGGGTGTGCAGGTTCGGGTCACCGTTGCGGTTGTCGCGGTGATCGAACCGGGTGTACATCAGGCCGGTCGATTCGATCTGTCCGATTCCTGCACAAGCGATGTTGGTGTTGGCCACCGAGTCNATTTGCCGTCGACGCCTTGCACTTTGGTGGAGATCGCGACGTGGGTGTGCAGGTTCGGGTCACCGTTGCGGTTGTCGCGGTGATCGAACCGGGTGTACATCAGGCCGGTCGATTCGATCTGTCCGACACCGGCTTTGCCGACCCGGGTGTAGGAGGCGTTGTCCTCGACCCAGCCGATGGCATCGCTCACCGCGGCGCTGTGTGCGCGCTCGATCGCGACACGGGTGTCATCGTCGCCCAGCCCCCAGAGAACGGACACCGACTTCTGTGGAGTGAACACGCAGTCGTAGCCGGCGACGGGTTGGCGTTCGCGGCGTTGCTGCGAGGCGATGTAGCGGACGAGCTCTGCCTCGCTGGCCGGTGATCGGCCCACTTCACGGTGGAACTCGTCGGCTCCGACGCGGTAACGGATCTGCTGGCACTGCTCGGCAGTGAGCGGTTTTCCGCCGGCGGCGCGGTCGTTGTCGATCTCGGCGCGGATGCGTTTCATCAGCGGCACCTCGTTGCGGAAGCTCGCGAACTTGCGGCCGAGCCGCACGCTCTCGATCGCGGCGGTCGCTTTCGTACCGTCGAGGACGGCGGCCTCGATCAACGCTTGGGCTTCGGGGTGCAGGCCCTCTCCGAACAGTGCCTTCATCTGGTCCTCGCGGACGTAACCGAACACGCCGAGTTCGGCCGAGGCCCGCCCTCCCCAGATGCCCGGTTCGGTACCTTCGGCGGAATAGTAGTCGGAAAGGTCTTGGCCGCGCTCGAGACGAATGTCCGCGCTGGCGACCTCGCGGATCAAGTAGGTGTAGCCGTCCCCTGCGTGCAGCGCGTGGACGGTCATCATCGCGGGCACCGCCGCCGACGAGCTGGTGTGCGACGAGATCTCACGGGACGATCTCGCTCGCATTCTGCTCTTGAATCACGCGGCACAGTCGCGATAGTACGCAGATTCCTCCCATGGACACTAATAGTGCAAGAGGTGTGTGGCGTTTGTTTTTTCATTTTGCGAAGAGATGCAGGGAATCTGAAGTCGATAGTATCTAGATTTCGGACGAATTAGAACTTGCATGGACGGTGAGGGACGAAAGTTGTAGCAGGACAGATTAATCAGGGCGACCGTGGGTGCGTATGACCCTTTCGCCGGCCAGCATTTTGGCGGTAGCCTATCCAGCATGACTCCCTCGAACGGTGGACCGGTCAGCGCTCGGGAACGGGCTCGGAGAGCGAATGCGCAGAGGTTGTCGGACGCACAGTTGCGTTTGAAGAATCAGGAGCAGGATCTGATTTCATATTTCGATGCCACCCGCGACGAACAAAAAATCAATGACGATGTGACCTCGAGGATCGAGCGGTTGCGACGGGACGCGGAAACCAAACTTGACGCGACGCGCGAGCGGCGCGCAAGAGCACTTGCTGAGCTGAAGAAACGCGGTGAGACATACGCGAGCATTGCGGCCTTGGTGGATCTTTCAGTGCCAGAAGCGACGCGCTTGGTCAAATCGACGATGGCGGCACGTGCGACAGTCCGATCCAACGTCGATCCGGCTGCAGAGAATGACGCGGGTGGCACGAGTAGCACGGAAGAGAGTGTCGAGAGCCCTGGAGATTCCGCATCGATCACCGCTGCCGAGCCCTCGAGAGATGAAGACTCGTGGGCAGATGGCCAGGGCGGACGCAGCATCGCGGTAGGAGGTGAACGACCGTGATCGCACTTGTTGCAATCGGATTGATCGTCGCAGGAGCGCTGTGGCGCGCTGGCAAGTCAGAGACTGGTTGGCGGTTCGCTCCTCTGCGGGCAACGGGAGTCATCGCCGCGGGCATGTTCCGCATCAGCGTGATTGTTGCGTCGATCTTGTTTGCATTTTTCGTCGCCGCCACTATCGGCGCATTGCGCAGCACCCTTCCATAACGAAGCGAGGCTTCGTCACGTGGCGATTGTCCGGCGTAGTCCGGATATTGCCCTATGCGGGTTCACGGGTACGCACCACTTCGCCTTCGCAGCGCTCGTGCTCGTGTGCGTTTGGTGTTCCACGATCGTGCTATTGCATGCGTATCAGGTCAGCAGGTCACGTGCCTACTAGTGCAACCCGCAAGGAAGCACAGTTGCATCCAACGGTGCGGCAACAGAATTCGGTGTGCTGCAAGCGGCGCACTCGGGAATTGCGTCGACACCGCAGGAGCCGAACGGGTCGAGCGTGAGGACTCATTGTCGGGAGCGATGCGGCATTGTCGATTCGTGACTGTGAAACTCGACGGCGGCAGCCGACATCAAGGTCGACGCCGAAGTAACATCTGCGATGTCCAATGAATGTGTAAAGGCACCGAACAGGGAGAGGCGCGCCTGTGACACTGACCCAACCCAGCAAGCACAGGGCGCGGGTGCCGGCCGAACACCGGGTGCTCGGCCTCGACATACGATCACTTCCACCCGCACTGTTTGTCATCGCGGTCTTCGTGGTCCTGACCATCGTCGTACCGAGAATCGACTCCTCTCTAGCCTGGGACGATCCGACCGAGGCAGGCGAGCAACTCGCCCTCACCGACGCCATCGAATTCACCCCCACCGCAGGCTGGGACGTTGAGAGCGGTTTTCGAGTCGACCCAGGCGAATCGGTGCAGAAGTCCGGCGACGTCATTCTCGCCGGCGACGGTGTGACGTTTCAGATCTCGTCGGACTCCTTCGACGGCACTCCGTCCCAACTACTGGACCAGACAGCGAAGGTCACCTCTCGTACCAGCGATCCGTCCTTTCAGGTCGAGGGCGATCGAACCAACCTCACGACGGTGACCGGAGAACCCGGCGTCCTTGCGCCCTACAGCAGCATCCGAGGCGACGGTCTGGCGGCGACCTTCGTCATCGACGGGACCGGCCTGCAGATCACGGCATACGGCCCACCCGCCCAGATGACAGCGGCCGCCGAGGACATCCGAGACATGATCACCAGCATCCGCAGCACGGACGGGAACAACCGATGAGCGACAACGCAATCGAGACGTCGACGAATCCATCGGCTATCGATGCGCAGCGACGCCAGGACGACGCTGTGAAGATCTCCGGCTGGGGCGAACGATTCGAGTTCTTCCAACCTCACAATTTCTCGTTCTGGGTGTACACCGCTCTCACCGCCCTCGGTGCTGTACAAGCCTGGTCATTCTTCGCTCCGAAGGCCGGGTTCTACGCCGACGGGTTCGCGATAGCGGCCGTCCTCTGCGGCCTGTGCGGTCTCGCCTGGTTCGCGTGGTTCCGCCACATCGACCGGTGGGAACGTCAGCCCGGCACGCTCATTGCAGCTGCGCTGCTGTGGGGCGCAATTCCCGCGACGTTCGCCTTCGCCATGACCGTGAACACCGCGATGCTCGGCATCTACCCCAAGCTCTTCGGCCAAGTCTGGAGTGCCAACTGGGCCGCAGGTGCGACGGCACCGATCACCGAGGAAGCAGCCAAGCTCTGCGGATTCGTGCTTCTGATGGGCCTCGCTCCGCGCTTGGTCCGAACCGCAAATGACGGCTTGATCATCGGAGCCTTCATCGGACTCGGATTCGCCGTCTTCGAGGACTTTCTCTACTCCGCGACAGCGTCTGCCGGGTCGTTCGGGACCGACCCGTTCGGCAATGCCGTGCAGATGTCCTTCACCCGGATCGCGGTCAGCTTCATATCCCACCCCCTGTTCAGCGCATTGGTCTGCGGTGGAGTTCTCTACCTGATCGGGACCGAAGCTCAGCCCCGCAGAATCGGACGGGGTCTCGCGTTCGTGGCAACCGGAATGGTTTTGCACTTCATGTGGGACGACGCGGGTGGCCTCAGCGGCGGCAACGGCTTGGCCGTCTTCGGCGTCTGGTTCGTCTCGATCGTTATCGGATTCGCGGTACTGACCATCGCGTTCCGTCGCGCAGCGCCGCGCGAGTACCAATTCGTCCGCGACATCCTCGCCCCCGAGGTCGAGGCCGGACATCTCACCGACACCGAGGTCGAGGGCGTGCTGGAGAAGAAGGCACGCAAGGCATTCGAGAAAGCCGCTCCGAATCGGCGATCCCGCAAGGCGCGAAAGCACCTCCGACGAGCAATCCTCGACCTTGCACACGACGTCGCACGCGACAATAGCTCAGACACAGAGGCCGTCCGACACTCCCGCGCCGAGGTGGACCGCCTCCGAGCTGATTCAGAACTAACCCGAGCCGTCTGACCGCGCAAGCTCATTCCTGGCAGCAAGCGCGGTTCCTCGCACCCGGGCGATCCGGTATTGCTTGGCCGGTCAAGGTTTGCGGCCCCCCGGCATGTCGGACACGGGCAACTCGCCTGTCCGAAAATGGTGCCCCGGGGGTGGGTGGATCCGGACGGAACGTTCGCGGGCATCAACGTGTCCAATACTGTTGCGCTGCAGCGTTCGCAATTGCTGACGGGCATCATCCGCGAGCCAGCGGTAGGGCTTTCTCGGTGTCTAGACGCCCTAGTACAGGAAATCGAAGACAACTCGCTAGCTGCTCGCTTGATTGTGTCGATGACGAAGGCAAGCATCGGTGCCGGTTATCCTGCATGAAGACGAATGCAGTGACGCTTCGTAACGTGTACTGGAAAGGTTCTACTGCTGTGGCCAGACGAATTACAACCCAATTGGTGGACGATATCGATGGCTCGGCCATCGACGACGAGTCCGGTGAGACGATCGAGTTCGCGGTAAACGGTGTCGAGTACTCGATCGACCTGAAAGCGAAGAATGCGCACGAGTTTCACAAGAAGCTCGACCTCTACATCGAGCATGCGACGCGGGTCGGTGGCCGCAAGCGTAAGCCCTCCCCCGCTGCCGCGTCGACCTCGGCAGCGGCTGGCGGTTCGGGCAAGCGTGATCCAGAGCAGACCCGGGCAATCCGGCAGTGGGCGTTCGACCAGGGCTACGAGATCAGTGAACGTGGCCGCATCCCGGCCGATATCGAAGAGGCGTACAACGCTGCGCACTGACAGGCGGTGAGCCGCCTGCGTCTACGCGGGCGGGCTGCTTCCTGTTCGCTGTGCTCCCGGGGGTGTGGCAGGACAAACGGAGCTGGATCGGGGCTGCTGCGCGACCGTCCGGCGTTGCTCAGGGTCGAGGCCCCGCGTGGCTCGGTTGCAATGATCGGCGCTCTTCGCGTCTGCTTCTGCGTCCGTCGTCGATTCCCAGCTGCAGCGCTTGTGCTGATTCGCATCTCGCAATCAACGGTTGAGCTGCAGCGTGCGAGTCAGACCAGCAGGTCATACGCCCACTCGTACACCCAGCGAGGCAACGCAGGTGCATCGAACGGTGCGGTAGCAAAGTTCGATCCGCTGCGAGCTGCGCACTCGGGGATCGCGTCGACAGTGCGAGGGCCGAAGGATCTAGCTGCGACGATCCACTGTCCGCGGTGAGGCACTCGGATGGCAGTCGACACTGTGCACCGCCCACCGAAGTATCCGGCGGTGAGCTTGTGGCAGTCCCATTCGACGTGCTGGTTTTGTCCGAAGAAGTGTGTCAGCGTCTCGGCGAAGGTTGGCCCGTAGAGGGTGCCTCGGTCGGTGTCGATGCGGATGAAGTTCATGGCGTCGGCCTATTCGAGTTGTAGCGGCAATGCGAGGTGTGCGTTGAATGTTGCTCAGAACAGAGGAATTTGGCTGCGCGCCGCGAGACTCTCGCGGAGCTCTCGGAACTTGCCCAGAAGGTCTGAGGCGACGGCCTCGGTGTACCCGATGGACCGCGCAACCTCACTGAGTGTGCTGCCCGCGGCGAGCGCTTCATCTATCTCACGCCCGGCAGCGAGGTCCTCGACTTCCTCTGTATCGAGATGCGCGACATCTGCGGTGGCCAACCGGACAGAAGCGAGGGCAGCTCGACGCCGCTCATCGCCCGACTCTGTCCCTCCCCGCGCCGTCATAATGCGTTGCCGCTGCGGAAGGCGTTCAGACGGTTCGTCGCTTCACGTTGCGCCCTTCCGATTTCGACAAGCTGGTCGAACAAGAATTCTTCCGGCGCTTCCTCGGCGATCTGCTGAATTCTGATCCCTGCCTCGAAGAAGCTGCGTCGGTAACTTTCCGACAGGACCATGCCGGCGTAGTCGGTTGCCGATGCTCCGCATGCGTTCGCTGCGGTGACGTCGGTCAGTGTTCGACGCAGCCGTGCACCGCGGTGTCCACTGGCACCTGACCGGACAAGAACGCCCAGAACACTCGCGGGGTCGTGTGGGAGGTTGTCGATGATCAGCCCCTGCACGATGCCATACAGCTCGCGATAAACGGGATCGTGGAAATCGTTGGCCTGCAATGACCCTGCAATGCGGGCGGCCTCGTCGGTGTCCTTCAACCACATCAGTGCGCAGATGACCAGTGCTTCCGGTGCCGTCTCCGGATGGTCCGTCAGATCAGCGTGATCGTCGTCGTTGGTGGGTTCGATTGCTCTCAACGGGGTCATCTGTTCGCCTCGTTTCTATGTGCGGGTCTGTTGCGGGAGAACTGGCTTCGGTACTCCGGTGGCGCTTTGCTTGGTTATGCCGCGTTCGTCTTCATTGCGGAGGTGTGGGTCAGATGTAGAGAAGGTTCGGTGGTGCGGTGCCGTCGAACTGCTCGAGGCTGTCGAGGACGGCGTTGTAGTTCTCGGGCCTGCAGCTTCCGAGTCCGATGATGAGGGCACAGGTTCCNCCGACCCTCGACGGCCTCGGCAAGTATCAGATGTAGAGAAGGTTCGGTGGTGCGGTGCCGTCGAACTGCTCGAGGCTGTCGAGGACGGCGTTGTAGTTCTCGGGCCTGCAGCTTCCGAGTCCGATGATGAGGGCACAGGTTCCGTCGAGTGTGACGAGGTAGGACGGCGGCGTTCCGTTGTCGGACGATGCGTGCTCGCGTGCGTCGAGGAGGGCGATACGGACGGCATCGGCGGCGGCCAGNCACGCTCGTGCTGCGGACCGACGTGCAGCCGAGCAGCCAGTTCGAGTGTGACGAGGTAGGACGGCGGCGTTCCGTTGTCGGACGATGCGTGCTCGCGTGCGTCGAGGAGGGCGATACGGACGGCATCGGCGGCGGCCAGATTCGCGCATTCGAGATTGGGTTCTGCTCCGGTTGCGGTCAGAATTTCGGGGTTGTCCTCGGGGCGTGTGGTGACGGTCCAGGTGATCATCGTTTGGTTCCTTGTCGCTCGTGCCGACCAGCTGCTTCTAATCGAGCGTCACACGAGGTCCGTAACAAAGCGTTCGGTGCGGAGGCAGATCAGGCGAGGGTGTGGATAACTGTGGTGCCGAGTCAGCCTGTGGATAAACGACGTTCGGCCCCGGGGTTAGGGCCGAACGTGTGGTACTAGACGTCGTCGAAGACATCGAGGAGTTTCGCGGGGTCGCGGCGGTAGCGGCTGCCGTCGAGAAATACTCCGACGGCAGCGCGGTGAACGCGGCGGAGTTCGGCCATCAGGGTGTCGTACCCGATGCGGTCGGTGATGCGCCAGGTGACAGGTCCCATGCGCAGGTCTACCCAGTGGATGGTGCGACGTTGTTCGGAGCTGTAGCGGTGGTGCGGCACTGCTGTGTGTTCGGGGCTGTCGAGCCACAGGACGGAGATCGCGGCGGCCCCGAATTCTGCGCCTGGTTGCGCGGGATGGGGTGCTTGTCCATCGGCTCCGGCAAGTGCGGCCCGAACGGTGGCAAATCCGGTGATGACTGCGGATACTGTTTCGGCGCTGCGGAAGGTCATCATGACGTGACCTAGTGCGACAATCATCTGCGCTTCGTCGGTTGCTGCGGAGGTAGCGGTGATAGTGGCCTGCTGGGGTCCGGAGACCAGGACGGTGGTGTGGGTGACGATTCCGGTGGTCCGGGCATTGTGTGCGGCGGTGGTCCGTCGTCCTGTGCTGGAAGTATTCTGCTGCGGCATGTCGGGCTCTCTTTCTGTTGCGAACCGGCTCCCCCGGCCCTTTCGCTCTGCCAATTTCTTTCGCCGTCATCTGGCTCGAAGGAGAGAAGGCGGCGCACTGGACCGGCGTCCTGGCCCTGATCCGGAAAGTTTTCAGCCGCAGGCGCTTTGAAAAGTTTTCGGAGCCCATCGGGCCGGAGCAACGCGGAGTCAGAGTTGGGTAAGACGGGTCAGGGTGTTGCATGCTCGATCGGAGCCAGATGTGCGAAGGAAATTGTTCTTTCTGCTGTGCGGAGCTCAATCCGGAGACCGCCGGAGGTGGTCCCAGGGCAACGCGCGCCTCGACGCAGACTGAGTCATCCGGGCGCGACCACCTCACAGCCACCAACAGTCTGGAGTGATTGCGCGGGAGCGACGGAAAGCAACCAGGCTCGATGCCGCGGTAGCACTTCTATCCTGCGGACATGCGGTCACGCTCGCTGGCTGGCTTGTCGTCAAACTTGGATTGCCCGTCCTGGTGGCCATAGACGATCCCTGCGGTGACTTCTTCCCACTTCCGATATCGGCGCATCGCGGTCGATGCAACGGAGCCGTCCGTTTCTCTACCGATTCGTGCCCACGACCATTCTTCCCACTTCCGATATCGGCGCATCGCGGTCGATGCAACGGAGCCGTCCGTTTCTCTACCGATTCGTGCCCACGACCATTCGCGGTGGGCGTGTCGAAGCCGCGCTGTTTCCGCAACTTCCGGTGTGAGAGCGTCTACCTGTCGTCGTTCCAAGCCCGCCGCGTCGACCTGTTCTACCCACAAGCCGTCCTCGCCCTCCGGATCATCCCCGCCCAGGCTGTGGTCGTCTCGGCTAAACTCGCCAGGTGGACGATCTGGCTCTTCCATTGCAGCACTCGGTGCCAACCCTGCCCCCACGATCCCGCGGGGCGCACGAAGGATGACAGCCAGCACTTCGGTCATCGCTAGGAGCGCAATAGGTGCAATGGTGACAATACCCGCCGAGACTACGGCCGGAAGCAAGGTCGCACTCAACACTGCGTGGTACGAGTTACCCACAATCGACGCCGATGCGGCTACACGCAAGATCGTGACGACGAAGCGACGACCTTTGATCGTGCCGTTGTCCGTGTGATTCGACAGCGCTATGGCTGTCACGGTTGTCGAGACGATTGCGCCGTCCAACACGATTGGAATCACCCACGCCTCGCCGGGACCTATCCCAGCCATCACCGCGAGATCACGCAACACAGCGAAACTGAGCCAGAAGGACGCCCCGGCAATGCCTACTGTCAGCGCAACGGCCGTTGCGAGGGCCCACTGCAAGATCGCTGGATGGAGCGCAACGACGTCTGACGGCTTCGTNGAAGGACGCCCCGGCAATGCCTACTGTCAGCGCAACGGCCGTTGCGAGGGCCCACTGCAAGATCGCTGGATGGAGCGCAACGACGTCTGACGGCTTCGTCGTAAACGGGTTTGCCGCGGGGTGTGATCGGCTCATCGGATTCTCGGCCCTCGTGCGAGGGGGCCCGTTCGTTGCGGGAACGGCGCACCGTCGTTGAATCTGTTGCGCAACAACTCCAAGTAATCTTCGATTGCCGCATTGACGAGGTCCGACGGGCCTCGCGGCGCGCCGGGCGTTGCGGACAACGCTTCGGCTGCGTTGAGAAGATCGTCGACGGTGGACTGGTAGAGGTAGTACGAACGCTTCTGTTTTGCGTTGTCCGGTGACGGTTGCGTACCGGTCTCGGCCGACGAAACAGTGTCGTGGGTCTGCCGCGAGTTCTCCGGCGGATCGACCGGGCTCGATCCGGCGAGTGCGCTCTTCATACGTTCGGGGCGGGCCATCACAGGTGTCCCCTCGTGAGCTGCGAAAGTGTGTCGCGGTAGATCGTCGACAGGCTGCGAGATTGTGTTGTTCCCCAGTCGACCAGGCTGGTTTGGGCTTCCATCGAGTCTTTGATGACAACCCGCTTGGGAACGGCATCGCCGAGAACGTTGATGCTTGCGGCGATCTCGATCAATTGTTCTCGGCCGCTGATCGTCCTCCATCGAGTCTTTGATGACAACCCGCTTGGGAACGGCATCGCCGAGAACGTTGATGCTTGCGGCGATCTCGATCAATTGTTCTCGGCCGCTGATCGTCGCGATCTCGTGRAGGTTGACGATCGCACCGAGCATGGCGAGGTCCGGGTTGTAGCTGCGCTTGACTGCATCGATGGTGCGCAGCAATCGCGCGAGTCCATTGGCTGAGAACAGCGCGGACTGAGTCACGACGACGGCGGCGCGCGCTGCAACAAGGGCGTTGATAGTNCGGGTTGTAGCTGCGCTTGACTGCATCGATGGTGCGCAGCAATCGCGCGAGTCCATTGGCTGAGAACAGCGCGGACTGAGTCACGACGACGGCGGCGCGCGCTGCAACAAGGGCGTTGATAGTCAGCAGATCGAGGCTAGGTGGGCAATCGATGAGGATCACGTCGTACACGCCTCGTACGGCGTCGATTGCGTCGCGAAGCCGCCGTTCTCGGCCGGCACCGGCAACGACCAATTGATCGCGGACATAGGCCAGGGACTCGTTTCCCGGCGACGTGGGTACCAGGTCTACGCCAGACCAGATGGCGGGGACGACAGCATCGGCGATGGTCGCGTTCGACGACTCGGCGAGTACGTCGGCAACACCGACATCGTCGCGCTCTAGCTCGGTTTTGGTCAGGACTGTGCTGGCGTTGCCTTGCGGATCCACGTCGATAACGAGTGCTCGCTTGCCCGCTTGGGCAACGGCGTAGGCGAGGTGAAAGACGGTGGTGGTCTTGCCCACTCCGCCCTTCTGGTTGCAGAACGCAAAGATGTCAGCGGGCATGGTGGGTCTCACTCTCCATGAATGAATGGGACGAACTGGGGGAATGGCGGGAATGGGGTGTCTTGCACGCCTTGGAACCAACGGATGAGTCGCACCCCGTAGAAGTGTTGGATGTATTGCAGGTAAGGGGCACGAGGCGCGATTCGCGTCCCAAAGGTGAAAGGCATGCCATAGCGGTATGAGAAGCGTTTACTACCAATACATCCCGGGTGTGAGTGACATCCCTTGTGTGCATGGGAGGTGTAACCACCGCAGGACGTATGACATCCGTCGCCCGCGAGTCATCTGAGGCACTCTTTGCGGGTAATTCAGGTATGGGACTGGCGGGCAACGCCGCCGTACCGCTAGCGGGAGCGGCCTGCACCGGCGGGCTGTTGCGCTCGTGTCCAAGCAAGCAAATGTGTTGCTCCGGTGGAATCTTCGGGGAATCGACATGCAGGAGAGCGGCACGGACTGAAAGATCGAGGCCTGAATGACGGCTCGCCATGCCAGGCAACTCGTTGGTGTCAGCCTTGCAGATGGGTCGAGAGCTCAACTGGTACCTCCATAGTGGTGACGTATGAAAGCCAAGGGACTTCGTTCGTTCCCTCTGGACCCCCCATGGCCCCTGAGCCAATTTCCGCACCCACGTTGTCCGCTCCACGCCCGATAGCCCCGCGCCTCGATGGGCGCGCGGCTAATCGGTATCGCCACCCGTTCGATGATCAGTCGAGCTGGTGGTGCCTCGGGGCCGGTCTCCGAGGATTTACAAAGGGTGCACAGGCCGGCGGCAGGCTGGTTGTTCGTCGGGCTCTGCCAGAAAACGACGCTGCGACAGCGACTGCGGGCGGTCTTCAGCGGCACGCGGACCCGCGCAGGAGTACGGCGTGACGCAGACAATCGCGTAAACAGTGTGTACGCAGATGGATTCACCGAGACATGGGTAAATCCAGCCTCCACTCATCCCCGCTCTACGTCGACAACATCTTGAAGCAAAGCGAGTGCATGAGCTCGGCAAAACGCCTTGTTAGGCGCGTCAGGACCGATTAGTATCCGAGAGTGAAGCTCCTTCCTGCAAGGCGGAGATTTCGAGGACGCCCTCGGCACCGGTGCTCGTAACACCGGAACTCGCCGGGGGCGTCTCTAGTTCGTACAGGTCTGCGGTGAGGGGCATGTTAGGCAACGCCCGAGCTGACGCGTGCCGCCTCCTCCAGTCCGACGATGTACTCGTCAATGGCCGTGTCGGGAATCAGTCGGCGCTTACCGACCTTGACACTGCGAATCTCACCGGCCGCAAGCTTGTTGAACAAGTTGGAGCGTCCGAGACCCGTCCGAGCCATCGCTTCCTGGACCGAATACAACCGTCGAGACATGGTGTTTCCTCTCCGACTTTTGTGTAATGAAGCCACAATCGGGTACTCGATCGAGCCTCGTCCATGTGGTTCCACCACAACGTAGCAATTCAGTAGCGTTGCCACAACACATACGCAAAATCGGCTAGACTGCGTGCTTATGACACAGTCCTGGGCTGAACAGCTAGTGGCCCGCGTCGCCGGTGAAGTCCGGCGGCTTCGAGGCAAGGACCACTCCGCAATGTCAGCGGCGAAGCTCGCGGATCGCACCGAGGAGATCGGATATGGGATCTCGCGGTCGGTGGTCGCCGATTTGGAGACAGGGCGCAAGAAGAGCATCGACGTACCCGAGCTTCTGGTTCTCGCCGCAGCCCTAGGTGTTTCGCCGGCCCAGCTGGTTTTTCCTGATCTCCCCAGAGGCAAAGTCGAGGTACTTCCCGGGCTCGACCAGGAGTCCCACGATGCACTGCGATGGTTCAGCGGTGAAGCTGGCTTGATGAGGCCTTCGACCGACTGGTCGGAACGTGGGGACGAGGAACCAGTGGACGTATGGGTCCGCGAGCAGTTCGATCCCAAGAACGATCGGGTGGGCCTTGTGCGCGAGTGGCTACAGGCGCTGCAGGCGATGCGTCGCGCACGCGTTCAGATGCGCAACGGCCTCTCCAAGCAAGACTCGGTGGAGCACGTCGAGGCAATGAAGTTCATGTATGAGGACGCGAGACGACGCTCCGAGGAACTGTTTCGTCAGATGACCGAGCTCGACATGAACGTCGGTGATGAGGTGTCCGATGGCTAGGCAACAACTACCCCCACAGATCCGCAAAATTTCCGTGCGGGACAGAAAGTCCGGGAGACAACTTACACGCTACGAAGTCACGGTGGACACCGGTAGCAAGACCACCGTCAAGGTGGATGCAGCCGGCGTACCGCAAACGGTGACTCGCCGGACGCAGAGTCGCCGTCGATACTCGACCGAGCAAGCGGCACGGAGCGCGCTCGCCGAGACCCTCAACTCTGTGAACAACGGCCTGTACGTTCACACTTCGCAGTTGACAGTCGAGATGGCAGTCAACTACTGGCTCGAATCGAAACACTCTTTGAAGCCGTCCTCCCTCCATGGCCACCGAACCAATTTGCAGCCTGTGATCTCCGAGCTCGGGCACATTCCGGTTCAGAAGCTCACGAAGCCCAACGTCGAGTCCTTGGTGAGAAACCTCCGCAACGGAGGACTTCCGACAAAGCAGGGACGACCGCGGAAACCATGGTCGGCGAGGACCGTGAACTACATGCTGGGACTGATCACTGCGATCCTCCAAGATCAGATGAAGCAGGGCAATGTAATTCGGAACGTCGGTGCGATGGTCGATCGGCTTCCCGCCGAGGCTACCGAGATGCAGACACTCTCCAAACTGGAAGTCGACAAGTTGCTCGCGCACGTGGCTCGCGAGCCGATGCAGCATGCCTGGCAGCTGGCGATGCACGGGATGCGGCGAGGCGAAATCGCCGGTCTCCGTTGGGAGGACGTCGACCTCGACAAAGCAAAACTAAAAGTCGCCAACACCCGCATCGCGGTTGGCAGCGACATCATCGAGGGTCCACCGAAGACCAAAAAGTCTCGACGAACGCTTCCGATCTCGAAGCCACTCGAGGCAGCGCTCCGGGCGGCGCGAGCGCAGCAGGCGAGGGACAAGCTGAGCCTCGGCGAGCACTACCAGGAATCTGAATATGTAGTCCGGTTGCCCAGCGGGCAGGCCGTCCACCCGAATTTGCTGACCTTCCGATGGAAGAAAATCCTCGAATCCGCGCAGCTCAGGCACGTGCGTTTGCACGACGCTCGACATACCTGCGCGACGCTCATGCACCTGCAGGGGATCCCGATCGCCGTGATTGCCGCCTGGCTGGGACACGCTTCTGCCGCGTTCACATTAAGCGTATATACGCACTCGCAAGAAGACGCATTGATAGAGGCCGCGACAAGTTTTAAATAAGACTGCAAACCGCAAAGACATACTTTCGGCGCAGCGGGCAATCGCCAAGACTAGGCGACTACTGCATCCGAATCGCACGAGCAAGAGGACGATACTGCACTAGAGGCCTTCACCTGCGAAGGTACGTACCCGATTTCACGAAGGGCTTCGCTTACTGCGCCGATACTTAGATGCAACGCACCAGTACCGACATACTTGTCCGCAAAATTTGACGAACTAGCCAAAATTATGCGATGAAAATCCGAAACTGCGCTCTGATTGACGGGGCGTAAAGCATAAACACAATCACTCAACACGACGGGATACGCTCCACGGTGAATACCAATCTTCAGCGGTACTGGATTACCGACTCGCGGGAGTAGCACAAATTCTCCCGTGGTGGCGAGTTGAGACGGCGCGAGCCGTGTCGCCCGCTGATTTCGACTGAGAATATCTGGTGTGTGCAAGAATGGTGTGTCGCATTCGCGGACAGGCCATGACTTATACGTCGGAACTCGCCCCCTTACCACCTCTACGCACCGACATACACCGGACTGATTCACCAAAAGATGCGTCTCGCCCGTAGGAGTTACACCACTCTGAGAGCCCAGAGGTGCGATCCTTGGAATAATCGACACGATTGACGTATTTGCTCTAGCTCCCACGAAAGCTGTCGAAGGCAGAACTTGCTCTATGCGAACTATATGAGTCTTCTCAACCTCCTCCCAAAACTCTCTGCAGCGACGTCCGGCCAAAATACCGTTCGGCAGCACAGCCCAAACTCCAAAAATTGGGCGGAGTTCTTGCAAAACTACTGCCACAAAAGCGGCTGCTGGGCTGAGAAGACCATCGAAACCGCGATAGCGACATGCGAGACCCGCTCCGCCACGGTAACTAAAGGGCGGGTTCAAAACAACCGCTGCAAGCGGGACGTTCTTACGGACGCTATTCCAGACAGAACTAGATCTTCTCGATCTTTCGGACAGGAAGTTTACTCGGCCCAGATTCCAATGCGGGTTGCTTTTTGATAAAATGGACGTCGCATTTTGGTCGATATCCATTCCGTACAACTCGACCCTCCGCCTGAAGCGCCGCTCGACTCCAGCCAAGAGCGCACCTTGCCCAACACTCGGATCAAGTATCGCGCCCTTCATCCCAGACGGCATCCACCCTGCGATGCAATCGGCAAGCCATTCCGGCGAATAATAACTGTCCACCATTACGAATCCTCGTGACCCGATAGTCCGTTTGTATCGTCAAACCTAAAGACGCTTGTGTTAACGAAGCCCGTTATGTCGTACACGCACAGACGAGCCTCACCTTTACTGCGTCTCTTCGACCGCACCGGATGATCATACACAATCTCTACCAAATTTCCACGAGAAATTGCGTATAAAACTGCACCTACTGCATGCGGTTTAGTCCCGATCGGAGCAACACGAATACCTTCGTGGGGATTCCATGCATGAACTTCACTAAGCGTCAAGAAGGCATCAAACGGACAATTAGCCTTCGCGAATTGAACTTGCCGGTACACGAAGTTTGCCTCGATAACGGACCGATTTCTCGAATGCGCATAGAAGGAGTACTCCGGCCTGAATCCTGGAACTCCTACAATCGGAACAATGCGATCCGGCGGAGTTTCGGTACGGGACAAGATGTGGTTTAGCCTGGTACCCTCAAACCCAATCATTGGAACAAGAATTTCATCCGTTGACCCAGGACCTAGTCGGGCAAAACCTGGGATTGGCTCGATACCGCCAATCTTTTCGGACAGGTCATAAATTCCATCTTCTGAAATTGTTCGCGAGCTAGAATAAGTCTCGGGTTCTAGATAGATTAGAGAAATCGTTATCTCACCTATCACTGCCGCCCTCAGCAGCGGTGCCCAAGTTCGATGAGCTAATGCAGTAATATCTAACGTAATCGGTCCAGGTAAACTCTGCAAATATTCAACAATGTCATCTGCATCGTGCAGGAATAGCTGTAATCCCGCACTCGCTGCATCAACTTCTGTCACCAGGACCGACTCGTTGCCCTGCGCGTCGATCGAAATAAATTTGACATCGGTGAAGTTTGTCGTCGCATGCCACTCCGAGGCGACTGACGCGCGATCTTCATCTACTCCATTGCCAAAGATGAAGGTGCCGCCTGTCTTTGCAAACTGCCGCCTGTAAATCTCGTCGGTGAAAAGCGGCTCGTCAAGCCTATCCATTGAAGAACCCGTCGTAAATCGACAATTGTTCAGGAAGAGCAGAGTCTACAACTGGAATTCGCCTAGAAAGTACTTTTTGAATGGTACGCCGTGAATTTTTCGACGTGAGAGACAAGAAATCTCCTGAACCAAGAGTCATTCGGCGTTTGCGCCGATGACTGAACTCAAAGTAAGGAGAAAAAATTGGATGCATCTGAAAGTCGACGTCTTTGGTTTCGCCAGATGACCGAGCATTCTTGTCCCCTGCGAAAGAAATTAGAGCTCCGTGCATTACCGCTGCCGAGAGAACCGAGCGCACCTCGTCCATGTCAGTATCTGAATTATAGCTTATTCGAAATTGATTGACTTCCGGCGCGTGCCCCTGCGGCTCAGCTGCCATGACTTGAAAAATTCTTCCCAGTCCCAAGTTAAGGCGAACAAGTTGCGCACCACGTTCTGAAAGCCCCTCCAACTCGCGTAATGCCATCTGACCGACGCGGGACGCTGCAGCAGTTTGATCGCCTGCCGCCACTGCCTTATCTAAAGAGTGACCTCCACTAACATGAATCAGCAAGGCCTCATAAACTAACCTTAAAACATATCGTATATTACCATCCGATATCTGAGCGAAGGTTGACCAGCCGGAGTAGTACTTCCGGGTTCCGCGCTTTCCTTTCCTTAAAGTGAATAGAAGTGAATAGGAGTGGTTCCTGGTTCGAGTCATCCATTTTCTTGGATCGCGGATTGCGTCGTCTAACACATCGATCTCCCGACTATTCTGCGCCTCCGCCCAGTAACCAATCATGCAGGCGCTGACTAGCCGCATACTGTCAAAATGCTCCAGTTGTGAGTCGGGTGCTTTCTGCTGAACGAGACGGTTTCTAACGACCTCCCTTTGCCACTCACCTCCCAACAATATAGCTTCTTGCTCTTCGAGTAATTCCGGCAATAGGTGCGTAATGGAAACTTCTGGCCTGAATCCAACCGGCAACCGACTCAGACGCCCGTCACATACTTTCTCTGCAAAGGATGCAAAAGACTGCTCTTTTAGGTGATCAACAATATCAATTGTTGTGTAATCCGCGGGGTCGTGCAATGGCTGATTTTCGGCCAATGTGGTTCGCTCACGCTCAGATACATTACGGGTGCCAATTTTGAATGTATACCCACCATCACCGACATGTTTAATTAGCGTATTGATCACCCGCTGCTGATACGGCTGCAAATTTTCGAATTCATCTAAACAGAACGTGAACGTAAAACCGTCTAAGCGCACGTCTTGACGCAGAGCCTTCACCAAGTACTCAACCGGTTTACCTAGGCTCGACAAACTGAGCTGGCCAAGCGCTCGCGATATCGAGTTTAATCCTGCTTCAAGCTTCGCCAATTCGTAGCCGACACGCTTACGCAACGACTCTAGATTCTGCGGTCCATCGATATTCAGAGAAATGGATGTGAGCGCGAGGGCATCCCCGTCAGGAAAATTGATAGGTCCTGAATTATTCTCGAACCATTTTACGAACTCGAACAGCTTAAGTACAAGCTGCAGATTGACGTAGTGGCTGAAAATATGTGTCCAAGTCTCCTCCGAGACTCGTCTGCCCCTGAAGGCGGTTACAACATTGCTTTCAAACCGCCAGTATGCACCGACCGCAGTCCATTCGTTAATGTCGGACCCTACCAGCTTGGACTGACCTTCGTAGGCAAGGCCACGTAGCGTCGTAGTCTTACCTGTCCCGCGTCCCCCGATGAGCATGCACGGTCTTTTTCCGACCAACTGTGACCAGTAGACCGGTGTTGAGAAAATCTCGAATAGTTCCTCGCTAGCTAGATGCTCGGTTCTAACCTGGCCGAAGGCAAGGCTCAGCTCCTTCTGTAGCGATTCAATTCTGGAGTCAGGCAACGCGTGATCTGTCATCTTTTCCTCCGAAGCGTCGTCCATCCCGAGTTCTCGCTGGTAAAAATTGGTAGCGTGTTATCCGGCACGCCGTGCTCAAACGCTAAGGCAAGACCCATGTCACCGAACCCGAACTTGTCCTCGATTTTGTACCCGGCAGGATGGGCATAACGCGCCAAAAAGCCCGGCAATTCGGCGCGTAGGTTGGCAGGAACCAGATTTGTCTCCGAATACTCGGGATTTGCAAAGTATTCGTCAGGTAGAAGATGTGCCGGGCGCACCATTACCGTCGGACACTGCATAGCGATTTCCCGCTTGGCGTAAGCCGTACAGATGGCCGGCGTGTAGTAGACTTCTCCGATCCGCCCATCAGCCTGCAGCAATGCGAGGCTCGTCGCCGCATCACTTTGTCCGTCGGAGATTTCTCGAAACCACACTTGTAAAAATTGGGTGCCGGTTGCTGCGAGATCGTCGACAAACACCAGGTCGATAGCTCCTTGACCTTGGTTATGCGTTACGTAGTCACCTATTGCAGCAGGGTCTCGCAATTGGCCAGGGTTCGTCACGAGGTTGCCCCTTGCGCTTCTAATGAAAATGTGACCTGAGCCGGCCGGGTCGTAGATGTCGCCAGTCGGGTATGTGACAACAACATTACGTCTGAATGTCTGCCATCGATTTACAACCGACTCGCTAGGCGGCAAGGCACTTCTGAACGTGGTCGATAGGGAATGAAACGCGGAGCTGACCATCTTTTCGACGTGGGCGCTGTTCAGATACACGAACGATTCAAGTAACGCGGCAGCTATCTCGCGGTCGCGGGCAGTACCAAAATTATCAAGCCAACCCGTAGGGTTGATGTCACCCGGTTGTCTCGGCCAGAGCCCAATATTCGAGTAGAACTGCCGCCTCGACCGCGACTCGACCTCTGACAAGGCACCTCGTCTTTCAACTCCATCGTAGCGTCGTATGTACGTAGCCATGGTAGTGCCCGGGCGCAGGCTGGCGTCGCATTTATCCACTGTGCGGCGACACACGTGAGACGAAGCGAACCCGACGACCTAGCCGAAGAGGCCATGCTTACCGGACAAGACTGGCATGAGCCGCGGACAGTTCACCGGCCTCGTAGGACGCTAGTTAACTACAGGTCCAGCAAGACGACCGCCGCCAGTTATTTTGACTTGTGACATTCTGTGACACCGAAGTGCGTGTTCGAACCATCGCTGATGCAGCGTAACGCGCTGACCTGCGCAAACATGGTGCCCCCAGTCGGACTCGAACCGACACTGTGCGGATTTTAAGTCCGCTGCCTCTGCCAATTGGGCTATAGGGGCCACCGCCGGAGACTCGCTCCGGCGGTGACGATCATATCGGGCTACTACTGGGCCGGGATGACCGGCGGCACGAAGTCGAAGGTCATGCCAAGAAGCCACACCAGCAGCAGGACCACCGGGAAGTGAAAGATGAACTGCAGGAACGTGAATCCGATCAGATCGCGCGCTCGCAGACCCAGAACCGCCAGCAAGGGCAGCATGAAGAACGGGTTGATCAGGTTCGGCAGCGCCTCAGCCACGTTGTAGATCTGGACGGTCCAGCCCAGATTCATCTGCACATCGGTGGCCGACTGCATTACGTACGGCGCTTCGACGAGCCACTTGCCGCCACCGGAGGGAACGAAGAGTCCAAGTACGACGGTGTAGATCGCGATGACCACCGCGAAGCCTCCACCGGACCCGATCTCGGTGAAGAAGGTCGCCAAATGCTCGGAGATCGTAACACCTCCCCTACCCTCTGCCTTGGTCAGCATGGCCGCCATCGCGGCGTATAGAGGAAACTGCACCAGGATGCCTGCGGTTGCGGGGACGGCCTTGCTGACCGAATCCAGAAAACGCCGCGGCGTCCCGTGCAGCACGAGCCCGAGCATCAGGAAGACCAGAAGGTACCCGTTCAGGCTGCTGACCACCGACAGCACCGGCAGCGTCAACAGTTGGGAGACAAGCCATCCCAGCGTCATCGCGCCTACGAAGAGCGGAAGAATTCTGCTGTACTCGAGCCACTCCCCTGGTCGGCTGCGTGGAGCAGGCTCGGACACGGTGTCGTCCAAACTGACGTTCATGTCCTCGGCGGTTTTGATCGCCGCGCCCTTGGGTGCCGAGAAATGCGCGATGGCCACGGTGAGGACGATGATGATCGCGCACATCAGCAACGACTGCCACGTGAAGATGGTGGTACCGAAATCGAGTTCTCCGGTGACCGAAAGCAGCGTCGCCGGAAGCGAACTCGCCGTCGCCTGTAGCTGAGCAGCCGAGGATGACATTCCGAGGGCCCACACGGCTCCGAGTCCCATGAACGCCGCCGCCCCGAGTGCCCGGTAGTCCGTCCGCAGATCGTCACGGCGCGCGATGGCACGGGCCAGCAGCCCGGCGAACACGAGACTCAGTCCCCAGTTCAGGAACGAGACCGAGCAGGACAGCAGCGCAACAAAACTGACTGCGCTGCTGGAACTCTTGGGCACCTGCGCCAATCGGGTGATCAATCTGGCGACCGGTGGAGATGTGGCCACCACGTAACCGGTGAGGACGACCATCGCCATCTGCAGCGTGAAGGCCGTCAGATCCCAGAATCCGTTGCCGAATGCATCGACCACGTTCTGCGGAGACGAGCCGTTGGCGAAGGCAGCAACAGCAACGACCACCACGCCGACAAGAGCGAAGATGTACGCGTCCGGAAACCACTTCTCGGTTCCCTTGGCGAGCGCTTGCGCTACGCGCGCCAGGCCTTTCTCAGCCGGAGCCTGTTCGGCCGGTGCCTGCTCGGCGGGTGACGTCATCGGTGGTCCTCACCTCGAAGATAGCCGTGACGTGAGCCACAGCACCTGTAAGGTTTCACCGAAAGGCGTAGCGATGCAACCTACATCGCCGCAGACCGTATCTGCAGAATTGCAGATCAGATCTTGATCGACATCGCGATGCCGTCGAGGATGTCGTGTTCGCTGACCGTCAACGAGCTCACGGCACCGCGCCGCTCGAACTCCTCGGCCAATACGCTACAGACAATCGCACCGCCGCCGATGACGTCGACCCGACCGGGATGCATGGGGCCCAACGTACTTCGCTGCGTATGCGTCATGCCGATCAGTCGCTCGCACACCTCGAAGAGCTGATCGAACGGCACCCGCGACAGGTGCACCGCATCCGCGTCGTACTCGGGTAGTTCCTTGGCGATGGCCGCGATGGTCGTCATCGTGCCGGCCACCCCCACCCAGCTCGACGCGTCGCCGATCGACACGTCCTCGAACGCCTCCGCCAACTTTTCGCGGGCGTACTCACGCGCACCGTTGATCTCGTCTGCGGTGGGCGGGTCCGAATGCAGGAACCGTTCGGTCAGACGGACGCAGCCGATGTTCGCCGAGAACGCCGCCTTCACGCCTTTGGCGTCGCCCAGTACGAGCTCGGTGGAACCGCCGCCCAAATCGACGACCAGGAAAGGTCCTGCAGCAGAGTCGAGTTCACCGACTGCACCGGCGAAAGACAACCGTGCTTCCTCGTCACCGGTGATCACTTCGGCTTCGGCACCGGGGATGACTTTGCCGAGCACCTCGCGCACCATCGAGAAGAAGTCCTCGCGGTTCGACGCATCCCGGGTGGCGGAGGTGGCGACCATCCGCACTGCGGTAGCCCCGGTTTTACGAATGATCTCCGCGTACTCGACCAACGCCACGCGAGTGCGTTCGATGGCCTCGGGGACGAATGCTCCCGTCGCGTCGACTCCCTGACCGAGTCGCACGATGCGCATCTCGCGGGCGACGTCGGCGAGGGACTTTCCGTTGTTGTCGGCGACGAGCAGGCGGATCGAGTTGGTGCCGCAATCTATCGCTGCAACCCTGGTCATTGTTTCTCCGCACGTAGTTCTTCGATGGTCGGCCAATCGGCCGGAATAGCTTTGCCACGCAACGAGTTCTCGGCGGCAAGGGCCACCGACTCGTCGCCCAGCGGATTGACGCCCGGGCCTTTGGCCAACGAATGGGCGATCAGGACGTGCAAGCATTTGACCCGATCCGGCATGCCACCACCGGTGAAATCCGTTCCGAGAGATTCGATCTCGTCACGCTCGGCCAGATAGGACTGATGGGCGCGCAAATAGGCAGCAGCCAACTTGGGATCGGTACCGAGACGTTCGGTCATCTCCCGCATCACGCCCGCCGACTCCTGACGACTCGCCTCTGCCGTCAGCCGTGGGTCTGTCAGATAGAACAGGGTGGGAAAAGGCGTGCCGTCGGGCAACTTGGGGGCGGTTTTCACCACGCCCGGCCTGCCGTCCGGAGATCGATACGCGATCTCGAGTACGCCACGCGGTTCACGTCCGAGCTGCGCTGCGACCGCATCGAGATCTTCCTGCGAGACTGCCGAGGAATTCACCCGAGCGGTCCTCCTTCTGGTTCTGGCACCGGCGGCGAGGCCGGCACGGGTTCTGGCTGTACGACGGGCATCGGTGCGGACGTCGGCTCGGCTGGCTCGTCCGAACCCTGCGGCTGAACTGCGGTGTTCCAGAGGTCGGTGTACCAGGGCCCCGTCGGCGCACTGTCGGCCGCGAGTTCCTCCGGGGTCTTGCCGTAGTCGCCGGGCAACTGCACCTGGTACGGCGTCTCCCCCGGCATCACGAACCGCAGGCGCTCACGCGCATCGGCCGCGATGCGGGACGGCTCGTCGAGCTGAGATTTCTGGGTCTGGAGCGCTTGCACGTCGTTCTCCAACGCCCGCCGCTCGGCCAAGACCGACTCGAGTTCACTGCGCTGCGAGAAGTAGGTGCGTAGCGGTACTGCCAGCGTCAACGCCAGCGCACACACCACAACGCCGAGAATGACGGCCCGCCCGGTGGACAGTCCGAAGAACGTCCGCTCGGGCATCTTGGGCCTACGTGCCCCGACGCGCCGGGGAGCGGCCTTGCCGCCGACCACCGCGTCGCGCATCTGCTCCGACGGCTCGGGCGGGGTGGCCTGCCGGCCGGAGGCGTTCTCGTCGCGAGAAACGCCTCCGGCCTTCGACCGACTCGAAGAGGAGGAGCGGCCGCGAGGCCTGGGATCACGTCCACCTGGACTGGTCCCGGACCTTCCGCGCCGTGCCATCATTCATCTCCACTTCGTGCGATACGTACCTGCGTGCTATCCCTCGTAATTGAACCGGGGGAAAGACAACTCGCCGGCGTAACGCGCCGCGTCGCCCAGAGCTTCTTCGATACGCAGCAACTGGTTGTACTTGGCGACGCGTTCGCTTCGAGCCGGGGCACCGGTCTTGATCTGGCCGCTGCCGACGGCAACTGCCAGGTCAGCGATGGTGGTGTCCTCGGTCTCGCCGGACCGGTGGCTCATCATCGTCTTGTACCCGTTGCGGTGCGCCAGATCGACGGCGTCGAGGGTCTCGGTGAGCGTGCCGATCTGGTTGACCTTGACCAGCAGCGCGTTGGCCGCACCCTTGACGATGCCGTCTTCGAGACGCTCGGGGTTGGTGACGAACAGGTCGTCGCCGACGAGCTGAACCTTGTCGCCGATCGACTCGGTGAGTGCAACCCAGCCGTCCCAGTCGTTCTCGTCGAGCGGATCCTCGATGGAGACCAGCGGGTAGGCGTCGACGAGCTCGCCGTAGAACGCCGACATCTGCTCGGCGGACTTGGTCTCACGCTCGAAGGCGTAACCGGTGCCGGCGGTGTAGAACTCGGTTGCTGCCACGTCGAGCGCGAGGGCGACGTCCTGGCCCGGCTTCAGGCCGGTCTTGCCGATGGCCTCGAGGATCAGGTCGAGAGCTGCCTTGGTGCCGGCGAGATCGGGAGCGAAGCCGCCTTCGTCACCGAGTCCGGTGGACAGGCCTTTGGCCTTGAGCACGGACTTGAGCGCGTGGTAGACCTCCGCGCCCCAGCGCAGCGACTCCTTGAACGTGGGCGCACCGATCGGCGCGATCATGAATTCCTGCACGTCGACGCCACTGTCTGCGTGTGCGCCGCCGTTGATGATGTTCATCATCGGCACGGGAAGAATGTGTGCGTTCGGGCCGCCGAGGTAGCGGAAGAGCTCCAGACCGGTGGACTCGGCCGCAGCCTTGGCGACGGCAAGCGAGACACCCAGCAGGGAGTTCGCGCCGAGGCGGGACTTGTCGGGCGTGCCGTCGAGATCCAGCAGAGCCTGGTCGACCGTGCGCTGCTCGATGGCGTCGAGGCCGATGACCGCGGGTGCGATCTCGTCGAGCACCGCGTTCACGGCCTTCTCGACGCCCTTGCCGCCGTAGCGGTCTCCGCCGTCACGAAGCTCGACGGCCTCGTGCTCACCGGTGGATGCGCCGGAGGGGACGGCTGCGCGGGTCAACGTCCCGTCGTCCAATGCGACCTCGACCTCAACCGTGGGGTTGCCACGGGAATCGAGGATCTCGCGAGCTCCGACCTGCTCAATGATGGCCACGAATGCTTCTCCTAGTAACGGGGACCGGCGGACTGTGCCGGGTGCAAGACTAGCCGCTCTCGGGTGGTGCCCGCGATGCACGGAGTTTCTACGGCCTGGTGCCCACCGAGTACGCCGCCGCCCGATCGCGCACGTCACGCAGATACTGGCCGGACAGGTTGTAGGCCATCAAGGCCGTCTCCCAGCCCTGTGCCGTCCGCAGATCGCCGCCGCGAGCGCACAGATAACGAGCCGCAGTCAGCGCCGCGTCGTCGATGTTGTCCGGATCTGCGATGCCATCGCCATTGGCGTCGACTCCCCACTTCTTCCACGTCTCGGGGATGAACTGCATGGGACCCATCGCCCGATCGAACTCGGCGTCACCGTCCATCACGCCGCCGTCGGTGTCGGGAATCTCGGCGACACCCGGTCCGCCGTCGAGCGGAATGCCGCGGATCGGCGGCGCGACCAGGCCGTCGGGCCGCACCGACGACCCCTGGAACGTGCCGTGACGGCTCTCGATGTAGCCGATGCCCGCGAGCGTCGTCCAGGCGATTCCACAGGCGGCGTCGGTCTCGGTCATGATCGCGGCCGCATGCCCATACGACGCGAGAGCGGTCACCGAAATGCCGAGCGCCTCGGTTTGAGGTTCGGCCCACGCGAGCAACAGATCGGCTGTCCGGCCGGGGGCATTGAAGTCGATCAGCGGCACCTCGGTTCCCGGACCGGGCGGAATGCCCTCGGGGATCTCACGCTTCGGCTCGCTGCTGCCGCATGCGGTGAGCGCAAGGAGGAGCGATGCGGTGGCGAGCACGCCGATTCGTGAGATCACCTCACCATCCTGCACATGCAAGGTAATAGAAAGCTAAAGCCTCATAAAACCCCAGTTCATCGTGCATTCGAATCGCGCTACAGGGTGTATGTTTCTGTCAACCTTCACGCATGAGGGTCGCCTACCCTTCGCGAGGCAAGGCGTACCAATGTTCGACGCACAACAGGAGCAACATCCGTGTCCGTATTGGCTGCCGCAGGATCTGCGCCATCGATCGCCACCCAGATGTTCGGTAGCGGTCTGATCGGTCTCCGCGAGGGTCTCGAGACCGGAATCGTCGTCATGATTCTTGTCGCGTTTCTCGTCAAGGCGAACCGGCGCGACGCACTCAAATGGGTGTGGCTGGGCGTCGGATTGGCCGTTGCCATGGTCGCTGCCATCTTCTTCGTCATCCACTACGGCACGTCGACGGTCACCGGACTGACTGCCGAGATCATCGCGGGGGCTGCCTCGCTGGTCGCCGTGGTCATCGTGACGGCAATGGTGCTGTGGATGCGGACCGCCGCCAAGAACATCTCCGGCGAACTGCGAGCGAACATGGAGAAGGCACTCACCGTCGGGCCTGCCGCAGTGCTGACACTCTCGTTCTTCGCCGTGGGCCGGGAAGGCGTCGAGACGGCCCTGCTCATGGTCGGCTACGCCGAGAACACCAACGGCAGTCTGTGGCCGCTGCTCGGTCTTCTGCTCGGCATCGTCGTCGCTGCCGTGCTGACGGTGTTCCTGTACTTCGGTGCCGTGCGCATCAACTTCGCCGTGTTCTTCAAGTACACCGGCATCTTCCTCATCGTGGTCGCCGCCGGAATCCTCGCCTACGGCATCCGCGCACTGCAGATCGGCGGAGTTCTGCCCGGTGGCAGCGCCGTCGCCTTCGACATCAGCGCTCACTTCGACGCCTCGAGCTGGTACGGCACCGTGCTCGGCGGCATCTTCAACTTCCGCCCCGAACCCACTGTCTTCCAAGCGATCGCATGGGTGCTCTACATCGTCGTCGTGTTGTTCCTCTTCCTCCGCCCGGTCCGCGTTCCCGCGGCTCCCGAGCCTGTACTTCAGAACTCCTGAAAGGCACCACCACCATGCGTCGTTCCACCTTCGCTCTGGCCGCGGTCGCGGTTCTGCCGATAGTCCTGGCCGGATGCACCGAAAAGTCCTCCACCGAAGCTGCATCGGGTGATATCGCCGTCACCGCGAACGATTCCTCCTGCGACGTGAGCGCATCCGAGGGCACCACCGGCAACTCGACCTTCCAGATCACCAACAACGGCAGCAAGGTCACCGAGTTCTACGTCTACGGCGAGGGCGACCGCGTCATGGGTGAGGTCGAAAACATCGGACCCGGCTTGACGCGTCAGCTCATCGTCGCCCTGCCGGACCCAGGCACCTACCAAACCGCCTGCAAGGCAGGGATGGTGGGCGACGGCATTCGCGCCGACTTCGTGGTCACCGGCGACTCGGTCCGCACCGCAGGCGAGGACGGGCTCCTCACCGAGGCCGCCGCCGGCTACAAGCGCTACGTCGTCAGCCAGATCGACGCACTGCAGGACACCACGGCGTCGTTCGTCACTGCCGTCAAGAGCGGCGACGTCGACGCAGCCAAGGCCGAGTTCCCCATTGCACGTAGCTATTACGAGCGTATCGAGCCCGTGGCCGAAAGCTTCCCCGACGACCTCGACCCGCGCATCGACCTTCGTGAGCCCGACGTGGAGCCCGGTGCCGAGTGGACCGGCTTCCACCGCATCGAGAAGGACCTGTGGGCGCAGGGTCTGCAGGCTGACACCAATGCGATGGCCGATCAGCTGCAGGCCGACATCACCGAACTCGCCGACAAGATCAAAGCCGACGACTTCACCATCGACCCCATTCAGGTCGCCGGTGGTGCGCAGGGACTGCTCGACGAAGTTGCCAAGACCAAGATCAGCGGTGAAGAAGACTTCTTCTCGCACACCGACCTGTGGGATTTCCAGGCCAACGTCGACGGCTCCCAGGCCGCCATTGCCGCGGTGCGCCCCATTCTCGACGAGCGCAATGCCGATCTCGGTACCGCCATCGATGCCCGCTTCGCAGAACTCGACGCCGAGCTCGCCAAGTACCGCAGCGGCGACGGCTTCGTCTTCTACGACACGGTGACCGAACCGCAGCGTCAGGAACTCTCGAACAAGATCGATGCATTGTCCGCCGAAGTAAGTCAGGTGCAGGGTGTCGTTGCCGGACAATAAGACTGGACACTTATCCCGACGGCGCCTCTTCGGTGCCGTCGGGACCGGAGCCGCGCTCGTCGGAGTGGGGGCCCTGGCGGGACACACGACTGCCTCCGGTGCCGAGGCACCCGTTTCGGACGTCGTCGACTTTCGCGGAGATCACCAGGCCGGAATCGTCACCCCGGCGCAAGATCGCATGCACTTCGTTGCGTTCGACATCACCACCGATTCTCGCGAGGACTTCGTTGCGCTGCTGAAGAAGTGGACGCTGATGGCCGAGCGGTTGGTGCGCGGTGAAGAGACCTTCGACGGCGGTGCGATCGACGGCGGCGAGTACAACGTGCCGTCCGACACCGGCGAAGCGCTCGGCCTGACGGCATCGTCGCTGACGTTGACGATCGGGTTCGGTCCGTCGATGTTCGACCGATTCGATCTGGCCTCGAAAAGACCTGCGTCGCTTGCCGATCTGCAGCATTTTCCGGCCGACAACCTCGATCCCCGACGCTCCGGCGGCGACCTTTGCATCCAGGCCTGCGCCGACGACCCCCAGGTGGCCGTCCACGCGATCCGCAACCTCGCTCGGGTCGGGTTCGGTACCGTGTCGGTGAAGTGGTCTCAACTCGGCTTCGGCCGAACCTCGTCCACCTCGACCACCCAAGCAACGCCGCGAAACCTGTTCGGCTTCAAGGACGGAACGGCGAACCTCAAGGCCGAGGACCCGTCGTTGCTGGACGAGAACGTGTGGGTTGCTTCCGATGACGATCAGGGCTGGATGGCAGGCGGCTCCTACCTCGTGGCCCGTCGTATCCGCATGCTCATCGAATCGTGGGACCGCACCACTCTGAAGGAACAAGAGCGAGTGATCGGGCGCAGCAAGGGATCCGGTGCCCCACTCGGCCAGAAGGACGAGTTCGACGCACTCGACTTCGAGTCCCAGGGACCCGAGGGCACCTTCATCGACAAGACCGCGCACGTGCGCCTGGCGTCGAAGGAGAACCTGGGCGGCGTCCAGCTCCTGCGTCGGGGATACAACTTCACCGACGGATCGGACGGCTTCGGACACCTCGACGCCGGATTGTTCTTCATCGCCTACTGCCGGGACCCGCTGACCCAATTCGTCCCGATGCAATTGGCCCTGTCCCGCAAGGACGCACTGAACGAATACATCCAACACGTGGGTTCTGCAGTGTTCGCGTGCCCTCCCGGGGTCGGAGAATCCGAATACTGGGGTTCGACGCTGTTCGAGTAGGTCAGCCCAACCACCCCCGTCCGCGCCCCACCCTGTCCGCGTCGAACGACCTCACCTGTTCGGATCAATGCGACCTTGTTGCAGTCTGAGCGACTGAAACCCGCATTGATCCCGGCCGAGGGGCCGAGGAGTCGGGGTCGGGACAGCCGAGAGCGCCACAATTTCCGGATGTCAATTTTCGACTAAAGGTCACAAATTCCGTTATTTCGCAACCCTTTTCGGAATTGTTTCGAGTTTGACAGAACTGTGCGGTCTGCTTAAGTTCTAGCGGTTCGGATTCGTCGCCGACTGCTCCTCGAAGGGATTCATGCCCCTCCCCCAGACTGCCGATACTCACGCGACCTACCTCGTCGATCGCCACATGTTTGCCCTGTGGACCTGGTCTTCCGGCACTGTCGGAGCGCCGCCGCCCGTCGGCGATGCCCAGACCGTCCCGCTGGCGGTTCCGACGCCGGACAATTCGGGTTTCGAGGTGTCCGACGTGGCCTGCACGCTGATCGAGCCGAGTCGGCTGGCCGACGTCGCCCTCGACTCTCCCGGTTCCTCGGTCGACGTGTGGCGGACGCACCTGGCAGGAGGCGATTCAGCTCTGCCTATCGCCGGGCATGCCACTCCCCATGCCACCGGCAAATTGGTGACGTCGGCAGATTACGCCGTGACCGCATTTCGTCATACGACGGCCGTTGCCGCCGAACTACGCGCAGCCCTGGACGCCGAACTGCGGCCGTACCAGGTACGCGGCGTCGCCTGGATCCGGGAAACCGTCGCAGCACACGGCGGTGCGATACTCGCCGACGAGATGGGGCTCGGCAAGACGCTGCAGGCAATCGGCTACCTCGTCGGGCGCGCCGACGAGGGACCTCAGGTGGTGGTGAGTCCCACGTCGCTGGTCGGAAACTGGGCGCACGAGATTGCTCGATTCGCGCCGGACCTGTCCGCGGTGATCTGGCACGGCGGTCCCCTGCCAGAAGTCAGCAAGAGAACGATAGTCCTCACCGGCTATCCGACGATGCGCATGCACGGTGCGCAACTCGCTGATTATCACTGGGCTACAGCAGTGTTCGACGAAGCCCAGGTGCTGAAGAATCCGCGCACCCAGATCTCGAAGGCTGCGCGCATCATCGACGCCGGTGCGACCATCGCGATGACCGGCACGCCCGTCGAGAACCATCTGGACGAGTTCTGGGCGTTACTCGATCTCGTCGCACCGCACTTGTTCGGTAACAGGACGCAGTTCCGGCGTCGATTCATCAAGCCGATAACGGACGGTTCCGAGGCGGCCGCCATTCGGCTACGGGCCGCCATCGAACCGGTTGTGCTGATGCGAAAGAAGGCTCAGGTCGCCGGATCACTTCCGCCGAAGATCCACGCCGACCTGATCTGCGATCTCACCGAAGAACAGCAGCGGCTGTACGACCTCGTCCTCGATCAGGCGATCGACGACGGCTTCGGCGATGGTGTGCAACGCCAGGCCCGAGTGCTGGCGGCGCTGACTTCCCTCAAACAAGTCTGCAACCACCCGGCACTGATTACCGGTGATGTCGGCGATCTGGCCGGGCGGTCGGGCAAACTCGACCTGTGTACCGACATCGTGGCCAATAACCTCGACACCGATTCGCCCACACTGATTTTCACCCAGTACCGAAAGACCGGTGAGCTTCTCGTGCGGCACTTCGCTGAGCAGTTCCGAAAGGCCGTGCCATTTTTCCACGGTGGTCTGAATCAGGAACAACGTGCGGATATCGTCCGACGCTTCCAGACCGACGGCGGCCCGAGTGTGCTGATACTCAGCCTGAAAGCCGGCGGCACCGGACTGACACTGACTCGCGCGGCAGACGTCATCCACTTCGACCGATGGTGGAACCCAGCCGTCGAAACGCAGGCCTCGGATCGCGTTCATCGGATCGGGCAGACCCGCACCGTCACGATCACCACGCTGACCACCGACACCACCATCGAGGAGCACATCGCCGCCATGCACTCGCGAAAATTGACGTTGACCGATGTCGCCGACATGTCAGGCGTTGCCGAACTGGCGAACATGGACGACGACCGACTCGTCGAAACCCTGCGCCGCAAGCGAAGTCGCTGACATGGCGGACGACGACTTCGGCTACACAACATGGGGGCGGGATTGGGTTCGACTCGCGCAGCCGTTGCGCGTGACCCGCCCCGACCCACGGCTGCCACGCGCCCGCGCACTGGCGAAGGGCGGGAAAGTGGAGGTGACGATCGGTGCGGGCAAGATCCGCGGGACCGTCGAACATGGGCGCACAACACCTGAGGTGTCCATCGAGGTGACACCGCTTTCCGGACCAGCTCTGAGCCTGATAGGCACCCAGGCTCGAACCGTACTCACCGACGAGATGTATCGCGCGTGCACCGAGCTGGGGCATCCACCCGTACCGAAGCTCACCCGTGTGGACTGCACGTGCCCCGACAACTCCGGTCGGTGCATCCACGTGCTCGCTGTCTTCTACGACATGGCCCAGCGCATCGACGACGACCCTCGCCTTGCCCTCGATGTCCTGACCCCGTCCGACGGCACTGACCAATCCGAGACAATCCCACAGCGGTGGACCGCATTCGACGCGCTCGATCCGGCCGAATACTTCACGGTTCGGTGATCGACGACGTGCGCTATCGGACTAGTCTGATCCGATTCCGTCCAGCGATGAGTTTGCGCGCGCAGATCGGTCTACACGTCGTATATCTTTTCCTCGACATCGGGAGCACACATGGGACAGCTGGTTCGGGTACAGAACTTCACCGTCTCGAGCGACGGGATCGCAGCGGGGCCGGACCAGAGCCTCGAGAGCCCGTTCGGCCTCGATCACCTGGCATTGATGAAGTGGTACTTCGCCACCGCCACCTTTCCTGGAAACGCCAGTTCGGGCGGTAGTCACGGACTCGACGACTACTTCGCGCGCGACTTCGCCAACAACATCGGTGCCGAAATCATGGGCCGGAACAAATTCGGACCTCAGCGCGGGCCGTGGGACGACCTCGAATGGCAGGGCTGGTGGGGCGAGGAGCCGCCGTTTCACACCCCCGTTTTCGTTCTCACCCACCACGAGCGCCCGTCGATCACACTCTCCGACACAACATTTCACTTCGTCGACGGCGAGCCGTCCGAGGTACTGAAACAGGCAAAGGAGGCGGCCGATGGTAAGGACGTGCGCCTCGGCGGTGGCGTCACCAGTATCCGGGAGTTCCTCGATGCCGATCTCGTCGACACCATCCACATCGCTGTCGAGCCCATCGAATTCGGTTCGGGCCTGAAGCTGTGGGATTCGCCCGACGAGTTGAACGACAGATTCGAGCACGAAGTCGTCCCCAGCAGCAGCGGAATCACTCATCACCTGTTCTGGCGCAAGTAACCGGAGTGAATCAATGCGCCTTTGTTGCACTCTGACCGACTGAAACCCACATTGATCCCGAAACCGAGGGACGAGGTGAGGGGTGAGCCCGGTGGGGGAAGGGTGAAGGCAGGTCAGCCCCGCAGACCCCAGTGCTCGATCCAATCCAGGGCAGACATCTCTCCCGGCGCGATACCCGCATTGCGCGCGGATGCTTCGGCGTTGCGGATGAGTGATGCGAAATCCAGTACTCGACGCCGCAGCGCGTCCTCGGCACTCTCCCCACCGTGCGAGTGATCGATCCCGATGTGCACGACGCGAAGGCCGTCGGGGACGAGTTCATCGGGTAGGCCGGCCTTGGTGGCTCGTCCGATCACCTTCTGGGCCAGGGCGAGCGAGGGCTGCGAGAGCGCGATCCCGTCGATGCAGGATCCTCGCGCCTTCTCCGAGGCCTTCTTCTCTTCCCAGGCACGCTCTTGTTCGACGATGTCGATCGGTCCGCCGTCACGGCGAGCCAGGTGCGGGCTGCGGTGGGTCAGTTTGGCAACGAGTCCCGCAGCAACGTCGTCGATATCGAAGGCATTCTCGGTGGCGTTCTGAGCGATTCTGGAGTGAAAGAGCACCTGCAGCAACAGGTCTCCAAGTTCCTCACGAAGGTCGTTCAGGTTCCCCGCGGCAATTGCGTCGAGGAGTTCGTAGGTTTCTTCCAACAGGTAGCCGCGCAGCGATTCGTGGGTCTGCTGTGCTTCCCAGCCACCGGCGGTGTGCAAGCGGTCCATCAAGTGCATCGCCGCGATGACGTCGTCACCGGGCAACTTCTCGGCGGCGATGACGCGTTCTCCACGCGCGATTCGGTCCTGGACTTCAGGGTTGGCCCGGTCGGTGCTGACCAGAACCGGGTCGACGGCATCGGGCGCAGCGGTACCGGAGAACAGCCATCGCACCCGCACCGGTACCTCTTCGGTGAATTGCACCGCGCCACCGAGAAATTCGACAGCATCGACGGGTACCTGTGCCGGACGAACGGGGTCGAGCAGAACTACCGTCACCGCTACACCCCCACTGTTTGCTCCAACAAGACCGACCGAGATGGCTTCCCGTCCAAGGATAGGATGAGATCGGCGATGAACTGCACCAATTCGACATCGCGGACGCGCGCCGCCCCCACCCCGCCGCCCTCGACGCGCGGCAGCGGCAATTGCACCACTCCGGTTGTCGCGCGGTAGGTGGCACTGGGGTAGAGCCGCTTGAGACGGATCTGCTTGGAGTCGGGCAGATCCATCGGAGCCAGTTTGACCTGAGTTCCGGCGACGTTGACGTCGGTCAGGCCGTACTCCTTGGCGATGAGCCTCAACTTCGCGATGGAGACCAGGCGGCCGACCTCCTCGGGAAGGGGTCCGTACCGGTCGACGAGTTCGTCGATGACAGCGTCGATACCTGCAGAATCGGCTGCAGCAGCAAGCTTTCGGTAGCCCTCGAGGCGCAAACGGTCGCTGGTGACGTAGTCGGGCGGAATGTTGGCGTCGACGGGAAGATCGATGCGCACTTCCTTCGGAGCCTCGTCGGTCGTGATGGGCTTTCCGTCCGCAGCGGCGCGGTAGGCCTCGACCGCCTCACCCACGAGCCGCACATAGAGGTCGAATCCGACGCCGGCAACGTGACCGGACTGCTCTGCGCCCAGAACGTTTCCGGCACCGCGTATTTCGAGGTCCTTCATCGCAACGGCCATACCGGCACCGAGGTCTGAGTTCTGCGAGATGGTCGCCAAGCGGTCGTATGCAGTTTCGGTGAGCGGCTTCTCCGGTGGATACAGGAAGTACGCGTACCCACGTTCGCGGCTACGGCCCACGCGGCCGCGCAGCTGGTGCAGCTGGGACAGGCCGAGCGAATCGGACCGTTCGACGATGAGGGTATTGGCATTGGAGATATCCAGGCCGGTCTCGATGATGGTGGTACACACCAACACGTCGGTCTCGCGTTGCCAGAACCCCTGCACGGTGCGCTCGAGTGTCTCCTCGTTCATCTGGCCGTGGGCAGTCGCGACCCTGGCCTCGGGCACCAGATCACGAATCTTCTTAGCGGCCTTGTCGATCGAGCTGACCCGGTTGTGGACGAAGAACACCTGACCGTCGCGTAGCAGTTCACGGCGAATGGCTGCCGCTACTTGCTTGTCGTTGTACGCACCGACGTACGTCAACACCGGATGCCGTTCCTCGGGCGGAGTGAGAATGGTCGACATCTCTCGGATGCCCGCCAGGCTCATCTCCAGCGTTCGCGGAATCGGGGTGGCGGACATGGTCAGGACGTCGACGTGGGTTCGGAGCGACTTGATGTGCTCCTTGTGCTCGACGCCGAATCGCTGCTCCTCGTCGACGATGACCAGTCCGAGATCCTTCCAGGCGACTCCGGTCTGCAGCAACCGGTGGGTTCCGACGACGATATCGACTGTGCCGTCCGCCAACCCGGCCATGACCTCCTTGGACTCGGACCCGTGGGTGAACCGGGAGAGCCCCTTCACCGTCACTGGGAAGGACGCCATCCGCGCGGTGAAGGTCTGCAGATGCTGTTGCGCCAGAAGCGTTGTCGGAACCAGAACCGCTACCTGCTTGCCGTCCTGAACCGCCTTGAACGCGGCGCGCACTGCGATCTCGGTCTTGCCGTAGCCGACGTCGCCCAGAATGACGCGGTCCATCGGGACCGCCTTCTCCATATCGGCCTTGACATCGGTGATGGCAGTCATCTGGTCGACCGTCTCGGTGAATCCGAACGCATCTTCCATCTCGAGTTGCCACGGGGTGTCGGGTCCGAAGGCATGTCCGGGCGCTGCTTGCCGAGCGGCGTACAGCTGCACCAGTTCGCCGGCGATCTCGCGAACTGCCTTGCGCGCCTTGCGTTTGGTGTTGGCCCAGTCGGATCCGCCGAGCTTGCTCAGTGCCGGCAGCTCGCCACCGACGTAGCGCGAGAGCTGATCGAGAGAGTCCATGGGGACGAAGAGTCGGTCGCCGGGATGGCCGCGCTTGCTCGGCGCGTATTCGACGACCAGGTACTCGCGTCGGGCACCACCGATGGTGCGTTCGACCATCTCCACGAAGCGGCCGATGCCGTGCTGATCGTGCACGACGCTGTCGCCGGCGACGAGAGCGAGCGGATCGACCTGATTGCGACGCTTCGCCGGAAGCTTGCGCCCCTCCCCTGCCGCGGCGACGCGGTTGCCGGTCAAGTCGCTTTCGGTGACGACGACGAGCTTGGCATCGGGGAACACCAGGCCGTCGTGCAGCGATCCACAGAGCACGTTGACGACGTCCGGTACCGGAACGGCACCGGAATCGAGATGCGCTGCAGGCACTTCGGCCTCGGCGAGGCGTTCGATGATGCGGGTGGCGGTGCCGGCACCGGCGACGGAGATGACGGCGCGGCCACCGGTGGCGATGTGCGCCCGCAGGGTCGCGAACAGGGCCGTCAGCGCTTCTTCGGACCCCCGTACCTCCGGGACCGAATCGACGGCGAGTTCGACCTCTTCGCCGTTGCCGGATGCCAGCGGGCTGATGGTCCACCACGGTCGACCGTGAACCTGAGCCGACTCGCGAACCTGCCGCAGCGACCGATACGCCGAGGCCCCGAGATCGAGTGACGCACCTTCGAGACTGGAGGTGTCGAGGGTCGAGGTGTCCAGTGGCGCAGCGCCACCGATCGACGCTGCCGTCCACGACGCCTCGAGAAATTCCTGCCCGGTTCGCACCAGATCTGTTGCGCGCGTACGAATTCGCTCAGGGTCACAGAGCAGTACATGCGTTCCGGCGGGAAGAGTATCGGCGAGCAGTTGCAGCTCGCCCGGCTGCAGCAGGGGAAGCAACGCCTCCATTCCCTCCACGGGAACGCCGGCGGAGATCTTGTCCAGCATCTCCACCAGCGCCGCGTCCCCCGCGTTGTCGGCCGCGAGCACCGCGGCGCGGTCACGGACCTCCTGGGTGAGGAGTAGCTCACGGCATGGCGGCGCGATGACGAGTTCGACCTCGTGATCGGGGAGCGAACGTTGATCGGAGACGGCGAACGCACGAAGTTCGGTGATCTCGTCGCCCCAGAATTCCACGCGCACCGGGTGATCTGCCGTCGGCGAGAAGAGGTCGAGGATGCCGCCGCGGACGGCGAACTCGCCGCGCTTGCCGACCATGTCCACGCGCAGGTATCCGAACTCGACGAGTCGGTGGATCAAGCCGTCGAAGTCGATGTCGAGCCCGACCTTCAAGGTCACGGGTTCGATCTCACCGAGACCCGGAGCCATCGGCTGGACCAGCGAACGCACGGTGGTGACGATGACGCGCAGAGGATCGCCGTAATCGGTGTCGCCGGGACGAGCGAGCCGGCGGAGCACGTCCAGTCGCTTACCGACGGTGTCAGCACTCGGTGAGAGCCGCTCGTGTGGAAGCGTCTCCCACGACGGGAACATCACGACACCGTCGCCGAGGATCTGGCGGAGTTCGTCGGTGAGATCGTCCGCTTCACGCCCAGTGGCGGTCACGATCAACAGCTGGGTGTGCTGCGCGATGGCAGCGGCGACGAACGGACGAACCGAGTGCGGTCCGATGAGCGTGTGTTCGGCGGTGCCGATCGCATCGGCTACGGCCACCATCGACGAATCCGTCAGCGCGACGCTGGCCAGACCCGACAGGTGCAGCGCTGCGTCGGGAACGATCGGGGCCGGCCCGGATGGAGAAATGGCTGGCAGAGAATCGGAAGACAACAGCAATGCTCCTACAAGCGATTCGAGGCGACGGCTGCGCGTGCACAGTCACCATCGAGTCTATGGGAGTACACCGACAACCCGGCAGCCGGGCGAGCGCGAGGTCAGCCGAGAGCTGCGTCGAGGATCGCTGCGAGTGACTCACCGGCAGCAGCCGAGTCGTAGTCGGGGTCGTGCAGGCGTTCGGTGACGATCGCGTCGATCGCGCCGCCGGTGATGATGGCGAGCGTTCGAGAATCGACTCCTGACGTCCCGCGTGCGCGGACGGACGCGTCGATCAGGTCTGCCAACGGTCGCCATCGCTGCTCCGGGGTGTGACCGGGCATGGAGTTGGCCAGCGCCTCGATCAGCATGCGCGTGTGCCGGGGGTGAGCGCGGAGGTGGCCGACCATGGCCCGGACGTACGCCGCAGGACCGTCCTGCGCTGGAACATCCCCCACCGCAGCAGCCACGTCCTCGACGAGCGCATCGAGAACGAATCGATACGCCGCTTCCACCACCGCATCCTTGGTTCGGAAGTGGTACAGCACAGCTGCTTTCGTGATTCCGGCATTGTCTGCGATGCGCGCGAGCGAAACGTTCGAATAACCGTGCTCGGCGACGGCAGCGATCGTGACGTCGATCAGCTGCGCGCGCCGGGTGCGTTCGATGAAGCCCGGTTCTCTCGTTGCCACAACCGCCAGCTTACCGTACGGTCAAAATACTTACCGATCGGTTAGGAGACCGGACATGAACGATCGAGTACCGAAAACACGCCGTCGATACCTGAAGATCGCCGCTGGGGCGTTGACCGTCGGCGCGCTCGCCCTCACGTTCGCACTCCGATCCCCGTCACCTGTGGGGCATTGGAACAGCGCAGCGAGCGAGGACCGATTTCTCGCCACCTACGACCGCGCGTTCGAGGATCTGCCCGATCCTGCGGAGACACTCGACATCAGAACCGACTACGGCGTCGTCCGCGTGTATCGGTTCGAGGGTGCCGGGACCTCCACGCACCCTCTGCTCTTGCTTCCCGGACGTTCCTCTGCGACCCCGGTATGGGCGGCAAATCTGCCGGGCCTACTGACCATCGGCGACGTCTACACCGTCGACCTCCTCGGTGAGCCCGGACGCAGCATCCAGGAACGGCCGATCTCCAACGACCAGGACCAAGCCTCGTGGCTCGATCAGACACTCGATGCTCTACCCGACGACCGCGTCCATCTCGTCGGACTGTCGATCGGCGGGTGGACCGCGGCGAACCTGGCGCTGCACGAGGGCACACACATAGCCACTCTCACGCTGATCGACCCGGCCCGGGTGTTCGCCGACATTCCGTGGGGCACAGCGATCCGCGCCCTCCCTGCCGCAGTGCCGTGGCTCCCGAAATCCTGGCGCGACGGCTTCAACTCCTACACTGCCGGAGGCGCTGAAGTGCAGGACGTTCCCATCGCAGACATGATCGAAGCCGGGATGCAGGGCTATTCACTGAAACTTCCGCAGCCGACACCGATGACCGAGGAGCAACTCCGGACCCTGGGTATGCCGGTACTGGCCGTCATCGCCGGCAAATCCGTGATGCATGACGCCACGGAAGCCGTCGCCACAGCAGAAAAAACGCTTCCCGACGGGACCGTACGTCTCTACCCGGACGCGTCTCACGCGATCAACGGCGAATACCCGGATCGACTCCGAGACGACATTGCCGACTTCGTTGCGAAGAACTCCTGAGCTACGGCCCGAAGCGAATGACGCGACGCGCCGCGAACTCGCGGAAGTAGTCCAGCTTGTTGGCAGGAACCAGCGCCGGCAGCAGGTAGTACCAGAGCCGCTCCATGCGCGAGGGCAATTCCTCGGTGGTGGAGGTGGCGACCGCCACCATGTGTGCGCCGGTGAGGATTTCCAGGACAAGTGAGCCGATGGTGCGCGAATCCGAGTTGGGGTCGATGTCGCCCTGCGCGATTGCCTTGGCGGCGAGCCTGTCGAACGACTCGCTCCACCCGGCCATCACGTTGCCCTCGGTCCCCCGGTAATCGCCGATCTGATGGCTCAATCGGAGCATGGCCGAAACCATGGGATCGCTGACCGAGAGGTCGACGACGATGTAGGAGATGCCGATAGCCGCCTCCAGGGCGGGAATACGGCCGTCGTTGAACTGCGAGCAGGCCGTCGTCAAACGAGTGTTGCCCTCGTCGATGACTGCACGCGCCAGTTCTTCCTTGGAACCGAAATGGAAGTACAGCGCGCCTTTGGTGACCTGAGACTGAGAAATGATTTCGCTGAGACTCGCGTTCGCGTACCCGAGACGCAGGAAAACGTTCGCTGCGCCCGCGAGCACGGTGTCGCGAGTTATTTCAGCGCGCGCCTGCCTGACCATGGGATCCGCCTTCGCAATTCTGTACTGCCACCGCGCAAATTACGCCCGAACGGTACCACTGAGTGGCTTTACGTCTCATGTCAACATGCATCGGTCCGATTGAGTACAACGCCGAGAGTGACGGAGCTCTCATGACCGACAAAGAGGACGATACCCCCTCTTTCACCGCGAAGAGACGAAACCGGGTACTCATTCCTCGGTCAGTCGAGGGTCCGCTTCCAGATTCGTCAACCCGTTCCAACACAGGTTCACCACGTGTGCCGCCACCACTTCTTTGGACGGAGTGCGCACGTCCAGCCACCACTGGGCCGTCATCGACACCATTCCGACCAAAGCCTGGGCGTACATCGGGGCGAACTCGGGATCGAGGCCGCGGCGCGAGAAATCTCCGGCCAGCATGTGTCCGACGCGTCCGATGGCTTCGTTGAGCAGGGACGAGTACTTGCCGTCCTCGGCAGAGGCAGGGGAATCGCGAACGAGGATGCGGAAACCGTCGGTCCGATCCTCGATGTAGGTGAGCAGTGCGAGCGCGACCCGTTCCACGCGAATTCGCGACCGATTGAGATCGAGAGACTTGGTGATCATCCCCAGCAACGTGGACATCTCACGGTCGACGATGACGGCGTAGAGGCCCTCTTTGCCGCCGAAATGTTCGTAGACGACCGGCTTGGACACGTTGGCGCGTCCGGCGATCTCCTCCACCGACGCGGCCTCGTAGCCACGTTCGGCGAAGAGCGTTCGTCCCACCTCGATCAACTGCTCGCGTCGTTGCGTCCCGGTCATCCGAACCCGAGGTGAGCGCTCTTGCTCCGAGGCTGACATGGAAACCGCTTCCGTTGACCGACCGTGCGCGTCCTGCCGCCGATATCGGCGACTACCTCACCCTAGCGATGTCCGAAGTATCCGATTGCCGGGCGTGTGGGAACCGACCTGGCCGGTCTGTTATGAGTCGCGGTTCGACTCACCGCTACCTCTCATGCGAGGATCGTTGCGCTCGGTGGGAGCGCAACGGCTTGACGAATGCGTCGTTCGATTCGTCGGCCACTGTCTGTACCACCGGTCGTTTATCCGCCGTGGTGTAATGGCAGCACCTCTGATTTTGGTTCAGATAGTTCAGGTTCGAGTCCTGGCGGCGGAGCGAGCAACATCATTCACGCATGCCCGTCTTTCGCGTTACCGCCTGAGGAGCTCAATGCCTGTGCAGACCGCCGTGGTCGTTCTTGCTGCGGGTGCAGGTACCCGAATGCGCTCGAAGACCCCGAAAGTTCTGCACCCTCTGGCCGGACGCACGATGCTCGCGCACGCCCTACACGCGGCCGCCGACCTCGGACCCGACCATCTGGTGACCGTCGTCGGACATGATCGCGAACGTGTCTCTTCCGCAGTGCACGATCTCGCCGCAACCCTGGGCCGCACCATCCATACCGCTGTGCAGGATCGACAGTTGGGTACCGGACATGCCGTGCAGTGCGGCCTCGCTGCGCTCCCGGACGACTTCGAGGGCACGATCCTCGTCACTGCGGCCGACGTCCCTCTGCTCGACGGCCACACCCTCAAAGCGTTGCTCGACGAGCATCTGAGCGCTCCTCGCCCCGCAGCCGCGACGGTGCTGACCTTCGTCCCGGACGATGCCAACGGCTACGGCCGCATCGTGCGCACCGACGACGGCGAGGTGGCCGAGATCGTCGAACACGCCGATGCCACCCCCGCTCAGGTACTGATCGGCGAGGTCAACTCCGGCGTCTACGCGTTCGACGCGGTAGCGCTGCGCACCGCACTGGGAAAGCTCAGCACCGCCAATGCTCAGCACGAGCTGTATCTGACCGACGTCGTCAAGATCAGCAAGGCCGACGGCAAAGCCGTCTACGGCACCCAACTCGCCGATCCCGACCTGGTGGTGGGCGTCAACGACCGGGTTCAGCTGTCGCATGTCACGTCGGTGCTCAATCGCCACATCATCGAGCGGCACATGCGCGCAGGCGTCACCGTGGTGGACCCGTCGACCACGTGGATCGACATCGACGTCACCCTCGGCGCGGACGTTCGCCTCGAGCCCGGCGTTCAACTGCACGGCAAGACCCATATCGCCGACGACGCGGTCGTCGGGCCGGATTCGACCCTGCGTGACGTCGAGATCGGTGAGCGCGCGTCGGTGGTACGCACCCACGCCGAGCAGGCCGTGATCGGACCGGACGCCACGGTGGGACCGTTCACCTACCTGCGTCCCGGGACCGTCCTCGGCGAGGGGGGCAAGCTCGGCGCATACGTCGAGACGAAGAACTCGACGATCGGCAGACACACCAAGGTCCCCCATCTCACCTACGTCGGCGACGCCACGATCGGCGAGTACAGCAACATCGGCTGTTCCAATGTCTTCGCCAACTACGACGGTGTCAACAAGAGCCGCACGGAAATCGGATCCCACGTGCGGACCGGTTCCGACTCGACGTTCGTCGCCCCCGTTCACGTGGGCGACGGCGCTTACACCGGCGCAGGAACAGTGATTCGGGAGGATGTCCCTCCCGGCGCACTGGCCGTCTCCGGTGGCAAGCAACGGAATATCGAAGGCTGGGTCATCGACAACAGGCCCGGAACCGAAGCTGCGCAGGCAGCGGCGCTCGCAGATCGTGATCGGCACGAACAAAAGGACGGCGAACAGTAGTGAGCACCCCCAATTGGATCGACAACCAGAAGAACCTGATGTTGTTCTCCGGTCGAGCACATCCGGAGCTGGCCGAACAGGTCGCGAAGGAACTCGGCATCGAGATCACCCCGCAGACGGCACGTGACTTCGCCAACGGTGAGATCTTCGTGCGCTTCGAGGAGTCGGTCCGCGGATCGGACGCATTCGTTCTTCAGTCGCATCCGTTCCCGCTCAACACCTGGCTGATGGAACAGCTCATCATGATCGACGCTCTCAAACGTGGATCGGCCAAACGCATCACCGCGATCCTCCCGTTCTACCCGTACGCCCGCCAGGACAAGAAGCACCGCGGCCGTGAGCCCATCTCCGCTCGCCTCGTCGCCGATCTGCTCAAGACCGCAGGTGCCGACCGCATCATCACCGTGGACCTGCACACCGATCAGATTCAGGGCTTCTTCGACGGCCCCGTCGATCACATGCACGCGCACAGCCAGCTCGCCGATCACATCCGCGGCAAGTACAGCCTCGAGCACATCACCGTCGTCTCCCCCGACTCCGGCCGCGTCCGCGTCGCCGAGAAGTGGGCGGACTCCTTCGGCGGCGCACCGCTGGCCTTCATCCACAAGACGCGTGATCCGCTGGTGCCCAACCAGGTCAAGTCCAACCGCGTCGTCGGCGAGGTCGAGGGCCGCACCTGCATCCTCATCGACGACATGATCGACACCGGCGGCACCATCGCGGGCGCGGTCAAGGTTCTCAAGGAAGCCGGCGCGGGCGACGTCGTCATCGCTGCCACTCACGGCGTGCTGTCCAACCCGGCCGCCGAGCGCCTGGCCAACTGCGGTGCCAAGGAAGTTGTCGTCACCAACACCCTGCCGATCAGCGACGAGAAGCGCTTCGACACGCTCACCGAACTCTCGATCGCACCCCTGCTGGCCCGCACCATCCGCGAGGTCTTCGAAAACGGTTCCGTCACCAGCCTTTTCAACGGCAGCGCATAACAATAGGTCTGTTTCGCTCGACCGGAACCCGCCCCACCCACTCTCCATCCGCACTGCATGAACTACGTCACGTCGACGACCGGAATATGCAGCTCGCGAGACGGGGGTGTGTGGGGCGGGTTTCGTTGTCACCTAAGATGACTCGTCGTGATCGACGCACACTCTCTCAACGGCCCGGCTGGAACTACTACCGTCAGAATTGCTCGATGGACGCCGGGCGGGTGCGTCTGGTGCGGGAGCACCGACGCCGTCGAAACCTTTCGGAACGAACCTCGCTGTGGTCTGTGCCGCGAGAAGGAAGCCGTCATCGACGAGGCCAAGCACTTCATCGGCATGTACGGTCTGCGGCCCCTGGGCGGCACTCTCGCGTCCGAGGACGACGAGGAGCGCGAGTACCGCGTCACCGCCCGCGATGCGCGTGAGGTCCTCAACCGCATTCGGCTCGAGAAGCTCCCCGACCCAGCCGCCGTCCGCAAGGCGTTGCGCCCCAGGGCCGCTGCCGCAGTGAACGCGCCGGCCTCACCCTCGTCGACGTCCGCTCCGGCGAAGGCACCGACGAAGAAGTCGCAGGCCGGTGTCACCGGAATCGATGCGATCGAACTGCAGTCCCGCGTGGAGAAGTTGCTCGGCCAACTCACGTCCGTCGACGAGCAGATCAGCGCGCTGGACGGCGTACAGGGCCTCCCCGCACGTGCCCGTATGAAGGATCTCGAACGTCAGCGGACCACCGTGCTGTCGACGTTGGCCGCGCTCGAGAAGGCTCGTCGCCGCACCAACTGATCCACGTAGTCTGATCGAGTGCTGCGCAAGCGTTCGATCTCCCGGCAGGTGCTCGATGCCGTCTATGCGGTCGTCTTCGTTCTGCTGCTGCTGGGGTCGACCCTGAACGGAGTCGCCGGTACCCCGGGTGTGGGTGTTCTGGTCGGGTTCGGCATTGCCTTGGCCATCCGGCGCCGATCACCACGGTGGTCCTTGGCGCTCGCCTGGGTGTTGGCCGTCGTGCAAATGGTCTTCGGAGTGCTCCCCCTGTCGGCCGATACCGCAATCTTCGCGATTCTGTACTCCTCGGCCGCCTACGGCGACAACGTGGTTCGACGCCTCGGTCTCGTCTCGGCAGTGGTCGGCGGAGTGATAGCGGCGCTGTATCTCGCGTACGTGGACGGCAATCCTTTCGGAGATCCGACGGAAGAGGGATTCCAGGAGCCTCGCCTCGCTCAGTTCGCTCTCCTCCTCGTCGGCCTGTGGGCCATGCTCGGCTTGTCCTGGGCATTGGGTCGACTCGCCTACGCGCGGCGCACAGCCATCGAGTCGGCACACGCGCGCGAGCTCGCCGAGGTCTATCAGGCGCGAGCCGAGCAGGAAGTGGTAATCGAGCAGGAGCGCAACCGAATTGCCCGGGACATGCACGACATCGTCGCGCATTCCCTGGCCGTGGTGATCGCTCAGGCCGATGGCGCACGCTACGTGCGTGCAGTGGATCCCGCTGCCGTCGACACTGCCCTGACAACGATCTCCGACACCGCGCGCGAGGCGTTGTCCGACGTTCGGGTGCTGCTGGGGCAGCTCCGCCACAGCCAAGGCGATCTCCCGACCCCCGGGCCGGGCGACCTCGAGCGATTGATCGATCAGATGCGCGCCACCGGCCTGACCATCGAGTCCTCGATCGGCACCGGCGACGTGTCGTTGGGTGCCGGGGCGCATCTGGCGCTGTATCGCATCGCGCAGGAATCGTTGACCAATGCACTGCGCCACGGCGATCCGAACGCGCCGGTGACCGTCGCCGTCGAATCGGATTCTGCCGGCGTCGAACTGACGGTACGAAACAGTGTGTTGCCGGGGCCTCCCGCCGCGGAATCAGCCGGTCACGGAGTGGCCGGCATGAAGGAACGCGCCAGCCTCTCCGGCGGTACGTGCACTGCGACCGGCGACGCCTCGTCATGGACCGTGACGGCATGGTTGCCTGCCACCACCCCCTCGACGAAGGGCACTACGTGAGTTCCGATCGCATCAAAGTTACGCTGGTCGACGATCAGCAGCTGTTCCGAGCGGGCATTCGCATGCTCATCTCCTCGCAGACCGATCTGGAATTCGTCGGGGAGGCGGGGAACGGACGAGAAGCCGTCGAACTCGCAGCGTCCGCGACTCCCGACGTGATGCTCATGGACATCCGAATGCCGGTGCTCGACGGTATCGCCGCGACCGAGCAGATTCTGGCCGCCTCCGACAATCCCCCACGCATTCTGGTACTGACGACGTTCGACCTGGACGAGAGCGCTGCGCGGGCCATTCGTTCCGGTGCAAGCGGATTCGTGCTCAAGGACGCCGACCCGGAGTTTCTGCTCGCGGCGATTCGTACGGTCCATGCCGGAAACTCGGTGATCGCTGCGTCCGCGACGACCGGTCTGCTCGCACATTTCACTCCGACGCCTCCGGTTCCGACGGTCCCGGCAGCCTTCGAAACCCTCACTGCGCGAGAGAAGGAGCTGTTCCGGCTCACCGCCCGCGGGCTGAGCAACTCCGAGATCGCCGAGCTGGAGTACCTGAGCGAGGCGACGGTGAAAACACACATCAGCCGCATATTCGCCAAGCTGCATCTGCGTGATCGGGTGCAGCTTGTGGTCTACGCATTCGAGCACGGACTCACTGGAGACTGACGCCGACGTCATCCTGCAGATGTACGAGGTGAAGACTCGCGCCTGACTACTTCGGTGCGTCGAATTCATAGCGTTGTGGGCATGACAAGCACAGCAGGCCCTGTTGCACGGGCATTCCAGGTCAGTAAGCATTTCGGCGACTCGTCCAATCCGGTGAGCGCGCTCGACAACGTGTCCCTCGACATTCACGGCGGCCAGTTCACCGCCATCATGGGGCCATCCGGTTCCGGTAAATCGACGCTCATGCACGTCATGGCTGGATTGGACAGCGCCAGCTCGGGCCATCTGATGCTGGCCGGTGCAGATATCACCTCGGCCGACGACGACGCTCTGACGACGTTGCGACGCAAGCAGGTCGGCTTCATCTTCCAGTCCTTCAATCTTGTTCCCACCCTGGATGTTCGGGGCAACATCCTGCTTCCCTTCGAGCTCGACGGCCGCGCGCCCAGTGCGCAGGAGTCGGCGTGGATCGATCAGCTGATCGACACCCTCGGACTGAGTGGCCGGGTGAATCACCGTCCACATCAGCTCTCGGGTGGGCAGCAGCAGCGCGTCGCCATCGCCCGCGCGTTGGGTACCCGGCCGCATCTCATCTTCGCCGACGAGCCCACCGGCAACCTCGATTCCCGCACCGGCCGTGAGGTTCTCGGCCTCCTGGCCGCAGCGGTGCGCGAGTACGGCCAGTCGATCGTCATGGTCACCCACGATCCCATCGCAGCCAGTTACGCCGATCGCATCGTCTTCCTCGCCGACGGCCGCATCGTGAACGAACTGGGACGTTCGAGCGCGGAGCAGATCTCGAGCTACATGCTGGGAATGGAAGGTGCAGTCCGATGAGTGCGTTGACTTCTGCACAGGCGTCGAAAGAGCACGGTGCCAGCATCATGGTGACGTCGCTCGCGTCGTTCTTCGGTGTCGTCTTGATTCAGGCGACGGCCTTTCTGGTCGACATATTCGGAGGTGGGGCCGGCGACAGTGCCGCAATCAACGCGCTCTACAGCGTGGCGTTGGTGTTCATCGGCGTTGCCCTGTACGTCGCGGCGGTGGTCACCTCGAACACATTCGCCACGATCGTCGCGGGGCGCACCCGCACCATTGCACTACTTCGCCTCCTGGGAGCGCGCTCTCGTGACCTGCGCCGATCGGTGGCACGCGAGGGTCTCGTCGTCGGATTGTTCGGTGGCGCAGTCGGTATGGTTCTCGGCGTCGGCGCCAGTCATCTGGCCCGGGCCATTGCGGTCTCGGCCGGCCAGCTGCCGGACGTGCAGTACACGACCGTTCAGCCACTGATAATTCTGCCGGTGGTCATCGTGGTGCTCACGACGACCGTCGCATCGTATGTGGGGTCTCGCAAGGTACTGGATGTCACGCCTGTCCAGGCAACGGGAGGTGCAGTCGACACGGGAGTGGAAGCTCCGCGGTCGCGTCGGATCAGAACAGTGCTCTCGATCGTGCTCATCGCCGGCGGGGTGATTCTGCTGGGTCTCGGGGTCCTGATCGGGATGGTCAACCCGGGCGGTGTGCTGGTGGCATTCTTCGGTGGTATCGCATCGTTCACCGGAATCATGGTTGGGGCGTATCGCATTCTGCCCGCCACCCTGAAGCTGGTGGGGCGACTGTCCGGCCGCGGCCCTGCTGCTCGATTGGCGTCCGCCAACGCACTTCGCTACCCGGATCGCAGTACTCGTACCGCGGTGGGCCTGCTGATCGGGGTGACGTTGGTGACGACGTTCGCGGTCGCCATGTACAGCTATCGGACGATGCTCGTCAACGAATACGACGAGGCCACCGTCGGGCAGGTGCTCACCGTGACAGTGGGAATCATGACCGGTCTCATCGGATTCTCGGCCGTCATCGCGGCCGTCGGAATGGTGAACAACCTGCTGCTGAGCATTCTGCAACGCACTCGTGAGATCGGCCTGCTGCGCGCACTCGGGTTCACCCGCAAGCAGATTCGAGCGATGATCGTATCGGAAAGTACTCAGATGGTGGTCGCATCGATGGGCTTCGGTCTGATCCTCGGCATCGTGTACGGCTGGGCCGCAGCACAATCGCTGCTGGGCTCACTGGATTCCCGAGGGCTCACCGCGCCCACCCTGCCATGGGCCGTCATCGCCGGAACGGTGTTGTGCGGTGGACTCCTCGCACTGGGGGCCTCGTTGACCCCGGCGCGGCGTGCCAATCAGATCTCGCCGGTACTCGCGTTGGCAGACGCCTGATCTCGAGGCCTCGGGCCGGCTGCGGTGGGCATGGTTGCGCACTACCGACGCCGATCGACGGGATTCCGTCGATCGGCGGTCGTCGTGTGCACTGGTGCCCGTCATGGTCGGCCGGCCTGTGGATAACGCATCGACTTATCCACAGTTACGGAATTGCCACTGTTGCGCAAGCTCCACAGCCGCAACGGTGTAGCAATGGGGGTTTACGCGGTGCAGCAACTGGTGGCGCAAGGGCTCAGTACGAGCGGCATTTCGAGGCGAGCTCGATCGGGAGAACTCGTACGCCTTCTGCCTAATGTCTAAGCGACGGAGAAACCCGACTACTTCGGCCTGTGCACTGCGGCGACTCTATGGAGACCGGATGCCGCACTGAGCCACGAAAGTGCGGCCTGGTTGTGGGGACTGATCGACTACGAACCGCGCCTGGTCTCTGTCACCGTTGCCCCGAACACCCAGTCGAGGTCGGTTCCCTGGGTTCGAATACATCGCCGACGCCTCGTCGACGTCCAGCTGCACCGAGGCCTGCGAGTCGTGTCACTGGAGCAAACTTTTGTCGATGTCGCGACGTGCTTGTCGACGCCTGACCTCGAGAAATTCTTCGACAACGCCATCGACCATCACCTGCCGTGGCGTCGAGTTGCCGAATTGTGTCACTCCGCAAAGGGGATGCACGGGATGGCCGCGGTTCGCAAGCAGCTTCGAACATGTTGCCCCAGCACCAGATCGGAGCCGGAACGCGTGGTGGCGCGGGCATTGGCAGCTCGCCACTTCACGATGGAGATCAATGCGCGCGTCGGAAAGTTCTACGGCGACCTGGTCGACTTTTCCGCACGAGTGATCGTCGAAATCGATGGCCGAGAGTTTCACACGGATCCCGCCACGTTCAACAACGATCGTCGACGGCAGAACGAGTTGGTGCTCGATGGATGGTTGGTGCTGCGCTACTCGGCGGCGACGGCACTTGCGGAGTTGGATCGCGTCGTGGACGAGATCATCACCGTGGTGCGCCGTCGACGGAAATCGATTGCGGCAAGCGATCGTCGACTGCCGTGATCATGCAGCTGCGGCGGGCCGGAGTGCGCACTACCGCCGCCGATCGACGGGATTGAAGTCGATCGGCGATCGTCGTGTGCACTGGTGCCCACTCGGTGCGAGCTACTCGACCTTGCGCGCGAGGATGAGCGCGAAGCGGGAGTCTGCATCGGTCCACAGATGGTCGACGTCGAATCCCGCTGCGGCGAGTTCTTCGGTGATGCCTTCCGGTCGAAACTTCGCCGAGATTTCGGTGCGCAGGTCCTCATCGGCGTCGAAGTGCACGTGCAGATCGAGATCGGCGAGATACACCTCCTGCGGTGACGTGGCCCGGAGCCGCATTTCGATCCACTCCTGCTCGGCATTCCAGAGCGCGACGTGCTCGAACGCATCGGTGTCGAAATTTCCGTCCAGGCGAGAGTTGATCACCGACAGCACGTTTCGATTGAATTGCGCCGTCACCCCGGCAGCATCGTCGTATGCCGGAACGAGAACCGCCGGGTCGATGACCAGCCCGACACCGAGTAGCAGGTATTCGCCGGCATCCAAGGCGTCGGCGATGGCCTTCAGAAATTCCTCGCGCTCCTCGGGGATGAGGTTGCCCAGGGTGCCGCCCAGGAACGCAATGGTGCGTGCGCGACCTGCGGGCAGATTGTGCAAGGTGTCGGTGAAATCGCTGACGATGCCGCGCACCTCGAGAGCGGGAAACTCCTGCCCGATCTGCTCGATGGCTCCCTCGAGCGCAGTGACCGATACATCCTGCGGCACATAGGTGTTCAACGAACCGTGCTTGACCCCTGCAGCAAGAAGAATCTTCGTCTTCTCCGACGACCCCGAGCCCAACTCGATCAACATCGTCGATTCGGTTGCCTCGGCGATGTCGAGTGCATGTTCTTCGAGGAGTGCCCGCTCGGTACGCGTCGGGTAGTACTCCGGCAACACGGTGATCTGCTCGAACAACTCACTGCCCAGTGCGTCGTAGAAGTACTTGGGCGACAGCCATTTCGGCGAGGACGTCAACCCGTCTCGCACATCCTTGCGCAATTCGTCCACCAGTGCGGTATCTGCCAGGTGTACCTCGACAGTGCTCATGTGTGCTCCTCTTCATCGAGACGGGAAACGGTGAACTCCGATGCTGTAGCGACGACAAGACTGCGGTCGTCTATGTGCGTCCAGTCGGAGTCGTCGGTGGGTTCGGACGCGATGGTGACGGCGTCATCGGAACGGCGGACGGACAGTGCGTGATGTATCGCGGTGGCGTACATGTTCTCCCCGTCGCCGAGGAGAAAGTTGAGCCTGGACCCCGGCGCGCGCTCTTCGATGCGCCGAACCAACGTAGCAAGGGCCGCCTGCGGTTCGAGGCGGGTGAGCAACTGACGCAATACGATCCACACCGCCGCTGCGTCGGTCGGAGCCGGCAACGTGAGTGCATCGACGGGTGGTACCTCGGACCACAGGTCGGTCAGCGAGTGTGGCCAGCCGCGGACCACACCGTTGTGACTGAATGCCCAGCGGCCGTCGGTGAACGGGGCGCAGGCCGATCGTTCCACCGGCATTCCCACCGTCGCCGATCGCACCGCGGCGATCACCGACGTCGACTCCAGCTGCGGCAGAACATCGTCGACGGCCGGATCGGTCCAGATGGGCATCGGATTGCGGTAGCTGCGCACCGAACCGTCCTGCCACCAGGCGACGCCGAACCCGTCGGCATTGATGGTGCCGCCGCCGCGCATGTCGTTGGGGGCATACGACTGCACGCGGAGACTGTGGTCACCGGCAGTGAGCACGCCCCCGACGGACGTGCGAGGGCCGAGATACCCGAGATGACGGCACATTCAGCTGGGCTCGACGTCGCGGGCCAACCGGAACCCGCTGAAGATCTGCCGCCGAATCGGGTGATCCCAGTTGCGGAACGTTCCTCGACAGGCCACTTCGTCGGTGCCGAACGAGCCGCCGCGCAACACCTTGTAATCGCCTCGCAAAAACACCTCGGAATATTCGGCGTAGGGGAACGCCTCGAATCCGGGGTACGCCTCGAATTCGGAGGACGTCCATTCCCACACGTCACCGATCAGTTGATGAACACCGGCGGCGGACGCACCGTCCGGGTATGCGCCCACGTCCGCCGGTTCGAGGTGTCGCTGATTCAGATTGGCATGCGCTGCAGTGGGTTCGGCGTCGCCCCACGGGTAGGCGTGGCTGCTACCGGTCCGGGCGTCGTGGCGCGCGGCCTTCTCCCACTCCGCCTCGGTCGGTAGTCGCTTACCTGCCCAGCGGGCATAGGCGTCGGCCTCGAACCAGCTCACGTGCACCACGGGCTGCTGCGGACGCACCGGCTTGCGAACCCCGAAGCTACGCCGCCACCACGTGCCGTCGGAATCACGCTCCCAGAATTGCGGGGCGGTGAGTTGCGCGTCGACGCGATGCGCCCAGCCCTTCTCGGTCCACAGTTCACGACGCTCGTAACCGCCGTCGTCGATGAACTCGATGTACTGCGCGTTGGTGATCGGAGCTCGGTCGATGGCGAACGTCGGCACGTGCACCAGGTGAGCGGGCCGCTCGTTGTCCAGTGCCCACGGATCGAGCGAGGTGCCCATCGAGAACGCTCCACCGGGAATGATCGCCTCACCCGACACCTGCGCCGCAGACGTCGGGGGCGCGGGGGCAGTGAGAACGGCGGGGCCGGAGCGTAACTGGTGGGTCGCCAGCATCGTCTCGTCGTGCTGCTGTTCGTGCTGCGCGATCATGCCGAATGCAAATCCGTGCTTCTCGACCGGCCTGCCCGCGAATGTACTGCGGTCCAGTACGTCCCAGGCCTTGTCGCGAACGGTCTGCACGTACACGCGCGCCTCGTCCGGAGTGAGCAACGGAAGCGAGGTTCGGGACGACCGTGAGTGCTTGAACGCGTCGTACAACTCGTCGATGTCGGGACGCACGGGATCACGACCACCGACGTCGCGGACCAGCCAGAGTTCTTCCTGACTTCCGATGTGCGCGAGATCCCACACCAGCGGACTCATCAACGGCGAATGCTGCGCCATCAGTTCGGCTTCGTCCACGCAGTCGGTGAGTGCTGCACTGCGGGCACGGCTGCGGGTGAGGACCGTTTCGATCCTGTTCCTGAGTTGTTCGGCGCTCACACCGATTCCTTTCGATTCCGAAAATCCGGTGATGCCGTGTCGAACTCGCTGGGAGGTTCGCCGGCTCGGCATCGGCGAGCAGCTGCCGACAGGTAGTCGGCGTACTCACCGCCACACTCTGCTGCGAGGTCGAGCAATTCGGTTGCGGCCGAACGGAGATCGCGGTCGCCGAGTCCGATACGAGCCGCGTCGAGCCAGCGTCCGGCCGTCCCGGCTCCGATCTCGGTGGCGCGAGCCACCAGCTCGGGCGTCGACAACAGCGCCTCGAACGCCGCCGCGGGAATGACCCACTGCCCGTCCGGTTGGGCGTCGAGATAACGGATCTCGAGATGACCGCACGCTCGAACCTGGGGAAACAGGGTGGTCAGGTGATAATCGAGGTCGCCGTACGTGGGCGCACGTCCGACGACATCCGGATCAGCCAGCCACTGTGCGAACGTCGTACCCGCAGGCGCTTCCCAGTTCTGGTCGACGCCCATTATGCACAGCAGCGGAACGTCGAGAGCCCACCGCGCGTAATCGGCAATCGGATCTCCGGTATTCGGAACCGCCGTTCTGCTGGAATCGGTTCTACTGGAATCGAGTTCGAGCCACGTGCGCATCCGCTGGGACGCCCACACTCCTTCGGGGGCTCCCTCGAGTTCCGGGGACCGAGCGAATGCCGCCACGAACGCCGGGCCGATCACGTGGAGCATTCGCCACCGCGCGGCAACCTCGCCGCGGTCGCGACCGGCGTCGACACTCACCTGCGCGGCAGCGGTGTTGCACATCATCAATTTGCCGAAGGGACCGATGGTGGTGAACCGGTTCTCCATCGCGCAGTATCTCGGCAGAACGAGAAGCCGTTCGGGAGCGCGTGTGGTATCTGCCGGAACGGCGAGGATGCGGATGCCGGAGCCCTCGAGCATGTCTCGCACCAAGCGCGCATCGGCGTCGAGCACGGATGCCAGGTCGGAAACGGATGTATAAGGCGAACTGGACAATTCGACTTGGCCGCCGGGTTCGACGGTGACCATACTTCCGCCCGGCAACGTCAGGGCGGGTGACTCGGGGGCGATACTGCGCGGGGAGTGATCACCGAGCGCAGTGGCAAGCGAGGAGAGGCTGGGACGCGTTCCGTCGTCGAGGGCAGTGAGCCACTCGAGTTCGGCACCGATCAACGTCGGTGGACCCAGCTTGAAACACACTTTCGACACGTATGCCTCGGCTGCTGGGCGTGTGCTCAGCTCGAGGGACTTCTCGTTGGACGACACTTTTTCCTTCTTTCCGCACTCACCACGTTCTTCGCTACTGAACGTACCCAGCTGCGGGGATCGAAAACGCCGTGATCCCGCGTCGTATCGAGGCTACCGATTGTGCAACCCTGATGCCGAGAGTTCGTGACAGGAAGGACGACCGATGCTCGATCAGGACCGCATCCGCCGCGATACCCCCGGTGCGTCGGGTCGGGTATTTCTCGACAGCGCCGGCTCCTCGTTGCCGCCCACCGTCGTCGTCGACACCGCCGTCGCGCACCTGCGCCGAGAAGCGGAAGTCGGTGGCTATCGGGCAGCAAACGAACGCTCGGACGATCTCGCGGCGGTGAAGACATCGATCGGAACGTTGATCGGGGCTTCGGCGTCGAGCATCGCCCTGAGCGATTCCGCGACACGTGCCTGGACCGACTTCTTCTACTCCGTGCCGCTCTCCCCCGGTGATCGAATCCTGCTGTGCGAGGCCGAGTACGCCAGCAACGCGATCTCCGCTCTGCACCGCGCCGAGGTCACCGGAGCGGTGGTCGAGGTGATTCCGAGCGACGTGTCGGGACGGATCGACGTCGACGCGCTGGCCACCATGCTCGACGATCGCGTGAAGCTGGTCTCGGTGGTGCACGCACCCACCAACGGCGGTCTGATCAACCCCGCCCGCGCTGTCGCAGATCTCGCCCACCGACACGGTGCCCTGGTACTGCTCGACGCCTGCCAGTCCATGGGACAGATGCGCATCGACGTCGACGAGCTCGATGTCGACGCGCTCTCTGCCACCGGACGCAAATGGCTCCGCGGCCCGCGCGGAACCGGATTTCTCTACCTGCGTCCAGGATTGGCGTCGACGCTGCATCCACCGGCCCTCGACTTGCACAGCGCCCAATGGGAAGACACCTCCACCTACCGAATGGCCGACGACGCCACACGATTCGAGTTCTGGGAATGCGACGTCGCGGCCAGGCTCGCACTCGGTGCCGCCGTCGACTATCTACTCGAGCTCGGTATCGACCACGTCGAAGAGGCAGTCGGCGAACGTGCCGAATATCTGCGCGCGGGGCTCCTGAAGGTCCCCGGCGTGACAGTGCAGGATCTGGGCGAACGCAAGAGTGGGATCGTCTCCTTCACCGTCGACGGTGAAGATCCCCTTGCTGTCCGCGATCGACTCGCCGCCCAGAACGTGACGGTGACCGTCAGCCACCGTGGCTCGACGCGCCTGGACATGACGGGCCGCGGACTCGACGCCGTGGTGCGTGCGTCTCCGCACTATTTCGTCACCTTCGCCGAGTTGGACGCGATGCTCGCTGCGCTCGCAGGTGCATGACAATTCGTAGCGGGGGTCGAATTTTCGCTCACATGGGTCTTGCGGAGGTATAGAGCCACACCGATTCCCGAGACCACCAGTCCACCCACTCCAACCCAGGTAATCGCATCGCCGAACATGAGCCAAGCCCACACCATGGTCGTCGGCGGAGTCAGGTACAGCAGCACGCTGGCGCGAGTGGGTCCGTTACGACGCACCACGAACAGGTACGCGCCGTATGCGCCGAACGTCGACAGCACCACGGTCCAGGCGACGGCCGCTCCGAAAGCCACCGTCATCGGCGGTGCGAGATCTCCCGCCAGAGCGCTCCAGGTCATGAAACCGGCTGCGCTGAAGGAACATTGAACAGCCATCGACAGCGCGATCGGCTCCTTCGGTGCCAGGATTCGCTGACCGACGGTCCCGATCGACAACGCCAACATCCCGGCGGCCGGTAGTAAGTAGACGGGCCAGGAGAGGTCGGCACCGGACATGTCCCCCACCACGACCAGCGATACCCCGACGATGCCGACGACGAGTCCCAGACTCTGCCTCGGCCCGACGCGTTCGCCGAAGATCCTGCTCGACGCCATGGCGACCAACAGCGGCTGCAGGGCGGCGATCAGCGCGGCGACACCTGGCGGCACGCCCATCCCGATGCCGGTGATGGTGGCCCCGAGGTAGAGGAACTGACAAAACAGGCCCAGCACGGCGTGAATTCGGATGGCGTGCCAGGTCGGTGTCAGCCTCCGATATCGGCACCAGGCGATCAGGAGCACCGCAGCCGCGACGTAGCGCCAGGCCAGCAGCGTGTGCGCGGGGGCTTCGGCTGTGCCGAGTTCGGCTCCGATGAAGCCCGAACTCCACAGCACCACCAGGGCCGTACCTGCGACCGTATCGATATTTGCTCTCATTCAGCGATGTAAACATACAGGTCTGTATACTCGCAGTGCACCTGCTTCTCACCAGCGCTTTCGGAAGGTATCCATGCTCGACAAGCCGCTCACCCCCGCCGGAGAACGCATTCTCAGCGTCGCCAGCGAGCTGTTCTACGCCCGCGGGATCCGCGCCGTCGGCGTCGACCTCATCGCCGAGGAGGCCGGTACCACCAAGAAGACCCTCTACGACCGCTTCGGCTCCAAGGACGGCCTGGTGCAGCGATACCTCACCCGCCGATACGGCCTGTGGTGCGAGCATGTGAGCAGGTACGTCGAATCCCTCGAACCCGGCGACGCGCGAATCCTCGGGGTGTACGACGCCCTCGATCTGTGGATGCGCGACAACCATCGCGGCTGCGGATTCGTCAACGCGTTCGCCGAGTTCGGCGGCACCGACAGCCCGGTACTCGAGATCATCAAGTCCGAGAAGGAATGGACCAGATCACTGTTCGCGCAACTGGCCGCCGACGCCGGGTACTCCGACGCCGAACAACTGGGCTCACGACTGTCGGTACTGCACGAGGGCGCGGTGGTGATGGGAACTGCAGGCGGCCGTGATGATGCGATATCCGTCGCGCGTGGTGTTGCCGCAGAGTTGCTCGCTGCGCTCGCACGTGCACGGTAGTTCGTAGCAGGGGTCGAACTTACGCGCACATGACGTGGTCGTGTATTGTCTTCCAGGTTGTCTCGGCGAGGGTAGATCCACGATTTCAGGATCCACCGTTATCGACGCGGCTCGGCCCCGTTGGCCGCGCTCGTTCGTGTCCGCCCCGACGAGCTTGACCGCCCGACGAAGTACGCCGCACGAACCACAGTTATCAGGAGCATGTAGCACCATGGCATCGAAGGTAAACAATCTCACCGCGCAGGTCCGCACCGAATTCGGCAAGGGCGCAGCTCGCCGCGCACGTCGCGACGGCCTCGTTCCCGCCGTTCTCTACGGACACGCCACCGATCCCCAGCACCTCGCACTGGACGCTCGCGCGTTCGCCGCTGTGCTGCGTAACGACGGCACCAACGCTGTGCTCACCCTCGACATCGCCGGCAAGTCGCAGCTGGCCCTCACCAAGTCGATCGTCGTGCACCCGATCCGTCGCAGCATCGAGCACGCCGACCTCCTCGTCCTGAAGAAGGGCGAGCGCGTCACCGTCGAGGTCAACGTCATCGTCGAAGGCGATGCCGCACCGGGCACCCTGGTCGTCACCGACTCCACGTACATCGAGATCGAGGCCGACGCGCTCGAGATCCCGGAGAACTTCGTCATCTCCGTCGAGGACAACCAGATCGACACCCAGTACTACGCAAAGGACGTCGAGCTTCCTGACGGCGTCACCCTGATCTCCGATCCCGAGCAGCTGCTCGTCAACGTCACCGAGGCACCGTCCGAGGAAGAGCTCGAGGCCGACGGCGAAGGCACCGAGCCGATCTCCGAGGAGGGCGAGGCCGAAACTCAGGAAGAGGCCGAGAGCCACGAGGATTCGGACGAGGACAGCAAGGATAGCGACAGCTGATCTCGCTCCATCGACCGCGTACGACGCGCTGTTCCCACGCCGGGAGCAGCGCGTCGTTCGTTTCGAAGGCGTGATGAGACAATGACGACCGTGAGTGTCGAACCCGAAGAGCCGGCCTTGATCGTCGGGCTCGGTAATCCTGGCCCGCAGTACGAAAAGACCCGCCACAACGTCGGTTTCATGGTCGCCGACGCCTTGGCCGGACGCATCGGCGGAGCGTTCTCCTCGCACAAGAAGTCCAATTCCGACATCGTGCAGGCTCGTCTGGGTCGACGCTCGGTGGTCATCGCCAAGCCGCGCACGTTCATGAATGTCTCGGGCCAGCCGGTGGCGGCATTGGCTCGGTTCTTCTCCATCGACGCGGCGAACATCGTGGTGGTGCACGACGAATTGGATATCGACTTCGGGGCTCTGCGACTCAAACTCGGCGGCGGCGAAGGCGGCCACAACGGGCTGCGCTCGATATCGCAGCATCTGAGCACCAAAGACTATCTGCGGGTTCGCGTCGGCGTCGGACGCCCGCCCGGACGAATGGATCCGGCGTCGTTCGTGCTCAAGCCGTTCTCGGCCGCCGAACGCAAGGATCTCGGCGTCGTCGTCGAAGAAGCAGCAGACGCCGCGGAGCTCCTACTCTCGGCCGGACTGGAAGCAGCGCAGAACCGAGTGCACCCACGCTGAAGCCCACACCCTTTTTACGAGGTGCGCGCCTGTTCTCGCCTCCGAGCGCACGCGCGCACCCCGCAAAAAGGGTGTGAAGTCCCAGCTCAGCTGAGTAACGACGCCGAATTCGCCCGTCGCAGCTTGCCGCTCGATGTCTTGGGAATGCTGCCCGGTCCGAGTACCGCGACGGTGCGCGGCCGCACCCCCACCTCCGAGTGCACCGCATGGATCACCTCACGTTCGATGCGTTTGACCTCGTCCGGCTTGTCGATGTCGTTGGTTTCGACCGCTACAGCGAAACTTTCACGCTTGTCCCCTGCATCGAGTCGGATGGCCACGGCATTGCCCGGTCGCACACCAGCGACGGTTTGTGCAGCCCGTTCGATATCGGTGGGATAGATATTGCGACCGCCCATGATGATGACGTCCTTGATGCGTCCGCAGACGACCACCAGTTCGTCCTCGGTGATGTAGCCGACGTCGCCCGTGTCGAGCCAGCCGTCGGCGTCGAGCGTCGAGACCGGCCCGTCGACGGTGATGTATCCGGGGGTGACGGCCTTGCCCCGCACTTCGATGATGCCGACACCGCGCGCGGTCAGCACCTGCCCCTCCTTGTCTACGACCCGACCCTCGAGGCCCGGCACGAATTTGCCTAGAGTGGCGAGAGAGCGGGTGTTTCCACGGGTGGACGGAACGGCGCGACCCAGCGTCTCGAGCAGGTCCGCGTCGACCACGTCGATCACCTGACCGCGATCGGGGTCCGGAATCGACACTGCCAGAGTTGTTTCGGCCATTCCGTACACCGGAGCGAGCGCCGACGGGTTGAGCTTGTACCGCGCACCGGCCTCGGCCAAGGCGATCATCGTGTCCGGATCGACAGGCTCGGCCCCGTTCCAGGCGTAGCGCAGAGTGGAGAGGTCGAGGTCCAGATCGTCCTCGGCCTGGCGCAACCGGCGCGCAAGCAGTGAATACGCGAAATTCGGTGCTGCCGTGACGGTTCCGCGGTACTTGTGAATGAGCTTGGCCCACAGCAGCGGTGAACGAAGGAAGTCCAGCGGAGTGATGCTGACGACCTCGGCACCGACCTGCATGGGCACCGAAAGAAAGCCCACCATCCCCATGTCGTGGAACAGCGGCAACCAACTGACCATCACGTCGGACTCGACGTCGAACTCGATGCGGTCGATCATCGCGTACGCATTGACGTAGAAGTTCTCGTGCGTGATCCGCACGGCTTTGGGTGAACCGGTCGAACCGGAGGTGAGCTGTTGCAGCGCGATGTCGGACTCCGCCGTCGGCACCGGGTCGATATCGCGACCGGTCTTCATGTCCTCGATCTTCAACACGGTGATGCCGCGCTCCTCGAGCACCGGGGCGGCGATGTCGAACGGCGCGCCGAGAACGACGGCCTTGGCCTCGATCATCCGCACGACGGTTTCGGTGTCCTCGCCCCACACAGCGAGGTCGGTTCGGGGAGTCGGCTGATGCAGCATCGTCACCGAGGCCCCGCGCATCCATGTCGCCTGGCACGCTGGTGCGATATCCACCGGCTGACCGGCCAGAATGCCGATCGCGTCACCGTGTACTACGCCCGCGTCGGCCAACGCGCCTGCCATCCGACGCGCCTGCTCGTGGATGTCGCCCCAGGACTGTCGGAGCGCCTCGTCGGGCTCGCCGGTGACCAGACCTCGCTTGCTGGTGCTCGCGGTCTCGAACATTTCCTCGGTGAACTTGCTCAACGCGCGTCTCCTCGTGACGTGAACCCCGCCCCACCGAACACAGTAGGCAGTCCCGCCGCGCCCGCGCTGGACAATAGGCCGCGTATCCTTGATGTCTGCCCGGTCACCGCATCGGTCCTGCCTGTCTACGAGAATGAGGTTTTCGTGAGTACCCCGTCCAGTACCCCCGACGTCGACGCAACGCTCGAAGGGTCCGGACCGGCAGTGCTGGAAGAATCCGGACCCTCCCGAAGCCCTGCCAAGGAACTCGAGACCGAGGTCGCGAGGCGTCGAACATTCGCGGTGATCTCACACCCCGACGCCGGTAAGTCGACTCTCACCGAAGCACTCGCATTGCACGCCCGCGTCATCTCCGAGGCCGGAGCCATCCACGGCAAAGCCGGCCGCCGGTCCACCGTCTCGGACTGGATGGAGATGGAGAAGGCACGCGGTATCTCGGTCAGTTCGACTGCGCTGCAGTTCAATTACCACACCTCACCCGATGCCGAGATCACCAACGTCATCAACCTCGTCGACACTCCGGGCCACGCCGACTTCTCCGAGGACACCTACCGGGTCCTGACCGCCGTCGACGCAGCCGTGATGCTCATCGACGCCGCGAAGGGCCTCGAACCCCAGACCCTCAAGCTGTTCCAGGTGTGCCGCCAGTTCGGCATCCCGGTCATCACCGTCATCAACAAGTGGGACCGTCCGGGCCAGTCACCGCTGGAGCTCTTGGACGAGATCGAGTCGCGGATCGGACTGACCCCGACGCCGCTGTACTGGCCCGTCGGCATTGCCGGCGATTTCCGCGGGCTGCTCGACGTGCAGGACGGCAGCTACATTCGCTTCACCCGCACCGCGGGTGGTGCGACCATCGCGCCGGAGGAATTCATGTCGGCCGAGGCGGCCGCCGCACGCGAGGGCGTCGATTGGGACACCGCGGTCGAGGAGAGCGATCTGCTGATCTCGAGCGGTCAGCAGCACGACCAGGAAATGTTCCTGGCCGGCCAGACGTCGCCGGTGATCTTCGGCTCGGCCATGCTCAACTTCGGCGTCCGGCAAATCCTCGACACCCTGGTGGCCCTGGCCCCCGCGCCGGGATCGCGTGACGATGCTTCCGGCGGCGTGCGCGAGGTGACCGATCCGTTCAGCGCCGTGGTGTTCAAGGTGCAGGCCGGCATGGACACCGCCCATCGGGATCGACTTGCCTTCATGCGCGTGGTGTCGGGCGTCTTCGAGCGCGGAATGGTCGTCACGCACGCCCAGACCAAGAAGCCGTTCACCACCAAATACGCCCTGACGGTGTTCGGTCGCGATCGCACGACGGTCGAGAACGCATACCCCGGCGACATCGTCGGCCTCGTCAACGCGACCGCGCTGGCTCCGGGCCACACCCTCTATTCGGACAAGAAGGTCGAGTTTCCGCCGATCCCGTCGTTCGCGCCCGAGCACTTCTCGGCACTGCGCGTCGACAGTGCGGACAAGTACAAGAAGTTCCGCCGTGCCGTCGAGCAGCTCGACTCCGAAGGCGTGGTTCAGGTGCTACGCAACGACATTCGCGGTGACGCGTCGCCGGTACTCGCCGCTGTCGGACCCATGCAGTTCGAGGTGGTCACCGCACGAATGAAGACGGAGTTCGGCGTCGACGCCCGAATGGAACCCCTCGGTTACTCCTTGGCCCGGCGGACCGACGCGGCATCGGCCGTCGAGTTGGGTCGCCAGCGCGGAGTCGAGATCTTCACCCGCACCGACGGAGCCCTGCTGGCGTTGGTCAGCGACAAATGGCGCCTGCAATACATCCAGAAGGAAATGCCCGAGCTGACCCTCGAGCCGCTCGTCGCCGCGGGCGATCAGTAGCCCCTGTGCTGATCGAGCTGCTCGACGCCGAATTCAGCGTGTTCGGCCACCCCGTGCTGTGGCGCGAGGTGGTCGGCAACGGCTTCGGGTTGCTCTCGGCAATCGGTGGGATGCGACGCGTCGTATGGGCGTGGCCGGTGGGCATCATCGGAAATGCATTGCTGTTCACCGTCTTTCTGGGCGGGGTGTTCCACACACCGCAGGCCCTCGATCTCTACGGCCAGGCCGGACGCCAGCTGATGTTCATCGCCGTGAGCGTCTACGGGCTGGTGCGCTGGATGCGCGATTCCCAGCGCACGGGGGCCGCCGTCCTCCCGCGGTGGGGTACTACGCGTGAACGGACGGCGATGCTCGTTGTCGCGGTCGTCGGAACGGTCGTGTTCGCGCAGCTGTTCGGCTATCTCGGCTCGTTCGGCAAATGGGCCGATGCGTGGATCTTCACCGGATCGATGCTGGCCACGTTCGGAATGGCGCGCGGCCTCACCGAGTTCTGGCTGATCTGGATCGCGGTCGACGTGGTGGGTATTCCCCTACTCGTCGTCGCCGGGTTCTATCCGTCAGCGGCGCTCTACCTGGTGTACGCCGGGTTCGTTGCCTGGGGATTTGCCGTCTGGTTGAGGATCCAGAACAAATACGCCGGTCAAAAAATGGCGTCTTAAACAATCGTGATGCTACTCTCACAGGGTCCGAACAAACTTAGAGTACGTTTTAGCGTGCTCGGCCCCGAGTAGCACGTCCTGATCGATATCCGATCGTGACATCTCGGCACCGAGCCAGCTGGGAACACGATGAAGTGGAAGACGACATGACACAGGGATCGAATTACCCATTGGCCGGGATCAAGGTCGGTGGCGCTCCTGCGCATCGTTTGGCGACGCCGCCGAAGTCGGACTCCACTTCGCCAAAAAGTGCCCGCACCGATTCTTCGGCGGCAGCGCCCGCCGAGAAGGCGGTCGAGGCCGCAACCACCGAGAAATCGGCCGTAGCGACCACGCCCGCCGAGAAGGCGTCTGCAACAACGCCTGCACCAGCAACGTCGTCCGTCACGGATTCAGCGACTCCCCGCGCGGATCGACGTCGTCCAGAGAAGCCCGCCACGGAATCGAACGAGGTTGAAGTGACTACAAGCGATCAGATCTCAGAACACGGCCTGCCCACCAACGGCCGCTCCACGTCTCACGGATCGACCGCCGGCTCCACGCCGACGCTCGGACGCGGCCAGGCACCCGATCGTCGTACTGCCATGGGCGTCGCCTCGGTACGCATCGCAGGCCGGCTGACCCAGAACGAGCTCGGCAGCCGTACCGGTGACATCCGCACCCCCGACACCTCCGTCGGCCCCGACGAGCTGCTGCAGCTGCTCGGCGAATACCTCGTCTCGGGTGGCCTGCAGAACCCCGAGATCCATGTGCGTTCCAACGGCCAGACCATCGTGTTGGACCTGCAGAACCCTGCCAAGGGTTACCGCTGACCCCAGACGGTCACAACAGCTGTTGGAAAGCCTCTGGTCGCACCATTTCGAGTACCAGAGGCTTCCACTGCGGTGCGCGGTCCTTGTCGACCAGCACCGCGCGTACACCTTCGGCGAAGTCCGGTTCGGTGATGATCCAGGTCGCCATTCGCAACTCGCGGTCCAGACATTCCCGCAACGTGCTGTCTGCTCCGCGCGCAATCAGCGCGTCGGTGGCCATCAGTGACGTCGGAGACAGCGTCGCCAGCTGAGTCTTCGTGGTACGTGACCACGGGGTGTCGCACTCGAGCGCGTCGATGATGTCGACGAGAGACTCCTTCTCGAACACCGCTGCCACCGCCTCGGCGTCGAACGAGAGCTCTGTCGTCGACGGCACCGTTGTGTGGCGATCCAGCGCCTCGTGAATATCGGTGCCGGCGAGGATGTCGGCCTTCAATTCGTCCACGACCTCGCTCGGGCAGAAGTGCGTGGCCAGACCCAATGCGAGTGCGTCCGGTCCGGTGATGCGCGTACCCGTCAGAGCCAGGTACCGCCCCACACGACCGGGCAGTCGTGACAGGAAGTAGCTCGACCCCACATCCGGCACGAAGCCGATCGCCGTCTCCGGCATGGCCAACACCGCGTTCTCGGTGACGACGCGGATGCTGCCGTGAATCGAGATACCGAGACCTCCACCGAAGGCCGCTGCCTTGATGATCGCGATGTAGGGCTTGGGGTAGTTCGCGATCAGTTCGTCGAGATCGTATTCCGCGGCGAAGTACTGCGGCCCGGCGTCGCGATCGCCGTCGACGACGGCCTGCCGAATCGCCTTGATATCTCCGCCCGCACAGAACGCCCGCGGTGAACCACTCGTCACCAATACCGACGCGACCGCATCGTCGTCTCGCCACGCATCGAGAGCGTCGCGGATGCCGTCGATCATGGCACCGTTCAACGAATTCAGAGCCTCCGGCCGATTCAGGACGATATGTCCGACCCCGCTGGACACCTCGGCTTCGACAACAGCCATTGTTGACTCCTTCACCCGCACATCGTTCGACGCGTAACAGTAGCGCGCTACTCGCGTGACTCCACCGATCGAGGACGCGCGTCACCGGGGATGTCGGCTGTTCGACACGGCCTCTCCTCCGCGGTGAACCATCCGCGATACAGAAAGAGCTGGCCGAGGACCGGACTCTGAACCTTGATCTCGATGCGATGCCGCTCCTCGGCCGAGTCCCACCACTCCCGACCGATCGTCAGCGCCGACGCCACCTTCGGCAATTTCGGTGCCACCGGGCCGAGCAGGAATCGGGGCACTTCGCTCTCGAGTATCAGACCGCCTTCGTCGTCGACCTCACACCTGGTGTGCACCACCATGTCCGAGGAGAATCCCAGATAGTCCAGGGCGTACTCGTCGGACTCGGCAGAGGACACCATCACGGAGTTCATCCCCTGCGGACGGCCGGCAAAGGCGAAACGGCGCACGAAAGACATTGTCTCGCGGCCCAACTCGTCGACATACGCGTAGTTGGCGATGGTGAACGGCACGTCCGTGCCCACGCCCGCAGGAAAGAGTCCGCGCTTGCGGCCGGCCCACAGCAACGGCGGCGGTACCAAACGAGAGTGCGTCATCTCCTCCATCACGCCCACCCCGAACTGGGCGAGCTGATCCGAGGACTGCAACCCGAAGCGCCACTGAACCTTGGGATGCAGACGTGAGAAATCCGAACCGAGTACTTCCGCGACCACCGATGCCATGTGTCCAGTATGCGCACCTCGCACGTGCACGAAACTTCGTAGCGGGTTACGAATTACCGATCACCTGGGTCGTTCCGCAGGCTCCACTCCGGCCACATGCGGCGGAGCCGCTCACTCGAGCTCGGCGGCCAGTTCCATCCACCGTTCCTCGGCCACGTCCTTGTCCGCCAGGACCTGCTTGAGCTCGGTGTCGAGAGCAACGAGCTTGCCCTGCTCGGTGGACGCGTCGACGAGTTCGGCGTGCAACTCGACCTCACGCTTGGACAGACGCAGGACGAGCTTCTCGAGCTTGCTGAGTTCCTTGCGGGCCGCGCGCTCCGAGGCCGCATCGCGGGTTGCCTTGCGCGGTGTCCCGCCGGTGGTCAACGAGTCCGGCGTCGCGTCGGCGGCGAGAACAGCCCGCCTGCGCAGGTACTCCTCGATGCCGCCGGGCAGGTTGGTGAGTTTGCCGTCACCGAACAGCGCCCACGTCGAGTCACAGATGCGTTCGATCAGGTACCGATCGTGACTGATGACGACGAGCGTGCCCGCCCAGCCGTCCAGGATGTCCTCGAGCTGCTGCAGGGTGTCGATATCCAGGTCGTTGGTGGGCTCGTCGAGCAGCAGCACGTTCGGCTCGGCCATCAGGACTCGCGTCAATTGCAGGCGGCGGCGTTCGCCACCGGACAGGTCACCGACCGGCGTGCGCTGGCGGGCGGGCGTGAAGCCCAGCCTCTCCGCGAGCTGCCCGGCAGAGATCTCCTTGTCGCCCAACGTGATTCGCTCGGCCACTTCCTTCACCGCGTCGAGCACCCGGAGCTTCTTGGGCAGGTCGTCCAATTCCTGCTTCAACCAACCGATCTTGACGGTCTGGCCCTGAATGCGCTTACCCGAAGCAGGTTGCAGTTCACCGGCAAGCGTGCGGAGCATGGTCGTCTTACCCGAACCGTTGACGCCGACGAGACCGACGCGCTCGCCGGGAGCCAGACGCCAGGTGAAGTCCTTGACCAGCTCACGCCCGTCGGGAGTTTCCAGGCGCGCGTCCTCCAGTTCGATGACGACTTTGCCCAGCCGACGCTGCGCGAAGGAGGACAGTGCGACGGAGTCACGAGGCGGCGGAACATCGGCGATCAAGGCCTCGGCGGCCTCGATTCGGTACTTGGGCTTGGACGTCCGGGCGGGAGCGCCGCGGCGCAGCCACGCGAGTTCCTTCCGGGCGAGGTTGCGACGCCGCTCCTCGGATGCGTCGGCCTGACGGGATCGTTCGGCGCGCGCGAAGACCCAATCGTTGTAGCCACCCTCGTAGGTTTCGATACCGCCCCCGACGACCTCCCACGTCTGATTGGCGACGGTATCGAGGAACCACCGATCGTGAGTGACCACGACGAGTGCGCTGCGACGCGAAACAAGGTGCGCAGCGAGCCACTGCACTCCCTCGACGTCCAGGTGGTTGGTGGGCTCGTCGAGCACGAGCAAGTCCAGGTCCTGCACGAGCGCGGCAGCCAGCGCGACGCGACGGCGCTCGCCGCCGGACAGATTGTCGATCGAGGCGTCCAGCCCGGAGCTGCCGACCGGTCCGAGATCGGCGATGCCGATGCCCGTCAGGATGTTGCGCACCCGAGAATCACCGGCCCATTCGTGCTCGGCCATGCCGAGCGGGTCGAGCACAACCTGGCCGACGGTCGACCCGGGAGGCAACACCCCGCGCTGGGTCACGACGGCCATCCGCAGGCCGTTGACTCGGCTGACGCGTCCCGAATCGGGCGGTTCGAGACCGGCCAGAACCTCGAGCGTGGTGGTCTTACCGCCGCCGTTGAGGCCCACCATGCCGATGCGTTCGCCCTCCTGCACGCCGAGGGATACGCCGTCGAGCAGCGGCTTGACGCCGAAGGACTTGCTGACGTTTTCGAGATTGACGAGATTGACCATCAGGAAAAACCAATCGATTCATTAGTGACAACACGAGCGCCGGGAACCGGCCCACTCGCAACACGGACGGTGCGGCACACGCCGGCACCGGACAGTTCAGCGCTCACCGACACCGCCGCGTCGGCGTCGGCGCAGAGAAACGCACACGTGGGGCCCGAGCCCGAGACGATGCCCGCCAACGCCCCGGCCGTCACCCCTGCGCGAAGGGTGCGACGCAGCTGTGGCATCAGCGACACCGCAGCAGCCTGCAGATCGTTGCCGAGCAACGGCGCGAGGGCACGCGCATCACCGGACGTGAGCGCATGCATCAGATCCTCGGTGCCGCCGAGGCGAGGCGGACTGCCTTTGGCGCGCAACTCGTCGAGTTCGTTGTACACCGCGGGCGTCTGCAGACCGCCCTTGGCCAACGCCAGTACCCAGTGAAAACTGTTGCGCGAGAGCACCGGAAGCAACTTCTCACCGCGTCCTGTTCCCACCGCAGTGCCGCCGTGCAACGAGAACGGTACGTCGCTGCCGAGGTCTGCAGCGACGTCGTCCAGCTCGTCCCGAGAGAGATCCAGATGCCACATCGCATTGAGGGCCACCAGAGTCGCAGCAGCATCGGCGCTTCCACCTGCCATGCCTCCGGCCACCGGAATGCCCTTGTCGATGGTGATCTCCACCGACGGCTCACGGCCGACTCTTTCGCCGAGCAGCACCGCGGCCTTCCACACCAGATTCCGCGAATCGGTGGGAACCACCTTCGCGTCGTCGCCGCGCACCCGAACCGACAGCGACGTGGCCGGAATCACCGACAGCTCGTCGGACAACGAGAGCGCCTGGAACACCGTCGTCAACTCGTGAAAGCCATCGGGACGCAGGTCACCGACCGCGAGATGCAGATTCACCTTCGACGGGGCCCGTACGACAACGGGTGTGGGAACGACAGACAGCACGAGTAACCACAGTAGTGGAGAAACAGCGGCCGAGTTCACCACCGGACCGCCCACCTGGGGGTACTCAATGTCACGTCGAGTGGACTGGAGTGCAGCCTGCGGAACGACCATCGAGCACTTTCGGGGGTCGATGTCACGTCGAGTGGACTTCGGTGGCGGGGCTGGGTCGCTAAAAGGGACCGAAGGTGTCCGCATTCGGTGGCATCGTGTGGATATGAAGGAAACCTCGGCCCGGCTGTTGCGGCTGTTGTCGCTCCTGCAGACCCGTCGCGACTGGGCGGGTGCGGAGCTGGCAGAGCGGCTCGATGTCACTCCGCGGACGCTGCGACGCGATGTGGACAAGCTGCGCGATATCGGATACCCCGTCAATGCCACGCCGGGGGTCGGCGGCGGCTATCAGCTCGGCCCCGGCGCGGAGATGCCGCCACTGCTGCTCGACGACGACGAAGCACTGGCGGTGGCGTTCGGCTTGCAATCCGCCGCCGGCGGGTCGGTGGCAGGCATCGGCGAGGCGTCGCTGCGGGCCTTGACGAAGCTGCGTCAGGTGATGCCGTCGCGCATCCAGCATCGGCTCGACGCGCTGCGCATCGACGTGGTGGAACAGACGCCACGTTCGGCGGTGGATGCCTCGGTGCTGTCGACGGTGGCGGCGGTGTGTCACCGGCACGAGCGGCTCCGATTCGACTACCGCAAACACGACGGTTCCGAGTCCAGGCGTGAGGTGGAGCCGTACAGCCTGGTGCGGGCGGGAGCGCGCTGGTATCTCCTGGGATGGGATGTGCTGCGGGAGGATTGGCGATCGTATCGAGTCGATCGTCTGATTCCGAAGATCCCGACGGGTCCTCGGTTCACCCCGCGCGAGCTGCCTGCCGGCGGGGCTGCCGCGTTCGTCTCGAAGGGTATCGATCGCGCGTTCACTCAGGTGCAGGCGAGGATCGCGCTGCATGCACCGATCGAGACCATCGCTCCGATGATCGACGAACAATGGGGCGCAATCGAATCCATCGACGAGCACACCTGCGCTGTGATTCTGTCCGGCGATTCGCTGCCGTCGATCGCGCGGTGGCTGGCAGCGTTCGATACCGATTTCACCGTGCTCGATCCACCAGAACTACGTGACGAATGCCGAGTCGTCGCCGAGCGGCACGCGAGACTGACCGACCGGTACCTGGCGGCGGTTCACTCTCCGGTAACCGACGCGTGAGTCAATGGACCGATGACGTCACCACTCGGTTTCGACCCGGAGTTTCTGTCCGACATCGACGTTCCTCTGCCCGATCGCGCAGGCCTGGTGGTGCTGCCGTACACGCACTTCTCGGTGTCCATCGACCCCGATCGACGCCTCGCCGCGGTCACCGGCGTCAACATCGACGGCATGAGCTTAAAAGACGTCGAGCGGGGCGACGACTGGCGCTTGGACGACCGACTGCCGGCGTCACAGCAGGCCGGTAACGAGCTGTACAAGAACAACGACCTTGATCGCGGGCACCTGGTTCGCAGGCGAGACCCGGTGTGGGGCGAGCTGCCGGTGGCCACTCGCGCCAACCAGGACACATTCCACTACACAGTCTGCGCTCCGCAGACGGCCACGCTGAACCAGTCCAAAACACTGTGGCTGGGGCTCGAGGATTACGTTCTGGGCTACGCAGAGCAATACGGCCAACGACTTTCGGTGTTCAGCGGCTGCATCTTCGCCGACGACGATCCGATCTACCGAGGCATCGCAATTCCGCGGCAGTTCTTCAAAATCGCTGTGTGGTCGCAGGATTCGAGTCCTGCGTGCACCGGCTACGTGCTGGACCAGTCGCCGTCCCTCGACCCGATCCTCGACAAGCCGCTGCGACTCGAGACCGATCCCCCGCCCCTCGGCCCCTACCGGACGTACCAGGTTCCGGTCGCCGACATCGCGTCCGCCACCGGTCTCGAACTGAGCCTGCTCATCGACGCCGATCGGTACGCACCGGTGGCCGCGGCCCGTGCCGAGGCGTCGAGGTGGACCGAGCTGACGCGACTGTCTGACATCCACCTCTGAACGAACCAAGTGGTTTGATATGAAATCGTGACGCGCACAATCGATGGATGCCAATAGCATTGCTCAGCATCTGACGGAACGTCGAAGAACAGGGGTCCGACATGCGTAGACGATGGACGACGGCACTGGTGGCGCTGGCGATGACGGTGGCCGCACTGTTCGTCTCGGGTGGCACGGCGGCGGCCGCGCCGCACTCCCATCTCGCGACCGTATCGATCCCGAGCGCGTACCCCTGGGAAGCGCCGTACACGCTCGAGGTCAACGGCTACAGCGGCCTTCGATCCGACTTCGGCGGGCCGTATCACGCATTCCTTGCGATCACCGCGCAGCCGCCGACCACCGACCCGATCTACAGCCAGAACTGGCGTTTTCTGTCGTTCGCTTCGCACACCGAAGTGCAGTGGCGCAACACGACGACCGGGGCCTCGGGCGTCGCACACGAGGACAGGAATGCGCGGTATCCGTGGGGTGAGGCGTACATCGACACCGGTCTCGGGTGGGTCGAGTACACGATCACGGTCACCTCTGGAGCATTCGTTCAGCAGCTGAATCCGCAGCGGGTCACGTCGTCCGGCGCACTCGAAGTGTCCATGAATCCGTTCTGACGGTCAGGCTTGCGTAGCGGCCAAACGGACGAAGGCTGCGGCGTCGATGGTCTCGCCGCGTGCCGTCGGGTCGATCCCGGCCTCGCGGAGGCGTCGTTCGGCGGCAACCGGGGAACCGGCCCACCCGGCCAGGGCTGCTCGTAAAGTCTTGCGCCGCTGCGCGAATGCGGCATCGATCGCGGCGAAGACGGCCTTGCGATGCGCTGTGTCCGTCGGCCACGGTGGCTCGGCGTACCGATCGATGCGAACCAGGCCCGACTCGACCTTGGGCACCGGCCAGAACACCGAACGGCCCACTGCGCCTGCCCTTTTGACATCACCGAAGAATCTGGCCTTGACGCTGGGAATGCCGTAGATCTTGCTTCCCGGTACCGCGGCCAGTCGATCGGCGACCTCGGCCTGGACCATCACCACGGCCACCCTCAGGCTCGGCAGTTCCGAGAACAGATGGATCAGCACGGGAACGGCGACGTTGTAGGGAAGATTGGCCACCAGGGCGGTCGGCTCGCCGGCGATGTCTGCTGCACGGATACGAAGGGCGTCGAACTCGATGACCGTCAGGCGGTCGGCCAGAGTCGGGGCGCGGTCGGCCACCGTGATCGGCAGACGGGTCGCGAGCTTGGGGTCGATCTCGACCGCAATGACGGCCTCGGCGACATCGAGCAGCGCGAGTGTCAGCGATCCGAGCCCTGGACCGACCTCGAGCACCGTGTCCTGCGGGCCGACGCCCGCCGAGGCGACGATGCGTCGAACGGTGTTGGCGTCGTGGACGAAATTCTGCCCGAGCTGTTTGGTGGGCCGAACATCGAGCTCGGCGGCGAGAGAACGGACCTCGGCAGGACCGAGCAGAGCCGCAGCTCCCCTCACATGTTCGGACACTGGGGAGACTCTACTGAGGCGATCAGCGATAACCCAAGCGCGAGGTGCAGGCAGGCCATGCGCCCCAGCCTTGCGACTTCTGCGTCACCGAGGCGATGGCGATCTGCTCTTCGCGGGTGGCAAGGTCTGCACGTGGAGCGTATTTGAGGCCGCCCTGGCGTTCCCAGGTGTTCTGGTCGAACTGCACGCCGCCGTAGAAACCGTTGCCGGTGTTGATGGCCCAGTTGCCGGTGGCCTCGCACTGAGCGAGCGCGTCCCAGATCGCACCGTTCTCCACGGGCGGAACCTCGGTACCGGGCTTGGCTCCGACGCGCACGGTCTTCGGCTGCGCCGGCACCTTGACCACTTCGTCGACCTTCTCGCGTCCGACCTCGACCCCGTTGACCATGTTGATCTTCCAGGTGATGTCGGAGACACCGGGAGCGCCGGGGTTCTCGACGACGGTCTTGCTCATGTTCATCGCCGGATCCTCGATGCGCTGTTCCGGGGCATCTGTATCGGTGGTCTCGGTCTTGGTGACGGTCCGATCGCGCGTCACGACGATCTCCGCGCCGTCGGTGACGGTGGCGTCGGGATCCGGGGTGACGGTATCGGCCTCTTCCAGCGGCTTACCCGCTGCTTCGAGGAATTCACGCACGGTCGGTGCGGCCAGGGTGAGCGGTGTGACCGGCGATCCGCCGTCGACCAGTGAGACCTTCTTCGGGAGAGCCACATCGAGCTCGGTTCCGTCGAGGGGCAGTCGTTCGGACCTGGACGCGGACACATGGACGTCCTCGGCCAGACCGGTCTGCTGCAACGCCTCGTCGACGGTCAAGGCGGTGGTCCAGATGTCCTCGGGCTTACCGTCCACGTTCAGCGTGATCTCGCGCGCGCGGCGCAACACCACGGTGTCGCCGTCGCTCAGTCCGGAATCGGGGGCGGGAACAACCAGATCCTTGTCCGACGGCGCGTAGCCCGCATCGACCAAGGCACTGTTCACGTCGGTCTTCATCGTGCTGAGGGAGATCATGTCGCCGTCGACGTCGATGGTCACGGTCTTGTGACGGCTCACGGCCATCACGCCACCGGCGACGAGCGTCATCAACAGGGCCGCGACGACCAGGTAGAGCGTGGTCGAACGGGCGGAGTTAAGACGTCTGATAGTCGACAAGTTTCGTATTCCTGGCGGTTGCGAGCGTGACTCGGTACGCAAAACGCCGAGTTCGGTCACGGTACGGTAACGAATTAGTACCCACGCCGCAACTTCAGCTGCTACAGGCCGTACACCCGCTCGGCATTGGCCGTCGCGTGCGCCGCCAGCTCGGCAGGATCCTGGCCGCGCACGTCGGCCAAGGCTCTGGCGGTGTACGGCAGGCAGTAGGGCTCGTTCGGTGCGCCACGGAACGGATGCGGAGTCAGGAACGGTGCGTCGGTCTCCACCAGCACCAACTCGTCGGGCACCAGCACCGCGGCCTCACGCAAAGCGTGCGCATTCTTGAAACTGACGGTCCCGGAGAAGCTGAGAACGTAGCCGGCGTCGACGCAGGCCTTCGCGGTCTCGGGACCGCCGGAGAAGCAGTGGAAGATCACGGTCTCGGGTGCACCTTCCGACCTCAGCACCGCCAGTAGATCCTCGTCGGCCTCGCGGTTGTGGATCATCAGCGGCTTCCCGAGCCGCTTGGCGAGGTCGATATGCCAGCGAAAGCCCTCGTGCTGCTCGGCCACCGTCGCGCAACCGTCGAGCTTGCCGGGCCAGTAGTAATCCAGCCCCGTCTCACCGACGGCAACCACACGCGGATCGGATGCCAATCGCTCGATCTCCGCCTTGGCGTCGTCGTCGAGCACGTTCGCGCGGGTGGGGTGAATGGCCACCGCGGCCCACACCCGCGAGTCCCAGGACGCAGCGTCGACGGCGAAGCGCGCAGCATCGAGATCGTCGGCGATGGTGACCACTCGGGAGACGCCGACGGACTCGGCCTTGTCCACGATCGCGGCCACACTCGCCGCGTCGGTCGCGCCGCACGCATCGAGGTGGGTGTGCGCGTCGACGAGGGTGCCGACGGGCTCGGGCAACGGTGGTGCGGGACGGTCTCTACTCACGATCGTTAGAGTAGGCGCACCATGACTGCGCCAGCTGATGCCTCACGGCCACCCTTCTACGTCACCACGGCGATCGCGTACCCCAACGGCGCTCCCCACATCGGGCACGCCTACGAGTACATCGCCACCGACGCCATCGCGCGCTTCAAGCGCCTCGACGGTTACGACGTGCGATTCCTGACGGGAACCGACGAGCACGGGCTCAAGATGCAGCAGACCGCTCAGACCGAGGGCGTCGACGTACGCGAACTCGCCGCTCGCAACTCCGATGCGTTCCAGACGGCCCAGGATCTGCTGAAGATCTCGTACGGACGCTTCATTCGCACCACCGACGCCGATCACCACGCCGCGAGCCAGGAACTGTGGAAGCGGATGGAAGCGAACGGCGACATCTACCTGGACTCGTACTCCGGCTGGTACTCGGTGCGCGACGAGGCGTTCTATACCGAGGCCGAAACGACTCTCGGTGAGGACGGCTCCCGCGTCGCGACGGAGACGAACACTCCGGTCGAGTGGACCGAGGAGTCGTCGTACTTCTTCCGGCTCTCGAACTACCAGGACAAGCTTCTCGAGCTGTACGACGCGTCGCCGGACTTCATCGCACCGAACACACGCCGAAACGAGATCGTGAATTTCGTCAAGGGCGGACTGCGCGATCTGTCGATCTCGCGCACCACATTCGACTGGGGTGTACCGGTTCCCGGCGATCCCGCGCATGTCATGTACGTGTGGGTCGACGCGCTGACCAACTACCTGACCGGCGCCGGCTACCCGGACCTCGAGTCCGAATCGTTCCGCACGTTCTGGCCTGCCGATCTCCACGTCATCGGCAAGGACATCACTCGCTTCCACACCGTCTACTGGCCGGCGTTCCTGATGTCCGCAGGCATCGAGCTCCCCAAGCGGGTGTTCGTGCACGGGTTCTTGAACGTCAAGGGCGAGAAGATGTCCAAGTCTCTCGGCAACGTGCTGGACCCGCAGTCGTTGGTGGAGAACTACGGTCTCGATCCGGTGCGCTTCTTCTTCCTGCGCGAGGTCTCGTTCGGTCAGGACGGCAGCTACAGCCACGAGGCCATCGTCGCCCGCGTCAACGCGGATCTGTCCAACGAACTCGGCAATCTCGCGCAGCGTTCGTTGACGATGGTCGCGAAGAACCTGGAAGGACAGCTTCCGACACCGGGCGACTTCACCGCCGAGGACGAGGCGATGCTGGCCCGCGCGGACGCGCTGTTGGATATCTGCCGACGCGAATTCGACGTGCAGGCAATCCATTCCGCGCTCGAGGCGATCTGGTCGGTACTCGGTGAAACCAACCGCTACTTCTCGCTGCAGCAGCCGTGGGTGCTACGCAAAACTGATCCCGATCGCATGGCCACCGTGCTGTACGTGACGATCGAGGTGCTCCGCATCGTGAGCATCCTGGCGCAGCCCGTCATGCCCGATTCCGCGTCTCGCATCCTCGACCTGCTCGGTGCGTCCAACCGCGAATTTGCCGATGTGACAACACGTTCGGTACCCGGTACCGCCCTACCGACCCCGACGCCGGTGTTCCCCAAGTACGAGTAGAGCGCTCCGCGCATGTGAGCGAAAGTTCGACCCCCACTACGAATTTTCGTTCACATGCGGCGAAGCCGCTCTCACAGGGTCTTTTCCAGCTCCTCCAACGTGTTCTCCAGATGCGTCAGCATGCGCTGCAGATGCGGAACACTGCGTCGGCACCCGATGAGTCCGAAGTTCAACGAATCGCCGTTGCTGGCGACGGTGATGTTGAGCGCCTGCCCGTCGACCACGATCGACGCCGGGTAGATGCCATCGAGTTTCGCGCCGTTCCAGTACAGGTCTTCCTTGGAGCCCGGCACGTTCGAGATGACGACGTTGAACGGCGGCGGGGTGTAGTCCACGAATCCCGGAACCGGCCCGAACAGCAACGGAGCCATGGTGATTGCGCCGACGGCAAGAGCTTCGAGGGTATTGAGTTCGCTCATCATCTGCTTGCCCTTGACGGTCGAATCTTTGATGCGCTCGAGCCGCAGCAGGGGATCGGATTCGTCGGTTCCCAGATTGCACAGGATTGTCGTCACGGAGTTACCCGCATCCTTGCTGTCGCCCTCCTTGCGCAGCGACACCGGAACCATGGCGATCAGGGGCTCCTCGGGCAACGCGTTCTGGTCGATGAGGTACGCGCGCAACGCTCCGGCGCACATCGCGAGCACCATGTCGTTGAGCGTGGCGTCGAGCGCGGTACCGACCTTGCGAATGCGCTCGATCGACCAACTCTCGGCGGCGAATCGACGGGCTCCACCGATCGGCACGTTGAGCATCGTCCTGGGTGCCTGCAGCGGTAGCTGTGCACCCTGTTTCTTCAACGCGCGCAGCCCGATTCGAGCGGATGCCGGCGCGAAATCCACCAGGTCGCCGGCAATCTTGCGTCCCAACGAGAGCCCGCTTCCGAGCTGCGCCAAACGCCCGGGCTGCTCGGCATCGGCTTGCTTCGTGCGCTTGCGGAACAACGACGGGTCCCAGGTGGCCACCCCGTTGCGATCGTCCGGATCGTTCGTGAGCGTGCGCATCGACAGCTTGAGAGCGCTGACGCCGTCGACCAAGGAGTGATGCATCTTGGTGTACAACGCAATTCGTCCGTCGGCCAGCCCCTCCACGATGTGCAGTTCCCACATGGGCCGGTACCGATCCAGCGGTGCACTGTGAGTGAGAGACAAGAACTGGAACAACTCACGGATGCGTCCCGGTGAGGGCAGCACGGTGCGTCGGACGTGGTATTCGAAGTCGACGTCGGGGTCGTAGGCCCACGCCAGGTTTCCCATGATCTGTACGGGCCGGGCAGGCCGCTTGCGGAACAACTCGTGTACCTCACCGGTGGTGAACTTGTGGTGCACCTCCTGGGCGAACTCGTGCGGATCGCCCGGGGGAACGAACAGCTGCAGCCCGCCCACGTGCATCGGGTGCTCCCGTGACTCGGCGATCAGAAACATCGATTCGGTGATGGGCATGAGTGCCATGAGCTGTCCTTTTTCCATTTGTTTTATGTCACGGTACGGCACCGAATGTGACTCAGAACACGACCTTACGTGCGCTCACGAAAACCCACCCGCTATTGTCCGTTACCAGGGGTTCCAAATAGAGCGGGGTTCCGACGCACGGCGCACACGCTCCGCGCAACGACAACGGGGATGGAGGCGACGGCTATGAATCCGGCGCTCACCGTAGTGAAATCGACCGATCCGGCGGCCACCGCACGCCGCCGTGACATCCGTGGCGCGAGCCTGCAATCACAGATCCTGTCCAAGTACCTGCAGTTCACCGTTCGGCCGTTTCTGACGGTGTGGGCGCAGGCTCCTTCCCTCCCATGGCCGATGGGGCTGGTCGACTACGCCGGGCTTCTCGTCCCACAGATCAGCGGCACCACACGCAGTCGCGTCATGCTCGCCGAGTGCGAGGCCGAATGGATCCGAGCCGAGGGCACCGGAACCGATCGTGTCGTTCTGTACCTGCACGGAGGAGCCTTCGTCTGCTGTGGCCTGCGTACCCATCGCCGAATGACCTCCCAGGTCTCCAAGCACGTCGACGGCCCCGTGCTCTCGGTCGACTACCGCATGATGCCGCGCAATCCGATCAATCATGCCGTCGAGGACGGCGTCGACGCGTACCGCTTCCTCCTCGATTCCGGCTACCGCCCGGAGCAGATCGTCCTGGGCGGCGATTCGGCCGGCGGGTATCTCGCGTTCATGGTCACCTTGGCACTGCGCACCGTCGGCCTGCCAGCACCGGCAGGGATCTTCACCATGTCCCCGCTGACCGATATGGACCCCTCCCGCAAACTCGACCACGAGAACGCGTCGAAGTGTTCGGTGTTTCCGTCCAATGCGGTTCCCGCACTGACTGCATTGGCCGATCGCGTCGATGCGCGCATCGTCGTCGAGGGCCAACGGGGCCCACGGGTCTCCCCCGTCGACGGTGACCTCACGGGTCTGCCGCCGGTGTTGATTCAGGTCGGTTCGACCGAAATGGTCTATGCCGACTCCGAACTCATGGCTCAGCGCCTCGCGGTTGCCGGAGTCGACTGCGAACTTCAGGTGTACGAGGATCAGGTCCACGTGTTCCAGGCAGCCGATTTCGTTCCCGAGGCCCGACGCGCGTTACGCGCCATCGGCGAGTTCGCCCGCAACGTCAGCCCCCGTACAGAAAGCTGAGATACCTTCTCCCCATGGCAGTCACAGTGAACAAGTCCGTCGATATCGACGCCGACGCAGCGACAATTCTCGACGTCCTCGCGGATGTCGAAGGCATCCCCTCGTGGTCTCCGGTGCACAAGAAGTGCGAGGTGGTCGATCGATTCGAGGACGGTCGACCGAACCACGTCAAGATGAACGTCTCGATAATCGGTGTCAACGACGAGCAGTTGGTCGAATACACCTGGAGCGAGAACGAGGTGTCGTGGACCTTGGTGGAAAGCGATCAGCAGAAGGCCCAGGACGGCCGATACACGTTGACGCCCAAGGGCAACGGCACCCACGTCGAGTTCGAGCTGACGGTCGACCCGAAGATTCCGCTCCCAGGCTTCCTGGTGAAGAAGGGAACCAAGACCATCCTCGAGGCGGCGACCGAAGGACTGCGTCAGCAAGTAGTGGGCTGACCCGCTACTGCTCTTTCCGCGCAGCGAGAACCGCCTCGTAGACCTCACGCTTGGACACGCCGTCGACCGCCACCTGGGCGCAGGCGTCTTTCAACCGCATGCCCGACGCCACCAGCGTTTCCACGTCGGCGACGAGATCCTCGGGCTCCCCGGCGACGGCGACAGCGCCTTCGAGTACGACGGTGATCTCGCCGCGCACTCCGCCTCTCGCCCAGTCGAGCAACTCCCCCAGGCCGCCGCGTCGGACCTCCTCGTAGGTCTTGGTGAGCTCCCGGCACACCGCGGCGCGGCGGTCGGGACCGAGTACGTGCACGGCGTCCTCGAGACACGCCACGAGGCGATGTGGGGCCTCGAAGAAGACGATGGCCCGTGGTTCGGCGAGCACCGACTGGAAGTAGGTGCGTCGCTGGCCCTGCTTGCGCGGCGCGAACCCGTCGAAGCAGAACCGTTCGACCGGCAGACCCGACAACGCGAGAGCAGTCGTGACGGCCGACGGACCGGGCAGACAGGTCACCGGCAGATCCGCCTCGACGCATGCAGCCACGAGCCGGTAGCCGGGATCACTCACCGACGGCATCCCGGCGTCGGTCACCAAAAGCACCGTCTTGCCCTCGGCCACGGCTTCGACCAGGGCCGGCAGGCGAGCCGTCTCGACCTGGTCGTAGAAACTGACCACCCGCCCTGCGATCACCACGCCGAGCGAGGACGCGAGTTGTTTGGTGCGCCGAGTGTCCTCGGCGGCGACGACATCGGCACTGCCGAGGGCATCACGCAGGCGCTGCGAGGCATCACCGACGTCGCCCATCGGGGTGGCGGCAAGGATGAGCATGTCTTCAGTGTCCCGCATGCAGTGCAGCGAACTGCATGCACCGCGCATCAACGCCTACGATCGGTACGTGACCTTGCTGACCTCTGAGCGCTCCGGCGACCGGTCGATGGTCAGTCCCGGGCCCACGGTTGCCGCGCGCGACTGGTTCCACGACACCGATGCCAAGCGCGGCTGGATCGTCACTCTTGTCATCACCGCCATCTGTGCGATCACGCGATTCACGATGCTGCGCTACCCCACCGACGCAGGAACCCCGGTCTTCGACGAGAAGCACTATGCCCCGCAGGGCTATCAGGTACTCACCGGCGGCGGACTCGAAGACAATCCTGCCTACGGCCTCGTGGTTCATCCACCGGTCGGCAAACAGCTGATCGCCGTCGGAGAAGCGCTGTTCGGTTACAACGGGTGGGGTTGGCGGTTCTCGTCGGCCGTGGCCGGAACACTGTTGGTGCTGTTGGTGATTCGTAACGTTCGACGCCTCGCACGGTCGACACTGGTCGGTGCGATCGCCGGGATCCTGCTGACCGTCGACGGGGTGACCTTCGTCAGCAGCCGGATCGGCATGCTGGACATCTTTCTCGCACTGTTCGTCACCGCGGCACTGGGCTGCCTGATCGTCGACCGCGACGACATGCGGCAACGATTGTCGAGGGTGCGTGACGAAGGCCGAATGAACGCAAGTGCGTTCGGTCCGCGCATGGGTGTGCGATGGTGGCGATTCGGAGCCGGCATCATGCTGGGGCTCGCCTGCGGCACCAAGTGGTCGGGCCTGTACTTCATTGCGTTCTTCGGATTGCTCAGTGTGGCATTCGATGTGGCCGCACGTCGCTCGTACGGCGTCCAGCGTCCGTGGCGAGGAACGGCAGTGCGAGACATCGGGCCTGCGCTCTACGCGTTGGTCGTCGTTCCTATCGCGGTGTATCTGATGACGTGGTGGGCGTGGTTCACCTCAGAAACGGGCGTCTACCGGCACGAGGTCGGCAGCGGCATCGGAGTCGGAGGCCCGTTCTCTTTCGTTCCCGACGCACTGCGGTCCCTGTGGTTCTACAGCGGCAGTGTGCTGCAATTCCATGAGGGACTGACCAATTCGGCCGGCAACCGGCATCCGTGGGAATCGAAGCCGTGGACGTGGCCGATGGGTCTGCGTCCGATGCTCTACTACTTCGCCGACGGCGAGAGCGTGTCCGGCTGCTCGGCGTCCTCGTGCGTGAAGGCCATCATGCTCATCGGCACACCCGCGATGTGGTGGCTGGCGCTGCCGATGCTGGCCTGGACGATCTGGTCGGTAGCCGTTCGGCGCGACTGGCGTTATGCCGCAGTGCTGGTCGGATACTCCGCAGCTCTCCTGCCCTGGTTCACCACACTGGACCGGCAGATGTACTACTTCTACGCGGTGGCGCTCGCTCCGTTCATGGTGATGGGCTTCGCGTTGGTGCTGGGAGACATCATCGGCAAGGCGACGGCATCAGCGGAACGGCGAGGTACCGGGCTCCTACTGGTTGCCCTGTACCTCGCCGTGGTGATCGCGAATTTCGTCTGGTTGTGGCCGATCCTCACCGCGATGCCGATCACTCCGGAGATGTGGCAGCAACAGCTGTGGTTACCGAGTTGGCGTTAGGCCGACCGACTACGCAAGCAGCGCTGTCTTGCCTTTGGTGAGCCCGTCGATGCTGATGCGTCCGGCACCGAATGCGGCCAGCAGCAGCGCGCCGACGCCGAGGGCGACGACGAGTTCGTAGCCGTTGTCCGCTGCGAACACACCGTGCTCGAAGTGGACGAAAATCGCCGCTCCGAGCATGTCGAGGAAGAGCAGCAGGCCTGCGATGGGAGTAAAGATTCCCAGGATGAGCGCGCCGCCGCCGATGAGTTCCACGAAGGTGGCGAAGTAGGCGGACGCCGTGGGGAGCGGGATGTTCATCATCTCGAAGCTGGCCGCGGCACCGTCGAGGCCGTAGGTGTTCAGCTTCTGCCAGCCGTGGGCAATGAAGACGACTCCCAGGCCGATGCGGGCTACGAGGGCGACGGCGTCGCGGACGAGGGTGGAGTTCATTGGACATCCTTCTGACACGACTACATGGGCCGCACCACGATGTCAGAACTATGTTGAAGCGTCAACTTAGCGGTCGCTTGCACCCTTCAGCGCCGACTCCAGGAAGGATCGCGCCTGATCGTCGCCCAAGCCGATCGAACGGACGGTCTTGACGAACTCCGTCGCCGCCCGTGCCGCGATATCGCGCGAGGGATCGCCACCCGAAGCGACGAACGAACCCGATCGTCCGCGTGTCTCGATGACACCTTGCTGTTCCAGCTCTCGGTACGTCTTGGCTACCGTGTTCGGAGCGATCTTCAGCTCCTCGGCGAGACCGCGAACCGTCGGAATCTTGGTGCCGGCGATCAGATCTCCGGATCGCACCAGCCCGAGGATCTGCATCCTCAGCTGCTCGAACACCGGTGTCGTGTTCGACGGATCGATATGAACGCGCACAGTCCGTGCCTCAACCAACCGCGTCGACTGCGTCGACGATCGACGTCGAACCGGACGTCAACATCAGAATCTTGTTCACTGCTTTGCCGGTATCGAGCAGCTGCGCGATCACGGCGGCCACATCGGCACGCGTCACCTCGCCGGCCTCGAGGGGCGGCTCGGTGAGCGACACCGAATCCGTGGGATCCTCGTCCGTCAGTTTGCCGGGACGCAGAATCGTCCAGTCGAGACCGGATCTCGCCGAAACATTCTCTTCGGCAGCGGTTTTGGCGTTGATGTAAGCCTTCCAGCCGTCATCCAGATCCTCTGCCACCGGCTCTCCGGCACCGAACGAGCTGATCAGCACGTAGCGACGAACACCGGCCTTCTCGGCTGCGTCGGCCAGCAGTACCGCACCTGCTCGATCGACGGTGTCCTTGCGCTCGGGACCGCTGTTGGGCCCGGCACCGGCTGCGAACACCACGCCGTCGGCACCCTCGAGCACGGCCGCCAACTCGTCGACGGAGGCAGACTCGAGGTCGATCACCTGGGGCAACGCACCCAATGCGGTGACAGCATCGACGTGGTCGCCGTTGCGAATCAGCGACACCGCGCGATCGCCGTGCGCCGTCAACACCTGCGTCAGGTGCTGCGCGATCTGGCCGTGCCCACCTGCAATGACAATCCGCTTGTCGGTCATGAAAACAACTCCCGTTCCTGGCGTGAATCTGTCGGCGGGCTACCCGCGTGGCAGGATTGCAAACATGACCGCCACCGCGACCATCTATCACAATCCCCGGTGCAGCACATCGCGCACGGCGTTGAAATTGATCGAGGAAGCGGGCGTCACTCCGCGAGTGATCCGATACCTGGAGTCACCGCCCACCGACGGCGAGCTCCGCACCCTGCTCGCCGACGCCGGTCTCGAACCCCGGCAGGCTGTTCGCACCCGAGAGAGCATCTACAGGGAACTGGAGCTCGGATCCGCGGACGACGATACGTTGATCGCGGCGATGATCGAGCACCCGATTCTCATCGAACGCCCAATTGTGGTGACAGAGAAGGGAACCGTGCTGGCACGACCCGCCGACAAGGTGCACACCGTTCTCTAGCTCATGGCCTCGGCGAGCGGCCGCACCGCAAGAAGTCAGGACCTCGAGTAATGTCGAGGTCGTGCCGATGCCCGAGTGGAACGTTCGCGAGCTGACTCCAGGCCAACTCTCCGAGCGCAGTGGAGTCGCCGTGTCTGCACTCCACTTCTACGAGAAACAGGGTCTGATCACCAGCCGCCGAACCACGGGGAATCAGCGCAGATTTCACCGCGAAACCTTACGACGGGTCGCGTTCATCCGTATCTCACAGAAGGTCGGAATTCCGCTGGCGGAGATCAGGCGAGCACTGAGCGATCTTCCGGACGAGCGGACGCCGACGCGCGAGGACTGGGCCCGACTCTCGACGCGGTGGCAGCGCGAACTCGACTCTCGCATAGAACAATTGACCAGGCTGCGTGACAACCTGACCGGGTGCATCGGCTGCGGATGTCTATCTCTTGCCGGCTGCGCTCTGGCCAATCCGCACGACGAACTGTCTCACTCGGGTCCGGGTGCACGCACGCTGGACGTCGACTTCGACGCCCCCTCGACGCGACGCGGCACCAGCAACCTCGAGAATTGATCGTTGGCCCGCTGCAGCACGAATTCGTAGGGCGGCGAGAACTTGCGTGCCATCCAGTAGCCGAACCTGATGTCGTTGGAGGAGTACACGAGGTACTTGCGCTTGGCGATTCCGGTGAGGATGGCATCGGCGACCACGGACGGTTCGACGGCACGCTTCTCGAATCGGTGCTGCAATTTCTGCACCCGCGGATCGTCGCGATCGACGCCGGCTATCTGAAGTGTGTCCACCAGACCGGTTTTGACGCCGCCCGGAACCACCAGGCTGACGCCGATTCCATGGCGCTTGAGGTCGTACTTGAGTACCTCGGACACTCCGCGCAAACCGTACTTGCTTGCGCTGTACGCAGCGTGCCAGGGCAGAGGAATCAAACCGGCCGCAGACGAGACGTTGACCAGATGGCCACCGCGTCCGGCCTCGACCATCGGCGGCAGGAACTTCTCGATGATGTGAATCGGCCCCATGAGATTGACATCGACCATCGACTTCCAGTGCCGGTGCTCGAGATTCTCGACGGTTCCCCACGCCGAGATACCGGCGATGTTCATCACGACGTCGAGGCTGCCGAACTCGGCATGGATGTCGTCCGCGAACGCGGTGACCGCCTCGAAATCGGACACATCGAAGGGCAACGAATGGCTGACGGTACCGCCCGCGCGGCCGACCATGTCCACCGTCTCGGCCAATCCCGAGGCGTTGATATCGGTGAGGAACAGCTCCGCTCCCACCCCTGCGGCAGCGATAGCCGTCGCCCGACCGATTCCGCTGCCCGCGCCCGTGATCAACGTCTTTTTGCCGCGCAGATCGTAAGTAGCCATCGAAGCCTGTATCCCCCACCGGTTGCCACGTTCAGTTCGATTTCGACCCTACGCGGTGACGACCGACTGGGTTGTCACAATCTGTGCGACATCTCGTCTCGGTAGTCGGCAATGGTGTGCTCGATACGCGCAGCGTCGTCGTCCGCACCGCGTTTGCGCGCATCGTCCGCGCGCTGCTGCAAGGTGCCGATCGCCTTCCGCAGTTCGTTGTCCGACATTCTCGATTTCTGAACAGTGTGTTCCATATCACACAGTGTGCCCGGCACGAAGGAGCCCGGCAAGCACTACCCGATCACGAAACTGCTCGGCGGATCTGTTCAGACGGTGACGGATGCAGAGGTGATGTTCTCGCGTACGAAACTGGACAGACTGCGTGCTGCGAATTCACGGAAGTAAGGGAGCTTGTCGGCGGGCACGAGCGACGGAAGCACGGTGTTCCACACTTTCTCCATCCTCGACGGCGCGTCTTCGAGACGTGACTGCGCCTCGGACACCATCAGGACTCCGGCGAGCATCTCGCACACCAGCAGTGCCGCGTTGCCCGCGTCCAGGTGATCGGCAACGTCGCCGTGCTCGATCGCGCGCTCGAAAAGATGCTCGAAGATGTTTCCCCAGGTACCGAATACGCTGCCACGCGCAGTGTCGGAACCGTCGATCTCCATCTGCAGCCGGTACATGACTCGAACCAATGGATCCGAGGCCGCGAGCTCGAGCACGGAGTACGAGATTCCGATGACCGATTCGAGGGCTGGGCTACGACTGTCCACCAGGCCGGCACACGCGGTCGACACCCGTTCGTGACCTTCGTCGACGATTGCGCGGGCCAGCTCTTCCTTGGACGCGAAGTGGAAGTAGAGCGCTCCCTTGGTCACGCCGGATTGCGCAGAAACCTGACTGAGTGTGGCATTTGCATGCCCAACCTCGAGGAAGAGATCTGCCGCGGCGCGCAGTGCTGCTGCGCGTGTTGCTTCTGCTCTGAGTTGTCTGACCATGTTGCTGCACCCCTGCTCTGTCGACCTTGCGATGACATCGACGCCCTGTCCTTGCTGCCTGCCCGTCGAACTGACGGCGTGCGGGCCGAATTGACGACGACCGATCGGGCCGACAGCGTTCGACAATAGTAACCGGTTCGATGCTGACTTTGTGATTCGAAAGTGACAATTGCGTGAAGAAGGTTCTGTCTACAAAACAATTGAAATGAAAAGTTCCACTTCTCCAGATCTTGTAACGACTTCCACTTCCTCTTTGTACGCCCGAAAAATTGCCCCGGACGCCACACAGTCGTCGACCTGAGCCCACACGTCCTCGATAGGGTCGGCCAGAGAACCACTCGGCGTGAATACTGCAAACACACCGGTCGGTATTGAAACGAACACATCTCCCGCATCGACATCAGCGGGAGAATCCACCGGAACAGCGACGACTGCATTGACCGTGCCGTGCGCGTCCGGCACGTACACCGTAGTAACTTCGTTCGCGCTGATATGCTTCTCGCGCAACCGATCTCGCAAAAATCCCATCCATTCGCTGCCACTGGATTCGGCACCCGCGTCCACTCGCGGCGCTACCAATCCACTGAACAGTTCTGCACTGCGCGCTGTCACCCGAAAAGTCACGATGAACCACCGGGCAGAGTGATCGCCAAATAGAGATCGATTTTGTATGCGTGCGGATAGCACTCGTAATCGCCGGTGAACGATCGCACTATCTCGCCCTGCTCCTCGGCATGATCGATCTGAGTCCACAGTCGAGTGAGAACCTCGGGGAAATACCCCACTGCAGAAAATCGTGCGTATTTCCCGGCGGGAACTTTTGCTACCAGATGCCCGCGCGCAACTTGCCCGAGAGACGAACAGAGATAACCGACTATCTGCGTGTTGTAAGAGCCGATACCGGGCGCGAAGTCGGTGTAAATGGAGGCCAGCGGACCCGACGTGTCCTGATTGAGCACCGCAGACCAGGCCTGGTCCAAAGCGGGATCGTTCAGCCTGCCGAGTGCCCGTTTGGGACTGCGGACCGGAAGACCGGCGACCCACGTTTCGGGGAGGTCGACGATCTCGAACGACATTCACACTCCAAGAGAGATTGCAGGGCAGATCCTGTGCTCGGAACCGGTCCGGTCGAGGATATCGCCCGTCAATCTACCGGCCCGACGGGCACGTCGATCGTCAATCGATCAACCATACCGTCAGTCCGTTTTGATTGCTAAGCAACTTCTGCCTTGCCGGCCGACCTCAGGTGTCGAACCGCCAGCGCAGCGACGACCACGACGAAACCGCCGACACTGAGCCACGGCAGCAGATCGATCGCCGACGCGGCGAAGGTGCCACCGACGAAGCCGCCTGCAGCGATGGCAAGGTTGATGAGCGCGACGTTGAGCGTCGCAGCGAAACCGCCGCCCAGTGCCACGACCGCGGTGGTCACGATCGGAAGCGCGGCCATCTGCGCGGCACCCCACACCGCCAGTGCGGGGAACACGACGGCAGCGGACCCACCGGACAGGGCGAGCGCGGCCACCGCCGACATCGCAATCACGGCGAGCACAGTCACCCAGAATGTATCGGCGCGTCCGCCCAGGTAGCCCCCGATGGCATTGCCCAGCAATCCCGCTACGCCGAAGACCCCCAGCCCCACCGAGATGCCGCCGGAACCCATTCCGGCCGACTGCTCGAGGTATACCCCGAGGTACGGAAAGAAGAAGTTGGACGCGAGCAGAATTGCGACGGCAACACTCAGTAAGCCGAGCACGCCGGGAACGGTGACCACCCCTAGTTGGTGAAAGCCCCCGCGGACCCCCGTCCCCTCGATTCGACGGGGCAGCACAACCCACAGACCCACTGCCAGCAGCGCTCCGAGCCCGGCCAGCGCGACGAACACTGCACGCCACCCGGCGACCCCGCCGAGGTAGGTACCGATCGGTGCCCCGAGGAACATGGCGCTCATCAGACCTCCGAAGACCAGAGACACGGCCTTTCCGCGCGCCTCTGGGGCAACGAAGGTGGTGACTGCGCTGACGGCCACACCCAGCGCAACTCCCTGTGTAGCAGCGGACGCGATGCGTCCGACCAGCAGCACGGGCAGTCCGGGTGCCACTGCGGCAACCAGGTTCGCTGCCGCGAATACGACCAGAAGCGCGGTCAGCAGCGCACGTGGGTGACGGTGGGCCAGCGCGAGGCCCAGCGGCATGGCAAGGATCCCGACGGAGAGGGCATACAAGGTGACGGTGAGCCCGGCGGCACCGACTGTGGTGTCCAGATCTCGGGCCAGCTGAGGAACGAGTCCGATGGCCACGAACTCAGCCGTTCCGATCACGAACGCGACGGCGGCGAGCAACAGGACGGAAGGCGACAGCAGAGATCGCTGCTGTATGTCGGCAGAAACGGTGGACGTCATGCCGACGACGCTAGAACCGAAGCGGTATAGGATCAAAGACCAATTTACAGTTCTGTGTATAGGCAATCACTATAGGAGTTGGCGAATGAGCATCCGCCAGTACGAATATGCACTCGCTGTTGCCGAGGAGGGGTCGGTGACCGCGGCGGCCGAGAAGCTCCGCGTCGCTCAACCGTCGGTCTCGCAGCAGATCAGGTCACTGGAGAAGGAACTCGGCGTGCAGCTGTTCGTCAGGACTTCCCGCGGACTGAGCCTCACCGTCGCCGGACGCGCCTTCGTCAAAGAAGCATCGATTGCGGTGTCCGCCGCTCGCCGAGCTCGCGCTGCCGCGACGGCATGCTCCGGAACAGTTGCCGGCGAGCTGGTCGTCGTCGTCGAAACCGGACTCGGGATGTGTCAACTGCCGCGAGCAATCGGCGAGTTGCGGCGGCGGTATCCCGGCTTGGAGGTGACCCTGTACGAGGAGTCGGACCCTCAGGCAATCGACCGTTTGGTGCGCACCGGCGAGGCTGACCTGGTGCTCTCCAGCGACTACGGCCACTACGATCCGAACGCCACGGTCATCGGCGTGGAATCGTATGTCGTCTTACTGTCCGGAGGTCACCCGCTGTTGAGCAGGAAAGTGTTGACGCTGAAGGAGCTGGCACCCCAGCCGTGGGTTCGACTTCGACGGGGTAGTGCTCGCGACGACGTCATCACGCACGCACTTCGATCGCACTCGTTGTCGGTCTCGACGGTCGCTCGGGCATCGCAACTGGCCACCGCAGTGAAGCTTGCTTCGGAGGGTCTGGGCGTCACTCTCATACCGGCCTCGGCCGTCCCACCCGGATACGGACACCTTGCGCGTCCGATCGATCCGCCGGTATCGCATGCCGTTCGAGCAAGCGTCCGCTCGCCGTCCGGTCCCGCCGAGTCTGCATTGCTCGATTATCTGAGCCACGAGAATTGGTGCGGACTCGACCTCGTTCGCGCCTGAGACCCGACATTCGATTCCCGCTATTTCGGGCGAATCGGACTTTGTCGTTATTGTTCCGAGCGAGTCGGAAACCGAGAAAACCGACGATTCGTCACATTGTTGTCATTCATTGTCGAGCAACCGAGAATTCACTTCCCGGACGCAGCCGCAAATCGATTTTCACGAATTGCGGACAGATGACGGTCCGATGTAACGCTTGCGTCGGAATGCGATACCGGGAGAATGCGCGATTCACAGGTGGACAGCATGCGCGTCAACGGCCAATGAACAGTGTGCAAGATCATGTCCCCGACCAGCAATCGACGCAGCGACTTGTTTGCCAGGTTGTGGAACGCCCAGGTCCGGTAGGAACTCAGGACATAGTGGCGGTACTCCAGGGGCGGCGTGAGCAGTCGACGCCCCGATACCTCTACGCACATGGACTTGATCTGTGCGATGCGCAGCCCGACGCGGTAGAGACACAGCGACAGATCGATGTCCTCGTGCAGGTCGGTTCGCACACTCACTCGGCCGCGGGCCGCCTCCCAGGCGGAGCGACGAATGGCGAAGTTGTTGCCGGACGCTGCAGATACCCACAGCTCATCGGGCTTGCGCCTGGTTGTGTACTTGACGAAGGCTCGGTAGGGAGCAGCCCAGGGCGAGTCGTAAAGATTGATCGGGCCGGTCACCGCGGCGTAGTCCAACCGTCGATCGAAGAAGTCCAGAACCGATTTCGCCCAGCCGGCGCTGACGTGTGTATCGGCATCGATGCGGCCGATGATCGATCCGCTCGCGTGATCGAAGCCGGTGTTCCGGGCGTGCACGACGCCTCGCTCGGACTCGGCCACGAGCGTCACCATCGGGAATCGACGACGGCGATCGAGCACTATCGCGGCAGTGTCGTCGGTGGAGTTGTTGTCGACCACGATGATTTCGTGAATGTGTTCTTGCTGCTCGAGCAATGCATCGAGGCATTCACCCACGTGGGCGGATTCGTTGAATGCAGGAACAACGACCGAAAGAGTGTTCACCCGTGCCAACCCCTGACGAATTGTTTTTGGCAACCGTGTGGCTCGATTCGCTTGCAGAATTCATTGGTCCCGAAATGCGAGCCGCGGACGAATTCGATGGTACCTCACTATGACGCGGGGACAATTCGTCGATTTATGCGCAGTAAACAATACGAATTACGTTCAGGTATCGCCGAACATACTCGAAATCGCAAGACGGACGCCTGAACCAGTGATCGCCCGGTTTATGCGCGGAGAGTCGACTAATCGTTCAGATTGCGGACTCTTATCGCCGGACTGCCCACGTAGACCCCGTCGGGATCGCAGTCCTTCGTCACCAGCGAGCCGGCACCCACGATGCAGCCCGCGCCGACCCGGACGCCCGGCATGATGACGGCACCGGAGCCCACCCAGGTTCCCGTTCCGATCGTCACCGGCTTGCCCACCAGGCGCCCGGCCCGTCGAGTCGGAGCGCCGACCTCGTGCGTGCTGGTCAACACGCGCACATGGTCCGAAAGGAAAACCCCATCACCGATATCGATGTCGGCGACCGTGTCGAAGTAGCAGCCGTGATTGACGAATGCACCCGCACCCAGCCTGAGTAGGCCTCGTCCCTGGACCGTCTGACCGCCGTAGACGAGCGCACGCGCACCCGCCCGTACGCGAGCTCCCCGCAGCGCCCGTCCGCGGAGTACGGCGGGCAGAAGCGGGCAGTTCGCCAGCGTCACCACGGCCGATTGCCGCACCTGGAACAGAGCCCAGAAGACATCGTCGGCTACGTATCCTCGCCAACCGTGCATGAGCAGAACCTTAGCTGTGCGCAATGAGCCTCCGGAACGACCCAGGGGCAGGAGTGGAGCCTGCGGAACGACCCAGGGGCAGGAGTCCGTCAGCGGATCACGTTGATCCGGGCTTCGTTCAGCACGACAACTCCGTCGCGGACAGCGAACAGGTCGATTTCTTCCGACAGCCCCTCGGTGTTTCCGAGTAGCCCTTCCACCGACACCGGTTTCCGACGGGAGCCCGTGCTCGGATCGATCGCAACGATCTCCCCGAGATCGGACAGCCAGACGGCGTCGTCGTGCAGCACCTCGGGAGTGACCGGGAGCGGCTCGACAGTCGCGGGCCACGCCTGCGCGCCGGTGTGAAGATCGAGCGCAGGGGCTCCGCCCGCCAACACGACGTTCCCGACAATCGCGACGTCGCCGGTATACAAGCAGCCGTACTCGTCTTCGGCGCAGGACCAGATCTTCCGCCCCGTAGAGGGGTCGAAGGCATTGCCGTTCAACAGAACTGGGTCGTCCTGTTCCGCTGGTGCATCGATCGTCACTCGTTGATAGGCCTCGGCGTCGACGGTCCCCAGCACACGGCCGCGTATATCGACCACGTCGGTCCGATACTCGAACAGGTCACTGCAATGCCGCCCCAGGACGAAATGGACATCGGTCCCGCGAACCGAACGTGCTCGGACGCAGTCCGGCACACCGAAGCTCGAGATGATCTCACCGGTCTCCGCATCGAACACCGCTGTGGAGGAAAGAAAATTGGTGACGCCTACCCCGCCCACGAATTCGATCATGTCTCCGTACGGTTGCATTCCCACATACGTCTCCTCCATGGTCAGAGACCACCGGGAGTCCGGGTTGTCGAGGGTCCCCCGGTGAATCCGTGTGGTGTAGCCGTCGATCGCGCCTTCCATCACGTAGATGTCGGCGCCGTCGGTCGCGACGCTGAAGATCTCCCACTCCGTCGGATGACGGGTGACCGTGCCGTCGGCCGTGTTCACCGCAACGACATCGTGTCCGCCGGTGCACAACAGCAGTGCGCCGAGAAGCGATGTGGAGCAATTCGAGATGCCTTGCGCCGACGTCGTCCACCGCACGTCCCCGGTCGATGCGTCGATTCCGACCAGCTCGGACTTGTCGAATTCCTGGGTTTCCTGGTTCGTCACGCCGACCTCGGTCACCAGAATCTCGCCCGCCTCGATGACGCCACCGACCTTCTCACCGAACCGAGCACCCACGGGGTCGGCGAAGGTGGCGAACTCGTTGCCCACCACGTCGGCTGCATCGAGAGTCCACACTGCGCCCGGCGATGTCGGCGTCGACTGCGTTCGAGGCTCACTCTCCTGGTCCGAGGCACCCACCGACACCACAGCTGCACCGACGCTGACGATTGCCGCGACCGCACTGATCGCCAGCCGTCGATAGACGTTCACAGCACATCCAGTCCTTCGGCCGTCGCGATGTCACGGAGAATCTCGGCATCGAGCGGTTCGTCGGGGTTCTCGGCGTGTGAACGCACCTGCACCTGCGTACCCGACGGGTAGGTGACGGTCACCGACCGATACATCCCTCCGGTCGAACCAGATTGTGGCGCAGGCGAATACGAGTACGGCGATTCGTCCACCTGGACCACCGCTCCGCCGTCGAGCGTCTCTGTCGACAAGGGTCTGCTGGCGTAGGCGGGGTCGTACACGTCCGGGACGGTCGGCAATTCCTGGCCCCCGCGAATGGAGATCGACAGGTCTGCGCCGGTGTCGAGCACGTCGACGTGCGTGCACACCACCCCGGGATCGAAAGCCGCGAGCATCAGGCTGTTCAGACCGTGATCGAAGCGCAGGCCCGTGTCGACACGCTCGAGCGCGGCGTTCATTTCTGATGCCGTAGCGGCGTCGATCTGCGCGCCGCCGCCGAAGAATGCGAACGAGTTGTCGCACGCCTGCGCCGGTTCGGGGGTGCCGGACGGAATCGCCGCGCTGATCCTGAGTTGTGGCAGCGATACGATCGACTTCAATTCGTCGATGGTGAGCACGACGTCCCGCTCTCCGACATTGCTCGACCGAAATCCTTCGCTGTCCGATGCTGTCGCCCTGATCTGCGAGCCATCCGGGGCATACGCCACTACCGACCGGAAGTTCGTCCGATCGTCGCCGTACTCGTACCACGATTCGTTTGCGTCCACGATCGTGCCGTCCCTCGCTGTCGTCCGCTCCTGGAGGGCACCGGCGACGCAGGGAGGAACATCTCCCGCCGCGGAGACATCGACGGCGAGCAGGCCCAGGGTAGGTCCGCGCCACATCTCGGCCGAAGCCGACGCGACCCCCGGCGGCGACGGGTCTCCCGGTTCACTCGACGTCTGCGGAATCGGCTGGAAGACCAGCGATTCGCGAGTGCTCCCGAATGCGACATCGACGCCGTCCGGCAGGGCATCGCCGAGCGCTTCGGTCATCATCACCGACCGGGGTCCTGAGTACCACGGGTACTGCGGGTTGTCGTAACTGTCTGCACTGGTGACGATCTGTCCCCATGTGCCGGATTCCGGGACGGGGCGTTCGACGTCGTCGCACCCCGGGATGGTGGTGGGAAACTCGACCTCGGGACTGCGGAACGTAGTGTCCACCGGCTCGGAGGTCGGCTCCGGCGCGTCGATTGCGGTCGCCTCCGATGTCGGTGCCGCATCGGTTCGCGAGTCGGGTTGCTGCACGTCGCCGCGTTCCAGAACCGCTGCCAGACACACTCCGACAGCAACGATGGAGACGATCGTCAATGCGTCCGCCACCAGTCCGGCGCGACGAGGACCGAGGCGACTGAGCACCGGACAAACATACAGTTACCGATGCGAACCAGACACGCGTTCTCGGCCCTATACGCGAAAACAGGCCCGATCGACAGTGTCGACCGGGCCTGTTCGCGAATCCGGGGTGGAGCTGAGGGGAATCGAACCCCTGACCTTCTCGATGCGAACGAGACGCGCTACCAACTGCGCCACAGCCCCTTTGCCGTCGTCGAGACCGGCTTGGTAACCCTAGCAAAGCCGCGTCGGACGGCCGCTACGCGCCCTGCGCCCGGCGCATGTTCCGATCGTCGTCACGGCTGGCCTGGAACGGCTCCTCGTAGTGGTCCAGATGCTCGAACTCGGGATCCTCGTCGTCGATCTCGAGAACGACTGCGCCCGGTCGACGCAAGCGCTGTGGGACGAGCTCGAGCTCCTCGTCGGTTTCCGATTCCACCCCGAGCCGGGACCGACCCATTCGGGTGAGCCGACGCCGGCGCACTTCTTCCTCGATCTGCACCTGCCGGCGCAGGTAGTAGAGGTATCCGACGAGGACGGCAACGGACAGACCGCACAGCCACCAGATCATCGGAGAAATGATGAACGCCAGTGCCGCTGTGGTGATCGCAGCGAACACCAGACCCAGTACTGCGCGCTGCCGGAAGGCATATCGCGCGGCGCGGGCGATGGCGTCGGCTTCGGGATCGAAACCGCCGCGGCCGCGTCGGCGAGGCACGAAGTCGTCGTCGACGACGCCGGGCTCGTGCGCGGCTGATCTCTCCCGCTCTGGTTCCTGCACCGGTGCGTCGCGTTCGAGATCGTTCTCTGCTGCGTGAGTGTCCATCGGGTCCTCCGCGGTACCGGGTAGATCGGGTGAGTCGATACGAACAGCCGCCACGGTCGGGCCGAAGATCTCACGGGCCGGAGCAGACACTCGGAGGTCGTCCTCCGGTCGCCAGTCGGGATCGCTGCGGTGGCCGGTCGCTGGGCCGCGCTGCTTTCGCTTGGTGCCACCCCGATGCAGCACGCGTGTGGCGAGAGCCGCATCCGTGGTCTGCATGATCTGGGGACGCTTGGTCATCAGCATGGGAAGAAGAACGAAGAGCCAGACGGCCACGAGACCGATCCAGATGACCGAGTTCGGCATCGGCGATGTTCTCCTCCCTTGGCAACGGCGACAGGCGTGACGACATCAGGTTATGGGGAGGAGGTACAAGATCGACGCAGACGCGCCGACCCGAATTACACTCCTGTCACTTTGACAACAGGAGTGCCATCTTTTTCGGGCAGATCAGGCCCATGCCGCGCGTCCCGCACGGACCAGCCGATCGACGACGGTTCCCTGCACTTCGCCTGAGGTGATCGCCACGAGCTTGTGATCGCGCCATTCACCGTCGACGTCCAGGTACTTGTAAAGCAGACCTTCTTCGCGGAACCCGACGTTGCGCAGCACTGCCTGACTGGCGAGATTCTCCGGCCGCACCGTTGCTTCGACGCGGTGCAGTCCGACGGGGCCGAAGCAGTGGTCGAGTCCGAGTGCAAGTGCTGCGGTCGCAACGCCCTTACCGTTGACTTCCTTGGACACCCAGTAACCGATCCACGCGGACCGCAGTGCGCCGCGAACGATGTTGCCGGTGGTGATCTGTCCACAGAATTCGCCGTCGACCTCGATGACCATGGGCAGCATGTGTCCTTTGCGGGCCTCGGACTTGAGGCCGGAACACAGGGTGGGCCACGAAGAGATGTGGTGCCGTGAATTCCAGCTGCCCTCGCCGCTGGGCTCCCAGGGCTCGAGGTGGGCACGGTCTTCGGTGCGAATCCGGCTCCAGGCTGCCGCGTCACGCACCCGTACCGGCCGTACCGTCACGGTTCCGCCGGCCACTCTCACAGGACCCAATTTCGCCGGCCAACCTGGGTGGCTCGACCACGTTCGCGGCATCCGTCGATCGTATGCGCTACGCGCATGTGAGCGGAAATTCGTAGTCCACTACGAACTTCCGCTCACCTGGCGTCAGCCTCTCTGTGCGAGGAACGAGACCTTCACTTCTTCGCCGGTGCGGATTTCGGTGACCTCGGGATCGATGACGACCAGGCAATTCGCCTCGGCAAGTGTCGCGAGAAGGTGTGACGACGATCCCGGCGCGCCGCCGAGCGCCTGAACCAGATACTCGCCGGTTCCCTCGTCGCGCATGAGTTGGCCGCGGAGAAATCCCTTGCGGTCCTCGATCGAGGTGATCGGTGCCACGGTTCGCGCCGTGACGGTCCGACGCATCGGCTGTCGTCGACCGAGTGCGATGCGAATCAGCGGACGCACCATCACCTCGAACACCACCAGCGCGCTGACGGGGTTGGCCGGCAGCAAGAAGGTGGGTACTTCGTCGCGTCCGAGCTGGCCGAATCCTTGAACCGACCCGGGATGCATGGCGACTCGTTCGACCTCCATGTCTCCCAGCTCACCGAGCGCTTCCCGCACACCGTCCGACGCGCCGCCGCCCACTGCCCCGGCGATGACGACGATCTCGGATCGGATCAGTTGACCCTCGACCACCTCGCGCAGTCGCTTGGGATCGGTACTGACGATTCCGACGCGATTGACGTCGGCTCCGGCGTCGCGCGCTGCGGCGGCCAGCGCGTAGGAGTTGACGTCGTACACCTGTCCGGGCCCCGGGGTCCGGTCGGTGTCGACAAGTTCGCCGCCTACCGAGATCACCGACAGCCGAGGACGCGGATGTACCAGCACCTTGTCCCGGCCGACCGCTGCGAGCAGGCCGACCTGAGCTGCACCGATGATCGTGCCTGCTCGAACCGCCACGTCACCGGGCTGGACGTCGTCGCCGATCTTGCGGACGTAGTCACCCGAGCGCACCGGACGGAACACTTTGACGCGGGCACGACCGCTGTCGGTGCGATCCAGCGGCAGCACCGCATCGGCCAGCGTGGGCAGTGGTGCGCCGGTATCGACGCGCACTGCTTGCCGTGGTTGCAAACGAATGGGTTGACGCGATCCGGCCGAGACCTCGCCGACGACGGGCAGCGTCAGGTCGATGCGCTCGTCTTCCTCGTTGCGCAGATCCGTACCGGCGGCTGCCACGTCGACGCTGCGCACTGCGTAACCGTCGATCGCTGCCTGATCGAAACCGGGAAGGGGGCGCTCGGTGACCACTTCTTCGGCACAGAGCAGACCCTGTGCTTCCGAGATGGCGACCCGAACAGGCCGTGGAGCCACCGCCGCTGCGGTCACTCTGGTCTGCTGATCTTCGACCGAGCGCATCTGGCCCTTCCTCTAGTACATCGACCCGCGATGCTATTCGTACGTTGTCAGTTCCGGTGCCCAGCTGTCGCTCAAGCGTTCGTTCAGCCATTCGCGCAGCGCCGGACCGTAGTCGTCACGTTGCAAAGCAAAGTCAACCGCAGCGCGCAGGTATCCCCCGGGATTTCCGAGGTCGTGTCTCGATCCGCGGTGCACCACCACGTGGACGGGGTGGCCTTCAGAAATCAGCAACGCAATGGCGTCGGTCAGCTGCAACTCGCCGCCGGCACCGGGCTCGATACGACGCAACGCGTCGAAGATGGCGCGGTCGAGCAGGTACCGTCCCGCGGCAGCCAGGTTGGACGGCGCGTCCTCCTGCTTCGGCTTCTCGACCATCCCGGTGACTTTGAGGACGTTCGGATTGACGGCATCGGGCACGATCTCGACGGAGAAGACGCCGTAGGACGAGACCTTGTCGTCGGGCACCTCGATGGCGCACAGCACCGAGCCGCCGCGCTTGGCGCGCACCCGAGCCATGACGTCGAGCACACCGCGGGGCATCACCAGGTCGTCGGGGAGGAGGACTGCGACCGAATCCTCGTCGTCGTCGAGGGCTTCTTCGGCACAGGCGACTGCATGCCCGAGTCCGAGCGGCTCGTGCTGGATGACCGACTGCACGTCGAGGAGTTTGGGGGCGACGCGCACTTTTTCGAGCATTTCGAGCTTGCCGCTCGCTTCGAGCTTCTTTTCCAGAACGAGATCCTCGACGAAGTGGGCGACGACGCCGTCCTTGCCGGGTGAGGTGACGATGACCAACCGCTGTGCACCGGAATCGGCCGCTTCTCCGGCGACGAGTTCGATACCGGGTGTGTCGACGACCGGAAGCAGTTCCTTCGGAACGGTTTTCGTCGCCGGCAGAAACCGGGTTCCCATGCCTGCGGCGGGGACGATGGCCGTGCGGAAATGCACAGGCGTGGCGGCGGTCGTCGCTGTAACGGCTTCTGTCATGGTGCTCACCCTATCCATGGTTTCTGTAGATCTGCTCGCCGTGTGCTGCGTTCTACCCCCGAGTGCATATCGTTGAACGACAGCACAGGAAGGGTGGGTGAACCGTTGTGAGCGTTCCCGAATTATCGGAGAACACGCCCAAGGATCGTTGGCGGGCACATGTCCTCGCCCAACGCCGACTGCTCGACGATGCGCAGCGCGCGGTGGAGTCCTCCGCACTCTGCCATGTCGTGGCCGAGTTGGCTGCCGAACACCCGTCGGTGGCCGCGTACGTGCCGGTCGGCCGGGAGCCGGGGTCGATCGAGATGCTCGACGCGATGGTCCGTGCCGGCTCCACCGTCCTGCTTCCGAGTGCGCACGAGCCGGGACCGTTGCGGTGGGTGGTGTACACCGGTCGCGACTCCCTGGTCACTGCTCCGTTCGGTTTGCTGGAACCCTCCGGCCCTCTTCTGGAACCCGACGCCGTCGCCGGCTGCTCGCTGGTGCTGATTCCGGCGTTGGCCGTCGATCGGCGCGGTGTTCGGTTGGGCCGCGGTGCGGGCTTCTACGACCGCACACTGGACCTGTGCAGACCCGACGCGATGCTGGTCGCGGTGGTGCGCGACAGCGAAGTGATGGATCGACTACCCGACGAACCGCACGACCGAAGAGTGACGCACAGATTGACTCCCGGCGGCGGACTCGTACGCTCGGGTACGGAATAACGTTCCGATTCGATTGGTTGGCACTCCTGACTGTAGAGTGCTAATGCTCTCCCCAGTTTCGACGAACAGATAAGACACCGGCGGTGTTCGGCCTCGGCTCGTAGAGCAGCCAATCTCCTCGGTGACCAGCGCGGAGGAAACACGATGCCCACTTACTCATACGCCTGCACCGAGTGCGACAACCGCTTCGACATCGTCCAGTCCTTCACCGACGACACGTTGACGGTGTGCCCGGCGTGCTCCGGCAAGCTTCGAAAGCTGTTCAATTCCGTCGGCATCGTCTTCAAGGGCAGCGGCTTCTACCGCACCGACAGTCGCGGTGGCTCGAGCACCTCGAGCGAGGGCGCAGGCGAGAAGAAGTCCGATGCTGCCGCCGCGAAGTCGGACTCGAAGTCCGAGTCCAAGTCCGACTCCAAGCCGGCCGAGAAGAAATCTTCCGATTCGTCGTCGTCGAGCTCCTCGTCTTCGTCGTCCACCACGAAAGCTGCTGCAAGCCAGTAGCTTTCCGCTTCATCCACAGGCCGGGCCGTTATCCACAGCCCGGCCTTTTCGGCGTTCGAAGCGCCTTCGTCGGCGATAGCGTTCCAGCATGACCGCTCGTAAGAACCGACTCGACTCGACTCTGCTCGATCGCATCACCCTGCGGCCGGCGTGGGTCGGCTCCCCGAAGTTCCGGCGGGTGGCGGCAGGCGCATTGGTGGCACTTGCAGCAGTCTTGTTCGTCGACGACGCCGCAGGCGACGACCGAGTCGAGGTGATCACCGCAGGACGCGATCTGACACCCGGGACGGTTCTGACGCCGGCCGATGTGGTCGTCAGCGACTGGGATTCAGCCAGTGTTCCCGAGGGCGCACTGATCGATACGGCTGCGGTGGACGGCCAAACGCTGACCGGGCCGGTACGAACGGGCGAGTTGCTCACCGACGTACGCCTACTCGGATCTCGGACCGCCACGACGGCACTGGGGACCGAGGCGCGCGTCGTACCGGTGCATCTCGCGGACGCCGGAGTGAGCGACCTGCTGCGGGAAGGCGATCAGGTCGACGTGTTGACCGTCGAGGTGCAGGACGACCCGAATGCTGTCCCGGCGGCCCGGGTACTGGCGTCCGGGGCTGTGGTCGTACTCGTCTCCGCCGACGCCGGGGGCAGCAGACAGCGAGATCGCGTGGTGCTGTTGGCCTTACCCACCGACGATGCGACGACGGTGGCCGCCGCATCGTTGGTCAGTGCTCTAACGGTCACTCTGCACTAACGTTCCTCGAGACAGAACATACCGAGCGTTGGGAGAAGGGCTCATGCTGAAGGGCTTCAAGGACTTTCTACTGCGGGGCAATGTTGTTGACCTCGCAGTCGCAGTGGTCGTCGGTGCGGCATTCACCGCCATCGTCACCGCATTCACCACGAATATCATCAACCCGCTTGTCGCCGCTCTCGGCGGTTCCAACGAATACGGCTTCGGGTTCCAGGTGACGTCGTCGCCGGAATCGTTCATCAATGTCGGCGCTGTCATCACCGCGATCATCAACTTCGTCATCATCGCCGCAGTGGTCTACTTCGTGCTGATCCTGCCGGTGAATACCGCGAAGAAGCGCTTCGTCAGCCAGCCGGAGAAGGAACTGAGCGACGTCGACGTGCTGGTGCAGATTCGCGACATCCTTGCCGGCGGTACCGCAGCGGGACAGAAGCTTTCGACTGCCGAAGACACCACGGGCGGAAGCGGCGAGGCTATGGATTCCTCCTCCCCCGACCTCGGTAAGCACTCCAAGGACTGACGCCCACGCCCACGCTTGGGCGGCCCCCTAACGAATGAATGTGCCAGTCACGCACTCAGAGTGTGTGACTGGCACATTCATTCGTTGGTGGGGGGTGATGATGGGACAGTCCGAGAGGGCCGTCAGGCGATCAGTTGGTGAACGTGGACAGCGGAAGTGCGTCGAGGGTGATCGTCGTGCCGTCGGCCTCGCAGGCAGACTTCACAGCTGCGCCGTTGTCGACGAACGCCTTACCGGATTCACTGTCGGTGGTCGAGAGCTCGAGTGTGTCCGCCGGCAGCCCATCGCTGAAAGTCGTCAGCGAGCTCGCAACATCTCCTGACGCGGTGCCGGGCAGGGCTTTCAGCTTGTCGACTGCGGCCTGCTTGTCGGCGGTCCACTCGTCGATGTTCTCGGCGGATCCTGGTCCTGCCGCCGCCAGGCCCACGAATGCATTGTGGTCGGCCGCGAAGGTGTTACAGACGCCGGTGTTCTCGCCGGAGGCCGCGGACTCGTCGCTGCTGCAACCGGCGGCGAGGCCGAGAGCAAGGATCGCTCCTGCAGCGGCAACTGTGTAACGGGCTTTCGAGTGCATCTTTGGTTCAGTGCCTCTCTGTACAAATCGAATTGCCTTGTGCCGAACATAGTTCAGGCCCGTACGGAGTGATCCGTACGGGCCTGAACTCGTGTAATTCAGAACTCGTGAACTTACTTCACCGAGCTACAACCGATTCGGAAATCAGTTGAGACGAACCGGTGCACCGTACGTGACAGCAGCGTCGCCCGTAGCGCTTACCAGCGAAACGTAGGGACGGATCGTGACGTTGCCCAGGATGCCGGTGGCGGTTCCGTGCAGGTTCGCGATCTGGAGGGAGCCACTGGTGCCTGCTGCGTCACCCTCGGAAGAGGTGAGGTCTGCCGACTCGTCGATGACTGCGACTGCGCCCTCGGACTGAATGACGCCCGGGCCGTTGCCCAGCTCGATCGCCGCGGTGGCCTGTGGGATCAGCTGAACGCCGATATCGAGACCGCTGCTGGACGTTCCCGTGCCGGTGAGAGGTCCAACGGAAGGTGCCGTTCCGTCGAGGGGGAAGGTACCGGTGACGGAAGAGTCGTTGCCGCTCGAGATGCCCAGATCTGCGGACGGCGTAGCCCACTCGATCGTGACGGTTCCGTTGAGGCTCATCGGGTAGCCGACCTGGTAACCGATCTTGAGGGTGCCCTCGAAGTCGTCGGCCGAGGGGCCCTGGACGTCGTAGGAAGCCCGGCCGTTAGCGAACCACTCACGGGTGAGCGGGCTGCCGTCGAGCGGAGCAACACCGTTGATGAAGGTGTCGGACAGCGTCACCGTGATGGTGTTGCCATCGGCGTCGACAACCGAGTTGGAGCTGTCGACAGCGGCGGAAGCGGTTCCGGTACCGAGCACCAGGCCGACAACCGAAGCGCTGGCAGCAACTGCGACGCTCATGGACTTGAGTCCCCGGCTGCGCCGCGACTTCTGGATCTCCGTCATTTATTCCTCATCATGTTCAGTCCCAGCGCGGTGTCGCACGGGGAAGCTTGTGGCTTTCACCCTCGAACTAGATCGGCCGCAACGATGCGAACGAGCCCGAGCCGGATGGAGCCGTGAAGGCCACATCCTCGTTCAACTGTTCCGAGATGAAGGGCGCGGCACCGGTTGGTCCCACGCCCTGATCCTTGGAAGCTGAGGGGAACATTAGAGGAGATGCCTGACCGTGACAATCCCTACGATCGGCCTTCAAACGTTGCCGACTCGTGATGTGTTTCGACGGCGTGAACAACTTTCACAGCAGTGTTAGCGATAACCCGAGTCACAGCATCTCGCGGAAGCGCCAAACCGTTACATCCGTCTCATTCGAGTAAACCCACCCTGATGTGGGAATACTCCGACACGGCCATGTCCGGATCGGCCGAATAGTCCGGTCTGCGTCGCGTCCACTACGTCCGATTTGAGGCTCGGCGTCCGAAGCTACTACTGGGTAGCTCGCTAACGCTAGGTAAACGAGTAACTAACAGACCTGTCATTCCAGCCAAGAAAATGTGTCGTGGATCACATCAAAAGTAATGGGGTGGTCGCTGCTGTTCCAACCATTCGTCCGACTTCGATCCGCTCGACCCTGCATCCGGACCGTCTTGTCGCTCGTCCCCGGTCGTCTCCGGAAGTACCTCGCCGAAGATGCGAGCGAGCCGGGCCCGTTCTGCTCGGGCCCGGCTCGCTTCGTCTTCGGCCGATCGATCGTCGTTCGGCTCGTTCATCGGTATCGCTACGCGTCCAGCCCCGACAACTCGGCAATGACCTGGCTGGCCAACGGAGTCAGCGTCGCCATGCCGTCGCGAATAGCGGCCCGCGACGAGGCCAGGTTGACCACCAGAGTGCTGCCGGAGACGCCGACCAAGCCTCTGGACAAGCCCGCGTCCAGCGACCCTGCTGCCAGACCGGACGACCGCAATGCCTCGCTGATGCCCGGAATCTCACGATCGAGCACCTCGGCGGTGACATCGGGGGTCACATCTCGCGGCGAGACCCCGGTGCCGCCGATGGAGACCACCAGATCGACACCACCGATCACCGCAGTGTTGAGCGCGTTTCGCACGTCGACCTCGTCGGCAGTCACTGCAACGACGCCGTCGACGAGAAAACCTGCCTCTGTCAACAGTTCGGTGACGAGCGGACCCGTCGAATCCTTCTCGGTGCTGTGCGCAGTCCGGTCGTCCACGATGACGACCAACGCGCGTCCTGCCAGTGGTGCGTCGAGTTCCATACCGCTCACCGTAGTAGTAAGGCCTCCACCCGGCTCACGCTGTGCGTAAATCGTTGCAACCGTCCCGTGCCTACCCGCTTCCCGCAACATCAACGACCGCCCGGGAACGACGGGATCTGGAAGGGCAGCTGCTGTTCCTGCTGCTGTGTCTGGGGCTGCTGCTGAGCCGCCGCGGGCTCTGCGGTTCCGAGCGTCACCTTCGCCGTCTTCTCACTTCCACCGTCGGTGTAGGTGACGGTGACGGAATCCCCGGGAGCGTGCGAACGCACCGCTGCGATCAGCGCGTCACCGCTGGAGATGATGCGATCGTCGAGCTTGGTGATCACGGCACCCTTCGGAATTCCTGCCGATGCTGCCGGTCCACCCTCGGTGGCCTCGACGACGGTTGCGCCGTTGGCATCGTCCTGCGACGGCACCTGCACCCCGATCATGGCCTGCGTGGCCTTGCCGGTGGTAGCCAGCTCGTCGGCGATGCGCTTGGCCTGATCCACGGGAATCGCGAAGCCCAGGCCGATGGAGCCGCTCTGCGCGCCGGAGCCCTCGCTACCACCCAGCGTGGCAATCGCGGTGTTGATGCCGATCAGTTGGCCCTCGGTGTTGACCAACGCACCACCCGAGTTGCCCGGGTTGATCGCCGCGTCGGTCTGGATGGCGTCGATCACCGAGTTCTGGTTGCCGGATTCACCCGACGTCGAGACCGGGCGGTTGAGCGACGACACGATGCCGGTGGTGACGGTGCCCGCCAAGCCCAACGGTGAACCGATCGCGACAACCTGCTGTCCCACTTCGAGATTCGACGACGAACCGAGTTCGATGGGCGTCAGATCGGTCTTGCCCTCGGCCTTGATGACGGCCATGTCCGATACCGAATCGGCACCGACGAGCGTGGCGTCGGCCACCGAGCCGTCCGAGAACGCAACGGTGAGTTTGCCGTTGGCTCCCGCCCCCGTCGCGACGTGGTTGTTGGTGAGGATCAAACCGTCACTGCTCAGAATGACGCCCGAGCCCTCCCCCTCCTGCTGAGAACCCTTGACCTGAATCTGCACGACGCTCGGGAGAACCTTGTTGGCCACGGCCTGAACGGAGCCGTCGGGGAAATTGGCGGCCGGCTGCGCGGCCGTCACAGTGGAGTTCAACGAATTGCTGACTGCGCCACCGTTGCCGTTGGCGTTGTTGGTCGCGATCGCACCGACCGCGCCGCCGATTCCGCCGCCGACCAGAACCAGCGCGATGGCTCCGGCGACCAGCGCCGAGCGACCGGACCGGGTCTTCACAGCTCCCGGTACCGAGTTCGACTGCGGTGCAACGTGCTGCGGCTGAGCATGGGCCTGCGTGGACGCCTGAGGATGACCCTGCTGGCCGTAGGGCCCGTAGCCGGGCTGGTAGGCCCCTTGCCCGTAGCCGGCGTACTGCTGCGGGTAACCCTGCTGCGGCGGTTGCGACCCTGTGTTGTGGGGTTGGCCCTGCTGGGACGGGAACTGCTGCGTCGGGTGCTGCTGGGCGGGATCCTGCTGGGTCGGATGCTGCTGGGCCGAGTAGTTCTGCTCGTCGCCGCCCGAAGCCCGGTTCACCGGATGCTGCTCGGACCCGGCACCCTGTCCGGGCTGTTCGGATTCGTTACGGTCGTCACTCATCGTTGCTGCTTCCTTCAGTAGGGACCTCGACTTCCGAGGTCCGCCCGCCTTCTTGCTACTCACTGTGCAGGGCGGTACTGAGAGCGCGCTGAGATCCGCCTATCAGTTTCCCGAGAGTGCGGTCAGGGTGCCGAGAGTGTGTGCGGATCCGGGGCACCTTCGCCCGGTAGCACGATCCGAATGAGCGCACCGCCGCGTTCGGATACCTCGACCCCGATGGTGCCGCCGTGCTTGACGACCACCTGTCGCACAATCGCAAGCCCCAGACCGGATCCCGGCATCGAGCGCGATGCCGTGGAGCGATAGAAGCGCTCGAACACCAACTCGCGATCTTCCTCGGGGATACCCGGGCCCGCGTCGTCCACCGTCAACTCGAGCAGGCCATCACCGATCTGCCGCATGGCAATTCGCACCTCGCCGCCGCTCGGACTCCACTTCGCTGCGTTGTCCAGCACGTTCAACACGGCCCGCGACAATCCCGCCTGGTCGCCGTAGACGAACCACGGCATCAGCGTTGCTTCGAAGTCGATTTCGTTGCGGCGTCGGCGTGCTCGTTCGAGGCTACGTTCGACGGCATCGGCCAGATCGACGCGCTCGAACACCGTCTCCGGTGCATCCTCACGCGCCAAATCGACCAGATCCCCTACCAGCGTGGACAGTTCCTGAATCTGCGCCACCACGTCGGTTCGCAGTTCGGCCATGTCCTCGTCCGGAATGGACGGCGCACCAGGGCGACCGGCCGCGATGAGCAACTCCATGTTGGTCCGAAGCGACGTCAACGGTGTCCGGAGTTCGTGGCCTGCGTCGGCGACCAATCTGCTCTGCCTGCCGCGGGATTCGGCGAGCGCCCGGAGCATGGTGTTGAAACTCTCTGTCAATCGCGCCAATTCGTCGTCACCGGTGACCGGGATGGGCGTCAGATCGTCGGTACGCGCCACTCGCTCGGCTGCAGCCGTCAGTCGCGCGATCGGACGTAAACCAGTACGTCCCACTGCCATACCTGCTCCGGCAGCCAACACCACTCCGCAGCCGCCGACGATCAACAGGACCCACGCCAACCGGTCCAGCACTTCTCCGGTGGGCAACAGCCGCTGCGCCACGACGAGGGTGCTGCCGTCATTGGTCCGGATGGCCAGCACTCGCTGGTCGTCGAGCGTCCGCAGCGACGACTGCTGATCGCCCCGCACCACAGCGAGTTCGGCGTCGCCGATAGGCACCTTCGGGCCCGGTGGGTTGTAGCTGGACATGTCCGGATAGATCAGAGCCACACTCACGTCGGTGCTGTACAACGTGGCACCGGCAACGAAGCGAGGGTCGTACGAGACGAGGGTCGACTCGGCCAAAGCCGATGCCCGAGAACGCAATTGCGTGTCCACATCGCCGTACAACGCTCGCGACACCACCGTGTATGCGGCGATGGCCATCACTGCCACCGCGATTGCGACGACCGAGGCCGCAAGTAATGTCACCCGCCAGCGCAGGGACACCGACCGCGTCAGCGGTGTCGGCGGTCTCATCGGAGTAGGCGCGCCAGCACCGACGTCGGCCGTCTTGCGTCCGAACGAAGCGACCATCACGGGGGCGTTTCGCGTAGGACGTACCCGACACCGCGCACGGTGTGGATCAGCCTCGACTCCCCCTCCGCCTCGGTCTTACGTCGCAGATAACCGACATACACCTCGAGCGCGTTGCCCGACGTAGGGAAGTCGTAGCCCCAGACTTCTTCGAGGATGCGACTTCTGGTGAGGACTCGGCGCGGGTTCGTCATCAGCATCTCGAGCAACGAGAATTCGGTGCGGGTGAGGCTGATGGAGCGCTCGGCACGCGAGACCTCCCGGGTGACCGGGTCCAGAGACAGGTCCGCGAACGTCATGGTCTCCGAGTCGATGCCCGCCTCCATCGCGGTGCGCCGTAGCAAGGCCCGCAGCCGGGCCAGAAGTTCTTCGAGCGCAAACGGCTTGGGCAGATAGTCGTCGGCACCCGCATCGAGACCGGCGACGCGCTCGGAGACAGAATCCCGAGCCGTCAGCACGAGGATCGGCAGGTCGTCGCCCACACTGCGTAATCGTCTGCACACTTCGAGGCCGTCGAGCCGAGGCATCATCACGTCGAGTACCAACGCATCGGGGCGTCCCGCCGCCACCTGCTCGAGCGCGTCGAGACCGTCGACCGCCAGGTCCACGGTGTACCCGTTGAACGTCAGCGACCTGCGCAACGACTCACGCACGGCTCGATCGTCGTCGACCACCAATATCCGCATTCGTACAGTTTGTCCTGGTCGACTGAGATCTGTCTGAGAGGGGTACCTACTCCCCCTAGAGCACTGGAAGGTTCCGAGCCAGCGGGAGGTTCCACTTCCGCCACAGCGCGAGCAGACGCAAACCCGTCGCGAGCACTGTTCCCACGACCAGTCCTACGTTCTCCGGCAGCGTCAGGACGTCTGCCAACACGACCGTCGACGCGCCGAGCAACGCCGGCAGGGCATACAGGTCTCGATGCAGGAGCAGGGGCACTTCGTTGACCAGCACGTCTCGGATCACGCCGCCGGCCACCGCCGTTGTGGTGCCGATGAGGGCTCCCGACAGGGCGCTTCCCCCGGAAGCCAACGCGATCGTCGCACCGGTCGACGCAAACAATCCCATCCCGAAAGCGTCGAGCACGAGAACGCCGCGTCGGACCTTGCCCATCTGTCGATGAGCCACGAAGACCACCAACGACGCGAAGAACCCGACGGTGAGATTCGGCCACGTGTCCAACGACGTCGGCGGATGGATGCCGAGGAGAAGATCACGGATGATTCCGCCGCCGATGCCCGTCGTGATTCCGACGACGCAGACCCCGAACAGATCCAACCGGCGGTGTACTCCGACCAAAGCACCTGACGCCGCGAAGACTGCGATACCGATGTAGCCGAGGAGGTCGAGAAGCATCGGATCAGCATGTCACGGCACTGACAGCAGCTTCACAGCAACATCCGAGGGGCGACTCAGCATCGGCGAGCAGTGTCGTGTTGTCAGCGATTCCGCCTCACCGAGGAGAACATCATGCGTATCGGATTCAAGAAGACCATCGCCACGATCGCCGTAGCCGGTGCCCTCTCACTCGGCGGTGCTGCCGTCGCTCAAGCCGCGCCGGATCGGGCCACGATCCCCGTTGTCGCGGGGAGCTCAGAATCGGATGCGCTGCAGGCACTCTCGGATGCCGGCTTCACCGACGTCATTACCGACTACGACCGTCCCGACGCGACCGTGATCGGAACGAATTTTCAGGCCGGTACCAAGGTGAGCGAAAACGCGACCATTCTGGTGATCGTCGGCAACGGCTAGCTCGGCCGTTCACACGATAGTCTCGATCGGGTGCCGTCCGGCACGTCTGTTTCTCGAACCGAGGTGATCAGAAGTGCCGATCGTCGACAACGCCGTCTACGTCGAGGGGAAGCGAACCGCGAATCCCGAGAGCCTCGATATCACCTTCGAGTGCATGCGAGATCGTCACGGAATGGCATGGATCGGCCTCTACCGACCTGAACTCAGCGAAATCAACGCTGTGGCAACTGAATTCGGTCTGCATCGATTGGCAGTCGAGGATGCCATTGCGGCCCATCAACGGCCGAAGCTCGAACGGTATGCCGAGCAACTCTTCGTCGTACTGCGCCCCGCCCGATACATCGACGAGACCGAAAAGGTCGAATTCGGCGAATTGCACATTTTTCTCGGCGTCGATTTCGTCGTCACCATTCGCCACGCCGAATCGCCCGAACTCGGGAAGGTACGGCATCGACTCGAGGAATCGCCCGAATTGCTCGGTCTCGGTCCCGAAGCGATCCTGTACGGCATCCTCGACCAAGTGGTCGACGAGTACGTTCCCGTCATCAAGGGTTTGCAGACCGACATCGACGAGATCGAGGATCAGCTGTTCACCGGCGATCCGAGTGTGTCGCGACGAATCTATTCACTGTTGCGTGAGGTATCCGAATTCGATCGTGCTGCAAAGCCTCTGGTCGAGATGATCGAATCCCTCAAGCGCGGATCGGACAAGTATCACGTCGACGTCGAATTGCAGCGCAATCTTCGCGACGTGCTGGACCACGCGATCCGCATCTCCGACCGCATCGAGGCATTTCGGTCCAATCTGCAGAACGCAATGACCGTGCACTCCACCATGGTGGCGCAGCAGCAGAACGAAGAAATGCGCAACATGACCCAGGTCAGCCTGGAACAGAACGAACAGGTCAAGCGCATTTCGTCCTGGGGCGCAATACTTTTCGCGCCCTCGCTCATCGCCGCCATCTACGGAATGAACTTCGACGACATGCCGGAGTTGAAGTGGCAACTCGGATATCCGATGGCACTGATTGCCATGGTGATCTGTTCGAGCGCGCTCTACGTGGTGTTCAAACGCCAGAAGTGGTTGTAGAGCGGCTTCGCCGCAGGTGAGCGGAAATTCGTAGAGGGGGTCGAAGTTTCGCTCACAAGGGTGTCAGGACGAACCGAAGATCGGGCCGACGGGGATCGTCCGCTCGAACGTGAGTCGGTCGAACTCATTGCCGTATCCGTCGATGGCACCGATGGTCATCGTGCTGGCCTTGATTCCCGGAATACCCGGCACCACATCGACTCTGACGAACGAGTAGTTCAGGAATCGCACCCGAGACCAGGTGATCGACTCGGCCGACTTGGTGCCGTCGGGTGCCCACACGTAGCTGTTCGGAACTGCCGTGTCGGGCAACTCGTTGCCGCGGTAGCTCACGCCCTCGCCGTCCTGGAACGTGTATCGGGGACGGCCGCCACCGCCGACGGTGTAGTACACCGTGCCGTCGGTCTTTCCGCACACCGTCGCGTTGTCGCCGGCCACCCGCGTCGCACGATTGCCGCGGATGGGATCGGTCCTCTCGAAGACGTGATTGTGCGCCTGAAGCACTACATCGACCTCGTACTTGTCGAACAGCGATACCCATGCGTCGCGCACGCCGCCGTCACTCGCGTGTGTCGAGGTGGTCGAGTACGCACAGTGATGGAAGAAGCAGACGATGAAGTCGATGTTCGGATCAGCACGATACTTCGCGAGAGTCTGCTCCACCCAGGTGTTCTGGGCTCCTCCGCTGTACCCGGTGTTGGCCTTGATCTCGTAGCTCACGTCGTTCGCGTCGAGCGAGAGGACGGCGGTGTTGCCGTAGACGAACGAGTAAGCCGACGGGCATCCCTTGGGCCCGGTGGTCGGCTGATCGAGACGTGCTGCGTGGCCGCCATATCCGTTGGGGCTGTATAGGGCTTCCATGTCGTGATTACCAGTCGCGAACAACCACGGTGCGGTGGACGCACTGGCCTCGATCGCCTGGAAGTAGCCGTCCCAGACGAAGGGGTTGAACTTGTCGAACCCCTTCGGCGGCGTCTGACCGTGCTTCGCGAACTGCGGCGGTAGACCGGCACCCGACGGATCCGCGTAGGCGATATCGCCGGCGAGAATGTGGAAGTCCGGACGCGATGCCTCGATCTGCCGATTGATGTTGCGCGCGTGCTTGACCGACGGTTCGTTGTCTGCCTTGTAGTACAGGTCGTCGTAGTCTCCGGCCACCAGACCCGGCGGCTGCGAGGGTGTTTCGTCGACGCCCTGATCGCCCATCATCGTGAACCGGAACGGAGCGATACGACCGGTCGGCAATGCCGGAGACGCGCTCCGGATGTCGCTGACGAAGCCGTCGGCGGTGCGCCAGCGGTAGTAGTGCGGCAGCTTGGGCGTCAGATTGTCGACGGGCACGTGCACGTAGTACTGCTCCGCCGAGAGAATTCCGCCGTCGGTCTGCGGCACCTGGCTGATCAGGTTGCGCACCTCGGCGGACGTCGTCGCGCCCAGTGCAGGCGTAGGGCCGTGGTCGAGAAAGACGCCGGTGAGGCCGGGATTACGCGAGAGTTGAGCGGAGAACCGCAGCTGCGTCGCCGGGTCGTTTCCGAATCCCATGTGCCGGCCGGCGACGGCCAATGGAGCGTCCTGCGCGTAGGCGGTGCGGGCGAACACCGAATTCCCGACGCCTACCGCGGCAGCCGTAGCGGCGGCTCCCACCAGGAAGTTACGTCGGCTGACCGGGTGCCGACGCAGGAACGACCGATGCCAGTCGTGCTGCTCGGCCATGGTCATGTTCTCGGCGAGAGTGCCCGGGATTCCGGTCGCGACGGTCTCGCCTGCGGGATTGAGCGTCATGCATCGATCGTGACCGCAGACCCCCCTCGGACGCTGAACAGAACGGAGCACGATAGGTGAACAGATGGAGAACACCGATGCACAACGGGACGAACGGGGACAATCCCGTCGGGCCCAGGACTTCGCAACACTGCGAAGTCCCGGACGCGACGGAAAGTTCTCAGGTCCCCTTGACGTTGAGGATCTGACGCAGCTCGTGCTCGATGCTCACCAGGTCACGGGCATCCTCCATCACGACGTCGATGGGCTTGTAGGCGTCCGGAATCTCGTCGATGAAGTCTGCACTGTCGCGGAACTCGATTCCCTTCATCCGCTCCTGCAGGTTCTCGTAGGTGAACCGCTTCCTGGCTTCGGTCCGAGAGAACTGTCGTCCCGCACCGTGCGGTGCCGAGCACAGGCCGGCCTTGGAACCCTTACCGACGACCACGTATGAACGAGTTCCCATCGACGCCGGGATGATCGCCCTAACACCCTCGTGTGCGTCGACTGCACCCTTACGAGTGAGCCACACGTCCTTGTGCGCGTGCGTTTCCTTCACCGTGTAATTGTGATGGCAGTTGATCCGCTCGACCTCGCGATGATCGTCGGTTCCCATCCACTCGGCGAACACCGCGCCGAAGCGGTCCATCATCTCGGCGCGATTCAGGTAAGCGAACAGCTGCGCCCACTTCAGGTCTCGGATGTACCGCCCGAATTCACGGGAGCTTTCGGGCAGGTACGCCAGATCCTTGTTGGGCAACGAGATCCACCACTGCGCACACAAGCGTTGCGCGATCGCGATGTGCTTCTTGGCGATCTTGTTGCCGACGCCCCTCGACCCACTGTGCAGAAACAGCCACACTCGATCGGTCTCGTCGAGGCACAGCTCGATGAAGTGGTTGCCGCCGCCCAACGAACCGAGCTGCTCACGCCACTGCGGTGAGTGGTTCAGCTCGACACCGTCCTTGGCCGCCAACTCCTCGAGTTCGAGTAGCTTCGGTGCGGTGAAGTCCCACCGGTCGACGCCGGCGTTGTAGTTGCCGGGCGACAGCGGGATGCTTGCCTCGATGGCGAGTCGCAGGTCCGTAAGATTACGGCCGTCGACGTCGTCGAGCATGAATTCCGTTCGGACACCGATCATTCCGCAGCCGATATCGACACCGACGGCGGCCGGAATAACAGCGCCCAGCGTAGGAATCACTGTTCCTATGGCGCTTCCCATACCGCTGTGGGCGTCGGGCATCAGGGCGACGTGCGGATGCACGAACGGCATCGACGCTGTTTCGCGAGCCTGCTCGAGCGTCTTGTCCTCGAGCTGTGACGCCCAGTTGAGCAGCCGTAAGCCCACCTTGTTCGGGGGCATGATGTTCCTTCCTGCCCCCTTGCACAAGAGGGCGTTATTCGATGGGTCGATTTACGAACTGTGCCTGTTTGCCACGGAGAGCAGCACGCAGTTCGGGCGAACATGCGCGCAGCACAACGCTCAGACCGGCTCTCGTATCGAGAACCGCACAAGGCAGACAAGTAGCACGCATGGTGATGACCCTATCGAGCGAAACCTCTTCGACGCGAGCGAATTAAGTCGAGCGGCGGGAATGGAAGAACGCGGGACTCAGTGCACGGAACTGCCGCGCATCGACGGGATCCCGTCGATCGGGCCCGATAATGCGCAAACCTGCCCACAACGCCGCGCCCTACACTCCCCCACCGAATGCCAAGCCAAGCAAATACGTCGCCCCAGCCGCGCCGTAGCCGATGGCGAGCTGTCGCAGAGCACGTTTGACGGGCGGTCCACCACTGAGCAGTCCCACCACCAGACCGGTACAGATCAGAGCCAGCCCGACGAGAACGGCGGCGACGATCAGCGCGACAAAGCCTTCGAGGCCGAACAGATACGGCAACACAGGGATCACCGCCCCCGAGGCGAAGAAGCAGAAGCTGGCTCCGGCCGCTCCGAGTCCGGTTCCGATGGACTCGTGCTCGTCGAGGTAGGGCGCCATCTCGTCGTCGGTGGGCAACAGCCGCAACACTTCCGACGCTTTTGCGTCGGCCTCCTCATGCGTCATTCCCCGGGCCCGGTACACCAGCGCCAGTTCGTTGGCGTCGACGTCCAGATGTTGGACGGCTTCGCTCGCGGCGCTGTCCGGGGACGACGCCTCGAGCAACTCGCGTTGCGAACGCACAGAGACGTATTCGCCTGCACCCATCGACAGCGCACCCGCGAGCAATCCTGCGAGTCCGGTGACCAAGACGATCTGGTTGGACACTCCGGAGCCGCTGATGCCGAGTACCAGAGCGAGGTTGCTCACCAGTCCATCGTTGGCACCGAACACCGCGGCCCTGAAAGTGCCGGAGAGCCGATTGCGACCGCGCGCAGCGAGCGCTCTGATCACCTCGGCGTGGATCTGCTCGTCGGCAGTCATCGCCTCCGTTGCATCGTCATCGGTGGCGTACGGCGACCGGGTTTCGGCTCGTTGTGCCAACGCGAGGACGAACACCGAACCGAACCGGCGCGCCAGGACACCGAGGATTCGAGTGCGGATGTCGCCTTTGAGCGGCATGCCGACTCGCTCACCCAGCAGATTTCGCCAATGCTGCTCGTGGCGGCCTTCCGCATCGGCGAGTGCGAGCAGTATCTCTCGCTCCTCGCCGCTGCGTCGGCCGGCCAGATCGCGATAGACGGCGGCCTCGGCCCGCTCGTCGGCGAGGTACTGCCGCCATCGTTTGACGTCTTTCGTCGACGGTGCCATCTGACTCATCGATCAAACGTAGCGGGCTCCGCCCTCGTGCGCGTTTTGCGTACCGGGAAGGGCGCAAAACGCGCACGACAGGGGGTCAGCTCGGGTCGTACACCCCAGTCTGCACCGCTTTGACCAGTCTGCGTGGAACCCGGAACTCCGTGCCCTGGAAACGCACCGTCACCAGATCCGGGGCAACGGCTTTCCACTGGGCTCTACGACTCCGCGTGTTCGAGCGCGACATCTTTCTCTTCGGAACAGCCATGACTCAGACGTCCTTTCGGCTTCGGCGGCCGTAGCGCTTCTCGAACTTCTCGACGCGTCCCTGGGTGTCCATCACGCGGGCGGCTCCGGTCCAGAAGGGGTGCGATTCGGACGAGACGTCGACGACGATCAGCGGGTAGGTGTTTCCGTCTTCCCACTCGGTCTCGCGAACCGACGTGACGGTCGATCGGGTGAGGAATTTGTTTCCCGTGCTCGAATCCTGGAACACCACCGGGTGGTAGTCGGGGTGGATGCCTGGTTTCATTCTGTTGCCTCTCGTGATTGTTCTGCGTACGGGGATTCACTGCTGTCGCAGGGGTCTTCGTGCCACTGGCCGAACGGGTCGGTCCACCTGGCCCACTGGGCGGGATCGGTCATCTCGTCGTCGGACACCAACGCCCACTGCAGAGTGCGGTCGATCTCGGTGGGGTCGGCCTGATGGACCAGGATCACCAACGAGGTGTCTCGATCACCGAACTGCTCGTCCCAACGCAACGCGGCCATTGCCCGTCGGGTGGTGTCGATGCGGTCCTGTTCCGCCGGAGTCATTGCGACAAGCCACTTTCCAGCGCTCGCCACCCGCAGACCGCCACCGGCCGACTCGATCCACAGTGCCTCGTCGGGCTGCGTGGCGACCCACGCCCGTCCGCGGGCGGTGACGACTCCGTCGAGCAGCACGTCGATGGCCTCGTGCAATCGCTCGGGGTGGAAGGGCCTCGTCGCGGTGAATTCCACGAGTGCGACCCCGCAGTCGACGGTCAAGGGCGGCTGGCCCCGCAACAGCGGCGAGTGGGCGTCCGTGATCTCACCGCGACGAGCGTCGAAGGGAACAGACGCGAGAACTGCTGGGCCGTCGACCATTGCGTCCTGGGCAACCCAGACGACGGGTGCGTTCGGGGCCAACCGCGCCAGAACGGCGGCGAGGCGTGCTCGCTCCCACGCGTCGACCTCGGGACCTGCAGTGACGACAAGGGCGTCGGCGTAGTCGACCTGGCCGACGACCAACTGCGCGACGGTTCGATCGTCGTCGCCACTGGCGACGACGCCTCGATCGGCCAACGCGTCGTCACCGGTCGCGTCGGCCAACCAGGTTGCGGCGTCGAGGCAGCCGATCACGGCGTCGATACGCACATCCCGCGAGGCCGGGCCGTCGATCTGCCCCACCACGTCTGCCACGACTACGTTGTCCACCGCCCAGCACAACGCCTCGGGCTCGAGGGCCGGGTCCAGGACGAGCACGATGCGATCGACACTGCTGCGCGTCGACAACGCACGCAGCAGCGGCAGCAGGTCTTCGCGGAGCGTGCACGAGACACAGCCGTGTGCCAGTTCCAGGATGGTTTCGCGCGGGTTCTCGCCCAGCACACAGAGCGTGCGCCGCACCACTCCCTCGGTGACGCGGCTCAGGTCGTGGCGCACTGCGACGGTTCCCGGCGCGAGTAGCGAGGTCACGACAGCGTCCATGGCTCCGGTCCAGCCGGAGACGAGGACCATCGGGGTTCGATCGTCCGCTGAGTTGTTCACAAGCACCCTTCTTCTCGACAACGATTTTCATTACTTGAGAACGCACGCTACATTCAGAGCAGCGCTTTGTCGAAAACGATTGTCATAACGATCAGAAAGGACTGCTCATGTCAGCGCACTGCCAAGTCACCGGCCGTACCCCCAGCTTCGGAAAGTCCGTCTCGCACTCCCACGTGCGCACCAGCCGCAGGTGGGACCCCAACATCCAGCGCAAGACGTACTACGCGCCGAGCCTCGGCCGTCGCGTCACCCTCACCCTCTCGGCCAAGGGCATCAAGACCATCGACCGCGACGGCATCGACGCCGTGGTCGCCAAGATCCGCGCACGCGGGGAGAAGATCTGATGGGCAAGAGCACGGATGTGCGTCCGATCGTCAAACTCAAATCGACCGCCGGCACCGGCTACACCTATGTCACCCGTAAGAACCGTCGCAACGATCCGGACCGATTGGTGATGAAGAAGTACGACCCCGTCGTCCGCAAGCACGTCGATTTTCGAGAAGAGCGTTAGCCATGGCGAAGAAGTCCAAGATAGAGAAGAACGAGCAGCGCAAGGTCATCGTCGCCCGCTGGGCCACGCGTCGCGCGGAGCTCAAGGAGATCATTCGCAAGCCCTCGAGCAGCGATTCCGAGCGCGCCCAGGCCCAAGCAGCACTGCAGCGTCTGCCACGCGATTCGAGTCCGGTACGATTACGCAATCGTGACGCTGCGGATGGACGTCCGCGCGGTTACCTACGGAAATTCGGGCTGTCCCGCGTGAAAATGCGCGAGATGGCACACCGTGGGGAGCTGCCAGGCGTCCACAAGTCGAGCTGGTAAGGGAAAAGGTAGAGATGGCAGTCAAGAGAGCACCGTCGAAGAAGGTCCGCGCAGAGGCGGGTCGTCGACCGAAGAAGAACCCGTTGAACGCCGCCAAGGTCACCACGGTGGACTACAAGGACATCAACCTTCTTCGTCAGTTCATTTCCGACCGCGGCAAGATCCGCAGCCGTCGGGTCACCGGGCTCACCCCGCAGCAGCAGCGCCAGGTCGCTGTCGCAGTGAAGAACGCTCGTGAAATGGCATTGCTGCCGTTCACCAGCCGCTGAATCAGCTTTCGAGAAAGGCCGCGTAGCCCTGAGGGCAACGCGGCCTTTCTGTCGTTCCCAGTAAGAAATGAGCACTTCCACGATGTCCGGCGTTCTCGAGGGCTTCACCGTCATCTTCGTCGTCATCGCACTGGGTTACCTGCTCGCCCACCTGAAGGTGCTCGGCGAACACGGTCAATTCGTCCTCAGTCGTCTGGTGTTCTTCGTCGCGACGCCGTCACTGCTGTTCGTCACGCTGGCGAACTCGGATCTGTCGGTCATCCTCTCGCCGGTGTTGGCGGTCGCCGGCTCCACAGCATTGCTCGTCGGAGCCATCTATTTCGTCATCGCGAAGCTTGCACTGAAACGAGCCGTGCCCGACGCGACAGTCGGTGCGCTCGCGAGCTCGTACGTCAACGCCGCCAACCTGGGCATCCCGATCGCCGTGTTCGTACTGGGTGACGCCAACTTCGTCGCTCCCCTGCTGCTGTTCCAGATCATGATCTACACGCCGATCGCCGTGACCATCCTCGACATCTCCACCAAGATCGATCAGGTTTCCCTGTTCAAGACCGTCACGACGCCGTTTCGGAACCCGATCGTGCTGGCCGGAGCCGCGGGGCTCGTCCTGTCGATCACGGGATTCGAGCTTCCCGAGGCGCTGATGCAGCCGTTCCAACTCGTGGGCAACCTGTCCGTTCCAGGTGCACTGCTTGCCTTCGGTCTGTCCTTGTACGGTGCCCGCGTACTGCAGAAGGGCAGCAGCCCACGGCGGGACGTCGCCCTGGCCACCGTGTTCAAAATGGCGCTGCAGCCAGTGCTCGGCTACCTCATGGCCCGGTTCGTCTTCGGTCTGGACGGTCACGACCTGTTCGCCATCGTCGTCGTATCGGCACTGCCCACCGCGCAGAACGTGTTCGTGTTCGCCAGCCGCTACCAGCGCGGAGTGGTACTCGCCCGCGACACCGCGTTCGTGACCACGCTGGTGTCGATTCCCGTCATCGCACTCGTGACGGTCTTGCTCGCGTGAGCCGAACACAAAGGTTCTCCTCAGCTCCCGGCGCTAGCTTGGTCGGTATGAGGTTTCTCGCTGCAGGTGTCATGTTGTGCCTGCTGCTGGCGGGCTGCAGTACGGCCTCCGGCAGCGACGAGGACACGGCGCCCACGCTCGGTGTCACCACACCCGTCGGCCACATCCAGCAGCCCAGCCCGCCTCCGGTTCCACACGAGGTTCCTGTCGGCGACGTCGGCACGATGTTCGAGCCGACTCCTGACCTGATCGGTGCCACCACCACTCCCTTCGAGTCGTGGAGTCAGGTCTCCCCCAACACCATCGCCGTGCACTTCGTCACCGGCACTCCCGAGTGCTACGGGGCCGACGCCACGGTGACCGAGACCGACTCGACGGTGACCGTCGAGTTGCGTACCGGCACCAGGCCCGACGCTGCCGACAAGTCCTGCATCATGGTTGCCGTCTACGCCACCATGCAGATGACATTGGCATCGCCACTCGGTAGCCGCACAATCCTGAATGCGGCCTGACCGCCACGCAGGTAGGGTCCGAGCGGTGAGCGATCATCTCCCCGACCGAGATCGAAGCCTCGTCCGCGCTGCCGACGCAGACAGAAATCTGGTCGCACAGCTGCTCAGCGATGCTTTTGCGAACGGCCAACTCACCGTGAGCGAGTACGACGAACGCACCGCCGCGGTGTACCAGGCCAAAACCTACGGCGAACTCGATCTGCTCACCGGCGACCTGGCACTCTCTCCGCCTCCCACATCCGCACCGTCCGGCGGTCCCTCGAACGACCGCGTGATCGCCATCATGAGTGGTGCCGTACGCAAGGGAGACTGGACCGCCGCGCCGCGAATCGACGCGTTCGCCTTCTGGGGCGGCGTCGAGCTCGACCTGCGACGGGCCTCGTTCTCCGCAGCGGACACCACCATCAACTGCGTGGCCATCATGGGCGGCATCGAGGTCACCGTGCCGCCCGGGGTGAGCGTGGAGGTTCGCGGCATGGGCATCATGGGCGGTTTCGAGCACGTCAGTGCAGCCCACCCCGGAGCACCCCGCGTCATCATCACCGGCTTCGCATTCTGGGGTGGAGTCTCGGTGGACATCAAGGCCGCAGAGAAGTAACTACGATCGTCGACGCTTGAGGTAGTCGGTCACCACTGCCGCACCCAATCCGTCCAGATCCGGCGCGATGACCCGTCCACCCACTCGTTCGGCCATCTTGTCGACAACTCTGGCCAGGCCGGGATCGTCACCGAGCCGGAAGATCGTCACCTGCGCACCGAGTTTCGCGACGGTATCGAGCTCCCGCACCGTCAATCCCAGAGTCTTCGACGACGGCGGATAGTCGAAATACGCATGGCCGTCCGGCTCGAGGTGAGCAGTCGGCTCACCGTCGGTGACGATCAACACCACCGGCTGTGCATTGGGATGACGCCGCAGGTGACGTACTGCCAGCATCAGTGCATGGTGCAGGTTGGTGCCCTGATCGTAGGCACCGTCCAATCCCGCCAGCTCCGACGCCGTCAATGTCTGTGCGTGCCTGCCGAATCCGATCAGCTGCAGATCGTCCCCGCGGAATCTGGTGCTGACCAGATGGTTGAGAGCGAGTGCAGTGCGCTTCATGGGCACCCAGCGGCCGTCCATCACCATCGAGAACGATGTATCGACCAGCAAGGCAACCGCGGCCTGCGTTCTGGTCTCGGTCTCGCTGATCTCCACATCGGTCACCTGCAGCTGCACCGGAAAGCCCGATCCTGTTGCCGCTGAACGCAGTACCGCATTGTTCACCGTACGGGTCACGTCCCACGGTTCGGTATCGCCGAACTCCCACGCCCGCGACGCTCCGGTGGGCTCGCCCATCGCACCCGCCTTGCGAGTGTCCCGCTCGCCGCCGCGTCGAGACAGCTTTCCGGCGACATCCTTCAGCGCGGACTGCCCCAGCTGACGCATCGCCTTGGGTGACAGACGCCATTGCCCGTCGGCACCTTTGTCCATGAAACCCTGCTGCTGAAGCGCCTTTTCGAGCTCCGAGAGCATCCGCGCATCGGCTGCAGCCTCGGGCCCGAGTTGCTTCAGCAACGCGTCGGCGTCGATATCGTCCAGTGCCGCGCCGTTGTACTGCTGCGAGAGCTGGTTTCCCAGGTTCTCGAGATCTGCGATGTCCTGGAGTGCGCCGGTACCGTCGCCCAGACCCATGCCGTTCTCGCCGCGGAAGTTCTGCGAGCCGTCCCAATCCTCACCGGGCCTGGCCTGCTGCAGGTTCTGATCGAGTTGATCGAGCTGATTCAACAGGTTCGAGTCACCGAAGGCCTGCTGCGCCAACGCATCCAATTCGGCTCGCTGCTCGGGAGACAGAGAGTTCCGCAGCCGCTGCGCCGCCGCAGCCCTCTCCGCCAACGAATCCAGTAGCTCGTCGACATTCTTCGGATTCTCCGGAAAATGCTGACCGTGCTTGTTCATGAACTCGTCGAACTGCTCGTCGGTGTCCTCACCCTTGTTGTGGGCGTCGAGCAATTCGTTGAGGTCCTTCAGCATCTCGCTGATGGCCTGCCGGTCCTCCTCGGTGGCACCTTCGAGGGCCTGCTTCATGCCCGCAAAACGCTGATCGAGCATCTCGCGTCCGAGCAGATCCTTGATCTTCTCGTAGTTCTCGCGCCCCTCCGAGGAGCGCCAGTCGTAGTCCGAGAGCTCCTGCACAGCTTGGGCAGTGGACGGTGATAGATCACCGATCTGCATCTCCTGGAACCGCGCATCGTCGTCGAGCGCGCGCGCCAACGCCTTGCGCTCCTCGAGCACAGCCTTGTCCAGCAGCTCACGCACTTCCTGCAGCGTGCCGTCGAGGTTGTTCTTCTTCAGCAGATCTCGGCGACGCTTGGCCGCCTGGGCAGCCAGGTCGTCGAGCCCGCGCATGTTCTTCGTCCCGCGCCGCAGCATCTCTTGCAATGCCCGCCGCGGCGATGCCCCTTCGAGTACGTCCTCGCCGATGGCGTCGAGCGCCTCGCGCAGATCCACCGGTGGCGCAAGCGGATCCGGCCCGTCGTGGTACCGCCCGTATCTGGAACGACGCATCAGCTGTACACCGTCTGGCCGTCGTCGTCGGGATCCTTCGAGATCCGACGCGCGAGGTAGAGGCCTTCGAGTGCAAGTTCGACGGCGGCTGCCTTCTCGCCGTCCGAGGTGGCGTTCAGCCGTTCGTGGATGTCGCCGATGACCTCGACGTCCGGTAGCTCGTCGAGCAGAGCCTTGGCGGTGATGCGGTCGCCGGTGACGATGGGTTCACCGGTCTCGACTGCCGTCACCAGCGCGGCGAGGTTGATACCGCCCAGATGTGCCCGGACGGTATCGGCGGTCGCGCGGCGCAGCATGTGTTCGAGTACCTCGATCTCGCGGCCTTCTTCACCGGACTCGAATTCGACCTTGCCGCGCAGCACCTCGATGATGGTGCCGAGATCGACCGGCCGGGCCACGGGCTCGGCCTCACCGAGGATCGCGGCACGGTGAACAGCTGCGGCAGCGATGGTTTCGGCAGCTGCGATCGCGAATCGAGCGGACACGCCGGAGCGCTGATCCACCGACGGCGACTCGCGCAGCAGTCGGGTGAAGCGAGCGAGCACCTCGAGCAGGTAGGTCGGGACCGCGGCCTGAAGATCCGCTTCCTGATCGATGACGGCTACTTCGTCGTCCAGCTCGAGGGGGTAGTGCGTCCTGATCTCGGCCCCGAAACGGTCCTTGAGCGGGGTGATGATGCGTCCGCGATTGGTGTAGTCCTCGGGGTTCGCGCTCGCCACCAGCATGACGTCGAGTGGCAGCCGCAGCGTGTAGCCGCGAACCTGAATGTCGCGCTCCTCCATGACGTTGAGCAGTGAGACCTGGATGCGCTCGGCGAGGTCTGGAAGCTCGTTGATCGCCACGATGCCGCGGTGGCTGCGCGGGACGAGTCCGAAGTGAATGGTCTCGGGGTCGCCCAAGCTGCGGCCCTCGGCGACCTTCACCGGATCGACATCACCGACGAGGTCGGCCACCGACGTATCCGGGGTTGCGAGCTTCTCGGCGTACCGTTCGCTGCGGTGCCGCCACTCGATGGGCAGGTCGTCGCCCAGTTCTTTCGTTCTACGGATGCTGGCGGGAGTAATGGGCTCGTACGGGTGCTCGCCGAGTTCCGCTCCGGCGATCACGGGCACCCACTCGTCGAGCAGCAGATTCAGGGTGCGCAACAGTCGCGTCTTACCCTGCCCGCGCTCGCCGAGCAGCACCACGTCGTGACCGGCCAGAATCGCCCGCTCGAACTGCGGCAACACCGTGCCGCCGAATCCGACGATCCCCGGCCACGGATCTTCGCCGTCACGCAATGCCTTCAGAAGATTTTCACGCAGTTCTTCCTTGATCGACCGCTGCCGATGTCCAGATGCCTTGAGTTCGCCGAGAGTGGAGATGCCAGGTTTGGTAGAGGTCACTTCTCCACGCTACGAGCGTTTGGCAATTGCCGCCATCGAGAGCTCCGCCGAACTCGAAGTTATGGACGAAATTCGGCCGGATTCCGTCCATAACTTCGAGTTCGGCGGGCGATGCACACCTGGGCTGAAAGTCGAGCACAACTGTGTAACTGTGGACAACTTTTTTGTTCATCCACAGCCAGCGCTCGGCCCGCTTTTGGCGCGGATTCGATGCCACTGTGCGTGCATGGACAGCGCACCGTTCGTCGGATCCGAGGCAATGGCCAATGGATTGGTCACCCGCCAGCAGCTCCGAGGCCACTACACGCGCATCTACCGTGACGTCTACATCGAACCGGGGTGTGAACTGGATGCGCCGACCAAGGCGCGGGCAGCCTGGTTGTACTCCCGACGTATGGCAGTGGTCTCCGGCGTCAGTGCCGCGGCAATCCATGGATCGGGCTGGATCTCGGCAGCTCACGATGCCGAGCTCATCTGGGCCGAACATCGTAGGAAGTTCGCCGGCCTCCGCATCAACTTCGACGAGCTGCGACCGGAAGAAAGCGAGACTGTCGACGGCGTGGTGGTCACCACGGCGGCACGAACTGCATACGATCTCGGCCGACGCAGGCCGTTCGGAACCGCCGTGCCACGGCTGGACGCACTGTGTCGCGCGACCGGGGTGGGCATCTCGGACATCGCCCGGCTTGCCGAGAACCATCGAGGTGCCCGCGGAATCGTTCAGTTGAGGGCCGTGCTCGCCATGGTCGACGCGGGTGCGGAATCACCACAAGAGACGCGCACCAGACTGGCGCTGATGGACGCAGGCCTACCTCGCCCGCAAACTCAGATCGAGGTGTTGGGCCCGGACGGGCGGGTGTTCGCACGCATCGATATCGGCTGGGCACGCTGGAAAGTCGCGGTGGAGTACGACGGTGAGCAGCATTGGGCCGACGAGAGACAACGCGCCTGGGACATCGAGCGTCTACACCTACTCGAAGCCCTCGGCTGGACTGTGATTCGCGTGAGCGCGATGCAATTGCGCACCGATCCGTGGGGCGTTGCAGCGCGGGTTCGCGACAAGTTGCGAGCCGCCGGGGCGAAGGTCTAGCCCAACTCGAAGTTAGGGACGGATTTCGCCGGAAATCCATCCCTAACTGCGAGTTCGGCGGTGGCGGCTAGTGAGCGAAGTGCCGCGAACCCGTCAGGTACAGCGTCACGCCTGCGTCCTGTGCGGCAGCGATCACTTCGTTGTCGCGAACCGAACCACCGGGCTGCACAACGGCTTTGACACCTGCGCTCATCAGGACCTGCAAGCCGTCGGGGAACGGGAAGAAAGCATCCGAGGACGCAACCGAACCGGCGGCGCGGTCCCCCGCCCGCTGCACCGCGAGATGGGCTGCGTCGACGCGGTTGACCTGGCCCATTCCGACGCCGACCGACGCACCGTCGTGGGCGAGCAGAATCGCGTTGGACTTGACGGCTCTACCTGCGCGCCAGGCGAATTCGAGATCCTTCAACGTCTGCTCGTCGGCAGCCTCACCGGCCGCGAGGGTCCAGTTGGCCGGATTGTCGCCGTCTGCATCGAGAACGTCGCGCTGCTGCAGCAGTGTGCCACCCGAAATCGGCTTGAGCTCGACGCCTGCCGTGGGCGGCGCCTCCGCCAACAGCACGCGAATGTTCTTCTTACGCTGCAACACTCCGAGGGCACCGTCGGCGTAGGACGGCGCGATGATGACCTCGGTGAAGATCTCGGCCACCTGCTCGGCCATCTCGACGGTGATCTCTCGGTTGGCTGCGATGACGCCGCCGTAGGCGCTCACCGGATCACATGCGTGCGCCTTGCGATGCGCCTCGGCGATGTCCTTGCCGACGGCGATGCCACACGGGTTGGCGTGCTTGATGATCGCCACGGTGGGTTCGGCATGATCGAAGGCCGCCCGCCAGGCCGCATCGGAATCGGTGAAGTTGTTGTACGACATTTCTTTACCGTGCAGCTGCTCGGCCTGCGCGATGCCCGTGCCCGCAGGATCGACGTACAGCGCCGCGGCCTGGTGCGGGTTCTCGCCGTAGCGAAGCACGGCCGCGCGGTCCCAGGTTCCGCCGATCCACGCCGGGAACTGCTCGTCGGAATCCACGAGCACATTGCTCATCCACGACGCCACCGCGACGTCGTAGGCGGCAGTGTGCTGAAACGCCTGTGCTGCAAGCGAAGTCCGCTCGGCGAGAGTGAATCCGCCGCCTGCGACCGCAGTCAGCACGTCCTCGTAGCGGTTGGGGTCGACCACCACGGCAACCGACGGGTGATTCTTGGCCGCGGCACGCACCATCGACGGCCCGCCGATGTCGATCTGTTCGACGCATTCGTCGGGGGTCGCACCACTGGCGACGGTCTCGGTGAACGGATACAGGTTCACCACGACGAGCTCGAACGCCTCGATGCCCAGTTCCTCGAGCTGCGAAAGATGCTCGGGCTTACGGGTATCGGCGAGCACGCCGGCATGGACCCGGGGATGCAGCGTCTTGACGCGTCCCTCGAGGGTCTCGGGGAATCCGGTGAGGTCCTCCACCTTGGTCACCGGGATTCCGGCGTCGGCGATCTTGCTCGCCGTCGATCCGGTGGACACCAGAGCGACGCCCGCACCGTGCAAGCCGGTCGCCAGTTCGATCAGTCCGGTCTTGTCGTAGACGCTGACCAGTGCGCGGCGCACTGCTTTACGTTCACTCATCGGATTATCTGAGCCTTTCGTCCATCGGAGGTGACACCTGTGGTGGCGACGGCTGCGATCACATCGATCAGCAACCGCCGCTCGACAGTCTTGATGCGTTCGTGCAACGCGGCTTCGTCGTCCCCATCGAGAACGGGAACGGCTTCCTGCGCCAGAATCGGCCCGGTGTCGACGCCGGAATCGACCAGATGAACCGTCGAACCGGTCAGTTTGACGCCGTGATCGAGTGCATCCCGAACGGCGTGCGCCCCCGGAAACGACGGCAGCAGTGCGGGGTGAGTGTTGACGATGCGTCCGGCGAAGTCCTCGAGAAATCGCGCACCCAGAATCTTCATGAAACCGGCAGTGACGATCAGATCCGGCTCGAAGCTCAGCACGGTATCGGTGAGGGCGACGTCCCACTCGCCGCGATCGGCAAAGTCCCGCAGCCCGATCCGAAAGTTCGGAATTCCGGCCTCGTCCGCACGGCGTGCCGCATCGCAATCTCGATCGACTCCGACAGCGACGATGCGCGCGGGATAACTCTCGGACGCCGTCGCGTCGATGAGCGACTGCAGCAGCGAGCCGGTCCCCGACGCGAGGACGACGACCCGCGCGGGTGTCTCACGCAAGGCAGTCAGCGCACTACTCCTGAGGTATCGAGGGGATCGTTCGAGCCAGCAGAAAGCCTAGTCGCTGACCCCCGCAGCCCTACCGGGCAGGTCCATCCTCGGTGCTGCTCGACGCGTCGTCCTTGTCCCCCGGCGGGGCGACGATCTCGGCGTCCAACGGTTCGTCGGTATCGGCATCGACTGTCGTCTCGACGGCTGGTTCCTGGGCCGGCTCGACCGCAGGCTCGTCGACGACCTCCGCCTCGACAACCTCCTCGACGTGCTCGTCTTCCTCCTCCTCGGCGGGTGCAGCTTCGATCGCCACCTCGGCGGCCGGTACCACCACCGGGGTCGGTCCAGGTTCAGGTTCGGGTTCAGGATCTGCTCGACGCCATACGACGATGGCCGCGGATATCGTGCCGGCGACGGCCAGCCACGCAAACGTCAACAGCCCGAAGCTCCAGACGGTCACCTCGACGGTTCCGAAGGTGCCGAGATTTCCACCTGCGGCGTATCCGAACAGCGCTGCCAGCACTCCGGCGGCAGCTGCTACCACCCACACCGAGGACACAGCGACCTGGATGTCGGCGCTGCGGATGGCGCAGTCTCGGCCGAGCAACAACCCCGCAGCGACGGGCACGGCGAGCATGACGACCCACATCGTCTGCGCAGGGCCCTCGGGGAGAACGGCCAGAATCGGCAACGGCGGAAGTGGGCCGCCGGTGGTCGCGAACAGGCTCACCGACGCGTCGCCGAGACCGGCCGTGGACCCTGTCGCCACCGCGAGGGCACCGACCAGGACATTGGGCAAATAGAGCACCGACAGAACGGTCAAGCCGAGCATTCCGACGACATCGCGGCCACCTTCGACCAGTGCGCCCACAGTCTCCCAGGAGGCCAGCAGGGCGAGCAGGACCACGGCCGCGCCACCTGCGACGAGGATCGAGAGTGCGCGTACGAACGGTGCGACGAGGGCACGAACCCAGTCCGGGAGACCGCGGCGGAGCACCAGTGAATCCCACCGGGCGAGGATCAACCCGGTTCCGGACGCGGCCGCGTGCACGCCGGCTATCCAGGAGAAGGCCGCGAGAGCATGGGGACTCGACAGGCCGATGACGGTGGACGCGTCCCCGGCAACGGCCAACGCGATAGCGGTGACGGCGAGCGGACCGGCCATCGAGGCGGCGAACACCCACCGAACCATGCGGCGATCGGTGTCCGGATCCACCGCTCGGTGGACGGTACGAGCAACGGACCAGCCGATGATCAGGGTTGGCAGTAGTGGTGCGACGCCGAGGGACGTTCCGCCGATGGTCAGGGGAACCAGATGCGCGGCAAACCACATGCCGGCGATCGCTCCGAGCGTCCCGGTGAGATCGCTGTTCACCGAGACGAGCGTGACCAGAGCCAGGGTCGTCGCAATCACCACGACCAGGCCGGAGGTCTTGAACGCGACGGCGGCAAGCGTGCGCGACTGGTCCGGCGTCGGGCCGGTGCCGACCCGGGCAGTCCTCGCAGCCGCGCGTCGAGTGTCTCGGTTCAGTAGATCGCTCATCGCAACGAGAGTCGCATCAACTTCGCGGCACGCCGGTCAGGCGCGCCGCGAAGGTGGATGTGATGCCTGAATCAGTCGCGCTTGTTCTCGTCGTCTGCGGCAGGAGTGGCACCGAACGACTGCGTGGGCGCGCCGTAGGGCGTCGACTGGTCCCCCGAAGCGGGCTCCTCGGACTTCGGCGGCTGGCCGTAACCCGACGACGGCTGACCGTACTGGTACTGATTCGGTGGGTACGCCTGGCCCGCGGCAGGAGTGCTCGGACCGGTGTACGGCGGCGGTGCGTAGCCGCCCTGCGGCGACGTGTTCGGTGCCGACTGACCGCCGAACGGCGGCTGCCCGCCGGGGCTGTACGAATGCTGACCAGACGACTGTCCGCTGGGAGCCTGACCGTAGTTCGACGGGGTTCCCGGAGCCTGACCGTAGGCCGGCGGATTGCTGTAGTTCTGGGGCTGCGACGGCCCGCCGAACGATGTCGTGGGCGCGTTGTACGGGTTCTGCTGGCCGTAGCCGCCCTGCTGGTTCGGGCTGTTCTGCTGGTTCTGGCTGCCGTAGCCGGCGGGCTTGGGGGCCGGAGCCTTGACGATGCCCGCGTCGAGCAGCAATGCGACCACAGCGGCCGCGGCCTGAACGAAGCCGAGGACCAGCACCAGGATTGCGCCGATACCGAGCGAGCTGGTGGTGCTGGCGAACTCGTTACCCTCGGCGCTCGGCAGGCTGAACGACTGGAAGACCAGCACCAGGAAGCCGCTGATCGCCAAGGCGGCAACCACGGCCTGGTTCTTGGCGTCCTTCTGCAGCAGCGACGCGCCTGCGATCAAGCCGGCCGCGAGCAACAGCGCCACCGATACCGCGCTGCCACCGGATGCGAAGAAGGTGGTGCTGAACGACGTCTGGATGCTGCTCGGCAGCTCCTGCGCCGAGCTGACTTCGGCAGTGACGAGATCGAGCAAACCGAGCAGGAAGTTGACGATACCGAGGCCGAGCACCACGAAGGTGAGGATTCTAGGCAGGTTCGTCAGGCCCGATCCGGGCGACTTGCGTTCGGGGGCAGCAGAACCGGGCCCCGACGTCCCCGGCGCGCCAGGTGCCGAGGTGCCCGGCACGGGAGGCCCGAACGGATTGGATACCGACGGCTGATGGAACGGCTGGCCCTGACCATGACCCTGCGCAGGCGACGGAGGCTGATTCGGCGAGGAGGGAGGACCGTAGGACGGTCCGCCTCCGCCGTAGCCACCAGGGTTGGAGCCCCCGTTTTCAGGGCTGCCGGGCGAGTAGGTCATCGCGTCTCCTCATCCTGATAGTTACGTACCCAGGGTCAACGAGCCGGGTCCTGTCGATTCACGCTACTGCACGGGCCCGACCGATCCAGGCACTCCAGGTCAACGGGCCGCGACCAGCTCCTGGTCCTTCGACTCGGCCGCCTCGAGCTCACGAACGAGAGGGAGAATCTTCGCACCGAAATACTCGATTTCCTCCTGGAAGTGCAGGAAGCCGCCGAGGATGAGGTCGACGCCGCGGCGACGGTAGGCCACTATCCGCTCGGCCACTTGCTCCGGCGTTCCGATCAACTGCGTCTTGAACCCGTCGTTGTACTGGACGAGGTCCTCGAACGACGAGTCCGCCCACATCCCCTTTTTGTCGGCCGTCGAATTTCCCGCCTGTTGCACTGCTCCCTTGAAGCCCTCGACGGCAGGCTTGTTCGCCTTCTCGATGATCTCGCGCAGGGTGTCTCGGGCTTCCTTCTCGGTGTCACGCGCGATGATGAAGCCGTTGAGTCCGAACTTGACCTCACGCTGATGATCACGCGCGACGCGCCTGAGGTTGTCGAGCTGCTCGGTAACGCCGTCGAAATCCTTGCCGTTGCTGAAGTACCAATCCGAGTACCGCCCGGCATTCTCCTGCGCTGCAGACGAATTGCCACCTTGAAACAGTTCGGGATTGGGCCGTTCCGGAGTGTTCAGTGGCTTCGGCTTGAGGGTGAAGTCGTGGATCCGGTAGAAGTCACCCCGGAAGTCGACGTCGTCCTCGGTCCAGATCTTGCGCAGTACCTGCAGGAATTCGGCACTGCGACGGTATCTTTCGTCGTGCTCGAGCCACGGTTCACCCAGATGGGTGAACTCGTCCTTGAACCAACCGCTGACGACGTTCACTGCGAAGCGGCCGTTGGACAGATGATCAGCGGTCGCGCCGAGCTTGGCCAGCACGGCCGGTTGCCACAGCCCGGGGTGCACGGCGGCAATGACTTTCAACCTCTCGGTGGCCAGCAGGAGCGCGAGCGAGAAGCTGGTGGATTCGTGCTGGAACTCCGCGCCGTAACTCGCCTCGTACCGCACCTGACTGAGCGCGTACTCGAAGCCGTTGTTCTCGGCAGTCTGCGCCAGCTTCTTGTTGTACTCGTAATCCCAGCTGGTGCGTTGCTCGATGGTGCTGGTGACCAGACCACCCGAGACGTTGGGTACCCAATACGCGAATTTGATTGCGTCGGCTATCTTTTCGGTGCTCATGTGCGTCTTCCTTCAGCGGATGAATGTGCCATCCATGCAGTCAGATGGCGTGGATGCCACATTCATCCGGAAATCGGGGGTCGGATCGGGGCCAGAATGGTCGGGATTACGAGTACCAGGTGGGCTCGGGCAGCTCGCCCGTGAGAACCCAGCGTCCGACCTCACGTCGCTTGTATGCGACCGGATCGTGCAGCGTGTGGGTTCGCACGTTGCGCCAGAAGCGGTCGAATCCGTACTTGCTGGCCGTCGCACGCGCGCCGAGCGCCTCGAACACCGTCGAGGTGATCTCGAGCGAGACCTCGGTGGCACGAGCCTTGACGGCGGCCACTCGCACCTCGTGATCACCGCGCTCCTCGGCGGTGACGTTCCACGCGTTGTCGTGAATCTTTTGCCCCTCCAATGCAACTGCATCGGCGAGGGCTTCGACGGCCCACAACTTCGACGTCAGGTCTCCGTAGATGTCGATGATGTACGGCTCGTCGACGGCCTTGTCCACGGTGCTGTGCAGCCATGCGCGAGTCTTGTCCTTGGTGTACGACGCCGCCTCCTCGAGAGCACCCCTCGCGATTCCGAGGTAGAAGTTGACGAACACCAGCTGGATGGTCGGAACATTCAGGGTGTTGTAGACGCGTGGCTGAAAGGCTTTGTCCACGAATCCTGCTGCGCTGGCCCAGTCGACGCGAACCTTGTCGATGGTCACGCTGCCGCTCTCGGTCTGACGCTGGCCGATGTTGTCCCAGTCGTCGTGGAAAGACAGGCCCTCGATATTCGACGGCACAATGGCGAACACGTGATCGGTACTGCCCGCGAGCGCACCTTCGAGCACGGTCACGTCCGAGACGCGGCTGCCGGTGGAGAAAGTCTTGGAACCGTCGAACACGATGGTGTCACCCTCGTCGGTGACCGACACGTCGTTGTCGCGGGGATTGACGGCACCGCCGAAGAACCACTTGTTCTTCGTGGCATCGGCCTCGACGACCTCGATCTGCTCGGGCGTGCCGACCAACCGGGCTGCCCAGAACCAGAGAAGGTGGTAGCCCAGCAGCTGGCCGATGGAACCGTCGGCATTGGAGACGGTACGAATCACCTGGTATGCCGTCGGCCAATCCTGACCGCCGCCGCCGTGTTCGACAGGCCCGAGCAGGGTGACGAGCCCGGCGTCCTTGAGCAATTGGACCTCGGCGGACGGAATCTCACGACCCTTGTCACGGGCGACGGCGTCCACGGCGAGAAGCTGAGCGACCTCACCCGCGCGAGAGATCCACCCTGCAGCGGTAGTCGGAGCGTCGGGCCAGTTCTTGGCGAGTGCACGATTTTCTGTGGTTGTCATGACGCACAGTGAAGTCGCGCTCGGAGCCGGTGACCACACTTCGGATCAGCGTGATTCTGGGAGTTGGCACCTGTTTCCTCGGCTTTCGCGCCAACCTCGCGCTGCATTCTGCAGTTTTCCGGTCTCACGAGTAGGAGTTACCGTCCCGAACCAGACCCGACTTCGAGCCCGTTATGCAAGCCCTAAAAGATCTTCGTGACAGATAGTCGAGAATTGTAACGGTTCCAGAACACGGACGATTATTGTGATACAAACCACAAACCGGCGGGTCTGAACACCGCCACTCCAGAGGACGTCCCCCAATGCGCAAGTCACTCGTTGCCACCGTCGCCGTAGCAGGCGCACTCGCCGCTGCCGTCATCTCGCCCGCCGTCTCGAACGCAGCTGACACCCTAGTCACCTTCACAGTCGCCACTGGCCCAATATCGATAACCGCGAACCCTGCGGCCGCACTGATCGTGTCCGGTAGCCAAGCAACAGGTGGTATTACCCCTGTCACCGTCGCCGACCTGCGCCTCGGTGTGAGCAACTGGAACGCATCGGCCGTATCGACAGCGTTCACCAAGGCTTTGCCCAATGCGCTTACTATCCCCGCCACATCAGTGCTTTACGCAGGGACGACTGCGGTCGTCACAGGCACAGCCACGGTCGCAGCCGCAGCATCTCAGGCCATCGACGCCACCAAAGTTGTTCAAGCTGCCACCAGTGTGTCAGGCGCAAACACCGCCACGTGGACCGGCAACCTCACGGTAAACTTACCGTCGAACGTCATCGCTGGCGTCTACACCGGCACCGTCACCCACTCGGTGGCTTGATCGCTGGCATGCGATTTCTTCGGGGATCGACTGTCGGGGTTGTGGCAATAATGACTGTCGCTTTGGCGACAGTCGCTGGAGCCCCGGCAGTCGCACAAGAACCAGCAGACCCAGGACCGTCCGGCAACATCGGTATCCGTCTGCTCGAAGCGCCGGTCTCGCTACAAGACGATCCTCGAGCACTGGCCTACATAATCGACAACTTGCCGCCTGGAACCACTATCACCAGGCGGATCGAAGTCAGCAACAGCAGCAGCCTGGAAGAACAGGTAAGCATTTATCCCGCAGCGGCAAATATCGACAACAACGACGGTTTTCAAATCGGCGACGGAAGGGCTGTCAACGAATTGACAACGTGGATGTCAGTGACGCCAACGGACGTCACCCTGGCACCGAACTCGGTCGCCGAAGCAGTCGTCACCATCGCAGTTCCCTCGGACGCACCCGAGGGTGAGCAGTACGCTGTGGTGTGGGCGGAAACTGCTGGGCCCTCGAATGGAACAGGTATCCAGAACGTGAGCCGCGCCGGCATTCGCACTTATCTCTCGGTCGGAGCCGGGAACGGACCGGCCGCCGATCTGGAAATCGGCGATGTCGTGGCGTCACGCAACGAATCGGGTACCCCACAGGTCGTCGCAAACATCACCAACACCGGCGGCCGCGCCCTCGACCCGAGCGGAACCGTGGAGCTTTCGGGCGGTCCCGGCGGGATTTCGACTGCGCCGGTGAAGGGTTCGAGCGGATCTATCGCGCCAGGGCAATCGGGAAGCGTCACGTTCACGCTCGACCCCGCGCTTCCAGCGGGACCGTGGCAGGCGGCCGTGACCATCACGAGCGGGTTGGTGAGCAAGACATCGGCCGTCGAGTTGACGTTCCCTGATCAGGGCTCGGTCACGGCGGCGGGAACATCGTCGGATTCCGGTGTTCCTGTGTGGATCTGGGGACTCGCCGCGCTGGTCGCCGTCGCGATCGCAGTTGCGGTCGTCGTGGTGATGCGGCGACGAAAGATCAGTTGAGATGCGACGTCTCGTGGTAGCTGTCGGGTTGGCGGTGGTTCTTGCAGCCACCGCCAACCCGGCGGCGTCTGCGCAACAATTGGCAGATCCCCCTGCAGCAGAACAGAATTGCGTCGTCACACCTACGACGACCACAAGTCCCGTGCCGACCACCACCACAGCGGTTCCGACACCGGCATGCACGACCACCGACACGACCGCCTCGACCCCTCCGGTCCAGATCGCCACCACTGATGCTCCGGCACCACCCGCAACAACCATGCCGACGACGACCACGACCACGACCACGACCACGACGGATGCTGTGTCCAGCGCACCGACCGAAACATCGAGCGCCGTACCGACTTTCGAGCTGCCCACAACAGGGCCAGCCGTGTCACCGACAACCGACACGACGACAACGACGGTTCCTACGGTTCCGATCGCGACTGCGACCGGCTCCGCCCCATCACCTGTTCCGGCAGCGCGCGCGGCGGCGGCCGCCGACAGTCTGCTCGATCTGAAGGTGACCGGAGACTTGCTGCCCCAAGCAGGACAGGGTGCGCTCACTCCGGGAATTCCGTGGGCGGGCAATATGAAATTCGCAGTGGTCAGCGCGCTCGGCAACTGGACTACCACGGTGAGTCTGTCGCCGTTTCGCGGGCGGGACACTGGGAGAACGGTGACCCCGAACGCTACCTATTCTGCACCCGAGACCAATTGCGCGCCCATCGCGTTGCTGCCTCTGAAGAAGTCACCGAGCGTGAACATACCGAAACTTACTGCGACGCCGGTCGATGCGAAAACCGGTGGAGGCGTGGCGTGCCTGACCGATTGGACGGCAACGATCACCATTATGGTCCCCAACGACAATCTGCTCGCCGACACCTACACCGCAACTCTCACTCATTCGATTTACTGAACAACGGTCATTCGCGCAGAATTTTCTCCATCGCCTTGCCCTTGGCCAACTCGTCGATCAACTTGTCCAGTAGTCGGATTTTCTTCATCAACGGGTCCTCGACAGTCTCGACGCGAATGCCGCAGACGACTCCGGTGATCAGGGTCGCGTTCGGGTTCAGGTTCGCTGCCGCGAAGAAGTCCTCGAACGTCGTCTCGGCCTCGAGATGGTGTTGAAGAGTCTGTTGGTCGAATCCGGTGAACCACCGAATGATCTCGTCGACCTCCGCTGCGGTTCGGCCCTTTCGCTCGACCTTCTTGATGTAGAGCCGATGGACCGTCACAAAGGCAGTGGTAAAGATGTTGTGCACGGGGGTCAACCTAGTCCACTGGTGTGCACGCACCGCGTGAATGTGACATTGCCGCGCCCAGACGTATGCAGTGGTTCATTCACGCGAACCGGGAGCGCAAAAAAGCCCGCCACCGAAATCGGTGGCGGGCTCTTTCAGAAGCGAGTCCTACTTGACGGACAGCGATTCCAGGATTTCGCGCGCGAGGGCAGCAGTTTCGGACGGCGTCTTGCCGACCTTGACGCCTGCGGCCTCGAGTGCGTCCTTCTTCGCCTGCGCCGTTCCCAGCGAGCCGGAGACAATGGCACCTGCGTGGCCCATGGTCTTGCCCTCGGGAGCGGTGAAGCCTGCAACGTAGCCGACGACCGGCTTGGTCACGTTGGCCTTGATGTAATCGGCTGCACGCTCTTCGGCGTCGCCGCCGATCTCACCGATCATGACGATGATCTTGGTGTCGGGGTCCGCCTCGAACGCCTCGATGGCGTCGATGTGGGTGGTTCCGATGACCGGGTCGCCGCCGATGCCGATGGCCGTCGAGAATCCGAAGTCGCGGAGCTCGAACATCATCTGGTAGGTCAGCGTGCCACTCTTGGAGACCAGGCCGATGGGGCCGGTTCCCGAGATGTTGGCGGGCGTGATGCCGACCAATGCCTCACCGGGAGTGATGATTCCGGGGCAGTTCGGGCCGATGATGCGGGTCTTCTTGCCCTTCTCCACGTTGTAGGCCCACGCGTACGCGGAGTCCTGCACGGGGATGCCCTCGGTGATGACGACGAGCAGCGGGATCTCCGCGTCGATCGCTTCGACGATGGCGTCCTTGGAGAATGCCGGCGGCACGAACGCGATGGACACGTCGGCTCCGGTCTTCTCCATGGCCTCGGCGACCGATGCGAACACCGGCAGTTCGATGTCGTTGCCCTGGGCGTCGACGTGCTTGACCGTGGTTCCGGCCTTGCGTGCGTTGACGCCGCCGACGACCTGGGTGCCGGCCTTGAGCATCAGGGCGGTGTGCTTGGTGCCTTCGCCGCCGGTGATGCCCTGGACGATGACCTTGTTGTCCTTGTTCAGAAAGATAGACATTGTTTCCTCTACTTCGCTGCCAGCTCGGCGGCCTTGTCGGCGCCCTCGTCCATGGTTCCGGCGAGCGTCACCAGCGGGTGCGCGGCGTCGGCGAGAATCTTGCGGCCCTCTTCGACCTTGTTGCCGTCGAGACGGACGACCAGCGGCTTGTTGGCGTCGTCGCCCAGCTTCTTCAGCGCGCCGACGATGCCGTTGGCCACTGCGTCACAGGCGGTGATGCCACCGAAGACGTTGACGAACACGCTCTTGACCTGCTCGTCACCGAGGATGACGTCGAGGCCTGCGGCCATGACCTCGGCCGAGGCTCCGCCGCCGATGTCGAGGAAGTTGGCGGGCTTGACGCCGCCGTGTGCCTCGCCTGCGTAGGCGACGACGTCGAGGGTCGACATGACCAGTCCGGCACCGTTTCCGATGATGCCGACCTGTCCATCGAGCTTGACGTAGTTGAGGTCGTTCTCCTTGGCCTTGGCCTCGAGGGGATCGGCTGCGTCCTTGTCCTCGAACTCGGCGTGGCCGGCCTGGCGGAAGTCTGCGTTGGCGTCGAGCGTGACCTTGCCGTCGAGAGCCAGGATCTGATCGTCGGGGGTGCGAACCAGCGGGTTGACCTCGACCAGGAGAGCGTCTTCGTTGATGAAGACCTCCCACAGCTTCTGGATGGTCACCGCAGCGGCGTCGAGCACCTCGGCGGGCAGCTTGCCCTTCTCGGCGATCTCACGTGCGAACGCGAGGTCGACGCCCTTGACTGCGTCGACGGGGATACGTGCGAGTGCGTCGGGGTTCTCCTCCGCCGTCACCTCGATCTCGACTCCACCTTCGACCGAACACATCGCGAGGTAGGTGCGGTTGGTGCGATCGAGCAGGAAGGAGATGTAGTACTCCTCGGCGATGTCGGAGGCCTCTGCGACGAGAAGCTTCTTGACGACATGGCCCTTGATGTCGAGTCCGAGAATCGCTTCTGCGTTCTCGGTTGCTGCTGCGACGTCCTTGGAGTACTTGACTCCGCCGGCCTTGCCGCGGCCGCCGACCTTGACCTGTGCCTTGACCATTACTGGCTTGCCGATTTCTTCGGCAATCTGTGTTGCTCCGGCGACCGTGTCGGTGACACGACCGGCGGAGGTGGGTACGCCATGCTTGGCGAACAATTCCTTCGCCTGGTATTCGAAGAGATCCATCAGCTCACCGTCTCGTCTACGTTGACGCCCGCTCCAGGGGTGTGAGCGGGTCTGAGCATGGACTTTATCCAGGTGCCCCGACGGCGCATCGGGCGCATGCATGCTATGTGGCCTATCTCACCGCCACGGGCGGGATGAAACCCCCGTCACCGATCGGCGCGGCGGGCCGAAAGTGCCGCGGCGACACCGAGAACGACGATTCCCACCACCAACGGCAGAACGGCGGGCCCCATCGTCGGATCCGTTGCACGCGCGGATGTCAGCGGCCATGACGAGAGATGCACGATGCCGGCGACGGCCGCTGCGGCGAGCAGGACGCTGCCGCGGGCGGCCCGCGCTCGCGCGGCAACGAGGGCTGCGACGACGATTCCGACGGCGAGCACCATCTGCCCCCAGGTATCCCAACCCCACGGAAATTCGGTGACGGTTGCCGCGGTGACGTCGCTGCCCCGATACAGCGGCAGCGCCAGGCCGATCGCGAGGAGTACGGCACCGACCAACCCGACGCCCAGCATCACGCCGTCCGTCGACACGTCCGCGGATGTATCGACATCGTCGCGTTCCGCCGATCCGGCGAACAGCGCCAGCAGTCCGGTGACCGCCGCGGCGACGACGCCCGCGATGATCGCGAGAGCGCCGATTCCGGTGCCCACACCGTCCACGTCCTCGGCGAGCACCACCGATTGCAACACCGACGCCGACGCCGATACTGCGCCCAGCCAGAACAAGGCCACGAACGGGCGTGCAGCAGCGGCGAACTCGGAGAACAAGAGCGGCACCGACCCCAGAATCATCACGAAACCGGCGACCAACACCACCCGGGTGGCCAGGATCTGCGGCACGGCGGTGCCCGAGTCGGTCTCGAGAATCGGCAACAACGATCCGACGACGAACAGCACGCCGGCGAGAACGCCTGCACCGCCTGCTGCCGCATGCCACTTGGCCGATCCTGGACCGGCGACACCGCGGGCACCTCGCGCACCATCCGCGCGTGCCTGCGCTCGCTGCAGCGCACGCCGGTCTCGGGCAGCGGCGACGGGTGCGAGCGCCGCACCACAGATCAGCAGTCCGATTCCGGCTGCCGTCCCCAGATAGGCCCCGAGCCCGGCACTCACCCGAGCGCCCGTACTCAGTCCGGCGAGCAGACCGACGCCCGCGAACCCCAGCACGCCGAGGCCGGCTCCGACTGTCGCGCCCGACGCCACCAGCGGCGACAGCGAGGCCAGAGCCGACGCGACCACCACGAGTGCCGCGAGGCCGACGACCCCGGATCCCACCGCGACGAACACCGGCGATTCGACGACGGCGGTCACGATCACCACCGGGTCGGCCGAGCGATACAGCGACGAGAACGCCGCGACGGCTGCGAGCACACCGAACACCCCGAGCAGCGAACCGAGCAGCGGACCGACCCGACCCGCCGATGCGCGCCCCACATGCTCGGAATACACCGAGTGGCCGTACCCGTCACCGAGCCCGGCGCGATGCACTGCGGACCACCCCGCAACGCCCGCCAGAACAGACGCTGCGTGACCGACGAGCAGAATCTGGGCCCCCGCGGTGGCGTCGAGCATGGCGGCGCTCAGAGGACGGAAGAGCTCGAGGCGATTGGCGTCGATCGGATCGGACAGTAGGGCGACGTCCAGAAGCGCAATGCCGAGGGCCACCGCGCCGTACCCGGCCAGTAGTGCCGCCGCGAACTCGATCCGCCTCGTGGCCGCACCGACCAACGCTGCGACGGCCACCAGAACGGGAAGGGTGACCCCGAGAACAGCGGCCGACGCAGCCCCGCCGCCTACCCGCGAACCGTCGACGCTCTGCACGACGCCCATCACCTGCGCCGCCACTCCAGCAGTCGCCGCGACCAGAGCGAAAACGAGTGCGACTGCGACGCGGGAGGTGGGAGACGGATCGTCCGCTGGCCCGCTCGGCGCATCCGTCGGCTCGATTCGTTGCGGTTCCGCACGCTCGGCACCGCGAGCGGACGAGTCGTCGAAGGTGGGAGTCGGCATTCGGATCACGGTAACGGCTCGACAGGCACGCACACCGTTACTCTCGCTTCATGCACTCCGGGTGTCCGATTACGGATGTGGCCCGTCACGACATAAACACTGGTCGCGCTGTGAGCCATCTCACATATGTCCCCAGTTTGGGCTGTTAACTTGCGCGCCCCGCAATCATTTCGTTACCGTCTGCGAGGTCTTTCAGTAACAGCCAGGTCACGGATAACGGAGGTTGTAGGTCTTGCAGCAACACCGTGCGTCCTTCACTTCCAGCCGATTCTCTCGACCCACCGCTGAAGAAGCGACCACGGTCTACAGCTACGAGCCTGGCGACGACAACAGCGCGTACGACGCGTACTCCTACCCCGCGTATCAGTACGCCGAGGCCGAGTTCGTCGACACCGCCTACGTCGCACCCGACGAAGCGCCGACCGTCGTCACGACGTTCGCGACCACCGCAGACGCCACCCCCGTGGCCCGTCGCGGCGGGGCGCACCGAATCCCGCTTCCTCCCACCGCCCTCAAAGGCCGCGCGGCTGTTCTCGCTGTCGCCGCCGGTGCCGTCGTAGCTGCAGGCCAAGCCGTCATCAACGACGACTCGCCCACCGCGGTCGCCACCTCCGAGTACGCACTCGCCGCCGGTGAAGCACCCGCCGCCGCAGCGGTCGCAGCCACCACCGCCCCGCAGACCACCGAACTTGCCGCTGACTCGTCGAGCTCGGCACCGTCGCAGGCACCGCAGATCCTCAGCGTCGCGGCTCCGGCCGATCTGAGCCAGTTCAACGACCTGCTCGCCAAGGGGCAGCGCTTCAGCGACGAGCGTGCCGCACGTGAAGCAGCCGCACGCCGCCCCCTGTTCGCCCTCCCCGCCCAGGGCACCTACACCTCCAACTTCGGTACGCGCTGGGGCGTTCTGCACGCTGGTGTCGACGTTGCCAACGCCATCGGAACTCCGATCTACGCTGTCGCCGACGGCAAGGTCATCGACTCCGGTCCGGCTGCGGGCTTCGGCATGTGGGTACGAGTGCAGCACGCAGACGGCACTATCACCGTCTACGGCCACGTCGACACCACGCTCGTCACCGTCGGCCAAGACGTCATGGCGGGCGACCAGATCGCCACGATGGGCAACCGCGGCTTCTCCACCGGCCCGCACCTGCACTTCGAGGTCCACCTCCCCGGCGAGCTCAAGATCGATCCGCTTCCCTGGCTCGCGTCCCGAGGAATTTCCCTCGGACCCGAAATGGACTGAATTCTCTTTCACTGCTGCACAACAAGCCGGACCCCGCTTTCGCAGGGCCCGGCTTTCTCGTTCTGAACCTCTTACAGCTTGGTCATCGGGACGCCGCCGATGAGCATCATCTTGACGCGGCCGGCCGAACCGAAGTCGATCAGGACCATTGCCTTGACTCCGGCACCGGTCGATTCCAGCACCGTGCCCAGTCCGTACTTGTCGTGACTGACTCGATCGCCTACAGCGAGAACGAGATTCGAGTTGCGACCCTTGGCGGCACCGAAGCTGGGCGACGAGCTCTGGCCGCGTGACGAGGAACCGCCGTAACTGTTCGATCCGTAACCACCACCCGAGCCGTAACTGTTCGAGCCGTAGCTGTTCGAGCCGTAGCTGCCGGATCTGCCGCCGCCGATCGCGCGGCCACCACCGTGGCCGGGATCCTCACGTCGCCAATCGATCAGGTGTTGCGGAACTTCTTGCAGGAAACGCGATTCCGGGTTCGCAATGGGCTGGCCCCACGCCGACCGCATGATCGCGCGCGTGAGGTAGAGCCGCTGCCGAGCGCGGGTGATACCCACGTAGGCCAGGCGTCGTTCCTCGGACAGCTCGTTCGGATCACCCAGCGCCCGCATGTGCGGGAATTGGCCGTCCTCCCAACCGGTCACGAAGACGACCGGAAACTCCAGGCCCTTCGCGGTGTGCAGCGTCATCAATGTGACCACGCCGGTGCCGGAGTCCGGAATCTGGTCGGTGTCGGCCACCAGGGAGACCCGTTCGAGGAACGCCGCGAGCGAACCCGGTTCAGCCAAACCGTCGACGCCGCCGTCGTCCTCGCTTCGGTCGTCGCCTGTCTCGAGCGCTTCCTCTGCCACCGCAGCTTGGTTTCGCGCCTCGGACGTGAACTCTCTTGCGACGCTGACGAGTTCGTTGAGGTTGTCCAGGCGAGCACCGTCCTGCGGATCGCTGCTGGCTTCGAGTTCGGCGCGGTAACCCGTGCGGTCGAGAACGGCCTCGACGACATCACCGATATCTGCGATGTCGTTTCCGTCGCCGTCGGTCGCGGTGAGTACGGCGCGCAGTTCGTCGAGCAATTCCATGAATTGTGCGATCAGCTTCTGCTGCCGCGAGTTGAGCAACGCCACCTTGCCCGCGGCTGCGTCGTGCAGAGCGCGCGAGAAGCTGATGTCACGTTGCTCTGCGTGGACGGCGACACACGCCTCGGCACGATCACCGATCCCGCGGCGCGGGGTGTTCAGGATGCGCCGCATGCTGACGGTGTCGTCCTCGTTGGACAGCACCCGCAGATATGCAACCAGGTCCCGGACTTCCTTGCGCTCGTAGAACCGGACGCCGCCGACGACCTTGTAGGGCAGACCGAGCCGAATGAAGATCTCTTCGAGCGCTCGAGAGGAGTTGTTGGTGCGATAGAACACCGCCACCTCGTCGAAGCGCACATCTCCGCCGTCGACGAGTCGGTCGATCTCCGAGGCCACGAACGACGCCTCGTCGTGCTCGTTGTCTGCCACATAACCGACGATCAACTCGCCCTCGCCGGTGTCGGTCCACAACTTCTTCTCGCGCCGCCCGATGTTGCGAGAGATCACGGCGTTGGCGGCCGAGAGGATGTTCTGCGTCGACCGGTAGTTCTGCTCGAGCAAGATGGTGCGAGCGTCGGGGTAATCCCGCTCGAATTCCTCGATGTTGCGGATGGTCGCGCCGCGGAAGGCATAGATGGACTGATCCGCGTCGCCCACCACACACAGCTCACCCGGAGCGACGGTGCCCTCGAGTGCTCCGTCGGCATCGGGCGTACCCACCAGCTCTCGCACCAGCATGTACTGAGCGTGGTTGGTGTCCTGATACTCGTCGACCAGCACGTGGCGGAACCTGCGACGGTAATACTGGGCTACCTGCGGGAAGGCTTGCAGAATCCCCACAGTTTCGCCGATGAGGTCGTCGAAGTCCATGGCGTTGGCCGCGCGCAGACGCTGCTGATAGACGCGATAGACCTTCGCGACGAGCCGCGGCAGCTCGGCGGGGTCGCCGTCGGCGTCCTCGGTTGCCTTGTCCGGGCCGATCAGCTCGTTCTTCAAGTTCGAGATCGCAGTCGACAGCAGCCGTGCCGAAAACTTCTTGGTGTCGATCTGCAGATCTTTGGAGATCATCGTCAGCAATCGGCGCGAGTCGTCTGCGTCGTAGATCGAGAAGTTCGAGTTCAGTCCGGGCAGCAGCGCGGCCTGCGCCCGGAGGATGCGCACACAACTCGAGTGGAACGTCGATACCCACATTGCGTTCGCCCGCGGTCCCACCAGACCGGCGACTCGCTCGCGCATCTCGGCGGCGGCCTTGTTGGTGAACGTGATGGCCAGAATCTGACCTGGCGACACCCCTCGCTCGGCGAGCAGATACGCGATACGACGCGTCAGCACCGCTGTCTTGCCCGAGCCGGCTCCAGCCACGATGAGCAGCGGCGATCCGGTGTGCATCACGGCCTCACGCTGCTGAGGATTGAGTCCTTCCAGCAACGCGTCGGAAGCAGCGTTCTTACGGGACGCGAGGCCTTGAAGGAATGTGTTCATCGTCAGGTCAGGTTACCGGCGCGTACCGACAAACCCACATCGCGTGGTCCCGGCCTCGACGGACGACTTTTCAGGACGGTCGGCCCGTGGCACACTGGATCGGTGATCGAAAAAACCGTACGTCATTGCCTGCGTCGGGTCGGCCGCTCCTATGACACACGTGCGGGAGCCTGTCGATAGACGCAACGCCCCTGTTTTCAGGCGGGGGCTCGAAGGTCCGGGCAGAAAGTCGAGCCGGGAACCGAGCCGCCGAGCGATGCAGTTCCGAATACGAAAGGCGTAACGGTGACGGACGACGCAGCGATCCAAGATGTGACCCGAGGAGAGACGATGGCCATGACGACGAAGATCGACTCAGAGATTGCAGTGCCTTCCAGCGAGGCAGAGATCAACGATTTGCGCCAGGAAATCGACCGCCTCGACGCCGAGATCCTGACGGCCATCAAGCGCCGCTCCGAGGTCTCGCAGATCATCGGCCGCACCCGGATGGCCTCCGGCGGTCCGCGCCTCGTGCACAGCCGCGAAATGAAGGTCCTCGAGCGTTTCAGCAGCCTCGGTCAGGAAGGCCACACGCTGGCCATGCTCCTGCTCCGCCTCGGTCGCGGTCGCCTCGGACACTGATCGACCCTCCGGTTGGGCGCGCAGTGTGCACGCCCAACCGCCAGCTCTACTTCAATGCGATGTACTTGGTCTCGAGGTACTCCTCGATGCCCTCGGATCCGCCTTCACGGCCGAATCCCGATTCCTTCACTCCACCGAACGGCGCTGCCGCGTCCGAGATCACTCCGCGGTTGACGCCCACCATTCCGCTGTCGATGGCGTCGGCCACCCGTAGCGCGCGGTCCAGGTTCTCCGTGTAGATGTACGACGCCAGGCCGTACTCGGTGGCGTTCGCCGCGTCGATACCTTCCTGCTCGGTGTCGAAACCGACGATGGGAGCGACCGGCCCGAACACCTCCTCCTTCAGGATCCTGGCCTCCGCCGGCACGTCGGTGAGCACAGTCGCCGGGTAGAAGTACCCGTCGCCGCCGGGTGCGCTGCCGCCGAGCGCCACCGTCGCTCCCTTCTCCACTGCGTCGTCGACGAGCTCTTGCACGGTCTCGAGCTGGTCGGCGTTGATCAGCGGGCCGAGCTTGGTGTCGGGGTCGACGCCGGGTCCGAGTTTCATCTCGGACATCTTCGCCACCAACTTGGTGGTGAACTCCTCGCGAACACTGTTGTGCACGTGCAGCCGGTTCGCTGCGGTGCAGGCCTCGCCGCCGTTGCGCATCTTGGCCAACATTGCGCCGTCCACCGCGTCGTCTATGTTCGCGTCGTCGAACACCACGAACGGGGCGTTGCCACCGAGTTCCATCGAGGTCCGTAGCAACCTCGTCGCCGATTTCTCGACGAGCGACTTCCCGACTCCCGTCGAGCCGGTGAACGTGAGCTTCCGCAACCGCGGGTCTTCGAGCAGCGGTCCGGTGACGTCACCGGACTTCGATGTCGTCAGTACCGAAAGCACACCTTCCGGCAGGCCGACCTCGTCGAAGATCTGCGCGAGCAGCAGCATCGTCAGTGGCGTCTCGCGGGCCGGCTTGACGACGATGGTGCAGCCGGCGGCCAGAGCAGGCCCGATCTTCCTGGTACCCATCGCCAACGGGAAATTCCACGGCGTGATCGCCAATACCGGGCCCACCGGAGCCTTGGTGACGAGGATTCGACCGTTGCCTGCGGGTGCCCGGGTGTAGCGGCCGCCGATGCGCACTGCTTCCTCGGCGAACCACCGGAAGAACTCGGCTCCGTACTTCACCTCGGCTTTGGACTCGGCGAGGGCCTTGCCCATTTCGAGGGTCATCAGTAGCGCGATGTCGTCGGCGCGTTCCGTGACCTTCTCGAATGCCGCTCGCAAAATTTCACTGCGCTCGCGCGCAGGCGTTGCCGCCCAGCCCTTCTGCGCTGCAGCGGCGGCGTCGAGCGCCTTCATCGCGTCGGCGGGCGATGCGTCCGCCACCTCGGTGAGGGGCTTGCCGGTCGCGGGATCGTTCACCGCGAAGGTCTTGCCTCCCTCGGCGTCGACGGCCTTGCCGCCGATCCACAGTTTTGCCGGTATCGATTCGATCAATGCACGTTGGTCCATACCGTCCATGATGCCTCCGCAGCGCCTGATGCAAACGACAAACGACGCGCGCGCGACTCGGCACGGGATTACTGTTGGTTCGTATGAGCGTCGATATCACCGGCACGGATGCCTGGCAGAAGCTGACCGATCACCACTCCACGATCGCCGATACTCATCTTCGGACATTGTTCGCCGAGGACTCCGACCGAGCGCACACATTCACCCTCGACGCCGCCGATCTCCATATCGATTACAGCAAGCACCGGATCACTCGCGAGACCGTCGAGTTGCTCGTCGAACTCGCCCGCACCGCCGACGTCGAAGGTAAGCGCGACGCGATGTTCGCGGGCGAGCACATCAACACCTCCGAGGACCGCGCTGTTCTGCACACTGCGTTGCGACTACCGGCCGACGCGTCGCTGACCGTCGACGGCCAGGACGTCGTCGCCGATGTACACGAAGTCCTCACTGCGATGGGCGAATTCACCGATCGAGTACGTTCGGGCGAATGGGTCGGTGCCACCGGCGAGAAGATCTCCACCGTCGTCAACATCGGCATCGGTGGATCCGACCTGGGCCCGGTCATGGTCTACAACGCGCTCCGTCACTACGCCGACGCGGGGATTTCCGCGAGGTTCGTCTCCAACGTCGACCCCGCCGATCTCGTCGGCAAGCTCGACGGACTCGACCCGGCGTCGACGCTGTTCATCATCGCGTCCAAGACGTTCTCCACTCTCGAGACGCTCACCAACGCGACGGCTGCCCGTCGCTGGCTCGTCGACGCACTCGGTGAGGACGCCGTTGCCAAGCATTTCGTCGCCGTCTCCACCAACGCCGAGCGCGTCGCGGATTTCGGTATCGACACCGCCAACATGTTCGGCTTCTGGGACTGGGTCGGCGGACGCTACTCCGTCGATTCGGCAATCGGCCTGTCGGTCATGGCCGTCGTCGGCAAAGAGGCGTTCGCCGAATTCCTCGACGGCTTCCACCGCATCGACGAGCATTTCCGGTCGACACCGCTCGCCGAGAACGCGCCGGTACTGCTGGGCCTGATCGGCCTGTGGTACAGCTCGTTCTTCGGCGCGGAAACCCGTGCCGTGCTGCCGTATTCGAATGACCTCTCCCGCTTCGCCGCGTACCTGCAGCAGTTGACGATGGAGTCCAACGGCAAGTCGGTCAAGGCCGACGGCTCCCCTGTCACCACCCCCACCGGTGAGATCTTCTGGGGTGAGCCGGGCACCAACGGCCAGCATGCTTTCTACCAATTGCTGCACCAGGGAACACGTTTGGTGCCGGCAGACTTCATCGGATTCGCCGAGCCCACCGACGATCTCCCCACCCGAGACGGCACCGGCTCGATGCACGACCTGCTGATGAGCAACTTCTTCGCCCAGACCAAGGTGCTCGCCTTCGGCAAGACTGCCGAGGAGATCGCCGCCGAGGACACACCGGCAGATGTGGTGCCGCACAAGGTGATGCCCGGCAATCGTCCGTCCACCTCGATTCTCGCGTCGAAGCTCACGCCGTCTGTGGTCGGCCAATTGATCGCCCTGTACGAGCATCAGGTGTTCGTCGAAGGCGTCATCTGGGGCGTCGACTCCTACGATCAGTGGGGCGTCGAACTGGGCAAGACTCAGGCCCTGGAGCTGACACCGGTGCTCACCGATTCGGAAGCTCCTGCAGTGCAGTCGGATTCATCGACCGACGCCCTGGTGCGCTGGTACCGATCGGAGCGGGGTCGTTCGGTTTAGGGTGTCGCTTAGGCTGCGGATCAGCTCCCCAGTTTTGGAAATCTGCCTCCGATCGGCGTCTGAAATCCAAGACTGGGGAGCTTTTTAGTGGCAAACGGATCCGATTCGACGGTCGGCGCGTCCAAGCAGTCATGGACCTACCCCAGACGGATCTGTTCACGCGAGCCGATGCGCTCACGTTCGGCCTGACCGACGACGATCTTCGGCGACTCCGCCGCACCGGTGAGCTATCGGTCCTGCGCCCCGGCTTCTACGTGCCGAGCGCGGTGATGCAGTCGGCCAGTCCGACAGAACGTCACTCGCTGCTCGCACGGTCCTACCTGCTGTCCGCACCGATGGGCGAAGTGCTCAGTCATGTTTCGGCAGCGATTGCCTGGGGCTTCGACATCTGGCAACTTCCGCTGGACAAGGTGCACATGACGCATGGTCTCGACTACGCCAGCAAGCGTCGACAGCTACGTATCCTCCACGGCACCACGCTGGAACCCACCGAGCGTACGACGATCAACGGTTTTCCCGTCACCACGGCAGCGAGGACCATCGTCGACATCGCGCGAACCACCACCGTGGAACGAGCCGTGTGCGTGGGCGATAGCGCACTGCGGTCCGGCCACACCGATTCCGACGCCCTGTCGACGGCAGTGGAGTCGGCCCGCTTCCGCACCGGTATCGCCGCCGCTCGGCGAGCGGTGTCGCTGATGAGCGGACGGAGCGAAAGTGTCGGTGAATCTCGGAGTCGCATGCTCTTCGAGACGCTGCCGCTGCCCACGCCGCTGCTCAATCAGTGGGTGTACGACGGTGCGGGCCGATTCGTCGGACGCGTCGACTTTCTGTTCTGGGAGTTCAAGGTGATCGGCGAGTTCGACGGCGAATCCAAGTACGACTCGAAGCGGGTGCTCCTCGACGAGAAGTACCGCGAGGACAGACTCCGAGACCTGGGGTGGGTTGTTGTGCGTTGGAACTGGCGAGACTTGGACGATCCACGAGCTCTACTGCGCCGCTTCGAGCAAGCCTTCGCCCGCGCAGCGGCCCTGCCCGCGCCGGCCGGTTGGTTCGGGGACCAGCGCTTGGCAGCGGATCAGCTCCCCAGTTTCGGATAACCGACTCCGATCGGCGTCACACATCCGAATGTGAGGAGCCGATCCGCAAAATCACACCCGCGCCAACACCGCCGCCGTATCGACTCCCGTCGGCAGGGTGCCGAAGGCGATGCCCCAGTCGCGATCGAGTCGAGTGGCGCAGAAAGCGTCGGCCACAGCGGGATTCCCGTGCATCACCAGCTGCGCACCCTGGAAGGTCAGAGCCATCAATTCGACGACGCGCCGGGCCCGGTACTCCATGTCGGAGGTGTCGGAGAGTTCTTTGCCGACCCGCGCGATGGCGTCGTCCAGTCGAGAATCCACGCCCGACGCCTGGCCGATCTCACCGAAGAAGGCCTCGACACTGTCCGGCTGCCGCGCCAACGCACGCAGGGAATCGAGTGCGGCGACGTTGCCCGACCCTTCCCAGATCGACATCAGCGGCGATTCGCGGAACAACCGAGGCATACCCGATTCCTCCACATAGCCGTTGCCACCCAGACATTCGAGCGCTTCGGCAGCATGTGCCGGTGCCCGCTTGCACACCCAGTACTTGGTGATGGCCAACGCGATTCGGCGTAGTGCGCTCTCCTGCTCGTCGCCGCGGGCCGATCCGTCGGTGGCCTGCGCCAGGCGAATCATGGCGGCCGTCGCGGCCTCGGATTCGATGGTCAAGTCTGCCAGCACGTTTCGCATCAGGGGCTGATCGATCAGCTGAGCGCCGAACGCTGCTCGATGCCGGGCATGATGCACCGCGCGAACGGTGGCGTTGCGAATTCCCGCCGCGGACCCGATGACGCAGTCCAGTCTGGTCATGTTCACCATCTCGATGATGGTGCGCACTCCGCGACCCTCTTCGCCGACGAGCCAGCCGGTGGCCCCGTGATATTCGAGCTCGCCGGATGCATTCGATTTGTTGCCCAGCTTGTCCTTCAATCGCTGCAGCATCATTCGGTTTCGGGTGCCGTCGGGCAGCACCCGCGGCAGCATGAAGCACGAGAGCCCGCCCGGTGCCTGCGCCAGGGTGAGGAACATGTCCGACATCGGCGCGGACGTGAACCACTTGTGGCCGACAATCGAATACGTCCCGTCCGACGACGGAGTAGCCGTGGTGGTGTTGGCACGAACGTCGGATCCGCCCTGCTTCTCGGTCATCGACATGCCGGCGATCAGTCCACGTTTCTCGGACGGGACCCGCAGACCGAAGTCGTATTCCCGCGAGGCCAACAACGGCTCGTATTGCGCTGCCAGAGAGGGATTGTGCCGCAACGCCGGAACGACGGCATAGGTCATCGAGATGGGGCACATATGACCGGCCTCGGTCTGCCCCCAGACGTAGAATTTCGCGGCGCGGGCAACGTGCGCACCCACGCGATCGTCGGTCCACGGGCTGGCATGCAGTCCGTGCTCGACGGCGACGGTCATCAAATCGTGCCAGTGCGGATGGAATTCGACCTCGTCGATGCGATGACCGTAGCGATCGTGAGTCTTCAGCACCGGCGGGTTCTCGTTCGCGAGCCGCCCCCAGTCCTGGGCCTGCACTCCTCCGGCCAGGGCTCCCAGCTGCCGAACCTCGTCGAGTGCCCAGCCGCCGCCGGCCCGCTCCAGGCCGTCGAGCAACGACGCATCCGCGGATGTGTCGTACGGACTCAGGTCGACTGCCTGATTGAATACCTCATGCGTGTCCATTTCGAACTCCCAACGCGCGCAACGACAATGCGACCAGACCCGGGACCGGATCCTTGGATTCGGGTGAAGACAACGGACCGACCAGCACTTCGCCGACGGCACCGACCAGACCTGCTGCCGAGATAGCTGCGTCCTGCTCGGGGATCTCTCCGGCTGCGATGCCCGCCGCAATCGCGTCGGCGAATGCCTCGGTGAACTTCCGCCGGAAGACCAACCGTTCGGCGTCGACGGCCGGGTCCACCGGTTCGGCGAGCAGCGCGTACGCCATCGTTCGGTTCTTCAGGGCTCGTCCGGCGAAGGTCTCCACTACAGCCGTCACTCGCTCGGCGGTGCTTCCATGCCCGGCAACTGCAACGACAGCGGCGACCTCGCGGCCGCAGACCTCGCGAAAGATGGCGACCACCAGGTCTGCCTTGCCCTCGAAGTGGGTGTAGACGCTGCCTGCGGATACTCCCGCGGCCGCGGCGACCGACGCGATCGACAGCCCCGCATAGCCGTGCGTCGAGAGCACCTCGATGGCCGCAGCGAACAGCTTCTCCCGGCCGGCGTCGAGCCTGGCTTGCACCGCGGGGGTTCGGCGATAGGGCATGCAAGGATTGAAGCACTGATTCATTGCTTCACGCAAGGGTACTCGAGTAGGGTTCACACATGCCGGTACGGATCGAACGATCAGGCCCCGTCACCACGATCATTCTGTCGCGCCCGGAGGTGCGGAACGCCGTCGACGGCCCCACCGCCCAGGAGCTGACTCAGGCATTCGAGGAGTTCGACGCCGACGAGGCCGCATCGGTGGCGGTGCTGTGGGGCGAGGGCGGCACGTTCTGCTCCGGCGCCGACCTCGAGGCGCTCGGCACATCCCGCTCGAACCACGCGACCGAACACGGTGACGGCCCGATGGGTCCGACGCGAATGCGGTTGTCCAAGCCTGTCATCGCGGCGGTCTCCGGGTACGCCGTCGCGGGCGGACTCGAGCTGGCACTGTGGTGCGACCTGCGTATAGCCGAGGACGACGCCACCTTCGGCGTGTTCTGTCGCCGGTGGGGTGTTCCGTTGATCGACGGCGGCACAGTGCGATTGCCGCGCATCATCGGTACCGGTCGAGCGATGGACATGATCCTCACCGGTCGCGCCGTCGATGCCCAGGAAGCTCTGAACATCGGACTGATCACCCGAGTCGTTCCGGTGGGGCGGGCCCGCTCGGAAGCGGAGGCCCTGGCCGCTCAACTCGCTCTGCTGCCCCAGACCTGCCTGCGTGAGGATCGATTGTCCGTCCTCGAGCAGGACGGCCTGGACGAAGAATCCGCACTGAAGAACGAGTTTCGACACGGCGCCATCTCGATCACCGCCGACGCGCTCTCCGGCGCGAGCAAGTTCGTCTCGGGCGCGGGACGCCACGGCACCCCGAGCCCGTGATCTCGACGCGACTGTCGGTGATCGACGAGATCTTCCTCCGCACCCATCGCGGATATGGCATTCCCATTGCGCTGCAGGGTATCTGGCGCACCAATGACACGGTGACGAGGCACGAACTCGTCCGGGTCCACCAAGAATTGGCCATCGGACAACTCGGCCGCACGGTCGGCAAGCCCCGCATACCCGGTGCCCGACTCCGCTGGAACATCTCATCGGACTCGCTGCCGCTCGAGTACGGCAACGAGGCCGTCGACGACGTCATCGGTTGGGCCGATTCGCAGGCCGACGTTCCACTCGACCCGCAGTACGGCCCCGGTTGGCGATTGACGGCCGCTCCCCTGACACACGGCGGCACCGTGGTGTCGTTGGTCTGCTCCCATGCACTGGCCGACGCGCGGGGTCTCATCGACGCTGCCGCTCGGGCATTCCCCGGCGGGAGAACACCCGCGCCCCTCGAGCATCCGGGATCGGATGTGAGGGAAGCGATCACGATGATCCTGACCGTCCTTCTTCGATCCATTGCAGCGACGGCCAGGTTGTGGGTCAGCAAGAAGGCTCGAGCCGAACTGCGCGCATTCACCACCGCCGATACCGGCGGCGTCGCCCCGCACCGGGCGCGGCAGATGCACGCGGTGATCGTCGATATCGATGCTGCAGAGTGGGATTCGGCAGCGGAGCACGTCGGGGGTTCGGCCAATTCCTTGTTCGTCTCCGTCGTGGCCGCCACGATGGGAGAACTCGGTTCACCCGCCGTCGCCGTCGACATTCCCTTCCGCACCGGATCCGGTGATGCAAATCCGATCGGCATGGCCACCGTCGCGGTTCGCGGAGACGACTCGCCTGCGGCCATCCGCGCAGCGTGCAAGGCGGCGTTCGGCAAGCCCGTCGGAGCGCCGGCCGGCTATCCACCGGAGATCGTTCAACTGCTCCCCCACCGCATCGCCGCGAAGCTGACGTCGACACCGGGACGCGGAGAAGTGTTGTGCTCCAACATCGGCGATATCCCGAGCGCCGTCACCACCCTCGGCCCGCACCGCTCGGGTGGGCTGGCCACTCGGGCAATCCACCCGAACCCGGTAGACGCAGTGTCCACCATCAGAATGTCGACCTACATCTCTCGAATGAACGGCAACTACACACTCTCGCTCGTATGCACCGACGACGCCCTCGTCGGATCGTCGGCCGAGCTCACCTCAGCGCTACAACGAGCTCTCGCGACGCGAAACCTGGCCGGTAAACCCTGGTAGGTCTACCGTGGTCGCCATGAACGAGCACGATATCCACACCAAGATCCAGCAGCTCATCGCCACCGAGCACAAGCTCCGCACCGAGTCCCAGGCCGGCGACATCGACCCCGATACGGAGAAGGCCGAACTGGCCTCCCTCGAGCACGCCCTCGATCAGTGCTGGGACCTACTGCGCCAGCGCCGCGCGCGTATCGACGCGGGCAAAGACCCCGATACGGCAACCGCCAACAGCGTCAACCAGGTCGAGGGGTATTTGCAGTAACTCTGGTCGTTCCGCAGGCTCCACTCCTGCATAAATCTGGTCGTTCCTGCAGGCTCCACTCCTGCAGCTACACCATTCGATCCGTCAGCACGTTCGGCAGAAACCGCAGCGCCGCGTCGATGCCCCGCCATTTGAGGCCGGGCAGCGCGGCGCGGCGGGTTTCGCTCTCGATCGCGTCGACCATCGCGGTGACCCCCTGGTCCAGAGTGGCTGTGAGAGCGGCACTGTCGCCCGCCTTCGCGGACATGTCGGTGGCGATGAAACCAGGAAGCAGGGTGGTGACGGCAATATCGGTTCGAGCCAGTTCCGTTGCCAGGGACTCGCCCAGCGAGGCCACTGCCGCTTTGCTCGCCGAGTAGGCCGCTTTGGCTCCTGGCAGTCCCCGGTCCGCACTGATGGACGAGACGAACACCAAATGCCCGTGCTTCTGTTGACGGAAAATCGACAGTGCGGCCTCGGCCTGCGACAGGGCTCCCACGAAATTGGTGCGCGCGGTCTGCAGATTGGCCTCGGCCCGACCCGTACCGATCTTCGCGCCCTTGCCGAGTCCGGCGTTGACGATCACTCGGTCGAGGCCGCCCAATTCGTCTCGCAACGTGCCGAACACCTCGCCGACTGCATCGTGATCGGTGACGTCGAGGGCACGGACCGAGACGGTGATGTTCGGGTTCTGGTGCATCAATTCGACGCGAAGTTCGTCGAGTCGCTCCACTCGCCTCGCGCACAGCGCCAGATCGCGGCCCATGGCGGCGAACCGTCGGGCCATTTCCTCGCCGAGGCCCGAGCTCGCTCCGGTGATCAGAATCTTGTTCCGAGTGGTCGCCATAAACGGCGAGCCTATGTCACTGTGGAGCTATGGCACCGGAGAGCTCGGAATTCGACGTGATCGTCATCGGCGGTGGCCCGGTGGGCGAGAATGCCGCACAGTACGCAATACAGGGCAGCGATCGCACCGCCGTGATCGTCGAACACGAACTGCTCGGCGGTGAATGCTCCTACTGGGCCTGCATGCCCAGCAAGGCTCTGCTGCGTCCGAGCGAGGTGCTCGACACCGCGCGAAACATGCCGGGAGTCAAAGAGCTGGTGGGCGATCAGCCTCTCGACGCCGACGCGGTGCTGGCCCGGCGCGAGTCCTACACCCACAGCTTGGACGACTCCTCGCAGGTGACGTGGGCCGAATCGGCCGGAATCTCGGTGATCCGCGGCCACGGTCGACTCACCGGGGACAAGACAGTCGATGTCGACGGACACACGCTCACCGCTCGTCACGCTGTTGTCCTCGCCACCGGAACCACCGCATCGGTACCGAACACCCCCGGCCTGCGCGACGCCCTTCCCTGGATCTCCCGCGATGCCACCAACATTCACGAGACGCCCGGGCACATCGCGATCATCGGCGGTGGCGTCGTCGCTACGGAGGCGGCCACCTGGTTGCTCTCTCTCGGAGCGAAGGTGACGATGATCGTCCGCGGATCGTCGCTGCTGGCCGGTTCCGAACCGTTCGCCGGTGAACTGGTCGCCGAGGCTCTGAAACAGCGCGGCGCAACGATCATGCTCGACGCCTCCCTCGGGTCGGTGTCACGAGAGAACCCCGCCGACACCGGTATCGGTCGAATCCACGGTGGCACGGTCACTCTCACGGTCGGCGGTGACGCCCTCGTCGTGGACGAGGTTCTGGTCGCAGCAGGCCGAACCCCGGCGAGCAAGGATCTAGGACTGTCCGCCGTCGGACTCACCGACGGCGGATACATCGAGGTGAACGATCACCTCGAGGTTGCAGGCCGCGACTGGCTGTACGCGGTGGGTGACGTCAACGGCCGCGCTCCGCTGACGCACATGGGGAAGTACCAGGGACGGGTGGCCGGTGACGTCATTGCCGCCAGGGCCGAAGGAAAGTCGCTGGACCAGAAGCGATTCCGGGCAACAGCGGACCACGGCCAGGTACCCCAGGTCGTGTTCACGCCGCTCGAGGTGGCGTCCGTCGGATCGACCGAAGCACAAGCCCGACAGGAAGGCATCGACGTCGAGATCGTGGCGCAGGACATCGCCGTCGCGGGTTCGTCTCTGCAGCAGGACGATTACACGGGCCGGGCGCAGCTGGTGATCGACCGTGCAACCGACACGATAGTGGGCGCGACGTTCGTCGGACCGGGCGTCGCCGAGCTCGTTCACGCCGCCACCGTCGCGGTGGTCGGCAAGGTCTCGCTCGACGACCTGTGGCATGCGGTGCCGTCGTATCCGACGGTCAGCGAGATCTGGCTGAGGCTACTCGAGGCCCGTCGAACAGCCGATCACTGACGCATGTAGGCCGCGGCGATGCCCTCGTAGGTCTTCGGGTCGGCGCGTCTGATGCGTAGTGCCACCAGGACCCCGAGGATCGCGGCGAGAATCAGGACCACAGGGATCGCGTTGACGATCGCGGAATCGGAACCGGTCAGGATGCTGTAATGCGTTCCGGCGAGTATTAATCCGGTCATGAAGCCGGCGAAACCGATTCCGGGCGCAATTCCGGTGCGCCACAGCGAGCGATCCGGATGGCCGATGAAGAACACCACCACCGACAGCGCCGCAGCGGCTTGCAGAGCAATGACTCCCAACGTTCCCAGCCCGATGGCACCGGCCGCGTAGATCAGGTATGGGTCGGCACCGGTGACCGCAAATACGGTGAGTGAGAGTGCAGCCACGACCGAAGCGGTGACGCTTCCGATGTGCGGGCTCGAGTGACGCGGGTGAATTCGGCCCAGCCGCATCGGAAGTACGCGCTCTCGCCCGAGAGCGAACAGATATCGGCTGGCCGCGTTGTGCACGGCGAGATAGGACGCGAGCACGCTGGTGCACAGCAGCACCGCGGTACCGTCGTACAGCACGGTTCCGCCGTACTGCTGCGCCAGCGTGAACAGAAGATTGCCCAGTTCGCTCTCGGCCAGTATCGGTGCGTCGACACCGCCCGCGGCCCCCACGATGATCCAACTCGTCAACACGTAGAACACCGCGATGAGCGTGACCGCGATGAACGTCGCGCGCGGGATGCTGCGCCTGGGATCCTTGGTTTCCTCGCCGTACAGTGCCGCAGACTCGAAGCCGATGAAACTCGAAAAGGCGAACATCATCGCTATCCCCAGCGATCCGGAGAACACCTGCGTCGGGGTGAACGACTCCAGTGGCACCGCCGCGGTTCCCTTGTCACCCACCACCAGGACATTGAACACAGTCAGAAAAGCGAACTCGAGCACCATCAGTGTTCCCAACACCTTGGCCGAAAGGTCGGCATTTCGGAAGCCGAGGAATGCGACAATTACGACAGCGATGGCCGTGAACACGTACCACGGAATGTCGATACCGGAATCGGCAAATACCAGATGTGTGAAATATCCGAATGCTCCCGAAAGGCCACACGCCAGCGAGGTATACGCGACAACTGCGACATATGCGGCAGCAACGCCGGGTGGCTTTCCCAGCGCCAGACCGATATAGGTGTAGAACGCACCGGTGCTGTATACCTGCTGGCTGATCGCCGCGAAACCCACCGAGAAGCACAGCAGTACAACAGCACTGATTGCATAGGCAGCGGGAAGGCCGGCACCGTTTCCCCGTATCAGAGCCAACGGTACGTTGCCGATCATGGCCGCCATCGGCGCCGCAGCGGCGACAACGAGAAACACGACTCGACCGGTGGTGAGTGTTCGTCGATCGGACATCGTCCGGACGCTACTCGCAGAGACGGCACCGTGCTGACATGCGATACAGAATGGGCTGACATGAGGAGTGGAAGGGCGATATGGAATACCAACGCGGTTTCGAGAGACTGGTCAATTTCAGTGACGCCGTGGTCGCAATTGCCGCGACGCTGCTGGTGCTGCCACTCGTCGAGCTGGCGGACCCGGGCCAGAGCGACAGTTTCATGGATGTCTTTCGCGAACACGGAGTCGAGTTCTACGCTTTCGTGCTGAGCTTTCTGGTGATCTACACCCAATGGCTCAGTCACCATCGAGTCTTCAGGAATCTGATCGGCTACACGCGGGCTTTGATGTGGGTGAACTTCGTGTGGCTGCTCTCGATCGTCTTCCTGCCGTTCCCGACGAAGCTGATCGCCGAGAAGAACGGCTACGACTCGAGTTCGTCGACGCTCTATGTCGCCACCATCGCGGTATCGGTCATCTCCATGTTCGTCGCGGACATCATCGTCTCCCGGCACCCGTCCATCGTGGCCGCCGATTCGAGAGACCTCGAGCGCGTCCGCAACGGCGCGATCAGTTCGGTGTTGATCCTCATCGCCTTCGGTGTCACCTTCACCTCGCTCGGACTGTGGTCGCTGATGATCCTGTTCCTGACCAAGCCCATCGATCTCCTGGTGAGGCGAGCAACCGAGTAGATTGGTCGGGTGAGCACCGAGAGCACGTCGAAGCAGCAGCCGCTTCTGGTGCTGGGCAAGATCACCGAGATACTCGACGCCTTCTCGTTCGACCGTCCCTCGTTGACTCTCGGAGAGATTCAACAGACCACCGGACTACCGACCTCGACCGTCCAGCGACTGGTCACCAATCTGGTGCAGCAAGGATTCCTGGACCGGAACGGCGATCGCATTCGCATCGGGGTGCGCATGGCCTACTGGGCCGCGACGGCGACCAAGGACCTGGACGTGCTCTCCGTCGTCAACCCGATACTCAAGGACATGCGCGATCTGACGACCGAAACGGCGTGTTTCTTTCGGCCCGAACAGAATTACCGTGTCTGCGTCGCGATCGCCGAGACACGGCATGCGCTGCGACGAGACATGTACGTAGGCAAGGTCATCCCGCTCAGCGCGGGATCGGCCAGTCGCGTCCTGCTGGCGTGGGATTCGGAACTGGCCGAGCGTGTCCTCTCCCGTGAGCTCGAATCGATGACCGAGCAGACGGTGACCGAAGCCGAGACGATGCGAGCCCTGTTGGCACAGACCAGGTCCGACGGCTACGCGATCACCACCGGTGAGCGCGAAACCGGAGCATCGGGCCTGTCCGCTCCGGTGTTCGACTCGGCGGCAGACATCGTCGGTGCCGTCACGATCAGCGGCCCGACATTGCGGATGCCGCAATCGCAGTGCGAGGCCTGGGTGGACCTGCTGATCTCGCATGCCGAGCAGATCACGAGAACCCTCGGCGGACGCTATCCCGCGTGACCCCAGGCGTCGGGATTCACCGGGTGCGGAGGCAGCGAACCCCCGAACATGGCCGCGGCGTTGGTGGCACACAGCCGTGCCATCTCCGAACGCACCGACACCGTCGCGCTCCCCACGTGTGGGAGCAACACCGTATTGGGCAGGTCTGCCAGGCCGGGTTCGAGGGCCGGTTCACGCTCGTAGACGTCCAAACCTGCTGCGGCGATCGACTTCTCACGCAGTGCGACCACCAGTGCCGCCTCGTCGACCACCGGCCCCCGCGCGGTGTTGATCAGAATCGCCGACGATTTCATCGCCGCGAGTGCGGCTGAGTCCACCAGATGGTGGGTGGAGTCCGAAAGCGGAACATGCAGGGACAGAAAGTCGCTTGTCGTGACGATCTCGTCCCACGACGCATGCTCGACGCGGCCTGCGAACTCACCGAGCTCGTCCTCGGAGACCTCGCGATCGCCGGGCGGACGGGGACAGAACTTGACCGTCATGCCGAAGCCCAACGCCCGGCGAGCGGTGGCGCGGGCGATACGACCGAAGCCGGCCAGCCCCAGCACTCGACCCGAGACGTCGCTGCCGAGAAGCAGTTCCGGCTCCCATCCGGTGAACGAGCCGGAGCGGACGAACGCATCGGCCTCGACGGCGCGGCGAGCCGTGGACAGGATCAGCAGCATCGCGATGTCCGCGGTCGAATCGGTCAACACCCCAGGGGTATTGGCGACCGTGATGCCGCGTTCGGTGGCCGCCGCGACGTCGATGTTGTCGTATCCGACAGCATAGTTGGATATCCCGACGAGTGATGCCGAGGCCAGCAGCTCCGCATCGAACCGGTCGCGTAGCTGGGAGACCACGACGGAGTAGTCCCCCGAGGCGCATGCCTCGACCAACTGCTCGTGATCGAGCTCCCGCAGGTCCACTTCCCCGGCGGCGCGCAGGATATCCATGCCCGGGGACGGGATCTCGGTGGTGACGAGGATGCGGCTCATACGACCCACTCGAACGCTCGAGCTTCGGATCGTGCGCCCTGAACGGTTTTCGATCGCATGGGCTCGCCCAGCTCGGTGAGCAGCTCCTCGGACAGAGAGACCATGGCTGCCAGGGTTTTCGGCTCGAACCAGTCCGGCCGCGTGGCGAACAGAATGTCCTCCGACGAGGTATTGCCGCTGGCCCCGGGGGCGAAGGGACAGCCACCCAGTCCGCCGAGCGAACCGTCGACCATCGTTGCTCCGGCGGAGATCGCGGCAAGAGTGTTCGTAACGCCCAGGCCCCAGGTGTCGTGCCCGTGGAACACCACTCTGCGATCCGGAGTCTCGGCGCGCACCCGCGAGATCAGTGACGACACCTGCACCGGGACGGCCTGCCCGAGGGTGTCGCAGATGACGATATCGGTTGCACCGGTTGCACGTTCGTCGTTGGCTATCTCGATGACCCGATCGGGCGGTACCTGCCCCTCGAACGGGCACGTGAAGGACGTCGCGATACACAGCTCGATCTCACCGCCCACCGATCGCGTGATGTCGACGGCATCGGGCATGGCCGCGAGCGACACCTCGGTGGTACGCCCGATGTTGGCCTGATTGTGCGAGTCCGACGCGGAGAAGCAGTACTGAAAGTTGCGAGCCCCAGCGGCGGCGGCCTTCTCGACGTGACGTGGAGTGGCGACCCACACCCAGCAGCGCGCAAGTTCCTCGGCGGTCAATTCACCGATGACCTCGAGGGTGTTGGCCATCGGCGGCACCTTGTCGCCCCGCGCCATCGAGCCGATCTCGAGCGACGGTACACCGAGTTCGATGAGGGCCCTGATGATCTCGAGTTTACGTTCGGTGGAGAGCATCTTGCCGGTGAGCTGCAGACCGTCGCGCATCGTGACGTCGCGCAAGTCGGCGGAAGGGTCGAATCGGTACATCTACAGGCCCATCTCTTCGTCGGTACGTCCGAGCAGGGTCGACAGTACTTCTCGGGTGTGTTCGCCCAGATCCGGTCCGACCGAACGAATCGGCAGGGATGCGTCGCCGATCACCGGGACCACCCCGACGAACCCGACGTCGGCGAGTTCGTCGTTACCGGTGTCCACCTGGAAGTGCTGAATCATGTTGCGGGCGGCATACTGCTCGTCGGCGACGATATCGGCCGCCGTGTAGATCGGTCCCGACGGCACCCCGGCAGCGTCGAGGATCTTCAAAGCCTGGTCGCGCGAATGTAATCCGGTCCAGGCCGAGATAGCGGCGTCCAACTCGTCGCGCCGACGCCATCGGCCCGCGTTGGACGCCAGGTCCGGATCGGCTCCCAGATCAGGACGGTCGATGGTCTCCATGTATCGCTGGAAGATGGCGTCGCCGTTGCCGGCGATGATGATCGAGTGACCGTCGTTGCACGGGTAGGCGTTCGACGGGGCGATGCCTTCCATCCGGCCGCCCGTTCGTTCACGTTCGACGCCATAGGCGAGGTAATCCGGGATCAGCGATTCCATCATCGACAGAATCGACTCGTTCAGTGCGACATCGATGGAACGTTGTTCGAGCGACAACGGATCCGATTTCTCTGCTGCGCGCTGCGTCTGGCGCTGGAACAGCGCCATGACGCAACCGAATGCCGCGTACAGACCGGCGATCGAATCCCCGATCGAGACACCGACTCGCACCGGCGGGCGGTCCGGATCACCGACGAGGTTGCGGAAGCCGCCGTATGCCTCTGCGACAGCGGCGAATCCAGGTCGCTGCGACATCGGGCCGGTCTGCCCGAAGGCCGAGATACGCGTGATGATCAACTCGGGGTTCGCTGCGCTGAGCACCTCCGGCGAGATGCCCCATTTCTCCAGAGTGCCGGGCCGGAAATTCTCGAGCACGATGTCGCATTTCGCGGCGAGGTCGACGACATCCTTGCGACCCTGTTCGGTACGCAGGTCCAGCACGATCGACTTCTTGTTCCGGTTGATCGTGCGGTAGAGCATCGACGTGGTGCCCGAGTACAACCGCCAGTTACGCAGTTCGTCGCCGGTTCCGGGCCGTTCGACCTTGATCACCTCGGCACCGAAGTCGGCGAGCATCCGCGCCGCAGTAGGGGCGGCTATGTAGTTGCCGAGTTCGAGTACTCGAACTCCGCTGAGCGGCAATGCCATCGTGTTCCTTTCGGTACTCACAGAATCAGTGCTCACAGAATCAGGGCTCACAGGATCCAGCTCATCGGCACGATCAACGCGATGGCGATGACCGACGCCAACGAGACACCCACCGAGCACGTCTTGAGTGTGCCCCTGGTCGACTGACCCATCAAGGACTGCAGCAGCCAGAAGGTGTTGCTGGTGACGTGCACGGCGAACAGGGATCCGGCACCGGCGGCGAGTGCAATGAACACCGGGTCGAGGCCGATCAGCGGAGCGACCGGGGCGAGGATGCCGGCGGAGGTGATGGCGGAGATCGTCACCGATCCGACGGCGATGTGCAGCGCGGCAGCGATGACCCACACCATCAACAGCGGCGCCGCGGTGCTGGCCGTGAAGTACTGGCCGAGAATGTCGCCGAGACCCGCTTCGTTGATGACGGCCGCGAGCGACCCGCCGACACCGGTGAGGATCAGGATCTGCCCGCTCTCGGCGAAGCCTCGGGCGAGCGCCTTCTCCACCCGGGCCTGACCGACGTGGAAGCGGCCGATGAGGCACGTCCCGACCAAGCCGATGAGCAGCGCGATCACCGGGCTCGCGATGAATTCGACCACAGGTACCGATATTTCGGCCACTTCGAGTACCGCGCCGACGGCGATGAGGACGAGCGCGAGCAGCAGCGGCGAGAGCAACACCAGCAGCGAGGTCTGCTTCTCGGTGCGCACCTTCTGCGCCACGCCACCGCCGGCTTCGAGGGGCTGGTCGTCGGAATCGACGGGATCGGGAATCACAGGCTCCGGGACTACGACAATCTGCTGCTCGTCCTTCTCCTCGTTCCACCAGCCGTGCCGGAACACGAACGACATGATGGCCACCGACAGCACGACGACGGGAACGATCAGGATCAGTCCGTAGATCATCATCTTGCCCAGCGGCACGCCGAGCAGTCCGGCCAGCGCGAGCGTCGCGACACCGGGGACCATGAACACGATTCCGCATTCGAGCGAGATGGCCAGTGCCGTAGCCATTCTCGCTGTGCCGTACTTACCGATCTTGGGGGCGAGGTTACGAGCGAGCGGCGCCGAGATCACGAGCAGCACGTCGAGGAAGATGGACTGCAACACGGTTGCGATGGTCAGCGACAGCGCGTACGGGAGCCGCTTGGGCCCGAACGTTTTCAGCAGGGTGCCGACGAGACGCTGGATGGCGCTCATCTCCTGCAGCACCGACCCCATGAGCACACCGAACGCGATGAGCAGCCCCACCTCGGCCATGATCTCGCCGAATCCGCCGGTGATGGTGTCGACGGTGGTCGATACGCCGAGCTTCGTCGCCAGACCCAGGTACGCGGCCCCGAGTACGAGCGAGATCACCGGGTTGAAGTGAAAACGAACGATGAAGACCACCACCGCCAGCACGGCGACGACGGTGTTGATCACGATCCACATGTCGGACATCGGCAATTCTTCCTGCTGGACGAGTGACCGACGCCATGAGGATCGGTGTGGTGTGATCCGTCACACCGCTACCCGCATTATGGGCATAGATTTGCTTGGTGAGCAAGAATCCACACAGCAAGAATCCACGCGGGTCCGAGAAGAGCCAGGTCAGATCGGCTGCGCGCGCCTGACCGACAGCGCCGCTCGTGCCGCCTCCAGCTCGACAGGGGAACGCACCATCAACTCCCCGACCCGCAGAATGCCGTCGGACAGTGGTTCCACGCGCAGTCCGCCGCGACCGATCAGCGCCTTACGTGCGCCGTCGGCCACCATGCGGTCCATCCACGCGCACGGGTGGGCCGGCCGCCCGCCGCGGAACGTGATCCAGCCGTCGCCGGAATCGAGTTCGAATTCGAGACCGCGGAGCGGGTCGAGTTCGAGACCACGCACAACTACATTTCTTCGGGCCACCGAGGGATCGGGCACCTCCACACCGAGCACGTCCCCCACCGCTTCCCATGCCTCGACGGCCAGGAAGCTCACCGCGGCCTCCGTGTGTGCTTTGACTCCGAAGAAGCGATCACCCCGGATGCCCTTGTGGGCCACGATCTCGACACTGGGCGGCAGGTCGGTCGCTACCTCGACCGGGCCGTCCTTGGATCTTCCGAAATACGCGTGCGAGGGGGCCCGCAGCAGCTGCACGATCTCGGCTCGGTACTCGAAAGGCATGCACTCGAGTCTGCCCGGTACCGAACCCCGCCGGTTCTTACCCACGGGTAAGGACCGATCAGTACACTCGCGACATGGCTGTGACGACACGCGTGACCACCTCAGACGGCATCATCGAGGGAAAGCCCGTCGGTGACCTCACCACCTGGCGAGGCATTCCCTACGCCGCCCCACCCGTCGGCCCACTGCGTTTCCGGGCGCCGCAACCCACCGAACGGTGGGACGGCGTGCGCGACGCCACCGAGTGGGGCAACGCCTCCGTTCAGCACAAGCGAGGCACGATGCTCGCGATCGGCAAGTACCAGCCGTCGAGCGAGGACTGCCTGACGCTCAATGTGCTCGCTCCCAGCGCACCGAGCGCGAACCCGCGGCCGGTCATGGTGTTCATCCATGGCGGCGCGTACACCCTCGGCACGTCGGCTACTCCCCTGTACGGCGGCGGCTCACTGGTGCGCCGCTCGCTGAAGGACGGCGACGGCATCATCTACGTCTCGGTCAACTACCGACTCGGCGCTCTCGGCTACCTCGACATGTCCCAGTTCTCCACTCCCGAGCGGCCGTTCGACTCCAACCTCGGCTTGCGAGATCAGGTAGCCGCTCTGGAATGGGTGCAACGCAACATCGCCGAGTTCGGCGGCGATCCGAGCAACGTCACCGTTTTCGGTGAGTCTGCCGGCGGCAACGCCGTCACCACCCTGATGACGGTTCCCTCGGCCAAAGACCTTTTCGCTCAGGCCATTTCCGAGAGTTCCGCTCCCGGCATGACTGCCACCAAGGAGCGCGCCGATCAATGGGCGCGTGAATACGTCGGCTACCTCGGCGGCACCGTCGAGAACGCTGCCGAGACCCTCGAGAACGCCGAGGTACTACGGCTCGGACGCGCGGGAACCAAGCTGGGTCTCACCACGTTGCACCGCACTCCGGGCCTGCTCCCGTTCGGCCCGGTGATCGACGGTGACTTCCTACCGATCAGCCCGGTCGAGGCGTATGCGAACGGCACCGCGCACCGCGTGCCGCTGATCATCGGTACCAATGCCCGTGAGGGAACGCTGTTTCCGAAGTTTCTCGACGCGTTGCCCACCAATCCGGAGCGCATCACCAAGCTGTTCTCACTCACCGATCCCGACGCCGAAGCGGTGGTCACCTCAGGCTACCGGGGCTACCCGAACGAGCGTGCCGCCATCGACTTCGGCGGCGACTTCACCTTCTGGAAGCCGTCACTGGAAGTGGCCGAGGGACATTCGCGTCACGCACCGACGTATTTCTACCGATTCGACTTCGCGCCGCGATCGATGAAGCTGCTCGGATTGGACGCCACCCACGGCTTCGAGTTGTTCGCCGTGTTCGGCATCAGTGAGACCTTGTTCGGTAAGGCGCTCACCCTGGCCGGCGGACGCAAGGCGTTCTCCGAGGTCACCGAGCAGGTGCAATCGCACTGGATTGCGTTCGCCACCAACGGAAAGCCGTTGGAGTCGTGGCCGGCGTACGACGAAGGCGACCGAAAGACACTGATCTTCGACACCCGCACTCGGGTGCAGAAGGATCCACGGAGCGACCGCCGCAAGGCGTGGGAAGGCTACCGCGGCTACGCCAGCCAGAAACTCGAACCCGTCACTTGAGCAGACGTGACATTCGACGGTCGGCAAGAATTTTGCCGGCCGTCTGGCAGGTGGCGCAGTACTGAAACGATCGATCGACGTACGCGACTTCGCGTACCGGATCTCCGCACACCGGGCACGGCAGCCCAGTTCTGGCGTGCACCCGCATACCAGATCGCTTCTCCCCCTTCAGCCGCGCCGCGTCCTGCCCGGCCGAGCGGGCCACCGCGTCGGACAGCACCGAGCGCATCGACGCGTAGAGCGTCGCGACGGATTCGGGATCGAGCTTGCTCGACGACGCGAACGGCGAGAGCTTCGCGACGTGCAATATCTCGTCCGAGTACGCGTTGCCGATACCGGCCAACAGAGATTGGTCCACCAACGAGGTCTTCAGTCGCGCGGTGGTGCCGGCGAGTATTTCGGCGAACTCGAGCTCGGTGACCGTCAGCGCATCGGGTCCGAGGCGAGCGACGCTCGCCACCTGCGCAGGGTCACGGACCACCCAGACCGCCAATCGCTTCTTGGTACCGGCTTCGGTGAGGTCGATGGCGGGCGTCGCGCCTTCGGGAGTGAAGAAGTGGATCCGCAGTGCCAACGGACCTTTGCCGGGCTTGGGCGGCGCGGCGCTGGGATTGTCCACCCACCGCAGCCAACCGCCGCGCGAGAGATGCGTGATCAACCACAGGTCGCCGGCCCGCAGTGCCAGGTGTTTACCGAACCGCGCGGCATCGGTGACGTCCTGGCCCTGCAGTTCGGTGATCGGCGGATCGAACGTCTTGAGAACACTCAGCGCGGCGATGTCGATGCGGCCGATGACGGCACCGACGGCATGTTCGCGCAGGAAGCCGGCAAGGGCTTCGACCTCGGGCAATTCCGGCATGAAACCAGTATGCAGCTACGATGACCGTCGTGATGGTTCCGACTCCGTACGAAGATCTGCTGCGCCGCATCATCGATACCGGGACGGCGAAGTCCGACCGCACCGGGACCGGCACCACCAGCGTGTTCGGGCATCAGATGCGCTTCGATCTGGCAGCGGGCTTCCCGTTGATCACCACCAAGAAGGTCCATCTGAAGTCGATCGTGTACGAATTGCTGTGGTTCCTGCGCGGCGACTCCAACGCCACCTGGCTGCAGGAGCACGGCGTGAGCATCTGGGACGAGTGGGCAGCTCCGGACGGCGAGCTCGGCCCCGTCTACGGAGTGCAGTGGCGGTCGTGGCCCACCCCGTCCGGCGAGCACATCGACCAGATCAGCCAGGTCATCGAGACCTTGAAGACCGATCCGGATTCGCGGCGCATGATCGTCTCGGCCTGGAACGTCGGCGAGATCCCGCGGATGGCGCTTCCGCCCTGCCACGCGTTCTTCCAGTTCTACGTGGCCGACGGCAAACTGTCCTGCCAGCTGTACCAACGCAGCGCAGACATGTTCCTCGGTGTGCCGTTCAACATCGCCAGCTACGCGCTGCTCACGCACATGGTGGCGGCCCAGACGGGTCTGGAAGTGGGCGAATTCGTGTGGACCGGCGGCGACTGCCACATCTACGACAACCACCGCGAACAGGTTACCGAGCAGCTCTCCCGCGAGGCGTATCCGTACCCCACTCTGAAACTGGCACAACGAGATTCGATCTTCGACTACACCTTCGAGGACATCGAGATAGTGGACTATCAGCACCATCCGGCCATCAAGGCTCCGGTCGCAGTGTGACTGCCCCGCAATTCGTCGGTCTGATCTGGGCTCAGAGCCGGGCCGGGGTCATCGGCGACGGGGGTGGCATCCCCTGGCGCATTCCCGAGGACATGGCGCACTTCAAAGCCACGACGGCCGAGCACCCGGTGATCATGGGGCGCAGGACCTGGGATTCGTTGCCGGCGAAGTTCCGCCCGCTGCCGGGCCGTCGCAACATCGTGGTCACCCGTAACGCGTCGTGGACCGCCGACGGTGCCGAAAGCGCACCGAGTGTCGCCGACGCTGTGGCCCTGGCGAGCGGAAGCCCGGTTTGGATCATCGGTGGCGGCGAAATCTATCGCAGTGCATTGAGTATCGCGACGCACCTCGAAGTCACCGAGGTCGATCTCGACATCTCCGGCGATACCGTCGCCCCCGAGATTCCGGACGGCTGGACCGCGAAGGCCGGTGAGTGGCAGAACAGCAGAGTGAACGACACTCGGTTTCGCTACGTCGAGTACGGACAGGCTACCCAACCTTCCTGAGCGCGTTCAGGATTCCCCCGTCGCGACCGCAGACCGTGCGTCATACTGACGATCATGGACAAGAAGTCACTCACCGCACTTGCCCGCCAACAACTCAAGCTCGCCGTCGGTGCGTCGAGTGGCCGCAGTTCGCAGACGGTGTACGGCGGTCACCGACGCCACCTGAGGCAGACTGTCGTGGCGTTGGCCGCCGGTAACAAGTTGGCCGAACACGACCTGTCCGGCGAGTCGACGGTGCTGGTGCTGAGCGGAAAGCTCGAGCTGATCAGCGGCGAGCGATCCTGGAAGGGCTCGACCGGCGATCTGCTCGTCATCCCCGACGCCCGCCACAGCGTCGAGGCCCTCGAAGACGTGAGCTTTTTGCTGACCGTCGCTATGTGAGTGCTTTTCGCACTACCAATACCGGGCAGTCCGCAGTGTTCACGAGTGCAAAACTCGTGGACCCCAGCAGCATTCCACCGAATCCGCCGCGTCCCCGGTTGCCCACCACTATCAATGCCGCGGTTTCGGACAGGCCACTGAGAACCCGTACCGGTCGGTCCTGCGCCACGATGCGCTGCACCTCGACCTCGGGGAATCGCTCCTGCCAGCCGGCGAGGCTCTCTGCCAGCAGTGCCTCTTCGCCGTCGGCAATGGCGTGCCAATCCTTGGGCGCGCGGCCGAACGATTGCGTCAAATCCACATCGGACCACACGTGTACCGCGATCAATACGGCATCGCGCGCCGACGCTTCGACGAACGCCGACTCGACGGCAGTCTGATTGACGTCCGATCCATCGATGCCGACAACGACCGGGCCCTCGGCGACCGGACGACCGTCGATGTCACGGCCCCGCACCACTGCCACCGGCGAGACGCTGTGGGCCGCCAAAGACAATGTGACAGCGCCGGTTTCACTGGCGCCGATCACCAGAATCTCGGCCTGCGCCGAGACGCCGATGAGAACGTCCATGACGCCGCCCTCGATGGCGCTCGACGTCACCTCGAACGCGGGATCGTCGACGACCAGCGCGGCCAGGGTCTCTGCCGCCACCAACCTGGACTTGGCCGTCGCAACGAATTCCGTTGCTTCTCCGGCGAATTCGCTCAGATCGACAACTCCCGGCATGTCGACGGCAGTGACGATGTGCAACCGCCGATCGCGTCGATGCGCGCACAAGGCCGCCCAGATCACTGCCTTGTCCGCCGCGGCGGATCCGTCTATACCGACGATGATCGGTCGAGAGCCTGTCACGATGGGGGCCTCCGGTCGTTGCCCCGAACACAAGGTGTGGAGCGTGAAGAAGAGTAGGAGTTCAGGTTAGTCGATCCACCCCGTCGAGGTAAGTGGTGTCAGCTGGCGCGCAATGCGTTTGCGTACTCCCGCGTTCGCACAGAGCTGCGTTCGATGGTGGCGGCCTGGGCATCGAGATGGTCCAGGTAGTCCGCCAATTGATCGCGACTACGCGCCCCGGCACCGAGATCTGTCCGCTCGAAGATGCGCCACTGGGCCAACACGGGCCGCAGTACCTCGTCGAGATGGCGCGCAAGATCGTAGATGCCGTCGCGCGCGATGAGCATTGCACTGCGCGCGAAACCGGGGAGGTTGGTACCCGGTAGCTGGAAATTCATGACGACCTCGGTGATAGCGGTGACCGTCAGGCCGGGTGCCACGGTGAGCGCTGCCGAGACCAAGTTCGCGAAGAATCGGACGTGCAGTTCCTGATCGGCGACGATGCGTCCGAGGAGACGATCCGCCACCGGATCATGGCACTGGTCCGCGGTGTTGCGATGACTGACAGTCGAGACCGACTCGTCGAGGACCACCTGAACCAGTGACCGAAGCAGGTGTGCACCGTTCATGGGGGCGTCGAACCCCACCGTCATACATTGCGCTCGAGCTCGTCCGAGGGCGACCGGATCGACGCTGCGGGTGGCGACCAGGTAATCGGTGAGGGCCACCGAGTGCCGACGTCGTTCACTGCTCCAGTCGGTGAGCCAGGACGGCCAGGCACCGATCTCGGTTGCCCCTGCATCCCGGCGGTAGAGCGGAATGTTCTGCTCGACCAGAAGATTGGTCACCAACGCGGCTTTGGCAGTTTCGGTCAGCGGCGAGGGACGCGATCCCCAGTACATCTCGGCACGCACGAAATCGGCCGGTACCCACTGAACCGACTCGACGCGGTGACGGGCGAGATTTTCCTCGATCGTCGGGCGCAACTCCCGGAGGACAGTGAACTGACCGATATCACTGTGCATGCTCGTCCCTTCGTTGCCCACTCCCGACGGGATCAAGGTAGATGTGCGCCGCGTGCGCCGTGAACAGCTTCCCGATTGTTTAGGGCAAGTCGCAGCCGGCCACGTCGGTCGCTCGAGATAGATCACAACGAGTTTTGCCGAAACCATGGATCACACGTAGATAACAACCTATGATCGATCCTGTTAGAGGCCAGGAAACAAACTTGAAGTACGAAAACAACGCGGTTTCAGGTTCGATTGTTTACATTGAGCCATCGAAGCGCGTTGATACGCGCCAGTAAGTTTGCAGTCCGTATGACCTGAAGAACCAACACGAAGGGTTGATCTGTGACCGTTCACAACTCGACTAGCCTCGGAATCATGGTCGCGGGTCAGCCTGCGTCGGCTCCTCTTCGCGACTTCCGCGCGGTGGCGCGGCTCCTGGTAGGACACTTCGCAGCCAACACTCCCTGCGGGTCGTTGCCAGGCGAACAGCTCCACGGCGACGTCACCGAATTCACCGTCAAATGCATCAGCATCGCGGTCCAGATGCTCGACGAGCGCCGCGCCCCGGCGGAATCCGACCTGGCCGAGCTTCGCGCCAAGGCCAGCCAGTGGGCTCGCGAAGGAGTTCCGCTCGAATCGGTGCTCAGCGTCTACCACGAGGGCATCCAGATCGGCTGGAATCTCGTGTCGAAGCGAGCGGGTGAGGGCGATGCAGCGCAGCTGATCGAGGCCGCGCGCATGTTCGTGCTGCTGTCGGAGAAGGTATCCATCGCCGCCAGCAAGAGCTATGTGGAAGAACTGCAGGCCGTGGCCAGCGAACACCACACTGCAGCGCACACTCTGGTCACCTCACTTCTCAGCGGCCACAACGCGGTGTCGATGGCACGTCAGTCCGGCATCGAACTCGCCGACAGCTACCTCGTGCTCGCCATCTCGGTGCCGCCGCACCCGGACGAGAACGACCCCAACATCCAGAAGACGGTCGCCGCTCGCAGAAAGCTGCGTCGTGTCCAGGCCGAGCTGGCCACGATCTGCGGCCGCACTCCCCTGTCCTTGCTGAGCACCGAGGGTGGCACCGTCCTGATTCCCGGTGTCCACGACGACGAGTGGGTCGAGGCTCTGGTGCATCGCATCGCAACCGCCGCCGAGGTGCCCGTCACCGTCACGGCCGAGCAGGCCGCCACTGCGGACATCCCCACCGCAGCCGATCAGGTCCACGAACTGCTGTCTCTGGCCCATCAACTGCACCGCCCGTCCGGCCTGTACCGCATGGACGATCTCGTGCTGGAGTACCAGCTGACGCGTCCGGGCCCCGGCCGACGCCACCTGACTCAGATACTCGAGCCGCTCGATTCGTCACCCGAGCTGCTCGAAACCCTGGAGATCCATATCTCGCACGATCTGAACCGTCAGCGGTCTGCTCGTCAGCTCCATCTGCACACCAACACCGTCGACTACCGCCTCAAGCGGATCGCACAGCTCACCGGCTTCGACCCCACACGTCCGTCCGGAATCCGACACCTACAGGCCGCGCTGGTGGCCCGCCGACTCGAATCCTCGCGCGGCGCAGCTTGATCTGAGAGTTCCGAACGGTTTCTCGATCCGACGGCAGGTAGCGTCGAAGATACATTCGAGAAGCAAGGGGATTCGTCCGTGGCGAAGTTGATGCTGGAGTTGTCCGGGGTGGTCAAGGAGTACCCCACCGGAGAGCAACCGGTGCGGGCGTTGGACGGCATCGATCTCACGATCGAGGGCGGCCAGTTCGTCTCGCTCGTCGCACCGTCCGGTGCCGGCAAGTCGACGCTGCTGCACATGCTGGGCGCACTCGACACACCGACGTCGGGTTCCATCAGGTTCAACGATGTCGAAGTCACCACCCTCGACGACAACGCCCAATCCGATTTCCGACGCCACCAGGTGGGCTTCGTCTTCCAGTTCTTCAATCTGTTGCCGACGATGTCGGCCTGGGAGAACGTCGCCGTCCCCAAGTTGTTGGACGGCACTCCCATCAAGAAGGCCAAGGCCGACGCGATGCGACTGCTCGAGATGGTCGGGCTCTCGCAACGCTCCGAGCACCGGCCGGCGCAGCTGTCCGGTGGTCAGATCCAACGCATTGCGATCGCCCGAGCACTGATGATGAATCCGGCACTGTTGATCGCCGACGAACCCACCGGCAATCTCGACTCGAAGACCTCCCACAACATCCTCGAAATACTGGCGGACGTGGCACACGCCAGCGAGGGGCGTCGAGCAGTGGTGATGGCGACCCATGACCTCGAGGCGGCGCGCTCCACCGACCGCATCGTCAGCATGATCGACGGTCGCGTCGAGACCGACACACCGACGGCCGGTCTCGATCGGTGATCGGTACCGCTCTCAGCAGATTTCGAGTCATCAGCCTTCGCGACCTCCGCATGCACTGGGTGCGTTCGCTCGTGTCCGCGGGTGTCGTGGCCGTCGCCGCCGGGCTGCTCATCGCCGTCCTCGGCACCTACGGGTCGTTGACCGGATCCGTCGAACGTCTCGCGGTGACGATCGCAGGAAACGCGAGTTACGAAGTCGTCGGTGTCACCGACTCCGGCTTCGACCAGAGCGAACTCGACGTGGTGCGCTCCGTTCCCGGTGTCGACACAGCGGTTCCCCTGCTGCGCAGCACCGTTCGATCCGACGTCGGAGATCTGACGGTCCTCGGTGTCGACTCGTCCATCACGGCACTGCAGTCGGACCTGCAGGGCGCGGTCGGCAATGCGGCAGGACTGTTGTCCGATCCTTCCGGTGTACTGGTAGGTGCCGCAACGGGTCTGAACCAGGGAGACACCGTCACGATCGATGACGTTCCGACGGCGGTGGTCGGCGTGATCGACGGCCCCGGCACGCAACGCATCGGTGGGGGCATGTTCGCGGTTGCGCTCCTTCCCGCTGCGCAGGCACTCACCGATCGCCCCGATCAGCTCGATTCGATCTTCGTCCTGGGTAACGGCGACACACTGCGGTCCGACCTCGACGCCGCACTCGCCGGCCGAGTGTCGGTGATGAGCCCAGACTTCCGGGCCGACCGCGCTAACCAGGCGATGAGTCTGACCCGCAATGCCACGCTCATGGTCTCGCTCATCGCGTTCGTCGTCGCGGCCTTCCTCGTCTTCAACGTCATGAACATGGCCATCGCGAAGCGTCGACCCACCATCTCTCTTCTTCGCGCCGTCGGTGGACGCCGCGCGGATATCGTCCGCGACCTGCTGTTCGAGTCCGTACTCGTCGGACTGGTCGGCGGTGCCGTCGGTGTTCCACTCGGAATCGCGATGGGCCGCATCGCCATCGAGAGCCTTCCACCGTTCCTGTCGCAGGCATTCGACGCTCGAATCGAGTACGTGTTGCCCGGTTTTGCCATTCCCGTGGCGATCGCAGCGTGCGTACTGGCCTGCGTCGGAGCCTCGGCCGTCGCTGCGGTGCAGGTGTATCGCATCTCGCCGATCGAAGCACTCGCCGTCGGCGGCGGAGAAACGGCAGACGGACCGCGTCGCGGATTTGTTGCTGCTGCCACCGCGTTCGGCCTCGTCGCCATTGCCGGATCGTTCGTGTTCGCCGTCAACGTCGACGGCCAACTGACCCTCGGGGCCGGTGCGCTGTTCATGTTCGGCGTCGTTGCGCTGTGCGTCGGGGGGACGGGACCGATCGTGTCGGCCACGGCGGCCGTCCCTCGCCGCTGGGGTGGTGCCGGCCGGCTGGCCACGGCCACCATCGAACGTGCCCCGCGACGGATCTGGGCAACGGTCATGACGATCGTGATTGCGGTGGGAGTCAGTGTCGGAGTGTCGGGTTCGTTGACCAACATGACCGACTCGGCGGCCGAATCGCTGTCGTCGTTGGCGAACACCGACCTGTACGTGTCGATGTCCTCGCCCGACGCCATACCGTCGGGCCCCATCGTTCCTACGGAGGTGGCAGACGCCGTCCGTTCGACGCCCGGAGTCGCTCGCGTCGTCGAGGGGCAGTGGGCATACGCGACGATCGACGGCGAGACGGTATCCATCCAGGGCGTCGCCGACGGCAGCAATGCGGTGACGCTCGCATCGCTCACCGACACCGTGCGTTCCCAGGTGCTCGCCGGTGACGGTGTGGTGCTGTCCCAGGGATTCGGCAGAACGTTGGGTGTATCGGTGGGCGACTACATCGACCTGCCGACGCCGACGGGCGTGAAGAACGTGCGAGTGCTGGATCTGGTCCAGTACATCAATGCCGCGGGCGGCACGATGGCAATCTCGTTGGACTCGATGCAGCGTTGGTACGACCGACCCGGCGCGACCTACCTGGAGATCGGCGTCGACGGAGACGTTGCGGCCGTTGAGGATTCGTTGCGTTCGACACTGCCGCCCGAGGTCTTCGTGTACACCGGCGCTGCCGCACTCGAGGGCACCAGCGCTGCCATCCGACAGTCCGGCGCACTGGCCATCGCGTTGCAGTGGATCGTCGCGCTCGTCGCCGCGGTCGCGTTGCTCAACACGTTGACGCTGTCGGTCCTGGAGCGTCGACGCGAACTCGGCGTACTGCGAGCCATGGGCGGTGGACGGGGAACCCTGGCACGAATGGTGTTGGCGGAGGCACTGTCGGTCGGCATCGTGGGCGGCGTGCTCGGCCTGATCATCGGCGCGGGTCTGCAGTATCTGAGCACCTTGATCCTCGGGGCCAGCATCGGAATCCCGGTTGCCTACACCGCCGGTTGGTCGGTGCTGCTGTACGGCCTCGTCGCCCTGGGCCTGTCGCTGCTGGGTTCCGCTCCACCCGCCGTGCACGCCTCGCGACTGAACATCGTGGAGGCCATTGCGGCGGACTAGGTTGTGGGCGGGGCCTCTGGATTCGGCGGGTCTGGCAGGATTCGCGGGGCCTCTGGATTTCGCAAACGCGCGCGCGTTTGTCAGGTGCGAGCGGAATGGTCAGCGGACAGGTAGCAAGACTGCGCGCGCCTAGCGAATGCGAGCGCGTTTGTGGGAGGGAAGGGTTGTCGGATGGCCACATTCAGCGTCGAGGTCGAGGATTACGACGTCGAGCGGCTGCGCGACTGCGTGGGAGGTCCCGAGTGGGAGCTACAGCCCGAACGTGCCGCGGTTCTGATCCACGACATGCAGCCGTACTACCTCAACGTGCTCGACGACTCTGTCCGCTCGAAAGTGTTTGCGGCGGCATCGGAGGTGGTCGCGTGGGCGCGGTCGAGTGGGGTACCCATTCTGGCCAGTGCTCCACGAGCGGCGAGTGACGTCGCCCAGCGGGGACTGCTGGGACCGATGTGGGGGTTGGGCCCAAACGCCGAGGAGGTAGCGATCACCGAGCCGGACTTCGTTCCGATCGCAAAGCGAAGTTACAGCGCCTTCTACGCCACCGATCTGGAGGTCGAACTGCGCCGACGCGGCCGTGACCAGCTCATCATCGTGGGCGTGTTCGCGTCGGCGGGAATTTTGGCGACGACGTTCGACGCTTTCGCCCGCGATATTGAGTGCTTCGTCGGCGTCGAAGCGATTGCCGATTACACCGCTCACCAGCACCGCACCGCATTGAAGCTGATTGCGTCACTGACCGGTCGAGTGGCGTCGATCCAGAACCTGCTTCCCGATCCGCGGGGTGGGCCGCTAGACTAGCGAGCGCGATGTGGGTCGGCTGTGCACTCTGGCAGCAAACCTATCCGCAACCGATTGTTCCGAAGATCGAAAAGTGTTGCGGTGCAGCAGTTTACGACCAACAGAACAGTTGCCAGCCTTCGTAGCTCAGGGGATAGAGCAACCCTCTCCTAAAGGGTAGGTCGCAGGTTCGAATCCTGCCGAGGGCACCACAGAGCCCGCAAGACTGCTGTGATGCCCGGATGCGGCACTTGCGAAGGCGAGCGTATGGCGAAATAGTGCAGGTGTGGACCACTCCCCTGACGAGAATGCGCCACTCGTCCACGTGAACCACAAGAGTTTCCCGCGCTTCACCGACTCGCCACTGCCTACACCCACCGTGGGCGACGTCGCGTTGGCCTTCGTCAGCGGGTTCGGGGGAACGGCGATCGGCGGACTGATCGGGGCCGTGGCGGGGTTCATGATCGGAGGGGTCGCCGAGGCAGCTTTGCTCGCCATAATTCTGGCCGGCATTATCGGATGCGCCGGCCTCTATTTCGCTTTGATTCGTCGACGTCGATGGTCGTTGTCGGACTTGGGCTTTCGATCCCCCGCGCACAGCCTCCTCCATCTTCTGTGGCAGGTTCCGCTCCTGATGCTCCTCGCTGTGCTGGCCACGGCCGGAATTGGCGCACTCCTCGACGTCGCACCGGACGACAACCAGAACGCGATAGTGAAAGACGCCGTCGAAATCGGACCGGCCTCGATCGCCGCGATACTCGTGTTGATTGCGGGCGTCGTTCCCTTGATAGAGGAGATAGTGTTTCGCAGGATCCTGCTCGATTGGCTCAGGTCCAAGATGCCGACAGCGGTCAGTGCTGCGCTCGTCACCGTCGTCTTCGCACTGTGCCACATTGCACCGCCGGCGATGCTGTACATCCTCTTCCTGGGCACCGGCCTTGTTGCACTACGTCTCTGGTACCGATCGCTCTGGGCTCCGCTGATTTTGCACGCATTCAACAACGCCGTTGTCAGCTCCATCGCCATCGCAGTAGTGCTCACCTGACCTCCGAAGCAGGTCTTGCGTACCATCGAATTCACCCGTACTATCGAACATGCATTCGAGTACTGGGGAGGAACTCGTGGTCACAGCTTTGAAAAATTTGCCGCTGACACCTGATGAGGTGTTGCGTTTCGTCGCACGTCTTCAGGCGTCCGATGTCGTTGTCGACGCAGCAGCAGGCATCGATTTGATCTCCGCTCTCGAGACGGTCAAGTGCGTCAGCGTGGCAACGCAAGCCGTGGTGACCGATGCCGTCGCAACAGCCATCAGCAACGAACGCAAAGAGCTCGGCAAACCGAAAGCTCAGTGGCGCAGCGGGATTGCGTCACAGATCGGCCTGGCCCGACGCGAATCGCCGAACCGTGGCGGCACTCACCTCGGACTCGCACGCGCGCTGGTGCACGAAATGCCGCACACTCTCGCGCGCCTGAAAGCCGGCGAACTCAACGAGTGGCGGGTCATGATTCTTGCTCGCGAGACGGCGTGCCTCACCGTCGACGATCGCCGCACCATCGACGAACGATTGTGCGCAGACCCCGCGACATTGGCCGGTGCCGGCGACCGCACCATCGAGGGTCGCGCTCGCGCACTTGCCAACGAACTCGACGCCGCCTCCCAGGTGAAGCGGCGTGCGAAGGCATACGCAGCTCGGCGCACCAGCACCCGCCCCGCACCCGAATCCATGGGTTTCTTCACCGTCCTCACATCGATGGAGAAGTCCGTCTGCATGTGGGCCACGCTGCGACGAGATGCCGACACCATCATCAACTCGGGCGGCGACACACGCACGCGCGACCAGATCATGGCCGACCTCGTGTTCGAGCGGGTCACCGGCGCGTCAGCAGCCCAAGGCCCGCCAGTGACCGTCGACATCGTCATCTCCGATTCGACGCTGCTCGCCGGCGGTGACACGTCCGCATATCTGCACGGCTACGGCGAAATCCCGTCCGATGTCGCACGGCAACTGATTCGAGACGCGCTCGACGACGCACAAGGCAATGAGACGCACGTCGCATTACGTCGCCTCTATGCCCATCCGAAATCCGGAGCGCTGACGGCAGTGGAGTCCATTTCGCGAGGTTTTCCCACCGCGTTGGGACGCCTCATCGACCTCCGAGATCGCACCTGCCGCACCCCGTGGTGCGACGCGCCGATCCGACACCACGATCACATCCGGCCACACTCCGCGGGTGGTAAAACCAGCGCCGAGAACGGCGCAGGCCTTTGTGCCGCATGCAATTACGCGAAAGAAGGGGAAGGCTGGACGGCCGAAGCGCGGCGAGACAAACGCAACGCGCGACATCGGTACAGGCTCATCTCACCCACCGGCCACACCTATGACTCGAGTGCCCCGCCCATGCCGGTGGTCGAGCTCTACAACTCGCGAATCGAGAACGTGATGATCACGGGTCTCTTCGACGACGGCGCCGCGTGACGAACCTGCGCGGGAAGAGACCGAGCCACAACTCGGTTACACTCGGTGACGACGCGCGTAGCTGCACGTCAGACGTCGTGGAATGCTCCCGAATCACCATGTGCACCCCGCACAGGCTTCTCTTACGGCGATCGAAACTGCCCACCGGCAGTCTCGCCACCTTGCATCTCGGCCCAAGGCCCGCAGGTGCAACACCCTGCCCGAAAGGCACTTTTCATCACTATGACGACCCCACAAACATTTGCTGCACTCGGTGTACCCCAGGCCATCGCGGATGTACTCGCGAGCCAGGGCAAGACCGAAGCCTTCCCCATCCAGGCCGATACGCTCCCCGACACACTGCAGGGACGCGACGTGCTCGGACGCGGAAAGACCGGCAGCGGAAAGACACTCGCCTTCGCGATCCCGATGGTCGCTCGGCTCGCAGGCCAGCTTCCCGGCAATCGCAAGCCCGGCCGCCCGCGTGGCCTGATTCTCGCTCCGACGCGTGAGCTCGCCACCCAGATCGCCGTCGCAATCGAGCCCCTCGCCGCCGCGTACTCGCTGAAGGTCACCACGATCTTCGGTGGTGTGTCGCAGGTTCGCCAGGTCTCCGCGCTCAAGGGTGGAGTCGACATCGTCGTCGCCTGCCCCGGTCGCCTCGAAGACCTGATGAAGCAGCGCCACCTCACGCTCGACGGCGTTCAGATCACCGTCCTCGACGAGGCCGATCACATGGCCGATCTGGGCTTCCTGCCTGTCGTCACCCGCATCCTCGCCGCCACCCCGGACAAGGGTCAGCGCATGCTGTTCTCGGCGACCCTGGACAACGGCGTCGACAAGCTGGTCAAGCGCTTCCTGCACAACCAGATCACGCACTCCGTCGACGAGGCCACCTCCCACGTCGAGGCCATGACGCACAGCGTCTTCGAGGTCGACGGCGTCGAAGCCAAGAAGAAGCTAGTCCATCAGCTCGCCTCGGGCACCGGACGACGCATCCTGTTCATGCGCACCAAGCACCAGGCCCGCAAGCTGGCCAAGCAGCTCACCGACGCCGGAATCCCGTCTGTCGACCTGCACGGCAACCTCTCGCAGGCCGCACGTGACCGCAACCTCGCAGCCTTCTCCTCCGGCCAGGCTCGCGTTCTCGTCGCCACCGACGTCGCGGCCCGCGGCGTCCACGTCGACGACGTTCAGCTCGTCGTCCACGTCGATCCCCCGGCCGAGCACAAGGCGTACCTGCACCGCTCCGGCCGCACGGCGCGCGCCGGCAGCGCTGGCGACGTCGTGACCGTCGTCCTGCCCGAGCAGCGCAAGGACACCGCAGTGCTGCTGCGCAAGGCCGATATCAAGGTCACCCCGATCCGCGTCACCGCCGATTCGCCCGCAGTGGCGAACCTCGTCGGCGAGCAGGCCCGCTACGTCGAGCCTGCACCGCGAGTCGAGCAGGCCCCCGCCCGCACCGGAGCCCCGCGCAACAGCAACGCTCGCCGCGGCGGCCCGGCCCGTTCGGGTGGTCAGCCGCGCAGTGGTGGTCAGCCGCGCAGTGGTGGCGGACAGCCCCGTTCCGGTGGACAGCCGCGTAGCGGTGGCGGCGGCCACAGCCGTCGTGCAGCAGGACCGGCTACGAGCCAGCGCAGCCGCTGATCTCGGCCTGAGCGCGGAAAGCCCTTTTTACGAGGGCTTTCCGCGCTTTTCTGTTCTCACGCTCACCGCCGCAGCAACCGCACAAAGGCCGGCCGGCCCGAACCACGGACGTCGCGCCGAACGGTGGGTCTCGGTCGAGCTGGCACACTGGAGCGGTGACCGTCAGTTCTTCTCGCACTCCGAAGTCAGGGCCCCTCGGTCCTCAGGAATTGGCGACCGCCGCGGTCATGAGCAGCTTCACAGTCGCATTGACGGTGATCGGTGTGCTCGTGCCGATGGCAGCGATTCTTCAGGTCGTCGCGGCCGTTCCGATGTCGGTGGTCGCACTTCGATATCGGACCCGCGCGCTTCTCACCGCTGCAGTAGCAGGCACCCTCGTCGGATTCGTCGCTGCCGGTACACAGACGGCACTCACCGTGGCCAGCGCGGCGCTGTTGGGCGGCCTGGTCGGGCGAGCGAAGCGCAAGAAGCAAGGCCTGTTCGGTGTGCTGGTCACCTCGATGGTCGTCGGGCCCGCACTGGGAGCCCTCACGGTGTTGCTCTTGCTGATCCTCGTTCCGCTACGAACGTTGTTCCTCGACACCCTTCGCAACACCCTCGAGGGCGTGTCCAGGTTGCTCGAGCGCACGTCGGCCTTGCAGGGTGCCGCCGATGTGCTCCGCAGCAGCTCCACCGCGGTGCTCGACAACTGGTGGTGGTGGGTCGGCGGTTCCATCGCGTTCGGGATCGTCACCGGAACACTGTTCGCCTGGCTGATCCTCACCGCCATCCTCGACCGTCTCTCCACCATCCCCACCCCCGAAGCTCTTGTCTCGAGCACCGACGACGACGAGATCGGGCCATTGCCGGTCACCCTCGCCTCGGTCGGTTATCGGTACCCGGGAAGCGCCACAGCTGCGTTGACCGGAGTCGACCTACACATCGAACACGGTGAATTCGTCGCGATCGTCGGCCACAACGGCTCCGGCAAATCGACCCTGACGAGGATCATCGCCGGCCTGGAACCGTCGGAAGGCACCGTCAGCAGGCCCGGCGCAACCGGTCTCGGCCGATACGGTGGCACCGCCATGGTCCTGCAGCGACCCGAGAGCCAGATCCTCGGTACCCGCGTCGCCGACGACGTGGTGTGGGGTCTACCGCCCGGCGACTCCCGGCCCGACGTCGAGGCACTGCTCGTCGAGGTGGGTCTCGGCGGCATGGGTGCCCGTGACACCGCATCCCTGTCCGGTGGCGAGATGCAGCGCCTCGCCGTGGCCGCAGCCCTGGCACGCCGTCCTGCCCTGCTCATCGCCGATGAAGCAACCGCCATGATCGACGCGTCCGGACGCGAGCATCTGGTCTCACTCCTCGCCGAACTACCTCGCAGACATGGCATGTCGGTCGTGCTCGTCACCCATCATGTTTCAGAAACCGTTGCCGCAGATCGCGTGGTGCACTTGCACGAGGGGTATCAGGTGCAGCACGACTCGGCGTGGATGCAACCGAGTACCGTCAATTCTGCTGTACTGCATGATAATTCGAGCCAGCGTCTACTCGAAGTGGTCGACGTTCAACACACCTACAACCGTCGCACTCCCTGGGCTCAGGTCGCACTGAACGGGATCGACATCACTGTCAAGCGTGGTGAAGGAGTTCTCGTTCTCGGCGGAAACGGTTCGGGCAAGTCCACTCTGGCCTGGATCATGGCCGGACTCACCGGCCCGACGAAGGGCACCGCGCAACTCGACGGCAAGGCCATGACCACACGGGTAGGCGACGTCGGACTGGCATTTCAGCATTCTCGCCTGCAGTTGCAGCGCCGCACCGTCTCCGAGGACATCGCCGCCGCAGCCGGGCCCGAAACAGGTTCTGCCACTGTCTCGTCCGCCATGGATGCGGTCGGACTCGACAGGTCTTTGGCTGCCCGCGACATCGATTCGCTCAGCGGTGGGCAGATGCGACGCGTCGTGCTGGCCGGGCTCATTGCGCGCCGGCCACGCGTGCTCGTTCTCGATGAGCCCCTGGCCGGTCTCGATCCACCCGGACGCGACGACATCATCGGCGTACTCGCCGGACTGCGTGAACGCGGCGTCGCGATCGTGGTGATCTCACACGATGTGGATGGCATGGACACCGTCTGCAGCCGCACCATCACGATGTCCGACGGCCACATCGTCTCCGATTCGATCCTGGGGAGGGTGCCCTCGTGACCACCGTTGTGCTGCGTCAAGTCCCCCGGTCGTCGCCGATCCATCGCCTGTGGGCCGGCACCAAACTCGTCGTCGTCCTGCTCCTCAGCGTCACTCTGGTCGTAGCACCGACATGGCCTGCGCTCGGAATCGTGTTCGGGCTCTTGGTGATCGCGGGGATCGTCGCGCACATTCCGATCACGGCACTGCCGCGCCCACCATGGTGGATCTGGGCGTTGTTCGGCGTCGGTGCCTTGATCAATCTGCCGATCGGTGGCGCAGCAGTGGTGCTGTATCTGCGTGCGACGCTCTTCGTCTTCGTGTTGCTCGGTGCCTCGATGATGATCGGCTGGACCACCTCCATGAGTGACATAGCCCCGGCCGTATCGAAACTCGGCGCACCGCTGAAGAAGCTGAAACTGCCGGTCGACGAGTGGGCGATCGCCGTGGCGTTGAGCCTGCGGTCGCTACCGCTGTTGATCGAAGAGATGCGCACTCTCAACGCCGCCCGACGCCTGCGCCCCAAGCCCGTGGTCAACAGCGCCTCGGACAATTCGCTGGTCGACATCGTCACGACGGTCATGTCGGTAGCCATCCGACGGGCCGACGAGATGGGTACGGCGATCGCTGCCCGCGGCGGCACCGGAATGATCACCGCGACCGACTCGCGCTTCAAGGCCTCGGACGCAGTGACGCTGACCGTGGTGACTCTCGCGTGCGCCGCAGCGATTGCGATCAGCTTCCTGTGGGGCTGAACTACTCCCCTGCGAGGCGCTCGGTGCGCGAGTTCAGTGCCTTGACGAACACATCGGGGATGTCGCGCGGATCCTCGGCCACGTAGCTCGTTCCACCCGTGACGGCCGAAATCTGCTGCAGCGCAACAGGATCTGCGTCACTGGTGACACCGACGGTCACGATGACGATGGGACGCACCGGATCTTGCTCCTTCTGTAGCGCTGCCAGCAGTTGATCGAGGGTGATGCTGCCGTTGTCTTCGTTGGCTCCGTCGGTCAGGATGATGACACTGTTGACGTAGTTGGGGTCGTAGCCCTCCTTGACCCTCCGGAAGGCGGCCAGAGTCGTGTCGTAGAGCCCGGTGCCGCCACCGACAAGCCTGGGCAGGCCACGAATGGCGTCGAGAATGGCCTGACGTTGCGGCTTGCCGTCGAACGTGTTGCTCACCGGGCCGAGTGGCACCAGTTCTCGGTAATCCTGTTGGCCTCCCCCGAGTCCGATGGAAAAAGCCCACAGACCCATCTGCGTCTGGTCACTGAACAAATCGTTCGCACCGACCGACGCGTCGACCGTCAACGCGATACGCGTCGAGTCACCCGACGTCGCGGCCATCGAACCCGATACGTCCTCGACGACGAGCGTGCGCAACGGCAGCGCGAGTACGGCCCAGTCGCGCAGTGTCGTCTCGATGGACAGGGGGTTCTTGATCTCCAGCGAGGCCACGGATCCGACGCCCTTGCCGTCGGGCAGCGGGGTGCCGCTCGCAGTACGGAAGCCGGCCGCGACCAATGTGTCGGTGGCCGACTGCGTGGCCAGAACCGAGGCCAACGCGGCTCCGGCTTTCTTGACGCGGTCGTAGTCCGGGCCGGCCGGAGTGGTTACCGCCAACGGGTAGTTGAGGAAATAACTGCCGGTCGGTGGAACCGACTCGGTGAGCTCCGCGCCCGGGTTGTCTGCCTCGTAGGCGAGCAACGCCTGTTCGGTGGCCACGCTGCTACCGCCCTCGGTGGCCACCTCGGCGACGAGATCGGGAGTGTCGTGCGGCTTGTCGGCAATTCTTCCGAAGTCCTGCGCCATCGGCACCAGAGCTGCGGACACGGCCTTGGCGTCCGAGATCGCAACCTCGGACTCGGCGAGCGCACCCAGAATGGCCGCATTCGACGCACTGCTGGTGAGGGGGTCTCCGATGCGTTGCCCCGGGAGCTGCAACACGCTGAGCCAGGTGTCGGTGACCGGCACCGCATCGGACTTCGATACCAGGACGGGCACGGTGTTCGCGACGGACGTCTTGGCCAGCTCGGGCAGAGCACCGGTCGAGCGGAGGGTCTTGAGCAACCACAACGTCGAATCGGGGATCCATAGGTCGGGGCGGTTCTCGGTGCCCGCGATCTCCGTCGCGGTGTCGGTGGGACGCTCGGAACGGATGTCGAAATTCACGCACCCACGGTCGACCTCGCCGGCCTGAGACACGATCTGCTGCACCGGCTCGGCAATGGAGGTGTCCACTGCCAGCGACACCGTGTCCAGGGAATCGCAGGAATCCGCACCCGACGCTCGGACGGCCTGGACGCCGAACCAACCGCCGACCGCGACGACCACCACCGCGAGCGCAGCAGCACCCCACGTCACGACAGGACTGAACCTACGACTACTGCCGCTGTGACGTCCCGACATCGACTTCGCCCCCTACATCAATCCCCGACACCCCTCTGCGCCGCGGTTGTTCCGCGCTGCCCGAGGTGACGGACAGCACGCGGCGCACAGCATAGCCGCTTCCGTCAGCGACCGGAACGACTTCTCAGCGCATTGACGAAGACATTCGGAATTTCGGCCGGATTGCGCGCGATGAAGCTGGTGCCACCGGTGGCGGCCGAAATCTGCTGCAGCACACCGGCATCGGCGTCGTCGGTGATACCGATGGTAACGATGACGACGGGCTTGGACGGGTCCTGCTCGGCGCGCAGGGTCGACAACAGCTCGTCCAGCGAGATGCTGTCGGGATCCTCGTTGGCCCCGTCGGTGAGAATGATGACGCTGTTGACTGCATCGGGGTCGTACCCCTCCTGCACGGTGCGGAACGCCGCCAGCGTTGTGTCGTAGAGGCCGGTACCGCCCCCGACCAGCGACGGAAGGGTTCGAGTCTGCTGCAGCAGCACCTCACGTTGGGTGGTGTTGCCGACTTTCTCGTCCATCCGCCGGATCGGTGCCAGCTCTTTGTAATCCTGGCTGCCACCGCCGAGTCCGATAGAGAACGCCCACAATCCCATCGACGCATTGTCGGGGAACAGGCGATTGCCGGTCTCGCTGGCCTGCACCGTCATGGCGATGCGCGTGTTTGCACCTGCGCTGTAGTTCATGGATCCGGAGACGTCCTCCATCACCAATGCCCGCGAGGGTAGCGCCAACACCTGATATTGCTTCAGCGTCGACTCGGCGGCCTGTTGATCAGCAATCGTCAGGGGCGTCACCTCGCCGATCCCACGACCGGAATCCAACACCGCATTGTCTGCTCCACGGAACCCGGCCTCGGACAACGCCTGTTGGCCCTGCTCGGATTCGATGGCCGAGGCCAGAGCGGTACCCACGGACTTCGCGGCCTCGTGTCGGTCCTCCGCAGGCTCGGTCACGGCCAAGGGAAAGTTCAGGAAGACGCTGCCCGTGGGCGGCACCGTCGCGCCCAGCTCCAGGTTCTTCTCGTTCTGGTACGCCAAGTAGGTCTGCTCCGAGACCACCGCGACTCCGCCGTCGGCGACCACGTCGTCGAGACGGACCGTCGGATCGGCCTCTCCGCGAGTGGCGGCCTGAGCCTGCGCGACGGGAACGAGCGCCGCCGAGACCGAGTCGAGGGCTTTCTCGTCCGATCCGGCCTCGGCCACCGCGCCCAGGATCGCCGCGTCGGACATGGTGTTGGTCAACGGGTTTCCGATACGCAGGCCTTCGAGTTTCAAGGCAGTGAGCCACGTGTCGAAGAACGGCACCTCGTCTTTACGGGCTGCGAGCACCGCCGGCGTACTGGCCACCGACTGGCTCGCGAGGTCGATCAGCGCGGCAGTCGATCGCACGGTCTTGCCGATCCACAAGGACGAATCCGGAATCCAGAGCGAGGGAGCGTCGTCGCCCTTGGCCACCGCGGCCGAGACCTGACCCGATTCGCTCGCGGTCACCTCGATCCGAGCGCAATCGAGATCCTCGGCGGATGTGCCGTCGACGATCTTCTGCAGCACCGGTGCAATCGCGGGGTCCGCGGCCAGCGAGTAGGACGAGGAGTCGCCGCACTCGCTGCCGAAGACCTTCTGAGCCCCGAACACTCCGCCTCCGACGACAAGAAGCAGGACGACGGCAACGACGACGTACTTGGCGAACCCTCTGCTGCTCGTCGCGGACGACGGCGCGCTGTGCCTACCGGGCATGCATCTCCACTCCTACACCGTCAGGCGTAGATCTTGACGAACGTCTTCAGCGAGTTCTCGATGTCGCCCTTGAGTGCGCGGGCGACGCCGGAACCGATCGGACCGAACAGCGGCGCACCGCCCAGGTTGACGTCGATCGTGATCTCGGAGCCGTCGCCCTTGGACTTCACCGACAGGTTGAGCCCGATCTTGACTCCGCCCTTGCCGTTGCCCTTCAGCTCGAGCTTCTTGGGCGGATCGTAGGACTCGATCTTCCAGGAAACCCGGTTACGCATACCTTTCACGCTGGCGATGGAGTCCAGAGTGGTGCCGACGGCCAGCTGCTCGGGCAGCTCGCCGCGCCACGCTTCATGGATGGAGAGCCACTGCTCGTACCCGGACAGATCGGACGCGTGCTCCCACGTCTGCTCGGGGGTCAGTGGGACGTCGAGGGAAACCTTCAGCTTGGCCACAGCAGGGATGGTAACCGCTGGACGAGAAGTGCCCGTGTGAGGCCTTGCTCACACGGGCACTTCTCGACGCATCTACAGGTGTATTAGTGCGCGCTGGCCTTCTCCGCACCGATGCCGGTGAGGGAGCGTACCTCCATTTCGGCCTGCTTGTCGGTGTTCTCGGTGTCCTTCGAGATCAGGGTTCCGACGATGCCGAGGATGAATGCCAGCGGGATCGACACGATGCCCGGGTTGGACAGCGGGAACCAGGCGAAGTCCGAGCCGGGAACCATCGACGTCGGCGATCCGGAGACAGCCGGGGAGAAGATGATCAGCACGATCGTCGAGATCAGGCCGCCGTACATGCTGAACAGTGCGCCGGTGGTGGTGAAGCGACGCCAGAACAGCGAGTACAGGATGGTCGGCAGGTTCGCAGCCGCGGCGACGGCGAAGGCGAGGGCCACCAGGAAGGCGATGTTCTGCCCGTTGGCGAGGATGCCGAGGCCGATGGCCAGCAGACCGATGACGACGGCCGTGATGCGCGAGACCTTGACCTGCTTCTTGTCGTCCACCTTGCCCTTCTTGATGACGCTTGCGTAGATGTCGTGAGCGAACGACGCCGACGCGGTGATCGTCAAGCCGGCAACCACGGCGAGGATGGTCGCGAAGGCCACCGCCGAGATGACGCCGAGCAGAATGACGCCGCCGAGCTCGAAGGCCAACAGCGGAGCCGCGGAGTTCTGACCGCCGGCCGAGGCCAGGATGCGGTCGGGTCCGACGATCGCTGCGGCACCGTAGCCGAGCACCAGGGTGAACAGGTAGAACGCACCGATGAGCGCGATGGCCCACACGACGCTACGACGAGCTTCCTTGGCGGTGGGCACGGTATAGAAGCGCATCAGCACGTGCGGCAGACCCGCGGTGCCGAGGACGAGTGCGATGCCGAGCGAGAGGAAGTTGATCTTCGAGGTGGCACTGCCGCCGTACTGGGCACCGGGCTCGATGACGTCTCGAGCTGCGACGGCCTCGTTGGCCGATCCGGCCACCATGGTCTGCGCGCTGCCGAGCAGTTCGGAGAAGTTCAGGCCGAACTTGGCGAGCACGAGCACCGTCATGAACGCGGCGCCGGCGATGAGCAGAACAGCCTTGATGATCTGCACCCAGGTGGTGCCCTTCATGCCGCCGATGAGCACGTACGCGATCATCAGCACACCGACGATGGCGATGACGATGGACTGCCCGGTGCGGTCGGAGATGTCGAGCAGCAGTGCGACGAGTCCGCCGGCACCTGCCATCTGTGCGAGCAGATAGAACAGCGAGACGGTCAAGGTGGACAGCGCGGCCGCAGTGCGGACCGGGCCTTGCTTGAGCCGGAAACTCAGCACGTCCGCCATGGTGAATTTGCCGGTGTTCCTGAGCAATTCGGCGACCAGGAGCAGGGCGACGAGCCAGGCGACGAGGAAGCCGATGGAGTACAGGAAGCCGTCGTAGCCGTAGACGGCAATGGCACCGGCGATACCGAGAAAGCTTGCCGCGGAAAGGTAGTCGCCGGCGATGGCGACGCCGTTCTGCGGTCCGGAGAATCCGCCGCCTGCGGTGAAGAACTCCGCGGAGGTTGCGTTCTTCTTCGATGCGCGAATGACGACGGCCATCGTGATGAGGACGAACGCACCGAAGATGGCGATGTTGACGATCGGTTCACCGACAGTGGTATCGGCGGCCTGGGCTAATACGTTCACGACTTGGCTCCCTGGGAGGCTTCCATCTCGGCGCGCAGGGCTGCGGCGCGAGGATCGAGTTCACGGTTGGCGAACTTCACGTAGATGCCGGTGATGGCGAACGTCGTGATGAACTGGGCGAGGCCGAGCAGCAGGCCGACGTTGATGTTGCCCCACACCTTGGTCGACATGAAGTCGACTGCGTAGGTGCTCAGCAACACGTAGACGACGTACCAGACCAGGAAGAACCCGGCCATCGGGAACACGAAGCTACGCAGGCGGCGTCGGAGTTCCTGGAACTCCGGACTGGCCTGCATGTCGACGAACGCTTGCGCGTCCGGTGGCGAATTGGTTTCCGGTGCGGTCACCTGGGACTCCTGAAGTAGATGTGAGCTCTAGCTGATCCGGAACAGTAATGAGAGTCAGGTCACAAAATCAGGCGGTGGCCTCGATCACACGGCGGGCTGCGGGAGTGTGCGACGAGCGGTCGAGAATTGCAGTCGAGCGGGCGGGAGTGGAGCCTGCGGAATGACCCGAAGACGCAATTAGAGTTCGCGCTCTCGGTCTTTGCCCATGTCGAGGCCCTCGGGCAGGTGCAGTCGGGCGAAGATGCGGGAGATGTCCGACGGCACCGTTTTTCGGGTGGCGAGGCTGACGACGATCATCGCGGCGAAGGCGATGGGCACACTCACCGCGGCGGGGTAGCCGAGTATCGCGGCCGCCCAGCCGCCGAGGATGCCGTCGGAGACGGGGGTGACGACGGAGATCGACGCGGCCACGAGGGAGATCCCGCCGCCCAGGAACAGTCCGGTTGCCGCTCCTGCGGCGGTCAGTCCGCGCCACCAGATGCCCAGCACGAGCAGTGGGCACAGGGTGGAGGCCGCGACGGCGAACACGAGCCCGACGGTGCGTGAGAGGTCCAGTGAGACAACGCCGATCGACAGGGCGAGCGGTACAGCGCCGGCGAGTATCGCAGCGACACGGAAGTCGCGCACTTTGCCCGAGAGCACATCGGTACTCAACACCCCGGCGATGCTGACCAGCAGACCGGACGAGGTGGACAGGAACGCCGCGATGGCACCGGCGGCCACGAGCGCGGCGAGCAGCTGCCCCGGAATGCCGGACAGCACGGAGCCGGGCAACAGCAGTACCGCGGCGTCCGATGCCCCGGTGATGAGCAGTTGCGGTACGTACAGGCGGGCGAACACGCCGAGCACCGTCGGGAACAGATAGAACATGCCGAGTAGCGCCAGGACGGTCAGCGAGGTGAGTCGTGCGGCTCGGCCGTCCGGGTTGGTGTAGAACCGCACCAGCACGTGCGGCAGTCCGAGAGTTCCGAGGAACGTCGCCAGGATCAGCGAGTACACCTGATACAGCGGATGCCCGCCGCCCAGTCCCCCGCCGGGCATCGACCATGCCCGATCGGTGGTCGGGGCTCCCGCCACCACCGGGACGGGCGAGCCTGCGTCGAGGGTGAGCAGGGTGCCGGATCCGAGGCGGTGTTCGCCCGCCTCCAGGCTCACTCGTCCGTCCACGCTCTGCTCGTCCAAGGTGCCGGCCACGGATACGACGATCGGCGAATCGACCTGCACCACAACGTCGGTGGTGATGTCGACAACGGTCTGTTCGGACACGGTCGGTGGGGCCGGGCTACCGACGCTACGGTCGTCGGCGAAGAAGTGCACGGCCAGGACCAGGGCCGGGATTGCGATCGCGGTGAGCTTGAGCCAGTACTGGAACGCCTGCACGAACGTGATCGAGCGCATTCCACCGCCGACGACATTGGCGATGACGATGAGCCCGACCGCCAGTGCTCCCACCCAGCCCGGCACTCCGAGAAGGATGTTCAGGGTCAGGCCCGCGCCCTGGAACTGCGGCACCAGATACAGCGCGCAGATGACCACCACCACCAGCATGGCCACGGTACGTAACCATGGTGCACCGAGCCGGAACTCGACGAAATCCGGCACCGTGTACGCACCGCTCCGGCGCAGCGGCGCGGCGACGAACAACAGCAGACCCAGGTACCCCGCGGTGAAACCCACGGGATACCACAGTGCATCGGCACCGTACTTGGCGATGAGACCGGCGACACCGAGAAACGATGCAGCAGAGAGATATTCACCGCTGATGGCCGCGGCGTTCCACCGCGGCCCGACGGAACGCGACGCCACCAGAAAGTCCGACGTGGTGCGGGCCAACCGAACTCCGTAGACGCCGATACCCACGGTGGCCGCAGCTGCAATGAGCAGCGCGATCACCGTGGCGACGGGAATGGATTGGTTCACCGACGCCCTAGTCCTCGACCAGACCGACGAACTCCGTCTCGTTGCGCTCGGCTCGGCGCACGTAGGCCCAGCCGACCCCGAAGAGCGGCGGATAGATCGCCACCCCCAGCACCAACCACGGCAACCCGACACCCAGCAGCGCGACATCGGTGAAACGCGCGAGCAGCAAGCCCGACAACGGAATTGCGAACAGAATCGACAGCGTCATCACCGCCAACCGCACCGACAACAACAGTTGCGCACGAACGAGACTACGAACCAGAGCGTCGCCCACCTCGGTTTGCTCCTGCACTTCGACGCGGGTGCGCACCATCCGTGCGCCGCGACGTTGCGAGAGCACGACACGCTGCCGATGCGGCTGACTCACGCCTCGACCCCGATCATCGCGACGACCACGATTGGAGCGGCCCGCGGACCAGCCTGTCCTTGAGCTCCCTCGCGTGCCTGCGGCTCACCGGCAACTCGCAGGCCGCCAGATCTCCACTTCCGCGCAAGCACACCACCAGACCCGATCCGACGCTGCGGATTCCCGTCACCAGTCGAAGCGAGACCAGATAGGAACGGTGCACCCGCAGGAATCCTGCTTCTGCCCAACGACTTTCGAGTGCCGAGATCGGTATTCGCACCAGGTGCGAACCGGTGGCGGTATGCAGTCTGGCGTAGTCGCCGTCGGCCTCGACCCAGGCGACCGTGGATCGGTGCACCAACGTGGTGGTTCCGCCGAGTTCGACCGGAATGACCTCGTCGGACGAGGTGTCGGCGGACTCCGTCGGTCGACGGCGGGCAACCAGGACCCGCCGCACGGCCTCGGCGAGCCGATCCTCGCGCAGGGGCTTGAGCAGGTAGTCCACGGCACCCAGATCGTAGGCAGCCAGCGCCCGGTCGTCGTGGGCGGTGACGAACACGACGGCGGGTGGCCGAGCGAACGCGGACAGGATGCCGGCCAGTTCGAGTCCGTCGAGGCCGGGCATGTTGATGTCGAGGAACACGGCGTCGACAACGGATTGCCCCGAGGTCTGCTTGAGCTGTCGTAGCGCGGTGGTCGAGTCCTGCGCGGTGAAGACCTCGGCAACGGCGTCCTGCTCGCGCAGCAGGAAGGCGAGCTCGTCCAGCGCGGGGCGCTCGTCGTCCACCGCGAGTACGACCAGTCCGCGTCCGCCCGTGGTTCCGGCCTGCGTCATGCCCGCACACCCGGCCTGAATTTCGGCACGCGCATGCTCACCTTGGTGCCTGCGCCCGGTGCGGTGTCCACGACGAGACCGTAGTCGTTTCCGAAGGCCGCCCGCAGCCGATCGTCCACGTTCGCCAATCCGACATGGGCCGCGTCCTCGGTGTGCAGGCTGCCCGACCGCAGTACCTCGGGGTCCATGCCCACACCGTCGTCCTCGATACTGATCACCGCGTCGGTGCCCTCGTCGGCGGCGATGATCGTCACGCGGCCGCCGTCGGGCTTGCCGGACAGGCCGTGCCGAACGGCGTTCTCGACGAGCGGCTGCAGCGCGAGGAACGGCAGCGCGACGCCCAATACCTCGGGCGCGACCTGCAACGAGACCTGCAAGGAATCACCGAAGCGAGCGCGCTCGAGCGTCAGGTACCGGTCGATGTTGCGAAGCTCGTCCGCGAGCACGGTGAATTCGCCGGCGTTGCGGAACGAGTATCGGGTGAAGTCGGCGAACTCGAGCACCAGTTCCCGGGCCCGATCTGGATCGGTGCGGACGAACGAGGCGATGGTTCCCAGTGCGTTGTAGATGAAGTGCGGGCTGATCTGTGCCCGGAGCGCCCGGACCTCGGCGCGGTCCAGCCGAGCCCTCGACGCATCGAGTTCGGCGAGCTCGATCTGCCCGCATGCGTAGCGTGCGACCTCGGCGATGGCACCGAGCACTCCCGGCCCCGGCTCGTCGACCATGGCCGCACCCAACACCCCGACCACCGGCGAATCGTCGACCACCAAAGGCTGCGCCACGAGCGCCTTCACCGGGTGGATCGAACCGAGCGGCAGGCGAACCAACACTCGGCGTTGCCCGTCCACGGCTCGTTTCGCCGCCTCGACGAAGGCCGGTGTCAGCTCCTCCCACGGACCGTCCCAGGCCAGCAGGGAACCGTCGGGATCGCAGATACCGAGCGCTTCCGCCCCGGTCAGCACCCGCAGATGGGGCGCCGCGACCGATGCCGAGCGGGCGTCGAGACCGTCACGCAGCGGCTTGGCCGCCAGCGAAGCGGTGTGCAGGGTGGAGTGCACGGCGCGTTCGGCCGGTGTGGTCAGATCGCGTCGACCACGCAGGCTGATGACGGCGATCACCGTGACGATCACCGCCACGATCACCGCCAGCCACGCCAGAGCAGCCGTCATCGCGCGCACGTGCTCGACGTCGGTACGTTCAGAAATCGTTCGACGAGCCAGTCGACTCCGGTGCCGTTGGCTGCCAGCTCGGCGTGGCCCTGCTGCGGTTCGGATCTGAACTCGACGTCGTCGCCCATCGCGCAGGCCGTCGCAACGGCATCGCGAGTCCACTGCGGATCGATCAGGTCGTCGCGCTCGCCGACCAGCACGAACAGCGGAACTTCGGTACGGGACGTCGGCAACGACACCGATTCGAGCCAGTCCGTCATCCGGTTCACTGCCTGCTCGGTGGCCGGGAGAGCATCCGCCGGATCGATGACGGCTCCGGCGTCCGCCTTGGAGAATCCGAGCAGATCGCTGCATGCCGTCAGTGCGGTCACGTTGTCGGCGAACGTGCCGCGGATGTAGTCCGAACGCTCAGCGCTCGGATCCGCGACGTGCAGCCCCTCGAACAGATACGGCAACAGCAGCTGACGCGCCAACGTCTGTTCGGTCTCGGGGGCGAGAATGCGAGTCAGATCGGCGGTGGGCGAAAGCGCCGCGGCACCCACCAACTGCAAGCCGTCACCGTAGTCTGCGTTGTGCTCGGCAGCCGCCCAGACCGCTTGTCCACCTTGAGAAGTGCCCACTGCACCCCACCGGGTGCCGACGTCGGGCACCACGTTACGGGCCGCACGCACCGCGTCGATGACGTCGTACGCGGCTGCGTCTCGGTCGAGGTACGCCGGATCCCCCGGTGTCCCGAGCCCCTGGTAATCGGTCACCACCACCACGGTGCCGCGCTCGAGGAACGGCGTCACCAATCCGATGGTGCCCAACAGATTCGGATACAGCGAGGGTGCGCACTCGTCGGTGACGCCGGTGGTGCCGTGGCCCACCGACACGATCGGCCAGCCGCCGGGAGGCGCAGAACCCTTGGGCACGAACACCGTTGCCGACGTCTCGGTTCCGCCGCCGGTGACGCCGTCGGTGGTGCGGTACACGATCTTCGATGCCGTTCCGCCGAGATACGCGACGCCGATGTCGACTTGGCCCAGTTGCATGGACGATACGATCGAGCCACGTTCGGAGCCCTCGGGCGCGGTTGTCGGGGCCTGGACGGACGGTTCCGGTGGCACCACCGGCGTGCTGCAGGCGGACAGAGCGAATGCCAGTGCAGCGGCCGCCACCAACCCGCTCGACCTCACTGTCTCTGCGCTCCTACATTGTGTTCGTCTACGTCGCGCGTCGTTGGATGCGGGCCTCGGCCGCAATCTCTTCCACGTCCAGACCATTCAACACTGCCCGTAGAGCTTCGTCCTCCAACTCCCCCGAGTCGCGGGCCGCTATGAGGGCCGCTCGTTGCGCGACCAGCACGTTGTGACGCAACGAATCGAACAGCGCGCCGGCCGCAGCGATTCGCTCCTCCCGATCCTCGGTCTCCTCCGCGTCCAACCGAGCCCGCACCGAACGGCGAACACGCGAGATCACCTCGGCCACCCGCTCCCGGTCCACTCCGGCGATACCGTCCTTCGCAGCACGCTCGAGGTAGGTCTCCGCCGCAGTACGCGCGATGGCCTGCGAGAGCAGGCGCTGATTGTCGGTGCGCTGCTGCTCGAGCGGATCGGCGACGTCGAGTCGGCGGATCAGCAGCGGCAGCGTCAGGCCCTGCAGCAGCAACGTCCCGACCGCAACGACGAACGCCACGGCCTGGATCACTGCGCGACCGGGGAATTCGTCCCCCACCACCGTCGTCAGCGGCACACCGGCGGCCGCAGCAAGCGTCACCACTCCGCGCATCCCGGCCCAGGACAGCACCAGGTTCTGCTGCCAGGTCAGACCGGTCTCGGGAGGTGCTTTCCGCCGAAAAAGTCTGCGCAGCAACACGTCCCGACCGGAATTGGCGAAGATCCAGGCCGGACGAACGGCCATGACCACCAGCAGCACCACCAGTGCGTACGCGAAGACGTGATGGACCGGCAATCCCTCACGCTGCACTTCCCGGATCACGAACTTCAGCTGTAAACCCATGTAGGCGAACACAAAAGCCTCGAGGAGCAGATCCAGCGTCGGCCACACCTGGCGTTCCTGGACCCGAGTGGCGACCGAGACGTCGGCGGTGACGCGGCCCAACACGAAGCCGGCGGTGACAACGGCAAGGACGCCGGAGGCGTGGATTTCCTCTGCCGCCAGATAGGCCGCGAACGGCAGCACGAGACCGAGCACGGTTTCGAGGGCCGAGTCGGCGATGCGCTTGCGGACGAACCGGACGATGCGCGAGAGGATCAGACCGACCAGCACGCCACCGACGATCTCGTAGGCGAAGAACAACACCGGCGAACCCAGTTCGATGCGGCTACCCGTCACCGACGCCACGGCCAGGGTGAACAGGGTCAATGCCGCCGCGTCGTTCACCAGGCTCTCGCCGGTGAGGATGGCCATCATTCTCGCGGGCAGGCCGAGCTTGCGGCCGACGGCAATGGCCGACACCGCGTCGGGTGGGGCCACCACGGCACCGAGCACCAGGGCCGCACCGAGAGTCAGTTCCGGAATGAGCAAATTTGCGAACCAGCCGACGGCGACCGTCGTCACGACCACCATGACCAGGCCGAGCCGGAGGATCTGGCCGAGGTTCCGCCGGAAGGTGACGAACGAGTAATCGAGCGCAGCCGAATACAGCAACGGCGGAAGCACCACGCCGAGGATCAGTTGCGGCGAGAGACTGACGTGCGGAACGCCGGGAACGAACGACGCGATGGACCCGACGGTGACCAGAACGAGCGGGACCTGGAGGTCCAGACGCTTGGCGAAACCGGCGACGGCGATCGCGAAGATGACTACGAGAAGAAGAATCGGTCCGTCCACCCCGACGATTGTGCCGTCAGCCGCACCCTACGGCGCGACCGACGGCAGCGACAGCCCGATTCGCTCTACTTGTCCGGAATTGCCTTCTTGGCTGCTTCCTGGACCTTGTCGATCTTGTCGGAGTACTTGCCGCCGGTCTTGTTGTCGATGAAGTCCCCCGCCTTCTCGACCACATCGTCGATCTTGTCCGAGTTCTCGGCCGCAAGGTCCTTGCCCTTGTCGACGATGCCCTTCAGATTGTCTGCGAAGCCCATGACTTACTCCTACCTCTCGGGGTGCAACCGAACACCTGGCAGCTTACGTTTTGTACTGCCTGTTGCGTAGTACCGATCCGAACCGGTGAGCGACCTCGACGAGCACGATGCCGATGCCGCCGATGATCAGTGCACCGGTGGTCGCTCCGACGTTCGACGGGTCGAGTTTGAAGAAGGTACGGCAGAACGGAATTGCGAACAGCAGCAGGTAGCCGCCGACCGATCCGGCGAGCAGCAGCATCTTCCACCAGTTGTAGGGCCGTGCGACGACGGCCAACACCCACAGCGCGATCATGATCAGCGTGATCAGCGCAGTCGTACTGGCCTGTGTCACCTGAGCCTCGGTGGCATTCGGTCCCGCGTACACCAGCAGATAAGAAACGAACGTGCACGAGCCGACGATCAGTCCGGACGGGACGGCCAGCCGCATCACCCGGGAGACGAACCCGCTGCGCGCTCGCTCGTTGTTGGGGGCGAGCGAGAGCACGAAGGCCGGAATGCCGATGGTGAACCAGGCCGCGATCGTCACGTGCCGCGGCAGGAACGGATACGGAATCGGCTCGAAGTGGAAGATCTGCGACAGCACGCCGGAGAGCCCGATGAGAAACGCCAGCAGCACCGAGTACACGGTCTTGGTGAGGAACAGGTTGGAGACGCGCTCGATATTGCCGATGACGCGTCGTCCCTCCCCCACGACGTAAGGCAGAGTGGCGAACTTGTTGTCCAACAACACGATCTGCGCGACGGCTCGCGTCGCCGCACTTCCCGAACCCATCGACACGCCGATATCGGCGTCCTTGAGGGCCAGCACGTCGTTGACGCCGTCGCCGGTCATCGCGACCGTGTGACCACGAGATTGCAACGCGCCGACCATCGCCCGCTTCTGATCGGGCCGAACGCGGCCGAACGTAGTGGAATGCGCGAGCGTGTCGGCCAGCTTCTCCGAGTCCTCGGGCAGCTCTCGCGCGTCGATCGGAGCGTCACCGCCGGGGAGTCCGAGCGAGCCGGCGACCGCACCGACCGAGACGGCATTGTCACCGGAAATGACCTTGACCTGCACATGCTGACTTGCAAAGTACTCCAACGTCTCTCGGGCATCCTCGCGCACCTTCTGCTCGAGAATCACCAACGCTCGCGGGGTGACGACACCGGGCGCGGCCGGATCGTCGACGGGGGCGTCGCTGCTGGCCAGCAGCAATACCCGCAGACCCTTGGATCCGGCGGATTCGGCCTGTCGGGCCGTCTCCGAGTTCGGGTCCAACAACACGTCCGGGGCACCGAGCAACCAGTTCCCGTGCTCCCCATACGACAGACCGCTCCACTTCTTGGCCGAGGAGAACGGCGCCACGGCGCTCTGCGTCCACCCCGGCGCGTCGGGATAGGCCTCACCGACGGCCTGCACACTGGCATTGGGCCGCGGATCGTCGTGCGCCAGGGACGCGAGAGCCTGTGTGACGGAATCGGAGTCGCGCTCGTCTGCGAGCACCAACTCGGACAGGCGCATGCCGTTCTCGGTGAGGGTGCCGGTCTTGTCGGCGCACACTACGTCGACGCGCGCGAGTCCTTCGATCGCCGGCAGCTCCTGCACCAGGCACTGCCGTTGACCGAGCCGGATCACACCCACCGCGAACGCGATGGACGTCATCAGTACCAGGCCCTCGGGGACCATCGGAACGAGCGCGGCCACCATGCCGCCCAGGGCCGGCCGCAAAGCCTGCCCGCTGGAGAACAATTGGTTGTAGATGATGAGCGCGCCGGCCGGAATCATCAGGTAAGTGATGAATTTCAGGATCTTGTCGATACCGCTACGCAGCTCGGACTTGACCAGGGTGAACTTGCTGGCTTCCTCGGCGAGCTTGGCCGCGTAGGCGTCGCGACCCACCTTCGTCGCGCGATATGCCCCACTACCCGAGACCACGAAGCTGCCCGAAAGTACCTGCGCTGCATGAAGTTTGTGCACCGTATCGGCTTCACCGGTGAGCAACGACTCGTCGATCTCCAGGCTCGCGGTCTCGATCACCTCGCCGTCGACCACTATCTGATCACCGGGTCCGAGTTCGACGATGTCGCCGAGAACTACCTCGTCCGGCGGAATCTGCTGCGAGATACCGTCACGTCGTACCTGTGGCTTGTTCTGACCGACGATCGCCAGCCGATCCAGCGTGCGCTTGGCGCGAACCTCCTGAATGATGCCGATGCCACTGTTCGCGACGATCAGCAGCCCGAACATGCCGTCGATCACCGAGCCCGTGGAGAGCACGATGATCAACAGCACACCGAGAATCGCGTTGATACGAGTGAACACGTTGCCGCGGACGATGTCGCGAACCGACCGAGACGCGCGGGCCGGAACGTCGTTCGATTTTCCCTCGGACGTGAGCCTGGCGACGTCCGCCTGGGTCAGCCCGGTGTCACGCTGCGCGTCGGCGTCGATAGACATGCGTGCAGCCTAAACCCGGTCGGTCAGCCCAGCCGAGCCCACCAACGATCGTCGTGCAGCGTTCGCGTGCCGTCTATTCGTTGCCCCGGCATCGGCACCGCCACCTGTACCCCGACGTCCTGGGCAGCGGCGTGTAGGCGCACGATCGGCTCGGACCACGGGTGAAAAGCCAGGTTGAACGTCGCCCAGTGAATAGGCACGAAGATGCCCGACGCCGTCAGGTCCACGTGCGCGGTGACTGCTTCCTCCGGATTCATGTGGATGTCCGGCCAGCGCACGTCGTAGGCCCCGACGGGAAGAAGGGTCAGGTCGAACGGTCCGTAGTTGCTGCCGATCTCGGCGAACTTCGGTGTGTAGCCGGTGTCGCCGCCGAAGAAGACACGACGAACCGGACCGGCAAAGGCCCAGGACGCCCACTGCGTCGAATCGCGGGTCAGGCCACGGCCCGAGAAGTGCCGAGCTTCGGTGCAGGTGACGGTCAGGCCACCGATGTTCGTCTGCTCGTCCCAGTCCAACTCGATGATGCGTTCCTCGGGCACCCGCCACTTGCGCAGGTGCGCGCCGATTCCCAACGGCACGACGAACGGTGCCGACTGCGTGCTCGCCAACTTCTGCACCGTCGCCTTGTCGAGGTGGTCGTAATGATCATGGGAGATCACGATGGCGTCGACGCGCGGCAGGTCGATCAACTCGACCGGAGTCGGATGCAGCCGCGCGGGCCCGACCACAGTCGACGGCGACACGCGATTGCTCCACACCGGATCCGCGAGAACGCGGTAGCCGTCGACCTCGATGAGCACGCTCGAGTGGCCGTACCAGGTGACCGCAAGCTCACCCGCATCCACGGGAGCGATCGGCGGGGCCAGCGGGATCGGTCGCTGCGGCCGCCCCTTGCCGCGTTCGGTGACGAGCGAAACGAGCATGTTCTTCTCGCCCTTGTCGCCTCGCCCCGGCACGTAGCTCGAGCTGGGGTCCGAATTGTGGAACCGACGGTCGCGGTATCGCGGCGATCCGGCGGCGTACGGGGTGATGTGCACGCGTCGGGCACCGATGGCCGACGGAAGACCCCACAGCGCCCGGGCCAACCATGCCCCGCTCAGTGCTCCCGTTGCTCCCAGTACGAGTTTCGTCTTCGTCACGGCCACCACAGTAGGCGGCGCCGACGTCTGCGCAGCTCACCCGTAGCCTTGCCGTAGAATATTCGCGTCGGTTTTGCTGCTAGAAGGGGAGACATTGAGTACCGAACAGCTCGAATTCCAGGCGGAGACGCGTCAGCTCCTGGATCTGATGGTGCACTCCATCTACTCCAACAAGGACAGCTTTCTCCGTGAACTGATCTCGAACTCCTCGGACGCGCTGGACAAGCTGCGCCTGGAGTCGTACCGCAACAAGGACCTGGACGTCGACGTCTCGGATCTGCACATCGAGATCGATATCGACTCCGCCGCCCGTACCCTCACCATCCGCGACAACGGCATCGGCATGTCCAGGTCCGAGGTGATCGACCTGATCGGCACGCTCGCCAAGTCCGGCACCGCCGAGGTGCGCAAGAAGCTCAAGGAAGCCAAGGATGCAGCTGCGTCCGAGGAACTGATCGGCCAGTTCGGCATCGGCTTCTACTCCACGTTCATGGTGGCCGAGAAGGTCACGCTGCTCACCCGCAAAGCCGGCGAGAGCACTGCCACCAAGTGGGAGTCCACCGGCGAGGGCACCTACGAGATCACCGACGTCGACGACGCCCCGCAGGGCTCCTCGGTGACATTGGCCCTCAAGCCGGCCGACGAGGAGGACCACCTCCACGACTACGCGTCCGAGCGCAAGATCAAGGAACTGGTCAAGAAGTACTCCGACTTCATTGCCTGGCCCATTCGCATCGACGTCGAAAAGCGCGTCAAGAGTGACGAAGAGGGCGGCGAGGACACGGTCACGATCGAGACCGAAACGATCAACTCGCAGAAGGCACTGTGGACCCGCTCCAAGGACGAGGTGTCCGAGGAGGAATACAAGGAGTTCTACAAGCACGTCAGCCACGCTTGGGACGAGCCGCTCGAGGTCATTCCCTTCAAGGCCGAGGGCACGTTCGAATACCAAGCGCTGCTGTTCATTCCGTCGCAGGCACCGTTCGACCTCTTCATGCGCGAGAGCAAGGCCGGCGTGCACCTGTACGTCAAGCGCGTGTTCATCATGGACGACTCGCAGGAACTGCTGCCCGAGTACCTGCGCTTCGTCAAGGGTGTCGTCGACGCAGCAGACCTCTCGCTCAACGTCTCTCGCGAGATCCTGCAGCAGGATCGGCAGATCCGCGCGATCCGCCGACGCCTCACCAAGAAGGTGCTCTCGACGGTCAAGGAGCTGCAGAGCGAGCAGCCCGACAAGTACAAGACGCTGTGGTCGCAGTTCGGCACGGTCCTCAAGGAGGGCCTGATCTCCGACAACGACAACCGCGAAACCCTCTTGGGCATCGCGTCGTTCGCGTCCACCAACTCCGAGGAGGGCGTGACCACCCTCGCCGAGTACGTCGACCGGATGAAGGACGGGCAGCAGCAGATCTACTACATGACGGGCGAATCCCGTCAGCAGATCGAGAGCTCGCCGCACATGGAGGCCTTCAAGGCTCGCGGGCTCGAGGTGCTCCTCCTCACCGATTCGGTCGACGAGGTGTGGGTCGGCAACGTCACCGAATTCGACGGAAAGTCGTTCCAGTCCATCGCCAAGGGCGAGGTGGACCTCGACACCGAGGAGGAGAAGAAGGAGTCCGAGGCCAAGCGCGAGGAGCAGGACAAGGAATTCGCCGACCTGCTCACCTGGCTCACCGAGACCCTCGGCGAGGACGTGAAGGAGGTACGTCTGTCGACGCGCCTGACGACGTCACCGGCCTGCGTCGTCGGCGACGAGTTCAGCTTCTCTCCGCAGCTCGAGAAGATGTACAAGGCGTCGGGACAGTTCGTGCCGACCTCCAAGCGCATCCTCGAACTCAACCCCACCCATGATCTGGTGACGGGATTGAAGAAGGCTCGCGAGGATCGCAGTGACGACCCGCACCTCGCCGAGACCGCCGAATTGCTCTACGCGACGGCACTTCTCGCCGAAGGTACGGAACTGAAGGATCCGGCGAAGTTCTCCAAGCTCCTCGCCGATCGCCTAACCCGCACGGTGTAAGGGCTTCGCCCGTCGTGCGCGTTTTGCGCCCCTGTGGGTACGCAAAACGCGCACGTGCGGCGCGGCGGGCTCACTGCGGGGGCAGGATGTGCTCACCCGTCTTGTCGGTGCTCAGCGACAGGGAGCTGATGTACTGCTTCTCCCCGTTCGGCCCCGGCACGTTGGACGCGATCATGTCGGGTCGCTCGAATTCCATGCCACTGACGTGGCACATCACGAGCTCGTCGGACGGGTTGCCGTGCTCGTCGAACATCGGTAGATCGATACCGTCGTCTGTGCGCCGCAGGTAGTACTTGCCCTTGGTCGCCATCGCCAGGATGGGCGGAAGTACCAGTGCGAGAACGAGAGCCACGATCGGCGAATACGGTTTGATCGCAGATCCGAAGGCACCGAAGAACACCAGAATCGACAGGATCGCCGATACCGCCATCGATCCGAAGCCCACCGGGTTGATGTTGTAGAGCATGCCGCGTCGGAACTCGGGCACCTTGGGCGAGAGCTTCAGGATGTACTTGTTGAAGACGATGTCCGAGGCCACGACGGCGATCCATGCGATACCGCAGTTGGCGTAGAAGCCGAGGATGCTGTTGAGGAAGTCGAACATGTTGGCTTCCATCAGGATCAGCGCGATCGCGAGATTGAACAGCACGAACACCATGCGGCCGGGGTACGTCTTGGTGAGGCGGGTGTAGGAGTTGGTCCATGCCAGCGATCCGGAATAGGCGTTGGTCACGTTGATCTTGATCTGGCTGATGACGACCAGGATCACCGCGAGGGTCATCGCGAGCCAACCCGGCATGAAGTTCTCATAGATCTCCAGGAACTGGTGCACCGGCTCGTTGGCAATCGTCGATCCGTCGACGACGTTGGCGATCAGATACACGGCGAGGAACAGACCGACGACCTGCTTGAGCGCACCGAAGATGACCCAGCCCGGTCCAGCGAGAAGCACTGCCGTCCACCAGCGTCGAGAATTTTCCGGTGTCTTCGGCGGCATGAATCGTAGGTAGTCGATCTGCTCGGCGATCTGCGCGATGAGCGAGAGACACACGCCCGCGGCCAGCAATGCCGATCCGACATTGACGCCCTTACCGTCGGCTCCGTCCTGACCGCCGTAGGCGAAGAACTCCCCGACCGAATCGGGATTGCTGATCACCAGGTAGACGAACGGCAACACCATCAGCACGAGCCACAGCGGGGTGGTCCAGACCTGCAGCTTGGCAAGGGCTTTCATACCGTAGATCACCAACGGAATCACCATGATGGTCGAGACCGCGTACCCGATGGGCAACGGAATACTCAGCCCCAGTTCGAGTCCTTGCGCCATGATCGAACCTTCGAGCGCGAAGAAGATGAACGTGAACGTCGCAAAGATGACGTTGGTGACCACCGAACCGTAGTACCCGAATCCGCTTCCCCGAGTGATCAAATCGAGGTCGATGTTGTAGCGGGCGGCATAGTAGGCGAGCGGGAGCCCGGTCAGGAAGATCACGACGGCGAACACCAGGATGCCCCAGAGCGCGTTCCCGGTTCCGTACGAGATTCCGATATTGGCACCGATGGCGAAGTCCGCGAGATACGCGATTCCGCCGAGTGCGGACGTCGCGACAACACCGGTTCCCCACTTGCGGTAGCTACGCGGCGCGAAGCGCAGCGTGTAGTCCTCGAGCGTCTCTTTCAGCGCGGTGTCTGTCGGCGCAGGCTGTACGGCGGTCATGGATCAGTAACGTAGATCCGTCGCGTTGCCGTGATGTCTTACGTCTGTGTAGCTAATGTAAAAAAATCCGGCGTTTCGGACATTTCCCGCGTTCGAGGCTCTATCAGGCGACTGCGGGTGCCGCCAGCAGCGAGAAGTTGGACAGTTCGGCACGGAGCATGTTCATCGCCCGATGCTGAGCCACCCGCACCGCACCGGCCGTCATTCCCAGCGCTTCGCCAGTTTGCGGTGCCGTCAGACCCCAGACCACTCGCATCAGAATGATCTTGCGGTACTTCGTGGGCAGAGTGTCCATCAGCGCTTGGGCATGACTACGGAGTTCGCCACCGAGAGCGAGCTGCTCCGGACCGGCGTCCTGAGACTGCTCCTCCGGCATTTCGTCGATGGAGAACGTCTGACGCAGTACCGATTTACGTCCGGCATCGGCCAACTTGTGGGCAGCGATTCCGTAGACGAAGGCCATGAAGGGCTTGCCCATGTCGCGGTACTTGGGTATGGCGGTAACGAGCGCAAGGCACACGTCCTGCACCACATCGTCGGCGGCGACGTCGAGGTTGCCTATCCGGGCGGCGCAATATCTGCGTACCGGGGGCTGGATCAGCACGAGCACCTGCTCGAGGGCGGTTCGATCTCCCGCCACGGCATGCGGCACGACCTTTTCCAGCCTGTCCACGGTCTCGCTCATGGCCGATCTCCTCACTGGCAACGCGCGTCCTCTCCTGAACGCTCATGAGTGCTTCGGCGCAGATTCCCTTTCGGCTTGGTCGCAGCGGCTACCACATCCAAGAAGAATGTGATTCAGGTAACACGGCGTGTCGCAGGAGCGAAGTACCGGACAACACCGTCGTCGCAGCACGTGACCCTCACACCCGCGGAGCGCACATGAACACCAGCGAGCAGATCCATCAGGTCGGTCGCCGCAGCACCGTCGCTGCCGCTGATGGCACTGCCCTGGCGGTTCGGGAATTCGGACACCCGAATGCGCCGCTGACCGCGGTGTTCGTGCATGGGCACTGCCTGCGCATGCAGTCGTGGACCGATCTGCGTCGACAGGTGGAGCAGACCTGGGGAGACGACGTACGAATCGTGATGTACGACCACCGGGGCCACGGGGAATCGAGTGCGGCCACCTCGGAGAGCTGCACCATCGATCAGCTCGGCGAGGATCTGGCCGACGTGATCCGCGCGGTCGTACCGGTGGGACCGTTCGTCGTGATCGGACACTCCATGGGCGGAATGACGGCGCTGTCCTACGCGCGCCAGTACCCCGACGCCATCGGCACGCGTCTGGTCGGGGTCGGGTTGATCGCAACGTCCGCGGGCGGCATCACCGACGACGGACTCGGTAGTTGCCTTGCGCATCCGGCTGTGTCTGCGTTTCAGGCGGCTGTTCGACGCGCCCCTCGACTGATGTCGGGTGCCAAGAAACTCAGTCGCGGTGTGTGTGCGCCGATAGTGCGGACGGCCGGATGCGGATCCCGAAAGGTGAGCCCCCGGGTGGTGACACTGGCGACGGCGATGCTCGGGGAGACGTCCATCGTGACGATGGCAGGATTCCTCGGGGCTTTCTGCGCACTCGACGAAGTGGCCGGCCTGGCCGCGCTCGCCTCGATTCCCACCTTGGTGCTCTGCGGCTCGGACGACCTGATGACCCCGATGCGACACTCGGAAACCCTTGCCGCCCATCTTCCCGACGCACGGCTGGTGCGCGTCGCGCAGGCCGGACACATGGTGATTCTCGAACGAGCACACGAGGTGGCGGACGCCGTCGTAGAACTCGTGACGGCAGCTCGGCGTGCTCACGTGGGCGATCTCGCCCTGGCTCGGTAGACCTCCGGACGACTGTGGCCCACACCGGATATCCGATGCGGGCCACAGCTTTACGGTGTACTACTTCTTGACTGCGGGCGGAGCGTTGAGGAGCTGGATGAACTGTCCGGCGTTGGCTGCAACCGCACCGAGGCCACCGCCGGCGGTACCGGCAAGCGATCCGATGGAACCGAGAGCGATCGCGCCGATGACACAGCCGCCGATGGGGCCCATTCCGAGGAGAGTTGCGACCGGGGCAGTCACGACGACTCCGGTGATGATTCCGAGGATGCATCCGCCGACGATTCCGGTTGCAGCACCGAGGAATCCGCCGACAGAAGCCGTGAGGCTGAGGTTGTCCTTGACGCCTGCGACTGCGGCGGGCAGGTCGACCTGCTGCAGGCCGGGAAGGGAGGTGGAGACCGGGGTTGCCGCGGCAGGTGAGGCATCGGCGGTCAGGGTGGCGTGGTTTCCGTCGATGACGGCGGCGACGGGGTGCGAGAAACCGTCCGCGGCAATGGCCAGCGGTACGGATTCGACCAGTGCGCCATTGGCGTCACGGACAACGAGGTGGTTGTCCTCGTTGCTCAGGGTGCCGGCCGTCGTGTCGACGAGGACCTGGTTGCCGGCCTGGGTGACGTTCCACCCGACGGCAGCGGCGGGAGCCGGTGCCGGATCCGCATAGGCGGTGCCCATGGCGGTCGTCATCGCTGCAATGACCAATGCGGACGTTGCCGCGAATCGAGTCAGCTTCATGTTCCTCTGTCTTTCGTCGTGTCCATCACTCGATACCGAGCAGCGAAAAACTATGGGAACGACAAGCGGGTCAGGCGAACCGAAGATGAACGAACGGGGTCGAAGCGAACAACGATCGAACGCATCAACCCAAAAGGGACACAACACTTTTCAAGTACCATGTGGTTCGTAAAGGTCGCGTACGGGTTGGCCCTACTTACCGAAAAGGCCAGGCTTGTTGCTGCCTCCGTGGCCCACTCCGAAGTCGTACGCGGACTCGGCGTGCTCGTGCTCGTCGAGGCCGTCGGCTTCGTGCTGTGCATCGGCACGCACACCCATGACCGCCTTGATCGCGAACGCGATGCCGGTGGTGACCACCGCGCAGTAGGCGAACACTGCCACCACCGCGATCGCCTGTACCCCCAGCTGATGCAGGCCGCCGCCGTAGAGCAGACCGTCCACACCCGCCGGCATCTGCGCACTGGCAACGAGCCCGATCATCAGCGTGCCGACGATGCCACCGACCAGGTGCACGCCGACGACATCGAGTGAATCGTCGTACCCGAAGCGGTATTTGAGGCCGATGGCCAGAGCGCACAGTGCACCCGACGCGATGCCGATTGCTGCGGCACCTATCGGGGTGACTGCCGCGCACGACGGTGTGATGGCCACCAACCCGGCCACGACGCCGGAGGCCGCGCCGAACGACGTGGCGTGACCGTCCCGCCACTTCTCGACGACGAGCCAGGCGGCCATGGACAGCGCGCCGGCACCCATCGTGTTCACCAAGGCCACAGCGGCGACGCCGTCCGCGGCCAACGACGACCCCGCGTTGAAGCCGAACCAACCGAACCACAGCAATCCGGCACCGAGCATGACGGCCGGAAGGTTGTGTGGGCGCATGGGATCTCGCGGCCACCCGCTCCGCTTGCCGACCACGAGCGCAAGCACCAGCCCGGCGACTCCGGCGTTGATCTCCACCGCGGTACCGCCGGCGAAGTCGATCGCGCCGAGCTTGTTGGTCAACCATCCACCGAACTCACTGGTGAGTCCGTCGAGCGAGAACACCCAGTGCGCCACCGGGAAATACACGAGGGTGGACCACAACGCCGCGAACAGCACCCAGGGAACGAACCGCATGCGGTCTGCGACAGCGCCGGAGATCAGCGCCACCGTTACCATGGCGAATCCGGCCTGGAATGCCGCGAACACCAGTGCCGGAACGGTTCCCACCAACGGAATCGATACCGCTCCCCCGGCCGAGGTGTACACCCCGCCGAGCAAACCCTCGAAACCGGCGTACTGCAACGGGTTTCCGATCCACCCGCCGATCACGTTGTCGCCGAACACCATCGAGAAGCCGAACGCCAACCACAGCAGCCACACCACGGCGATGGCCGACAGGCTCATCATCATCATGTTCAGCACGCTCTTCGAGCGCACCATGCCGCCGTAGAAGAAGGCCAGGCCGGGCGTCATCAGCAGCACCAGCGCAGTACTGGCCAGCAGCCAGGCGGTATCGCCCGCGTCGGGCGCTCCGCTGATCACTTGCCCACGAACTTCGGCTTGCGCTTCTCGGCACGTGCGCGGCGCGCTTCCTTCATGTCCTCGCTGCTCCACGCGGCTTCGAATGCGGCCTGCTGCTCCGGCGTCGGATCATCGTGAATCTCGTCGTCGTTGAACACGAGCTTGAGGTGTTTCAGGGCCAGCGGAGCGAGTTCGGTGATCGACTGTGCCCACTGCGTCGCAACGCCCCGGTCGCCGAGTTTGTTGGCCAGCCCGCACGTGTACGCCTGCTCTGCGTGCACCCGCTCCCCGCCGAGCAGAATCGTGCGCGCCACTCCCCCACCGGCGAGCGCAGCCAACCGTCGGATGGTCCAGTTGCTCACCGCGATACCGAGGCGCGTCGAAGGGATCTCGAAAAATGCGTCGGGCGCGACCACCCGCAGATCGCAGGCGATCGCCAACTGGGTGCCTGCCCCCACGGCCGGACCGTTGATCGCCGCGACCACCGGAATCGACACGGACTCGACGGCGATCAACATCTCTTCGAGAATCTGCCCGAACGAGTCCGGAAACGCATCACCGGTCAGATCCGCGCCCGCACAGAAGGTGGTGCCCTGCCCGGTGATGACGAGAACCCGGGCCCCGTCACGCTCGGCCTGTTCGACACCCTGGCGCACGGCAAGACACAGCTCCGTGTTCAACGCATTGCGTCGATCCGGCCGCTGCAATTCGAGAGTGACGACATCGCCGTCACGAGAGAGTCCGATCACGAAAGCAGAGGTTACCGACCAGTACCGGTTTTACCTACTGGGTGGCTGATCTACTGGTGACCGTGATCGACACTCGAGTTGCCGTCATCGGCGCGGGGCAGGCCGGGCTCTCGGCCGGCTACCACCTTCACCGCGCAGGCCTGAACGCAGAGACAGGCTTCGTGATGCTGGACAGCGCCCCCGGCCCCGGCGGCGCCTGGCAGTTCCGGTGGCCCTCGCTGACGCTGAGCACCGTCAACGGAGTACACGACCTGCCCGGTATGGCCTTCGCGGAAACGCTGGGCGACGAGCCGGCCGACACCATCGCGGCGGCCGAAGCCGTTCCCCGCTACTACCGCGAGTACGAGGACCGCTTCGAACTGCATGTTCGACGCCCCGTCACGGTCACCGTCGTGTGCGATCGTGAACCTCTTTTCCGGATCGAGGCCGGGGAGACGGTCGTCATGGCCGAGGGATTGATCAACGCGACAGGAACGTGGGAGAAGCCGTTCGTTCCGCATTACGACGGAGCCGAGACGTTCACCGGCCGGCAACTGCATACGAAGGATTACCGGACGGCCGACGAGTTCGCCGGCAAGCACGTCGTGGTGGTGGGCGGCGGGATCTCGGCCGTCCAGCTGCTCGACGAGATTTCTCAGGTGACGACGACTACGTGGGTGACGCGTCGACCACCGGTGTTCCGGGACGGCGAGTTCGATCAGAATGCCGGACGCACGGCCGTGGCGATGGTCGAGGAGCGGGTGCGGGCGGGTCTGCCGCCGGGCTCGGTCGTGTCGGTGACCGGGTTGTTGCTGACGCCGTCGTTGGCCGCAGCACGCGAGCGCGGCGCACTCGAGCGCAAGCCGATGTTCTCGAAGATCACCACAGATTCGGTGGTGTGGGACGACGGATCGAGCCAACACGCGGATGTGATTCTGTGGGCCACCGGTTTTCGCAGCGCCCTCGACCACTTGGCTCCACTGCGTTTGCGCGGGCACGGCGGAGGGATCGTCATGGACGGCAGGCTCGCCACCCGCGTGGCAGCGAACCACCGCGTCCACCTGCTCGGCTACGGGCCGTCTGCAAGCACGATCGGAGCGAACCGGGCCGGACGGGCCGCGGTGACGGAGTTGCTCGAGACTCTGGGTTAACCGAGTTGCTCGACGACGAACTTGGCCAGGGAACCCAGACGCGCACGGCTCGGCATCGAGGTCGGAACGTCCAACGCATCCAACGGAGCCGACGTCACCGGCCCCACGCAGATCGCGGCGACTGGGCCTCGGAGCGCGTCAAGGAAAGCGTCGAGCAGACCGTTGTCCTTGGCCGTGGAGAGCAGGGACGCGACGGCGGGGGCACTGGTGAACGTCACCGCGTCCACTCGGTGCTCGATGATCTGCGCCAACAGGTCGATGAGCGGGGCCTGGTCGACCGGGCGAATCCAGCGGTACACCGGGATCGGTCGGACACGTGCACCGAGTTCGCTCAGCGCATCACTGAGGTGGATCGTCGGTTCCCATTCGGTGATGACGCCGTGCAGCTGAACCGCGACGTCGACCCCCGAAACACCCTCGGCGGCAAGATGATCGGATACTTCCTGCGAGGCCTCGGTGGCCGGCGACCACTCGTCACGAAGCCCCGTGCCGCGAATTGCCCCGCGCGCCTTGGGACCTCGGGCGATGATTCGCGTCTGCCCCAGCGCTGCAAGGAGGTCGTCGCGCATACCCCAGTCGGCCGCCGCGTCGAGCCAGCCCCGGAAACCGATGCCCGTGCTGATCACGACGATCTGCGGTGGGCGCTCGACGATGCCCTCGGTGGCGGACTTCAACTCGGAGTCGTCTATCAGGGGCAGAACGTGAATCGCCGCGGCGTGAACGATGTTCGCGCCGCGGCGTTCGAGCATGGTGGCCAATTCGTCCGCACGCCGCTCGGCGGTGAGGGCAACGGTCTTGCCGTCGAGCGGTTCCGACATGGGTACAGACTAGGCCCCCGACGTGAGCGGAACTTCGTAGTGGGCTACGAAGTTCCATTCACGTCAGCTGCTGAACTTGTCCGGGTCCGGGCCGGTGCGGCCGTCGGCGGAGTCCAGCGCGTTGATCTGCTGAAGTTCGTCGTTGCTCAGCTCGAAGCCGAAGACGTCGAAGTTGCTGGCGATGCGCTCGGGGGTGACCGACTTGGGGATCACGACGTTGCCGAGCTGGATGTGCCAGCGCAGGATCACCTGGGCCGGGGTGACTCCGTGTGCCTCGGCGATGGGCGCGAAGGCCGGATCGTCCAGGACGGTGCCGGACCCGAGCGGGCTCCAGGCCTCGGTGGCGATGCCCTTCGAGGTGTGGAAAGCGCGCATCTCTTCCTGGATCAGACGCGGATGCAGCTCGATCTGGTTGACCGACGGCGTCTCGCCGACCGCGTCGATCAGCTTCTCGAGGGTGGGGATGGTGAAATTGGAGACGCCGATCGAACCGATCCGGCCATCGGCCTTGAGCTTCTGGAAAGCCTTGAACGTATCGATGTACTTGTCGCGATCGAGCTGCTGCCAGTGAATGAGGTACAGGTCGAGGTACTCGAGTCCGAGGCGATCCATGCTGGCGTCGAACGCCTTCAACGTGGAGTCGTAGCCCTGATCGTCGTTCCACAACTTGGTGGTGATGAACAGCTCGTCGCGGGCAATTCCGGACTCCGCGATCGCTTTGCCGGTGCCGGCCTCGTTCTCGTACACCTTGGCGGTGTCGATGCTGCGGTAGCCGACCTTCAACGCCTCGGCCACTGCGGCCTGGGCACCGTCGTCGGGAACCTGCCACACACCGAACCCGAGCTGGGGAATGGACGTGCCGTCGTTGAGCACGATGGTCGGGACAGTACTGGTCTCGGCTGAATACGTCATACAAATGGCAACGGTGAGTGGGGTGGTGTTGTTCCCGCCCCTTAGTGTTTCCGTGTGACCGCAACGCTTCGTATCGACGATCTCGCCGCCTTTCACGGCGATCGCACCCTGTTCTCCGGCCTCGATCTGACGGTGACCGAGGGCGACGTCATCGGTCTGGTCGGTGCGAACGGCGCGGGTAAGTCGACGCTGTTGACCCTGCTCGCGGGTGTGGGCACAGCCGATCACGAGGGTGAGATCTACACCAGTCCGCCGGATGCGACTGTGGGTTACCTGGCGCAGGAGCCCGAACGGATAGCCGGGGAAACGGTGCTGGATTTCCTCGGTCGACGCACCGGAGTCACGGCGGCAGAATCGTCCATGAACGCCGCCGCCGAGGCTCTCGGTTCAAGCGATGACGATCTTTACACCCCGGCGCTGGAACGATGGCTGGCCCTCGGCGGCGCGGATCTGGCGGAGCGAACCGCGAAAGTGCTTGCGGATCTCGGCCTCGAGGTCGACGGGTCTGCACTGATGACGGACCTGTCGGGTGGGCAGGCTGCCCGCGCCGGTCTTGCCGCGATTCTGCTCGCCCGCTACGACATCCTGCTGCTCGACGAGCCCACCAACGACCTCGATCTCGCCGGTCTCGAACAGCTCGAGCAGTTCGTCGTCGCCACTCGAGCGGCAATCGTCGTCGTCAGTCACGATCGTGAGTTTCTGGCGCGGACGGTGACGGGCGTCGTCGAGCTCGATCGGGCGCAGCGCCGCATCGACGTGTACGACGGCAGCTACCAGTCCTATCTGGCGGAACGCGAAATAGCGCGCCAGCATGCGCGGGAGAAGTACGACGAGTTCGCAGACACCAAGTCGGCGTTGGAGTCCCGGGCCCAGATGCAGCGGAACTGGATGGAGTCCGGGGTACGCAATGCCCGCCGAAAGGCCACCGACAACGACAAGATCGCCCGCAAGACGCGCGCCGAGTCGACCGAGAAGCAAGCCGCGAAAGCTCGTCAGACACAACGCCGCATCGAACGACTCGAAGTGGTGGAAGAACCGCGCAAGGAGTGGGAACTGCGCATGGAAATCGCGGCGGCTCCCCGTAGCGGCACCGTCGTCTCGGTTCTGAGCGGTGCTCTCGTGCGCCGATCCGGGTTCACATTCGGCCCGGTGACGACGCAGATCGAGTGGGGCGATCGAATCCTGATCACCGGTCCCAACGGCTCCGGCAAGACCACGCTGTTATCGGTACTGCTGGGCCGCCTGAGCCCCGATGGGGGCACTGCGTCATTGGGATCCGGAGTCGCCATCGGTGAAATCGACCAGGCACGAGCTTATTTCGTCGGTGACGGCACCGTATCCGACGCTTTGAGTGCAGCAGTTCCCGAGTGGCCCGACGCCGAGGTGCGCACGCTGCTGGCCAAGTTCGGTCTGCGCGGCGACGACGCACTGCGGCCGGCGTCCTCACTCTCGCCCGGTGAGCGAACCCGTGCCGCACTCGCACTGCTGCAGGCCCGTGGAGTGAATTTGCTCGTCTTGGACGAGCCGACCAACCACCTCGACCTGCCCGCCATCGAACAACTCGAACGTGCGATGGAGAACTTCGAGGGCACGTTGCTGCTGGTGACGCACGACCGCCGAATGCTCGACACGGTCCGCAGCACGAGGCACTGGACGATGGCCGACGGGCAGCTGTCGGAACAGTAGTGGCGGTGATCGAAATCGGGTGCAGCTGACCGCGGTGAGCGCGGTCAGCTGCACCCGATTCACGTCAACTCAGCAAAGTCTCGTTCACCTCGGTGGCAGGGATCATCGGCAACCCGTGGTGCGTGGCGTTCGCTAGTATCACCGTCCTCGCCTGGGGCAGAACAGTATGCACAGTCGCTTCGATCTTGGACGCGTTGTGTACCTTTCCTTTCGCTGCCAGCACCACGGTGGTGCGCACGCCGAAGTTATTGAACGCACCGGGTTTCGGCCGCTTCGGGACGATGGTTTTTGTGGTCGGGGCATACGCGGCCCCCAGAGCGAGTACGTCGAGCCAGTCCGAATCCAGCTGCACACCATCGGTTTCCCATCGCACGAAGCTGCGCTGGCGTTTCTCGTTGCGAGACAGCAATATCGGCAGGGCGTGAATCAGGTATCGCGGACTCATGGAGCCGAAACAGGAATTGGGATCGAGCAGTGTCAGCGCATCGACGCGGTTTTCGTTGCGTAGGGCGTAAGCCAACGCGATCATCGCCCCATAGGAATGGCCGCACAATGCTGCTGTTGGCAGTCCCAGCTCATCCAGCACCGCGGACACCCAGTTCAGCAGCTTGTCGACGGAGTCGATGGACTGCTCTCCGGGAACGCTCCGTCCGACGTCGCCCATCAAGTCCACCGCGTACACCCGATAGTGCTGCGAGAGCGCCGCAACGTTGGCGAACCAGACGGTCGACGTGGCGCCGGCCCCCGGCAGCAGCACCAGCGCCGGACCGTCGACGGGACCGCAAGCGTTGATTCGGGTGGTGCCGTGCACCGTGCTCACGTCGATGGCCTGGGAATCTGCCGGCCACTTCTGCAGTACTCGGTCGTAGGCCGTGAAGAATCTGTCCAGCGTCACTGGCACCCCTATTCTCTCGATGATCGAGATAGTAGACAATAGAGAGACGTTACGTCCAGCATCTCCCGAGGGATCAGCACATGACCGAGCCCGCCTCCGCCGTCCATCAGCTACGTGCGTTGACCGTCGACCTCGACCTTCTGGGCGCGGAGTTCGCACAGAGACATGCGCTCCACCCGACGGATATCCGGGCGCTCATCTGCCTGCTCGATGCCGACCGAGCCGGAACGCGCGCCACGCCCGGCTGGCTGGGAACCCAGCTGGGCTTGGAATCCGCGTCGGTCACGGCCCTGGTCGATCGAATGAGCAAGCGAGACTTGGTAGCACGGGAAGCGGACCCATCCGATCGCCGGCGAGTTCTGCTACGCGTGACCGCTCATGCGTCGGAGCTCGGCACTACGTTCTTCGGCCCCGTCATCGGCCGAGCAGTCGACGAGCTGGCGCGTTTCACACCCGAGCAGCGGTCGACGATCGACGAGTTTCTGACGACGATGCGCGCCATCGTCGCCGACGCCCGAGAGCAACAGGAAACGTAGCCAACCCGAGCAATCCGTTATTACCCGTTGACAGATTGTTGGGTTTATACAACACTTCATTGTCATGAGCCCCGTAAAGCGCGGTACCGCGCTCCCGATCTACAACAGGGTGGGTGTTCTGCGGGCTGAACGGAAGATGAGCCGCGCGCAACTGGCCGAACTCGTCGAAGTGAATCCCCAGACGGTGGGGGCCCTCGAACGAGGCGACCACTACCCGAGCCTCGACCTCGCGATGCGCATCTGCGACGTGTTCGATCTGCCGATCGAAGCAGTGTTCTCACGGGAAGAACTCGGACCACTCTCCGCCGAACTCTTCCGAAGGGAGAAGGATCGATGAACACGCAGCCCGACATCCTCACCCGTTATCAGGCATACCGCACGCGGCGCTTCTTGGAGAACGACGCGACATCCCGTCACTGGCTCCCGAACTGGCGCACGCAGAAACGTCGACGCATTCTCGCCGTCTCACTGATGGCGTCCTTGCTCACCCTGATAGTGGTTGCCGTGTGGTCCCTGTTCTCGCGGTGGGCACCGATCGCATGGATCCCGGCCACGGTGATGTTTCTCGTCACGTGGACGATGCTGCAAACAGTGTCCCGTCGCCACAGCGATGCACCGGTGGGCGCACTCGACGAATGGGAAGTGCAGCAGCGCAACGAAGCACGCTCGATCGGCCTCACTGTCACGCAGGCCCTGGTGATGGTGGCAGTTCTGATTCTGATAGTGCTGTCGGGAGCGTACGACAACGAAAACCTGGCTTACGCAGGAGCTTTGTGGACGCTCGCTGCCTTGCTGGCCGGCGGGTGCTCTCCAGCAATCATTCTCGCCTGGATCACCCCCGACCCCGAACCAGAAGACTCCGAAGTTTTCGACCAGCAGTAACGACCGAAAGGGCACCATGAGCACCCTCACGATCGACTCCGTCTCCAAGAGATACGGCGACAAGATCGCCCTCGACAACCTCAGTTTCGACGTCCGGCCGGGCGAGCTGTTCGGCTTCGTCGGCAGCAACGGCGCAGGCAAGACCACCACGATGCGCATTGCGCTCGGAGTTCTGTCCGCTGACTCCGGCCAGGTTCTGTTGGGCGGCAGGCCCGTCGACCTCGACGTCCGCCGCACCATCGGGTACATGCCCGAGGAGCGCGGCCTGTACCCGAAGATGAAGGTCGGCCCGCAATTGGCGTACATGGCCGAGCTGCACGGCTTGTCGTCGAAGGATGCCAAAGCCGCGGTGATTCGCTGGACCGAACGTCTCGGCATCGACGAGCGAGTGAACGACACCGTCGACGCCCTCAGCCTGGGTAACCAGCAGCGCGTGCAGTTGGCAGCAGCGCTGGTGCACGATCCCGCGGTTCTCGTGTTGGACGAGCCGTTCTCCGGCCTCGACCCGATCGCCGTCGACGTCATGAGCGAGGTACTACGCGAAAAGGCCGCTGCCGGAGTGCCGGTGGTGTTCTCGAGCCACCAGCTCGATCTGGTGCAACGCCTGTGCGACCGCGTCGGCATCATCGCGGCCGGCTCGATGAAGGCCGTCGGCACCGTCGACGAGCTCCGCGGATCGGGAGATTCGCACCTGCACGTCCACGCACCGAACGCTGCCCCCGGATGGGCGTCGGGCATCGCCGGAGTGAGCACCCTCGGCCACAGCGACGGCGTCACCGTACTGGGGTTGGCACCGGGAGCCGACGATCAATCGGTTCTGCGGGCCGCGCTCGCGACCGGACCGGTCCACGAATTCTCCATTCAGAAACCTTCCCTGAGCGACCTGTTCCGAGAGGCGGTAGTGGCATGAGCTCACAACTGAATTCCTTCAGCGCGGTCTCACTGATCGCCAAGCGCGAGTTCACCGTTCAGGTGATGAAGAAGAGCTTCGTCATCAGCAACGTCATCATTCTCGCCGTCATCGTCGGCGGCATCATCGCGTACTCGATCTTCTCCGGCAGCGGTGACGAGGAACGCGACGTGGTCGGAATCGCGGGCGATCAATCCATCGCGGCCATAGTGGAAGCAACCGGAGACGCCGTCGGTTCGCCCGTCGAGGTTCGCGAGATCGCCGACGCAGCGGCCGCACGGAGCGGCGTCGAATCCGGCGACCTGGACGTGGCGCTGGTTCCGGACGGAACCGCAGGCGCGTACACCGCCGTCACCGAGTCCGATCTGACCGGAACGCTGCGCGCCGTCGTCGAGGGCAGTGTCGCGACGCAAGCCACGAATTCTGCACTGGCGCAACAGGGCGTCGACCAGAACGAGCTCGGGGCAGCAACGAGCGCCGCGACGGTCACCGTCGACGCGATCGATCCGCCCGACCCCGAAGCCGGTCAACGGACCGCGCTGGCCCTCTCCGCTGTTTTCCTGCTGTACGCCCAGATCATCGGCTTCGGCATGTACGTCGCGATGGGTGTCGTCGAAGAGAAGTCGTCGCGTGTCGTCGAACTGCTGCTCTCCACCGTTCGCCCACTGCAGCTACTCTGGGGCAAGATCCTCGGCATCGGTGCGGTCGGCATCCTGCAGCTCGCTCTGTACGGAATAGCCGGTGTGGGAGCAGGATTGGGCACGGGCGTGCTCACCGTCACCGGTGCCGCCGTCAGTGTCTTCGCTGCCACGCTGGCCTGGTTCATCTTGGGCTTTGCCTTCTTCGCGGTGCTCTATGCGGCGGGCGGTTCCATGGTCTCGCGGCAAGAGGACGTGAACTCGACGACCATGCCGCTGCTGATCCTGATCATGGCCATGTTCTTCGCGGCCTTCTACTCTGTCAGCGATCCGGAGAGCACCCTCGCGAACACATTGAGCTGGATCCCTCCGTTCTCCGCGATCATGATGCCGTTGCGCATCGCTGCCGGTGTGACCTCTCCGGTGCAGATCGTCGGATCGGCGGTCCTGATGATCATCACCACCGCGATTCTGGCGATGGGCGCGGCGAAGATCTACCAGCGCTCCATTCTCCGAATCGGCAAGACCGTCTCCTGGAAGGAAGCGTTCGCTCGATAGAGTTCGCGTCATGAGCCCACGGACGTCCGCCGCCGAGATTCTCGATTCCGTTCTCGACGGCGGATCGTTCGTGTCGTGGGACTCCACGCCGGTGGACGTTCGTCCTGGGGAGGCCTATCTGAAGGACCTGGCCAAGGCTCGCGAAAAGAGTGGCGTCGACGAATCGGTATTGACGGGCGAGGGCACCATCGAGGGCCGACGAGTGGTGATCATCGCCTGCGAGTTCGCCTTTCTCGCCGGCTCCATCGGCGTTGCGGCGGCCGAGCGCATCACCTCCGCTGTCGAACGCGCCACCGCCGAACGGCTCCCGCTGATCGCCTCCCCCACCTCCGGCGGAACGCGAATGCAGGAGGGCACTCTCGCGTTCGTGCAGATGGTCAAGATCGCCGCCGCCGTCACCGCGCACAAGATGGCCCATCTGCCCTATCTGGTGTACCTCCGCAATCCCACTACCGGCGGCGTCTTCGCATCCTGGGGATCATTGGCTCACGTCACCGTCGCCGAACCCGAAGCGCTCATAGGATTTCTCGGCCCCCGCGTCTACCAGGCGTTGTACGACAAGCCATTTCCCGAGGGTGTCCAGACCGCCGAGAACCTCTACCAACATGGGGTCATCGACGGGGTGGTGCCGGTCGATCAACTGAGAAATCTTCTCACCCGAGCCCTGCGCGTCATCCTCGACGTCACCGAGTGGCCCGATCTCGTGGAGGACGAGCGGTACGTCGTACCGGAGCAGTCGGCCTGGCACTCGGTGCAGTCTTCTCGCCGGGCAGATCGGCCAGGGATTCGGCAGATCATCGAACATGCTGCGTCCGAGCACGTTCCGCTCAGCGGGACCGGCCAGGGTGAGGCCGATACCTCGATTCTCCTGTCACTGTGCCGTATTCGTGGCGTGTCGTGCGTGCTGTTCGGCAACGACCGAAGCAGCAGTACCGCCACGGCAACGATGGGCCCGGCAGCACTCCGCGAAGCACGCCGCGGCATGCGTCTCGCCGAGGAGCTCCGGCTGCCCCTCGTGCTCGTCATCGACACGTTCGGTGCAGCACTGTCCAGGGAGGCCGAGGAAGGAGGTCTGGCACCCGAGATCGCCCGCTCGATCTCCGATCTGGTCACCGTCGACACCCCCACGGTGTCGGTGCTGCTCGGCCAAGGCACCGGCGGCGGCGCACTCGCACTGCTGCCTGCCGATCGAGTGCTGTGCGCCCAGAACGCTTGGCTTGCACCACTTCCGCCCGAGGGGGCCAGTGCCATCGTGCACCGCGACACCGCACATGCACCGGACATGGCCGAGGCGCAGGGAATTCGGTCGGTCGACCTCATGCGCGACGGCATCGTCGACGCCGTCGTCCCCGAACTCCCCGACGCGGCCGACGAGCCGGCCGCATTCTCCGGTCGCATCGCCGATGCCATCATCCGAGAACTGCGCGGGTTGTCGACCGTCGGCACCGCTGCCCGCACGCGATCCAGACTCGCTCGCTACCGCACGCTGGGGTGAGCGGCTGGCGCCGCATGTGAACGGAACTTCGTAACCTGCTACGAACTTTCGTGCACCTGCGAGGTCACGAGCGCCACCACGTCACCCGCACGGAGGTCGGCGGGCAACTCCACCGGACTGACGCAGCTGCGCCCTGGGCTGTGCACGTCGACCTTGACCACCGGACCCACCGAATGCCGGTTGACCACCACAGCCTGCAGCAGGTCACCGAATTCGGCATCGACGCCCACTTCGCCTGCGATGACCGAGCGCACCCGAGTCACCAGGATGCGGCCCCACTGCACCGGTGTGCCCTGGGCATCGGCCAGATCCTCCAGCGCAACGCCGTCGACGACGATCCGGCCGCATACACAGTGCGTGTCGGCGGGCCACAGCGAAGGATCGCACCGCGCAACATAGGCGGCACCGAGAGACGGAAGCATGTCGAGAAGTGTCATGAGAAGCAGTCTTGCGCTGTGCGGAGGCGTCGAACAGAGGTGTTGACGCAATCTTGACGGTGCCGCGTCGAATATTGATGGCAGACTATTTCCTGTACTCACTGGTACATTCGATCGGGTGATTGCAGACGACGTCTATCGCCGCGGCCGAGCGGGGCTGCCCTCCTGGATCGCCGATTCCCACGGCCGACGCACCCCACTCCCGATTGCGCGTTGGATGGGCGGCACCTTTGCGACCGCAGCGGACATCCGGTCGGACGAGGCATCGATCGCCTTCTGCACCGGTCCCACACTCGATCTCGGTTGCGGACCAGGGCGTTTGACCGAAGCGCTCACTCGAGCCGGAGTGCCCGCCCTGGGAGTGGACAGCTCGTCGGTTGCCGTGGAGATGACGAATCACCGTGGTGGACGAGCAATGCAGCAAGACATCTTCTCGGCGCTCCCCGGTGCGGGTCAGTGGTCGCACGTGTTGCTCGCGGACGGCAATATCGGTATCGGCGGCGACCCTGCCGCACTGCTGGCAACGGTTCGAGGACTGCTGCACGAGACGGGTACGGCCATCGTCGAATCCGCCTTCGAGATCGACGATCGGACCACAACGGTCCGTTGGGAGACAGGAGAATCGGTCGGCGAATGGTTCAGCTGGGCCAGCGTCGGAGTGAACGCGCTGTACGCGCTGGCCGTAGCGGCGGGACTGCAAGTCCGGCGAACCATAGAGTCGAACGGTCGGGTATTCACGGAACTCGCCGTTCACAACTTCGAGCGAGGAATCGAGGGCGTGTGAGCAAGGAGCTACCGCGAACCGCAAAGGGCCGACGAACAAGAGCCGCGATCGTCGATGCAGCCGCGACGATGATGTACACCCACGGCGTTGCCGGCACGACGCTCGACGACGTACTCGCCGCCTCCGAAACCGGAAAGTCGCAGCTGTACCACTACTTTTCCGACAAGTCGGACCTGGTCGAGGCAGTGATCGCCCGTCAACTCGAACGTGTCCTCGCCGCTCAGCCACGCCTGGCCAACATCGACAGCCTCGACGACATCGACGCGTGGGCCGCCGAGGTCGTCCGAAACCACGAGCAGCCCGGTGGGCCGTTCTCGTGTCCCCTCGGCTCGCTCGCGGCAGAACTCAAGAACGATGCAGCCTTCGTCCCCAGTCTCCATGCCGCGTTCCGGCGCTGGGAGCAACCACTGGAGCAGGGAATTCGTCGAATGGTCGACCGCGGGGAACTGGACGTGGCAACCGATCCGGCCGCTGCCGCCGCCACTCTGATCGCCTCGCTGCAGGGCGGCATGCTGATCGCGCGGATCGCCGGTGACGTGCAACCGCTGCGCGATGCGCTCGACGCTGCGGTCGCTGCGGTTCGTCGACTGCGCACCGAGACATGACGAGCGAACGAACTCTGGTGACCGGACCCCGAGTGCGCTACGCTCGACCTCACTAGTTTGTACTAGCGGGTACAAAATTGGAGACGGGAACCAGAATGCAACGACTTCCTACGTTTCGAAGCCCGATCCGCGGCGTCTGGTTCACCTCTGTTCTGGCATCCGTACTGCTCGTCGCGCTGCCGATCGTGACGATCACCGGATTCATTTCCTGGGCCGCCTACGGTCCCCAATTCGGCCAATCCATGCCGGGTGACGTCGGATGGCTGCGGCTACCGTCGTTCGACTGGCCGACCGAACCCGTCTGGTTCTACCGACTCACTCAGGGCCTCCACGTGGGACTCGGACTGATCATGGTGCCGATCGTCCTGGCCAAGCTGTGGTCGGTGATCCCGAAACTGATCGAGATGCCACCGGTTCGAAGTGTCGCCCACCTCCTCGAACGAATATCGTTGCTGGCGTTGGTCGGTGGCGTCCTGTTCGAGATCATCACCGGAGTGCTGAACATTCAGTACGACTACCTCTTCGGTTTCAGCTTCTACACCGCGCACTACTGGGGTGCCTGGGTGTTCGTCGCCGGCTTCCTCGCTCACGTGGTGCTGAAGTTTCCGACCATGGTCACGGCACTGAGAACCCGTCCGTTCCTGGAGCTGATGCGCATTCGAGTGGCCGACACCGTTCCCGACGTCGACGACGAATCCGGTCTTGCTGCAACCGATCCCGCCCCTGCGACCATCAGTCGGCGCGGCGCACTGGCACTCGTGGGCGGCAGCGCACTGTTTGTCGCCGTCCTCAGCGTGGGGCAGACGACGGGCGGCTTTCTTCGCGGAGCGGCGATTCTGCTCCCCCGCGGCCGTTCCTACGGCGACGGACCCAACGATTTTCAGATCAACCGGACTGCCGAGGCCGCAGGCATCGACGAGGCGCGGACGGGAGATTCGTGGCGGCTGACCGTGCGCGCCGGCAGCAACGAAGTCGTGTTCACCAGAGCCCAACTCGAACAAATGGATCTGCACACAGTCGAATTGCCGATCTCCTGCGTCGAAGGCTGGTCGACGGTTCAGACGTGGACCGGTGTCCGGCTGCGAGATCTCGCTGTACTCGCAGGAATCGACTCCGTGGACACCGGCGAGGTGCGTTCCCTCGAACCTTCCGGGTCGTTCAACCGCGTCACCTTCGGTGGCCACCAGATGGTGCATCCCGATTCGCTGCTCGCCCTTCGCGTGAACGGTGCCGATCTGTCCCTCGATCACGGTTATCCCGCTCGCATCATGATGCCGGCGATTCCCGGGGTACATGCCACCAAATGGATCGAATCCGTCGAATTCTTCGGGGAGAACGCATGAGCACGTTTCGGGCACGGTACGGCGCAGGCCCGCTGCACCTGGTGGCGACGGCCTGCTGCCTCGCACTGGCCGGTGTCGTGGTTCTGACAATAGGCTTTCCGGCACTGTGGAACGCCGACGTCTGGTGGCAGTCCATCGGGCTGTGGTTCGTGGGCGCTGCTGTGGTGCACGACGCGATTCTGTTTCCGCTGTATGCCCTACTCGACCGGACGCTGGTGGCTCGCCTCGGCCGGTTCGTCAACGCGGTTCGCATTCCTGCGCTCGGCGCAGGTCTGAGCCTGCTGCTGTTCGCACCGGGCATCTTCTCCCAGGGAAGCGAGACGTACGAGGCGGCCACCGGCCTGACACAAGAGCCGTATGCGATGCGATGGCTGTTGCTGGTGGCCGGGATGTTCGCGGCCAGCGCCGCGTTCTATGGCGGCCGCGAAATGCTCAGGCAGAGGCGTTGACGCAATCTTGGCGGCCGAGCCATCGATATCGACGCCGATGGGCACCATTGCACGCAACGACCGTCGGTCGACGGGATCCCGCCGGTCGTCGCCGGTAGTGCGCAACCCGGCCCGCACCACGCAGCCCCGAACTACGCTCCACAACATGAGTGGCGAGTATCGGCAAGCATTCGACAGCAGCATCGACAACCGCGAGCAATTCTGGCTGTCTGCGGCGGCAGAAGTCGACTGGGATACCCCTCCCACCACCGCATTCGACGGCTCACACTGGTTCCCCGGGGCCCGCCTCAACACGTGCTTCAATGCCCTGGACCGGCACGTCGATGCCGGACACGGCGACCGGACCGCATTGATCTACGACTCTGCGATGCTCGGACTCACCCGCAGCTACACCTACGCCGAACTTCTCGACCAGGTCGCTCGATTCGCCGGGGTACTGCGCGGGCAAGGTGTGGTGCCGGGCGATCGTGTGGTGATCTATCTACCGATGATTCCCGAGGCTGTCGTCGCGATGTTGGCGTGCGCGAGGCTGGGCGCGGTGCACTCGGTGGTCTTCGGCGGCTTCGCAGCCAAGGAACTCGCAGCGCGCATCGACGACGCCGAACCGGCACTGCTGATCACCGCAAGCGGCGGGTTCGAGCCGGGTCGCGTCATCGAGTATCTGCCGCTGGTGGCACGGGCACTGACTCTCACCACCGCGAACACACCGTCGGTGATCGTGAAATCACGAGAGGGAATTACCGGTGACCACGAGTGGCTGGACTGGGACACCCTCGTCGCCGACGCCACAGCAGCACAACCGGTTTCGGTGCTGGCCACCGATCCGCTGTACATTCTCTACACCTCGGGAACGACCGGCAAGCCGAAGGGCGTGGTCCGCGACAACGGCGGCCATGCCGTCGCGCTGACGTGGTCGATGCGCAACATCTACGACGTGGGGCCAGGGCAAGTGATGTGGACGGCGTCCGATGTCGGCTGGGTCGTCGGACATTCGTACATCGTCTACGCACCCCTGTTCGCCGGTGCCACAACGGTTCTGTACGAAGGCAAGCCCGTCGGGACTCCCGATGCCGGGGCATTCTGGCGGGTGATCCAGGATCACGGCATCCGCGCCCTGTTCACCGCACCGACTGCGCTGCGCGCCATCCGCAAGGTCGATCCGCACGCCACCGAGCTCGAGAAATACGACACCTCCTCGCTCGAGACCCTGTTCGTCGCAGGCGAGCGCCTCGATCCCGATACCTACGAGTGGGCTTCGCGCACGCTCGATCGACCGGTGGTCGACCACTGGTGGCAGACCGAGACCGGCTGGGCCATCTGCGCCAATCTTCGCGGCCTGGAGCCACTTCCGATCAAACCCGGATCGCCGACGGTACCGGTACCCGGCTTCCAGGTCGGTATCCTCGACGCCACCGGCAACCCCGTCGACGCGGGCACCGAGGGCAACATCGTCGTGCAGTTGCCGCTGCCACCGGGCGCACTGGTAGGCCTTTGGAACGACGAATCACGTTTCCAGCGTTCGTATCTCGATACGTTCCCCGGCTACTACCTCACCGGCGATTCCGGATATATCGATGCCGACGGCTATGTCTACGTACTCGGACGCAGCGACGACGTCATCAACGTTGCAGGGCATCGCTTGTCGACCGGGTCGATGGAGGCGGTGCTCGCCGGCCATCCCGCCGTCGCCGAATGCGCGGTCATCGGTATCCACGACGACCTCAAAGGCCAGCGCCCCAGTGGTTACGTAGTACTCAAAGCCGGGGAGAACATCACCGAGGAGCAGCTGCGTACCGAACTGGTGGCCATGGTGCGCGATCAGATCGGTGCGCTCGCGACGTTCCGCGACGTGACGATCGTCGGAGCGCTGCCGAAGACCCGGTCGGGCAAGATCCTGCGGAAGACGATGCGCCAGATCGTCGCAGGCGAGGAGTACGGCGTGCCGTCGACGATCGAGGATCCGGCCGTCCTCGATGCACTGGAGAAGCTGCTCGGCCGCTGACCCGTCGTGCGCGTTTTGCGTATGTCCAGGTACGCAAAACGCGCACGACGAGCAGGGACCATCGCGACGCGAATTCGCGCAACGATGGCCGAAATCCGCGCGCCATGGCAACCTGCCGCGCGATAGCGTCATCGTCATGACAGATCTCGATACCCGGCCCGCCGTGGATTGGCTCGCTCTCGGCGCAGTCGTCGTCACGGTGGTCTCGTGGGCCTCGGCCTTCGTGGCCATTCGCGGAGTCGGTGAATCGTTCGGTGCAGGGCCACTTGCATTGGGCCGACTACTCATCGGATCGTTCGCACTCGGCGCGATAGTCCTCGTCAGAAGACAGTGGGTCAAACCGAACCGGACTCAATGGTTGCAGATCATCAGCATCGGCGTCTTCTGGTTCGGCATCTACAACGTCTCCCTCAACGCCGCCGAACAACGCGTCGACGCCGGGACGACCTCGATGATCATTCAGATCGGACCGATACTCGTCGCCCTGTTCGCGGGTCTGCTTCTGGGCGAGGGCTTTCCGAGGTGGTTGGTGATCGGTGCCGGCATCGCGTTCGCCGGTGCCGTCATGGTCGGTGTCGTCACCGCCGTGACCACCACGTCCACGACCAAGACGGACGCCGACTTCCTCGGCATCGCACTGTGTCTGGTGTCCGCGGTGACGTACGCCATCGGAGTGCTCAGCCAGAAGCCGGTGCTGCGCACCATTCCCGGACTTCAAGTCACGTGGATGGCCTGCACCATCGGCGCGGTCTGCACGCTGCCCTTCGCACCGGCTCTACTCGACGACCTGTCGACGGCCTCGACCGGAGCCACCGGCGGACTGATCTACCTGGGCCTGGTGCCAACTGCGCTGGCGTTCAGCACCTGGGCCTACGCATTGACGAGAATGAACGCAGGCAAGCTCGGCATCACCACGTACGCCGTCCCGCCGATCACCATCACTCTCGCCTGGCTGCTGCTGGGTGAGGTTCCGCATTACCTCGCCGTGGTCGGCGGAATGATATGCCTGGTGGGGGTCGGGTTGTCGCGCAAGCGATAACGGTCGCTAGATTGCCTTGAATCGCGCGATCGCCACTTCCCGCTCGTGCTTGTGGTCGACGATCGGCTCCACGTATTCCTTGGGCCGGCCGAACTTCAACGTGTGCACGGCTTTTCCTTCTTCACCTCGTAGCTCGGGCACCCAGCGGCGCACGTAATCGCCGGTGGGGTCGAACTTCTCGCCCTGGGTGATCGGATTGAACACTCGGAAGTACGGCGACGCGTCGGTCCCGGTTCCCGCGGTCCACTGCCAGCCGTGCTGGTTGTTGGCCAGATCGCCGTCGACGAGGTGCTGCATGAAGTACCGCGCACCGCGCCACCACGGCAGGTGCAGATCCTTGACGAGGAACGACGCGACGATCATCCGGACCCGGTTGTGCATCCACTTCTCCGAGTTCAACTGCCGCATACCGGCATCGACGATCGGGAAGCCCGTCTCCCCCTTGCACCAGGCATCGAACAACTCGTCGGCATGCTTACCGGAGTCCAGTTCGATTGCGTCGAACTTCTTGACGTAGTTCTCTCGGGCACTGTCGGGTCGCTGAAAGAGGATGTCGGCGTAAAAGTCTCGCCAGCAGATCTGCCGACGGTACGACGCGGACCCCTCGCTGCGGAGCTTGCCGAGATCGGCCAACATCGTCCGCGGGTGAATGGTTCCGTACTTGAGTTGTACCGACATCCGACTCGTCGAATCGAGGTCGGGACGATTGCGCTCGTCGTCGTATGCAGAGACCTCGTCGAGAAAGTCCTTCCACTGCTTGGACGCGGCCGCTTCCCCGGCAGCCGCGTCGGACGCCTCCTTCTCCGAAGGAATCTTCACCCGCCGAACACCTTTCACGTCGTCGGGGTCGATCCACTCCACGGTCTTCGCGGACGTGTCGGCAGGACCGCGCCAGCCGTGTTCGAGCCACTGGCGCGAGTACGGCGTGAAAACCTTGTACGGCTCACCGTCGTTCTTGACGATCCGCCCGGGGGCGACCGCATACGGGGATCCGGTCTCGACCAGATTCACCTTCTCACCCACACGCTGGTCGCGATCGCGGCCGTACGGGCCGTAGTCGGCACTGATGTGGACGTCCTGCGCGTCGATCGCCTTCGCCACCTTCGGCACGACGGTCTCGGGGTCGCCGTGCACCACCATCAGTCTGCCGTCGAGCTGCTCGTTCAGCGCCTCGAGAGACCGAAAGAGAAAGTCCTTCCGCGGCCCGCCGGAGGGCTTCAGCAAGCGGTCGTCGAGCACGAAGAGCCCGAGTACCGGATCTCCGGACTCGGCGGCGGCGGTCAGGGTGGGCAGATCCCCCAGACGGAGGTCACGGCGAAACCATACGAGCGACATGGTGTCAGTCTTACCCAACCGTCCGGAGTGCAACCCGCCCGCGTCGATTCCTCCGCCCGGCCCCGGAGGCAGCTACCGTGTCTGCGGCACCGCGCCTGCCGGCGAGGAACGCGCCGAGATGGCAATCGACTGGACCGCGCCACACCGCTACGAGTTCTTTCCCGAATACCTGGTACGACGCCACTTGATGCCGCTCGCGCGGACGGCCGTCGTGCTGGCCACAGTGGTCCTGGGCCTTCAGCCTCTCCTGTTCGAGCTCGGCACGGACCGCAGTGGACGATCCGGTGCGATGACAGTCGCGGCACTGGTCGCCCTCGTCGATACCGGCTGGGCGGTGCTGCTGTGGCGATCACGCCCGTGGTCACGGCCGGCATCGGCGTCTGCGGACCGGTGCATGCGGACTTGTCCTCGGTCGATCGAACACTGCGCGCGGGCGGCGACCGTGCACATCACGATTCGATGTCGTGAAAGAAGTCTCAGAATTCCGCCAACGATGACTCACCATGGTCGCAGGAAGCCCCTCTAGCTTGGGAAACACCCCGAGAGACGAGGAGAACATCATGTCGAACATCCGCCCCTTCCCTGGCGCTCTTTCCCTGGTGAACAGCACCTGCACTTTCGAGAAGTACTACGAGCAGCTCTATGCCAAGGCACCGGCTCTCGCCTGGTCGCTCGATGCCGACACCGGCCGCCGCAGTGCACTCGAGGAGTTCTTCGCCAAGACACCCGAGGAACGCCGAACCACCGTCGACAGCTGGGTTGCCTAGCATTGGACCGGTGACCGAATCGTCGAGTTCCCCCGCCACCGTCCTCGTCGTCGATGACGACGCCGACGTGCTGTCCTCGCTGCAACGCGGACTGCGCCTGTCGGGGTTCACCGTCATCACCGCATCCGACGGAGCGGAGGCACTCGGCGTGGTCTCCCGATCCACGCCCGATGCCATCGTGCTCGACATCAACATGCCGGTACTCGACGGAGCCAGCGTCGTGACCGCGTTGCGCGCCATGGGAAACGACATTCCGATCTGCGTGCTCAGTGCCCGCAGCTCGGTGGACGATCGCATTGCCGGGCTGGAATCCGGTGCCGACGACTACCTCACCAAACCGTTCGTGCTGGCCGAACTCGTGGCGAGAATCCGCGCCATGCTGCGCCGACGCGGCACCAATCCGGTTGTGCCGGTAGCAGATTCGGGGGTACCGAACTCGGCGGTGGCCATCGGGAGCCTCGTGGTCGACATCCCCGGCTATCGAGTACATCGCGGCGGAGTCGACATCGACCTGACCAAGCGGGAATTCGAGCTGCTGGCAATTCTGGCCCGGAACAAAGGCGTTGTCCTCACGCGTGAGCGACTGCTCGAACTGGTGTGGGGCTACGACTTCGTCGCCGACACCAATGTCGTCGACGTGTTCGTCGGCTATCTCCGTCGCAAACTCGAATCCGATGGTTCCCCCCGCATCCTGCACACAGTCCGCGGCGTCGGGTTCGTCGTCCGAGAAGCCGCATGAGCTTCTCGCTGCGCGCGCGCGTCGCCGCCGCCACAGCCCTCGGTGCCACCCTTGTGGTCGCTGCCCTCGCGGTGGTCACGTCGGTCGCCATCTCCCGCAACAACGTCAATCAGCTCGACGAGCGGCTGACTACAGCGTCGCAGGTGCTGGTTCCCAACTCGTCGACGCTGGAGGCCTTCATAGATCAACTCTCCGGCGCATTCGCCGTCACCATCCGTAGCGGTGACATAGTGGTCGCGTCGACACCGACACGGCTGCCCGCGCTGGAGACCGGCTCGCAGACCGTCGACGTGGACGGCCAACGTTTCCGCGTCTACACGGCGGTGTCGACCGTCGTCTCCACCGTCTCCATATCGATCGGAGTGCCGGCCCTCGAAGCACAACAGGTCACCGACGAGCAACAGCAACAAGTGCTCATGCTGGGGCTGGTTGCGATTGCCGTGTCCACCGGCCTGGGCTGGCTGTTCGGCGGGCGAGCCGTCAGACCGTTGGTGACGTTGACGCGGCAGGTCAGCGCGCAACCTCCGACCGCGCCCGACACCCGCACCGGCGTGACCGAGGCCGATGCACTCGCAGTCGCGATCGGCGGCATGCTGACCAGACTGAACGAGGCCCAGGACCGCACCAATGCCGCGCTCGACACCGCACGCGACTTCGCAGCCGTCTCCGCACACGAACTGCGCACCCCACTGACGGCGATGCGCACCGACCTCGAGGTCCTGCGAACCCTCGACCTCGAACCCGCGCAGCAACGGGAGATTCTGGGCGACCTGGAGCGAACGCAAGGACGCGTGGAGACCACGCTGACCGCCCTGGAACGACTGGCGTCGGGTGAGTTGTCCAGTGAGGGCGACAGAGTCGAGACCGACATCATCGACATCTGCGACGTCGCCGCCCAGGACGCGCAGAGACTGCACCCCGAGCTCGACATCCGCGTGGAGTCCGCTCCCGATTGCGAGATCACGATGCGCGCACTACCGACCGGTCTGCGATTGGCCGTCGACAACGTGATCGGCAATGCCGTTCGGCACGGCAACGCAACCTCGATCGTCATCACCGCCGAACGCGTGGACACGACGGTGCGAGTTGTGATCGACGACAACGGGTCCGGGGTACCCGTCGATGAACGCGAATCGGTGTTCGGCCGCTTCGAGCGCGGCACCAGGGCAGCCAAGGGTGGCTCGGGTCTCGGTCTGGCCCTGGTTGCGCAGCAGGCCGAATTGCACGGTGGCCGTGTCTACTTCACCGACAGTCCACTGGGCGGCGCGCGCCTGGTGATGGAGTTGCAGATTCGCTAGGTTCGGCATTCGTTACGCGGGAGAAACCCGCAGGATCGCCCGATGCGAGGAGTATGGACCGGTGCACTCGTCATCGGATTTCACCGTTCCCACTGTCGACATCTCGCCGTACGTTCCGGGTGACCACTCCTCGGGGGCCGACGCGACCGCGCGCCGAAGCGTGGCGTCGGAGGTCGATCATGCATGCTGCACAGTCGGTTTCATGCAGATCGTCGGCCACGGCATCCCCGACGAGATCGTTGCCGGGCTCGCGTCGGCGATGGATTCGTTCTTCGGAATGGACCCAGCGCAGAAATCGGCCTACATCTGCCCGCCCGAGCTCAACCGCGGCTACACCGCACCGAAGAGCGAAACGTTGAGCCTGAGCCTCGGGCTCGATTCGGCGTCGGGCATGAACGACTACTTCGAGGCATTCAATGTCGGCACCGGTGAGCCGAACACCTGGCCAGAGTCGGTCGGGTTCCGAAGCGCCGTCGAACCGTATTTCGCCGAAGCCGGCCGCGTGGCACGTACGCTGACCGGGGTGTTCGCCGACGCACTCGGGGAATCGCCGGACCTGTTCTCACGCATCACCGATCGGTCGCTCGACACGCTACGAATGAACAATTACGCACTCGACCCGGGCACCGAAGTACCGGACCGCGAACTCACCGGAATGAGCGAACACACCGACTACGGATTGGTGACGGTGCTCTGGGCCGATAGGGTACCCGGCCTACAGGTCCTCGGAACCGACCGGGTGTGGCACGACGTGCAGCCTGTCGAGGGCGCAATGCTGGTCAATCTGGGTGATCTGACGGCCCGGTTGACCAACGATCGCTGGATGTCGACTCTGCATCGCGTGCGGCCACCGGTGTCGGGCGGGACGATCCAGCGCAGACGTTCTGCTGCCTTCTTCCACGACGGCAATCTCGACGCTGTGATCGCGCCGTTGGCGTCGTGCATCGAGGCCGGCGCAGAGCCCCGGTACCGACCGGTGACCGTGGCCGAACACATCCAGGCAAAGCTGGCAGGTTCCCGAGGCGGGACGGCCAACGCCTCGGCAACCCGCGAAGCCGAGCGGGTACGTCGCGCTGTTACTTGACGTCGAGCAGATCGATGACGAACACGAGGGTCTTGCCGGAGAGGCGATGACCTGCACCGGCGGGGCCGTAGGCGAGCTCCGGCGGAATGGTGAGCTGACGGCGTCCGCCGACCTTCATCCCGGGGATGCCGTCCTGCCAGCCCTGAATCAGTCCCTGCAGCGGGAACTGAATGGATTCGCCGCGGTTCCAGGACGAGTCGAACTCCTCGCCCGAATCGAACTCGACACCGACGTAGTGCACCTCGACGGTGCCGCCTGCAACTGCCTCTGCGCCGTCACCTTCGACGAGGTCGACCGTCACCAGGTCCAAGGGTGCCGGTCCGGCCTGAAATTCGATCACTGGCTTCGTCACTGAAGTCTCCTGCGGTTGATGCCGGCCCGCCGACGCCGACTGTCGATCTGGGGCATATTCCGCTCCGACTTTACGTCGTGACGGTCAGCCAATAGGCGCTGGCATCAAATTCGTCTTGTATTCGCAGGTCAGAGCATTGCCGGTCGCGGGGTCGGTCATCTCCACCTTCCACGCGTCGGAGAACTGATTCACCCCGTGGTGCATCGAGATGGTGCCCGAGATCAATACCGTTCCACGCGAGAACAGTCCGCGCTCGGTGAGCACGTCCAGCCAGTACTGCGGGGCGAGAAGATCACCGAGAGTTCCCGATTGGATGAGTACTCCGTCGGCCCACGCGGTCAGGGTGATCTCGTCCAGTCGGTCGGCCACCTCGCTCAAGCGCCATGCGCCGGTGCCGAGCACGTCGGGAGCCGCGTTCTTGCTCCACGCGACGCTGTGAACTTCGAGGTCCCGATCGGTGTGATCGCATGCCACCGTGAGCAATACGTCCTCCATCGTGTCGCCCAAGACAACCAGGGCCCACTCGGCTTCACCCGAGGTACGACCGTGTTGGACGGCGACGGCATCGGTCTGCTGCGCCAGGTACGGCGAGATGGGATACAGCGCCGGGGTCACCGTCGGGGCAGGGACGCCCAGTTCGGCAAGCTCGGCGATGTGCGACGCCACTTCTTCCTGGTTGCGACCGGCATAGCCCGCATTGAGCAGCGCGGTCACTTCGACCGATTCGGTCGTGCCGTCGGGCAGCGTGAATGTGAGCATCAGTAAGGACCCTCTCCTCGTAAATTTTCTGTTTCCGATACGCCCAAAACCTTGCGCATACGTCTTGTATACAGCAAGTATGGAGCACGTACAACGGATAGAGTGATCCCAGGCACACGAAGGAGTCGTCATGACCGAACCTGTTTCGGTGGATAGAAAGGGCCTGGCCAAGGCCTTTGCCGCCAGCCTGACCGGAACGGCATTGGAGTGGTACGACTTCGCCGTCTACTCGGCCGCCGCAGCGCTGGTGTTCCCGCTCGTCTTCTTTCCGGACAGCGACCCACTGACCGGAACACTGCTGGCCTTCTCGACGTACGCCGTCGGGTACATCGCCCGTCCGGTCGGTGGATTCGTCTTCGGACGTCTCGGCGACGTCATCGGGCGTAAACAGCTACTCGTCATCACCCTGCTGTTGATCGGCGTCACGACATTCGCCATCGGCTTGATCCCCGGCTACGACACCATCGGCATCGCGGCCCCGATCATCCTCGTCACGATGCGGTTCTGCCAGGGAGTTGCGGTCGGCGGCGAGTGGGGCGGAGCCGTTCTGCTCTCCAGCGAATACGGCGATCCCCGCAAACGCGGCTTCTGGTCCTCGGCAGCCCAGATCGGACCACCGGCAGGCAACCTGCTCGCCAACGGCGCACTCGCGATCCTGACACTGTCACTGACCGACCAGCAGTTCGAGTCCTGGGGATGGCGAGTGGCATTCCTCTTCTCGGCCGTACTCGTCGGGTTCGGTTTGTGGATCCGCCTGAAGCTCGAGGACACCCCGGTGTTCAAGGCGCTCCAGGAGAGCGGCGACCGCTCCGAGGCACCGATCAGTGAGGTGTTCAAGACCGAACTGCGACCGCTGTTGGCGGGCATCATGTCTCGTGTCGCACCGGACGTCATCTACGCACTGTTCACGGTCTTCTCGATCACCTACGGAACCCAGAAGTTGGGCTTCGAGCGCAGCGAGGTACTCACCGCCATTCTGATCGGATCGGCATGCCAACTCGGCCTGATACCGCTCGCCGGAGCAGTGTCCGACCGCATCAACCGGCGCCTCGTGTACGGCGTCGCGGCCGTCGGCGGTGTTGCCTGGAGCGCGATCTTCTTCCTCGTCATCGGCGGAGGATCGCTACCGCTGCTGATCCTGGGAGTCGTTGTCGGCCTTGCATTCCACTCGTTCATGTACGGGCCACAGGCAGCCTTCGTCACCGAGCAGTTCAGCGTGCGATTGCGTTCCACCGGTAGCTCGTTGGCGTACACGATCGCCGGGGTGTTCGGTGGCGCGATGGCCCCGCTGATCTTCGTGTACCTGTTGGACAAGACGGACAGCTGGGTGCCGATCGCCGGATACATCGTGATCGTCGGAGCGGTGACACTCGTCGGCCTGGCACTCGGCCGCAACCCCGACCCCACCGAGGACGAGCACTACGTACTACTGAATCAGGAGCACGAAAACGCTACGCGCGCAGCAGAGTCTGAAGTGTGACCTCGAGGTGAGCGTCGATCTTCTCGTGTACCAGGCCTTCATCGCCCGCACCGAGTGCGTCGATGATGGCCTGGTGCTCGGCGCACACCCGATGCTGCCGGTTGGCCGCGGTGAACAACGCACTCAAGCCCACGCGAAGCTGGCGCGCTCGCAGACCGGCGTACGTACGCGAGAGCAGTTCGCTTCCCGCCGAATCGATCAGACTCTGATGAAACGTGCCGTCCCAGTCGATGAACTGCTTGGGTGCATCCGCATCGCCCGAGTTCATCAACAATTCCTGCTGCGTCAGCGCATTCTGCATCGCCGCAATCGGAGCATCGCCGGCGCGCAGCGCTCGGGTGGCTGCATGCCGCTCGAGGACACCGCGCAGATCCATCAGTTCGGCGATCTGCCGTCCGGACATCGCCGGCACGTGCGCGCCGCGCTTGGGCACCATCTCGACCAGGCCCTCGGACTGCAACATGAGCAGGGCTTCACGAACCGGTGTGCGCGATACGCCGATTCGCGTGGCGAGCTCTTGCTCGTTGAGAAAAGTGCCGGTGGCGGCCGGTGACGACAGCACCTGATCGCGCACGAAAAGGTACGCCTTCTCCCTCCCCGACAGCGACTGCATACGATATGTATACCTGTCTTCCTCCGACGAAACCAGGAGTCACACCGTGAGCTCGCCCATTCGCATCAGCCTCGCCCAGATCACCAGCGGCGAAGACCCCACCGAGAACCTCAAACTCATCGAGACCCACACCCGCGCCGCAGCGCACGCCGAATCGGACGTCGTCGTGTTTCCGGAGGCGACGATGCGCTGCTTCGGCGGACCCATCCGAAAGTTCGCACAGCCTCTCGACGGCGAATGGGCCGACGCAGTGCGCTCCATTGCGTCCGATGCCGGGATCACCGTCGTCGCCGGAATGTTCACCCCCGCGGCAGATGACCGAGTGACCAACACACTGCTCGTCACCGGCCCCGGCATCGATGCGAGCTACGACAAGATTCACCTGTTCGACGCGTTCGGATTCGCCGAATCCGACACCGTCGCACCGGGTTCGGACCCACTGGTGGTGGACATCGCCGGAGTTCGGGTGGGCTTCGCGACCTGCTACGACATCCGCTTCCCGGCGCTGTTCCAGAAGCTCGGCGACCTCGGTGCGGAACTCATCGTCGTACCGGCATCGTGGGGATCGGGTGACGGCAAAGTGGACCAGTGGACCCTGCTCGCCCGCGCCCGCGCGTTGGATTCGACGACCTTCATCGCAGCCTGCGACCAAGCCGAACCCGCTGCCGCCGAAGGAAATGCACCATTGGGCGTGGGCCACAGCATCGTCTGCTCCCCCACCGGCGAGATTCTCGGTCAACTGGACGCGACGCCCGGCATGCTGACGATCGACATCGATACTGCAATGGTCGACGCCGTGCGCAAGACGCTGCCGGTATTGAAGAACCGCAGGCACTTCGACGCCTGACGGTGCCGCGAACTCGAAGTTATGGATGGATTCCGGCCGAAATACGTCCATAACCTCGAACTCGGCGCGCGCACTCGGCCGTCCCGCAGCGAGATCGCAGTTATGCAGCCGAAAGTGGCCATAGCGCCTTCGTAAGTGCGAACTCGACGCGCGAACTCGAAGTTGGGGATAGATTCCGGCCGAATTACGTCCATAACCTCGAACTCGACGCGCGACCCTCACACAACAACAACGCCGCCGAACCCTGATGGGTTCGGCGGCGTTGTTGTGCAGCAAGAACTAGCGCGAGCTGACGTCCTGGTAGTCGCGCTCGGTGTAACCGGTGTAGATCTGGCGCGGACGGCCGATCTTGCCGGTCGTGTCCTCGTTCTGCTCGCGCCAGTGCGCGATCCAGCCGGGGAGACGGCCCATCGCGAAAAGCACCGTGAACATGCGCGGCGGGAAGCCCATCGCGCGGTAGATCAGGCCGGTGTAGAAGTCCACGTTGGGGTAGAGCTTGCGCTCGACGAAGTAGTCGTCGGTGAGCGCGGTCTCTTCGAGCTTGAGGGCGATCTCGAGCAGTTCGTCGCCGTTGCCCAGCTTGCCGAGGATCGTGTGCGCAGTTTCCTTGACCAGCGTCGCGCGCGGATCGAAGTTCTTGTACACCCGGTGTCCGAAGCCCATGAGCTTGACGCCGTCTTCCTTGTTCTTCACTCGACGCAGGAAGTCCGTGGCGTCGCCGCCCTCGGCCTTGATCTTGTCGAGCATCTCGAGGACGGCCTGGTTGGCTCCGCCGTGCAGCGGGCCCCACAGCGCATTGATGCCACCGGAGATCGAGGTGAACAGGTTGGCCTGCGAGGATCCGACGAGGCGCACCGTCGACGTGGAGCAGTTCTGCTCGTGGTCGGCGTGCAGGATGAGCAGCATGTCGAGGGCCTTGACGATCTCGGGATCGACCTCGTACGGCTCGGCGGGGAAGCCGAACGTCATGCGAAGGAAGTTCTCGACCAGGCTCTTCGAGTTGTCCGGGTACAGGAACGGCTGGCCGACCGACTTCTTGTAGGCGTAGGCCGCGATGGTCGGCAACTTCGCCAGCAGGCGGATCGTGGAGAGCTCGACCTGCTCGGGATCGTTGGGCTCGAGCGAATCCTGGTAGTACGCCGACAGTGCGTTGACCGCGCTGGACAGCACCGGCATCGGGTGCGCGTTGCGCGGGAAGCCGTCGAAGAACCGCTTGAGGTCCTCGTGCAGCAGCGTGTGGCGACGGATCCGGTCGGTGAACGTCTCGAGCTCGTCTGCGGACGGCAGCTCCCCGTAGATCAGCAGGTAGCTGACCTCGATGAACGACGACTTGCCCGCAAGTTGTTCGATCGGGTATCCGCGGTAGCGCAGGATGCCCGCGTCACCGTCGATGTACGTGATGGCCGACTTGGTCGATGCGGTGTTGACGAACCCGCCGTCCAATGTCGTATAGCCGGTGGTGGCCAGCAACTTTCCCAGCTCGATGCCGTTGTTGCCTTCGGAAGCCTCGGCAATCGACATGGAGTACTCGCCACCGGGATAGGTGAGGGTGGCTTTGGCATCATTCTCAGCGGGCACGAATGGTCCCTCTCGAACTCGTGTAACGGACACGTACTTGAAGCGGACAGTTCTAACGTCGATAGTGAAACTAGTCTCTCGATGCCTCGGACGCCCAGGGAGGGTCGGCACCGGGGCGCGAAACCGTGATTGCCGCTGCCTTCGCGGCGAAATCGAGCGCTTGTTGCCAATCTTGCTTGCTCATCGCTTTGACCGCGTTCGATGTGATAATGGTCTCCTTCTCCAAAAAGCTGAGCAGGGCACCGTGGACGGTGTCACCTGCGCCGATCGTGTCGACGACATCCACGGCCACACCTGGCACCGAGATTTCGTCGGACGCGGTGAAGACCGAAATTCCGTCGCCGCCGCGAGTCATGACCACTGCGGTGACCCCGGCCGCGAGCCAATCGTCGACGGTGGTTCCCTGCGTTCCCAGCCCCAGCCAGTACGAGTCGTCCTCGGACACCTTGAGGATGTCGATGCTGGGCAACCACGAGCGGAAGCGGTCACGGAAACCGTCGGCGGTGATGTCGCCGCTGGTGCTGTCGATGGCGGCCGGCCGGATGTTGGGGTCCAGCATCGTGAGCTTGCCCGCCGCCCTCGCCCGATGCAGCAATCCCGCGTACATCGATGCACCGGGCTCGTAGAGCAGAGACAACGTGCCGAACGAGAGCACGCTGATCTCGTCCGGGAGATCGCCGGGATCGGCGACGAGCCGGTCGGCGGTCCCGTCGGCATAGAAGGAGTACTCGGCGCTGCCGTCCTCGGCGAGGGTGGTCATCGCCAAGGTGGTCGGCTCGTCGCCGCGCTGCACCCACGAGATGTCGACGCCTGCGTCGCGCAGACTCGCCAGGATCTGCTCGCCGAACGAGTCGCGCGAGATCCGTGAGAGGTACGCAACCGGCGAACCCAATCGACCGATCGAGATGGCGACGTTGAACGGTCCGCCGCCGAGTTTTGGTGAGAGCAGCGGTCCCTCGTGCACCGGTACCAAGTCGACCAACGCTTCACCGCACACCAATATCGTCACTTCTCGTACCTCATTCCCCAGGTTCCCGACCAGGTTTGCCCCGGCTCGAGCACGATCAGATCGATCTCGGAGTTCAGCGCATCAGGCGGGCACGTCATCGGTTCGATCGCCAACGCCCGGCCCCTGTCGGGATAGGCCTGATCGTTGGCCGGATCGGCGGTGAACACCTGCACCCAGCCGAAGTTCGCGTCGGTCCACAACACGGTCGCGGTGCCGTCGGGGCCCCGCAGAACGTGATTCGCACGGCCGTCGCCGTCGGGCAGCGACGCACTGAACGGAGTATCGAGCTGGACGCCCTGCAGCGTGCGTGGCTCCCGGAAGTCGTACTCGGTATCGGCCGTCGGAACCGAATTGCCCACGGGCAGATTGCGCACCGGATCGAGCGGTAGCCGGGTCCCGGCCGAGAGTTCGAGCGTGCACTCGTCGAGCGGCACGTCCCCGACCCGGGCATAGGTGTGAAAACCCATCCCGTAGGGCGCGGCGGACTCACCGGTGTTCTTCGCAGACGCAGTCACGGTGAGACCGTCCGCCGACAGCTCGTGGACCACCGTCACCGTCAGCGGGAACGGCCAACCCTGATGCGTCCCGACGTCCACGCTCTGCTCGACGCGATTGTCGGTGTGCTCCACCAGAGTCCATGCCACCTTGCGGACGAATCCGTGGCTGGCGTTGTTCCGTGAGGGCTCGGAGATCTCCAACCGATGTTCGACGCCTTCGAAAGCGAAGGTCCCGTCGGCTGTCCGGTTGGGCCACGGGGCCAACACCAGTCCCGCCGACAGCGGCGGCTTGCTGCCGGCCTCCCAGGTTTCGGTGAGCGCAGCGCCGTCGTACTCGAGAACCCGCAGGCCCGCTCCGACGGCAGCGATGTCTGCCCGATATTTGCCGCTCGTCAACGAGTAGGTCTGTGCGTCACCCATGAGAGCCATTCTTTACTACGACACCCACTCGGTAGCGGATGAATGCCGGGAGAGCCAGCGCAGCAATCGAAACACCGATGACGACCAGCACGCCGCCGCCGGCCGCAGCGGCTGCCGTCCCCACCGACGCGGCTGCGGCCCCGTGCAGCACGTCGCCGATACGCGGCCCTCCCGCGACGACGACGATGAAGACACCTTGCAGTCGGCCGCGCATCTCGTCGGTCGCGACGGTCTGCAGCATCGTGCTGCGGAACGCCGCGGAGATCATGTCGGCCCCGCCGCCGAGGGCCAGGAACGCCAGCGCGAACCACAGGGCAACTGCGGTCGCCCCGTCGGTAGCCGCGCCGACGGCCAGACCGAAGCCGATCATCGCCACGCCCCACACGACGATGCAGATCAGCACGGCCAGCCCTTGCCTGCGCACGCGCGGAAGCCAGCCCGAGAACACTCCACCCACCACCGCGCCCGCGGACATGGCCGCGAACAGCATGCCCAGCACCGGTCCACCCGACGCCGGATCACCGAAGCTCTCGTGTGCGATTTGCGGAAAGAGAGCCCTGGGCATACCGAACACCATGGCGATGATGTCGACGACGAACGATGCCAGCAGCACCTTCTGGGTGGCGAGATATGCGAAACCGTCGAACACCGAACGCAATCCGGCTCGCTGACCCGACTTGGCCGGCGGAATTCCCGGCAGCCGAATCACGGCCCACAGTGTTGCGAACAGCGCGATGGTGTCGATGAGGTAGAGGGTCTCGAGCCCGATGTAGTAGATCAGAATGCCTGCACTGAGCGGCCCTGCGATGGCACCGAAGTTGAACACCGTCATGTTCAGCGAGTTCGCAGCCGGTAGTTGCTCGGCCGGCAGGATCCTCGGCAGAATCGCGCTGCGGGTCGGCTGATTGACCGCGAAGAACGCCTGCTGAATTGCCAAGAGCACCAGGATGATCCACACATTGTTCAGTTCGAGGAACGCCTGTAGCCAGAACAGCGCGGACGTTCCGATCAGACCGCACGTGGTGATCATCAGCAGGGTGCGGCGGTCCATCACGTCGGCCAGCGCGCCGCCCCACAGACCGAACACGATGAGCGGCACCAGGGCGAACACACCCGTCAGGCCCACGTAGGCAGAACTCAGCGTGATCTGAAATACCTGTTGCGGCACAGCAACAATGGAGAGCTGGGCACCGATGACGGTGACGATGTTCGCCAACCACAACCGGCGATAGGCCGGGGTCTTCAGCGGTGTCGTGTCGGCAAGAATGCCGCGCAATCCGCTCACGGCTGCAGACGCTCGATCACACCACTTGCCAACGTGATGCGGATCCTGTTGTGCATCCGACTTGTTCGGCCCTGCCAGAATTCGACCGTCTCAGGCAGGACGCGGAAGCCGCCCCAATTCGGTGGCACCGGCACGTCGACACCGTCGAACGTTGCGGTGACCTCGGCCAACTTGGCGGCCAGGTCTTCTCGCGAGCCGACGGGTCGCGACTGTTCGGACGCCCACGCCCCCAACTGAGAACCGCGCGGCCTGGTGCGCCAATAGGTTTCGGTGGTCTCGGCGTCGACCTTGACCACCGAGCCGCGCACGGTGAGCTGCCGGGCACTCGCGATCCACGGGAAGGTCACCGACGCGTAGGGATTCGCCTCGAGTGCACGGCCCTTGTCCGAGTCGTAATTGGTGTAGAAGACCACGCCGTCGGCATCGAGACCCTTGCACAGCACCGTGCGAGTCGCTGGTCGGCCTGCCTCGTCGACAGTCCCCAACACGATCGCGTTGGGCTCGGGTAGATCTGCCGCCACCGCGTCGGCCAACCACTGCTGCGCCAGTGGGAGCCACCCGCCGGCCAGAGCATCGATATCGAGGTCCTCGGGCTCGCCGTAGTCGACTCGCATGTTCGCCAAGCGCTGTTCATCTGCAGACACGAACCCAGACGCTACTCCCGCGTACATGCTCGCTATGGTTCTGGCACAGTACGCCCGCATGCGGCGCAGAGCCGGGCGTAAACGCGACGAGGGAGTCCACAGGCCATGGCTGTTCAACACGTTCCCGAGGATTTCGTGCCCGGTCTCGAAGGTGTCGTCGCCTTCACCTCCGACATCGCCGAACCCGACAAGGACGGCGGCGCACTGCGCTACCGGGGTGTCGACATCGAAGAACTCGTCGCGCAGAACGTCACCTTCGGCGATGTCTGGGCACTGTTGGTCGACGGCGAATTCGGCCGCGGTCTCCCACCGGCCGAACCGTTCCCCCTTCCGATCCACACCGGCGACGTCCGCGTCGACGTCCAGGCCGGCCTCGCGATGCTCGCGCCGATCTGGGGCTACCAGCCGCTGCTCGACATCGACGACACCACCGCTCGCGACAACCTCGCCCGCGCGTCGGTGATGGCCTTGTCCTACGTCGCCCAGTCCGCTCGCGGCATCTACCAGCCCGCCGTTCCGCAGAGCCGCATCGATCAGGCTGCCACCGTCACCGAACGCTTCATGGTCCGGTGGAAGGGTGAGCCCGACCCCGCCCACGTCGCCGCTATCGACGCGTACTGGGTCTCGGCTGCCGAGCACGGCATGAACGCATCGACGTTCACCGCACGCGTGATCGCCTCCACCGGGGCTGACGTCGCCGCCTGTCTCTCCGGTGCCATCGGCGCGATGTCCGGCCCGCTGCACGGCGGCGCACCCGCCCGCGTGCTGCCGATGATCGAGGAGGTCGAGAGGACCGGGGACGCTCGCGCGCTGATCACCGGAATTCTGGACCGCAAGGAAAAGCTCATGGGCTTCGGGCACCGCGTGTACCGCGCCGAGGACCCCCGAGCCCGCGTGCTGCGCGCCACTGCCAAGCGCCTGAACGCTCCGCGGTACGAGGTTGCCGCCGCGCTCGAACAGGCCGCGTTGACGGAACTGCGCGAACGCCGCCCCGATCGGGCCATCGAGACCAATGTGGAGTTCTGGGCCGCCGTGATCCTCGACTTCGCCGAGGTTCCGGCACACATGATGCCCGCCATGTTCACCTGCGGTCGTACCGCCGGCTGGTGCGCGCACATTCTGGAGCAGAAGCGTCTGGGCAAGCTCGTTCGCCCCGCGGCCCTCTACACCGGCCCCGAACCGCGCACCCCCGACTCCGTCGACGGCTGGGAGCTGATCCGGTAGTCGACGGTGTCATGGCACCCGACTAACCTGTGGGTGCCATATTCCCTCGACGCTAGGACGCGCTACTCCATGGCCGATTTGCCGATCATTCCCGCCGACCTTCTTCCCGCCGACGGACGCTTCGGTTGCGGCCCGTCCAAGGTTCGCCCCGAGCAGCTGCAATCCCTGGTCGACGTCGGCGCGTCCGTGTTCGGCACCAGCCACCGGCAGAAGCCCGTCAAGGACGTCGTCGGACGCGTACGCAGTGGCTTGAAGGACCTGTTCTCGCTGCCCGAGGGCTACCAGGTGGTACTCGGCAACGGTGGCACCACCGCGTTCTGGGACGCCGCTGCGTTCGGACTCATTCGCGAGAAGTCGCTGCACCTGACCAACGGCGAGTTCAGCTCGAAGTTCGCCTCGGTGGCCAAGAACAACCCCTTCATCGGCGATCCGATCGTCGTCAAGGCCGAGCCGGGCAGTGCACCCGAGCCCACGTCCGACCCATCCGTCGACCTCATCGGTTGGGCACACAACGAGACGTCCACCGGCGTGGCCATCCCGGTCAGCCGTCCGGCCGGCTCCGAGAACGCCCTCGTCGCGATCGACGCCACCTCCGGAGCCGGCGGTCTTCCGGTGAACGTCGCCGATTCCGACGTCTACTACTTCGCACCGCAGAAGTGCTTCGCCGCCGACGGTGGGCTGTGGGTTGCGTTGATGAGCCCGGCCGCGCTTGCCCGCGTCGACGAGATCGCCTCCAGTGGCCGTTGGGTTCCGGACTTCCTGTCGTTGCCGATCGCCGTCGACAACAGCAGCAAGGATCAGACGTACAACACCCCGGCAGTGGCGACACTGCTGCTGTTCGCGGATCAGATCGAGTGGCTCAACTCGCAGGGCGGCCTGGATTGGGCCACCAAGCGCACCGCCGATTCGTCCTCGCGCCTGTACGACTGGGCCGAGAAGAGCGAGTTCGCAACGCCGTTCGTGACCAACCCGGATCACCGCAGCCAGGTTGTCGGAACCATCGACTTCGACGAGAAGGTCGACGCAGCTCAGGTCGCCAAGATCCTGCGGGCCAACGGCGTCGTCGACACCGAGCCGTACCGCAAGCTCGGCCGCAACCAGTTGCGCGTCGGTATGTTCCCCGCGATCGAGCCGGACGACATCACCGCGCTGACGAAGAGCATCGACTGGGTCGTGTCCACCCTGAGCTGATTGCCAGGGATGAGCTGATTACCAGCAAGCTCCCAGCTGGAGTGCTCCCTTCGAGGCCTACACTTGCGTTGAAGTACGCAAGCGTAAAGACCTCGGAGGGAGCGCTCGTATGTTCAGGCTCCTGGCTTTCGCACTCCGGGTTCGCGTGACACTGATCTACTGCGTCCTCGCGGGGGCAGGCACGGTGGCGCTCGGACAAATCGGACCACACGATCGCTGGCACGTGCTGCATGCGGCGAGTACCAACCTGCACAATCTGACCGACGGCCACCTTGCCACCCTCGTCACGAGTGTCTTTCTCACCGAAGGCCGGGTGAACTGGCTATGGCTGGCCGGCGTCGCACTCTTGTTCGCCGTCGCCGAATGGATGTCCGGTTGGCGACGATTCCTGCTCACGTTCAGCGCCGGCCACGTCGGCGCGACCGCGCTGGTTGCTGTCGGGCTGTTCATCGGCATCCGCGTCGATTGGCTGGCCGACTCGCTGGCGATGGCCGTCGATGTCGGGGTCAGCTACGCCGCAGCAGCGGTTGCCGGGTCCATGATCAGGTTTCTGCCGATGCCGTGGCGACTGTGCTGGGCTGCACTGTGGATCGGGGTCGTCGCCGTCAGCGGCATACAGAGCCCGTCGTTCACCGCCGTCGGGCACGCTCTCGCCCTGACTATCGGCCTCGGCCTGGGCGCGCTGTACTTACAGCGGGACGGATCGGCATTGCGCCACAAGGCAATTGACGCAACTTCGGGCGATCGAGTGCAGCCGAGCCCGCAGCTGTCTACGCTCTGGTAGAGAAACGATCGTCGGCGGAAGCGATGCGTGTCGAACACCCACCGAGGACATCGGGTGAACTAGGGTCGAATTCGACGGTATCGCGAGCCGGCGCGATGAGGAGGTCACAGTGCGAGACTTACATGTGGTGGGTCTCGAGGCCGACGGAAAGTTCGTCGTCTGCGCAGATCCCAAGACCGGCGACAGATTCCGGCTTCCAGCCGACGACAAACTCCGCGCAGCCTCACGCGGCGACATCGCTCGACTAGGACAGATTGAGATCGAAATGGACAGCTTGCTGCGGCCGAAGGAAATCCAGGCTCGAATTCGGAGTGGAGCGACCATCGAACAGGTCGCCGCCGATTCCGGAATGGCCGTCAGCCGCGTCGAGGTGTTCGCTCACCCCGTTCTGCTCGAACGCTCACAGGCTGCGTCGATGGCTCAGGCAGGTCATCCGCTGCGCCACGACGGACCCGCCGTCCAGACTCTGCTCGATGTCGTCACACTCGCCTTTCGCGCTCGCGGGCACAACCTCGACGACGCCGAGTGGGACGCGTGGCGCGACGAGGACAACAAGTGGGTCGCACAGCTGAAGTGGCAAGCGGGACGCACCACCAACAAGGCGCACTGGCAGTTCCTGCCCGACGGGCACGGCGGCACCATCGCGCCACTGGACGACACCGCACACGAACTGATCGATCCCGACTTCGGACGTCAGCTACGGGGCCTCGCTCCGGTACGCGCCCTCGCGCCTGCAGCGGCAGACGACGAAGCCTCACAGCAGAGCTTCGACGAGTACTACGGCACCACCTCGGACAGTGAACTGGACGCCGAAACCGTCGACATCGAAGACGACGAAGCCCCGGCTCCCGACGTCGATCAGCCGCGCGAGCCGGTGGCCAGAGACCCCAAGCCCGCCCCCAAGGCTGCACCCGGACACGGTGGTAAGGACAAGCGCGGCAAACCCGCCATGCCATCCTGGGAAGACGTCCTGCTCGGAGTACGCAGCAGCGGTCACAACTGACGTCGTAGATGACCGATTCACCGCTCGGTGACAAATCGCCGACGCTCACGCCGTAGGCTTTCGACGAAGCTTACGGAGAGAGAGGTGCCGGTAGTGGGGGCCAAAGCGTCAACGATCTGGTACGTGGACACACCGGATCCGATTTCTGTACTCCGAGAGGCGACCACCTCGGACTGGAATGCTGCGACGGCCCTCGTCGGCCGTCTGTACCCTCACCTGACCGCTGTGCCCCTCGCGCAAGGTCCGATATCGACATCGGCAGGGGTGGACGACGATCACGTCTTCATCGGCTGCTATCCGGGCGTGACCGTGGTGTGCGGGTCCAATCTTTCGGTGCCGACACCGTCGACGCTGCCCGAATCGTTCACTCGCCCTCTGGCATCCGAGCACACCTACCTCGTCGCGTCGGATCCCCAGCACGCGTGGGGAGCGTTCGCCTACTGGGAACGCGGTGAGTTTCGGCGATCGTTCAGCGCTACTCCGGTGTACATCTACGAGGACGCGGGCCTGCCACTGGTGTGGGAGCGATCCTTCTGGGCCGGTGAGCATCCGCTGATCTATCCCCCAGGAGTGATGCCGGATCCGCAGTCACTGCCGTTCCACCCACAGGAATTCGCCGAGGCCGCCAACGCCGAATGGCTCGGATTCCGCTACACCGGTGCCCCGCACGCAGACGAGTTCGATCCGGCCACACTGCCGGTCTGCGGTTTCAGGATGTACGTTCCCGGGCAGGAGCCGCAGCGTCAAAATGTCGAGGCCCAGAACGCACCCGCACCGGAATCGACCGAACCGGCACCGCGACCGAAGAAGCGTTGGTTCTCGCGCAAATAGTGGCTCGGTGTGGGCACCGTTGCACACAACGATCGCCGGTCGACGGGTTTCCGTCGATCGTGAACGGTAGTGCGCAACCCTGCCCGCGGTCGGTCAGAACGCCAGGGCCGCCAGGGCCACGAAGCTCACTAGCGCACCGACACTCGCACCGTAGACAGCCCAGCGCCACACCGGGACGCGGAGCCACCGCAGGACCGTCGGGGCCGCGCCTGCCACGACGACGAGGTTGAGACCTATCGCGAGCAACGGATGCACTCGCGCCAGTTCCAGTCCGAACGCCGCCAGTGCCACCGCCACGAGAATCGCCGAGACCACGGCGATCGGAAGACCGGTCCACAGAACGCCCGGGTCGCGAGCGGTCACGTCAGACGCACCCGTTCGTAGAACCCCATCGCCGCCGCTGTCGCGACGTTGAGCGAATCGGTGCCCGGTGCCATCGGGATGCGAGCGCGAATGTCTGTGGCGCGCATCGCATGTTCGGTCAGACCCGGGCCCTCGGCGCCGAGCAACAGCGCCACCTTCTCCCCCGTCATCGCGGCAGCCAGCGACACGGCCTCCGGATTGGGTGTGAGCGAGATCAGCTGAAAGCCGTGCGCGCGTACGCGATCGAGGCCGCGCGGCCACTCGGGCACCTTCGCGAAGGGCACCCGGAGCACGTGCCCCATCGAGACCCGTACCGACCGCCGGTAGAGCGGATCCGCACACGCGGCACCGAACAGCACAGCGTCGACGCCGAGTCCGGCTGCATTACGGAACATCGACCCGAGATTCTCGTGATCGTTGACGCCCTCCAGAATCGCGACCGTCGTAGCGTCGGCCAGCACCTCGTCCAGATCGAGAGCAGGCGGCCTGTTTGCCGCCGCCAACACTCCACGGTTGAGATGGAAGCCGACGACCTCGGCCATCACCTCGGCCGACGTCCGATAGAACGGAACATCCGATTCGGCGAGATCGTCGCGCAAGGCGTCGAGCCGTCGATCCACGCCCAGCAAGCTGATCATCGGGAAGCGCGACGTCAGCAGGCGCTGCGCAACCAGCACCCCCTCGGAGATCACCAAGCCCTTGCCCTCGGGCAGATCGGGTCGCCTGTCCGAGGAGTTCAGGTCGCGAAAATCGTCCAGCCGGGGGTCGAGAGGATCGTCGACATCAATTACATGAACCACCCGCTCATCTTGTCACCCGGCCTTTCCGGCACTCCGTCGGCGAAGGCCTACTTCTATATGGAAAAGTAAAGAGCGATGACTACCGACGAATCGATCACCATCCGTACCGCCACCGACGACGACTGGGATGCCGTCGCGCTGCTCGACGCCCATGCCTTCGGCGAGCACCAGAACGCCGAGGACTTGGCGGAGACGCAGATCCTGACCCAGTCCGAGCACGTGTACCTGGCGTGGGACGGCGAGACCCCGGTGGGTGTGGCCATGCACTTCCCGATGTCGGTCACCGTTCCCGGTGGTGCGCAGGTCGAGGCGTCCGGAGTCTCCTGGGTGTCGGTCGCGCCGACGCATCGTCGACGCGGCATCCTGCGGTCGATGTTCACCCAGCAGCACCGCGCTCTGAACGACGCGGGCGCGCCGCTGTCTTTGCTGACAGCCAGCGAGGCGACGATCTACGGACGCTTCGGGTACGGCCCGATCACCGAGGAGATCAGCGTCTCGATCGACCGTCGGTTCGCGCAGTTCCGTAAGGACGCTCCCCCGGCGACGGGCGTGCGACTGATCGAATCGGCCGAGGCCACCGAATTGTTCCCGGACATCTACCACCGGTGGCAGCAGCAGACCGCAGGCGCGCAGCCCAAGCCGCCGATTCGGTGGGAACGGTTCTTCGCCGACCGCGAGAACCGGCGCGGCGGACTGACGGCACTGTTCTTCATCGTCCATCCCGACGGCTACGTCGCCTACCGACGCGGACGCAACCCCAGCCGGGTGGTGGTGGAGGAATTCATCGCGGTGACCGACGACGCGTACGCCGCGCTGTGGCAGATCCTGGTGGGGGTCGACCTGGTCGACACCATCGAAGTCCGGCAGGCACGGGACGAAGCACTGCCGTTCCTGCTGACCAACAACCGGCTACCGAAGGTCACTGCTCACCACGACGCTCTGTGGGCCCGCATCATGCACGTCGAGGCAGCGCTCGAGGCGCGTACCTACGCTCTCGACACATCGCTGATCATCGCTGTCCGAGATCCGTTCCTCGACGCAGGCGGTACCTACTCGTTCAGCGTCACCGATGGCACAGCGACCTGCACCCGGGTGGAATCCGAACCGGACATCGAACTGGACATCGATGTGCTGGCCAGCATCTATTTCGGCACCCACCGGGCTCGGTTGTTCGCCGCGGCGAATCGACTCACCGCTCGCACCGAGGAATCTCTGCATGCGCTCGATCTGACGTTCGGAACAGCGCGCCCGGCCGTCATGGGGTGGGGTTTCTAGCGCTCCTGCCCCACCACACCGTGGGTGAATGCGAAGTGCACGGCCTGAGCCCGGTCACGTAGTTGTGCCTTGGCGAACAGATGATTGATATGTGTTTTGACCGTCGCCTCGCTGACGAACATCTGCTGAGCGATCTCCCGGTTCGAGAGGCCGGCGGCGATCGCGCGTAAGACCTCCACCTCGCGTGGCGTCAACCCGGCCGGGACCTCCTGTGTCCGAGGCGCTTCGACGGCGTCGAGCAACCGCGCTTGCACCTCGGGATTCAGCACGGCTTGCCCGGCGGCGGCCGCTCGCAATGCCGCCGCGATCTCGACCCGCCCGGCATCCTTGGTGAGATACCCGCGTGCGCCCGCGCCGAGAGCGTCGAGTACCGAACGTTCGTCCGAGAAGGTCGTCAACACCACCACGGGCAGATCGGGGAAGAGCCCCTTCAGTATTCGCGTTGCCTCGATCCCGTCGGTCCCCGGCATCCGCAGATCCATCAGGACAACGTCCACGCCCCCGCTGTCCATCGCCGCCGTCACCTCGGTCACGGCGGCAGCGCCGTCCGATGCGGTGGCGACGACGGTGATGTCCTCGACCAGATCCAACATCACTGCCAGCGCCTCGCGTACCGACGCCTGGTCGTCCGCGATCACAATCCGAATGCTCATGCTCTCGCTTCCGTGTCGGACTCGATAGGTTGTCGCAGAGGCACTTCGGCGCGCACGACCCAGCCTCGCCCGTCCGGACCTGCAGTGACCGACCCGCCCACGAGGGCCGCGCGTTCGCGCATGCCGACCAGGCCCATTCCGGTGCTCTCGACCGTTTCTGGCAGCGACGGGGCCGGACCGTTGGTCACGGAGAGTTCGACCGATCCGGCATCGAACCGAAGTAGTACCTCGACGGCAGCGCCGGGGGCGTGGTTGCGAGTGTTGGTCATCGCCTCCTGCGCGCACCGGACCAGGAACTGGGCCTGCGAGGTATCGAGATCTCGCGGTGTGCCGTCGACACGGAAGCTCGCGTCATCACCCACGAGTGCGGCCAACGTCGGCACGAGGGGCAGCGCATCCTGACGCAAAGTCTGGACGGCACGGCGGGTTTCGGTGAGCCCTTCCCGAGCGAGACTCTGCGCCTTGCCCACTGCCGCTCTGGCCTCCTCGACGCGGCCCGCGTCGAGTAACGCGTCGGCAACTTCGAGTTGCATGTTGACGCCGGACAGCGAGTGAGCGAGAACGTCGTGAATATCGCGAGCGATGCGGGCCCGCTCGGCCAGAGCATGCTCGCGAAGTTCGGCATCGGTGGCGCGGCGCGCAGCGAGCAGTGCGTCCAGCCGACTGCGCCGCGAGTACCCGATCAGTACCGGCCAACCCGCGAACAATCCTGCAGCCCAGGGCCATCCGTCGACACCACTGTGCTCTGCAACCCACAGAGCGGCTGCGCACGCCACGCTGAGCGAGATCGCGAACGGGAACGAGATCGACGGCTTGAACCGCCACCCTGCATGTCCCGCAAACAGAAACGGAAACAGAGTAGCCGCAGCCGTGCCGTCCACGGCCAGGATTGCCGCAGAGGCGATCAGCGCGACACCCGCGCCGGCCAGAGAGATCCCAGGGCCGATCAACCGTCGTGGAAGCGACGAGGCCAGTAGCACCACACTGTTGACGACGAGCAGCGCGAGTACGAGCGGATTGCTCAGGTCCGAGGTGGCGAAGGCCCCGACGATCACGACGATCGCGACATACGGCCGGCTCGACAGCCGGAGGCGGTCGAGCGTGGGCAACCGTACGTCGGAGTGGGGTGCCGATGTCACCGAATCTTCGACCCTCCGCCGCGAACCCGATTGTGCATGTCGGTCAGCGTAGGCGACGTGGTGTGGTTTCCGACCTTGTCGGCGCGCCACACGATGGTTGCGTCCAAGTGCATGGCTCGGTAGAGGACGGCGACCGACTCGGCGAGGAATCCGATGCCCACGGCCAGCATCGTGGCCTGGCCGGCGGCAGAGGCGGCAGTCGGGTCTATGACGACCTCCAAGGGAATGAGCAGAATCCGAACGGCGATGGCGGCGATCCACAGACCGATCGACGCGACGGAGTACCGCATCCACACCATCCCGTCTCGCTCGGTGATTCTGACGGTGTAACCGCGGATCGCACCGAGGACGATTCCGACGACGCAGCCGAGGAAGAGGAACCCGATCGCCATGGGCGACAGGACCGTCGAGTCGAGTGTCGTCAGCCCGACGAGGGCGAGGATCGCTGGAATTATCAGCAGGCGCCGGGCTTCCATGAGCTGGCCGGTCATGCGCCGCACCAGCAGGTATCCGACCAGAAGGACTACGAGAGCAATCGTTGCGATGTTCATGGCAGTAACGCTACGAAGATCGCGAGGGTGGCGAATCGACCCACGGGTGGAGAACGGGTGGAGAAACCCGAGCGAAAAGGACCATGACTTTTGTCATGGCTGGACCGTGACGGTGTCACTTCAGGTCATGATGCGCTGCACTGTTTTCGGCGGTTCGGGCGCAGCAGACTCGTAGTCATGAAGCAACCAGACGAAGGAAACCTGTTCACCGATCTGATGGAGATCGGGCCGGCTCCGACGATGGCGCGTGAGATCGTCGTCATCGTCATCAGCTTGGCCATTGTCGCCGTGTTGTTCGCGATCGTCGGCACGTCCCTTCCGGCGTTCGTCGCACTCGGCGTCATCGTCGCCTTCATGGGCGTCCGGTTCGTCATCGGACTGCGGCACTGGGAGAAGCAATCATGAGCATCATCGACGTCGACGGAATGACGCGCCGCTACGGCTCGGGCAAGAACGCGTACGAGGCCGTCCAAGCCCTCGATCTGCATATCGCCGAGGGCGAGCTGTTCGGATTGTTGGGCACCAACGGTGCCGGCAAGACCTCCACTCTCGAAGTGATCCAGGGTCTTTCGCGCCCCAGCAAGGGAACCGTCCGGATCATGGGAATGGATCCGGTGGCCGATCGCCGTAAGGTGCGCCCGGCTCTGGGCATCATGTTGCAGAAAGGCGGCCTGCCACAGGATCTGACAACCGCCGAGAGCCTGCGGATGTGGGCAGGTACCTGCAGTGATCCGCTGCCGGTGGCGGACGTGCTCGAACGCGTCGACCTGGCCGATCGCGCCGATACCCGGGTGAAGTTTCTCTCCGGCGGCGAGCAGCGCAGGCTGGACCTCGCCTGCGCGATCATCAGCCGTCCGCGCATCCTGTTCCTGGACGAGCCGACCACCGGGCTCGATCCCGAAAGTCGTCGCAACACATGGCGATTGATTCAGGAGCTGAAGAACTCCGGCGTGACGATCATGTTGACGACTCACTACCTGGACGAGGCCGAGTCCCTGTGCGATCGACTCGCGATCATGCACCGCGGCAGAGTCGTTCGCAGCGGCACCGTGGACGAGGTGGTCGCCGACCACCCGGCGAAGATCGAGTTGAAGGCCCCCGGCACGGCATTGCCGTCGCTGCCCGGTACGTCGATCGACGTCTCGGGTGACACCGTCTCGATCCAGACATCCTCGGTACAGGACACGCTCACCGACCTGCTCGTGTGGGCCCGCACCAATGGCGTCACTCTGCACGGTCTGGATGCCCGCGCGGCATCACTGGAGACCGTGTTCCTCTCCATCGCAGACGAATTCGACAACTCCACCGTGAACGACCCAGCTATCGAAAAGACCGAGGTGATGAGCGCATGAGCACGATGACCGCCCTGTCGCGAGCAGAATTCACACTGCTCGGACGCAACCGAGTACTTCTGTTCAACGCGATCGTCATGCCGTTGATCTTCCCTATCGCGCTGCTGATCCTTGGCAGCCGGAGTGACGGCGGACTGAAAGACGCAGGCGTCGCGAGTGCGTTGGAGATCTTCGCATTGTTCCTGGTGGTGCTCGTGGTCTACTACAACATGCTCTCGGTCTACGCCACCCGTCGAGACGAGTTGGTGCTCAAGCGACTTCGCACCGGCGAGAGCTCGGACGTCCAGATTCTGCTCGGCCCGGCAATACCCTCGCTGATCCTCACCGTCGCCCTCGGTGTGATCGTCGGAGCTGTGGTGATCGCCTTCGGTGGGCCAGTTCCCGTCAACGTGCTGCTCGTCGCCGTGGCCCTCCTCGGCGGTGCCGGGCTGTTCGCCGCACTGGCACTGATCACCTCGACCTTCACCCGCAACGCCGAAGCGGCACAGATCACCAGCCTGCCGGTCATTCTGATCGCGTTGGCCGGCTCGTCCGCGCTGCGCGGCGTCGTCCCGGATTCACTGAGGAACGTCATCGACCTGACCCCCATGGCCGCGGTCTCGGACCTGCTGAATCTGGGCTGGTTCGGTAACACCACTCCCGGCGACGCGTCGTTCGGTTTCGCCGGCACCTTCGGCGAGGCCGCCATGCCTCTGGCGGTGATGCTGGCCTGGATCGTCGGAAGCCTGCTGATCGCCCGGACGCACTTCCGCTGGGAACCGCGGTCCTAGACCGCCCCCTTCCCCGTCCATCTGCAAGGCTGGAGATCATGAAGCTGTACGAGTACCTCAATCCACTGCACGGCTGGAACGACAGCAGTGCAGTGGACAAGGTACGCGTCTACACCCGCCAGTCGTTTCTGCTGATCTCCGTCGCTGTTGCCGTGGCAGGGATGCTGACGTCATTGCAGTTCGACGACTATCTCTCGATGGCAGCGATCGCGGCCTGCTCCGCCGCCGCCTTCGTGGTCGTGCAGCGCACCCCCGCACTCGGCGGCGAGTCGACGGCCGACCCACGAATCCCGTTGGCGATCCTGGCCGTCGCCGCTGTGGTCCTGGTCGCCGGCGGGACCACGAGCAACACCCTGTGGGCCGGCGTATTGGTCACCACCGCAGTTGCGACCCGGATTCCATTGCGATGGTCTCTGGTGGCGGCCGTCGCCGCCGCTGCGCTCGCGGCGGCTCTGGGAACCCCGGCAGTGGAAACTCTGATACTCGGCGTCTTCATAGCCTTCATGGCGTTCACCGTGCAACTGTCGGCGTGGTTGCTGCGCATCGTCACCGAACTCGACGCCACCCGCGACGCCGCGGCTGCGCTGTCGGTAGCGGAGGAGCGACTGAGGTTCTCACGAGACCTGCACGACGTCGTCGGACGAGCGCTCTCGGCCATAGCCGTCAAGAGCGAACTCGCCGCGACGCTGGCTCGTCGAGGTGACGACCGAGCGGCGGGCCAGATGGACGAGGTTCGCATTCTGGCCCAGGAATCCATGGCCGACGCCAGAAAGCTGGTTCGGGGTTACCGATCGGTCGATGTGGCGTCGGAACTCGACGGAGCTCGATCGCTGCTGTCCGCCGCAGGTATCTCCACCGAACTGATCGGCGAGACGTCGGTCCTGTCCGAGCGCGCGGCCGAGGCGGCCGCCTGGGTGGTTCGTGAGGGAGTGACGAACATTCTGCGACATTCCGAGGCCACGTATTGCCGGATCGAGCTGACCGACAACAGTATTCGACTGATCAACGATCATCCGCAACCATCGACCGGCCGCGACGACGGCACCGGCCTGAGCGGCCTGCGCGAAAGGTTGGTCTCGGTCGGAGGCACCCTGGACGCGCAGAAGACCACCGAAGCGTTCACCCTCACGGCGGCGCTGCCGACCCAGAACCCGAGGACCACATCATGATTCGAGTTCTACTGGCCGACGACGAGAATCTGATCAGAACGGCACTGGCGACCATGCTCGATCTGGAGGACGACATCGAGATCGTCGGTCAGGCCGACTCCGGTGAGCAGGCGCTGACCGTGGCCGCCGAACTGGCACCCGATGTGGCAGTGCTGGATTTGCAGATGGGCGGCATCGACGGCATCGAGACGGCCCAGAAGATTGCCGAAACCCTGCCCGCCTGCGCGTCGATCATCGTCACCAGCCACGGTCGACCGGGTTACCTGAAGAAGGCACTGGAGGCGGGAGTGCGGGGGTTCCTGCCGAAGACCACCTCGGCCGCCACCCTCGCCGAGGTGGTGCGCACCGTGCACGGCGGCGGGCGCTACGTCGATCCGACACTCGCCGCGGAAGCCATCGGGGCCGGCGACTCACCGCTCACACCGCGTGAGGCCGACGTGCTCGAATTCGCCGCCGATGGCGCATCCATAGCGGAGATCGCACAGCGCGCACATCTGTCTCCGGGGACCACCCGCAATTACCTGTCCGCCGCCGCTGCGAAGCTCGGCGCGGCGAACCGGCACGAGGCCTGCGCACTGGCTCGACGCCACGGGTGGATCTGACGCGTCATACTTTGGCGGTTGCGGAGACCGTGTCGAGGGTGGGCAGCCGGTGACCTTCGGCGGGCGGCACCACGGTGATCCGCAAGTTGTTGTGCCGCAGCAGGTACACCGCAGCGAAGAGACCCGTGGCCAGTGAGATGACGCCGCCGAACAACAACGGTGCGCGTGGGTCGAGGACGTCGGCGAGCCAGCCGAGCACCGGGCTGCCCAGCGGAGTTCCGCCCAGGAAGCACAGCATGTAGATGCCCATCACGCGTCCGCGCATGTCGGATGGAACCGACATCTGCAGAATGTTCATCGCCGACGTCGTGAACGTCAACGTCAACGCGCCGGTGGGCACCAACAGCACCGCCACGAGAACGTAATTGGGCATCAACCCCACGAGCAGCTCGAAGAGCCCGAACATGATGACGGCACCGATGAAGAGCCGTAGTCGTGGGGCCGCGGCGCGCCGGGCCGCCAGGGTCGCTCCCGCCAATGTGCCCACCGCGAGGGTCGTCGACAGCAATCCGTATGCGTCGGCTCCACTGCCGAACGTGTTGCGCGCCAGCACCGACAGACTCAGGGGAAAGTTGAGACCGAACGTCGAGACCATGAATACCGTCGCCAGCAATACGCGCAGGTCTCCCCGCCCCCAGACGTACCGAAAGCCCTCTCGCACCTGCCCTTTGGCGCGCGGTGCCGGTTCGACACGGAAGAGTTGACCGACGTTCATGGCCAGGAGGGCGCCGAACACCGCGGCGAACGACACCGCGTTGATCAGGAACACCCAGCCGGTACCGACGAGGGTGATGAGCACACCGGACACCGCAGGCCCGACGATCCGCGCCATGTTGAACGTCATCGAGTTCAACGCGATCGCGTTGGAGAGGGTTTCCTTGCCGACCATCTCGATGGTGAAGGATTGCCGCACGGGTGCGTCGATGGCGGACGAGCAGCCGAGGATGAAGGCAATGACATAGACGTGCCACAACTCCACCATGTTGCCGACGTCGAGCACGCCGAGCACCAGACCGCAGACTGCCGCGAACACCTGGGTGATCATGAGGAGCTTGCGCTTGTCGTATCGGTCTGCCAGTACTCCGCCCCACACCGAGAGAAACAGCGTCGGCCCGAATTGCAGAGCCATGACGATGCCGACGGCGAAGCCGTTGCCGCCGGACAGCGTCAGTACGAGCCAATCCTGGGCAACCCGCTGCATCCACGTTCCGACCAGCGAGACGATCTGCCCCGACGCCCACAATCGGTAGTTGCGAGTCTTCAGAGCAGCGAACATCGACGAACCGGACGTAGGGGAAGCAGGGGCCACCATTCAGATAATAAACCTAGGTAACTACTCGGAGTCGCTCACCAGTGCACCGATGATGTTCACCGCGTCCCGCAGAATGTCGAGCTGCTCGGGCGTAAGGCCCGCGAGCTGGGCGGTCATCCATGCCTCGCGTGCGCTCGCCTCGTCGGCGATCAGCTCCTGACCGGCCGGTGAAAGCGACACGATCACCTGGCGTCCATCGGTGGGGTGCGGCGTGCGCACCACGAGGCCGAGTTCGGCCAACGACGCGATCACCCGCGTCATCGACGGTGGCTGCACCCTCTCCCGCGCCGCCAGCGCACCGGGCGTCATGTCGCCCTCCCGACTCAGCGTGGCCAGAGCGGACAGCTGAGTCAGCGATACTTGCGAGTCCACTCGCCTACCTCGAAGGTGGCGAGTCAGCCTCACCACCGCAAGCGACAGATCGCTTGCCAATTCCCGATTGTCATTAACTATGTTTCCCGACGTCACAGCGCAGAGAATACGCCCTGGCACGCACCGCGCATCATGTAACCGCTTCGGTGATGGGTCCCACCGCGAAATATGCAACAAACAGCAGTGCAACAATCCACAACAGGGGATGTACCGACTTCGCCCGGCCGGATCCGACCGCAAGAACCACCCAGGTGATGAAACCGACGCCGATCCCGTTGGCGATCGAGTACGTGAAGGGCATCACCACGATGGTCAGGAAGGCGGGCAGCGCGTAATCGAAGCGTCGGAAATCGATGTCGAGTACTTGTCCGATCATCAGCGCACCCACCACGACCAGAGCCGGAGCGGCCGCTTCGATCGGAACGACGGCCGTGAGCGGAGTGAAGAACATGGCCAACAAGAACAACAATCCGGTGACCACGTTGGCCAGCCCGGTGCGAGCACCCTCGGCGATTCCCGACGCGGATTCCACGAACACGGTGTTCGACGACGCCGACGCACCGCCACCGACGATCGCTCCGGCCCCCTCGACCACGAGAGCCTTACCGATGTTCGGCAGCGTTCCGTCCTTGTCCAGCTTCGCTTCTTTGCCCAAGCCGGTCATCGTGCCCATTGCGTCGAAGAAGTTGGCGAGTACGAGTGTGAACACCAGCAGGCTTGCCGCCAGCACTCCGATCCGAGTGAACGCTCCGAAGAGATCGACGTTGCCGACCAACGACAGATCGGGAGATTGCACCAACTGACTCGGCAACTGCGGCACCGACAGATTCCACCCCTTGGGGTCGACGCCGTTGGAGGGCCCCACATCGGTGACGGCCTCGACGATCGCCGCGAAGATCGTCGTGACCACGATCCCGATCAGCAGTCCGCCGCGAACCTTGCGTACTACGAGTACGCCCATCAGCAGCAGCCCGAACACGAAGATGACGGTCGGCCATGACGCAATCGACCCATCGATGCCGAGCCCGACGGGAACCGTCGTACCTGCGGCGTCGGGGATACGGCGCACGAACCCGGAGTCGACCAGCCCGATGAAGGCGATGAACGCTCCGATGCCGGCGGCGATCGCTGCTTTCAGCTCCGCCGGGATCGCATTGAAGACCGCTGTGCGGAATCCGGTGACGGCCAGCAGCACGATGATGATGCCGTCGATGACCACCAGCCCCATCGCCTCGGGCCAGGTCACCTGCGGTGCGATGGTCACGGCGAGCAATGTGTTGATGCCGAGGCCCGCCGCGATACCGAAGGGGTAGTTGGCGATGATGCCGAAGGCGATGCTCATGAACCCGGCCACCAGCGCGGTCACGGCAGCCACCTGGGCCACCGGCAGGATGTTGCCGAGCACGTCGGTCTTGGCCGCTGCGTCGTCGGCGGAGAAGCTGCCCAGAATCAGCGGATTGAGGACGACGATGTACGCCATGGCCACGAAAGTGACCACGCCTCCCCGCACCTCGGACCCCACCGTCGAGCCCCGCTCGGTGATCTTGAAGTAGTTGTCGAGTAGCCGCGACGACAATTGCATGAGCGAACGATAAAGCACATCGCGAGACTTGGGGAAATATGGTGGCGTAGCGTGATTTTGTGGCCGACCTCCCCCAGATCCCGCGCAGCCTGACCGATCCGGTGCCGGTGTTGGCAATCGGCATCCTCGGCTGGATCGTCGCACTGGTGGTGTTCACCGCCACCGGAGACCGCACCGACGACGCCCTCGCAACCTGTTGGTCGGGGCTGGCCGTGGGTGCAGTAGGGTTCGGAATCTTCCTGATACAGAGAGCGGCGTCACGTCGCGGAAGCAAAACCGCCCAGCGCGGCCTCGATTGAGACCAGCATCACGTTAGCTCGATCACCACACCGCCCCTGACGTGGGCAAACTAACCCCTCAGCCGGTTGAGTAACACAAAGTTAACGTGGACCATGGGTTATGTCAGTTGATACAACCTCTTGATCCACGAAAGCCAGGCCATGAAGCTCGTCTCTCAGTACCGCAACCGTCGCAACCACGTCCGCTCGCTCCGCGCCCTCTACGCACGCGCCAATGCTGTCTCCAGCCCGGCCATGCGCGACGAGCTGCTCGTCATCGCTCAGCGCTCGGATTTCTCGCGCTGATCAGCCTGACGGCATAGATCCATCCCAGCCCCCACAGGGCACCGAACACCCAGCCGGCCAGCACGTCCGTGGTCCAATGCGCACCCAGGTAGATCCGAGAGAATCCGATCAGCAGGGCCGCGACCACAGGTAGCACGAGCAGTACCGGCCGATGCAGCCACGGATGCGGCGATCGCAGCATCAGCGCGATCGCCACCGTGGCAAGCAACATCGACATCATCGCGTGGCCCGACGGAAACGAATGGCTCGCAATGTCCACCAGCCGCTCGGGAATCGGTGGACGCTCCCGCGCGAACGCGAATTTGAGCGCATTCATCAGACCCCAGCCGGTGAGCATCGAACCCGCAACGACAACGGCATCCGCCCTGCGTCCGACGCGAAGCACCGCAACGACAACCACCGCGGCCAACAGGAACATCGACACCGTGTTGCCGAGTGTGGTGACGATCCAGAACACCGTGGTGAGCCAGTCGACTCGATGATCGACCATCCAGTCCAGCACTGTGGCATCAAAGCCCACGAGGACGCTCCCAACTCTCCGAACAATGTACGGTCCCGTCCGCGTCGACCCAGAACGGCACGGCGTGGTCACCGCTGACGTCTCCGGTCGATCGGACCACCAGTTCTCGGTGGACCACCACTCCGCCCTGCGGAAGCGGCAATCCCATTACCGCACAAGCCAATACGGCTCCAGGTTCGCGGTCCCAGGAGCTGACACGTCCGACTCCGAGTACTTCTCCGCTGATCGCCTCCGACGCCGGTCTGATGTCCAGAACGTCTGCCAGAGCGGCTGCTGTGGTGATGTCCGAGAGAACTGCAACCTCCGGCGGTACGACGCCTGCCAGCCATGGTGTGTCGATCACCAACGCATCCGACGCGTCGATGACCGCTCCGCCGAGAGTGCGGACTCGATCAGGCGGGTCGATGTCGGCGATGTCGATGCGCCCGTCGACAACCGCAGTGGCGATCAGCGTGTGAGTCCGTGCGATCACCGCAGAGGTCGGACTCCGCCGTGGATCCCCCAGTGCCTCGAGCAGTAACCGGCACGTCTCGACGCTGTCGCAGGCCGATGCGCTCAATACGGCCGACAACTCGTCGGCGCGCGGGTGATCCAGCGGATCGAGCAGGCCTGCGAATGTCTCGTCGGAAGGCGCTCGGAACGCGCTCAGGGGCACCCTCTGCATCCGCGCATGACGCCTGAGCCACCACGCGGTGTAGCCGTCGCGATCGGTCAGAGCCGCACGGGTACTCGGATCGTCGAGCAGAACGGTCAACGCCTCCGACCATGCGTCCGAACGAACGAGATCGAGATCTCGGACTGCGAGCAGCGTCGCCGGTTCCGCGGACAGTTCGGACCAGCACCCCGACTCGTCGTCGAGGTCGTGATCCGGCCCGGTCGGCAGCTCGTCGCGTATCACCGAGAAACCCCACCCGACGCCCACCGCGCGCAGCGCCCGCTCACCGAACCTCGTCACCACCGCAGGCGCGAGAACGCCGAACGGGGAATCCTGCACCAGCAGATCCGCCAACGGCGCTCCGGGAAGCAACAATTCGTCGGCACTGCGCAGCTCGCCGTCCTCGTCTTCGAGTGGCAGGCCGCCGATCCAACCAGGTAGTTCACCCGCCTCCGCGGCCAGGGCGAGAACCGCGCTCACCAGGGTGTCGACGTCGTCGCCGTCCCAGTCGAGATCGTCGAGCGCCGCTTCGAGAGCCGGGTCCCTCAGCAATTCGGACGCGGTTGCCTCGCGAGCCCCGAGCCTCGTCAGCAGCGGACTCACTGCGCCCGGATGCACCAGACGGACCCACGTCACCGCCGCCGAGGCATCCGATCCGATCACCGTTGTTCGCGCACCGGTGACCGTGCGGCCGTCTGCCAGCGGAACAGGCAGAGCTGCAAGCTCTTCCGCAGCAACACCGTCGACGACGAGGGGCGTCAACGCGTCGAACAGCCGCTGCCACCACGACGGTTCGCGGCCCAGACCACCGAGCATCTCCGCCAGCCGCGCCAACCCGATCCGGTGCACCCCAACTGCCGACAGCGCCGACGCGTAGCGCGCGCCCGACAGCGTCGCGTCGACCAGATCCGGTAGGACGTCGATCAGCACCGAGGTGAGTTCCGCGGAGGCATCCGCGACGACATTCGACCGCTCCGGCACGAGGTCGCGTCCGCGCGCACCGGGAAGCCATGGAGCGCTGGACAATCGGCGAAAGATCAGCTCTCGCAACTGCCCGTCGACCTCGCTTCGGGCGAATCCGACCTCGGGAACGAACGACACTCTCGACGCTGCGGGCAGTGACGCCACGAAATCCGCGTACCCGTGTGCCAGCGCATCGAACGAGACACCCGGAAGCACGCGCCGTCGGTCCGGCTGCATCGGTACATCGGCAATCACCAAGGCGGGCAACGACAACAGCTCGTCCGATCGGGTGGGAGCCCGCAACACGTCGGGGGACGCCGGAACGGGTAGACCGTCGACGACCGGAGCCAGCCAGCGCGCGGCAGGGGTGCTGAACTGTCGCCATGTTCGCGACCCGATCGCGATGTCGATACTCTGGGCGTCGAGTGTCGTTCTGACGCAGTCGATCACATAGCCGTCGATGTCGATCGAGTCCAGTGCCTCGAGTTCGAGAAGCAGATCGACAGCCTCGTCCGCGTATCCGGACGCGAAGGACGCCGCGTCCGAATCCGGTCGCGGCGCCAACACGATCTCGGTGTCGTACCCCGCTGCGGGGGGTTCGACCACGGGCCACGCCAACCTCAGTACCGGCACGCCCGCCTCGGGCACGGCCATTCCGCGCTCGCGCAGTGCGTCCGCGGTACGCCGTGCACTGAACAGCACACCGCCGTCACGGGAGCGCACCTCGATCTCGTCGGACACCGATCGCACCGCGGTGAAACCGACTCCGAACTGCCCGACGCCGCCATCCATTGCAGTCTTGGCCGATGCCCTCAGCGCGGTCAGCGCATGCACACCCGAAACATCGAGCGCAGCACCGGTATTGGCGATGTGAAGGGAACCGACATCATCGGTCCACACTGCCAACCGTCCCGAAACACCGGCCCGCGCCGCCGCGTCCGCAGCGTTCTGCGCGAGCTCGGTCAACAGCCGGTCACGATAACCTCCGCGCACCAGGTCGGACTCGGACGCCGAGTCCTCACGAAGCCGGGTGGGCGACGAGCCCCAGGCCGCGAGAATCGACTCGCGCAGCGACCCGGTATCGAACGGGTCGATCAGCTCGGAGATACCGAATCCTCTTCGTGCACAGCATCTTCCGTCACCTCGGAGTGAGGAACTTCCGTGGCCGTCGTGTCCGCAACCGCAGGTGCCTCCTCCTGCGGCGCCGTTGCCTCGTTCTGCGCATCGGCTGTGCCTGTCGGCGCGTCGCTCGGGTCCGCACTGTCGGTGGTCTCGTCCGCGGAAGCAGTCTCGTCCGACGCAATGGCCTCGGCCGACACACTCGACTCGTGGGACACAACGGTCTCGTCGGACACAACGGTCTCGTCGGACACAACGGTCTCGTCGGACACAACGGTCTCGTCGGACACACTCGCCTCGACCGGAGGACTCGTCTCGGCCGGAGGCGTCGGTGCCACGGTGACGTCGAGGGCCGCGTCGTCGTACGGCTCGAATTGCGGTGATCCTGCTCCGGTAGGCAATTCGGTGTCGGAGTGCGCACCGCAGCCGTACTCGGCATGCACCACGTGCCCGTCCGCGGCGAACTCGTTGCCGCACACTCCGAATGCAGCCGACAACGATCCGGCGATGGGCAGGTAGAAGCCGCAGCGCCCACACGTCGACGGCGCAGCTTTGGCCATCTCGGTATCAGGGCCGAAATCGCCGTCGTGCCAGCGTTGGGCGGCGTCGAGACGTCCTTCGAGGCTGGTGACCTTGGTTCTGCCGAGACCGATCTCGCCTGCCACCTCGTCGATGGCGGGATCACCGGAGCTGACATAGCCCGGCACCAGGCGTGGGTCGTCTTGCCTCGGAGACAGCAGATCGCCCGGTCCCAGATCCCCGGGGCGGATACGTTCGTCCCAGGGCACCCAGGACGGTGCCACCAGCGCGTCGGGCCCGGGCAGCAGAACCAACTCACTGACAGTGGCGCGATCGGCGTCCTCCGGGGCCGCGACCACCACAGCCCACTGCCATCCTCGGTAGCCCTCGAGATCGCTGGCGAACCGGTGGGTGGCCGCGCTGGCGTCCTCGGCGGTGACCCCCAGATACTCGCCGACACCTCCCTCGCCCAGGTCGAGCAGAGCCTGCCGCGCGAGGTCCACGGCATCGGCCAAGACGGGGCGGATGGAATCGAGCTCTGGAGAAGATACGAAACTCACACATTCAGTTTGCCGCATCGACTCGGTGACGCCCAGTTCGGGCTGCCATCATGGATGCAATGACCGTCCGCGCTCGCACCTTCGTAGCCGTCCTGGCCTCTGCACTGGCGGTGGCCTCCTGCTCGTCGACACCAGGATCGACGGCCGAAGCGCCGACCTCCGACTCGGTGCCGAACCTGACCGCGGAAGTCGTGCGCACGTACGACCGCGGCGGCGACGCGTTCACCCAGGGATTCGAGATCGACGGTGACGTGCTCTACGAGGGCACCGGGCTGGAAGGTTCGTCGTTCGTCAGGCGCACATCGCTCGCGGACATGACCGAGCTCGAGCGGGTCGATCTGCCGTCCGACCTGTTCGGCGAAGGGATCACCGTCGACGGGGACACCCTGTGGCAGATCACCTGGCAAGACGGAGTCGCTATCGAACGCGACCGGGACACCCTGACCGAACAGCGTCGAGTGAACTACGACGGCGAAGGTTGGGGACTCTGCACCGAGGGCCGAGGAACACAGGGTCGGGGAACACCGGACGACCGCCTCGTCATGAGCGACGGCACATCCACCCTGACCTTCCGCGACCCCACCACTTTCGACGCCGTCGACACAGTGGACGTCACGCTCGACGGCAATCCGGTGGAGCGGCTCAACGAACTCGAGTGCGCCGAGGACGGGTCTATCTACGCCAATGTGTGGCAGACGTTCGACATCATGCGCATCGACCCCGAGACCGGGAAGGTGACGGCCGTCATCGACGGCACACCGCTGTGGGACTCGATGTCTGCCGCCGATCGAGGCGGAGCCGACGTTTTCAATGGCATCGCTCAGGTCCCGGGTACGGACCGATTCCTCGTGACCGGCAAATTCTGGCCCAAGATCTTCGAGGTGCGATTCACCGATACCGCGCCGGTAGGACAGAATTGACCCCGTGACCGATCCTCGTCTCCCCCACACCCCACCGGGTGCGGACGGCTCGGAACAGGTTCACTCCGCAGGCTCCGCTCACGGCCCAGGACAAGTTCGCCCCGCAGGCTCCGCTCACAACCCCGAGCAAGACAGCTCGATGGATCATCCGGGTCTGGCCAACTACCCGCCCGCACCTGCCGCCACCCATGTTCCGAGTCGTCGCGAGCCGTTGCCGCCCCTGCACCCACCGCGGACCGAGAAGATCACCGCTCCGCGCGGCCGAGCCGGTGCTCGCAAGCCCCCGCCGATGCCGAAGAAGCTGACCGTCACTCGCGTCGCCGCCATGCGGGGACGCGAGCTCACCGGCAAGGGCATCGCGTCGTTCCAGCGAGCTGCGAAAGCCGACGGCGCGGACAAGTCCGGACTGACTGCGCTGACCTACGCGACCATGGCGAACTTCGCGTCGGATGCGGCGTTGGCGATCGCCTTGGCGAACACACTGTTCTTCTCCGCGGCCACCGGTGAGGACAAGACCAAGGTCGCGCTCTATCTCGTCATCACCATTGCGCCGTTCGCGCTGATCGCCCCGTTGATCGGACCGCTGCTGGACCGGCTGCAGCACGGTCGACGCATCGCGCTCGCCACATCGTTCGGGTTGCGCACCGTGCTGGCGGTGGTGCTGGTGTTCAACTTCGACAGTTGGGTGCTGTATCCCGCCGCGCTCGGCATGCTCGTGCTCAGCAAATCCTTTGCAGTGCTCAAGAGTGCGGTGACGCCGAGGGTGCTGCCCCCGGAGATCGACCTCGTCCGCGTCAATTCTCGGCTCACCGTCTTCGGCCTGCTCGGCGGCACCATCGCGGCAGGGGCCGTGGCCGGCGGCATCGCGTTCTTCGCAGGCTCACCCGGCGCGCTGTGGTTCGTCGCCGCGATCACCGTGCTCGGCGGCTACCTCAGCATGCAGATCCCGTCCTGGGTCGAGATCACCGAGGGCGAAGTGCCGGCCACCCTGAGCTATCACGCCGAGCAGCACAACGGCAGCGACTTCGCCGGAAACAGCGCCCCGACCGAAAACCTGCGCCGCCCACCGCCGCGCACCAAGAACTCGAGCAGCACCAAGAACCGCAGACAGCCCCTCGGCCGGGCCGTCATCGTGGGACTGTGGGGAAACGGCACCATCCGAATTCTCACCGGATTCCTGACGCTCTACATAGCGTTCGTTGCCAAATCCCGTACCGAACACGAGCCGCTCCAGCAGGCCGCGATGCTCGGACTCGTCGGAGCCGCAGCCGGTCTCGGCAACTTCTCGGGTAACGCGCTCGGTGCCAGGATCAAACTCGGCCGGCCGTCCCTGGTGGTTCTTCGCTGCACCCTCGCCGTCACGGTGGTGGCCGTCGTCGCCGCGGTCACCGACAGCCTGCTCACCGCAGCGGTGGCCGCGCTCGTTGCATCGAGCGCCAGTGCGCTGGCCAAGGTCTCCCTCGACGCATCCCTGCAGGCCGATCTGCCGCCGGAGTCGATAGCGTCGGGATTCGGCCGCTCCGAAACCGTCATGCAGCTGTGCTGGGTTCTGGGCGGCACCCTGGGTGTGCTGCTCCCCACCGAATACTGGCTCGGTTTCACCGTCCTGTCGGTGTTGCTTACGATCGGGCTCGTGCAGACATTCCTCACCTACCGCGGCAGATCGCTTCTGCCCGGCTTCGGCGGCAACCGCCCCGACCACGTCGAACAAGAAATGTCCGACGGCTCCTTCGGCGAAAACGTGACCAAGTGAATCTCGCTCCCCGTACCAAGAAGATCGCGGCGATCACCGCCGCCGGTCTTGTCGTCATCGCCATCGCGTTCGTCGCGGTGCTCGCCCTGCTGATCGGTAAAGCGCCGGAGAAGGATCCGACCGTCACCGCATACGCCAACGGCCGAGCCGTCGTGGTGGAGCCGTATCTGTACTGCGCTGTCAGCGACCCGCTGTGCACCAACGTCGGTGAGACCACCGAGATCCAGGTCGGCAATGCCGAGACGGTCCAGCTCTCGTTGCCCGCCCCCATCTACTCCGCGCCGTGGGTGCTCGCCGTGGTCTACGGCGACGACAGCGGCGACGTGGTGGAGAACACCGAGTTCAACGAGCCGGACACCAAGCTCAGCGTCACGGTTCCCACGAAGGACGACAGCAACCGGACACTGCTCGGCATAGAGGTGCGCTTGCCCACCGGCATCATCGACACCGATACCAATCAGGAAGGGTTCGTCAGCCACGCCATCTGGTCGATCGGCACCCGCCCGTAGCGTCGGTGGACGTCAGCTGTCGAGCTCACGGGCGACAGCCCGGACGACCTCGGAGATTCGCTGCGCGATCTTGCGATCGGGGTACTTGCCCTTACGTAGTTCGGGCTGCACCGTCGCCTCGAGCAGTGTGATCATGTCCTCGACCATTCCGTGCAGCTCGTCGGGCGTGTGCTTGCGCTCGACGGGTTCACGGCGAGTGCTACCGGCGTTCTGCCGCACCGACGGTGCGGGCTCGAGCACCTTCAGGCTCAGCGCCTGGGGTCCGCGGCGGCCGGCAGCCATGCCGAATTCGACGCGCTGACCGGCTTTGAGGCCTTCGACGCCCTCCGGCAACGCCGACGAACGCACGTAGACGTCCTCGCCTTCCTCCTGAGAGAGGAATCCGAATCCCTTGTCGACGTCGTACCACTTCACCTTGCCGGTCGGCACTGAGCTCACCCGTTCATCTGTTGCTGTCGGTCGTTTCGTTGTGCGCGGGCCCGATGTTCGGACCGGCGGTCTGCACAAATTTCGCGCCCCACGAAACGTAGGACGCGAATACATCAGTCTAGCGCGGTGAGTCTCGATGAAGCATTCGAGTTCTTCGCACCCGGTACTTCGCACTACCGTGGTGCAGGTGGACACACCGACCCGTAAGAGCAACACCGTTCTGCTGCGCATCGCGCTCGCGCTGTTCGCGATAGGCCTCGTCGCCATCGTCGCGATCCTGCTGTTTCCGGTCTTCTCCGACGCGAAGCCCCCGCTGAGCCTCTACCTGACGGCCATGTTCTCGGCACCGGCCGGGTTCGTACTGGCGTTGGTGTACGCGCTGGCGTCCGGACGGCGGGCTCGGTAGATCATGCGATTGATCCTGAACATCATCTGGCTGGTCTTCGGTGGGCTGTGGCTGGCCATCGGTTACTTCTTCGCCGGCCTTCTGCTGTGCATCCTGATCGTCACCATCCCGTTCGGCATCGCGTCGTTCCGGATCGGTGTGTACGCACTGTGGCCGTTCGGGTCGACGATTGTCGACAAGCCCGGGTCCGGGTCCGGCGCGCTCGTCGGGAACGTGCTCTGGCTGATACTCGCCGGCTGGTGGTTGGCGCTGGCTCATGTGGTCACGGCAGTCGCAATGGCGATCACCATCATCGGCATTCCGCTCGCGATCGCGAACCTGAAGTTGATCCCCGTATCTCTGATGCCCCTCGGGAAGGACATCGTTGCCGTTCGGTGACTTTCCGGACGGGTCTCAGCCACTGTGACTTCCATCACATAACGCTTGGATAACAGGTCGGCAACGGGCTGGGGTTCACTGCCCACGACGCCCACTAGCTGGGCAGACACACGAGGCACAAAAGAGGTACGGAATGGCGTCGAGACGACTCCGCAAAATCGACAGTTACCAAATAGTGACGTAAGCCGGGAATTTCAGTACGGTCAGCAGCGGCCGGAAAGTTCGGCCGAACTCCGGTCCGCAGCGCCAAACCTCGTCCCGCGGATACCGGAACACCCTCGACGATCACCCAGGGGACGAGGACGGGGGACCCACGTCCTCCACGGACAACCGGGAAGTTGTCGCAACTCACGACGTTGCACCGACTTCCCTTGGGGTGAAGCCCAATTGCCCATTCGAGAAGAATGAGCGAAAAGGCCGGGCTACCTCTCAGCCCGAACCCGACAGCTGACCTCGCAGGCGCGTGTGGAGAGGATTTCAACTCGTATGAGCGGACGTCATCGCAAGCCGAGCACCACTGGCAAGACCGTCGCCAAGGTTGCTGTCACCGGAGCCATCATGAGCACCGCGGGCATCGCCTTCACCGGCACCGCAAACGCGGCACCGGATTCCGACTGGGATCGCCTTGCACAGTGTGAAGCCGGCGGCAACTGGGGCATCAACACCGGCAACGGCTTCCAGGGCGGGTTGCAGTTCTCCCCCAGCACCTGGAACGCACACGGCGGCCAGCAGTACGCAGCCACGGCCAACCAGGCCAGCCGCGAAGAGCAGATCGCAGTCGCAGAGAAGGTCCTCGACTCGCAGGGCTGGGGCGCATGGCCGTCCTGCTCCTCGAGCCTCGGCCTGAGCAGCGCGCCGACCGAGCGCAGCGTTCCGGTCACCCCGAGGGCACCCCAGCTTCCCGAGGTTCCCGAGTTGACGGCGGCAGTGGACAGCTCCGCCGAGGTCGTCAACGGCATCGTCGCCGCCGTGCAGAACATCACCAACGATCCGGCCATCGCCTCGTTCGTCCAGAACGCAGCGCAGGGCATTCAGCTCGATCCGCAGGTCGTGAACTTCTACCAGGCCAACAAGGCATTCCTGCCTCAGTAAGCGCCTGCGACGGTTCGCGTCTCGTACGAAAAAAGCCCCCGACATCGTCGGGGGCTTTTTTCGTGCTGCGTGGCCTTTGCTACCGGTTGACCACGGTTACCGGATGTGCGTAGGGCAGGTCTTCGACGGGCAGCGGGAACTCGGTGTCCTCACCGAAGGGCGACAAGCCACCCGATCGAGCGGACGAGAGTTCGGTCACCGCGTGGTCACCGCGAGCGGTGTCCGGCCAGCCTGGATCGACATAGGGCTTCTTCGACTTGTTCACCATCCGCCTATTTTGACACCTGCACTGCGGCAAGCACCAGCCCAGGTCTCTAATCTGATAGACGATGACCGACACGACTGTGCCTCGACACACCGACACGCCCCCCGATCTACCCCAGTGGATCGCAGCTCGCTCCGACGCCGAGCTGATCAAGGCCATGTCGCTGCGTCCCGATCTGACCGCTCCGCCGCCCGCCTCCCTGGCCGTGCTCGCCGGACGGGCCGAGCAGCGACGGTCGATTCTGCACACCGCGGACACCCTCGACACACTCGCCCTGACCGTCCTCGAGATCCTCGCCATCGAAGAGGCCTACGAGCGGCCCGTCACCCGCGCCGCTCTACTGGCCGTCGTAGCCAAACGCGCACCGGCCAAGAGCGTCGACAAGGCGCTGGCTCAGCTCCGCGAGCGGCTGCTGGTGTGGGGCGACGCGTCCGGTTTCCGAATCAGCGCCACCGCCGCGGACGCCGTGCCGTGGCGCATCGGGCGCGCGCTCGATCCGGTCGACAATCTCACCGAGTCGCACATCACCGCGGCTCTCGCCGAACTGGGCGACGGGGAACGCAATCTGCTCGACACCCTCGCCAGATCGTCCCCGACCGGCCGCACCCGAGACGCGGCACCGGGCACTCCGCCGGACCGGCCGGTGCAGAAGCTGCTCGCCGCCGGCCTGCTGATCTGGCTGGACGAGCAAACCGTCGAGCTGCCTGTCCAGGTGGGGCAGATTCTGCGCGGCGAGCCGATGTCCGACCCACGGTCGCTCGCCGAGCCGAAACTCCCCACCAAGACACAGTCGCTCACCGACGTCGATGCCGCTGCCGCAGGCGAGGCGCTCGAACTCGGTCGGCACTGCGCCCTGATCATCGAAGCCCTGTCCGCCTCGCCTGCCCCTGCCCTCAAAGCAGGTGGACTCGGCGTACGCGAGCTCCGCAAGGTCACCAAGGCAAGCGGCCTCGACGACGACCGCGTCAGCATCCTCGTCGAACTGCTCGCAGCAGCCCATCTGATCTCCAGCGGAACACCGGACCCGGTTCCCACATCCGACACCGGCGACGACTACTGGGCTCCCACACCCGCAGTCGACGCCTGGCTCACCGCTGCCCCGGCGGCCCGCTGGCACACGCTCGCGTCCGCCTGGCTCGAGGTGCCGCGGGCGCCGTGGGTCATCGGGATGCGCGACCCCAACGACAAGCCCATCGCCGCACTGTCCGAGGAGGTCCGCTCTCCGGCAGCACCGCGGGATCGACGGATGATCCTGGAACTGCTCGCCGAACTCGGCAGTGGCCACTCGGCCGAGCCGGCGGATCTCGCCCGAACCCTGGCGTGGCGTCGTCCACGCTGGTCCGGACGGTTCGGCGTGACGCCCGTCGGACACGTCGTCGCCGAAGCAACCGCTCTGGGAATCGTCGCCCGTGGAGCGATGTCGACCCCGGGACGCTCGCTGCTGCACGACGGCAACGCGGAGGCCGACATGCGCGCCGCCCTGCCCCAACCCATCGACTACGTCCTGGTGCAGGCCGACCTCACGCTGGTGGCCCCCGGTCCGCTCGAGCCGGACCTGCACGATCGAATCGAACTGGTCGCCGATGTGGAATCCGCAGGCGCAGCGACGATGTACCGGATCAGCGACACGAGCCTGCGACGCGCCCTCGACGTGGGACTGAGCGCATCCGAGCTGCACGCGTTGTTCGCCACCCACTCACGCACACCGGTGCCGCAGGCCTTGACCTATCTCATCGACGACGTGGCGCGCCGACACGGTCGCCTGCGTGCCGGCGTCGCCTCGTCGTTCGTCCGATGCGAGGATCCGGCGTTGCTGGCGGAGGTGATGGCGTCCCCGGCCGCAGAATCGCTGGCCCTTCGTGCCCTCGCCCCGACCGTCGCGATCTCGCAGGCCCCGCTTGCCGAGGTACTGACGGTGCTGGCCGGGGCCGGGTTCGCGCCTGCCGGCGAGGACTCGTCCGGAACCATCGTCGATCTGCGCGCCCGCGGTTCGCGGGTATCGGCGAGGCGTCCACGCCAGACGTTCCGCACTCCCGCTGTGCCCACCGAAGAACAGCTGGGTTCGTTGGTGCGCGGGATGCGCGCGGCCGACCGGGCAGCAGGCAACGCCGGTGCGGTGGTGCGCGCCGACGGATCTCGTGCCAGCAGCACCGCCACGATGACGCTGTTGCAGACGGCAGCCAAGGTCAAACGCAGCGTCAGCATCGGCTACGTCGATGCACAGGGAGTCGCGACCCATCGGATCGTCGATCCGATCAGTATCGGCGGCGGCCAACTCGACGCGTTCGACCCCGCCACCGGAGGGGTTCGACGCTTCACCCTGCATCGCATCACCTCGGTCGCTCTGGTCGAGTAGTTCGACGCTCACGTGCACACGCGCCCCTACCTGTGGACAATGGAGAAGTTGCGCTCTTTCGGGCGCGGCGGAAGTCTCTAGGAGGAACCGTGACCGACGGCCCGCTGATCGTTCAGTCCGACAAAACGCTGTTGCTCGAGATCGATCACGAGCTCGCGGGTGCAGCACGGGCGGCCATCGCACCGTTCGCGGAGCTCGAACGTGCACCCGAGCACGTGCACACGTATCGCATCACCCCGCTGGCCCTGTGGAACGCGCGCGCGGCCGGCCACGACGCCGAGCAGGTAGTCGACGCGCTGGTGAACTTCTCCCGTTACGCGGTGCCGCAGCCGCTGTTGGTCGACATCGTCGACACCATGGCTCGCTACGGCCGACTGCAGTTGGTCAAGAGCCCGATCCACGGCCTGGCTCTGATCAGTCTCGACCGCGCCGTGCTCACAGAAGTGATGCGCCACAAGAAGATTGCGCCGATGCTCGGTGCCATGGTGGACGAGGACACCGTCATCGTCCACCCGAGCGAGCGCGGCCACCTCAAGCAGATGCTGCTCAAGATCGGTTGGCCCGCCGAGGACCTCGCCGGATACGTGGACGGCGAAGCTCACCCCATCGAACTCGACACCGAGGGCGGCAAGTGGACACTGCGCGACTACCAGGAGATGGCGGCGGATTCGTTCTGGGCCGGCGGCTCGGGCGTCGTCGTGCTGCCGTGTGGCGCGGGGAAGACCATGGTCGGCGCAGCGGCGATGGCCAGAGCCAAGGCGACCACGCTGATTCTGGTCACGAACACCGTCGCCGGTCGGCAGTGGAAACGCGAACTCATTGCGCGCACCTCGCTCACCGAGGAGGAAATAGGCGAGTATTCGGGGGAGCGAAAAGAGATTCGCCCTGTGACAATCGCCACCTACCAGGTGATCACGCGTCGCACCAAGGGTGAATACAAGCACCTGGAACTGTTCGACTCCCGCGACTGGGGTCTGGTGATCTACGACGAGGTCCATCTGCTCCCCGCCCCGGTGTTCCGCATGACGGCAGATCTGCAGTCGCGTCGACGCCTCGGCCTGACGGCAACCCTCGTCCGCGAGGACGGGCGCGAGGGCGACGTTTTCTCGCTGATCGGCCCGAAGCGCTACGACGCGCCCTGGAAGGACATCGAGGCGCAGGGGTGGATCGCCCCGGCGGAGTGCATCGAAGTGCGTGTCACCCTGACCGACGCCGAGCGCATGTCGTACGCCGTCGCCGAACCCGAGGAGCGCTACAAGCTCTGCTCCACGGCGCACACCAAGATCGCCGTCGTGAAATCGATCCTGGCGAAGCATCAGGACGCTCCGACGCTGGTGATCGGCGCGTACCTCGATCAGCTGAACGAGCTCGGTGAGGCCCTGAACGCTCCGGTGATCCAGGGCTCGACCAAGAACAAGGAACGCGAGGTGCTGTTCGACGCCTTCCGCAAGGGAGAGATTCAGACGCTCGTCGTGAGCAAGGTGGCGAACTTCTCGATCGATCTTCCCGAAGCATCTGTCGCAGTACAGGTTTCGGGCACCTTTGGATCGAGGCAGGAGGAGGCGCAGCGCCTCGGGCGACTGCTCAGACCCAAGCACGACGGCGGTCAGGCCCATTTCTACTCGGTGGTCTCGCGCGACACTCTCGACGCCGAGTACGCCGCGCACCGCCAGCGTTTCCTCGCCGAGCAGGGGTACGCGTACCGCATCACCGACGCCGACGACCTGCTGGGCCCGGCCATCTGAGGCTTCGTGTCCGTATCGGCGGCGTGCTAGGAATAGCAGTGTGCGCCGATTCGAGTTCCCTGTAGACGTAGCCCACGCGAAGTCGGTCAACGAGACGTTCACCGAGCTTCGCAGGCTGCGTGCCTCCGCGGCGCTCACCGCAGTGATCCTGACTGCCCTGGGGTTGTGGTTCGTCTGGATCGGCACCGCGTGGTCCTACATCCTCGGCGCGGTGTTCCTCATCGGTGCGGCCACCTCGCTGTGGGTGATGCTCTGGGCACCGCGAAAGATGGGGTCCATCGAATCGCAATATGCTGCAGGCGAACTGGTCCCCGCGATGGTGGCCGAGACACTACCGGGCGGGGCGCTGCTGCTGGCCCTGATCGATATCGGCAAGCCCGGGGTGGACGAACCGTACTACGTGCTGATCACCCGTAGCGTCCGGGCACTGCCCGGCCACGCGATGGAGCGGGGTGCGCAGGTGCCTGCAGTGTCGGTGCTCGCAGATCGTGGCCGGAACAAGGGCGGGCGAACATGGCAGTTGGTCTCGGCGATGCCCATCGCCTGGGGCACTCCCGATCCAACGGTTCTCGCTCGCGCAACCGACGAGATCACCGAGGGAGAGTGGGCGTTGCTGCACGCGAACATCGGCTTGTCCGAGAAGGTCCGCAAGGCCAAGAACCAACAGTTGCTCATCGACCCGGCGGATCTTCCCGACGATCTGCGGCGACCTACGCGAGAGCCGGAATGACCTCGCGCTCGAAGAGTTCGATGCCGGAGCGGTCGTAAGCAGCTTCGGGGAAGTAGAAGATTCCGTACGTCATCCCCTGCTCCTGCAGCGCCGTCAGGTTCTGGGCGATCTGCTCCGGGGTTCCCACGGCCGGCATGCCGCGGAACGCCGTCAGAGCTCCTTCGGCTTTGTCCGCACCCACGTACTCGGTGAGCCGACTCTCCAGGGCGCGGAGCTTGTCTTCCACCTCCGACTCGGTCGACCCGATGACCACGTTGTAGTTCGCCGAGCGGACGATTGCATCGAAATCGGTGCCCACGGTGGCGCAATGCTCACGCAGCAGCGCCGATTTGGCGGCGAATCCGGTGGGGGTTCCATCGAAGTTCGTGTAGTTCGCGTACTTTGCGGCGATCTTCAGGGTGACCTTCTCGCCACCGCCTGCGATCCACAGCGGTATCCCGCCCTCCTGCAGCGGCAGCGGCCGCACCACGGCACCGTCTATCTGGTAATGCTCTCCGTCGAGAAACACCTCGCCGGCCGTCCATGCCTGCTTGAAGATCTGCACGCCCTCGTCCAGCCGGGCCAATCGTTCACCCGCAGAGGGGAACCCGTAACCGTAGGCGCGGAACTCGTGCTCGTGCCAACCGCCGCCGATCCCCATCTCGACGCGTCCGCCGGAAATGATGTCCACCGTGGCAGCAACTTTGGCGAGGTAGGCCGGATTGCGGTACGACATCGCAGTGCACATCTGGCCGAGCCTGATCCGGGACGTGCTCGCGGCCAGTGCGGACATCAGCGACCATGCCTCGTGCGTCGCCTCGTCGGTCGCGGTGGGAACGGTGTGGAAGTGGTCGTACACCCACAGTGACTCCCACGGACCGGCCTCGGCGGCGAGCGCGTGCTCACGCAGCACATTCCAGTGCCGGGAGGGGTCGATACCGACCAGATCCAGGCGCCAACCCTGTGGGACGAACAATCCGAATCGCATGACAGGCACAGTACAGATCCAGGGCGAACGCCCGGTTCCGGCCGGTGAACTACGCTGGACGAATGTCCGAGATGCTGCCCTCGCGCACGGTGGCGCGCCTGCGCCCGTTCGCATCGACGATCTTCGCGGAAATGACCGCTCTGGCGGTGGCGAAGAACGCCGTCAACCTGGGGCAGGGATTTCCCGATACCGACGGGCCGCCTGCCATGCTCGAGGCCGCCCGTGAGGCCATTGCGAACGGACTCAACCAGTACTCCCCCGGCCCCGGCATGCCGGTACTGCGCAACGCCGTTGCAGCCGACCGGGAACGGCGATTCGGGCTGCGCTACGACCCCGACTCGCAGGTTCTGATCACCGTCGGTGCCACCGAGGCAATATCCGCCTCGCTACTCGGCCTGATCGAGCCGGGTGACGAGGTGCTGCTGATCGAGCCGTTCTACGACTCGTACGCGGCCGCCGTGGCTCTTGCCGGGGCGACCCGCACCGCCGTGCCGCTGGTGTCCGACGGCAACGGGTGGACCGTCGACACCGACGCGCTCGGTCGTGCCGTCGGTCCCCGAACACGCATGCTGATCGTCAACTCGCCGCACAATCCCACCGGTACCGTCTTCGACCGCGACACCATGGTGCGTATCGCCGAGATCGCCGTCGAACACGACTTGCTCGTCCTCACCGACGAGGTCTACGAGCACCTGACCTTCGACGGAACGGTGCACACGCCGATCGCAACCCTGCCGGGGATGTTCGAGCGCACCGTCACTGTCTCCAGTGCCGCGAAGACCTTCAACGCGACCGGATGGAAGACGGGCTGGGCGCTCGGCCCTTCCCGATTGATCGACGCCGTCCGCGCCGCCAAACAGTTCATGAGCTTCGTCGGCGGCACTCCCTTTCAGCCGGCCGTCGCCTACGCCCTCGAGCACGAGCAGCCGTGGATCGCTTCGATGCGCGACGGTCTGCAGCGTAAACGAGACACGCTCTCGGCTGCCCTTGCGGCTGCCGGCGCAGACGTGAAGTACAGCGCCGGAACATATTTCGTGTGCGCGGACATAGCGCCGATCGAGCGTGGGGACGCGTACGAATTCTGCCGTTCCCTGCCGGATCTGGTGGGCGTCGCCGCGGTTCCGGTCACGGCCTTCGTGGACGAACCTGCTCCGTGGAAGTCGTTGGTGCGCTTCGCTTTCTGCAAGCAGGACGAGGTACTCGCCGACGCAGCCGAGAGGTTACGGAGATTGTGACTCCGCAGCCGACGATCCCGGCGTATTTCGTGAGGCAGGCCGTCGACCTCGCCACGAGCGGCGGGATGGATTTGACCTACCCGTTGTCGATGGCCGGGATCGGGCCGACCATTCTCGGAAACCCGGCCGAACGGCTGACCACCCGCCAGGTCACCGCCTTCACCCAGGCAGTGTGGGCGATGACCGGTGATGAACTGTTCGGCCTCGCCGCAGTACCGGTGCGGCGCGGCAGCTTTCGCGTGATCTGCCAGACCCTGATTCACTCGGAGAACCTCTGGGCGGCGCTGATCAGGATGTCCGAAACCATGCGGGTGCTGATTCCGGTGCGCCCCATGACCTTGGACCGAACCGAGGAGTCCATGGTGTTGACGGTCCACGTCACGCCCACGACTCATCTGAGTGCGGAAGCCAACGCCCTCGCCGAACGCTTGCTGACCGACTTCCTGCTGATTCTGCTGCATCGATTCGCGGCGTGGCTCATCGGGAACCGGGTCAAACTGCTGTCGGTGCAGCTTCCGTATTCGCTCCCCGGCCCCGAGGCCGGAAAGATGTACGACTCCATCTTCGGGACGCACGTCGAGTTCGGAACCGACCGTGCCACATTGGAATTCGACAGTGCAGTGATGCGAGCACCGATAGTGCAGACCGAGGACACCCTCGCCGAGTATCTCGCCGAGTCACCCAATCTGCTGTTCTCGTCGAGGGACTACGACAGCACCGCGTCGAGCCAGGTTCGCCGGGCGCTCGAGACCGGCTTCAAGGGCGGCGCGCCGGGCACCGACGACATCGCCGCGATGCTCAACATCAGTCCGCCGCACCTGCGACGCGTCCTTCGGCAGGAGGGCACCTCGATCAACCAACTGCGCGAAGAAGTACTGCGCGATGCGGCAATTTCCGGTTTGAGCCGCGGAGACAGCGTCGACGACATCTCGGCCCGACTCGGCTTCTCCGAACCCAGCGCGTTCCGCCGTGCGTTCAAGCGCTGGACCGGTCAGACCCCGGGCTCGTACCGGCTCAGCTGACGCAGAACTCGTTGCCCTCGGGGGTCGGCCGCAATCGACCACGTCGGGACAATACCGCCGGTCGGTGGAAATGGGAACACCTGTTCGATACAGTCGAACCATGTCGCTCGCGATGCAAGGTTCGCTCTTCGGTGACGACGACGGTGGCGTCGGGTCGCTGCAGTCCGTCACCCGACGGGAGCTCACGCTCGGTGCCTGGATCGACGTACGCCCGGGTTGGTTGTCCGATTCCCACCTCTTCGACTCCCTGGTGACCGACGTGGATTGGCGCGCCGAACGCAGACAGATGTACGACCGCGTGGTCGACGTGCCACGCCTGGTCCGGTTCTACGCCGAGCGCGAGCGCTGGCCGAACGCGGCACTGTACGAGGCGCGTGACGCGCTCGACGATCATTACCGCGCCGAACTCGGTGAATCCTTCGCCACCGCAGGGCTGTGCTACTACCGCAACGGGTCCGACAGCGTCGCCTGGCACGGCGACAACATCGGCCGCAGCGCCACCGAGGACACCATGGTGGCGATCGTCTCGCTCGGTGCGACAAGACAACTCATGCTTCGGCCTCGCGGCGGCGGTACGTCGCTGAAGTTCACGCTCGGACACGGAGATCTGGTGGTGATGGGCGGATCCTGTCAGCGGACGTGGGAGCACGCGATACCCAAGTCCACCCGCGCGACCGGCCCACGCATCAGCGTGCAGTTCCGGCCGCGCGGGGTCCGCTAACGCGCGGTACGCGAGCTCCGACGCGCCTCCACGGCCGCAGCGAGGGCATTCAATTGTGTTGCCGTGGTTTCCCAGTCGAGGCAGGCGTCGGTGATCGACTGCCCGTACACCAGCTCCTCGCGGTGGCCGAGTTCGAGATCCTGACGCCCCGCCACCAGGAAGCTTTCGAGCATGAGCCCGACGATGCCGTGTTCGCCTGCTGCGACTCGGCCGGCCACATCGGTGACCACGTCGACCTGCTTGTTGTGGTCCTTGCGGCTGTTGCCGTGACTGGCGTCGATGACGACACGCTCCGGCAGACCCGAATTACGCAGTCGCGCAACGGTATCGGCGACCGATTCGGCATCGTAGTTCGGTCCGTCGACGCCCCCGCGGAGAATGACGTGACAGTCCGGGTTTCCGACGGTCCGAATCAGCGCCGCCTTGCCGTCGAGATCGGTGCCGGGGAAGACATGGCTCGCGGCCGCAGCACGGGTTCCGTCGACCGCTACCTGGATGTCGCCCTCGGTGGAGTTCTTGATCCCCACTGGCATCGACAGCGCACTGCACAGCTGCCGGTGCACCTGGCTCGCAGCGGTCCGTGCTCCGATGGCACCGTAGCTCACCAGATCTGCGATGTACTGCGGGGTGATCGGGTCGAGGAATTCACATCCGACAGGCAGGCCGAGCGCCGAGATGTCCAGCAGCAGTTGGCGTCCCACTCGGAGGCCCTCGTTGATGTCGAAGCTGCCGTCGAGGTGCGGGTCGTTGATCAGGCCCTTCCACCCCAGCGTCGTCCGGGGCTTCTCGAAGTAGACCCGCATGACGATGTGCAGTCGATCGCCCAGCTCGGCTGCCGTGGCGGCAAGCCGGCGGGCGTACTCGAGGGCAGCATCGGTGTCGTGCACCGAACACGGCCCGACGACGACGATCAGTCGATCGTCGCGGCCGTCGAGAATGTCGACGACACCGGAGCGTCCGGTACGGACACTCGCCGAGATCGCGTCGTCGACTGCATGTTCGCGGCGCACGACCGACGGCGCAACGAGCGGACTGATGCTGATCGTCCGTTGATCATCGAGTGACGGGGTGTCGAGGGAGAGCGTCATGAGAGGGTTCCTGTTCCCAGGCCGGCTCAACATGCTCCACGCACACTTCGAGCCGGTCTGTATCCGGCTCGTGGGGTGGAGGTCAGCGCATGGCGTCGCTGGCTGACCCACCCGGGGCCGGCCTGCTAAACCAGAAATACATGCGCTGCATGCAGAGCACCGTAACAGATGGATCGATCGCGAAGTCAGCTCGGACAGTTTTAGGCTAGGGTTCCCTGACTACGTCCGATCTGTGAAAGAGAACGAAGTGAAACGTCTACTCCTGGCCACCACGATCGCCGCCGTCACCGCGCTGACCACTGTCGCCTGCGCCGGCACCGCCGAGCAGACCGCCACTTTCTCCACCAGTACCGAAGCGGCCACCGGTGACGCCGGGACGGACACACCGGGACCGACCGGAATCCCCGACGGAATGGGTTCGGGAGCTTCGGACGGAGTGTTCCCGCGCACGGTCGGCCATTTCGGCGGCTCCACCGACATCCCCGCCGAACCGAAGAAGGTAGTCGTCATCGCTACCGGCCAGCTCGACGCGGCCCTCACACTGGGCGTCGTTCCGACCGGAGCCGCCTACGGTGACGGTGCCGACCTGGTGCCCGACTACATCAGCTTCTCGTTCCCTCAGTACACGGACCAGCTGACGCAGGTGGTGGACGTGGGCAACCGCCAGAGCGTCGACATCGAGGCCATCGCCGCCACCGAACCCGACCTCATCCTGGCGAACAAGACCGGCTCCGAAGACATCTACCCGACGCTCTCGACCATCGCACCGACAGTGCTCACCGAAGGCACCGGAGTGAACTGGAAGCAGGATTTCCTACTGCTCGCCGACGCGCTGGGCCGAACCGAGCAAGCGCAGAGCTTCATCGATACCTTCGTCTCCGACGCTGCAGCACTGGGTAATTCGGTTTCCGGCAACGGCGCGCCCACGGTCTCCTTCGTCCGCTTCACCGCGGATCGGGCGCGAGTGTTCGGCGTGCCCTCGTTCGCCGGCTACATCGCCTGGGACGCCGGCCTGGCACGGCCCGAAAGTCAGCAGTTCGACAAGACCTCGCAGGACTTCAGCGAGGAGGAAATTCAGCTCGCGAACGCCGACTGGGTGTTCGTGTCGAGCCAGGACGCGGATGCCGATTCGTCGTACACCACCAACCCGCTGTGGACCGGCATGAGCGCAGCCACCGAGAACCACATCGTGCGCGTCGACGACGATCCTTGGTACCTCAACGCAGGCCCGACGGCGGCAACCATCGTGCTCGACGGCCTGAAGAGCGCCCTGCAGAGCTGATCCCTCGTCGTGCGCGTTTTGCGCGTTCAGGAGTACGCAAAACGCGCACGAGGGATTTTAGGTTGCGCACAACTTAAACGTGCACTACTGTTCTTCTCGTGACCAACGAACTCGCACTCGACCGTCAGGTGTGCTTCGCGCTGTACTCCGCATCGCGGGCTACGACTGCGGTGTATCGCCCGATGCTCGACGAGCTCGGCGTCACCTACCCGCAGTACCTCGTGCTGTTGGTGCTGTGGGAGAAGGACGGACGCGGCGTCAAAGAAATTTGCGCCGAACTCGATCTGGACACCGGCACGCTTTCGCCGATGCTCAAGCGACTCGAAGGTCTCGGTTTCATCGAGCGTCGACGACTGAGCACCGACGAACGTCGCGTCGAAATCCACCTCACCGAGACCGGTAGCGCCATGCGCGCAAAGGCACTCGACATCCCCCGCAAACTGGCGGAGAAGACCGGCATGGGAGTCGACGATCTCGTCAGACTGAAGGACGCGCTCGACGCATTGACGAGCGCTCTGCATCACACCGATTCGCTTATGACAGAAGGAGAATCATGAAGACCATCTACACCGCCGAAGCCCTCGCGACCGGAGAAGGCCGCAACGGCCACGCCCGCACCTCCGACGGACGCCTCGATCTCGACCTCGCCATCCCGGAGGCCATGGGCGGCAGCGGCAACGGCACCAACCCCGAGCAGCTCTTCGCCGCCGGTTACGCCGCATGCTTCCATTCCGCACTGCAGATGGTGGCGCGCCAGGACAAGGCCGACGTCACCGATTCGGCCGTCGGCGCTCGCGTCGACATTGGACCCAACGACGCAGGCGGCTTCCAGCTCGCCGTCACCCTCGAGGTGACGCTGCCGAACCTGAGCCGCGACGATGCACAAGCCCTGGCCGACAAGGCCCACCAGGTGTGCCCGTACTCCAACGCCACCCGCGGCAACATCGACGTCACCGTCACTGTCACCGAAGACGAGTAGGAATCATCACCATGAAGGCACACGAAATTCACCTCGCGTCACGTCCACAAGGCTGGCCGACCGAAGACAACTTTCGCGCGGAGGACGTCGACCTCCCCGAACTCGCAGACGGGCAGATCCTCGTCCGCAACATCGTGATGTCGGTCGATCCGTACATGCGTGGTCGGATGAACGACGTCAAGTCGTACGTCCCGCCGTTCCAGATCGATGCACCACTCGACGGCGGTGCCGTCGGCGAGATCGTCGAGTCCAAGGCCGAGGGCTTCGCCGTCGGCGATGCGGTTCTGCACGGCAAGGGTTGGCGTGATCTCGCCATCGTCCCGGCCACCGGAGCGAGCAAGGTCGATCTCTCGGCCGCGAAGGCGTCCGCCTACCTGAGCGCACTGGGAATGACCGGAACGACGGCGTACGCCGGACTGACCGAGGTTGCCTCGTTCAAGCAGGGTGACGTCGTCTTCGTCTCCGGCGCTGCCGGCGCAGTCGGGTCGCTCGTCGGCCAGATCGCCAAGGCGCTCGGCGCTTCCCGCGTCATCGGCAGTGCGGGATCTCCCGCCAAGGTCGCTCGCCTGCTCGAGCTCGGTTTCGACGCAGCATTCGATTACCACGACGGTCCGGTTGCCGAGCAGCTCCGCAAGGCCGCACCGGACGGTATCGATGTGTACTTCGACAACGTCGGCGGTGAGCACCTCGAAGCCGCTATCGATTCGATGAACAGGTACGGCCGAATTGCCATGTGCGGAGCCATTGCTCAGTACAACTCCACGGAGCCCACTCCCGCTCCGCGCAACCTCGTGCTGGCCATCGGCAAGGAGCTGACACTCAAGGGCTTCATCGTCGGCTCCTACGCACACGTCACCGAGGAATTCCGCGCGAAGATGACCGAGTGGCTGAACGGCGGTGCCATCGAGTTCGACGAGACGGTCGTCGACGGTCTCGACAACGCTCCTTCGGCGTTCATCGGTCTGATGAAGGGCGAGAACACCGGCAAGATGGTCGTCACCATCTAGGTCGAAACCCGAGCGGTTGCACCACAGACCACACCCCGGCCGGGAATTCCGGCCGGGGTGTTTCCATGCTCGGACCGTTTACAGTCGATGCATGCCTGCCGCCCCACTGCCGTTGCGCGACGGCCTCGACCCCACTCGGGTCCGGATGCCCGATGTCGCAACCGGAGCCACCGTGCTCGAGTACCTGCGTGCACGGTTCCCGCAGGACGCAGCGAGGCTGACCGAGAAAGTTGCGGGCGGTGAAATCGTCGACGCAACAGGCATTCCCATCGATGGGGCGACGATCGCGAGGCCGCGTGCCGACATCTACCTCTACCGCGATCCGCCGGTGGAGCCGACGGTTCCGTTCTCCCTGGACGTCCTCCATCGCGACGAGAATCTACTGGTGGTCGACAAGCCGCATTTTTTGGCCACCACTCCGCGCGGCGCCTACGTCGCTCGCTCGGCCCTCGTTCTGCTGCGACGCCGGTTCGACCTACCCGAGCTGAGCCCGGCGCACCGTCTGGACCGGCTCACGGCAGGCGTTCTCGTGTTCACCGTGCGGCAACAGGCTCGCCGGCCGTACCAGGAACTGTTCGCTCAACGCACCATCACCAAGCAGTACGAGGCCATTGCCCCACTCGCAACCGACATCGATCTCCCGTTGACGGTACGCAGCCGAATCATCAAGGAGCGCGGCGTTCTTCAGGCCCGAGAAGTAGCGGGTGAACCCAACGCCGAGACACTCGTCGATCTGGTCGACACCATCGGATCCTACGGCCGGTATCGATTGCACCCCCGCACCGGTAAGACCCACCAACTTCGGGTTCATCTGTACTCGTTGGGAATTCCGATCGTCGGCGACAACTTCTATCCCTCGTTCCGTGAGGTCGCCGACGACGACTACTCCGATCCACTCCGGCTGCTCGCCCGCTCGATCGAATTCGTCGATCCGCTCAGTGGGCTGGTTCGACGGTTCGAGAGCAATCGGAGTCTCGATCCTCCCGCGCAACTGTTCACCTGACTTGACAAATTCGTTTGCCGAAACTGCAATACAGGGATGAAGGAAGCATCGTTGAGCCTCGACGAGGTCATCGCCGGCCTCGGTCCACGTCTCAAGCGCATCAGGATGGAGAAGAACACCACGCTGGCGTCACTGTCCGAGACCACGGGAATCTCGATCAGCACGCTCTCGCGTCTCGAATCCGGCGACCGCAAACCGAGCCTGGAACTTCTGTGGCCGATAGCTCGGGCTCATCAGATGCCGCTCGACGACCTGGTGACAGCGCCCCCTGTCGCCGACCCACGGGTGCGCACGACGGCCACTGTTCGCGAACACGTGACGATTCTTCCCCTGACCCTGCGTCCGGGCGGACTGCAGGCCTACAAGCTTCTCGTGAAGCCGGAGGACTCCGAGCCTCGCCCCAGAACGCACGAGGGATACGAGTGGCTCTACGTGCTGAACGGCACCCTGCGACTGATTCTCGGCGAGCACGATCTGACGATGAAACCCGGTGAGGCGGCCGAATTCGACACCCGGGTGCCGCACTGGTTCGGTGCCGTCGGGAACCGGCCGGTGGAGCTGCTGAGCCTGTTCGGACCCCAGGGCGAGCGGATGCACGTGCGGGCAAAACCGACGGTATGAAATGTCGTGTCCGTGTGAGACAGTGAAGCCCGCTCGACGCCAGATTCCGCCTCGGTCATCCGCACCGACAACACCATCTCGAGGAAAAAGATGACCGACAGACTGCCTGATTCACCTGCGTCTCGCACCGACGTGGACATCGCGACCGGAGTGCTGATCGGCATTCACGGTGGATCCGTCGCCGACGCCATCGACGAATTGTTCGCAACGGCCCGGCATCATCGAGTCAGCCTGTTCGATCTGTCCCGCACCCTGATCACCGTCGCGGAGGGCCGCGACATCACCCGGTCCTCGACCACCGATGCCGTGTACGCAACGTGGGGCTCGGCCCTGGGCCGTCGCGGTGCCGAGGCCACGTTCGGCACCGTCACCGATTCCGCAGCGGTGCCGACGGGCTAACCGCGGACGGCCGGATCGGTGCGCAGTTCCGGAAACCGGGCCGTCATCGCATCGATATGGCGGTACATCTCGTAGAGCTCGGCCCGCAGCGTCGATGCCTCGGACTCGAACGCTCGGGCTCGGGATATTGCGCGGTCCGCCCGAGCTCGAAATGCCTTGTTCTGTGCGCTTTCGATGGACGCCGAGCACGTCTTGATGTGTTCGGCCAAGCCTCGGGCGAAGACCCGCGCCTGTTCTAGATTGACGGCATAGTTGTCGTCCCTCGGTGCCGGTGAGGGTGCGCCGTTCACTGTGCCCATGAAAAGAAGTCGCCCTCGGTCGTCGTCCGGAATTTCCTTTGCGACTCTACGCTCAGCGCGCAGTCGCTCGTCCCGGAACCGATCGTCACCCGAAGATGAGCGCCAGAACCACCGACGCCGACGTGGCCGCGATTGCGATGACGATCGCAGCCGCGATCGCACGCTGTCGCACCGAGCGGTAGCTCGACCCGGTTCGGTCGCCGTCGTATTCGGCATCTCCAGTATCGACGGTCGAATCGTAGAAGTCGTCGGAGTTCAGCCCGTCCTCGTCGAAGTAGACGACGTCACGCGGCGGCACCCAGCGCTGACCATTGGCTTCCACAGCCGCCCCGAGTCGTTCGAGGCGGATCCGAGCACGGACCGGATACCAGTCCGAGGGCGCGTGGATGGGAAGAGCCTCGGCCAGCGCCAACGGTGACCTGTACTTTCGCGCCAGTGCGGCGAATGCGGCCGACGCCGTTGGATCGTCGTCGGACTTGTCGGTGAGGAACCATGCCGCGCCGGCGGCAGCGCGATCGCCGAGCACCAGATAGGTGTACGCGAGCAGCTCGAGAATGCTCGGCGAGGCAGGGTTCCGGCGTAGGGCACCGACGAGCCGATCCCGAGCACCGATGGTGTCTCCACGCGCCAGATCCTCTTGCGCTCGATCGATCACGTCCACGCGTCGACCATATCGCTCGACGAACGCTGTCGACACAGCACGGAGGCGTCGTGACCACGAAAAAGCCCCTCCCGGATACCGGAAGGGGCTTTCAAGGTGCGTGTCGATCCAAAACCGTGGTGGCCAGGGCCGGGATCGAACCGGCGACCTTCCGCTTTTCAGGCGGACGCTCGTACCAACTGAGCTACCTGGCCGGGCGGCACCGGTGAAACAATGCCATCGCAATGTCGGTGATTTCGCACCGATGTTGCGACCCTGACGGGACTCGAACCCGCGACCTCCGCCGTGACAGGGCGGCGCGCTAACCAACTGCGCCACAGGGCCTTACTGTTGTTGCCGCGCTATTTCTAGCGCAGTAACTCTCCGAACTGCAAATCCGCATCTCGTGAAGAGTGAGACGAAGACTGCTGTACTGCCGACCGGGTTGTCAAACCGATCTCTTCCTACGTACCCCCTACGGGATTCGAACCCGCGCTACCGCCTTGAAAGGGCGGCGTCCTAGGCCGCTAGACGAAGGGGGCCCGCCGAACTGCTTCGACGTTACCCTCAACGGCGTTCCGTTGGGAGCTGGGATAGCTTAGGACACTTTCCTGGCAAATCTCAAACCGGCAGGTCAGAGGCGGTTTTTGCGTAGTTCTCACCGAACTGTTCCCACCCGTGCCGGGTGAAGTCGGCAAGCCAACGATCCGACGCCATGGCCAACAGAACTACCTCGACCGACTCCTCGAACCGCTCGCGCAGGTCCGCGTTGTCGGCCACCAGATCGGACATGTAGCGCTGACCAGCCATCGACGCGGCGAGAACTCGGACGAACTTGGCCGCATCGAACTCCGGCTTGAGGTCCCCCATCGCCAGAGCCCGCTCGGCCTGCTTGTGCCCCTGCGCTCCCCATACTCGACCGCCGCCGGAATGAACCTCCGCGTAGAACTCCGGCTCGACTATCAGTCGGAATTCGGCACGCACGATCACGTCGTTCTGGAAGTTCTGCGCTATGTCGTCCACGATGCCCCGGATGACATAGAAGGGGTGTGCGGTGGTGCCTGCCCACTTCTCCGTTATCGCCACGTACCGATCCAGTCCGGCCGCGAGCACCGCTCTGGCCAGATCCTCTTTGGATTGGAAATGGAAATACATCGCACCCTTGGTGGCATTCGAGCCTTCCAAGATGGTGTTGACGGATGCTGCTGCGTATCCACGCTTGGCGAATTCCGCCGCCGCCGCCTCTACGATGGCCGCCCGGGTCCGCCGTGCGCGCTCCTGTTGTGCCATTTACTTCGTGCCTCCGAGCCCAAGCGCCCTGCGTATCCACAGGTAGTACAGATAGAGAGTACTTCACCCGAACGACACACGAGTCGACTCACCAGCGGTTCGGTTCGGCGGGCACTGCCGACAGAAGATTTGATTAGGCAACCGAAACAAGCCCGATGGTATGGTCTGCGCGGCTCGAGTGCGCTGCAGGGGGTGCGCACTCGAGCCGTCTTCTGCCGGGCGTCTCCCGTCCAGGACCGCCGAACCGCGTCGTTCCCGATCCACATCGCGAACACCCGCGCTGCAGCCTACGAATTCAGTTGAAAGTCGAATTACTATCGGCCATAACACATCTCGAGCGCAAATGATTTGTAAGACTTGTTAACAGATCAAAGCCGTTGAACACCAGCCGATTACAGTCGATGCTTCGGTTTCGGGTACGAAATACCATGTTGGATAATCGATGTCGCACGAATTTGATCGATAACGTTTTCGACACTTTCCCGGTATCGCGCAGTCCCCGGGACCGCGTCGGCATACTGTGAAATACATCACACAGCCGGCTCGGCCTATCGGAAACGAGTGCATGCCATGAAGGCTTCGGTACGCATATTTCGTTCCCTGACAACACTTTTTGTGGTCTCACTGCTGATGCTCACGCCGACCGGCACGGCGATGGCAGACCCCTTCGGCAACTTCGTGGCCCCCGTTCCCGATCCAGACCTCTACCTGCCGACCCCGCTCGGCGAACCCTGGTTCGATCCGCCCGCGGGGTACGAACAGCAACCCCCTGGCTCGGTCCTCGCAACGCGACCCGTCACCGTCGGGCCGCTGCTCACCCCCGTCACATCGACGCAAATCTTGTTTCGTACCAACGATTCCAAGGATCGTCCGGTTGCCGGCGTCACGACGGTCATCGTGCCCTCGGCTCCGTGGACAGGGCGCGGGAGCCGACCGGTGGTGGCGTACAACATGGCAATCAACTCGCTGGGCAACACGTGTGCACCGTCGTGGACACTGCCGCGGGGAATTGCCCGCGAGATCCCCGCGGTACAGGCGTTCCTGGCCAAGAACTATGCAGTCGTCGTCACCGATCACGAGGGTCCGCGGCAGGCGTACGCGGCGGGACGCATGGCGGCGCACGCGGTGCTCGATGCCCTCCGCGCGATGGTCCGAGTACCGCAGATCGGCGTGTCCGCGTCATCGCCGATCGCGGTGACAGGCTATTCGGGCGGGGCGATCGCCACCGGATGGGCCGCACAACTGGCACCGACGTACGCACCGGAGGTCAACCTGGTCGGTGCGGCGTTCGGTGGCCCGCCGACGGACTACCGGATTCTGTTGACGTCGATGAACGGAACCGTCGCGTCCACTCTCTTTCTTTCCGCAGCTCTGGGGGTGGCCCGCGAATACCCCGAGATGTTCTCGCTGATGAACGCGAACGGCCTGCGCCTCGCCACCGTCGCCAAGGACATGTGCGTTTCTCTGCTCGCGCCGGGAGGCGCGATCGCCCCGATACCGGCACAAGCATTGTCGGACGTGCCGAACGTCGATCGCACCGAGATCGCCCGGAACGTCATCGCGGCCACTCGCCTCGGCGGTGATCTCGCCCCGACCGTGCCCACGATGATCTACCAGGGACAACAGGAATTCTGGATTCCGCGGGAGGGGGCCGAAACCCTCTACGACGAGTGGTGCGCTCACGGAGCGGACGTCAGACTCGAGGAGTATCTGGGAGAACACCTCATCGTCGCCATCAGTGGCATCCCCGGTGCGTATGCCTGGATCGACGACCGATTGGCCGGCATTCCTGCACCGACCGGATGCAGCAGCTTCGGACGCTGACCCATCGGCGGCACTGTCGGGGGTACATGCCGTCAGCACTGCGCGGCCCGTTACACTTTCGAGCCGCGCCCCTATAGCTCAGTTGGTAGAGCTACGGACTTTTAATCCGCAGGTCGTAGGTTCGAGTCCTACTGGGGGCACCACACACCGTCCGGGTAACAGTGATCACACCTGTCCGGTACGTACACTGGGAAGTAACGATCGGCCGAGACAGAGCGACGTGCAGGGGGAACTGCACCTTCTCACGCAGGCCGACCGGTCGATCGACATTCGGGGGATTCGCGTCGGTCGACACCGGACATCACCACCGACGGAACAGCAAGTGAACAGGCGCGACGAGGTTCACACCGAACCTACGGCGCCGTAAGCTGGACCGGTCGTACGCAATCTATGGAGGCGATCTAATGGCGAGGGATCTGACACAGCTCGAGCTTCTGCAGGAGCTGGCACCCACTGCCGAAGACAACGTGAACCGTCACATCACGATGGCGCGCGAATGGCATCCCCACNAGGGATCTGACACAGCTCGAGCTTCTGCAGGAGCTGGCACCCACTGCCGAAGACAACGTGAACCGTCACATCACGATGGCGCGCGAATGGCATCCCCACGACTACGTGCCGTGGGACGAAGGCCGCAACTTCGCCGCCCTCGGCGGCCAGGACTACGACCCCGAGCAATCCAAGCTCTCCGACGTCGCCCARGCCGCGATGATCACCAACCTGCTCACCGAGGACAACCTGCCCTCCTACCACCGTGAGATCGCCGAGAACTTCTCCCGCGACGGTGCCTGGGGCACCTGGGTCGGTCGCTGGACCGCCGAAGAGAACCGCCACGGCATCGTCATGCGCGACTACCTCGTCGTCTCCCGCGGCGTCGACCCCGTCGCCCTCGAAGAAGCCCGCATGATCCACATGACCAACGGCTACGCCTCCCCCGCCGGAWCACAGGTCGGGCTGCTGCACTCGGTCGCSTAYGTCACCTTCCAGGAACTGGCCACCCGCGTCTCGCACCGCAACACCGGCAAGGTCTGCGACGACCCGATCGCCGACCGGATGCTCCAACGCATCGCCGCCGACGAGAACCTGCACATGATGTTCTACCGCAACATCACCGGCGCAGCGATGGACATCTCCCCCGATCAGACACTGCAGGCCGTCTCCGACATCGTCACCAACTTCGTCATGCCCGGTGCCGGGATGCCGAACTTCCGCCGCAACGGTGTGCTCATGGCCAAGCACGGCATCTACGACCTGCGTCAGCACCTCGAAGACGTCGTCTGGCCGGTCCTGCGTAA
>NZ_LMRR01000043.1 GCF_001426085.1 Rhodococcus sp. Leaf278
GTCGAGGACGATGAGTTCGATGTCGCGAGCATGTGGGGTCGGTGTTGCCGGCGCATATGGTGCCGTCGGCGTTGGTGATGCTCGAGTCGATTCCGTTGACTCCGGCAGGCAAACTCGACCGAAACGCACTACCCGAACCCGACTGGTCCGCTCAGGTCACCACAGGCGGCCGCGATGCCGACAATGCGGTCGAGAAAACACTGTCCGGATTGTTCGCCGAGGTCCTGCGGTTGGACCATGTAGGCGTCGACGATTCGTTCTTCGCGCTCGGCGGCGACAGCATCATGTCCATTCAGTTGGTCTCGCGCGCCAAGGCTGCCGGGCTCGCCCTCTCGCCACGAGATGTGTTCGAGCACAAGACAGTTGCCGCATTGGCGGAGGTAGTCGCAGCCGGTGACGGGACTGCTCCACTGGTGCTGGAGGAATTGCCGGGAGGCGGCGTCGGAGACGTACCGCTGACCCCGATCGTGGCATGGATGCTCGATCGCACGGCAGTGCTCGACAAGCACACTCAGACCGCTGTGCTGACGCTTCCGGCGGACATCGAACTCGACGTCCTTCGAGCCACGGTTCAGACGGTTCTCGATCACCACGACATGCTTCGAGGCGTGCTGCATCGCGGTGAACACCCCGCGATGGAGGTTCTGCCCGTCGGATCGGTGTCGGCGCAGTCGGTAGTCCACCGAGTCTCGTCGTCCACAGTTCACGGACCGCAGTTCTCGGAGCAGGCCAAGACGGAGGCAGCGGCTGCTGTGGCCCGCTTGGCACCTGATTCCGGCGTCATGATCCAGATGGTGTGGTTCGACGCAGGAACCGAGGGAAGCCGTCTGCTCGTCGTCGCTCATCACCTGGTGATCGACGGTGTCTCCTGGCGAATTCTGGTACCGGATCTCGCGTCGGCATGGGCGCAGATCATCGGCGGAAGCACTCCGGAACTAGCACCGGTCGGCACCTCGATGCGCCGTTGGTCTCACGGATTGCGTGAGGTCACCGCAACCCGCGCCGACGAGCTCGAGATCTGGCGATCTGTTGTGGCGCAACCTGATCCGCTCATCGGATCTCGCGCGCTCGATCGCGAGATCGACGTGTACCGGACCGTGGACAAGATCGAGCTGACCCTGCCGACCGACGTCACCGAGGGTCTGCTGACTGCTCTGCCCGATGCGTTCCACGGCAGTGTCAACGACGGTCTACTCGCCGCTCTCGCCCTCGCCACCGCCGTGTGGCGACGAGGTCGCGGCGTGGTCGTCGACGACGCTCTCATCTCCCTCGAGGGTCACGGCCGTGAGGACCACGTCGTACCCGGCGCTGATCTCGGCCGCACCATCGGCTGGTTCACCACCATCTACCCACTCAGATTGACCCTCGACGGTATCGATCTGGACGACGCTCTCGCCGGCGGTGCCGATGCAGCGCGCCTGATCAAGTCGGTCAAGGAGCAGTTGCTGGCCGTCCCGGATCACGGTATCGGCTACGGCATGCTGCGTTACCTGGACGAGACGGGTGCCGCTGCTCTTCGCGACTTCCCGGCTCCACAGATCAGTTTCAATTACCTCGGGCGTTACAGCACCGACATTCCGGACGAGCTTCGCGGGCACGGTTGGTTGCCGGTCGACGATTCCGGTGTCGGCGATTCGCAGGACGAGGATCTCCCCGTCGCCGCTGTGCTCGACATCAACGCCGTCACCACGGCGACACCGACCGGCCCGCGACTGGAAGCGTCGTTCGCGTTCCCCATCGGCGTGCTCGACGCGGCCGAGGTCGCAGAGCTGGTCGAACTGTGGCGTCAGGCGCTCACCGCGCTGACCAAGCTGGCGCAGCGTCCCGGTGCAGGCGGTTTCACGCCGTCGGATCTCGATCTCGTTCGGCTCGACCAGAGCTCCATCGACGACCTCGAACGCGTCTACCCGACGCTGGACGACATCTGGTCGATGACGCCGCTGCAGGCCGGTCTGCTGTTCCACGCCGAGCTGTCGGATCAGTCCGTCGATGCCTACATCGTCCAACTCGTGCTGGAACTGCGCGGGGACGTCGACGAGGCGCGCTTCCGACGGTCCGCTCAGGCGCTGCTGCGTCGACACGCCAACCTGCGAACCGCCTTCGTACACAACACGGACGGCGAGTCCATCCAGATCGTGCATCACGATGTCGACGTACCGTGGTCGTCGATCGACCTCACCGGTCTGGACGTCGACGACCGGGCAGCCGAGCTCGAGCGCATCGAACACGAGGACCGAGCCACCCGTTTCAACATGGCTCAAGCTCCGTTACTGCGCTTCATGCTGATCACGATGGCTCCGGGCGAGTGGCGTCTGGTGATGACCAACCATCACATTCTGCTCGACGGCTGGTCGACTCCGCTGCTGCTCAAAGACCTCTTGACTCTGTACGTGGTGGACGGCGACGAGACCGTTCTGCCTCGCGTGCCTGCCTACCGCGACTACCTGTCGTGGCTCGCCAGACGTGACCGTTCGGCAGCAACTGCGGCGTGGACCGATGCGCTCGCAGGGCTGTCCGAACCCACACTGCTGACGCCGGTCGAAAGTCGTCGCCAGGAATCGACTCTGGCCGGCCGCGCACTGATCTCGCTGGACACGGCGCAGACCGACCGTCTGCGGGCCGTCGCCCGAGCACGCGGCGTGACGATGAACTCCATGGTGCAGGCGTCGTGGGCCATGGTCCTCGGCACCTTGACCGGACGGTCCGATGTGGTGTTCGGCGCGACCGTGTCCGGACGACCGCCCGAGGTCTCCGACATCGAGTCGATGGTCGGCTTGTTCATCAACACCCTGCCGGTCAGAATCGTGCTCGATCCGTCCGAGACACTCGGTGAATACCTCGATCGGGTGCAGGCCGAGCAGGCTGCTCTGCTCGATCACCACTACCTCGGACTCACCGACATCCAGCGGGCCGTGGGGCCGGCCGTCGCCTTCGACACCCTGACGGTGTTCGAGTCCTACCCGATGGACCGCGCAGGACTGTCGGCCGAGACCGACCTCGCCGGCATGCACGTTCACGACGTTCACGACGGCAGCGACACGGCGCAGTATCCACTGACCCTGGTCGCCATGGTCGACGACCGCCTGCACATCGAAGCCAAATATCTGCCCGAGCTCTTCGAGGACAGCGTCGTTCGAGCAACGATCGACAGGATCGTCCGGGTATTGGAGGCCATTGCTGCCGATACCGATCGGCGGATCGGATCGCTGTCACTGTTGTCCGAGGACGAGCTGGGCCGATTGGCCCCGGTTCACGGCCCGGCGTCGTCGAGTGTTCGTCTGCTCCCCGAGATCCTCACCGATGCTGCGGCGACGAACACCGACGGCCTCGCACTGTGGAGTGAGAGCGGCAGCCTCGGCTACGACGAGCTCGACTCACGGTCGTCCGCTCTTGCCCGTGCGCTCATCGCCCGCGGTGCCGGACCGGAAACCGTTGTCGCACTTGCTCTACCTCGCTCCGTCGATTCGGTCCTCGCCATCTGGGCTGTCGCCAAGACGGGCGCGGCATTCCTGCCGATCGATCCGAGCTACCCCCGCGATCGCGTAGAGCACATGTTGGTCGACTCGGAGGCCTCGATCGGTCTCACACTCGCCACCCACGTGTCTGCGGTCGACGGTCTCGGGTCGGCCCGGTGGACCGTCCTCGATCAGGACGAGACACGCGCCGAGCTAGAACATCTCCCGACCACCCCCGTTCGCGACGACGATCGAACGCGTCCGATGCATGTCGATCAGGTTGCCTATCTGATCTACACGTCGGGCTCGACCGGTGTCCCCAAGGGCGTCACGGTCACCCATCGCGGTCTTGCAAACCTGGCAGAGGAAGAGCGAAGCCGTTTCGAGGTATCTCCCGATGCCCGAGTTCTGGCTTTCGCTTCGCCGAGCTTCGATGCCTCCATCCTCGAACTGGTCATGGTGTTCTCCGGTGCCGCGACGATGGTCATCGCACCGACCTCGGTCTACGGTGGCACCGAGCTGGCAGCACTGCTCGCCGAGCAGAACGTGACTCACGCGTTCGTCACGCCTGCCGCACTGGCGTCGGTGGACCCCGAAGGCCTCACCGAGCTGCGCGTCGTCGCCACCGGTGGAGACGTCTGTCCGCCCGAGCTGGTGGCTCGCTGGGCACCGGGTCGTCTGATGTTCAATGCGTACGGACCCACCGAAGCGACGATCTTCTCGTCGATCAGCGATTCGCTGAACGTAGATTCCCCGATCGACATCGGTTCGCCGACAATCGGTTTCAGCGAGGTCGTTCTCGACGCACGGTTGCACCCAGTTCCGGTCGGAGTTGCGGGAGAGCTGTATCTTGCCGGACCCGCGCTGGCTCGGGGCTACCATTCCCGATTCGGTTTGACCGCAGACCGATTCGTCGCAAACCCCTTCGCCGAGCCGGGCGCGCGAATGTACCGCACCGGAGATGTCGTGCGGTGGACCGAATCCGGAACGCTCGAATACGTCGGGCGCAGCGATTTCCAGGTGAAGGTGCGCGGCTTCCGCATCGAACTGGGCGAGATCGACGCAGTACTCACCGACGATCCGACGGTCGAATTCGCCACCACGGTGGGAGTCGACGGTCCCGCGGGAAACACGATTCTGGTCGCCTACGTTCTCCCGCGGCCGGGTCGACAGATCGACACCGCATCCTTGCGCACCCATGTGTCGAGTTCACTTCCCACACACATGATCCCGACGGCTTTCGTCGAGCTGGAGTCGATTCCGTTGACCCCGGCCGGCAAGCTGGATCGAAAGGCACTGCCTGCGCCCGACCTCCATCTCGGAAGTGATTCACGTGCCCCGCGTACCGAGACGGAACGGATCATCGCCGAGATCTTCGGTGAGGTGCTCGGAATCGACGCTGTCGGCATCGACTCGAGCTTCTTCGATCTGGGCGGCGACTCCCTCAGCGCTACCCGACTCACTGCACGGGTCAACACTGCCCTCGACGCTGCGATCAGTGTGCGCGCCCTGTTCGAGGCCCCCACGGTCGAATCGCTCGCAGAGCGTGTGGACAGCAATCCGCAAGGGACGGTTCGCCGCCCAGCACTGGTGGCGAAGCCGCGGCCGAGTTCGATTCCGTTGTCCCTCGCTCAGCAGCGAATGTGGTTCATCAACCAGTTCGACGTGACGTCGGCGGCGTACAACATCCCGCTCGCGGTACGCCTGACCGGTCGCCTCGACATTGCCGCGATGAGTGCAGCCGTCAACGATGTTCTGGAACGACACGAGTCGCTGCGAACGGTGTTCCCCACCCAGGGAGAGCGACCCGAGCAGAAGATTCTCGATGCACAGACTGCGTCGAGGGAGCTCGACGTCGTCGATCTCGAAGCCGATGCGATCGTGGCGGCCGTGTCGGCTGCCGCGGCACAGGGGTTCGACGTCTCGACCGAGCTGCCGTTCCGCGCGGTTCTGTACCGTGTGGCACCCGATGAGTTCGTACTCTCGATCGTCGTGCATCACATTGCCGCGGACGGAGCGTCCATGGCACCGCTGGCGCGAGACGTGATGGTGGCCTACGGATCCCGTGTCGCCGAGACGGCTCCGATGTGGACACCGCTCGAGGTTCAGTACGCCGACTTCGCGATCTGGCAGCGTGATGTTCTCGGTGACGAGTCCGATCCGTCGTCCTTGGCCGCACAGCAGCTCGACTTCTGGAAGACCGCCCTGGCGGATCTGCCCGAGGTCCTCCCGCTGCCGTTGGATCGCCCGCGCCCGGCTCGTCAGTCGTTGCGTGGCAACAGTGTTCGATTCGAGATCGAGCCCGACACCCACGCCAAGCTGGTCGACATCGCGCGCGCCAACGAGGCAACCGTCTTCATGGCCGTGCACGCTGCATGGTCGGTCCTGATGGCACGACTGAGCGGCACCGAGGACATCGCGGTCGGTACCCCCATCGCCGGCCGCGGCGACGCCGCGCTCGACGATCTGGTCGGCATGTTCGTGGGTACGCTCGTTCTCCGTACCGAGGTGGCACCGCAGCTCTCGTTCGTCGATCTGCTCCGTGCTACGCGCACAGCCGATCTGGCGGCGTTCGACAACACCGACGTCCCGTTCGAGCGGTTGGTCGACGTACTCGACCCGACCCGTTCGACCGACCATTCGCCACTGTTCCAGGTACTGCTCGAATTCCAGAACAACACCTCGGCGGCGCTCGAGTTGCCGGACCTGACCGTCCAGGCCGTGGACATCGACGCACACGTGGCGAAGTTCGATCTACAGCTGACCGTTGCGGAGAAGTTCGACGAGACCGGTGCACCGTCCGGCATGACTGCGGCGATCACGTACGCGGTCGACGTGTTCGAGGAATCGTCCGTCCAGGAGTTCTCGGCACGCTTCGGCGCTGTCCTCGACGCAGTCACTGCCGATCCCGACAGTGCTGTCGGCGACATCGATCTGCTGCTTCCCGGCGAGCTCGGTGCGATGACGCACGAGTGGAACCATGCGGGTCTCGAGGCAGACGACTCGACCTTGTCCGACCGATTCGCCGCTGCTGCAGCACGATTCCCGGATTCGCGTGCCGTCGTCTTCGGTGATCGATCGATGACCTACGCCGAACTGGACGAACGTTCGAGTCGCTTGGCCCGGGTTCTCGTCAGTCGCGGCGTGACGTCCGAATCACTCGTTGCGGTCGCCATGCCACGTGACGAGCAGCTGATCGTGGCGCTGCTCGCTGTCATCAAGTCCGGCGGCGGATATCTGCCGATCGACGTCTCCTACCCCGCGGACCGACTCGCGTTCATGCTCGAGGACGCCTCGCCCGTCTGCGTCATCTCCACCGTTGCCGACAGTGCCTCGGTTCCGGCCTCCGATCTCGAGGTTCTCCTGGTCGATTCGCCCGAACTGATCGACGAGCTGAACGGTGTCTCCGGCACTCCGCTGACGGATGCGGACCGCTCGGGCACGACCAGTGCAGATTCGATCGCTTACGTCATCTACACCTCGGGCAGTACCGGCCGTCCCAAGGGCGTCCAGATCGCGCACCGCAACGTGGCAACACTGTTCGCGAACACTGCGGACCTGTTCGATTTCGACAGCCGCGATGTCTGGACGATGTTCCACTCGTACGCGTTCGACTTCTCGGTGTGGGAACTGTGGGGCCCGTTGCTGCACGGCGGAACCCTCGTCGTCGTCGATTACTACACGGCACGCTCGCCGGAACTGTTCCGCGAGTTGCTGGTGCGCGAGAAGGTCACGGTGCTCAACCAGACACCGACGGCGTTCTACCAGTTCGCGGAAGCCGACAGGGTTGCCACCGCGGCGGTGGGAACCGCCGACGACTCCGCAGAACTGTCACTGCGTTACGTGATCTTCGGCGGTGAAGCACTCGATCTCGGACAGCTGGGCCGTTGGTATACCCGGCACGACGAGTCCGCGCCGACCCTGGTGAACATGTACGGCATCACCGAGACGACGGTCCACGTGAGCCACCTGGCCCTGACCGAGGAGTTCGCCGCGTCGGCCTCCGCCAGCGTCATCGGTCAGGCGATCCCGGCACTGAACGTTGCCGTTCTCGACGCGCGCCTGAACCCCGTGCCACCTGGCGTGACCGGCGAAATGTACGTCTCCGGGGCACAGCTCTCACGTGGCTACCTCGGACGGGCGGACCTGTCGGCCACTCGTTTCGTTGCACACCCGTCGGGCATCGCCGGCTCGAGGATGTACCGCACCGGTGACACGGCGAGGTGGAACCGCGACGGGGCGCTCGAATACATGGGCCGCAGCGACATGCAGGTCCAGTTGCACGGGTTCCGCATCGAGCTCGGCGAGATCGAGAGCGCGCTGCTCGCGTTCGACGGCGTCGCGGCTTCGGTGGTCTCGGTACGCGACGACGGCTTCGGTGATCGTCTGATCGGCTACGTCGTTGCCGAGTCGGGTCGAACCCTCGACCACGCCGCGGTCCTCGATTTCGTGGGCACCACATTGACGTCCTACATGGTGCCTGCCGCACTGATCGTGCTGGACGAGTTGCCCCTCACCGCCAACGGCAAGCTCGATCGCCGCGCCTTGCCGGCTCCGGACTTCTCGGCCAATGTCACCGAAAGTCGTTTGCCGGCAACAGAAGTCGAGTCCATTCTCGCCGGCTTGTTCGCGGATGTGCTCGGTCTCGACGCCGTTGGCGTCGACGATTCGTTCTTCGCACTCGGCGGCGACAGCATCATGTCCATCCAGCTGGTCTCGCGCGCCAAGGCGGCCGGCCTGGTACTGGCTCCCCGTGACATCTTCGAGCGCAAGACCGTGGCCGCACTGGCCGAGGTGGTCGTTCTCGGAGGCGATGCCGTCGTACTCGAGGAACTCGACGGCGGGGGAGTCGGTCCGCTACCGCTGACTCCGGTCGTCCGGTGGATGTTGGACCGTAGCACCGACTTCGGTCGGTACACCCAAACGGCGCTGCTCCAGCTCCCGGTCGGTATCGACAGCGACACTCTCGAACGCACCGTTCAAGCCGTGCTCGATCGTCACGACATGTTGCGGTCGCGTCTGTTCCAGGACTCCGACGGCACCTGGCGCGAGGAAGTATCTCCGATCGGCTCGGTGTCGGCCGCATCGGTCGTGCACGCAGTGCCGGTGAACTCGATCGACGGCTCCGAGTTCTCCACCCGCGCTGCGGCGGAACTCGATGCCGCAGCAGATCGACTCGTCCCAGCCGACGGCGTCATGGTGCAGATGGTGTGGTTCCAGGGTCCAGGCGGATCCGGTCGCCTTCTCGTCGTCGCACATCACCTCGTCATCGACGGCGTGTCGTGGCGAATCATCGTTCCGGACCTGGCGACCGCATGGAGCCAAATCGTCGCAGGCAACGAGCCCGAACTGGCCGCTGTCGGCACATCGATGCGCCGCTGGTCGACCGGTTTGGCCGAGGTCACTGCGAGCCGCGCCGGGGAACTCGGGCTGTGGCAACGCATCCTCGACGGCGAAGACCCGACCATCGGCTCGCGATCGCTGGACAAGCGAGTGGACGTCGACGCGACCGTGCAGCGTATCCGTACCTCGCTACCCGTCGAGGTCACTGAGCGACTGCTCACCACTGTGCCGAATGTCTTCCGGGGCAGCGTCAACGACGGTCTGTTGGCGGGATTGGCTCTGGCGCTGACCGCATGGCGCCGTGAACGCGGAGACGCCGTTCGTAGCGCCTTGATCACACTCGAGGGCCACGGACGTGAGGATGCCGTGGTGCCCGGCGCGGATCTCGGCAGGACCGTCGGCTGGTTCACCACGATCTTCCCGGTGCGCCTCGACCTCGGCTCCGTCGACATCACCGACGCGTTGGCCGGTGGAGACTCCGCCGGTGCACTGATCAAGGCTGTCAAGGAGCAGCTGCTGGAGATCCCCGATCACGGCATCGGCTACGGCATGCTGCGCTACCTCGATTCCGCGGGAGCCGAAGCTCTGTCCGGTTACGCCGCTCCGCAGGTCAGCTTCAACTACCTCGGACGCTTCTCGACCGGTTCATCCGAAGGCATGGAAGACGTGGGCTGGATTCCCGTCGCCGACGCAGAACTGGGTGACGCACAGAACCCGGACATGCCCGTACCTGCTGCGCTGGACATCAATGCCGTCACCACGTCGACACCCGACGGCCCGCAGCTGGACGCCACGTTCGCGTTCCCGGCCGGAATCCTCGATGCCGACGAGGTCGATCGTTTGATCGAGCTCTGGACGCAGGCACTCACCTCGATCACCGAGCACGCCTCGGCCGACGGTGCGGGCGGTCTCACTCCGTCCGATCTCGAGCTGGTCGACATAGATCAGAAATCCATCGAGGTACTGGAGAACAGATTCCCGGACCTGGACGACGTGTGGTCGATGTCGCCGCTACAAGCCGGTTTGCTCTTCCACGCGCGCCTCGCGGGCGAGGTCGGCAGCGACACTGCCGGTGTCGACGCCTACATGGTGCAACTCGGTCTCGAGCTGCGTGGCACCGTCGATTCCGTCCGGATGCATGCCGCAGTCGACAAGCTCGTCTCGCGCCATCCGAACCTGCGGGCAGCGTTCGTCCACAACAGCTCGGGCGAATCGCTGCAGATCGTGCAGAGTTCGGTCACGGTTCCGTGGGCCGAGATCGATCTGCGCGGCGAAGCCGATGTCGAGGCTGCGCTGGAGGCAGTTCTCGAAGCCGATCGCGGCGTTCGGTTCGAGATGGACTCTGCGCCGCTCCTTCGTTTCACGCTCATCACCCTCGCCGACGATCACTGGCGACTGCTGCTGACCAACCACCACATTCTGCTGGACGGGTGGTCGACGCCGCTGGTCGTCAAGGAGCTCATCACGCTGTACGTCACCGAGTCCGACGACTCGATGCTGCCGAGGGTGCCCGCGTACCGGGATTACCTGACCTGGATGCGGCAACGCGACGTTTCGATCTCCACCGCGCAGTGGGTCAGTGCGATGGCAGGCGTCGAGGAACCGACTCTTCTGGTCACCGGCGATCGAGGTCGGCAACTGTCGACGGTCTCACGTGAATCCGAGCGCTCGTTGTCGATCGAGACCACCGCTGCGCTACGCGATTTCGCAGCACGCCGCGGCTCGACTCTCAACACGCTGGTGCAGACCGCGTGGGGCATCGTGCTCGCGACACTGACCGGTCGAGACGACGTCGTGTTCGGTGCCACCGTGTCGGGACGTCCACCTGAGGTCCCAGGCATCGAAGGCATGATCGGGCTGTTCATCAACACGCTGCCTGTTCGCGTCACGCTCGATCCGAAAGAGCCGCTGGGCGCACTGGTCGATCGTGTTCAGTCGGAGCAGGCGTCGTTGCTGGACCACCACTACCTCGGGCTGACCGACATCCAGCGTGCCGCGGGTGCCGGGGTAGCGTTCGACACGCTGACGGTGTTCGAGTCGTACCCGGTCGATCGCGCAGGAGCCTCTGCCGCAACGGATTTCGCGGGTATGCAGGTAACCGACATTCTGGGAACCGACGCCGCGCACTACCCACTGACTCTGGTCTCGTCCGTCGACGAGCGCCTGAATCTGAAGGCGAAGTACCTGCCCGAACTGTTCGACGTCGAGGACGTCGACGCGATCGTCGATCGAGTCGAGCGGGTACTCGACGCGGTGCTGGCAGACGAACAGCAGCCTCTGGCCCGACTCGGCCTGCTCGATCAGGCCGAATTCGCCTCCCTTGCACCGGTATTCGGAATCGAAGGCCGCTCCGAGCGTTTGTTGCCGGAGATCTTCTCCGACGCCGCAGCCATCGACCCGGACGCCGTCGCGTTGCGCAGCGTGGACGGTGAGCTGACGTATCGGGAACTGGACCGACGGTCGAACAGACTAGCTCGAATTCTGCTGAGCCACGGCGTGCAGACCGAGACGTTCGTCGCGCTCGGTATCGGACGGTCCATCGAGTCCGTTCTGACTGTGTGGGCGGTCGCCAAGTCCGGTGCCGCATTCGTTCCGGTCGACCCGAACTACCCGGCCGATCGCATCGAGCACATGCTGGCGGATTCCGGCGCGAGTTTCGGTGTCACCACCCGCGCCCATCTCGACGACCTGCCCTCGACCGTGCCGTGGATCATCTTGGACGATCTCGCCACGGACGGCCCGAACGGCATGAGCGACGAGCCGATAGCCGACAGCGAACGGCACGGTCGTGTCACTCTCGACAGTGCCGCGTACACGATCTACACCTCGGGCTCGACGGGCGTTCCGAAGGGCGTCGTGGTCACCCACTCCGGCCTCGACAACTTCGCGACCGAGCAGCGCGAGCGCTACGACGTCTCGAAAGAATCACGCACACTGCATGTTTCGTCTCCGAGCTTCGATGCCTCCGTGCTCGAATACCTGCTTGCATTCGGCGTCGGAGCAACGATGGTGATCGTGCCGCCGACGGTGTACGGCGGCGAGGAGCTCGCGTCGTTGTTGGCATCGGAGGCAGTGACTCACGGATTCATCACTCCGTCTGCGCTCGCATCGGTCGACCCGACCGGTCTCGACACGTTCGCCGACGTCGTCGTAGGCGGCGAAGCCGTCCCGGCCGAGTTGGTCGGCAAGTGGGCGCCGGGGCGCAACCTGTACAACGGTTACGGACCCACCGAAGCCACGATCATGTCCAACATCAGTACACCGATGGTCGCCGGCGAACCGGTGTCGATCGGCGGGCCGGTGCGCGGTGTGCACGAGGTCGTCCTGGATTCACGTCTACAGCCCGTACCCGTCGGCGTCGCAGGGGAGCTGTACCTCGCCGGTGTCGGTCTGGCCCGCGGCTACCACGATCGAATGGGCCTCACGGCCGAGCGATTCGTCGCCGATCCGTTCGGTGCGCCCGGTTCCAGGATGTATCGCACCGGTGACGTGGTGCGGTGGACACCCCATCTGACCGTCGAGTACGTCGGTCGGAGCGACTCCCAGGTCAAGGTTCGTGGATTCCGCATCGAACTAGGCGAAATCGACGCTGCGCTCTCTGCGCATCCCGCGGTGGATTTCGCGGCGACCTTCGGCATTCCGGGACCGTCGGGGGCGACGGTTCTCGTTGCCTACGTCCGTCTGACAGGGGTGGATGTCGACACCTTCGATACCGTTGTCTTGCGCGACCATCTGGCCGCTGCGCTGCCGTCCCATATGGTTCCGAGCGCCATCGTCGTGCTCGAGACCATTCCGCTCACCCCCGTGGGCAAGCTCGATCGCGCTGCACTGCCGATCCCGGAGTTCGGCGCAGCCACGTCGTACCGCGAGCCGACCACCCCTGCCGAGCTCACCGTCTCGGCGGTGTTCTCCGAGATCCTCGACGTCGACCGAGTCGGTGCCGATGACAGCTTCTTCGAGCTGGGGGGCGACTCGCTCAGCGCTACTCGTGTGATCGCGCGCGTCAACGCAGAATTCGGTACTGCCATCGGCGTTCGCACGATCTTCGAAACGCCGACGGTGTCGGGTCTGGCGAAAGCGGTCGGTACCGCAGACACCCGGACACAGCGGCCGGCCCTCGTTGCGGCTCCGCGGCCCGAGCACATCCCGCTCTCGCTCGCTCAGCAACGTATGTGGTTCATCAACCGGTTCGACACCTCCTCGGCGGCATACAACGTGCCGTTGGTCGTCAAGCTCACCGGACAGCTGGACACCGCAGCACTGGCAGCCGCGGTCGTCGACGTTCTCGAACGCCACGAGTCGCTGCGTACGACCTTCCCCGAGGGTCCGCAGTTCCCGGTGCAGCTGGTGCATCCGGCCGGCGATGTCGCACCGACGGTCGAACCCGAACGAATCGATGCCGGGGTACTGACCGATCGCGTGGCTCTGTTGGCGGGTCGCGGGTTCGACGTCACCACCGAGATCCCGGTGCATGTCGAGCTGTTCCAGGTGCTCGACACGACCGGCGCGGCGGCGGAAGATCAGGTCTTCGTTCTCGCCATGGTGGTGCACCACATTGCAGCCGACGGCGCATCGATGGCACCGCTGGCACGGGACGTCGTACTCGCGTACTCGGCTCGCAGTGCGGGACGCGCACCGGATTGGCGGCCGCTACCGGTGCAGTACGCCGATTACACGCTCTGGCAGCGTTCGCTGCTCGGCGACGAGAAGGACGAGTCGAGCGTGGCCGCGGCCCAGCTGAAGTACTGGACCACAGCGCTCGCAGGCCTGCCGGATCTGCTGCCTCTGCCCACCGATCGCCCTCGGCCCACCACTCAGGATTTCCGGGGTGGCCGGGTGCGATTCACCATCGACGCCGAGATACATCGGGCACTCGTCGAGATGACCCGCGAACAGAACGTCAGTATGTTCATGGTGTTGCACGCCGCGTTCGCCGTGGTGCTGGCACGACTGAGCGGCACCGATGACATCGCGATCACCACTCCGGTGGCAGGACGCGGTGACGCAGGACTGGACGACCTCGTCGGTATGTTCGTCAACACGTTGGTGTTGCGCAGCCGGGTTGTCGACGCCACCCCGTTCGTCGACCTGCTCATGCAGGTGAAGACACAGGATCTCGATGCCTTCGATCACACCGAGATGCCCTTCGAGCGCATCGTGGAGGTACTCAACCCCACGCGGTCGACGGCGTACGCACCGCTGTCACAGGTGGCATTGTCGTTCCAGAACAACGAGAAGGCGTCACTCGAGCTCCCCGAGCTGCGGGTGGAAGGCTTCGACTTCGACGTACCCGTGGCCAAACAGGACCTGCAACTCCTGGTGTCCGAGAATTTCGGGGACGACGGGCGACCGGCCGGCTTCGAGGCAGCGTTCGATTACGCCACCTCGTTGTTCGATGCGGCCACCGTCGACGCCATCGCAGCGCGACTGGTTCGCGTACTCGACGCCGTCGGAAGCAACCTACTCACAGCGGTGGGTGACATCGACATTCTCGGTGCCGACGAGAAGCAGGCCCTGGCACCGGCACGCGGGCCCGCCGACGTCGCGCTGCGGACATGGCCGGAGATGCTCGCCGCGTCGGTGGCCCTCGACCCGTATGCCGTCGCGGTCACGTACCGGGGTGTGAGCCTGTCCTACGCCGACCTCGACAGCTGGTCGAACCGAATTGCTCGGATGCTCATCGACTACGGCGTCGGGCCCGAGACGTTCGTCGCCCTGGCACTGCCTCGGTCGATCGAATCGGTTCTGTCGGTATGGGCGGTTGCCAAGACCGGCGCAGCGTTCTTGCCGGTCGACCCGAGCTACCCGTCCGATCGCATCGCGCACATGCTCGAAGATTCCCGCGCTGCAATGGGATTGACCGATGTCGACAGCAGGGATTCGCTACCCGACACCGTGCCGTGGCTCGTCTTGGACGATCCCGAAACGTCCTCGGAGCTGTCTCGTTATCCCGTGGACGCCGTCACCGACTCGGAGCGCACGGCGACGTTGCACCTCGACCATCCGGCGTACCTGATCTACACCTCGGGTTCGACGGGTCGCCCCAAGGGCGTCGCGGTGCGGCATCGAGGCCTGACCAACCTGCAGGCCGAGGTGATCGATCGATTCCGCCCCACGCGTGACTCGCGGGTATCTCACATCGCCTCACCGAGTTTCGACGCGTCGGTGTACGAGCTGACGATGGCGTTCGGCGTCGGTGCCACGGTCGTGATCGTGCCGCCCGGCACGTTCGGCGGCAGCGAACTTGCCGACCTGCTGGAGTCCGAACACGTCACGCACGCATTCCTGACGCCGGCGGCGTTGTCCTCGATCGACGAGTCTCGGCTCGGCACCGTACGTGTCCTTGCCGTCGGCGGCGAGGCCTGCACTCCGGAACTGGTGGCGAGGTGGGCACCCGGCCGCACGATGTTCAACGGCTACGGTCCGACCGAGACCACGATTCAGGCGAGCGTCGGTGGGCCGTTGGTCCCCGGCGGCACGGTGGACGTCGGCAGCCCGGGCACCGGATTCCGGTTCATGGTGCTCGACGCACGCCTGCGCCCGGTCCCGGTGGGAGTGTCGGGAGAGCTGTACATCGCCGGCCCCGGCACCGCACGTGGGTACTTGCGACGGTTCGGCCTCACGGCCGAGCGGTTCGTAGCCGACCCGTTCGGCACCCCGGGCGAACGGATGTACCGGACCGGTGACGTCGTACGCTGGGGGAGCACAGGTGCGGTCGAATTCGTCGGACGCAGTGACTTCCAGGTCAAGGTGCGCGGCTTCCGTATCGAGCTCGGCGAGATCGACTCCGCCCTCACCGAGAACGAACAGGTCGGATTTGCCGCCACGATCGGACACACCGCTGCGTCCGGGGACACGGTGCTCGTGTCCTATGTCCTGGCGGCAGACGGAGAGGCGGTCGACACCGAAGCGCTTCGGGATCGAGTCGCGAAAGTGCTTCCGCGTCACATGGTTCCGTCGGCAATCATCGAACTCGACGACATTCCGCTCACCCCGGTGGGCAAGCTCGACCGTCGCGCACTGCCGATACCGGAGCTGACGGTCTCGACAACGCCGTACAGGGCACCGAGTACCGACGTGGAGGCGGCCATCGCCGATGCCTTTGCTCAGGTTCTCGGAGTCGAGCGAGTCGGTATGGACGACAACTTCTTCGAGCTCGGCGGAACCTCGCTGGTGGCCACGAAGATCGTTCCTGCCATCGAAGATGCCATCGGAGTACGAGTGCCGCTGCAAGCGTTGTTCGTCGACCCGACACCGGCCGGGCTGGCCGCACGGGTTGCGTCCGACGCCGATGCCGCGGGTGCCGATCTGGATTCGGTGTTCGGTGTGATGATTCCGCTGCGTGGAGCCGGGTCGAAGGCACCGCTGTTCTGCGTCCATCCGGGAATCGGGCTCTCGTGGGGATATGCCGGTATCGTCGCAAAGCTGACCGACGACCGCCCCGTGTACGGCTTGCAGCTGCCGAGCATTGTGGAAGGTACGACGTTCGGTTCCATTCGCGACCTCGCGCACCGGTACGCCGACGAGATCCGCACTGTCCAGCCGGTCGGGCCGTACCACCTGCTCGGTTGGTCGCTCGGCGGCTCGCTCGCTCACGCGATCGCTGTGGAATTGCGCAGCACCGGTAGCGAAGTACGCACTCTCGCTCTGCTGGACAGCTATGTCGACGGCCACGACGAGGACAACGTCGACGGCGCGTTGAGCGTCGAGAATCTGCTCGGTGGACTGGGTCTCGACCTGTCGGCGCAGCCGTCGGCCGAGCCGTTGACCTACGAGCGGGGTGTAGAACTGCTCGACGAGTCCTTGGGTCAGACGACCGGCGTGACCGCCGATCATCTGCGAAGGATCAACGCTGGGTTCGAGAATTCGACGAAAATCATGGCCGAGTTCGTTCCGGATGTCTTCGACGGAGATGTTCTGTTCTTTTCCGCAACGAAGGGTGCGAGTGACGGAATTGTTCGGTCACCGCAGGAATGGCGACCGTACGTCACAGGAGATATCGTCATCCACGATGTCGAGGTTTTCCACAACGAGATGACAAATGCCGATGCGGCCGATGTAATCGGGCCGATCGTCGATTCTCATCTGGGTAATACACCTGAATAACGTTTTGGCGTGTTCTTCACATCGAGAGCACCTGTACGAATACCATCGGCGTTCGATACGAATGCGGTCGAATGCTCGTCACTACAACCAGGGGACAGAAGTGAAACTGATCAGAACAGCTACGGTCGCGGTGGCGTTGACCGCCGCAGTAGCCACCGGAGCGGGCCAGGCCGTAGCAGACCCGTCGTCGGACACGGTGAACTACCAGACGTCGGTCAACCCGGATGGAACCGTCAAGACCATCCTCGACGCCGGCCTGTTCCGGGTCGATGCGACGAGCGAGACAGTGTCGATCATCGATCAGTCCGGTGCCACACTCGCAACGGTTCCGCTGGAATACACCATCAACGGCACGGTCTACTCGATCGCACCCCTGATCGGTGCCGAGGGTCGCGAATTGTCCTTGACTCCGCAGACTGTCCCCGTCGCCGACGTCGCGGGTCCTCGGACCAAGCAGCAGGCATTCGACAACATGGTCAACCAGCTGGCCATCGGCTGGAACAACGGCGGCGGCGTCGGCACAGCTATCGGTGCGGGCCTCGGCTTCGCCATCGGCTGCGTATCCATCTTCCCGAACTTCATTTCCGGTTGCATCATCGGAACTGTGATCGGAACCGTAGCCGGAACGGTAATCGGAATCAACAACGCCAACCCGCAGGCCCAGCCCGCGGTATTCGAGTACTTCACCACTCCGTAAGGCGCGACAAGCGTCGACAGACGCGAACGAAACGGTGGGTAGGGCGCGTGCGCCCTACCCACCGTTTTACGTTCGGCCGGTCAGCGCTCGGCGCATGGACACGGCCTTGACCATCGTTTCCTCGAACTCCTCATCGGGATCGGAGAGTGCGACGATCGCACCGCCTACCCCGTAGGTTACTTCGTGTTCGGTGGCGACAATCGTGCGGATGACGATCGAGAAGTCCGCAGTACCGGTGATCGAGAAGTAGCCGATAGCACCCGAATACACACCGCGCGGACCGTCTTCGAGCTTGTCGATGATCGCCATGGTGCGGATTTTCGGGGCGCCGGTCATGGATCCACCCGGAAACGCTGCGCGGATACAGTCGGCAGCCGACGCATCGTCGCGCAGGCGACCACGGACCGTCGACACCAATTGGTGTACGGGAGCGTAGGTTTCGACGTCGAACAACTTCGGAACGTGCACCGAACCCGGGATGCAGACCTGAGCCAGGTCGTTGCGGACCAGATCGACGATCATGAGGTTCTCGGCCTTGTCCTTCTCGTTTGCGACAAGGTCGGCTTTGAGCGCGTTGTCCTCTTCGGAAGTCGCTCCGCGCGGACGAGTTCCCTTGATCGGCTTGGATTCCACGATGCGGTCTGCGTCGATACGTAGGAAACGTTCGGGGGACGCGCTCAAGACCGAGACCTCGGGGAAATTCAAGAAGGCACTGTACGGGGTCGGGTTGATTTCCCGCATGTACGAATAGGTTGCCGCGGGGTCGATGGTGCCGGCCACCGTAGCGGTATTCGTCAGGCAGACCTCGTAGGTTTCACCGGAGCGGATTTCGGCGAGGCACTGGGAAATCAAATCGAGGTAACGGGCGCGATCGTGACGCAGTCGCGGTTCGAGTGAGTGCTCTGCACCGAGCAGAGGTGTGCCGGACGAGCCCGTGTGGGAACGGGCCGCCTCGGCGGATTGCCCGGACAATCCACGCAGTGTGGCTGTCACCGAGTCGAACCACTGCGCCAACACGGGGTCACCGGGGGTGGTGGCCAGACCCATCAGATAGAGGGTGCCGGCCTCGTGGTCGAAGACCAACGCGCGATCGGCGAAGACCATCGAGGCGTCCGGGGTGGCGGACGTGTGTACCAACTGTCCGCCGGTGTCGGCCTTCAGCTCGTAGCCGAGATATCCGACGTAGCCGAGTCCGAAAGCAAACGGAAGGTCATGGCGAGGGGGAGTGGCACGTTCACGCAATCGATCGTCGATGTAGTCGAAGAATGTGGAGTGAACGAGCTCCGTCGTACCGTCGGCACCCTGCACGGTCACCGTGGTCTCGGCGACAGAGTAGGTGATGTACTCCGCGTGTGGACCCGAGCAGTCGCCCATGACGGTGAACCTGCATTCGGGCTCGAGCGCAGCGCTGCCGTCCAGCCAGAAACTTTTCTTACCGTTGGCGTAGAGCGTCGCGAAAACCTGCTCGGGATCGAAAACTTCGTCGAGAGATCGGGTTTCGATAGTGAACATCGAATGCTGGGTACCTTCGGCACTCGATGCGCTGGACTGCGCCAACGTCAGGTCTCTGAAGTTGGCGAGCAGCTCGCGTCCGTACTCGGTGCTGATGGATTCGGGATGGAATTGCACACCCCACATCGGCTTGCTGCGATGCCGAACTGCCATCACCAGACCGTCGGGTGTCCACGCGACTTCCTCGAAGTCCGCAGGCGTCTGTGTCACGACCAGCGAGTGGTAGCGAACCACCGAGTAGGGAGACGGGATTCCGGCGAACAGGTCGACACCGGTGTGACTGATATCGGTGATTCTGCCGTGCATCGGCGTCGGTGCGAGGTCGACTCTGCCACCGAACAGATGGCACAACCCCTGGTGCCCGAGGCACACACCGAGAATCGGAAGGCCCGATTCACGGATCACCCGACTGCTGATACCGAAGTCCTGCTCGAGATCCGGGCGTCCGGGGCCGGGGGAGATGACCACGTTGTCGTAGGCACCGAAGTCCAGAGACGACCACTCGACGTCGTTCTTGACCACTGTCGGAGGGCGTCCGTTGACCTCGGCCAGAAGGCTGTACAGGTTGTAGGTGAACGAATCGTAATTGTCCACGATAAGAGTGTTGATGGTCATCGAACTGCTCTACCGTTCACTCTCGAGGCCTGAACCGGCCACCGGAGAATCGATGATCAAGTCCTCGACGCGACATGCTTCGGCAATCATCGATCGGTACAGCTCTTCGAGGAAGTCGGGGGACAGGCCGTTTGCGGATGCGAAGTCTCGAGCACGTTCGGTCACCAACCCGACACGGCCGGGTTGCATCATGGGAATGTCATGTTCTCGCTTCACGTGTGCAACTCGGACACACACATCGATGCGGTCTCGAATTGCGGCGCGCAGGACTTCGTCTATTCCGTCCAACTCACGCCTCAGCTCGGCAAGCTTCTGTTCGCCTGTTGCGCGATGACCTTCGAATGTCGCCTCGGAGACTGCTGCGCTCAGAGCATCGTTGGAGCGTTGATCAAAATCCTGGCTCACGAGTTACTGCCCCCTGCTTTTTTCGACTCCTGTGGTGGTGCATATCGGAATGCACCGACCATTGTTACGGAAGACATCGGCTATCGACGACCTGCGCGGCAATCGATGCTCGATCATGACACCTCGCGCGGTTTCACCGCCACTCAACAGTATTGGAACACGCGAGAGCGCGACGATAAACACACTTTCCTCGACCGAAACGTACGTCGAGTCGGAATAGCATAAAAAAAACTGCACCGCCGGATTGTTTCCAATCAGGCGGTGCATGCGGCGAACCTCATGCGCCGCGGCGCTTGACCTTCAGCAAATCCAAACGCTCTTTGAGGAGTTCTTCCAGCTCGTCCACCGAGCGACGCTCGAGCAGCATGTCCCAATGCGTACGCGGCGGCTTGACCTTCTTGGCCTCCGGCGCGGTTCCCTCGATCAGCGACCCTTCGAGGCCGTTGCGGCAGGCCCACGTACCGGGGATCTCTGCGTCGTCGGCGAAGGGGACGTCGAACTCCTCACCGTTGTCGCATCGGTAGCGTGCAACGCGGCGAGGTGCCAGGTCGTGATCACGATCGGTCTCGTAGCTCACGGCTCCGAGTCGGCTACCTCGAAGTACACGATCTGCCATGGTGAAGTCCTCTCCATCGATAGTAGGTACGCGAGTCCGTGTCATCCGTCGACACAGCGCTACAACCGTCTACCCACTGATCTACAACGTCGCCGCGCGTCGGTTCGTTCCCCGGGCCCATGAGCCCCGGTGCGATGCCATCGGCGCAGCTGGTGAATGCATCTTACCTTCCGGCCCCAGTAGGCTGAGCGACCATGTCCGTCAGAACTCGCCGTGACCAGACGTGCACGTGGTGCGGACGCCCTGTCGCCGACTCAGGAACAGGACGCAAGCGACGGTACTGCCGTCAGTCGTGTCGCCAGCGGGCCTACGAGCAGCGCACTGCGATGAAGGAAACCTCGATTCCCGACGATGCCATCATCTTGACGGCCGACGAGGCGTCGGCGGCGGCCGATCGAGCGTTCGAGGTCCGCTGCGCCGCCGAGGACGTCAGCACCGCGGTGACGGAAGGTGCAAACACCGCGGAGTTGCACCGCTTGTGCGTCGAATTGTTGACCAAGGCGCGCGATGCTGAGCGGCTGCGCTGAGGAGGACAACCCTGTCGAGCTGGGGTTCCATACTCGTTTGCCGACGCCGTGGACAATGGACGGGGTTCGTGCATCTGCGCGGATGAAAGAACACGAAGAGGAGCTCCATGGCGTTCTGGGATCAACTCAAGTCCAAGGCACAGGAACTGAACGGGCAGCTGCAAACCAAGACGAGCCAGTTCAAGAACAAGGAATTCGCGAACGGCAGCATGGCCATGTGCGCGCTCATCGCAGCTGCCGACGGCACCATCGATCCTGCCGAGCGTCAGAAGACGGCCGCCCTGATCGCCGGCAACGAGGCCTTGCGGGTCTTCGAATCCGACGAACTTCGACAGAAGTTCGACTGGTACTGCGACAAGCTGCAGGGTGACTTCGATTTCGGGAAAGTCGAAGCGACTGCCACTATCGGCAAGCTGAAGTCCAAGCCCGACCAGGCAAGGGCCGTCATTCAGATCGGCATCATCATCGGCGGCGCAGACGGCCATTTCGACGATCACGAGAAGGCTGCCGTCCGCAATGCTTGTTTTGCGGTGGGAATCGACCCGGCAGAGTTCGAGCTCTGAGGCGTTCCGACCGAGAGAAGACGAATATTCGATCGCAGCAACGGCGATCGGCGAAGGAGCTCCTTCGTCGATCGCCGTTGTCGTCGGAACAGCGTGCGCTGTGAATCAACCGGAATGCCGGGATACTGGGGTCACTCCGACTGCATATGCCGATGTCGTCGATCCGTTGGAGATCCGGTTGCGACCCATCAGCAGAGAGACTGTGCATGACAGTTGCCGCGATCTACCTCGTCATCGCTTTCGGCCTGGGCGGACTCGCCATGGCTGTCCGTCTACCTCCACTGGTCGGCTTCCTGGCGGCGGGCTTCGTCATCAACGCCCTCGACGTCGGCGATGTGCCTCAACTGGAGCTTGTGGCCGACCTGGGCGTCACACTGCTGCTGTTCGCTATCGGTCTGAAGCTCGACGTGCGGATTCTGTTTCGACGTGAGGTGTGGTTGGCCACCTCGGCGCACATGGTGGTCAGCGTGGCGGTCGGGACCGGTGTGTTGTGGTTGGCCACAGTCGCCGGGATGTCGATGTTGTCGGGGCAGTCTCTGACGACGATTGCTCTGCTCGCCTTCGCGATGTCGTTCTCGAGCACCGTCTTCGTGGTCAAGGTGTTGGAGGAACGGGGGGAGTCGCACGCGCTGTACGGCCGCGTGGCAATCGGCATTCTGGTGATGCAAGACATCGTTGCCGTCGTCTTTCTGACGCTCACCAGTGGGAAGCTACCGTCGATCTGGTCGCTGGGCTTGGTGCTGCTGTGGCCGCTCACCCGAATCCTTCGCAGGATCTGGAGCGGTTTGGGACACGGCGAGATGCAGTCGTTGTTCGGCATCGTGATGGCGTTGGTACCCGGGTACGTTCTGTTCTCCGAGCTCGGACTCAAAGGCGATCTCGGGGCGCTGATCATCGGGATTCTGCTGGCCTCTCATCCGGCGTCCTCCGAGTTGTCGAGATCGCTTTTCCACGTCAAGGAGTTGCTGCTGGTGGGGTTCTTCGTGTCCATCGGCCTCTCCGGTCTGCCGGACCTGCCCAGCCTCGGCATCGCCCTGTTGATGGTGCTGCTCTTACCGCTCAAGAGCATGCTCTATCTGGGCCTGTTCACGATGTTGAAACTGCGGTACCGCACGTCCGTATTGGCCGGGCTGAGCCTGATGAACTATTCCGAGTTCGGACTGATCGTCGTCTCGGTCGGTGTTGCCTCGGACCTGCTCGCACCGTCCTGGCTGGTGGAAATGTCGATTGCCGTCGCCCTGAGCTTCGTGGTGTCGTCTTTGGTCAACGGTCGAGGCCATCTGATGGTCGAGAAGATCGCGGCGCGTCTGCCGGCGCAGAACGAACACGAACTGCATCCGGAAGAACGTCCGGGTGACGCCAGTGACGCAGAGGTGGTGGTGATCGGCATGGGACGGGTGGGATTCGCCGCATATGAACGCCTCACCGACCACTATCGGCTCCGCGTCGTCGGAGTCGACTACGACGGCCCTCGGATCGAGCGGCTCGCCAACCGTGGGTACCGAGTCATCGAAGGTGATGCCACGGATCTCGATTTCTGGAATCAGCTTCGACGATCCCAGTCTGTGCGTATCGCCGTGCTGGCGATGCCGCGTCACGGTGCCAACGTCACGGCGCTGGCATGTCTGCGAGAGTCCGGATTCAGCGGCACTGTTGCTGCCGTGGCGCGCTACGACGACGAGGTGCAATGGGCCAGGGAACACGGTGTGGACATCGCATTCAACGTCTACGCCGGTGCAGGCTTGGAACTGGCGGATCAAGTCGGGAACGCGACTCCCGAATTCATCGGTGATCACATCGACTCCGAGACCGACGAGCCCCGCATGCCGGACAACACCGGATGAGCCGATGCCGATAAGGCACAGGGAAGTCGTCAGCCCGGCGCAGTGCCTCGGTAGTCGGTCTGTCTTCTGGCGCTCTTCGCGCGGTACATCTCGGCGTCGGCAGTTTGCAGCAGATGCAGTACGGCCTGTTCCGAACCTCCGATCTGCGTTTCGGTGCTTGCCGAGCCCACGCTGACCGTGAGCCCCGAAATCACTCGCCTACCGGACAATGCAGCCATCAGGGCCTCGATGCGCGGCTCCATGGTCCCCGGCTCCGCCACCGAAACACAGGCGAACTCGTCGCCGCCGAGTCTGGCGACCACCCATTCATTTGCGGTGACGGCACGCAAATGTTGCGCCAGATCCACCAGAACAGCGTCGCCGGTGTGGTGACCGAACGTGTCGTTCACGTGCTTCATACCGTCCACGTCGAGCACGACAACACTCATCTCGGCAGCTCGATCCTTCTGCGAACTCAGGAAAATCGCTTCGACCGCGGCGAAAAGCCCACGACGATTACGCAGGCCGGTCAGCGGGTCGACCAACGATTCCTGTGCACGGGAGCGCAATTCACTGACGTAGATCACCAGGATCATCGGTGCCGCGAACATGAGCAGCATGGTGAGTGAGTGAGCAGCCACGACCCACACGCTGGCGGCATCGTTCAGGGCGGCCCGCACGCACACGATCGCGAGAACGAGGACGGTTGCGGCCATGTGCATCCAATACACAAGCGGCCGCACAGCGATGACGGCGAACATGGTCACCACTGCGAACAGCACGGTGCCGCCGATGGCGGTGAGCAGATCTTGCTTGAGCAACAGGCAGGCACCGATCGATACGTCGGCATACACCACATAGGCAACGAGTGCTTTCGGCGTCGGCCACCCACCGATGAACCACCGGAGTGACACGGGAAAAGTCGTGAGGCTGACGAGCACCACGATGACGACACCGATCCCGTCGTATTCCTCGCTGGGCGCACTGAGGAGTCCGATCAGCCCGATGACGACAGTGGCGGTACCGATGAAGAATTGCGCGATTTTGACTCGCCCGGCATCGAGGTCGAGCACGACCGGATTGTCCCGTCGAGATTCGGACGGATGAACTGCCTCAGCGAAGAGTGCGCGTACCGCGATCATGAGAACCCCTGATGGAGATTGTGCGCCTCCGTGCACCGTAACCGGAAAACAGCAGCAGGATCGGACTTTCCCGATGTTCTCTTCCTCGCTCGCGCGCTGCAGAATCGTGATCGATCCCCACGAGGTTGGGACATCGACCGATCGATCAGGTACTGCCTGCGGCTCCGCCTCCTCCACCTGCGCCTCCGCCCGAAGCAACGGATCCGCTACCGCTGGACACGAACACTCCGGAGAACGAGGCCCAGGGGAGGACCACTGGGCCGCTCGCCGCGTAGTCGGCACTCGCGGGTGATGTGAAGGCTCGCAGTGGCGCGTCACTCCTCGGGTCGGTTGCGGCCTCGAGTCGTTTCCGAAAAATCGGAGCCAAGCCGAGGGCAACGATGTCGGGCAAGGCTGCGTTCAAGTCGACCGACTCGTCGTCGTCCTTGGCGGCCTGCTTCAATCCGTCGCGGTACGCCTCCCAGGGGCGAGAGGCATCGAGGCCCGCGACCGAGAACCGGGAGTACGCGATCGCCGCCGACAGTCCCGCAACGAACAGAAGTGCAGATGCCACCACCGCGACCCACATGATCGGGGCACCCGACGTCGCAACGGCGATTCCTCCGATCGCGCCGGCTCCGCCGATTACCCCCAGACCGGCCAAGGCGGACCGGCGTCGACCAGTGCCGTCCGCGACGAATCCACTGGACCGCAGTCTTACGTCCACGATGTCTTTCGTCGCGCCGGGGCCCCGCGCGATCTTTTTCAACTCGTTGCCGGTCACGACATCGTTCTCGGCACGTTCGGCGAGCATCGACCAGACCGCGTTCTGGACGTCTCCGCGGGCACGGGTTCGATCGAGAAGTCTGATCTTGACTGTTCCCTTGTCGAACTTTCCCGGTTTCTTGTCTTGCTCGAAGGTGAGCGCATCGGTGGCGGCAAGCGCCAGCACCGTCCCCGGTACGCCGCTGGGCTGCGCGCTGCGGTGTACAAGGGCGGTCGCGTAGGCGGCATCGGTGGCCTGGTCCGGTCGAACCGTGGTCGGAAGTTGTTGGGAATCGGTCGGTTTCGCGCGGCCGCGGAATACGGTGGCCACCAGGAGCAGCCCGAGAAGTGCGATCACCGAACCGGCCCACGGCAGCCATGTGGAGCCGGGACCGCCGGCGAACCTGTCCATGGCGGTCACTGGCGGACCGTTGCGAATGTCGGACCTCAAGCGGTCTATGCCTGCGGTCAGGCTGCCCGCGACGTCTCCGTCTCGCAGTGGCGGAATCAGCGCGTCCTCGACGATGGCCTCTTGTTCGTCACGAGGGACGTTGCCGTCGTCGTACGTGCTGCCGACGAAGACGCCTGCGCGAGCCTCGTCGACCTTTCCGGGCTCCCGGTTTATCAGGATCGCGCCCGCAGTGTCCTGATCGACCCCTGTAGCGGACACCCAAGTCTGCTGCAGGTCTTCGACCTGATCCAACGTGTCATCGGAATCCGCGTCGAGTTCACGGACGTACGCAATCACGTCCGCACCGGTTTCGAATTTCAAGTTCTCCAACTGACGTTGAAGGTCCGCGATCTGCGCCGGGTCCAGGGAGAAACCCGTTCGGTCGTAGACACGCTGGCCCGATGTCAGACTTTCGAAACCGGCGTCAGCGGACGAGCCGTTGGAGCAACCGACAAGGCCGAGAGCCGCGAAGAGGGCGATCAGCACGGCGGCAACTCGGCGGTTCGAGCCCCGACGACGGGATGTCTCAGCAAAGGCGTCCATCGACGAATGCTAACCAGAGTCGGTGTGCGGTAGCCAGCGCATTCGACCGAAGCGACGGTTTACATCGGGACCCGTTGAAGGTACCCGTTTCGTCACAGTGACGAAACCAATACCTGCAAGGAGCTGGGGGTGTGGGGCGAACAGAGGTATTCGATCTGTGCCGATCTCAGCGCGTCCGACGGACTCAGTCTGTCGAGAGCACCGCTTGCCGGATCCGCGGGCAAGCTTCGCAAGTACGCCGACACCACCGAGCCGCGTCACATCGCTGCGAAAGCTGGACAACGAAGGGCTGCAGCCGAATCGACAACATCGAGACCTGAGTTCAGCGAACTGCAGGTCGATGTTTTGCCGATAATCAACATTATGTCAAGTAATGCGCCGTGGGGGCTCCCTCCTGTGCAATGCGAACCGATACGAGCTTTCCCATCGCTCTGACTTCATGCGTACACATGTTTGGACAACCCGTCCGGCAACTGAACTGAGATCATCGTGATGGGTGCAGGTGGCGCGGTTCTGCTGCACTCTGGCGCTGACGTTGCGTACGACGACTCATGCCCGTTCGATGTAGATGTAGATTCTGCCGGCGGCCTCTTCGGATATGTTCCGCTGCAGAACGAATGATTGCGTAGCGAGGGTTGTGAAGACGAGTGGATACAGCACAAACGGTGATCGTGTTCTACATCGCGATCTGGGTCGGTGTGTCGGCGGTTGCGGCCATGGTCGGCAAACGAAGAGCGCTGTCTTGGGTGTCCGCTGTCGCATGGACCCTCCCTGCCGCCTGGCTGACGCTGATCGGGGCATGGATTCTTCCGGACCGCAGTGTGTTCGAGCCTGCGGCCTCGATGGCACCGTCTGAGCTGTGGCCAGTTGACCTCGCGTTGGCCGTGTGGGCGACACCCTTCGCCGTCGTAGCTGCGTGGCTGCGAAGCGGGCGAGCGATTCGTAACGCGTGCACGGTCTGTGGGATCGCTGCCGCGGCGGGCGTAGCAGTGACTCTCTTCCAGATGGAGAACCCGGACGAACTGATCTTTCTGACAACCCGAAGCGACCGGCCGCAGGTCTACGTCGTCGTTGGCTTCGCCCTCACCGTCACCGCGCTCGTTCTCGCCGCAAGCGTCGTCCGGCAGCCGGAAGCGCGTCACGTCGCACGTCTTGTCGCGGGCGCGGTCGTATTCGGGGGTGCGGGCGTGACCCTCTCCATGGGCGGTCTGGCCTGGCTCAGCTGGTTGTGCGTTGCTGCCGCAGCAGTTGCTCTGATTATCGCAGCGATCAACGCCGATCGTCTTCGCAACAACGACCTGTCTCGCGAACGATGTGAGCGTCCAATCGCAATTGCGGATCAGTAAGGCCGTTCAACTATAGGACGGCGTGCCTCGGCAAGCGGGGTCAAGAGGCGAAATCCGCTGAGCACGACTGCACTACGAGTTCGGTATTTTCGTTTCGGCGGGCTCGGTCAGAGAGCGGAATCGGATCTACGAGAAAGCGTTTCGTTCGACCGAATGTCACTCAGGCCGAAGCCGCCCGGTATTCCCCCGGTGATGAACCATCGCTGGCTCATGGTTCGATTACCAACTTTTCGATCAGCGCACCGTCCATCGTGAAGCGGTAGTGCAGATCGGCGACTCCCCCGGGGAAATTGCCTTCCAAGTGCTGAGTGACGACGACAGTCGTGCCCCTCGTGGTCGCTCCGGTGAACTCGGTTGTGTAGGTGTATTCGCTCTCACTGACCGAGGCGGTCAGCCAGGCCTCGATCTCGTCCCGGCCCGAGTGGTCGTGGCCCTCGTCGGTCACCACGGCATGTGCGGTGAACACGGACAGCGCTGGAGCGCCTTGTCGGGCGTCGAGTGCGGCCATGAATTTCTTCACGTTGTCCGGGAGTCCATCCCATTCTGTGGTCATGACACCACGGTGATGCCTCCCCCAGGGGGAAGGTCAACACCGGTCTCCATGCCGGACGCTCGCCGTCACGTGTTCTGGGAAACACTCGCCGGAATTGCCGGGACAGACCGCAGGAAGCACCGAGCGGACTCCAGCCGATCGGCGTCGTAATGATTCCACTTCGCAGCAGGCACATCCTGGCGCCCTACCTCGTCGAATCCCCGTCTGGCGAAGAAATCCGCAGCCTCGCCGCTGACGGTGACTGCGAACAGGTTCGCGATGCCCCGCTCCCGACACAGATCCATCAAACCGTCGATCAGCAGGCCTCCAGCGCCGAGACCCGAAAACTCTGCGACCGTGATCAAGCCCGACACCTCGCCGAATCCCGTTCCGTCGTATCGGTCGACCTCGAGTCCGACGATGCCGGCCAGATGTCCGGTGCGTAGGACCCGGGCACCGAGCCCACCGGCAGCCATCCTCGCAATCTCGATCCGGCTACGGCGCTTGAGAACCCCTTCTCTAACTCCCTGCGCGACCAGTGCCTCGATTGCTGGAAAATCGTCCACCTGAAGCGAGGCCAAGTGAAGATATCGCCCCTGGGTCAGGACGGTACCTCGGCCGTCGAAGGTGAACAGCTCGAACTCGAGATCCTCTGCACGGCAGAGGTTCACGCTGTAGGCACCGCCTGCGAGAGCTACCTGCGCGGCGTGCGGAAAATCGTCCAGGCCGCGTTGAGCCAAATGACGGGACAGACGCTCGCGGTGCACGTCGATATCCGCGAAGCTACGAGGCGGAGTCCCCCAGCCGCCGCCCGGGTCGGTCAGCACCATCTTCGATGCCCGGACGCTTGCCGCGACCGCCCCGGCTGTGCGTGCGACATCGGAAGCCTCGGTCCCAATCACGACGCATTCCGAGTCAGCGATAGCGAGCCACAGACGGGCCACTTCCTCGCCGGTCCACGCCGTCGAACCGTCCATGGACAGACCACCGACCGCAGTAGTGGCTTCCGACATGTATTCGGACGGAACGACGAATATGAATCGCGTATCCCCTGAGCCGAACTCACCCACTGTGCGGCTGACCGCGTCCAGACCAGCGGCGCTCACGACGGGTAATGCGACCACGATGGTGACGCCGCGGAACTCTTCGATGAAGAAGTCTCGCTCGGATACAGGCACACCGCTGGACGTCAGTTCGACTGCTGCCTCGAGCGGTGCAATCCGTCTCGTCCTCGCTGTGCGCGGCTTCGCGCGCAAGTCGTCGTTCGCCATGATTGCTTCAGTCTGAACTGTTCCCATCGCGCCCCGCAACGCGGCCGAAACTCCGGAGCCGTGTACGCGGCGGCAAGAATAACCTCTCGACCACTACTCCCCTGCGCCCGACGGTCTCCTGGACGAGCTCGCATCGAATTCAGACAACGTCGACCATTACGTCGACGACGTCACGAAGATGCACAGACCAGGTTGGCCGATCAAACACCTCGGTCGGGGAACGGTCGACACTCATCGTCGTGGCAATCGTGCACACGGACTGCGCCCGCCGAATAGCATTGGCCCTGTGCCGCTTGGATGACGAGCAGGTGGATCGGAGGACCGGTGAACGATCTCACGGGCGATCCGGTGAGCCTTCGGTCGTTTCTCGATCGATTTCCGGACTTCGTTTCCCTGTCCGACTTCTCGGGAAAGATCCTGTACATCAATCCTGCCGGCTTGGAACTGATCGGATCGACGAGCCTTTCCGCTGTAATGGAATTGAGAACGCTCGAACTCCTCACCCCGGGTGGGCTCGATCTCGCGGCAGATATCGGTGCCGGTCTGCGCGCCGACGGCAAATGGGAGGGCTACTGCGAATTACGCCATCAGGTGAGCGGTGCAGAAATTCCGGTGATGGTTACCGCCTATTCGATCGATTCCGACGACGGCGGGCCCAACTTGATTGCTTCCACCATTCGCCATCGTCACACCGTCGAACAGCGCAACGCTCGGATGGCCGCTGATGCACTCGTCGCGGGTCGGCATGCCCGCGAGCAGAAGGCTCTGGCCGAGCTCAGCAGATTCGCCGTCATCGCCGACCTACCGACACTGCTCACTGCCGCCACCGACACCGCAGCAACCCTGATCGGTGTCGGAAATTCGGCAATCGCCCATCTCGAACAACCCGACGATCCTTATCTGACCATGGACGCCGCAAGCGGTGTACTCGGCAAACGGCGTGACGTTCCAGCCGGAGACGGTTCGTTGATGGGATACGTCCTGGCGAGCTCCGAGCCCGCTGTGTGCAACGACCGCACAATGGAGACTCGTTTTCGTACCGAGACGATGGCTGCTTTCGGACTCCGCAGCGGAGTGGCAGTTCCGATCTTCGACGTCACCGGCGACGCGTGGGGAGTGCTCTCGATCCACAGCGTGGAGGACCGCCTCTACCGCGACGAGGAAGTGTCGTTTCTCGGTTCCGTCGCCGGGATCGTGTCCGCGGCGGTTCGAAGAATCGATCTGGAACACCAGCTGAGACGACGCAGTACCCACGACGACCTCACCGGTCTACCGAACCGCACGCTGGCCTACGACGTCATCGACGCTGCGCTTGCCCGCGCCCGTCGACAGGTCGGCACCGTCGCGCTGTTGTTGCTCGATATCGACGACTTCAAGATCATCAACGACAGCCTGGGCCACGACGCAGGCGACCGCGCGCTGGTCGCATTCGTCGACCGACTGGCCTCGGCAATCCGCGAAGCCGACACCGTCGCCCGCCTGGGCGGAGACGAATTCCTGATCGTCTGTGAGGGCGTGGACAGCGTCGAGCATGCGGAAGAACTCGCGCGGCACATCTCTACGTCGATCGCGGTGCCGTTTTCTGCCGTCGACGTTCCGATCCCGCTCAGCGCGAGTATCGGCATAGCTGTCTCCGACCGAGATTCGACGCGACAGGAGCTCATTCACCGGGCGGACCTTGCCATGTACCGCGCAAAAGACAGCGGTACCGGCGGCCATGCCGTCTTCGATCCAACCGATCTGTACGACGCCGATCGCATCAGATCGCTCTCGATAGATCTCAGGGCAGCCCTGAAAGCGAACGAACTCACGCTGGCCTTTCAACCGCTGGTGGAGATCGCGACTCGGAAGATCGTTGCGGTCGAGGCACTCGCCCGCTGGAATCACCACCTCCTCGGACCGATCGAACCCAGCGAATTCGTCGGTGTCGCCGAGAGAACCGGCCTTGCAACACCATTGGGCACCTGGGCACTCCGAACCGCATGCGCGGCTGCGGCACGGTGGCGAGCGTTCTCGGACATCGTCGTTCGCGTCAATGTCAGCGCACTCCAACTGCGCGATCCAAACTTCCCGAAAGAGGTTGCATCTGTCCTGGCAGACACGGGACTTCCCGCTTTCGCCCTCGGCTTGGAAGTCACCGAAACCGTCTGGGTCGCAGACACCGAACGCGTCGCCGACACCGTCTCCACGCTGCACTCGATGGGTGTCACTCTGCTGCTCGACGACATGGGGAAGGGACACAGCTCCATGTCGTATCTCGACCGCTATCCCATGTTCGAGAGTTTCAAGATCGACCGGTCGTACATCGCCCGACTGCCGGCCCCCCGCGCCTGCGCCATCATCTCGGCTATCGTCGCGCTCGCCCGGGCATTCGATGTAACCGTCGTCGGAGAAGGGGTCGAGACCGAAGACCAACTCGAGGCGTTGGCCGCCGCGGGATGCGATTTCGCACAAGGTTTCCTGTTGGGACGACCGGTCGACGCCGGCGCAATCGCAGATCTGCTGCTCGCCGATTCTTGAGGCGATGGATTGGGAAGGCGACGATTACCTCTTCCCCTTTCAATTTATAGCGCACCCCCGGTCTTGCGGCAAGACCCCGTACAGGGCTCAGAATGGCTCGCTGTAGTAGCGAATCAGCCGATCGGAGTCCTGTGAAACCTGAATACCCACCCGTCTTCGACTTGCCAAAAGCTCTTGCCCGCAAGCGCGATCCAGAATTGATCGGTCATGACCAGCAACACTTTTCGGCAATCCGTTCGAGTATCGAGACGTCTCGAACCGACACGGCGGATCGCCTGAACACCATCCAGAAGTCGTCGGGCCGGATGGGACAAGAGGTGATGGAGCGTGACTTCGAGATCCACAGATTGAACGGACGACTGCGTTCCCTCCGTCGGTACGGCATCGACCTGTGCCTGGGACGAGTGGTCCCCTCCGGCTCCGACGAGCCGGTGTACATCGGGCGCCTCGGACTGTTGGGGAACTCGGGTGAGCAACTTCTGGTGGACTGGCGCTCCCCCGCTGCCGAGCCATTTTTCGGTGCGACCCACGCGAACCCCATGGGGCTCGCGAGTCGCCGACGCTACCGATGGACGAACGGCCTCATCACCGATTACTGGGACGAGGTGTTCGACTCGACGGAGCTCGAAACCGATGCGGCGCTCGACGATCAGTCGGCATTCATCGCCACCTTGGGTGCCGATAGGTCGGCACGGATGCGAGACGTGCTCGGCACCGTGCAAGCAGATCAAGACGCGATCATTCGAGCCGATGCGCACGGAGCTCTCGTCGTCGACGGTGGGCCGGGAACCGGCAAAACGGTTGTTGCTCTTCACCGTACCGCCTATCTCCTCTACTCGGATTCCCGTATCGGCCACAACCGGGGCGGAGTGTTGTTCGTCGGCCCGCACGAGCCGTACCTCGCCTATGTCTCCGACGTCCTGCCGAGTCTCGGTGAAGACGGGGTACACACCTGCACCCTCCGCGACCTCGTTACGGAAGGAACGAACGCAGCAGAGGAGGCCGATCCCGTTGTGGTGCAACTCAAGTCCACCCTCGGTATGGTCGACGCAATAGAGGCAGCCGTCGCATTCTACGAGCAACCGCCCACCCGGACCATGATTGTGGAAACAGAATGGGCCGATCTGAAACTCACCCCGGACGATTGGATCGAAGCCTTCGGGGCAGCCGACGCCGATACTCCGCACAACGAGGCCCGTGAACAGATCTGGGACCTGCTCCTCACCATTCTCGCGGAGCGATACAGCGGTGAGGAGTCCACCCACGAAATACGACAGTCTTTGCAGCGCAACAAGTATCTACGTCGGACTCTCGAAAGATCCTGGACAATAATTGATGCTGCCGACCTGGTGGCCGACTTGTGGAGCGTGCCGGCATATCTCCGTCGATGTGCACCCTGGCTCAGTGGCGAGCAGGTGCGTGCGCTGCAACGAACCGATCCGACACGATGGACACTTGCCGATCTACCATTGCTCGATGCCGCGCGCATGCGGCTCGGAGATCCCGAGTACGCGCGTCGCACGCAGCGCCGAGACGCGGCCTCGGCACTCGAGAGGACGCGGATGGATCGCGTCGTCGACGAACTCATGGCCGCCGACGACGACGAGATGATGGCTGCACAGCTCCGCCAAGACGGGATTCGCGATGCGCTCGTCGATCGAGCCGGGTTCGAGGACGTCCCCATCGACCCACTGGCCGGTCCGTTCGCGCATATCGTCGTCGACGAAGCCCAAGAGCTGACCGACGCGCAATGGCAGATGGTCAGGCGACGCAGTCCCTCGGGAAGTGTCACGGTTGTCGGAGACCGTGCGCAGTCGCGTCGGGGATTCTCCGAATCCTGGCTCGAACGGCTCGGACGAGTGGGGATCGACCGGATCGACATTGCCACCCTGAGCGTCAACTATCGCACGCCGCTCGAAGTGATGGCGGTGGCCGAGCCGGTGATCCGAGCGGTGTTGCCGGACGCCAACGTCCCGGTATCGATTCGCAGCAGCGGAGTGCCTGTCGAGTACGGCAACTCAGCAGATCTGTTGTCGATCCTGGAAAGGTGGATGGAGTCGAACGCGAACGGAATCGGCTGTGTCATAGGCGATCCTGCATTCTCGGGATCGGAACGCATACGCTCACTGTCGCCGCAACTGACGAAGGGACTGGAATTCGACCTGGTGGTTCTCGTCGACCCGGAGTCGTTCGGGTCCGGAATCGCTGGTGCCGTCGACCGGTATGTGGCAATGACGCGGGCAACGGGACAGCTGGTCGTTCTGACCTAATGGCCCGAGGCCGAGTGCAGCACGTCGAGCACCGCGTGAATTGCCGGGCTCGCATCCGCGCTGCTCCTCCAAGCGGCGTGCACCTCACGCGTGGGAATGCGTGCAGGTGGAACAGCAACGAGACCGGCAGTGAGGACCGGACGGGCGAGACGAGGAACGAGCGCAAGAACATCGTCCCCTTCGACCAGTGCCAGCTGGGTGGAGAAGTCGTCGACGAGATGGCGGACATCGACCTCGGTGGGCGTCTCGGCGAACAACCGACGAAACCATTGATGACACACGGTTCCCGCTGGGCTGGTCACCCACGGGTAGCGGGCGAGGTCGGCATGGGTCGGTGCACGCCCGAGCCCTGCAAGTGGGTGGCTCCGCTTCATGATCACATCGCCGTGATCGGTGTGGATCGGTCGCCGGACAATCGAGGGCGGTGCGGCCGCTGGTACACCATCGGCGTCGTGCACCAGTGCCAAATCCGCGGCACCGGCGTGGACGCTGTGCAGGGCGCGATCGGGATCTTCCTCGCTGATGCGGACGCTCAGGTCGGGATACCGCCGGTACAGGTTGCTCAGCGCAGGTGCCACCAGACCGCGAAGGGCAGTCGAGAATCCGACGAGGCGAACGACTCCACGGGCGACGCCCTCATCCGCGGAGCGTGCCGATTCGACGCAGCGCTCCAAAGCCTCGAATACATCGTCTGCGGAATCGACCACCGCTCGGCCGGCGGGGGTGAGTACGACGCCTCGGCCGGCCTGCGCCAGAACCGATGTCCCGATCTGCCGTTCGAGTCGTTTTATCTGCTGGGAAATCGCCGACGAGGTGTACCCGAGTTCGTCGGCCGCTCTGGCAAGAGTGCCGAATGCAGCTACTGCCCGCAGAGCGTGAAGTGCACTCACATCGATCATGAAGCAACACTACGCAATAGTGCCGATAATCCATCGCTGGACCGTAGGTGTCGGACGGGCCACACTCACCTGGTGACCACCACCGCGCCTTCTTCCTCGTCGATCTTCGGTACCAATCTCGTCGCCATGGCGACCCCGATGCACTCCTCCGGAGAAGTCGACCGAAACGGTGTCGATCACCTGCTCACGCATCTGGCGTCCAACGGTTGCGACGGAGTCGTCGTCGCCGGCACCACCGGAGAAGCGCCGACTCTGACGTCCCACGAAATATCGGCGCTGATCACGTCGGCACGGGCGCACTCGAACCACGCTCTTCGGGTGATCGCCGGAGTCGGTACCAACGACACTGCAGCAGGGACGGACATGGCTCGGTCCGCTGCGGCGGCCGGGGCCGACGCACTTCTGATCAGCGCACCCCATTATTCGCGCCCCACCCAGGCAGGAATCGCGACACACATCGTCGACATCGCGGAGGCCGGTGGGCTTCCCGTCATGGTGTACGACGTTCCGGCGCGCACAGGTGTCGCGATCGAGCAGGCGACGTTGATCGAACTGTCCCGGCACCCCGCAATCGGAGCCGTCAAAGACGCAAAGGGTGATCTCTACGAAGCCATGACCGTCATGGCGTCGACGGATCTTGCCTACTACTGCGGAATCGACGAGCTTGCCCTGCCCTATCTCTGCTGTGGCGCAACGGGTTTGGTGAGCGTCACCGGAAACGTCGTGGCCGCCCGGTACGCGCGGATGATCGATGCCGTCCGAACCGGCGACCTGGATCTGGCGAATGCGATACAGCGGTCTCTGTTGCCGCTGACCGACGCCGTCATGCGCACTACCCAGGGTGCCATCATGGCCAAGGCGGCACTGGTCAGGATCGGTGTACTGCCCAACGCAGCCGTCCGTCGTCCACTCCTCGAGTCATCTGCAACGGAGCTGAGGCGATTGGACGAAGCGCTGTGCGGCACCGGAATCGATCAGGAATCGAGAAGCGTGGGCGTCCCGGTACGACTAGCCTGACTGCTCATGGCGACGAAGAAGGTCACGCAGGTCTCCGAAACGCACGCTGCCGACAGCCACGATCTGATTCGTGTGCAGGGCGCGCGACAGAACAATCTCCAGGACATCAGTGTCGATCTACCCAAGCGACGCCTCACCGTGTTCACCGGTGTGTCGGGTTCGGGCAAGAGTTCACTGGTCTTCAGCACCATCGCCGCGGAATCACAGCGGATGATCAACGAGACATACAGCGCCTTCGTCCAGGGATTCATGCCGACACTTGCTCGACCCGACGTCGACGTCATGGACGGGCTCACTACCGCCATCATCGTCGATCAGCAGCGAATGGGTGCCAATCCTCACTCCACCGTCGGTACCGCCACCGACGCCAATGCCATGCTCAGGATTCTGTTCAGCCGCATCGGCAAGCCGTATATCGGCTCGGCACAGGCCTTTTCGTTCAACGTGGCATCGGTCTCCGGAGCGGGTGCCTACAAAGTGGACAAGGGTGGCCGTCAGACCACCGAGAAGAAGTCCTTCTCGGTCACCGGCGGCATGTGCCCACGCTGCGAGGGACGGGGCTCGGTCAGCGACTTCGATCTCACTGCCCTGTACGACGCGAGTAAGTCCCTCAACGAGAGCGCGATCACGATCCCCGGCTACAGCATGGAAGGGTGGTACGGCCGCATCTTCCGCGGCTGCGGGTACTTCGACCCGGACAAGCCCATCGCGAAGTACACGAAAAAGGAACTCGACGATCTGCTCTACCGCGAACCCACCAAGATCAAGGTCGAGGGCATCAACCTCACGTACTCGGGACTCGTACCTCAGATTCAGAAGTCGTTCCTGTCCAAAGACGTCGACGCAATGCAGCCGCACATACGCGCCTTCGTCGAACGCGCGATCACGTTCACCACGTGTCCCGATTGCGACGGCACCCGACTCAACGAGGGAGCTCGATCCTCGAAGATCAAGGGCATAAACATAGCCGATGCCTGTTCGATGCAGATCAGCGATCTGGCCACCTGGGTCGCAGGCCTGAAGGAACCGTCGGTGGCACCGCTCTTGACGACGCTGAGCGAGACTCTTGACTCGTTCGTGGAGATCGGCCTGGGCTACCTGAGCCTGGATCGCCCCTCGGGAACATTGTCGGGCGGAGAAGCTCAGCGCACCAAGATGATTCGCCACCTCGGCTCCTCACTGACCGACGTCACGTACGTGTTCGACGAGCCCACGACCGGCTTGCACCCTCACGACATCGAACGTATGAACAACCTACTGCTGCAGTTGCGAGACAAGGGAAATACGGTGCTGGTCGTCGAGCACAAGCCCGAGACGATCTCCATCGCAGATCACGTCGTAGATCTGGGTCCCGGGGCCGGCAGTGCAGGCGGGCACGTGTGCTTCGAGGGTACCGTCGACGAACTCCGACACAGCGACACTGTCACCGGGCACCATTTCGACGATCGAGCGTCACTCAAGCAATCGGTGCGTGAGTTCTCGGAAGTGCTCGAAATTCGCGGCGCGAACTCACACAATCTGCGTGACGTCGACGTCGACGTTCCACTCGGTGTGCTGGTCGTCGTCACCGGCGTCGCAGGCTCGGGCAAGAGCTCGCTGATTCACGGGTCTCTGTCTGGCACGGACGATGTGGTGTCGGTGGACCAGGGTGCGATCCGTGGTTCACGACGAAGCAACCCCGCGACGTACACCGGCTTGCTGGAACCGATACGGAAAGCCTTCGCCAAGGAGAATGCCGTCAAGCCGGCGCTGTTCAGCTCCAACTCCGAGGGTGCCTGTCCGACGTGCAACGGAGCAGGCGTCATCTACAGCGACCTCGCGATGATGGCCGGGGTGGCCACGACGTGCGAGGTGTGCGAGGGCAAGCGGTTCCAAGCTTCGGTACTCGAGTACCACTTCGGCGGTCGCAACATCGACGAGGTGTTGTCCATGTCGGTCGCGGAGGCCGAGGAGTTCTTCTCCGACGGCGCAGCCAAACTGCTCCCAGCGCACAAGATTCTGCAGCGCTTGAACGACGTCGGGCTCGGCTATCTAAAGATTGGACAGCCGCTGACGACGCTCTCGGGCGGCGAACGCCAGCGCCTCAAGCTCGCCACGCACATGGCAGGCAAGGGCGGGGTCTACGTCCTCGACGAACCCACCACCGGACTGCATCTCGCCGATGTCGACAAGCTGCTCGGGCTACTCGACAGGCTGGTCGACTCCGGCAAATCGGTGATCGTGATCGAGCATCACCAGGCCGTGATGGCACACGCCGACTGGATCATCGATCTGGGACCAGGTGCCGGCCACGATGGCGGACTCGTCGTGTTCGAGGGAACGCCGTCGGATCTGGTGGCGGACGGCTCTACCCTCACCGCGCAACACCTGGCAGCATACGTCCAGAGCTGACAGCTACGGACCGCACCGAACGATCCGGGGTCGAACGTAGACTCTCGCGCATGGCTCTCGATCACGGCGACCCCGGTGACGCTCCGTCCGTTCCCCCTCCCCTGGCTCCCGTGGTCACCGACCGTCGTCCCTCGGCGGCCGAGGAGGCGCGCACGATCGCCGCATCCACCAACATTGCAACGCTTGCGAGCCTGACCACTGACGGCGATCCCTGGGCATCGTTCGTCACGTACGGATTGCACGGCGGCGCTCCGGTTCTGTGTGTCTCGCGGATGGCCGAGCACGGGCGCAACCTCGCCGGGGATCAGCGCGCGAGCCTGTCGATCGTGGCGCCGCAATCGCAAACCGATCCGTTGGCGTCGGGCCGAATTACTCTCGCCGGCGTGGTCGAACGGCCCGAGGGAGACGAGCTGGCGGCGGCCCGCGAGGCGCATCTCGCGGGAGTGCCCGCGGCGAAGTACTACCTCGACTACAGCGACTTCACGCTTTGGGTCATGCGGGTGCATCGGGTCCGGTGGGTCGGCGGATACGGGCGCATGGATTCGGCAACTGCGGAGGACTACGCCGAGGCCGCACCCGATCCGGTATCCCCCACGTCCGCGTACGCGATCGAGCACCTCAACGCCGACCACTCGACGTCTCTGATGGCAATGGCCCGCGAACTGGGCGGGTATCCCGACGCCACCTCCGCCGAATGCACCGCCGCCGACCGGTACGGACTCGATCTGAAGGTGCTCACGCCGCGCGGAGTCGCCTACACCAGAGTCGGCTACGCGACTCCGATCGACTCTGCCGGAGAATCGCGGGCTGCGACCGTGGAACTGGCGAAGCGCGCGGTGGGCAGCCGCTAGTTTCTGCTGCGCTCCCGGCTCTGTACCGGTACAGCCACCTCGCCGAGACGCCGCGGACGATGGCGGCTACCGTTGGGGCTACATCTCAACGTCTAGGGAGCAGGTAATGAGCATCCAACCGGTCGAATCGAAGCGTCATCGTGTCGTCGTCATCGGTTCCGGGTTCGGAGGTCTGTTCGGCGTCAAGGCGCTCAAGAAGGCCGACGTCGACATCACCCTCGTCGCCAAGACGACGCACCACCTCTTTCAGCCGCTCCTCTACCAGGTCGCGACGGGCATTCTGTCCGTCGGCGAGATCGCTCCGACCACCCGCGTCATTCTCCGCAAGCAGAAGAACGCCGAGGTGTTGCTGGGCGACGTGTTGAACATCGACCTCGAGGCCAAGACGGTGACGTCCAAGCTGCTCGAGCGCATCACCGTCACTCCGTTCGACAGCCTGATCGTCGCGGCCGGAGCGCAGCAGTCCTACTTCGGCAACGATCACTTCGCCGAGTTCGCGCCCGGCATGAAGACCATCGACGACGCACTCGAGCTGCGCGGACGCATCCTCGGTGCGTTCGAGCAGGCGGAACTCTCCGACGATCAAGAGGAGAAGGACCGCCTCATGACCTTCGTCGTCGTCGGGGCAGGCCCTACCGGCGTCGAGTTGGCCGGGCAGATCGCAGAGCTTGCGGACCGGACGCTGGACGGTGCCTTCCGCAACATCGATCCTCGCGACGCCCGCGTCATCCTGCTCGATGCCGCGCCCGCCGTACTGCCGCCGATGGGCGAGAAGCTCGGCCGCAAGGCTGCCGAACGGCTCGAGAAGCTCGGCGTCGAAATCCAGCTCAACGCGATGGTCACCGACGTCGACAACGACGGCTTGACCGTCAAGGAGAAGGACGGCACGACGCGTCGCATCGAGTCGCAGTGCAAGGTCTGGTCTGCAGGCGTGCAGGGCAGTCCCCTCGGCAAGCAGCTCGCCGACCAATCCGGATCGGAAACCGATCGCGCCGGACGCGTGCTGGTCGAACCGGATCTCACCGTCAAGGGCCATCCGAACGTGTTCGTGATCGGCGACCTGATGTCAGTCAAGGATGTGCCGGGCATGGCGCAGGGCGCCATTCAGGGAGCGACTTACGCGGCCAAACTGATCAAGGCGTCGGTCAAGGGCCAGGACGATCCCGCCCAGCGGGCCCCGTTCAAGTACTTCGACAAGGGTTCGATGGCAACGGTCTCGCGCTTCAACGCGGTGGCCAAGGTCGGGAAGCTCGAGTTCGGTGGATTTATCGCGTGGCTGATGTGGCTTGCGCTGCACCTCTACTACCTCGTGGGCTACCGCAGTCGAATCACCACCGTCATCTCCTGGTTCGTGACCTTCCTCGGCCGCGGTCGCGCTCAGATGGCGTCGACCGAGCAGCAGGTGTTCGCGAGGTTGGCCATCGAGCAACTCAACTCCCTCGAACGCGCGGGTGCCGTCGAGACGGACACCGCCGAGACGGAGCAGGAACGCGAGAAGGCAGCGGGCTGATCGACCTCTGACCCAGTTATCGAACATCGCATCGGCCGACCGACACCGTCGGCCGATGCGATTGCTCGTTCAGCGTGCCGCTCTCACGTACTCGAATCACTGGGCGGTAGGCGGTGCCCCACCGAAGTGGTCAGTGAGCCGCCTCCGGCCAGAGCCAGGCGAACGCTTCCGCCGCGCAGATCGACCTCGGACGCCCGATCGTCAGGGTATTGCAACGTACTGGACATCGACATCGGAGCCGACAACGCGTCGTGCGAGATCGATCCGTCGCCCAGCTCCACTCGGTGGCGCAACAACGGACTGTCTCCGACGTCGCAGCGCATCGTGCTGGTCCACCGACCCGACGCCTCCTCGAAACGCCCGATCTGTGTCCGCTCGCGCAACCACAGCGTCGAATCCGACTGCAGCGCAATAGTATTGACCACCGAATGCGATGCGTCCGACACGACGACCATCGGCTCCGGATCGAAGATCAGAGACGCACCCGCACCGACCTCGACGTGCCATTGAGCCGACGAATGACGCTGCCGCCCACCGGGCATCGCCAGTGACGCCGCGACGCTGCGGACCTCCAGGTGTGCACCGGCCGCCACGGAGATTCTGACGGTGATGGTGTCACCACCGAGTGGCGTTGCGGCGGTTCCGATCAGGTGAACCGTGTCCGGCCCCGTCTGCCGGCCGGCAAGTCCGCCCACCGAGGTGATGCGTGGGCTGCGATGCAGGCTCGCATCGATGCAGAGCTCGGTGTGCATCGACGCTCAGTGCGTGTGGGCATGTGCGTCGGCGTCGGCCACGATCTTCAGCTGCTCGCGAATCCACGCGAGCACTGTTGTCGCGGCCGGGTCGTCGGTCAGCGAGATCAACGCAGTCGGTCGGCCTTCGCGCACCTGTGCCGCATCGCGTTCCATCACACTCAGATCGGCCCCGACGTACGGGGCCAGATCTGTCTTGTTGACGACCAACAGATCGGAGAACGTGACACCGGGACCACCCTTGCGCGGCACCTTGTCGCCGCCCGCGACGTCGACGACGAAGATCTGTACATCGATCAGACCGGATGAGAACGTCGCGGTGAGATTGTCTCCGCCCGACTCCACCAGAATGAGGTCCAGAGGCGGATTGTTCTCGATCAGGTCGTCGATGGCGTCGAGATTGGCGGTGATGTCGTCACGAATTGCGGTGTGCGGGCACCCACCTGTCTGCACGGCCGTGATGCGCTCGTCCGGCAGCACCGCATGCCGACGCAGGAAGTCCGCGTCCTCGGTGGTGTAGATGTCGTTGGTCAGAACGGCAAGAGACAGCTCGTCGCGCAGCTGGCGACACAGGGCAGCCACCAGAGCGGTCTTCCCGGAACCGACCGGTCCACCGATTCCCACTCGCAGCGCCTCCCCTGCCTCCCGCGCGCGTTTGGGGCGATCCAGTCCGTGGTCGTGGGGCTCACCGTCGATCAGGTGCGGGGGCATGACATCTCCTTCGTCGTTCGAGAACAGTCGGTCGAAACAGTGGATCGGAATTTCAGGATACGAACAACGGCCGATCACGGACGGCGTGGGCTTCGGCGAACATGTCCAGCAACGGATCCGACAACTCCATCAGCTCGGGTAGGTACTCGCACACCGAGGCGGTCACATCGTCACAGAAGTCGCCCAGGCGGATGGTGCATGCGGCAACCTCGGCCGGATCGAGCGCCAGCAGACGCTGCGCCGCGATCGCCGAACCGGTCATGGTGATGTACACCTGCACGGCCGCTGTGTCGGCAACCGACAGCCCGCACGCGAGCCCCACATGGCCTGCAGCCACGGGGAGGTGCGGCTTACGGCCGATCGATGTCCAATCATGATGCGGCCACGCCGATTTGGCCAATCGAAGCAGACCGCGACCCTGTGCGCGTGATGCGGACCTGGCCGCCGGGGACGGCGTCCGAGCGTCGCACTCGGCGTCGGCGCCCGCCGTGCCGAGCGAGCCGTGGACGATCGCTGCGGCCACCGACGCCATGGTGGCACCGGAGGTCCTGATACGACGTCGCAAGAAAGCCTCGAGTGTCGCGATGTCTCGGACGAAACCCGAGGCGATCGCCTCCTCCACTCCACCGGAATGCACGTGTCCACCGGTGGGCAAACGTGAATCGGCAAGCGAGAGAAGCGTTGTCACCTGCAGACGAGCAGCCGTCATCAGAAGAGAAAGTATCGCTGCGCCATCGGCAGTTCGGTTGCCGGCTGTTCTTTCCACACGTCGCCGTCGATGCGCACCGTGAACGTGTCCGGATCCACCTGGATGTCGGGCATGGCGTCGTTGAGAGCCATGTCGGACTTCCTGATGCTGCGGACGTTCTTGACCGGCACGAGCCGGCGATCGCAGTTCAGGCGGCCGGCGAGTCCATCTTCGATTGCCTGAGGAGCGACGAAGTGCAGCGAGGTGGCTGCAGCTGCTTTGGGCGAGGCCCCGAACATCGGACGCGGAAGCTCGGGTTGCGGAGTCGGAATGGACGCGTTGGCATCGCCCATTGCCGCCCAGGCGATCATTCCGCCCTTGATGACCATGTGCGGACGGACGCCGAAGAACGCCGGGTCCCACAGCACCAGATCGGCCAGTTTTCCCGGCTCGATCGAACCGATCTCATCGTCCAGCCCGTGGGCCACGGCCGGGCAGATCGTGTACTTGGCGACGTACCGCATGACGCGGTTGTTGTCGGCCCCGTTGTCTCCGGACAGGAAGCCCCGCCGAGACTTCATCACGTGCGCTGTCTGCCAGGTACGCAGAACGACTTCGCCGATCCGGCCCATTGCCTGCGCATCGCTGCCGATCATCGAGATCGCTCCCATGTCGTGCAGCAGATCCTCGGCCGCAATGGTCGACGGCCGAATACGGCTCTCGGCGAAGGCCAGATCCTCGGGAATCGACGGACTGAGGTGATGGCACACCATCAGCATGTCGAGATGTTCGTCGAGGGTGTTGACGGTGTGGGGACGCGTCGGGTTGGTCGAACTGGGCAGCACGTGCCCTTGCGATGCCACGGTGATGATGTCGGGTGCATGCCCGCCGCCCGCGCCTTCGGTGTGATACGCGTGAATTCCGCGGCCGTCGATCGCAGCGAGAGTGGTCTCGACGAAGCCGGCCTCGTTCAGCGTGTCCGAGTGGAGCGCGGCCTGCACACCGGCGTCGTCACACACTCGCAGACACGCGTCGATCGCAGCGGGGGTCGAACCCCAGTCCTCGTGCAACTTGAATCCTGATGCGCCGGCACGCAATTGCTCCCACATGGAATCAGGGTTGACGGTGTTGCCTTTTCCGAGGAGCACGATGTTCATCGGCCAGTCGTCGAGAGACTCGAGCATCCGGGACAGGTGCCACGCACCCGGGGTGACCGTGGTGGCCTTGCTCCCCTCGGCCGGTCCGGTGCCACCGGCGATCACGGTGGTGATACCTCCGCCGAGAGCTTCTTCCTTGATCTGCGGACAGATCAGATGGACGTGACAGTCGATGCCGCCGGCAGTGACGATCTTTCCGTTGCCTGCGATGATCTCGGTCGAGGGGCCGATCACGAGATCGGGATGAACCCCGTTCATGGTGTCGGGATTGCCGGCCTTGCCCAGTGCCACGATGCGCCCGTCGCGAATACCGAGGTCGGCCTTGATGATTCCCCAGTAGTCGACGACCACGACCCCGGTGATCACCGTGTCGGGAGCTCCGTCCGCGCGGGTGGCACGCGATTGACCCATCGATTCGCGGATCACCTTGCCCCCGCCGAAGACCGCTTCCTCCCCCGCGTTGCCCGGTCCGCCGCTGCGGTCCTCGGTGACCTCGATCAGCAGATCGGTGTCTGCCAATCGAATTCGATCACCCGTGGTGGGGCCGAACAACTGTGCGTATCGACTACGGCTCAGACGCGCCATCAGCTGTCCAACTTTCCGGGAGGTGTCATGCTCAAACCGTGGACCTCGCGCGTGCCACCGAGAGGCACGAGCCGAACTGTCTGTTCGATGCCGGGCTCGAAACGCACCGCTGTGCCCGCCGGAATGTCGAGGCGGTGGCCGTGTGCACCTTCACGATCGAACTGCAGGGCGGCGTTGGACTGTGGGAAGTGCACGTGAGAGCCCACCTGAACCGGCCGATCTCCACCGTTCACGACGGTCATGGTGATCACCTCGGCACCCTCGTTGATCTCGATGTCCCCTGCGACGGTGATGATCTCGCCGGGAATCAGGTGACCGTCACCTCGCTTGGGTGAGATCGGCTCGTGCACCGTGATCAGCTTCGTACCGTCGGGAAAAGTAGCTTCGACCATCACCTCGGGAAGCAACTCGGGAACCCCACCGAGCACATCGTCGGCGCTGAGGACTTCGCGCCCCGAGGACATCAGGTCCGCAACGGTTCGGCCGTCCCGGGCACCCTCGAGAAGGTGATCGGTGATCATCGCGATCGCTTCGGGATGATTGAGCTTCAGTCCGCGAGCCCGACGACGCCGAGCGAGCTCGGCCGCATAGCTGACGAGCAGTCGATCCTGCTCGTGCGGAGACAACCGCATTGGAGTTCTCCGTCCCGATCGGTGATGGTGCTCGGCAATTCTGACACGCGCGCGGCGACCCGGCAGCGGAGTGCGCCACTGCGCCTCACCCGAGGGGCACGGTCACCGACCGATCGAGCAGTCCCCGCAGAACGTCTCGGTCGATTCCCGAAGCGATTTCCTGCACGTCGGCTAGGCCGAACGCACCGGCGTCGAGGCCACGCACCAGCACGCCGGCCAAGGCCTGCGCGGTGGCGGGCTCGTCCATGACCTCACCGCCCTGACGATCGAGGTAACCCCCGAGTCGAGCAGCCGCGACCGGCATAGCGTGGCGGAAGAAACCGAAGGTGGCCAGCCATCGCGTCACCAGATGCCCGGGATGCATGTCCCACCCCTGGTAGAAGCCGCGTTCGAGAGACCTCGTCACCAGCTCGAAATGCCGACGCGCCGACGCCGCAACCTGTTCCGGACTGCCGGTAGGAACAACCTGGGTCGAGCCGTCACACACCCACACTCCGGTCTGCGCGGCTGCCACCAGCATGACGTTCTTCGCGTGGTCCGCCACCGGATGTGCCAGCGACTGCTGCGCAGAGGTGATCCCACATGCGGCGCTGTAGTCGTAGGTTCCGTAATGCAACGACGTGCAACGACCGTCCGCACGGGTGATCGCCCGCGCGAGAGTCGCCGTACCGTCCGCCCCGATCACCGCCTGGGGACTCTCGATCTGCAACTCGAAACGCAGGGCGCGATCGGGTAGGCCGTGCGCACGCTCGACCTCCTCGCACAACGCGACCACCGCATCCACCTGGCCGACAGCACGCAGCTTGGGCACAGTGAACACAAAACCGTCGGGCACTCCCCCGGCCCCGTCGAGAACGAGTTCGAGGGTGCGAATTCCACGCCTACGCTCGTGTGCTGCAAGCCCTTTGGAGCGAATACCCAACCAGGTAGGACCGTCGGAATCTTTCGCCAGCGCCGCCAACGCTGCACCCGCTGCGGTTGCATGCCGGTCCTCGACGACGTCGGAACGCCATCCGTAGCCGTCCTCGAAATCGATTCGCAGGTCCTGGATGGGGGCCGTGCTCAATCGCTCACGAACCACGGGAAGAACGTTCGCAGTGTCGAGTTCGGCAAATGCCTCGGGGTGCGCGTCCAGAATCGTCGACGCTGCAGTGCCCCATTCGGCGGGCACATTCGCCGAGGCATCCGCCGCCGAGACGTACACGGTGTGGGAAGGCTGCCCGCCGATTCGGTCCCCGGGATAGTGATGCGCCAAGTCCTCGTCGATGGGTACGAAGAGTGACTCGAGACGATCGACAGCGTCGGAGGTCAGCGCGGTGACCGGTGAATCCGGATTCTGATTGTGGCCCGTCATGGGCATCACTGTCCCAGATGTGCAGTGTTTTCGATATTTGCCAACCGGACTTTGCCCTGAGCTACCAAGCGACCGGTCTCGTCGGAGATGTCCACCTGCCACAGCTGCTGGGTGCGTCCACGATGAATCGGATGTCCGTGTGCGGTCAAGGTTCCCGATCGTGTGGCGCGCAGGAAATCGGTGTTGTTGTTGACGCCGACCACGTGTCCTCGTGAGCCGAACCAGGCCGAGCCGGCGATGCTGGCCACCGATTCGACCACCGCGCACAGGACGCCGCCGTGCATGATCCCGGCGGGTTGGTGGAGCTGCGGTGTCACCGTCCACTCCGCGCGCACGTCGTCGCCGGACACCTCGAGGTACTTCAGACCGACGACTCCGTCGAATCCGCGGTGACACAGCTCGGTCAACTGTTCCGGCGTCAAGGCGTCGAAAGGCGTCTCTTCCGTAGTGCCGTTCGAGTCCGTCATTGCACTGCCTCCGGTTGCGTCGAAACATCTCGGCCGAATGTGCAGCCGACTTTCCATCAGAATTACACGACGGTCGACCCACGAAAATCGGTGGGCCTCCCGTTCGTGACGAACGAGAGGCCCACCGTGGCAAGGACCGGGAGTCACTGCAGCCCTCAGGACTCCGGCGCGATCCGTTGGTACGTAGTCAGCATAGGCAAACCTTAGTTGTGATGCAAGAGCGTCACAACGCTCGGAGTCTCGCCCGCCCGGGAACCCCGACGCGCGACCGGACCGGAGCGCCGGCATCGACCATCGCGTCCAGCAGCATCTGTCCCCGACGAGCCCCTTCCGACGCGCTGGCTGCCGCCAGGATGGGAACGTGTGTCGAAGCGCCGAGAATCGCGTCTCCGACCAGAGCCCAGAAGACGCGCACATCGAGCGGGGCGCGCTCGGATATCGCGCTGAGCACCGCACGCAAGGACGTCGTGCACCGGTGCGCCGTCCAGACGAACAGGGCTTCTTCGCACGGAAGGGTGACCGTGCCGGGCTGGCCCGCCGAGGGATCTTCCGGCAGTAGTCTCAGGATCGGCGATGCGACACCCGCCCAGTCGATTCCACCGTCGCTGTCCATGTGGATCCACATGTTGTCGATGCCGGGATCCCACGCCCGGGCCTCCAACACCAGCAGCGCAGATACTCGCCCGATCACAGCGTGGATCAAGGCCGTGGCCACCTGCACCGCGGCGGCCTCCGGCGCATCCAGATCCTCGAGCGACCGATTGTACATCCGTTCGACACGTCCGTCCGTGAGACCGACAGCCAGTTGCCACCACCGGCGCTTACCTTCGTTGGCCATGGCAGCCACGGCATACATCCGCGGGTAGTCGGGATTGAGCGCGCGAAGGGTCTCACTCGACTCGGCCAACTGGGCCGTCCCATCGGATCGATTCGAGAATCGACGAACATCGGCCCAGCTCGAGAATGCCGCCGTTGCAACTGACACCTGATCGCTCCTTGAAGTTCGTGGCGGTGGATGCATCGCACCCCGACTTGTTATATAGGTTAGCCTAACCAGATTAGTTGAGGAATCAGGTACCGCTACCCTTACCTCGCCGCGCATGAAAGGCAAGGGTTCCGTAACCTAAACAAGTCCCTTCGATACAGCGAGGAGTCACGACCACTGTGACCACAGCTCCGCTACTCGGCCCCGACGGCACTCGCCGGTCTCCCGATGAGCAGTACGGGACCGAGAACGTGCTCGACGGCCCGCCGCCCCGGAGCGCATGTATCGCAGCGGGCACGATCGACGCTCTGATCGTTGTGGTCCCGTTGTTCGTCGGATGGTCGATAGTCGACGCACTGCGCGACGACAACGGCGGCGGCCAAGCGGACCGCTTCGTGTTCGGCGCGATCGCGGCATGCGTCGCGCTTGCTCTTTTCGTCTGGAACCGCGGGTACCGCGACGGCAACGAGGGCCAGAGCACCGGCAGGCGATGGCTTGGGCTGACGCTGCGAGACACCGCCACGCACGGCCCGATCGGTGCCCGTCGAGCGCTGCGTCGTCAGTTCATGATCGGCTCTGCGTCTTCGGAGGTGGTGCGCGAGAAGTTCGCTGCCGCAGAAGGATTCGAACCCATTCCCAAGGACGGTTCGGTCGCTGCCATTCGGCGGCGAAGGTTACTGGGTCTGGCCGTACTCGTCGCCGCTCTCGTGGCCGGGATTCTCGCCAGCATCGCCATCGGCGCTCGGCCCCTGACCTTCGCCGAGATAGCTCACGCTCTGCTGAATTCGACGGGCACCGACACCGACATCATCGTGCGCACGCTGCGCGTTCCCCGCACTGTCCTCGCACTGGTCGTCGGAATTGCGCTCGGCATCGCGGGCGCTCTCATTCAAGGCCACACCCGCAACCCGTTGGCCGACGCCAGCCTGCTCGGCCTCAATTCGGGAGCGGCGTTCTTCGTCGTGATGGCCATCTACCTGTTCCGGTTCACCTCGCCGAGCCAGTACCTGTGGTTCGCGTTCGCCGGTTCGGCGGTGGCAAGCGTCGTCGTGTTCGGATTGTCGTCGATCGGGTCGGGCAGATCGAGCCCGGTCAATCTCGCGTTGGCCGGTGCCGGCGTCGCATTCTTCCTTTCGGCGATGACCAATGCCGTGGTCCTGCTCGATCAGACCAGTCTGGACGGCTACCGCTTCTGGGTGGTCGGATCCGTCGCCGGACGCGGCCTCGACGTGTTGTGGCAGGTCTTGCCGTTTCTCGTGATCGGCGTCCTCATCGCGGTTGCAAGCACTCCAGGCCTGAACGTCATGAGCCTCGGTGAGGACGTCGCACGGTCACTGGGAACCAATATTGCAGTCACCCGTACCGTCGGGATTCTGGCCATTACGCTGCTGACCGGCGCAGCAACCGCAGCATGTGGGCCGATCGCCTTCGTGGGCCTCGTCGTACCGCACATCGCCCGTGCGGTGACCGGCCCCGACTACCGTTGGCTCGTCCCTTATGCAGGACTCATGGGCGGTGTGATGCTCATGATCGCCGACGTGATCGGACGGGTCGTCGTACGCCCGGGTGAGCTCCAGGTGGGCATCGTTCTGGCCCTGATCGGTGCGCCGTTCTTCATCGCTCTCGTTCGGCGCCGGAAGTTGGTCGGCCTGTGATCACCGACCTGCACGCCACACCGCCGTCGTCCGACAAGGCCCTCGTTCGCGCCCGTCCCGCGTTTCGACTCGGCCCGATCTCTCTGGTCCGACGACCGCTGATGGTCATCGCCACCGTCCTGCTGGCGGCAGCCCTCGTGCTGGTCATGTGTATCAACATCGGACGTGGTGACTTTCCTCTGTCGATCGCGCAGGTTCTCGACGTACTCCTCGGGGGCGGCTCGCGGATCGAGCGGTTCATCGTCATGGATCTGCGGCTGCCTCGATCTCTCACCGGCCTCCTCGTCGGAGCCGCGCTCGGGATCTCCGGGGCCATCACCCAGTCGATTTCCCGCAACGCGCTCGCCAGCCCCGACATCCTCGGTATCACCGCCGGTTCCAGTGCCGCAGCCGTCGCATTGATCGTGCTCGGCGGAGGCGGCAGCTTCAGCGGTCTGCTCGCTACTCTGGGCCTGCCGCTCGCGGCTCTGATCGGCGGTGTGCTCACCGCAATCGCGATCTACACCCTCGCCTGGCGAAAAGGTGTGGACGGTTTCCGGCTCATCCTGGTGGGAATCGCGGTCAACGCCATGCTCACTGCCGTCATCGGATGGCTGCTGATCAGCGCCGACATCAACGACGTCTCGCGCGCTCAGGTGTGGCTCAACGGCTCGCTCAACGGTGCCAACTGGGCGTCGGTCTGGCCGGTCGCGGCTGCCGTCGTACTCGTCGGCGGCGGCACCGTCATCGCGACGTTCACCCTGGGGGCGCTCCGCCTGGGGGACGACAACGCCCGCTCGCTCGGAGTACGCCTGCAACACAGCCAGGCCATGATGCTCTTGGCTGCTGTCGCTCTCGCCGCCATCGCGACCGCCGCGGCCGGACCCATCGGATTCGTTGCGCTGGCAGCGCCGCAGATCGCACTCCGAATCCTGCGAACGCCTGGCCCGCCCATCATTGCGTCGGCACTACTCGGTGGATTGCTCGTCGTAGCGAGCGATCTGATCGCTCGAACGATTCTGCCGGTCGAACTTCCGGTCGGCATCGTCACATCGGCCCTCGGCGGACCGTTCCTTCTGTACCTTCTCGTGCGCAGTAATCGAAAGGCTTCCGTATGACCACCAGCCACCCCTCGCGTCTGATTGCGCAGGACCTCAGCCTCGGTTACGGCGATCGCACCATCGTCGAGCATCTCGACCTCGAAATTCACACCGGAGTCATCACCACGGTCATTGGACCCAACGGCTGCGGGAAGTCGACACTCCTGCGTTCGCTCGGTCGCTTGCTCAAGCCCAAGGCCGGCAGCGTGATGCTCGACGGCCGGGCGATTTCCTCGATGAAGACCAAAGAGGTTGCCCGAACTCTCGGAATGTTGCCGCAGGCACCGACCGCCCCCGAAGGACTGACCGTCGCAGATCTCGTCTCACGAGGTCGTCATCCGCACCAATCGTGGATCAGGCAGTGGAGCTCCGACGACGAGGCCGAGGTGGCGAACGCACTCGAGTTGACCGGAGTAGGCGATCTCGCCGACCGACCCGTCGACGAACTCTCGGGCGGTCAGCGCCAGAGAGCATGGATCTCCATGGCGTTGGCCCAGGGCACGGACATCCTGTTGCTGGACGAGCCGACGACGTACCTCGATCTCGCACACTCCATCGAGGTCCTCGATCTCGTCGATCGCCTGCACGCAGAGCTCGGCCGGACGATCGTGATGGTGCTGCACGATCTCAATCTGGCCCTTCGCTACAGCGATCGGTTGATCGTCATGAAGCAGGGGCAGATCGTCACTTCCGGCCGACCTCAGGACGTCATCTCGGAGCAGTTGTTGCTCGACGTGTTCGGCCTGGAGGCCGCCGTGATCGAAGACCCGATGTCCGATCGACCCCTCATCGTCCCGATCGGGACCCGGCACGTCTACGGGTCGGTCGGGGGGCCCGTCAGGTCCTAGGACTGCCACTCCCCGCAGGCAGATCCACCTCCGCTCGACAGCCGTCACCGCTCGATCATGGTGCGCACCAGCTTGAACCCCTGACCGATCGACACGTCAGGCAAGTAGGCCCTACCGATCGCGTTACCGATACTGGGCAGAGCAGCCGGATCCGCGAACGTCATGTGCATCGGTTCGTAGCGAGGCTGGAACTTGGATTTGAACGCAAGTAGGGATCGGAATCCGTAGACCGGTTCGAGTGTGCGTCCGAGCACGTCGAGCAACCGTTCGAGCAGTCCCGACAGAGTCGACTGCTCGGCGCTGGAAACATGTTCGGGTTGCTTCTCGTCGACCTTTGCCAGCGGTGCGCCCGACAAGCTGAGGAATCTGGCACCCTCCTGCTCGAGCAGCAGAGCAGCCGAAGCGATGAGAAATTCCATCGTCGGCCGGAAGCCTTCGGATCGACGACGCATGAAGTCGAGCGTCCATCCGACTATGACGCCGTCTTCGTACACCGGCATCCACGAGGTCACGCCGTGCACGGTCCGATGCTCGTCGACCGCGATCAGGCACCGCACATTCTCGTCGTCGACTTCTTCGAGACCGCCCAGAGTGAACCCCATCTCGGGCATACCCTTGTCTGCAACCCATTCCTCGGAAATCGCGGTGATCTGATCTGTGATGGCCAGTGGTGCAGACGGGAAACGAATCCATTCGGCTACGACACCCGCCTTCTTGGCCCGGTTCAGCGCCGTCCGGACGTCTTGGAAACGCTTGCCGGTGAAGGCAATTCCGTCCAGGTCCAGCACCGTCTCCTCGCCCACTTGAATTCCGCCCCAGCCGAGGGAATCGGTGATGCGACGAACGTCGGGAGTGACGGAGTAGAAACACGGTATCCAGCCGTTCTCGGACGCGAATTCGGCGAAGTCGACGACGTGGTTCCGCAACGACTCTCGCGGACCTACTGGATCGCCGGTGGTCAGAGCTACACCCGAGATGACGCGGTAGGCGACGTAACTGCGACCGTCGGGACCGAACCAGTACTTGTTTCCGCGCCAGGTCGTCATCCACGACAGCGCCGAACCGCTGCTCGCCATGAGCAGTCCGCGCGCACGTTCGGTCGCGTCTGTTTCCGTCCCGTACACCGGGGTCAGGAAGGTGCTCGCAGCGAAAACACAGACCACCGACCAGAACACCACGCCGGTCCACTCGAACAGCAAGGTGGTCGGAATGCTCTGCGGCAGCAGAGCGGGTTCGAGCCATTGCAGGTAGACCGGCGGAATCAGGCGCTGCGGAAAGTCTGCCAGCAAACCGCCGAACGACGGCGAATCGGCAAAGCCGCCGCGCGCGAGGTACCCACCGATCGCGTAGACCGCGCCGAGTCCCACCCCGACTCCGATCACCGAGGCCGCCCACCGCCGGTAGGTGCCCGAGGGTGCCGATACGTCGAAGAACTTGCGGGTCACCAGGAGAACCACAAGCACGATCAGTGGGAGCAGGAACGGCACCGCGGTGCGATACGCGGTCGGCGACTCGAGCCCGTAGAACAGCGACTGGTCGTCGCCGGCCTCGAGGAACCGAATTGCGAAGTTGGCCACCGACAGTGCGAGCAGGATCAGCTGGGAGACCATAGCCAGCGCCCAAGCGAAACGCCTGCCACGCCGAAGGCCGTCGCTGATCACCAGCAGGAACAGGGAGGGCATGATGCTCAGAATCGTCGGACCGACGCCGCCGAGCCTGAGATCGAGCAGACCGCGACGGCATTCCACCGGATCGGTAGTCGCATCCGCGCATATCTCACGTACCTCGGCCGCCGTGTACGGAACTCCTCGAACAACATCACGAAGAACCGCGAACGGACCTACAGCGTTGGGGCTCAGGGCAGCCAGCACGGGACCCAACGCACTCGCAGCGACGATGAGCGCAACCAGCACGCGGCCTTCACGTTGCGTTCCCGCCAATCGAGGCCCACGCGCCGAACGGCCGACGATCCACGGACCCACGATCAGGCCGATGACCGCGGCGGCCAGTCGAATCACATCCTGCAGGTGCCCACCGAACAGGGCCAGCGTCACCAGCAGGGCCAGCACGCCCACGCGAATCCGTCTCCGCCACAACGTATCCATGCGCGAGGTGGCCACCAGCACCACGCCGAAGATCCAGGTCGTCGGGCCGACAGCGGTGCCGACGTGCAATCGGAAACCCCAATCGGCGTCGAAGGTCTTGGCCAGAGCCGCAAGACCGAGACCGAACAGCGAACCGGCCACCTGGGTGACGAACGCGGCGATGGCGAAGCGACGGGACCCGATCCGGCGCTCGATGGGCGCAGCGGCGAGCAGGACTGCAACAGTCGCCACCACACAGCCGGCGATGTTCGGTGCCGTCAGCCCCGAGGTCAGCGGCGTCCACAGGTGCCAGCGCTCGAACGGCATGATGCCCACGGCAAAGTACTTGTCGTATTCGCCGCGATCGTCGAACACGGCAGCAGCGATGCCGGTCGACCACACGATCGCAAGCAACGTAAAGCTGACCGGGGCCCCGACCGCTCCGAACACGATGAGCGACCACAATCTGCGAATCTGGCGCATCACTGCGGACGATCCGGACTTCAACGCCGTGGTGCGCTTCGATATCCACGAAGGTCCGGCGACGTCGCCTGCCGTGGCCTCTGCAGAAGACGAGGTGGCTGTCGCGGGGAGCTCCGGCTCGGTCACGTTCACGAAGTCAGCCCTGTTCTCGTTGCCAGCCATGGGAGTTCACGACGCAGGCCTTCCGACCAGACTGCGAAGCTGTGTCCGCCAGGTACTTCCACGTACTGCACATCCATTCCAGCGGCCTTCGCCGCGTCGTACATCTCCTGTTGACCCGGTTTGTAATCCTTGTCGTCCGCGCCCACGACGAAAATACCGGCCGAGTCGGGGTACCGACGCGATTCGAGCAGGTCCAGCGGGTTGATCGCGGTGAATGCCGCAGCATTGCCGCCGAAGGCCTGCTGCACAGTGCGATCCCGATCCCCGAGGGTGGGCTCTCGTTGACCCGACAGGTCGAGGAAGGTGGGATAGGCGTCCGGGTGATTGGTCGCCATCTGAATGGAGCACGTGCCACCGTAGGACAACCCACCGATCGCCCAGTGTGCGCGATTTCGGTCCACCTGCAGGGTGGCGTCGATCCAATCGGGAACGTCCCGGGACAGATACGTGTCCACGTTCCCCAGCGGCGAATCGACGCAGAGAGGGTTGGCGATGGATGACCCGGTGCCGTCCGCAACTACCACGACGGGCGCGAGACCTGCATGGTCACGGGCGAAGTTGTCCATGGTCTCTGCGAGCTTCCCGCCGTTGAGCCAGTCCTCGGGCGCACCCGGCTGACCGGCGAGCAACACCAGGACCGGCAGCAACGGGCGAGGATCGGCAAAGTACGCGGGCGGGAGATAGATCTGAGCATCTCGGGCCGAAAAGTTGGACGCGGTAGCGGGAACGGTTGCCGACGTGACTCGTCCTGCGGTCGCCAGATCAGCAGGCGCGGTCCACACCGAATCCAAGGGCGTGCCACTGACTGTCTGTGCCACTGCGGCCGGCACATCCGAGAACTGAATTCGGGTAGCGGACTCGACACCGAGGGCATTGCCCACGGTGGGATATGCATCGAACTCCAGGTTGACGTGCAGCGCTGCAGCCGCGACGACGAGGACCGCTGCGATCACCGTCGTCAGTTTCCCCAGCACCCCGCGCGCTGCGAGCAACCGGAACACCACCGCGAACAGTGCGGCGAGACCCACGCCGATCCAGACGTAGATCGACGTGGCTATCGGATCCGGAAACGGTCGCCACACCTTCTCGACCACCACATAACCGACAGCAGTGGCAACGATCGCGACCGTAACCGCGATCGGCAGCGCACGCCTCGAATATCGCCGCGACGACGACACAACCAACCACACGCCGCCGAGCGCGCCGAGAACGGACACGATCACCGGTACCGGGCCGTCGATCAACGACAGCGAATCGAACCACTCCACGCTTGCGTCTCCGCTCACTTCTCGAAGAGTCGGGCCGCGGGGCGGCACGATCACGTGAGAAGGATATTCGCCCCGATGTGCCCTCGGTCGATACCCGTCGATTCGAGACGCCGACACTATGACCGAACCCACACTGTCGGGACAACCGGTACTACCACGGGTAGTACGCATCAGCGTCGGAGTAGCCGTAGAGTGTTAGGAATGGCTGGTCTTGGTGAACTAGAGCGCGCAGTGATGGACCATCTGTGGGAGTCGACGGATCCCCAGACCGTTCGACAGGTGCACGAAGCACTCGCGACACATCGCGAGCTCGCGTACACGACGGTGATGACGGTGTTGCAGCGACTGGCGAAGAAGAAGTTGGTCGTCCAGCAGCGCGACGACCGCGCTCATCGGTACGCGCCCCTCCACGGACGAGACGAGCTGGTTGCGAGCCTGATGGTCGACGCGTTGTCACAGGCCCCCGCGTCCGGTGGCCGCGCTGCCGCACTCGTCCATTTCGTCGGACAGGTGGGTGCCGACGAAGCCGCCGCACTCCGTGAGGCGCTCGCCGCTCTGGAAGTGGCACAATCGAAGAGAGAGTCCCCTTCGGCTGGAGATGGCCGTCCGACGGACTGACGCTCGGCGTAGTAAGTGAGGACATGAACTCGACGACTGCGTTGGTATTCGCGGTACTCGCGCTGATATTGGCGGGGCCTATACCAGCCGTGCTCGCTCGCGCCAGTTGGCCGTATCGGTCCCCGCGCGCAGCGCTTGTTCTGTGGCAGGCAATCGCGCTGGCTGCCGCGCTCTCGGCATTCAGCTCAGGACTCGCCATCGGCGGTCTGCTTCTCGTTCCCGGCCCTGACGGTCGGCCCACCACCGCACCCACCGACGAAATCGACGCGCTCGGTTTGCCCCTCTGGATCCTGTATGTCGTCGTACTCGCAATCACCCTCGGCATCGGTGCCAAGTTGATGTTCTCCGTCGTCCAGGTAGCGGTCAGAACTCGTCGGAGACGGTCTCGGCACCGCATGCTCGTCGATCTGCTCGACCGAAACAACCTGAACGAGAATCCTTTTCGCAGTCTGCGCGATGCGGACATCCGAGTACTCGACGCCGCCGAGCCGATCGCGTATTGCCTACCAGGTCTGCGTCAGAGGGTCGTCCTGAGCCGTGGAACGCTCGCCAGCCTCTGCGAGGCCGAAGTGACCGCAATTCTCAGCCACGAAAGGTCACACCTTCGGTCCCGCCACGATCTGGTACTCGAAGCATTCACCGCGGTCAACGAAGCGTTCCCCCGAATCGTTCGTAGTAAGTCCGCGCTGGGCAGCGTCCAGCTGTTGGTCGAGCTGCTGGCCGACGACACAGCGGTCAAGGTCACCGGACCTACCCCGCTGGCTCGAGCACTGGTCGCGTGCGCAGGGTCCACCGCACCGCGGGGTGCCATGGCGGCTGGAGGTCCACACACCCTCATCCGCGTGCAACGGTTGAGCGGCCCGGGCAGCGACGTGCGCATCGCCGCGGCAGCCTACGCGGCGGCTGTGGTGATCCTCGTACTTCCTACGATCTACGTGGCGATGCCGTGGCTCGAAGAACTGAGCAAACTGGTCGGGTGACCTCGGGGTCGCACAGGTCACATCGATTCCAGGTGAACAATCAGCGGTGCGTCGAGTACAGTGGACCTCGGTCGCCATCGCGACCATGCAATCGAAATGGCACAAACAGCCCCACTTTATGCGGTATCCGCATATCGATGGCCAGGTGACAGTGCCCTGGCTCGTATCAATGTGTTCTGGCTGTTCTTCGTGTTTCCCATCTCGTTCGGGTGCTCTCAGCTTCGGGCTTATTGGCGTGCCCGTAATCCGGAGAGGCTTTACTGCGTGACCCACGCTGTTTCCAACACACCCGTTTCCACCACGTCCGACGCGACGGCTGTCCCGACGCCCGCAGCGGCACCGGCGTTCACCTTCGCTGAGCTCGGACTGCCCGAGGCCGTCGTCGCCGCTTTGGCGCGCAACTCGATCACCGTGCCCTCCCCCATCCAGGAGAAGGCCCTTCCCGACGCTATCGCCGGCAAGAACGTTCTCGGTCGCGCGCAGACCGGTTCGGGCAAGACCCTCGCGTTCGGCTTGCCGATCCTGCAGCGCCTGTCGCTGCACACCGACCGACCGGCCGCCAAGCGCCCGCGTTCGCTCGTATTGGTTCCGACCCGCGAACTCGCCTTCCAGGTCGTCGAATCTCTCGCCCCCTACGCCAACGCGCAGGGTCTCCGGGTCATGCCTGCCGTCGGCGGCACCCCGTTCAACAAGCAGGTCGAGCAGCTCCGCCGTGGAGTGGACGTACTCGTCGCCACGCCCGGCCGCCTCGCCGATCACCTCCGTCAGGGCACCTGCATCCTCGATTCCATCGAGATCACCGCACTCGACGAAGCCGATCAGATGGCCGACATGGGCTTCCTGCCGGAGGTGCGTGCCGTCCTCGCCGACACTCCCGCAGACGGACAGCGCATGCTGTTCTCGGCAACCCTCGACCGTGAGGTTCAGTCACTGGTCCGCCAGTTCCTGCCCGACCACGTCGAGCACTCCACCCAGGACGGCAAGGCCAGCGTCCGGACCATGGACCACTACGTCCTCATGGTCGACCGGGGTCAGAAGGATCTCGTTCTCTCCGAGATCGGTGCTCGCGAAGGCGGCCGCACCATCATGTTCGCGCGTACCAAGCTGGGTTGCGATGGAATCACCGATCGCCTGCGCGCGCTCGGCATCGCCGCCGAGTCACTGCACGGCGGCAAGGCACAGAATCAGCGCACCCGCGTTCTCGAGCGCTTCAAGAACGGTCGCACCCCCGTGCTCGTCGCCACCGACGTTGCCGCTCGCGGGATCCATGTCGACGGCATCGACCTGGTCGTTCACGTCGATCCGCCCGCAGACCACAAGGACTACCTGCACCGCGCAGGACGTACGGCACGCGCCGGCGAGAAGGGCACCGTCGTCGCGATCGTGCTCCCCAACCAGCGTCGTCAGGTTCTGCGTCTGACCGGTATGGCCGGCGTCAAGGCCACTGCTGTCAACGTCTCTCCCGGTTCGGCCGAGCTCAACAGCATCACCGGCGCAAAGAAGCCCACCGGTGAGCCGTTGCGCGCCGAATCCTCGCCCCGCGATCGCAACAGCCGTCCCGGATACCAGGGATCGAACCCCCGCAGCGGCGGCGGATACCAGGGCTCCAATCCCCGCAGCAGCGGCGGATACCAGGGCTCCAACCCGCGCTCCAGCGGCGGATACCAGGGCTCCAACCCGCGCAGCGAAGGCGGCTACCAGGGTGACCGCCCCCGCACCGGATACCAGGGCTCGAACCCGCGCTCGAGCGGCGGATACCAGGGCTCCAACCCGCGCAGCGAGGGCGGCTACCAGGGTGACCGCCCGCGTCGCACCGACTCGAGCTCGTACCGCGGCGCCGAGAGCCGGGGCTACGAAGGACGCGGCTCCGACAACCGGGGCTCGGACAACCGTCGCCCGGCATCCGCTCCCCGCCAGGACGAGCACCGTTCGGGTGGCTTCCGCAGCCGCACAGAACGTCGTTCGTACGACGGTTTCGATGGTCCGGCTCGCAGCCACTGATCAATTCGCAGCCACTGATCGAATCGCTGCCACTGATCGGTTCGTAACCGTGCGGTCGTGAATCGACCGGAGCATATTTCGACGACACGAGGTGTCGCATTCTTCGCGAATGCGGCACCTTTTGTCGTTGTCTACGGCCAGGTTTGAGTTCTGCTGGGGGGTTGGCTCGCGCGACGCCGCTCGGCAGGGAAAGCTGTCTGTATGACCTCAGCAGCAGAACCGAAAGAACTGGCTCAGATCGGAGTCACCGGACTCGCCGTCATGGGCTCCAACATCGCACGCAACTTCGCTCATCACGGGCACACCGTCGCGTTGCACAACCGCAGTGTCGCCAAGACCGATGCGTTGATCGCCGAGCACGGCAGCGAGGGAAACTTCATCCGTACCGAGACCATCGAGGAGTTCGTCGCTGCGCTCGCGAAGCCGCGCCGGGTCCTCATCATGGTCAAGGCGGGCGACCCGACGGACGCTGTGATCGAGGAACTCGCGGGCGCGATGGAAGAGGGCGACATCATCATCGATGGCGGCAACGCGCTCTACACCGACACCATCCGTCGTGAAGCTGCCATGAAGGAGCGCGGCCTGCTCTTCGTCGGTGCCGGAATTTCCGGAGGCGAGGAGGGCGCTCTCAACGGCCCGTCGATCATGCCGGGCGGCCCGGCCGAGTCCTACAAGGCGCTCGGTCCGCTGCTCGAGTCCATTGCGGCACAGGTGGACGGCACGCCGTGCTGCACTCACATCGGACCCGACGGCTCCGGCCACTTCGTGAAAATGGTGCACAACGGAATCGAATACGCCGATATGCAGCTCATCGGCGAGGCGTACAACCTGTTCCGCGACGCCCTCGGTTACACCCCGGCGCAGGTCGCCGACGTCTTCACCGAGTGGAACGACGGCGATTTGGAGAGCTATCTGGTGGAGATCACCGCCGAGGTGCTGCGCCAGGTCGACGCCAAGACAGGTCAGCCGTTGGTGGACGTGATCGTCGACGCCGCAGAGCAGAAGGGCACCGGCCGCTGGACTGTCAAGGCTGCACTCGATCTGGGTGTTCCCGTTACCGGTATCGCCGAAGCAGTCTTCGCCCGGGCGCTGTCGGGATCGCGGGCGCAGCGCAAGGCGGCCGTTGGCCTGGCCTCGGGTGCGCTTGCCGACAAGCCCACCGACGCGGAGCAGTTCACCCACGACATCAGCCGGGCGCTGTACGCGTCGAAGATTGTTGCGTACGCACAGGGCTTCGACCAGATTGCTGCGGGCAGCGCCGAATACGACTGGAATCTGCATCCCGGCGACCTGGCCACGATCTGGCGAGGCGGATGCATCATTCGCGCGCGGTTCCTCAACCGCATCAAGGACGCATACGACGACAACGCCGAACTGCCGAGTTTGATCCTGGCACCGTATTTCCGTGACGCCATCGAGAACGCTATCGACAGCTGGCGTCGCGTTGTCATCACCGCGGCCTCGTTGGGCATTCCAGTCCCTGCATTCGCGTCCTCGCTCTCGTACTACGACGCTCTGCGGGCAGAGCGTCTGCCCGCGGCATTGACTCAAGGGCAGCGAGACTTCTTCGGAGCGCACACCTACGAGCGAACCGACTCGGAAGGAAAGTTCCACACCCTGTGGAGTGGCGACCGCTCCGAGATCGAGGCCTGACAGCAATCTCGTCCACGCCGGTGGCGCTGCGTGGATCACGCAGCGCCACCGGCGTCTTTCCGGGGTCCGGTCAGAGTGGGACGGGCCCGAAGACCGGCTGCACCACCGTCGACGGAATGCCCTCCCAGGGCAGAAAACCGTCGAGGTCCTTCCACACTGCTTGAACGGCGCCGAAGCACCCCTTGCCGTACACATCCGAGGCCGAATACAGAATGTCGGCACAATCCGGTACATCGATGGTGAACAGCTCGAACCCTGCTGCAGTGCAGCCGATTCCGGATTCGAGCTCCAGCATCCCCGTGGCGACCGAAGTGCCGAGCGCGTTGAGAATTCTGGAGGATTCGCCTGGCCCACGCCCTGTCATGACGATCTCAGGACTACCGAAACCGGTGAGCCCGACGGTATAACAGAACGCCGGATGGATACCGTCCCGATCGACTTCCGATTCGACGTACTGCAATGCCCACCCGAATGTGTCGATGGTGCGCTTCAGATCCCGGATGTACTCGTCGAGACTCAGCCCCTGGCACATCTTGCACATAGCTCCCCCAACTCGGCATGCAATCGCCCCCTCGGCGATCGCGGTCTCGAACGCCTTCGAACGTGCGTTCCATTCCGATTATTGCGCTGGGGACCGACAAGAAGATTCCTGCGCGATCGACGCGGCGGTAAGGTCACACCCATGCCAGGTCAATCCGCTTCATCGTTCGCAGACCTGGGGCTCCCGGTGGTTCTTGTTCATTCACTGCAGAATGCGGGCGTGTCCAACCCCTTTCCGATCCAGATTGCTACCGTCCCCGACGCCCTTGCCGGCCGGGACGTACTGGGCCGTGCCCCTACCGGGTCGGGAAAGACGCTGGCGTTCGGACTTCCACTTCTCGTGCGGCTGGCAGGTCGTCGAAGCGAGCCGGCCGCACCGCGCGGGCTCGTGCTCGCTCCGACCCGCGAACTGGCGCTCCAGATCCACGAAGTTCTCGACCTTCACGGTGCCACGTTCGGACTGCGCACCGTCGGTGTCGTGGGCGGTGTCCCACTCGAACGAAATGTTCGCGAGATACAGCGCGGTGTCGACATAGTGGTTGCCACCCCCGGTCGTCTCAACGACCTGCTGGAGCGACGTTCCATCGCGCTGAATCGCGTCGAGACGACCGTGATCGACGAAGCGGACCGCATGGTGGACATGGGGTTTCTGCCCCAGATCGAATCACTTCTGGCCGCGACGCCGCCCGACGGCCAGCGGTTGTTGTTCTCGGCCACCCTCGACCAGGACACCGACCGCCTGGTCGAGAGGTTCATGCACGATCCGGCAAAGCACTCGACCGCCGAATCGGTGAGCGTGCCCGACATTGCGCACTACGTGTTCGAGGTCGATGCCACGCGCAAGACAGAAGTAGCTGCCGCGCTTGCCAACAGAGACGGACGAACGCTGCTGTTCGTCCGCACCACCCACGCGGTCGATCGACTCACCGACGAGTGTCGCCGACTCGGCGTACCCGTATCGTCGTTGCACGGCAACAAGACTCAGGCGCATCGCACGCGTTCGCTCGCCGCCTTCGCGGACGGCAGCTCGGGTGCGCTGATCGCAACCGACGTCGCCGCTCGCGGTGTTCACGTCGACGACGTCACACTGGTGGTGCACGTCGATCCGCCGATGGATTCCAAGGACTACGTGCACCGTGCAGGCCGAACCGCCCGAGCCGGGGCCAGCGGAACCGTCGTGACCTTGGCGACCGGCGATCAGTTGGCGGGGGTACGAGCCATGGCGGACGAAGCGGGGGTATCCGCCACCGTCGTCGATACCGAGGCGGATCCCGTCTCGTGGCGGCGAATGACCGGTGCCCGAGCCCCCATCGGCAGACCACTGCCGAATCCGGCCGACACCTCGGCATCCGCCCGTGGCGATCTGCCGGAGCGAGGGGCACGGCGGGGCGCTGCACCCTCGCGGCACGAACGACGGGGCCGAACCGGTGGCAGTCGGGGCACCGGGCGAGGACGACGCGGGTGACCTCGCCCTGGTTGTCGGTCGCACTCGCTCTGATTTCGGCATTCCTGTTCGCGTGCGCTGCGGTGGCGCAGCAGAGCGCCGCTGCGTCCGTTCCCGAGGGAACATCGCTGGTATCGGCCCTCGTCCGTAGCCCCCGATGGTGGATGGGTGTCGTCGGAGACGGGGGTGGTTATGCGGTACAGATTGCGGCCCTCTGGGTCGGTTCGGTCCTGGTCGTGCAGCCGCTGCTCGTCACTGCCCTGCTGTTCGCATTACCGATGTCGGCGAAATTCGCGCGCCGCTCGCTGCCTGGGTCGACCTGGGCACTCGCGCTTCTGCTCGCCGCCGCGCTCGCGGTCTTCATCGTGGTGGGAGACCCGAGCGAGGGAACTGCCGACGCTCCACTCGCAGCGTGGATCGTGCCTCTGATCGTCGCCGCTGTCGTGATCGGCGGCGCGGCAGTCGGCGGTCTGGTGCTGGCCTCCCCCGGCCTGCGGGCCCTGCTTCTCGGAGCTGCGGGAGGTCTGTTGTTCGGACTCGCTGCGGCCCTCACCAAGTTCGTGACCGATCTCGTCGACGCCGATCCACTTGCAGCACTGACGGCCTGGCAGACCTACACCTTGATCGGATCGGGCATTCTCGGCTTCTACCTCCAGCAGCGCGCGTTCCAGGTGGGTCCGCTGTCTGCGTCCATGCCGGCCGTCACGATCTGCGAACCACTCGGTGCAGCGTTCGTCGGAGTGACGGTCCTGGACGAGAGAATCAGAACCGAGGGCGCAGCCCTGGCGACGATCGTGGTGGCGGTCGCCGTCATGGTCGTCACCACGGTGCTCCTGTCGCGCACTCAGGCTGCGAACACTGCCGATTCGACGGTTCCGGACCGGGCGTCGAACACAGGAAGATCATCCGACCGGTAGTCTCGATCAACGTGCAGTTCCTCGATGGTCACCAGCCGCCCTACGATCTCACCTACGACGATGTCTTCCTCGTCCCCAATCGAACCGATGTCACCTCGCGTTTCGACGTCGACCTGAGCACGGTGGACGGCTCGGGAACGACCATCCCGATCGTGGTGTCGAACATGACGGCGGTATCGGGTCGGCGGATGGCCGAGACCGTTGCCCGCCGCGGTGCCATCGCCGTCATCCCGCAGGACTTGCCGACCGAGGCCGTCGCCGACACCGTCGCATTCGTCAAGAGCCGTGACCTGATCGCCGATACACCGGTCGTACTCGGGCCCAACGCGTCCGTGTCCGACGCGTTGGCGCTGGTACACAAACGAGCTCACGGATCGGTCGTGATCGTCGAACACGGCAAGCCCATCGGAGTAGTCACCGAGAGCGCGTGCGCCGACGTCGACCGATTCGCCCGGCTCAGTTCCGTGGCGTCTGCCGACTTCGTTCGCGTTCCCCGCCACGCGTCGCCCCAGGAAGTGTTCGAGAAGATCGAGGCGGCCCATGCACACCTCGCGGTCGTCGTGGAGGACGACGGTTCGCTGGCGGGTGTCGTGACGAGAACCGGCGCGGTTCGGACGGGCATCTATGCCCCTGCCGTGGACACGTCGGGGCGCCTGCGGATCGCCGCGGCGGTCGGCATCAACGGCAATGTCGCGGAGAAAGCGACCGCCTTGGTCGAGGCCGGTGCCGATGTTCTGGTGATGGACACGGCTCACGGACACCAGGAGAAGATGCTCGACGCTCTTGCTGCTGTACGCGCTCTCGATCTCGGAGTGCCCCTCGCTGCCGGCAATGTCGTGTCTGCGCAAGGCACTCGCGACCTGGTTCGGGCCGGTGCGGACATCGTCAAGGTGGGCGTCGGTCCCGGCGCAATGTGTACGACACGCATGATGACCGGTGTCGGACGCCCCCAGTTCTCCGCTGTGGCCGACTGTTCCGCCGCGGCAGCCGAACTCGGTGCCTCGGTGTGGGCCGACGGCGGCGTGCGCCACCCGCGTGACGTTGCCCTCGCCTTGGCCGCAGGTGCCGCGAACGTCATGATCGGCTCGTGGTTCGCCGGAACCTACGAGTCCCCCGGCGACCTCCGAGTGGACGCGGCGGGCAACCGCTACAAGGAGAGCTTCGGCATGGCCTCCAAGCGGGCGGTTGCCGCACGTACCGCCACTGACGGCGCATTCGATCGGGCCCGCAAGACCTTGTTCGAGGAGGGCATTTCCAGTTCTCGGATGCGCCTGGATCCCGACAGCCCCGGCGTCGAAGATCTGATAGATCACATCTGTGCCGGAGTTCGGAGCACCTGCACCTATGCAGGGGCCCGCAGTCTGCCGGAGTTGGCGCAGCGCGCAGTCCTGGGAGTTCAGTCCGCGGCCGGATTCGCCGAGGGGCGCCCCCTGCCGTCCGGATGGTGACCGTCGTTCACGGTTAGACTCACCAACAGCAAACAGAGTTGTCCGCGCTCGCTGCGCGCCCGAGGCCGATCATTCGTGCTTGGGGTGCCGCCGAACGTAGATCCCGCACGGGTGGGGTCACAGCGCGGACCATACAGAAGGGAATCAGGTGCCCGAGGCACCCACTATTTCGGTTGCCGGTCCGGCAACTGCAGAGCAGCACGACGAGAGTTCCACTTCGGAGGGATCCTCTATCGAGCCGGGAGAGAAACCCGGCGACACCGATTTCGGCATCCGCGCGCAGTCCGGCGGCGCAATGCTCTTGTCCCAGCTTCGGCGGCCCCGGCTCGGACGGGGTTGAGACGTGGCGACCCTTCTCACCATCGTCAGCCTTCTCGGCTTCGTTGCCTTGACGGCGGGAACCGCGTTGTTCGTTGCGGCCGAGTTCTCCCTCACTGCGTTGGAACGCAGTGCGGTCGAGTCTCAGGCCGAGAACGGCGACATGCGCTCGCGTCAGGTTCTGCACGCGCACAAGACTTTGTCCTTCCAGCTATCCGGTGCCCAGCTGGGCATCACCATCACCACTCTGATCACCGGATATCTCGCAGAACCCGTGCTGGCAGGCTTCATCCGGCCGCTGGCCGATGCCCTGGGCGCGTCCGAGACGCTCGCGTCGGGCATCTCACTCGCCGTGGCGCTGATTCTGGCCACCTCGTTCTCCATGATCTTCGGTGAGCTCGTCCCGAAGAACATTGCCATCGCGAAACCGATGTCGACGGCCCGCGTCACCGCAGGTGCGATGGCCGGGTTCTCACTGATCTTCAAGTGGGCGATCAACGGGCTCAACGGCTCTGCCAACTGGCTCGTTCGACGGCTCGGCATCGAGCCGGCCGAGGAACTCAGATCGGCGCGATCGCCACAGGAACTGGGTTCGCTCGTACGCACGTCCGCACAACAGGGTTCGATCGACGAGAACACGGCTCGATTGGTCGATCGGTCGTTGCAGTTCGGCGATCGAACGGCCGAGGAGCTGATGACACCGCGAGTCAAGATCGAGACGCTCGCCACCGACTCCACCGTGGCCGATTTGATCGAAACTGCTTCGCGCACCGGCTTTTCCCGTTTCCCGGTGGTCGATGGCGATCTGGACGACACCGTCGGCGTCGTCCACATCAAGCACGCGTTCACCGTCGCGGCGTCGCTCCGTCGTTCGACGACCGTCGAGTCCCTGGCACGTGATGTTCCCGTCGTACCGTCGAGCCTGGACGGCGACGCGGTGATGGAACGGGTGCGGGCCGACGGTATGCAGGTGGCTCTCGTCGTCGACGAGTACGGCGGTACCGCAGGCATGGTGACGATGGAAGATCTGATCGAGGAGATCGTCGGTGACGTGCGCGACGAACACGACGAGCCTGAACTCGATGTCTCGCGTTCCGGCGAGGGCTGGGACTGCGCCGGCCTACTACGCATCGACGAAGTCGCGTCGGCTACGGGCTATTCCGCGCCGGAGGGCGAGTACGAAACCATCGGTGGTCTGGTTCTGTCCGAGTTGGCCCGTATCCCGACCGAGGGGGACGCAGTGCTTCTGCCCCCGCCGTCGAGCGAAGATCCGCTCGACGGAGACGGCGGCTGGGTGGCACGGGTGATCCGCATGGACGGTCGTCGGATCGATCGGGTGTTGCTCATGCCCGTCGACGCCGCAACGGTGGCTCGAATGAGATCGGCGGGAGAGATCGATGGGTGACCTGTTCGGAGTCGGTCTCGCCGTTCTTTTGCTGGCCGGCAATGCATTCTTCGTCGGAGCCGAGTTCGCGTTGATCTCCGCTCGGCGCGATCGACTCGAAGCACTGCTCGCGCAGGGAAAGAAGCGCGCACAGAGCGTCATCGAGGCCGGTCAGAATCTGTCGCAGATGCTCGCCGCTGCTCAGCTCGGCATCACGATCTGCTCGATTCTCCTGGGCCGGGTGGCCGAGCCGGCGGTGGCGCACCTGATCGAGGTCCCCCTCGATGCCGTCGGAATCCCCGAGTCGTTCCTGCACCCGATCGCCTTTGCCATCGCGTTGACGCTGGTGGTCGTATTGCACATCCTGGTCGGCGAGATGGTTCCCAAGAACATCGCGATCGCGGGTCCGGAGAGCACCGCCATGATTCTGGTGCCGATCCACCTGGTGTTCATCAAGGTCGCGCTGCCGCTGATCTCGTTCTACAACCTGTGCGCCAACCTGACGCTCCGGATGCTGCGTATCGAGCCCAAGGACGAGCTGAGTTCTTCGGTCTCGGCGGTGGAGTTGTCGCAGATGATCGGCGAATCACGTTCCGAGGGATTGATAGACGCCGAGGAGCACCGCAGACTGCGGCAGGCACTGGAGACGTCCGGTCGGACGGTCGGCGAGGTGTTGATCCCTTCTCACCAGGTTCGCAGCATCGAGTTGTCCGGGCCCGATCACACCCTCGGACCGACACTGGGCTCTGTCGAACGCGCCGTCATCGAGACCGGCTTCTCGCGTTACCCGGTCCGCGATGCGGCCGGCGCGCTGGTCGGCTACCTGCACCTCAAGGACGTTCTCGACGACATGGCCGACGAATCGGCCGGACCGGACACGGTCATCCCGCGAAGCGACGTTCGGGCACTGCCCGTCGTCTCCATCGACACGGTGCTCGACGATGCACTGACCAAGTTGCGACGCGCCAGCAGCCACCTCGGAGCCGTGCACGACGCGACGGGGGCCACTGTCGGGATCGTCGCACTGGAAGACTTGGTCGAGGAGTTCGTCGGTACCGTTCGAGACGGCACGCACCGCGTGGCCGGTCCTCGGCCGGGTCAATCTGCATCGAGCACTCCCCCGCGGAACGCGTAGATGTCCGGCCCGGCGTCGCTGACCGAAGCGGAGTGGACCACCCGACGGGCTGCGCACACGGCGCGGGTCGAGCACCTCGTCGGTGATTATCTGACCGACCGAGGACATGGCAACACCCATCCGGTGCTGGATTTCCTGTTCACGTATTACAGTCACCGACCTGGTCAACTGCGCCGGTGGAATCCGGGTCACGGCATCGCGCTGACCGGCGAACGTGCATGCGAGTACGCCGAGTTCGCGTCCTACGAACAGGTGCAGACCGATCGGGGCGTCGGTTACCGGGTGCGGTCCGATCTCGTCGAGCGCCGCCGCGCCAGTATCGAATTCATCCTGGGACTGCTGACCGCCACCGCCGAGCGAGCACCCATGCTCGGCTGCTTCGGCCTGCACGAGTGGGCGATGGTCTACCGCGGAGGAATCTCGGCGCAGCGGCACGAGCAGGTGCCACTGCGCCTCGGCCGTGACGGGACCGATGCTGTGGTCGATTCGATGTCGTTACGGTGCACCCACTACGACGCCTTCCGGTTCTTCACCCCCGACGCCACACCGCGCAACGCTGTGACGCTTTCCCCGGAATCGCGCCTGGGGTCCGAGCAGCCCGGGTGCATTCATGCCTCCATGGATTTGTACAAGTGGTGCTACAAGCTGGGGCCATTGATCGATTCGGAGTTTCTGACCGACTGTTTCGAGCTGGCGCTGCACGCGCGCACGATCGATATGCGGGCCAGCCCCTACGACCTGAGCGACTACGACCTCGAACCCATTCGGATCGAGACCGCGGCCGGGCGAGCAGAATATGTGCGCGCGCAGGGGGAACTGTCGACCGAAGCGGCACCACTGCGCTCGGCGTTGATGGCTCGGTGCCAGAATTTACTGATCGGCGGCGAGTTCGGTGACGGACTTACTGCCGAGTAACATCGACATCGTTGTCGTGGGGACACCGTCATCGGTGTCCGAGACCGGAAAGAGTGAGGAATTCATGACCGATCGTGTGCAGGCTGGTGGACTTCAGGTCGCCAAAGTCCTATTCGATTTCGTCGAGAAGGAGGCGCTGCCAGGTACCGACGTAGATTCCGACGCCTTCTGGGCCGGTGCCGCGTCGTTGATCGCCGATCTCGCTCCCAAGAACAAGTCTCTGCTGGCCGTCCGCGACGAGATCCAGGGCAAGGTCGACGCCTGGCACGGCGAGCACGCGGGTCCGAACTACGACCGTGCCGCATACAAGGCCTTCCTGAAAGAGATCGGCTACCTGCTGGACGAGCCGGCCGACTTCCAGATCACCACGGCAGGTGTGGACACCGAGATCACGACCACAGCCGGTCCGCAGCTCGTGGTGCCGGTGCTCAATGCCCGGTTCGCGATCAACGCGTCCAACGCACGGTGGGGCTCGCTGTACGACGCCCTCTACGGAACCGATGCCATCCCCGAGGCCGACGGCGCCGAGAAGGGATCGAGCTACAACAAGGTCCGCGGCGACAAGGTGATCGCGTTTGCTCGTGACTTCCTGGACGAGGCGCTGCCCTTGAGCTCCGGCTCGCACGTCGGCACCACCGGCTATGTAGTCGACGCCGCATCGTTGACGGTCACACTGGCCGACGGCAGCACGGTGGGCCTGAAGGAGCCAGCACAGCTGCTGGGGTACCAGGGCGCACCGGACGCGCCGACGGCAATCCTGTTCGTGCACAACGGTTTGCATTTCGAGATCCAGATCGATGCCGAGAGCCCGATCGGCAAGACCGACGGCGCAGGCGTCAAGGACGTCCTGCTCGAGTCGGCTGTCACCACCATCATGGACTTCGAGGATTCGGTCGCGGCAGTCGATGCGGACGACAAGGTTCTCGGTTACCGCAACTGGCTCGGTCTGATGAAGGGCGATCTCACCGAAGAGGTCTCCAAGGGCGGCAAGACATTCACTCGCGCGCTGAACAAGGACCGTACCTACACCTCGGTCGACGGTTCCGAACTGACGCTGCACGGTCGCTCGCTGTTGTTCGTCCGCAACGTCGGTCATCTGATGACGTCCGACGCGATCCTCGACGCCGACGGTAACGAGGTCCCCGAGGGCATTCTCGATGCCCTCTTCACCTCGCTCGCAGGTCTGCATTCGTTGACCGCGGACAACGTCCTGTCCAACTCGCGGACCGGTTCGCTCTATATCGTCAAGCCGAAGATGCACGGACCGGACGAGGTCGCCTTCACCGCCGAACTGTTCGGCCGCGTCGAGCAGGTGCTGGGGCTCCCGACCAACACGCTCAAGGTCGGAATCATGGACGAGGAACGCCGCACGACGGTCAACCTGAAGGCATGCATCCAGGCAGCGTCCGAGCGCGTCGTGTTCATCAACACCGGATTCCTCGACCGCACCGGCGACGAGATCCACACCTCGATGGAGGCAGGGCCTGTCGTCCGCAAGGGTGCGATGAAGGGCGAGAAGTGGATCGCCGCGTACGAGGACTTCAATGTCGACACCGGGCTGGCCGCGGGCCTCGAAGGCAAGGCGCAGATCGGTAAGGGCATGTGGGCCATGCCGGATCTGATGCACGACATGCTCGAGCAGAAGATCGGTCACCCCAAAGCCGGGGCCAACACCGCGTGGGTTCCCTCACCCACGGCCGCGACGCTGCACGCCTTGCACTATCACAAGGTCGATGTGTTCGCCCGCCAGCACGAGATCGCTCAGGCCAAGCGCGCCACGGTCGACGACATTCTCGAAATTCCTCTGGCTCCGTCCACGGACTGGACCGACGAAGAGAAGCAGAACGAACTCGACAACAACTCGCAGTCGATTCTGGGCTACGTCGTGCGGTGGATCGACCACGGCGTCGGGTGCTCCAAGGTTCCCGACATCAACGACATCGCACTCATGGAAGACCGTGCGACGCTTCGTATTTCGAGCCAGTTCATCGCGAACTGGCTGCGCCACGGCGTCGTCACCGAAGACCAGGTGCGCGAGTCGTTGAAGCGGATGGCCCCGGTGGTGGACCGTCAGAACGAATCGGATCCGACGTACCAGCCGTTGGCTCCCGACTTCGACACCAACATCGCCTTCCAGGCTGCCAGTGACCTGATCTTCCAGGGCACCAGCCAGCCCAACGGCTACACCGAGCCGATCCTGCACCGCCGCCGACGGGAGTACAAGGCCGTCAACGCCTGACGGACTTGTCGACCTCGTGGGTGAACATCGGAACGCAGGGCGCGGTCGGTCCATAGCCGCGGGACCCGTGATCGTCGTGATCACGATCGCGGTGGTCGTCGCGGCCGTGTTCGGATGGTTTCAGCTGCGAGATCGGATTTCCGATCAAGGTGTCGAAGCTGCGAGCCAGTGTGTGGAGGGATCGGCGGTGCTCACTGTGGCCGCCGATCCCGACATATCCGGGCCCGTCGAACAGTTGGCCGAGCGGTTCGACGCCACCGCTCCGGTGGTACGGGATCACTGTGTGACAGTGCAGGTTCGAGCCACGGCTTCGGACGTGGTGCGGTCGGCTCTGAATGTCGGTATCGACTCCTGGGATGCCGGTGCACTCGGCGACCGACCGGGCCTGTGGATACCTCAGTCCACGGCCGACGTCGAGGCCGTGACCGCGCGCGGATCCATCGACGGCACTCCACGGTCGCTGGCGTCGAGCCCGGTGGTACTCGCGGCCCCGACCGCCATAGCCGACGCCGTCACTGCTGCGGGCTCGAGCTGGGCCGACCTGGTCCGGCTGCAACGTGACCCACAAGCTCTCGGATTGGGTGAATGGGGCGGGCTCCGTCTCGCTGTCCCGACGGGTTCCGACACCGGTGCCACCACTCTCGCGGTAGCTGCGATCGCAGCCGGTGTCCTGGGCGACCCGACCACGCCGCTGACCGTCGAGCAGGCCTCGTCGAGAGAGCTGGTGTCGGCGATGTCGGAGCTGGCGTTCACCGATACGAACGCCGCCGCGCTGTCCACGTCCACGACGTACGACGCCCTGGCGAGCCTTGAGAACGAAGCAGGCCCTCAGGCCCCTGTTCATGCGGTTCCGGTGACGGAACAGCAACTGGCGTCGACCGATTCGTCCACACTGACCGCGGTACGACCGCAAGGTCCGACGCCCGTCGCCGATCATCCGGCCGTCGTCCTCACCGGTGACGAGACGTCCACTCGAGCGGCTGCGACGTTCGTCGAGTTCATGCGGCAGGCGGAAGGCGCGCAGACACTTCGAGACGCCGGGTTCGACGTCGACGAGGCAGAGGACGCAGGGGTCGTCGCCCCACCATCGGGACCGGTCGCCGACGCATTGCTCGCCGTGTTGCGCAATCCGGTCCTGCCGCGACGCGCCACCGTTCTGCTCGACGTGTCCGAGTCGATGGGCACCACCGAAGGCGGGGCGACGAGACTGCAGAACACCGTTCGCGCTCTGGGTGAGCAGTTCGAGCGCGTTCCCGACTCCACCGAGCTGGGATTGTGGAGCTTCAGCGAGAATTTGAACAACTCGCTGCCCTTCCGAGTGGATGTTCCGACCGGACCGATGACGATTACGGTCGGGACGACTCCCAGACGCGCTGCACTCGAGGCCGCCGCGGCGGCATCGACTCCGTCTACCGGGTCGTTCACGTATGCGTCCGTACTGGTCGCATATCTCGATGCCGTGGCCGGGTACGTTCCTGGCCGCGTCAACTCCGTCGTACTGATCACCGACGGTGAAGACGACTCGACCTTGTCCCTGGAAGAGTTGCTCACCGACCTGACCACGGCGGCCGACCCGGCGCGTCCGGTGGCGGTGAACATCGTGCGCATCGGAGACAACCCCGATGCCTCCGCGTTCGACGACATCGCAGCCCGGACCGGCGGCACCGTGGAAGCGGTACCGGCATCGGATTCACCAGACCTTATCGATCGACTCGGAAAGTTGCTGTACTAGAACATGTCTCGCGTAATTTTTGTCGGCGTCTTCTTACTACTCGTCACTCTGTTTCTGCACTGGCGATTTCTCTCCGTCACCAGGATGCCGACACGTCCCAAACTGGCTGTCGATGCCGTGCTGCTGCTCTTGTGGCTCTGTGCGGTGGTCGGCTTCGGCAGCGGCGTCGCATTCGATCCGTCCTGGGCACGGGGCCCCGCGTTCGTCGGCCTCAGTTGGCTCGCCGTCGTGCTGTACCTGTTCCTGGGAACGGTGCTGGTGGCCGTGGTCTGCACGATCATGAGAGTGGTGTTCGCCGCGAGGCATCGTGATTCGTCCGCTGCTCGACTGCGTGTATCGAGGATCGGCTCGGCGGCGGTGGCACTCGTCAGCGTGGTCACAGTGGGGTACGGACTCGTCGAGGCGGCAACTCCCCGAGTGACGAACACCGACGTCGCACTCGACCGGCTACCGATCGAATTCGAGGGCGTCCGAGTGGCATTGGTGTCGGACCTTCATGCCGGTCCCTCCCGCGGCGCGGATTTCGTGCGCAAGGTCGTCGATTCGGTCAATGCCCAGAATCCTGATGTCGTGCTGCTCGACGGCGATCTCATCGACGGAACAGTTGCTCTGGTAGGAGAGGATCTCGAGCCGCTACGCGACCTCGACGCGCCGTTGGGCGTGTTCGCCGTCAGTGGCAATCACGAATTCTACGCGGGAGACGGCGGCGAATGGCTCGACTTCTGGTACACGCTCGGTATCGACGTGCTGCGAAACGAACGCACGACCATCACTCGGGGCGACGCGGCACTCGATATCGCCGGGATCAACGACGCCACGGCACCGGCTCCGTACGAACCCGACCTCGCCGCGGCATTGGACGGGATCGATCCCGATCGATTCGTTCTACTGATGGCACATCAGCCGAAGCAAGCGGTGGAGGCATCGGACTTCGGAGTCGACATGCAGGTGTCCGGGCACACGCACGGTGGCCAGATATGGCCGATCCGCTATCTGGTGCCGCTACAGCAGCCCAGTGTCGAAGGGCTGGACACGATCGGAAACACCACGCTGTATACCACCCGCGGTGCGGGCGCGTGGGGTCCACCGGTGCGGGTGGCCGCCCCGCCCGAGATCGCGATGCTGGAGCTCACGCGGGGCTGAGGCCTCCGACGCGAATTCGACAGAGCCCGCCACGTCGATGCGGCGGGCTCTGCATTCGGCTCAGGCGAACGCCTCGATCGGCGGGCACGAGCACACCAGATTGCGGTCGCCGTGCGCGCCGTCGATGCGTCGCACCGCCGGCCACACCTTCGGACGGTCGTACCCCGCCGGGTAGACCGCCAACTCCCGTGAATACGGGTGGTCCCAGTCTGCGACCAGACACTGCGCAGTGTGGGGCGCTCCTCGAAGCGGGTTGTCGTCCACGGTCCATTCCCCGGATCCGACGCGATCGATCTCGCCTCGGATCGCGATCATCGCATCGCAGAACGCGTCGATCTCCAGGAGGTTTTCGCTCTCGGTGGGTTCCACCATCAGGGTTCCCGGAACCGGGAAGCTCATCGTCGGTGCGTGGAATCCGTAGTCGGCCAGTCTCTTCGCAACATCGTCGACGGTGACGCCTGTGTCCTTCGTCAGACCTCGAAGATCGAGAATGCACTCGTGGGCAACCATCCCGTTGTCACCGGTGTACAGAACCGGGAAGTACTCGTCGAGGCGGCGAGCGATGTAGTTGGCCGAGGCGATCGCCGTCAGCGTTGCCTGCCGGAGTCCAGTCGCGCCCATCATGGCGATGTACGCCCATGTGATCGTCAGGATCGACGCGCTGCCGTACGGGGCTCCGGACACCGTCGGTCCCGAACCGAGCTGCGGGGCCAACGGGTGGCCCGGCAAGTGGGGCTGCAGGTGCGATCGAACACCGATGGGTCCGACTCCCGGACCGCCGCCACCGTGCGGGATGCAGAACGTCTTGTGCAGGTTCAGATGGCTGACGTCGCCACCGAATCGGCCGGGACGCGCGAGTCCGACAAGTGCGTTGAGATTGGCACCGTCGACGTACACCTGACCGCCGGCGTCGTGCACCGCCGCACAGATCTCGGAGATCTCGTGCTCGTAGACGCCGTGCGTGGACGGGTAGGTGATCATGATTGCGGCGAGCGTGTCGGCGTGCTCGGTGATCTTGGCGCGCAGGTCGTCGACATCGACATCGCCGTTGGGGCGGCAGGCAACGACCACTACGCGCATGCCCACCATCACGGCCGACGCCGCGTTGGTGCCGTGGGCGCTCGACGGGATCAGACACACGACACGCTCGGCGTCGCCGTTGGCGAGGTGGTACCGACGAATGGCGAGCAGCCCCGCGTACTCGCCCTGACTTCCCGCATTCGGCTGCAGACTCACGGCGTCGTAGCCGGTGATGTCGACGAGCCACCGTTCGAGGTCGTCGATCACGCGCAACAGTCCGGGCACGTCCGAAGACGGAGCGAAGGGGTGCTGGCGGGCGAACTGCGGCCAGGTGATCGATTCCATCTCCGCGGTGGCGTTCAGCTTCATCGTGCACGAGCCCAGCGGGATCATGCTTCGGTCGAGGGCAATGTCCTTGTCGGACAATGCGCGCAGGTATCGAAGCATTGCCGTCTCGGTGCGGTACCGAGTGAAGGCGGGATGCGTGAGGTAGTCCGACGTGCGAGCCATGCTCGCCGGCACCGATTCAGCCGCCGTGCCGGCGGGCTCGGCACCGAACGCAGCGAGCACGCCCACGATCGTGTCGGGCGATGTCGCTTCGTCGCACGCGACGGCAACGTGATCGGCATCGACCAGTCGCACATTGATCCCGCGCTGCTTGGCATCGTCGGTGACGGCCTGCGCTCGACCTGGAATCGCCGCGAGGACGGTATCGAAAAAGTCGGTGTGCACCACCTGAATGCCAGCCTGCTGCAGGCCGGCAGCCAGGGCTCGAGCGTGCCCGTTGACCCGAGTTGCTATGGCGCGCAATCCGTCTGCGCCGTGGTAACTGGCGTACATTGCGGCGACGATGGCCAGCAGAACCTGAGCGGTACAGATGTTCGACGTCGCCTTCTCGCGGCGGATGTGTTGCTCACGGGTCTGCAGCGCCAATCGGTAGGCCCGGTGGCCGTCCGCGTCGAGCGACACACCGACGAGTCGCCCGGGGAGCTGACGAGAATGACCGGAACGCACCGCCAGGTACCCGGCGTGCGGACCGCCGTATCCCATCGGAACCCCGAACCTCTGGGTGGTGCCGAAGCAGACGTCTGCGCCGATCTCACCGGGCGGAGTCACCACGGTGGCCGCCAGCAAGTCGACGCCGACGGCAACCAACGCACCCCGCTCGTGCGCCGCCTCGATGGTGGCCGTGTGGTCGACCAGTCGGCCGGACGCACCGGGCAGCTGCGTCAACACCCCGAAGAACTCTCCGTCCGGCAGGCCGTCGGCGAGATCGGCGTACACCAGCTCGATGCCCAGCGGCTCGGCGCGAGTGGCGAGAACAGCAGCCGTCTGCGGGAAGATGTCGGAATCGACGAGCAGCCGAGGCGACTTCGACGCTCTGTTCGCGCGTCGCATCAGTGTCATGGATTCGGCTGCCGCAGTGGACTCGTCGAGCATCGACGCATTGGCCACATCCATGCCCGTGAGATCGGAGACCATGGTCTGGAAGTTCAGCAACGCCTCGAGCCGGCCCTGGCTGATTTCGGGTTGGTACGGCGTGTACGCGGTGTACCAGGCCGGGTTCTCCAAGATCCCTCGGGTCAGCACCGGCGGAGTGAGTGTGTCGTAGTAGCCGAGACCGATCATCGACGTCGCGACGGTGTTCTGCCCGGCGAGGTCCGCCAACGCAGCCAACACCTCGTGCTCACTCAGCGCCGGCGGGAGGGTCGCCAATCCGTCGGGCACGCCGTCGACCACGGTGTCGAGGATCGAGGACGGCACTGCTTTACGGGCCAGCTCATCGAGGTTGTCGACACCGATGGTGTGGAGGATACGAACCAGTTCGGCGGAGTCGGGCCCGATGTGCCGATCGACGAAAGTATGCGCGGACGAGACAGTTCGGTCGGTCACGATGTTCTCCCAGGTGCCGGAAAGACGAGGCGTCGGACGACCGAGGCATACGCGCCGGCCGCTCCTCCCCCTCTGTCGTGTGCTCGCTGACGCGTGCGCCTGAGAGATTCGGTCGAACACGGCGCGTCATGTCGACGGCACCGGCACCTTTCCCCTTGGGCGGGTGGGTACTCCCACCACTTTCCAGAGTTGTCGAAGCCCACACGGTCCGTGTGCCTGAGAGATTGACGGGGAGGTATTGCTCCTTCGGCGTCCGAGACTGGATGCCTCGGAACTCTCCCGCACGGGCGCGACGAGACTCAGTCTAGCCGGTCTTGCGACTCGCGCGATTCTTGCGACGCGAGGCCAGCTCGTCTTCGGGACTCGGCTGGCTTTCACCACCATCGGCTCGTTCGGCCGGAAAGTCCGCGATGGTGCCTGTGAGCTCACGCATCGCGCCGTTCACGGCAATACCGAACACGCCCTGACCGCCCTGCAGCAGGTCGACCACCTCTTCGGCGGACGTGCACTCGTACACGGTCGTTCCATCCGAGAACAGGGTGATATTGGCGAGATCGCCCACCCCGCGCTGGCGTAGGTGATCGACGGCGACACGGATGTTCTGCAACGAGATACCGGTATCGAGCAGGCGCTTGACGATCTTCAGAACCAACATGTCCTTGAAGGAGTACAGCCGCTGACTGCCCGAGCCCGCTGCGCCGCGGATGGACGGGACGACCAGTCCGGTACGCGCCCAGTAATCGAGCTGGCGGTAGGTGATGCCGGCAATCTGGCAGGCACTGGGCACTCGGTAACCCACGAGTTCGTCCGGCACCGAATCGTCGGGAAACAATCCCGGCTGAATGTCCTGAGGTGTGTCGACCCGGACGTTCGACGCCTGGTCGGGGGTGTCGACCCGAGCATCGGAAGCGGACGCGTCCTCGGTCCGGCCTGCGGCGTCGGACTCTCGACTGCCGTGATGCTGCTGCGGCTGATCTCCCACTGACTGCTCCCTCTCGGATGTCTCACTGCGTTCGGATCGAGTCAGTACTGCGATCCGTCCGGGGCACCTGAGCGCCTCGGTGTACTCGCGTGAAGTCATACCGTGTACCAGGCCAGAGTACGCCTCACCAGGCCTGCGAGAGGCGCGAAACTGCACCGAATCCGACCAGCGGCGGCGATGAACTTCACTGGCACGAACGTTATGGGGGCAATCGCGCAGATTCAACGCAACGCGCCGTAAACCTGAACCTAAAGTTGAGGTTGAGACTCTTCTGTTACCCGTCGGTGGCCTTGAAGTCGTCCGGCGACACCGATTCGAGGAACTCCTTGAACTTCTCGACCTCGTCCTCACGCTCGTCGGGCATGATCAAGCCGGCCTCGGCCAGCACCGGTTCCTCGGCGAAGATCGGCACCCCGGCTCGCAGTGCGATGGCGACGGAGTCCGACGGCCGAGCAGAAACCCGGACGTCTTTGTCGAACACGAGATCGGCGTAGAAGGTGCCCTCCTGAAGGTCCACGATGCGCACTTCCTTGAGCTCCCGGCCGAGTGCCGAGATCAAATTCTTGACGAGATCGTGGGTGAGCGGCCGGGCGGGCTGGACGCCTTGTTGCTCCAAAGCGATTGCAGCAGCCTCGGTTTGACCGATCCAGATCGGCAGGTACCTGTCACCGTCGGCCTCGCGCAGCAGCAGCACGGGCTGATTCTGCGGCTGTTCGACACGAATACCGACCACGCGCATCTCACTCATCGTGTCTGCCTCTCACCTCGAAAAATCCGGGCTGCACTTCGTTCGTTCAGCTCGTCGCAGCCGAGTCTATTGGAAGTCGAACGGACGCGAGCGAGCGTCACCGGTCGAGTGCACCGCGCACGGCCGCTTTGACCAAACAGGTGTGCAGCGTCAACGACAACGCCGCGAGCTCTCGAATCATTTCCTCGGCGCGATCACGCGCACCGGCGTCGCGACCCTTGGCCACCGGTCCGGCTATCTGTGCAACCAGACCGGCCTCGCGGTCCGCCGCTAGTTTGAAGGCACGCAGGTGTCGCACTTCGAGACCGAACTGCAACATCGCGTGTGCTGTGCGTGCGAGCGTCACGGCACCGTCGTCGTAGAAACCGGCCTGCCCGGGTGTGATCAACCCGCTCCGCAACAACTCGGTCAGGAACGCATCGTCGATACCGGCCTGCGCCAGAAGATCGGCCTTGCTGATCCGCACCTCGCGGTCCGGCAAGAACTCCTCGGGCGATACCTCGCCCGCGGCGAGGGTCAGAGAACGCGGTCGCTTGACCGACGCGTCGGCCCGCTCGACAGTCGCTACGCCGTGATCGATAGCTTCGAGCTGCTCCTTGATCACCTTCAGCGGCAGGTACTGATCACGCTGAGCAGTCAGTACGAATCGGAGCCGTTCGCAGTCTGCGATGGAGAACCGTCGGTACCCCGACGGAGTGCGTTCCGGAGAGATCAGACCCTCGGCTTCGAGGAATCTGATCTTCGAGATCGTCACATCCGGAAAGTCGGGCCGAAGTCGATCGAGGACGGAGCCAATCGACATCCCCCCGTTGGACTGCTGCCCGACGGCGGTCACTGGCTTCCTGCACCCGCAGACGTGTCGCCGACCTGAGATCCGTTGCCGCCCCGCGGTCCGGTCAGGAACACCAACCGGAACTTGCCGATCTGTACCTCGTCGCCGTTGGCCAGAACTGCGGAGTCGACCGGCTCCCGATTGACGTAGGTGCCGTTGAGGCTGCCGACGTCGACGACCTGGAAGTCGTCCTCGTCCTGCCGGAACTCGGCGTGCCGACGACTGACGGTGACGTCGTCCAGGAAGATGTCGCTGTCGGGATGCCGTCCGGCCGAGGTGGTCGGCTGGTCGAGCAGAAAGCGCGATCCGGCGTTGGGGCCGCGCTTGACGACGAGCAGAGCGGCACCGACAGGCAACCCCTCGACACCCGAGACCGGAGCTTCGGTGCTCTGGGCGGCCGCGGAGTTGTCCAGCTCCTGGAGGAAATCTGCGCGGAAGACCGAGGTGGTCTCGGCCGGCGACTCCCCGTAGTTGCTGTCGTTGTCGTTCTGGCTCACCGTTACTCCTTCTCAGTCCGTTCACCCGGGCAATGGACGCCGCGGGTAACGCAGTACATGGTCTTCACATCTGGTATTGCGTTGCGCCTGGTTCTATTTACGTCTGTACAGCTTGCTGGACTTCCGCCCCGACAGGGTATTCGCTCGGTGTCGACCGTACCCTGCGCAGTGTGGACCGCGTGGCCGGTTGGCAGGTGTCGACAGCCGGCCGATCACTCGACCGTGATGAGAGCATATCCGGCAGCATCGAGCATCTGCGCCAGTGCCGCGTCCAACTCCTCGGGCGATGAAACCTCCAGGTCGATCAGCCAGCCCCCGGTGTACGGTCCCGAGTTCACCTTCTCCGGTTCGCCGTCCAAATCCTGGTTCACGCCAATCACTTTCGCAGTCAGTGGGCTGAACACGTCGGACACACTCTTGGTCGATTCGACTTCTCCGAGAGACTCACCCGCAGTGACGGTGTCGCCGACAGCAGGAAGCTGAACGAACACCACGTCCCCCAGCTGGGACTGCGCGAAATCGGTGATACCGATTCGCACCGCCGCCGGACCCGTGCGCTGCACCCACTCGTGCTCGGGCGTGTAGTACAGATCAGCTGGTGTGTCGATGTCGCTCAACGCGGCATTCCCTTCGATCATGGCCCGGGCGGTCGGGCGGTCAGTTACCGGGCTGAGCGTATTGACGCAGGCGCGGATCCCGCAAGGCGGAGACCGTGACCTGGTCCGACTGCGCGATATTCGAGGACGCCCCGTTGCGAGTGACGGTGTCCACCACGCCCCCGGGGATGTTCAGCGCCGACTCCAGCGTGGGCGGGTCTCCGATTGCGGTGAACGTGTACGGGGCTCGCAGTTCGCGGCCGTCGACCACCACCCGACCGGCAGGCCCCGCGATCCACGTATCGACGCCGATCCGGACGGCACTACCGCCGCCTTCGATCTGGAGTGCCTCGGCACCGGCGGCACGCAACTCCTGCATCGCGTCGAGCAACACTTCGGACCCGACGCCCGAACTCGGGTCATCGATGACCAGGGTCACGCCGGGGCCCTGTGCGGCGACCGTACCGACTTGAATCGACAACGCGGACAATCGCTCCTGTGCTTCTGCCACTGCTGCCTCCGATCCGGAGCCCGACTGGCGCAGAGTCGCCAACGTGGCTTGCAGTGCGCTGATCTCGTCGCGAATCGACGCCTCGCGCCGCGTCAGGGTGTCCAGCACGACCAACAGATCCTCCGGCCGGGAACTCTCCACATTGTCGGAGGTACTCGTCTCTCGCACCTGGGTGGCGATACCGATTCCCAGTACGCACAACAGGGCGAGCGCAAGAATGCCGAACGCTCTTCCGCGCCTACGTCGATCTGCATCCAGAGCTCGCGCGCGCCAACCGTGCCGCCCGGTCCGTGCCGTCATCTCCTAGGCACCGAACAGACGGCGGCGCAGAGCCGCCGCGTTGCCGAAGATGCGAATTCCCAGCACGACGACGATGGCAGTGGACAGCTGCGTTCCCACCCCGAGCTGGTCACCGAGCCACACGATCAGGGCCGCGACGAGGACGTTGAACACGAACGAGACGACGAATACCTTGGCGTCGAAGATTCCGTCGAGAAACGCACGCAGACCACCGAATACCGCATCGATCGCAGCGACGACGGCGATCGGTAGATAGGGCGCGACGACTGCGGGCACCTGCGGTCCGGCAACCGTGCCGATGACCACTCCGACGATCAGGGCTACGAGCGCGGCGAGGGCGTATGCGCCGTGACCGGTGGTGATCGGCGATTCCAGGGCTGTGTCGGCAACTGTTGCCTCGCCGTCGTCCTCGGCCGGTACGGCCTTCGTCGGGTCGTGCTCGGTCATCGTGGAGCTACCTCCTGTGCCTGGAACGACTCTCTCACAGCGGCAGGACCCAATTCGAGATCGTCGGCCGGGCGCACCGAGAACCCGACACCGTACAGCTGCGCCACGGTGCTCATTCGGAGATACGCGTCGCTGACGACGAATTGGACTTGGATACGTTGCGGGGGGCCGATCGCCTGAATGTCGTACGGCGAGTCGATCGGGCGGTTGTCCAGCAACATGGCCCCGCCGGCCTGCCGGATGGTGACGTTCGGACCGACTCGAACGCCGTCCACCGATACCGCCTCTGCACCGCTGGCCCACAGCGAGTTGACGATTGCGGCGATATCTCGATCCAGCACTGCGGCGCCCGAGCCGGTACGAGCCCCCGGACCGCTCCCGCCTGTCGGCTCCGTGACGACGATGGACAGTCCCGGACCCGAGACCGTGTCGATACCCGCCGCGGATTCGACGGCACTCAATCGGTCCAGCAGTGCACTGCCCGCAGCGTCGGACTGCAGGGCTCGATCACGCTCGGTCGACACCTGCTGGGCAAGTTCGTCTCTCGTCGATTCCAGGTCGGCGCTTCGAGCCTGAGCGGCTCGGACGGCTGCGGACGCATCGGCACCTGCACGCTCGACCGCGGCAGCACCGGATGCCGACTGGGAAAGAGCGACTCCGCATATCAGACCGACCACAACGGCACCTGTCGTCAACCACAAGGCCGCAGGCACTCGCGGCCTACGGGTGTGCTGCGCTGTGCGTTCGGCCGCCGCGGCGGCGTATCCCGGATCGAGGTGGTCGGTCAGCAACGAGGTCAGCAGCGACGGGACAGGATTTCGCCTGACCCTGACCCTGTCCCCCGGTCGTTCCGCAGGCTCCACTCCTGCCCCCGGTCGTTCCGCAGGCTCCACTCCTGCCCCCGGTCGTTCCGCAGGCTCCACCGTCAGGTGCCGGCCGCTGCCGGGTCGACCGCCCTGGCCACTGCAATGGCCTTGCCGAGGTACAGCAGTCCCGTCCAGGAGTACAGAACGGTGCCCCAGATGAGCAGGGCGTACCCGAGCGGTCCTGCGGCGTCGGCCACCGAACTGGTGCCTGCGGAGACCAGCAACACGGGCAACGCGATCATGACGACGAAGGTGGCGGCCTTGCCGAGGTAGATGACGTCCGGAGGCGGAAGCGATCGACGTCGGTAGACGAACATCGTCAATCCGAGCACAGCATCTCGCCCGATCAGTATCGCCGCCACCCACCACGGAATGATGCCGCGCAGGACGAAGGCGACGAGAGTACTGACTACGTAGAGCCGATCGACCAATGGATCGAGTACGGCACCCAACTTCGATGCCTGTCCGAGCATGCGAGCGAGTTTGCCGTCCAGCCAATCGGTTCCGCCGCTGACCAGCAGAATGACCAGTGCCCACCCATCAGCCGCGGGCCCGAGCAGGAGATACAGAAACAGCGGAACGCCGGCGAGCCGGATGGCACTGAGCAGGTTCGGAACGGTCGCAATGCGATCGGATACGTCGAGCTCACGGTTGTCGGTCACCGACGATCACCTCCTGTCCATTCTGCTCGTCGTGCATTCGAGCCGAGTCTGCGGCCACGTTAGCGCCACGCGAACACGGGCTGCTCGAAGTCCGCGACTCTCGTGTGTCGACCGTGCATCGCCACTTCACGAAATTGATGCACGATCGCCCCGGTCGGAGCATGGATGGCTCCGGTTCGGTACGGCCATCGAATGACCGGGCGGGTCGATTCGGGAATCGATACGAACTGCGCGTCGACGTCGAGTTCGGCCGCCGTCACCTCGAACACCTGAGATACCTCGTCCTCGTTGGGACGCAACGTGGACGAGTAGTCACCTACCCACACGACGAACGGGGTGATGACGTAACCGGATCGGGTGACGTAGTCGTCCAGCCTGCCGAGCACGTCGACCGTCCCAGCACGAATGCCCAGCTCCTCGTGCAATTCCCGTAAGCACGCCTGCATCGAAGATTCACCTGGATCCACGCCGCCGCCCGGAAGCGCGTACTGGCCCGGATGTGCGCGCAATCGACTCGGCCGCTTCGTCAGCAGCATCCGCCGGTCCCCCGGCGCTCCGCCGAGTGCGACGGCCACCGCAGCGGCGCGCAGGCCCTCGGCATCGGCGGTGCGGCATGTGAAACGTGCGAGTTCGCGCGCGACGGAACTCCGATCGAGCAGGTCCTCGGCCGACTCGGCGGAAGTATCGTCACTCACAGCACGAACACTAGAGCCCCGGCGATGTCGACGGGAGACGGGCGGCGGGCGGAAGCAGGTCGTCGGCGGCAACCGGCCAGCTGCGAGGGTCGTCGGCCAGAACCGACAGTTGTTCCACTTGTGTACGGCACCACGGTGATACGTCGACGGTTCCGTCGAGCACGCCGGCAGAGAATTCCGCCCACGACACCCACCGGATCTCGTCCACCTCGAGTGGGTCGGGGTCGAGCGTCGCGCTCTCGTCCACCCGCACGCGGTACACGGGACAGATCTCGTTCTCCACGATGCCGTTGTCCATGACGGCCCGGTACCGGAAGTGCGGGAGAACCAGTTCGGCCGAGCTTGCGTGCAGTCCCAACTCTTCACCGATCCGGCGCAGCACCGCATCGGAGAGCTCTTCACCGGGAGCGGGGTGACCACAACACGTGTTGGTCAGTACGCCCGGCCAGGTCGTCTTGCTCGACGCTCGTCGCGTGAGCAGTACCGCACCGTCCGATCCGACCACATAGCTGGAGAACGCCAGATGCAGCGGTGTCTGCAGCGTGTGCACGGTCGTCTTGTCCTGTGTGCCGACAGCGCGGCCTTCGTCGTCGAGCAGCACCACGTGCTGCGCCGGAGATCGATCCATAGTTCCATGGTCCCACGGCCGATCCGTCGGTCTACTGTCGAACCATGGGACGTGAAACGAACGCAGACGACGAGACACCGACCGACAGCGAGAATTCGACTACGCCCGATTCACCGAAGGGCGGCCGCCCAGGACCGGTGGACGGCGGAGGCGGCGGCGGGATGGCGACACGTGAGAATGCGCCGGAGATCGCAGACGGCTCTGCCTGAAAGTTCCACACCACGGCTGTTTGAAAAATATAGTTCGCGTCAATACCCCCGATGTTCTCGCGCGACGCGGGCACACGAACCTCCACGACCGGAAGGATCTCGATGAGCATCAACGACGACGACATCACCACCACGGGCGGAGCCGCAGGCGAAGGCCCGGCTGACGGCGGATCGAACCCGGGTGGCCATGACGGCGGAGCAGACGGCCCCGCCGGAGCCGGCGAAGGCCCCGCCGACGGCGGATCGAACCCTGACGGTCACGACGGCGGAGCAGACGGTCCCGCCGGAGCCGGCGAAGGCCCCGCCGACGGCGGCTCCAACCCCAATGGACACGACGGCGGTGCGGACGGTACCGCTTGATCACTGAGTCGAGCGACGAGCGCGGATCGGATAACCGGTCCGCGCTCCGTCGTCTCACCGGTGTAGACCTCGCGACGTTCGCCGATCGGTTCTGGGGCGTCGCGCCCAAGCTGAGCAGATCCGCTGATCTCTCGGACTCGTTCGACGATCTGATGACGCTCGCCGCGGTAGACGAACTGATCGCCGAACGCGGAGTACGCACTCCGTTCGTGCGAATGGCCAAAGACGGTCGGCTGCTGGACAAGTCGCAGTTCACCGCGTCCGGCGGGTTCGGTGCCGAGGTCACGGACCAGGTCGACTCCGCAGCGGTGCTGGCAGCCTTTGCGGCCGGAAATACGCTGGTACTTCAGGGCCTGCACAGACTGTGGCCCCCGTTGATTCATTTCGTCGGTGATCTCGTTCGCGAGCTGGGCCATCCAGTGCAGGTCAATTCGTATGTCACACCGGCTGCGTCGCAAGGTTTTTCACCGCACTACGACGTGCACGATGTGTTCGTCGTACAGATCGCGGGAACCAAGCGGTGGAGCATTCACTCACCGGTGCACGTGCATCCGCTCAACAATCAACCGTGGTCGGACCGGCGGTCGGCCGTCGAAGACCACGCATCGAATACTCCCGAACTGGACATCGTCCTCGAGCCCGGCGATGTGCTCTACCTGCCGCGCGGGTGGATCCACTCGGCGCAAGCGCTCGGTGACACCACAGTGCACCTGACCATCGGCGTCGCGTCGTACAACGACTACGACCTCGCGCACCACGTACTGAAGTCGCTCGGCGACGTCGAGAGTCTGCGTGCTCCTCTTCCCGCCGGCCTCGACCACTCCGACCCGGAGTCCATCGTCCCGCACGTGCATCGAGTTGTGGACGCCATGCGTGCCGCGCTCGACGACATCGACCGAGACCCCGCTGCGGTACGTCGACTCGCCGAACGCCTCGCAGACCGTCACGACGCCCTCGTCCGACCGGAACCGGTGCGCCCACTGGCCAGTGTCGCCGCGATGGGTGCGTTGCGGGGCGAGGATTCGATTCGATTGCGGCCCGGCATGTTCGCGCGGATCGCGCACGACAAGGACGGAGTGTCGATGGTGCTTCGGAACAAAACCGTCACGCTGCCGCCTCAGTGCACCGACGCGATCGAGAGCCTGATGAAGGGCTCTCCGTGCCGCCTCGATTCGATGCCGGGCCTCGACCCCGGCGACGCACTGGTGGTCGCGCGCAGACTCATTCGCGAGGGGATAGCGGTGACGGCAGCGCCGTAGCCGCCGTCAGGTGATCGTGACCCCACCGTCGACCGCAATGGTCTGACCCGTCACGTATCCCCCGGCGTCGGAGGCGAGCCAGATCGCGGTGGCGGCCAGTTCCTCGGGATCGCCCTTGCGGCCGAGGATCATGCGTGGAGCCATCGACTCGAGGTACCCGGGCTGATAGCTGTCGGTCATCTCACTCTGGAAGAAGCCCGGGGCAATGGCATTGACCCTGATCCCTTTTCGCGCACCCCACTGCTGCGCAAGGTCGCGGGTGAGCCCGACGATGGCTGCCTTGCTTGCGCTGTAGGCGGCCTGAGGCAGGCCTGCAGTGGTCAGACCGAGCACGCTCGAGATGTTCACGATCGAACTGCCGGGCGCCATCACCCGTCCGCACGCCTGGGCCGCCCAATACGACCCGTTCAGATTGATGTCGATCACCGAGCGAAACTGCTCGGGGGTCTCGCGGGTCGCCGGGAAGGCTGTGCCGATGCCGGCGTTGTTGATCAGCACGTCTACCTTCCCGAACTCTGCCACTGCGGCGTCGACCATCGCGGAGCACTGGTCAGGATCGACCACATCGGTCCCGACGGAGATCGAACGTCCTCCGACACTGTCGATCAGCTTCGCGGTCTGCGCCAATTTGTCCACCCTTCGCGCGGCGAGCACGACGTCGGCCCCGGCCTCGGCAGCTGCTTTGGCGAAGGCGACACCCAGACCCGAGGATGCGCCGGTAACGACGACAACTCGGCCGTCGAGGCGGAATTTGTCCAAGATCGACATGTACGTGAATCTCCTTGTAGGTCGCGGTCAGAACCAGGCGGGTGACATATCGAGGGTGGTGCGGTCCAGTCGCGCGAGCAGGTCCAGTTGAGCCGTCACCTTGGGCAACTCGTAGACGTAGAAGAATTGCGCTGCAGAACGCTTTCCGTCGTAGAAGTCGCCGGACTTCGCGCCGACGGCCAGTAGCTGTTCGAGCCACATCCAGGCAATGACGATGTGCCCCATGGCTTCGAGGTAGGCAGTGGAGTTCGCCAAGGCCACAGCTGCGTCACCGGTCCCCCACAGTGTCGCGGTGACCTCGACGATTCTCGCGAATCGGTCCTGCAGTTCCGCGCCGAAAGTGCCAGCGTCACCGCCGGCAGCGTCCGCCTGCGCGACCGTCTTCGAGATCTCTTCGCTGAGCAGTGTCAAACCAGCGCCGCCCTGCATAACAACCTTGCGGCCCAGCAGGTCCAACCCCTGAATACCGTGCGTACCTTCGTGAATCGGATTGAGCCGGTTGTCCCGGTAGTGCTGTTCGACGTCGTAGTCGCGGGTGTATCCGTAGCCGCCGTGCACCTGGATGGCCAAGCTGTTGGCCTCGAGGCACCACTGTGACGGCCAGCTCTTGGCGATGGGAGTCAGGACGTCGAGCAACAGTGTCGAGCGCGCCGATTCGGCATCGTCGGACGCCGAGTCCTGGAGGTCGACCAGATGCGAGCAGTACAGACCGAGTGCCAGCGCACCTTCGACGTAGGACTTCTGCGCCAACAACATTCGTCGGACGTCGGCATGTTCGATCAGTGCTACCGGAGGTGATGCAGGATCCTTCGCGCCGAGCGGCCGTCCCTGGGTGCGTGTCTTCGCGTACTCGACCGATTTGAGGTACCCGACGTAGCCGAGGGCGATGGCCAGGAACCCGACACCGATACGGGCCTCGTTCATCATGTGGAACATGTAGGACAGTCCACGATTCTCCTCGGCGACCAGGAAGCCGATCGCCCCGGGCTGTCCTGCGGGAGAATGGGTTCCGTCGCCGAACGCCAGCAGAGTGTTGGTGGTCCCGCGGTTGCCCATCTTGTGATTGAGGCCGGTCAACACGATGTCGTTCCGCTCTCCCGCACCGCCGTCGCCGTTCGGGAGGAATTTGGGAACGATGAACAACGAGATCCCCTTGACACCTGGAGGACCTCCCGGTGTCTTCGCGAGCACCAGGTGGACGATGTTCTCGGTCAGTTCGTGATCGCCGCCGGAGATCCACATCTTGGTACCGGTGATACGAAAGCTGCCGTCGTCCTGCGGTATCGCTTTGGTCGTGATGTCCGCCAGTGACGATCCGGCCTGCGGCTCCGACAGGCACATGGTTCCGAACCATCGTCCGTCCAGCATGGGCCCGACGTAATCACGCACCTGATCCGGCGTCCCGTACGTCGCGATCAAGTTGGCGTTGGCCATGGTCAGGAACGGGTACGACGACGTGCCTGCGTTCGCCGCCTGGAAGAATGCCATCGCCGCCCGAGAGACGGTCGCAGGAAGCTGCATCCCGCCGATCGACTCGTCGAACTGCCCGGCGATCAGACCTGCCGCCGCGTACACATCGAGCGCTTCCTTCACCTCCGGAATCAGCTCGACCGAGCCATCCGGATTCATGGTCGGTTCGTGCGTGTCGGCCTTCTTGTTGTGCGGCGCGAAGTGCTTGCGGGCAATATCCGCGCTGAGGTCGAGTACTGCGTCGAAGGTCTCGCGCGAGTGTTCGGCGAAGCGGGGGCGAGTGGTCAGGCCTGCTACGTCCAGCCACTCGTACAGCAGAAAATCCAGGTCGCGGCGCGAGAGGACGTCCGACATTCACTTCTCCGATCGCGAGGGGTGACACGTGCGCACGATGGTGACGAGCACTGTGACGCACATGACTGTGGATTCACCATACAAGTCTTGATCTCCGGCTTTCACCGAGCACCAGAGTGAGCTGTCGACGCAGACCTACGTTCGTCGTCCGGCGTTCAAAAACCCAGCCAGGCAGACTTTTACGACTTATCGGGCTATGAGGAGCGTCACGATTGGCACAGCCCCCGGCGGCATATACTTACCTTTGATAACGATATGAATCGGACAATCGCGAGGCGTCCCGGCCCACCGGGCGCGCATCGTCGGAGGGAGTCGAGCATGACGCACACGCTGGCCGTCGACAGCCGACAGGATCGAGAGACCAGGCAACGCAGTCGGTTTCAGGAGCTGCACGAGTCCGACCAGGAATTTCGCGCCGCCGAACCGGACAGCTCCGTAGCGGACGCCGCCCAGGAGCTGGCACCCAACCTCGCACGCGTGGTTGCCGAGATCATGACGCGCTACTCCGACCGCCCGGCCCTCGGCAGCCGGGCTCGACAAATCACTCGCGTGGACGACGCAAACGTCCTTCACCTACTCCCGCGCTTCGACACCGTCACCTACGGGGAAGTCTGGAAGAGTGCCGGTGCACTGGCCTCGGCTCTCACGCACGACTCGGTCGGAATCGCGCCCGGTGATTTCTTCGCAACGCTGGGATTCGCGAGCGCCGACTATGTCATCGCGGAGTTGGCCACGATCCGGCTCGGCGCAGTCGCCGTTCCGTTGCAGGCCGGTACCTCCGCGGGCCAGCTGTCGGCCATCGCGGACGAGGTCGAACCCGTCGTCCTCGCAGCCGACGTCGACAATCTGTCCGTTGCGGTCCAGGTTGCCGGCCAGTGCAGGTCCATTCGGCGAATTGTCGTCCTCGATTACGACGCTGAAGTCGACGTGCACACACGGATCATGAAGTCCGCGCGCGACGATGCCGAACAGGCCGGGGTCGTCATCCGGCCCCTGACCGAGCTGATTCGCGACGGCGAGCAACTACCGGAGATTCCACTACCCGATGCCGAAGATCCCGACCGACTCGCGACACTGATCTACACCTCCGGCAGCACCGGAACTCCCAAAGGAGCGATGCACACCGAACGAATCGTCTGCGGAGCCTGGACCGGAGCCTGGCACCACACCGGAGCTTCCTCCGAATCCGTGGACCGGCCTGCTTTCCCCGTGATCACTCTCGACTATCTTCCGATGAGTCACCTGGCCGGCCGTGGCCTCGTGTTCTCGGCGCTCGCTGCCGGCGGGACGGTGCACTTCGCCGGAGCCAGCGACCTGTCCACCCTGTTCGAGGACTTCGCACTCGCTCGGCCCACGATGGCACTGTTGATTCCCCGAGTGTGCGAGATGATTCGGCACAACGTTCTTGCCGAGATCGACCGAGAGGTCGACCGGTCCAGTGGCGGAGACGAAGACAGTGTCCGTCGAGACGTTCTGGAGCGCCACAGGAACGACCGATTCGGCGGACGCATCCTGGCGGCGATGGTCGGCACCGCGCCGATCGCGACGGAGGTCAAGGACTTCGTTACCGAGCTGCTCGACATCCAGGTCCGCGACAACTACGGCTCCACCGAAGCCGGAATGGTGCTGCACGACGGCGTCATCGCGCGTCCGCCGGTGATCGAGTACAAACTCGACGACGTACCCGAGCTCGGCTACTTCTCCACCGACACCCCGCATCCACGCGGCGAACTCCTACTCAAGACGTCGTCCATCATTCCCGGGTACTACAAGCGCCCGGACGTCACCGCGGACGTGTTCGATTCCGAGGGCTTCTATCGCACCGGAGACGTTGTCGCCGAGATCGAGCCGGACCGACTCGCCTACGTCGACCGCCGCAAGAACGTTCTCAAGCTGGCCCAGGGTGAGTTCGTGGCCCTTGCCCGTCTCGAGGCAGTGTTCGGTACCAGCGATCTGGTGGACCAGATATTCCTCTACGGCAACAGCCAACGCGCATATCTGCTTGCCGTCGTCGTCCCGTCTCACCCGGATACGACCACAGCCTCGATCATCGAGTCGCTGCAAGAAATCGCTCGTACGGAATCGCTGAACTCGTACGAAATTCCGCGTGACGTGACGATCGAGCACCAGCCGTTCACTCAGGAGAACGGGCTCCTCTCGGGCGCCGGGAAGCAACTACGGCCGAAGCTCGTCGAACGCTACGGTGCCGATCTCGAGCGTCGCTACGTAGATCTCGAGTCGGGTCAGAACGAACGCATCCGCGAGCTTCGACGCCATGGTGCCGACGCCCCGGTTCTGACCACCGTCGGCGATGCAGCACAGGCACTGCTGGGATGCGACGGATCCGATGTCCGACCCGACGCACATTTCAGCGACCTCGGTGGAGACTCGTTGTCGGCGTTGACGTTCTCGACGCTCCTGCGAGACATCTACGGAGTGGACGTGCCGGTGGGAGTGATCACGGGGCCGGCCATGGATCTGTCCGCCTTGGCCGACTACATCACCTCGGCCCGGGACAACGATTCCGACACAGCAACATTCGCCTCGGTACACGGACGCGACGCCACCGTCGCGCACGCCTCCGACCTGCGCTTGGCTGCATTCCTGGACGAGACACTCCTCGATACCGCTCATCACGTTGCTGGCCCTCGCACCCGAACCGAGACAGTGTTGTTGACCGGTGCCAACGGATACCTCGGCCGCTTCCTCTGCCTGGAATGGCTCGAGCGTATGGCCGAGGTAGGCGGGACGGTGGTGTGCTTGGTTCGCGGGCGCTCCGATTCCGACGCGCGTTCTCGACTCGATGCAGCGTTCGACAGTGGTGACGAAAAGCTGTCCGCTCACTACCGGGCTCTGGCAGACTCCACGCTCGAGGTTGTGGCAGGAGATCTGGGCACGCCTCGATTCGGCTTGGACGACGACGAGTTCGCGGCTCTGGCCGAGCGGGTCGATCGCATCGTTCACCCCGCTGCGCTGGTCAACCACGCTCTTCCGTACGAGCACCTGTTCGGTCCCAATGTCGTCGGTACGGCGGAGGTGATTCGGCTCGCGCTGACCGACCATGTCAAGCCGGTGACCTACCTGTCGACGGTCGCCGTCGCTGTGGGCGTCGACAATTTCCGGGAGAACGGCGACATTCGCATCGACAGCCCCTCGCGAGCTGTCGACGATTCCTACGCCAACGGCTACGGCAACTCCAAGTGGGCCGGCGAAGTGTTGTTGCGCAACGCATTCGACGAATTCGGCCTGCCGGTGTCGGTCTTTCGCTCCGACATGATCCTCGCGCACAGCACGTGGTCGGGTCAGCTCAACGTACCGGATGTGTTCACGCGTCTGATCCTCTCGGTCGTGGCCACCGGCCTGGCTCCCAGGACGTTCTACGCCACGGGCACCGGTGCACCCACAGACGACAGTGGGCGCCCCCTGGCCCATTACGACGGGCTCCCTGCCGATTTCAGCGCCGAAGCCATCACGTCGATTGCCGGTGCCGACGTATCGGGCTACCGAACCTTCGACATTCTCAACCCGCACGACGACAGCATCTCGCTGGACACGTTCGTCGATTGGATCCGCGAGGCGGGTCGCGACATCGAAATCGTCGCGAACTACGACGAATGGTTCGAGCGCTTCAGCGCTGCAGTCGAGGCTCTTCCGGAAAAGCAGCGTTCGCATTCGCTGCTTCCCTTGATTCAGTCGTACGCGCAACCGCAGCAACCGTCGTCGGGTGCGATGTTGCCGGCGGACGAGTTCGCTGCGGCCGTCGGGGAGATTCCGCACCTCGGGCGTGGACTGATCGAGAAGTATCTGTCCGACCTCGAGGTCCTCGGACTCGTCGTCAAGCGCTGAAGCATCTCCCGGTGCGGGCCTATCGGCCCGCATCGGGAAAGCTACTCCCCTGACTCGCCGACCGGTTCCGGCTCGTCCGTCCGCGTCGTGCGGGGAACCAGCCGCGAGTACGCCAGACACACCAGTCCGAAGAACAGGTACCCCAGGGCCACTTGGGGATTGGCGGCCCATCCCACCTGGTGCGAGTGGATCAAGCCGACCCACGACAACGCTGCAGCAACCCCACCTGCTGCAGCGGCGGCAATAAATCGTTTGTCGAGAACGAACGTGACGATGGTACCGAGCATCAGTCCGGCGAGTACCGCTCCGGACCCGAACGTCTTCAGCCCGTCGTACACGACACCTGCCTGGCCCAGCGCCTCGCTCCCCACTTCCGTCGCCGATGTGCCGGCAGCACTGAGCGCATTGTCGATCAGGCCCACTGCCCACTCCGCGAGGTTGGGGAGCAGTGCCACGACCACCGCGATGGCGTGGAGCTTCGGCACCGACTGGAATGCCTGAGCACCGATCAGCAATCCGATGTACAGCAGAATCGGGACGATAGCTGGAATCGGAAGGAGCGTGGCCAGTAATCCGAAGAGCCCGAGAAAACACATGATTCCGATCGCGACACCCGACGCGAGCGAATACCCGGTTCGGCCGCCCGCGTCTTTCCAGCCCGGGTGGCCGATGTAGACCGCAGGGGGAAACGGCGAGCCGAAGGCCGAGCCGACGATCGCACCGAATCCGTCCGCGAGCAACACGCTGCGGAGGTTGTAATTGTCTCCCGCGGCGGATGCACTTTCGACGTTGCTCATCGCCTCGGTGAAGTTGTACACCCCCAACGGAATTGCGGTAGCGAGCAGCGGAGCCAGATTACCGAGACCGTCGAGTAGGAGATCGAGGCGAAGATCGGGTAGGCCGAGTGCGATGTTGCTCGCCGCTTCTGACACGTCCGGGACCGACATGTATCCGCCGATCCAACCGATCGCCGTACCTAACAGGAGCGCTGCGAGACCGACCGGGATGTTGCCCGGCAGCTTCACATCCGTGAAGAAGCCGATCAGAATGATGGCCAGAACGGGCAACCCGATCCAGGCTGCCTCCCACATCTGAGCGGCCGGACGCATTGCGATGAACGTGATCGAGATGCCGGCAAGGGTGCCGAGCATGGCAGCGCGCGGGGTGATCCTCCGAATGTACGGCCCCACGAATGCGCCGATCATGACGATGATGCCGATCATGAACGCCCAGGCCAACCCCGCTGCCCACGCCTGCAGCGCGTCTCCAGATGCCAGGTACACCGGCAACATGACTACGAACACCACGATGAACATATGCGGAACGCTCGGCCCGTACGGCAGCGCTGTCACGTCGGTTCGTCTCTCGCGCTTGGCCAATCGACGCGCAAGAACCATGTAGTAGAGGTTTCCCAGAATCAGTGCGATACCGAGGGCGGGAAGCAGAGTCCCGAGGACGTCACTCGACGGAATCCCGACCACTGCGATACTGAGTGTCGTCAGCGTGAGCACGTTGACGAGGATGTTGAAGCCGAGTCCGAAGAACGCGTTGGTGTCTCCCTTCGTCCACCACGAGAGAACGAACGGAGACGACGGGCCGGCAGCGGGTTGATCTTTCACGTCCATGGTCATGTCCGAGGTCCTATCGACTCGCCGAGGTGGGGACGAAAGCAGACAACGCAGCGACTACGTCCTCCGACGGCGCGGTCCACCCGAAAATTCCGCCTTGAGCCGAGATCATCTCGAGGCCCACTCGCTGGAATTCCGGAAAATACGAACCTACGCAGTCCGTCACCACGAGGCACTCGTATCCGCGATCGTTGGCTTCACGCACTGTCGTGTGCACGCATACCTCGGTCGTCACCCCGGTGACGAGCAGTGTGGTGATTCCTGCGGCGATCAGAATTTCGGCGAGTTCGGTTGCGTAGAACGCTCCCTTCCCGGGCTTGTCGATGACGGTCTCGCCAGCGATCGGTGCCAGTTCGTCGACGATGTCGTGACCGTACTCACCGCGAATCAGGATGCGGCCGAACGCTCCTGGATCTCCGATGCGTTGTGACGGGGTGCCGCGGCGCAGCTTTGCCGGCGGACAATCGGACAGATCCGGTAGATGACCCTCCCTGGTGTGGATCACCGGGATGCCGGTTTCTCGTGCCACCGAGATGAGGCGTGCGAGCGGTTCGATCACGCTCCGAAGAAGGCCGACGTCGTTGCCGAGGCTTTCGCCGAATCCCCCGGGCAACAGAAAGTCCCGTTGCATGTCTATGACGAGTAGCGCCGTCGTCGCGGTGCCGATGGTGAATTCCGAGGGTGAGGCCGACGGAACCACCGATTCCGGTGGATATTCCGATGTCATGAGATCTCCTGTGCTGCAGTCGAAGTGTCGTACTCGGATGAAAGCGCCCGGGAGTATGCCCGCCAGCCACCGAACTCGCTGATGTCGTCGACGTCGTGGCCCTCCGCTCCGGTCTGGACAGTCGCGTCGCAGACGTAGCCGAGAACGTCGGAACCGTCGGCCAGCAGCACTCGTCCCAGAGCGAGCACCGCCGGCAGTCTGCCCGCGAGTACAGCAAGAGAGGCGGCGGGCAGTCGCCACCTCTCCACGTGTATTGCGCTGCCGCCGAATGGAACTCGCAGCAGGCCAGGTGTGGGATCGGTGGTTCCGATCCGAAGCAGTGTGTACGTCGGTGCGGTAGTCGTCGCCTCCACCATGGTTCCGCCCAGCTCGAGCAGTTGCGAATTGGCCCGCTCGCCTGACAGATGGTGCCCCGCCACGACGATGTCGACAGGCGATTCTTCGGTTGGAGTGGGAGCCGAGACGATGCGTCGTTCGCCGATGATCCTGGCTGCGACCGCCAGCACCGTGTCGTCGGCGAGCGCGGGCCCGATCACCATGAGACTGGCCGGTCGACCGTCTTCGGTGAACCCCGCGGGGACTGCCACGGCCGTCAGGTCGAGAAGGTTCCCGAAGTGGGTGTAGTGACCGAGCTTCGTATTGCACGCGATGGGGTCTGCGAGCACCTCCGGAACGGTGAAAGTGGTGCCGATGGTCGGCACGATCATCACGTCCATCGAGCTCCAGAGTTGTGCGACGCGAGCACGAAGCTGCTGGAGTGTCTGCAGGGCGCGAAAAGCATCGACTGCGCTGTACCGACGCCCTCCCAGGAAGATCTCGCGGACGACGGGGACGATGGAATCCGGCTTTTCGGTGAGGAATTCGTCGAACTCGACCAGCCGCTCGGCAACCCACGGTCCTTGGTACAGCAACGAGCCGGCATCGAGAAACGGCATCAGATCGACTGTTGCCGTGTGCAGTCCGTACGTGGGCAACAACTCCCGCGCAGCCGAATGCGCGTCGGCCATGGCCACGTCGCCGAAGAAATCCAGTTGGGTCGGGTCCGGTAGTCCGACGGTGATCTCGCGACCGTCGTATCTGCCTCCACGTGGGCGTGACCACCCGTCTTCCGGGTCTTCACGACACATCACGTCGAACACGAGGTCTAGGTCCTCGACGGACGATGCCATCAGCGTGATGCAGTCCAGTGACTTGCAGGCGGGGACGAGTCCGATGGTGCTGATCAGGCCACGTGATGGTTTCCATCCGACGATTCCGTTGAGCGCGGCCGGTACTCGACCGGATCCGGCGGTGTCGGTGGCCACGCAGAACGGCACCTGCCCAAGTGCGACGGCCAAGGCAGATCCGGAGCTCGATCCGCCCGAGATCATGTCGTTGCCGTAGACACTTCGCGGAACGGTGTGTGGTGTGCGAGTGCCGTTCAGCCCTGTTGCGAACTGATCGAGACTGGTCTTGCCGACAAAGATGGCTCCGGCGTCGAGCAGTGCCTGAACCGCAGGTGCCGTCGAATCCGGTGTGTACGCATAGTCCGGGCAGGCGAGGGTGGTGGGGTACCCGGCCACGTCGATGCTGTCTTTCACTCCGAAAGGAATGCCGAACAGCGGAAGCGACAGCGGGTCGGTCCGAGCTTCCAGCGCTGCGGCCGCCGCGGAGAGTTCCGCGCGCCCGACGACGGTGATCCAGGTGCCGTCGTCGCCGCGCGACTCCGCGGCGTCCGAGAATGCTTCGACAACACTCGATGGAGTCTTTGCCCCGGTCCGGTACGCCTGGAGCATCTCTGCAACGGTGGGGCCGAACGTGGGGCCCGTGCCTGGATTCATACCGTCGATTGTCGACAGTTTTGTGTTTCTGCAGGTTGTCGACGTGTTTCGAGTCTGTTAGGAAATACTCTCGAGGTGCAGGTACGTGAGTTCGCCGTGTTGCTTCAGCGCAGCAAGCGCAACCGAGACATCGTTGGATTCGATCGCGTCGAGCAACCACTCGTGACGCCTGATCCCGTCGACCGGATTCGCGACCCGAGCTTCCTCTCTCAGGTTGCGAGCCATGGGTAGCTGCAATTTCAGCAATATCGGCGCGTACGCCACGTCGAGCTGACGGCTACCGGCCAGCGAGACGATGGCTTCGTGAAAGCGACGATGTGCGTCGTCCTTCCCCAGCGTGTCTCCGCGGGAGTCGGCGTCACGCATCTCGTCGAGAGCTGCTCGGACCGGAGCGAAAGAATCGCGGGACGTCGAGGACGCAACCGGGAGTGCACGCCTGAGCGCATGCTGTTCGAGAACTTGACGAAGCTCGAAGAGTTCGAGAATGTCCTCCGCCGACCACACTGTCACCCGAAACCCTCGACGCGGAAGGTGTTCGACGAGGCCTTGCTGAGCCAACAGACGAAGCGCCTCGCGCACCGGTGCCCGGCTGATTCCGAGGCGCGCGCACAACGTCTCCTCGACTACTCGTGATCCGGGTTCGAGCTCACCGCTGAGCACCTCGGATCGCACCTGGCGGGTCGCCATTTCGACAAGGCTCGGCGGCAAGGATCCATGTCCCTCCGGCGCAGCCATGACGTCAGTGTACGAACCCGAGGGTCGAATTGCGTGTATCGACGGCCATCGCCACCTCGAGTCGGGACTACTCGGGTGCCGCCGGCATTAGACTGGCGTGCCTATGTGGATTGGATGGATAGAATTCGACTTCCTTCTCGGCGATGTTCACTCACTCAAAGAGAAGCGCTCCGTGATCCGGCCGGTGATCTCCGAGATGCACCGCAAATTTGCAGTATCGGTCGCAGAGACCGATCATCGCGAATTGCACCGACGAGCAGGTATCGGCGCGTCCGTCGTAGCAGGCGATCGCGACCACGTCACCGACGTTCTCGACCGAATCGAGCGCGTGGCGGCGTCACGCCCCGAGCTGCAACTCGTCTCCGTTCGGCGACGGACCATCCGGAGCGACGACGTCTGAGGCCCACCCCGGCGGGTCATCGACGTACGTCGAACACCTGCTTCTGAATTCCGTTGCCGTAGACCTCGTGTTCGACCAAGTCGAGATGCGTTGTGTCCTTGTCGGCCTCACTGAACAATCGTTTTCCCGACCCGAGCAGCAGCGGAAAGACGAGCAGGTGGTACCGATCGACGAGTCCGGCGTCGGCGAGACTTCGTCCCAGGGTGGCGCTGCCGTGTACGGAGATCGGGCCACCGTCGGTGTTCTTGAGCTCGGCGACGTCGTCGATACTGCGCAAAATGGTTGCCGGCCAACGTGAATCGTCCTGCTCCAGCGTGGTCGAGACCACATATCTGGGCATCGCATTGTATTCGGCGAAATCGTCCATCGTCGGCCAGATCGGCGCGAATGCCTCGTACGAGGTGCGGCCGAGTAGCAGCGCCGACGCTTCTTCCTGCTCGCGTCCCTTTATTTCGTACGCCGCCGGGTCGAACTCGATGTCCTTGAACGTCCACCCGGAGTTGCGATAGCCGGCCTCGCCGCCGGGTCCTTCCATCACGCCGTCGAGCGAAACGAACGCGGTGACGATCAGAGTGCGCATCGGCGGTCCTCACAGTCGAAAATGTCGGGTGCCGGAATCGTAGACCATCGGGATCGGTCGACGAATACCATCGTCGGCATGATCGGCACCGTCAGCATCGACATGTCCCGGCCGACGTGGGACGACGACACTGTCGTGTCCGGCTGGCAGGGCTTGCCCACGTTGGACGGCGACTGCGCTGCCGACGTCTGCGTCGTCGGCCTCGGCGGATCGGGCCTGGCCGCTGTCGCTGATCTGCTCGGCCGCGGCCTCGATGTCGTCGGAATCGATGCCGGGCGAGTCGCAGCCGGTGCGGCGGGCCGAAACGGCGGCTTCTTGTTGGGCGGCCCGCATCGTTTCTGCATACCGCACAGTCGATGTGGGGGCCGTGCGCCGTCGATCTGTACCGAGCAACCCTCGACGAGATCGATTCGCTGGAAGCACTCCTCGGATCGTCCGTTGTCCGCCGCACCGGGTCGATCAGACTTGCGGGCGTCCCGGACACGGAGGCCGACCCCGCCGATGCGCAGGACTGCGCGGATTTACAGAAGTGTCTGCGCGAGAACAACATCGCCGTCGAAGAGTATTCGGGCGAGCTGGGAAACGGCATCTTCCTGCCCGATGATGCGGTGATGAATCCTGCCCGTCGTGCAGTCGGAATGGCGGCGGCGCTGGCCGGTCGCGCCAGGCTCCACGAGTACACACCCGCGGTTGGCATCGAACCCGGAGCGGTGACAACGCCGACCGGGGTGATCCGCTGTGATCTCGTATTGGTTGCCGTGGACGGTCGCCTCGAACGCGTACTCCCCCAGCTCGACGGTCGAGTTCGGACAGCCCGCCTCCAGATGCTCGCCACCGCTCCTGTCTCGGCGTGTCGGTTGCCGTGCCCCGTGTACGGACGATGGGGATACGACTACGCGCAGCAGGATGCGTCGGGACGGCTGTACGTCGGGGGTGGCCGCGACTTGTTCGCCGAGGAAGAGTGGACCTTTTCCACCGAACCGACGGCGCGAGTGCAGAGTTACCTCGACTCGCTCGCCGAGTTGTTTGCCGGTGAACACGTCTCCGTGAACGCCCGCTGGGCAGCGTCGGTGGGTTCACCGCGGACGGGAGGCCGATGTGCGGCTACGTCGATGACGGAGTGGTCGCGTTCGGCGGCTACAACGGAACCGGCAATCTCGTCGGGCCGGTGACCGCTCGCGCTGCTGTGGCCCTCGGACTGGACGCAATCGAGGTTCCGAAGTACCTGAGCAGCTGACCCATGGCAGTGTGTACTCATGGCTGACGAACCGGATCGCACCGAAGACGGCCACTACGTTGTCATAAAGGGGCGACGTTGGCGCGCAACGGATCCCGACATACCCGAGGATCGAAACGCAGAACTGCGGTCGATTCTCATGGCCTGGCGCAGGGAGGTCAAACGTACGTCGGGTGCCCCGGAGTCTCGCGCGGGTGTGCAGGCAACCAAGGTCGCTCTCGGTGAACGGGGAACACCGTGGTGGGAGCAGTCCGAAGACGAGCGACGGGCTCGATGGGAGTCCGCAATACCTAGGCCGGGAGATACCGATACCTCGTCCGGTGACTTTTCGTCGTAGTGCGGGTCTACCGTTTCGACGGATGCACATCAGCGAAAAAGGAGCCTGCCATGTCCCTTCTCAATCCGTATCTTTCGTTTCGTGACAACGCCCGCGAGGCCATGGAGTTCTACCGGTCCGTGTTCGGGGGCGAGCTGACGGTCAGCACGTTCGGCGAAGCACACGCAAGCGAGGATCCCGCCGACGAGAACAAGATCATGCACGGCCAGTTGACCACTTCCAACGGATTCACCTTGATGGGTGCGGATACACCGTCCTCGATGGAACACACTCCCGGTAGCGCGATCAGCGTCTCTCTCAGCGGCGACGAGGAGGACGAATTGACGGGGTACTGGAACAAGCTCGCCGTCGACGCGCAATTCACGATGGGCCTCGACAAGGCTCCGTGGGGCGATACGTTCGGCATGCTGACCGACAAGTTCGGTGTGCAATGGATGGTGAACATCGCGGGATCCACGGCCGGTAGCTGAGCCCCGGCGCAACCGTCCCTGCTCATTACACCTAGCCGGCGAAGGTCTTCGGAGGAATCACCTGCCGAAGACCTTCGGGGCCCCAACCCCGGTCGAGCGCGACAAGCAATGTCGCGCAGCCGATTCCGGACAACACCAGGGCAGAACCGAACATTGCTGTGTAGCCGAACAGGTCTCCCACCACACCGGCTGCGATTCCTGCCGCCCCTTGCGCGAACACGACCGCACAGGCCATCAACGTGTAGTCGCTTCCTGCGAAACGCTTCTCCGATGCGTCCATCATCAGCGCGAACACCGCGACCGTAGCCGCCCCGCCGAGCACGTGCTCGGTGATGTTCGCCGTGATCAATAGTGGAAATCCACCGATGCCGAAGGACGCGATGACGTACAACGCGAGGCTCAGGGTCTGGCTCACTCCGCCCACCAACAGCGCCCGGCGACGTCCGTGCCGGAAGGTCATCCACGCCCCGAGGGCAGCACCCCCTAGCGCTGCCACCGAAGAGAGGCCGCCCTCGACCAACGCGATCTGTGGCAACGACAGTCCACTGTCCGACAGAAACGGCCCCACCAATGCCGATCCCATCGAGTTTCCGAACTTGAACCCGATGATCAGCAGTATGAACGCGACCATGCCGGGCCTGCGAAGCCTGGACCACCAGACAACCGCAAGCCGAGCCGGCGATTCCGACTCTCCGCGCCGATCGGAAGCGGCATCCGCCGCGTCGAGTTGCCTGCGCATCCACCACACCGGGACAGTCGTCAATACGATGAGCAACGCCATCGCGACGAACAATACTCGCCACCCGGCAAAGGTGAACAGCCACAACAGCAGTCCACCGCCACACACCATTCCGATTCGATAGGCACCGACTTGGAGGCCGTTGCCCAACCCGCGCTGCGCCGCGGTCAGCGTTCTGACCGCAATTCCGTCGGTCGCGATGTCTTGCGTGGCCGAGAGCGCATTCATGACGAAGATGCCGACGAACAACCAGCGCAACGTCGACGACAGGTCGAGGAACGACAACGCCAGAGCCACCACCGCAGCCGAACACTGCAGCGACAGCAGCCACCGTCGTCTGGATCCGTAGCGATCGACGTACGGTGCCCAGAGAAATTTCAGCGCCCAGGGCAGAAACAGCACACCGGTGGCACTGATCTTCACCAGCGAGAATCCCGACTCGCGCAGTACAACCGGGAGTGCCTGGGTGAAAAATCCGAATGGTAGCCCCTGCGCAAAATAGAGAGCCCCGAGCAAGGTGAGGGTTCCGGCTGTGAACGAAGCCGGACGCACCGCGTTGGTCATGTCGGCCATCGTGTCAGAGCGTCGACTACCCCGCTGAACGCACAACCGGTTGACGGAGAACAGTCCGGAGTTTCGCGGGCTCGACCCGGCGCGGATCGCTCAGGTAGATCTCGTGGTGTCTGCCGGTCATCGTCAATCCGGAATCGGGGATGCACCGATCGTGAAGTTCGGCCAGCACCGGCGTCTCGTCGTCGTAGGACCCGATGTGCAGTGTCTGCACGCAGAGTCCCTCGCTCAGGGTCTCCAACCGAACTTTGGTCGACGCCTCGGACCTGCGTTTCGCACCGGCTGACGCCATCGCCGCCTCGAACATTGTTGAGTCGATCCAGTCGGGCACCATGATCATGACGGTCCAGTTCCACTCGGCCTTGTTGCGAGCAGTGGTGAACGACGCCATGTCGTCGGCCCACCACAGAGCTTCCAGCGGCGGGACGACGTAGTCGCGGTCGAGGTCCTTCTTGCTGGCGAATTTCAGCGCGTACGCCACCGGGTAGAGAGCGGCGAGTGCGTCCGCATACTCGGGCGCGGTATTCGGATCACCGCGTCCGTCGATCATCAGATACTGCAACGGCGGCACGGCGAGAGTCCGAAAGACATTGCGCTGGGCCGAATACGAGTCGAGCGTCTTCTTGAAATCGATCTTCATGGCACCCGATCCGTTTCGACCACGGATTCAGCGTAACGATGGAGACCGTTCGTGCAAGTAGAGCGTTGAACGTTTCCCCTCAGAACAGTCCGACCGGCCGGTAGTATCGCCGAATGCGAAAAGTGATCTTGGCCGTCGTTCTGGTTGCTGCGTGGTCGACGACAGTGATCATGCCTGCGACGGCAGCACCGACGACGAGCGATGCATCCTGGAACGGCCTGTACACGCTGGAACGATTCGCAGCGACCAAATCCGGTTCCAGCCTGGCTGCCCGCCAGCCGGAGCCGGATTTCTCCGACGACTACATGTTCGTTTCCACGTGCATGGGTGGTCCTTGCGTGGCAACCGTGGTCGGCGGCCCTCCCCCGAAGAATCCCACTCTCCCCCAGCCTCCTCAGTACACCTGGGACGGAACGAGCTGGGTCCACGTGTACGACTGGATGTGGGACTGCTACCAGGGCCCTGATGTCCCACGCCCGTTGGCTCCGGCGCACTCCGTTGCGACGTACACGCCTCAGCCCGATGGCACGTTCTCCGGTGTATGGCGCACCGTCATCGACAGCGGACCGTGCGCGGGAGACGTGGTGATGAACGTCGCGGCCTACCCCGTGCAGGTTGCTCCCACGCCGTTCGGCAGCAGTTAGCCCGGCCCTACACCGAACCGAACACGGCCCGTCACACCAGCCACGCCCGTTCGTCGTCACTGAATCGGTTGACTGTTCCGCGGGTCGACATCGCCCTGTCGTACATCGCGGCCAACGCGTCGAGCAGGGGCCTGTTCTGCGAATCCAGTTCGTTCTGGCGCGTCACGATCTCGTCGAGGCGCTCGGCGAGTTCGGCCAGTACTGCCGAACGATCGATCGTGTTGACCCGTCCGCCCTCGACCACGATGCGTCCGGCCACGATCACCGTGTCGATCGACGATCCGTTCTCGGAATACACCAGTTGCCGATCGAGCTTCTGCCGAGGGGTGAACGCCATGGTCTCGAGGTCGAAGATCACCAGATCTGCTTGCATCCCGACCTCGACCGAACCGACGGTGTCCTGAAGGAGTGCACTGCGGGCACCGCCGACCGTGGCCGCATGCAGCACCTCGTCCACTCTCGGCCAGGTGGCGAAGTCTGGACTGGTGACCTTGTGCAGCAGCGCAGCGGATTTCACGACGTCGAGCATCCGTGGAGAATCGCTGCTCGAGCACCCGTCGGTTCCGAGCCCGAGGTTCACGCCGGCGTTACGCAGTGCGCGCCACGGGGCGATCCCAGACCCGAGCTTGAGATTGGAGATCGGATTGTGCGAGATCGATGTGCCCGCCGAAGCGATCATCGACATGTCATCTTCGGTCAGCCAAATGCCATGCGCCAGTGTGGTATTCGGCGACAGGGCACCGATCCTGTCCATGTACGCCACCAGTGAGCCGCCGTACATCTCGGTTCCCGTAACCAGTTGAGTCTTGGTCTCGAGCACGTGGATGTGGCATTCGGCGTCGAATTCCTGAGCCAACCGCGTAGCGCCGACCAGAAGATCCTCGTCGCACCGTTGTGGTGCCGAGGGGGCGACCATGTACCGCAGACGTCCGTTCCCTCGACCGTGATACTGCTCGAATGCCTGCCTGCTGAAGGCTAGATACTCCCCCGTCGTGGGGACGGGATGGGACAAGATCTCGGCTGTGATCTCCTGCGGTAGGTAGTCGACGACGAACGGCACGGTGTCGACGAACGGCTTGCTGATCACGTGTCCGGAAATGTTGGCTCTGATGCCGATCTGTTCGTACGCGTCGAACACCGCCGACAGTTGCGCCCAATCCTGAGTCGGGTTCTCCAGCACGTCGTCGACGATCGTGGTGACGCCCGCCTCGAGAGATTCGATTGCGAACAACGTGCTGCGCAGACGAACCAGATCGGGTTCGACGCGACTGTCGCCGAGAATGGGATACGACATGGCCATCCACATCTCGAGGGGCATGTTGTCGTATCGGCCCTTGTAGAACGTCTCCCAAGAATGCGTGTGCGCGTTGACGAAACCCGGCGTCACCAGCCGGTCACGCCCGTCGATGATGGTGTCGCCTTCACGGGGTTCGAGATCACCGGCGACTGCGGTAACTACGTCGTTCTCGATTCGGATGCTGCGAACGATCGGCTCGGATCCGGTGCGGCTGTCCATGGTGATGACGTGCGCGTTTCTGATGAGGATTCCCATGTCTCTTTCCTTGACTGCGCGGTCTGAAGTCGGAACGGACGCTATTCGACCGGTTGCGGAGCCGGTGCCTGCCCGTCCGGTAGCTGTTGCCGAACATTCCACTGCCGATGCGTTTTTCGTGCGAGTAGGTAGTAGGTGAGCGCTGCGGCGCTCCCGCCGACCAGCCACGAGATGTCGAGACCGCCGAGTGCCTGCGAGCCGAATCCCTGCAGCGCCGGGACCAGGCCGTTGAGGAACATCCAGGTTCCGACAATTCCCACCGCGAACGCCACGAGCGCACGCCAGTTGACGTCCTGGATCCTCCTCGAACCCACTTCGTCGAACAGATGGTCGTAGCGGGTGCTGGCGCGCTCGAAGACGTAGTAGTGCACCAGCATGATGGCACCCCACGTCGCTACCCAGCCCACCACTCCGACCAGCCAGGCGTCGAGAGTCTCGGCCGCATCCTCCTGGAACACGAAGAACACGCTGGCGGCCAAGGCGAGAACACCGACGCACAAGTTCAGCGTCCGCCGACTCAGTCTGATGTCGAGGGCCTGCGCCGTGACACCGAAGCTGTAGACGTTGAGGACGTTCGTAGCGATGGGGCCGTGCAGAACCAACAGCAACACCGGTACAGCGAGTGCACCGAAGTTCTCGACGATGAGCTTGCCCGGATCGACGGAGCCGTTGGTGGTGGCCAGCGTCGCGCCGAGCACACCGAGCCAGACGACGGGAATGAACTGCCCCAACGCACTGACCAGGTACAGCTTGCGTCGTGGAACGCTGGTACTCACGAACCGGGAGTAGTCCGCCGCATAGGTCAGCCACGTCAGGCCCCATCCGATTCCGATGGCCGTCATCACGGCTGACATGGCGACGATGCGCTCGGAGCCTGCCAGGGCAACACCGTTGGGACCTGAGTAGCTCCAGTCGATGTCGAGGTAGAACCAGGCCACGATGGACATCAGAACCAGGACGGCGACGGTGGGCGGAACCGTCCAGCGCTCGAACGCAGCGATAGCCCGGTACCCGGCCATGGAGATACCGACCTGAATTGCCATGATGGCTGCAGCCACGAGGACCTTCCATCCGACGTTAGCGGCATCCGGATCGACCCAGCCGAGTTCGCCGAGCAAAGCCATCACCAGGTCCAGGACGATCCAGGTGTTCACCGCGCACCAGCCGACTACCACCACGGCTTGGACGGCAGACGGAACATAGTTGCCTCGACGCCCGAAGACCGAGCGTCCCAACAGCATTCCGGTGGTTCCCGTTCGCTGTCCGAGTAGGACGAAGAACCCGAAGATCGACATTCCGATCACGTTTCCGAGGACGAGCACCGTCAATGTGTCGGTCAGCCCGAGGCCCATGCTGATGCCGAGCGCGCCGAGCACCCAATTGATCGGTGCAATGTTCGCGCCTGCCCATATCCAGAACTGACCGGACAGCGCTGTAGTTCTCTGGCTTTCGGGAATCGGTTGCAGCGATTCCTCGATGTCGTGGGAATGTGTGGTCACCGTGAGCTCCTCAGGAATTCGGCGGACCGGCGGTTCGGTTGGCCTGTCACACAGCCTGGTTCACGTGTGTTTCCCGAACCCTTACGTAATGTAAGCCACTCGTAACAGCGGGTGGACAAAATGTCACCTATGAATCTGCTCGACGCCTTCGACGACGTCTATCTGTCCGCAGCGCGTCCCGAACTCGTCGCGGCCGGGCGTTCCGCAACGCGGGCGCTGCGGTGGGTTCATGCCAGTGAGCAACTCGACATCGCACCGCTGTTGCGCGGTGGGGAGCTGATCTTGATGGAGGGCGCGAACTTCGGAACGTGTTCCGATGCCGGGCTGATGGCGTATGTCGATTCGATGAAGGCGGCAGGGGTAGTCGGGATCGCAGTGGAGACGAACGGACACCTCGACGTCATTCCGCGGTTTCTGCTCGAGCACGCTGACCGAGTCGGTTTTCCGGTGGTACAACTCCGTCGCCGGGTTCCGTTCGTGCAGGTGTGCGAGAGCATCAACAGCCAACTGGCCGACTCCGCTCTGCGCAGGCTGCACATGGCAGACCGCATATCGCGGTTGTTGTCGGCCTCGATCGAGACAGACGGGGCCGTGGGTGCAGTTCTCGACGTACTCGCCGTCGAGACTCGCTCGTCGGTGACGCTGCACTCGGTGTCGGGAGATTTGATCGGGCAGGCCGGCGTCGCCAGCCCGCACTCGGAGTTCACCGGTTTCGACGTGCCGGTGACGAGCGGCGGAACGGATGTCGCTACATTGACCGTGACACCCGGCCCTGACGCCGACATCTACACGATCAACGCCGGGTTGGAGAGGGCTCCGGAGATCTTGTCGATCGCGTTGCTGAGCGGGCACCCGGCCACGATGGAGGACCGGCTGCGCACACGCTTCTTCTCACTGTTGTCGGCAACGGCACACCCTGCCTCCGATGTCACCGACCACCTCGACGGCGTCGCCGAGCGCATGGGTCTGTCCGAACACGATTCCTACCTGACGCTGTCCGTCGAATTCGACGTCGACCCGCCTGCGGGAACCCTGCGCCGTCTCGCCGATGCGGTCACAGTACGGAACTGGCATCACCGGATCGGCGACCACCACGTCGCGGTTCTCGGCTTCGACAGTTGGGAACTACTCGACAGCCGACGCCCGGTCGTGATGTCGATGTTGCAGGCCGGCGAGTTGCGGATTCGACGAGCGGTCGTCGGTCCGGGAGCCAACGACCGCCATGGTCTGCGCCGGTGTTTCAGCACGGCCACTGCGGTGCTCGCATTGGACCCAGACCCTCAGTGCCGAATCCGCGACGCCCGCGATTTCGCCGTCGCTCTGCTGGTGGAGTCGATGTCGGGAGAATCCACTATCGACAAGTTCATCCAGAATCAGATCGGGGCGTTGCTCGCGCACGATCGCGAGCGGCACAGCGAGCTGTTCACGACCCTGCTGGCGTACATCACCCATTGGGGCAGCAAGACCGAGACCGCGAAAAGCCTTCTGATACAACGGCAGACGCTCTACCAACGGCTCGACAGGCTGTTCGACGTTCTCGGTCCACTGCCGGCGGGCTCCCCTCGGTTCCCTGGGATCGCCACGGCAGTGTTTCTCGAACAGGCCCGCCGCCAAGGCCGTGTCGGCCTCGGCAGCTGACCCGTCGAGCTGGGATCTCAGACCTCGGCGTCGACCTTGTTCGGCTCACCCCGGCGCATTGCCATGTAGTCGGCCAGTTCACGCTTGACGACCGGCAACAGCAGGTACAGACCGGTGATGTTGACCAGCGCCAGCAGGAAGAGCGTTGCATCGGCGAAGTCGAGAACCGAGCCGAGCGAGAGCACCGTTCCGATGACCGTGAACACGCAGAACATGATGTTGAAGAAGCTCCGCGAGAGTCGGCTGCGGCCGAACAACGAGGTCCAGGCCTGTAGCCCGTAGTAGGCCCACGTGATCGCCGTCGACAGTGCGAACAGCGCCACCGCCAGCGTGAGTACGTACGGGAACCACGGCAGCACGGTCTCGAAGGCGTCCGAGGTGAGCGTCACTCCGCCTGCCGGTAGTTCGCCGGTCTCGGCGACGATGGCACGCTGGTCCTGCCAGGAGACGGTATTGGCGATCACGATGGTCAAAGCGGTTGCAGTACAGATGACGACCGTGTCGATGAAGGGTTCGAGCATGGCCACGAATCCCTCCGTGACCGGGTGCCTGGTCTTGACGGCGGAGTGCGCGATCGCCGCTGATCCCAGCCCCGCCTCGTTGGAGAACGCGGCCCGCTGGAATCCGATGATCATGACACCCAGCACACCACCTGCCACGCCCTCGGGCGAGAACGCACCCTCGAAGATTGCCGTGAACGCGGTGGGAACGGAACGGAAGTTGACGGCGATCACCACACCACACGCGACGATGTAGATCAGGGCCATGGTCGGCACGAGCTTCGCGGTCACCGCGGAGATCGACTTCATGCCACCGATGATGACCAGTCCGATGATCAACGCGACGACGATACCGAACACGGCCTTTGCCCCGTCGGAGCCGAGGAATCCGTCCTCGCCGCCGGTGACCGAGCGAACCTGCGCGTAAGTCTGGTTGGCCTGGAACATGTTGCCGCCACTGATGGCGAAGAACGTGATGATGATGGCGTAGAAGACGGCCATCACCTTGCCCACCTTGGCAAGACCTCGCTCGGCAAGACCTTTGGTGAGGTACTTCATCGGTCCGCCGGATACTGTGCCGTCCTCGTTGATGTCTCGGTACTTCACACCGAGTGTGCACTCGACGAATTTCGAAGCCATGCCGAGAACGCCCGCGAGGATCATCCACAGCGTGGCGCCGGGGCCGCCGAGCGTCACCGCTACCGCGACACCTGCGATATTGCCGAGTCCGACAGTTCCGGACACGGCCGCCGTGAGCGCGCGAAAATGACTCACCTCGCCCGGGGCATCGGCCTCGTCTTCCTTGCCGCTCACCAGGATCAGCGATCTCTTGATCCCGCGGAACTGGATGAATTTGAAGGTCACCGTGAAGATGACGGCACCGAGGATCAGCCACAGCACGATCAGAGGAACAGCGGCACCGCCGATGTTCACGGTGAAGAACACGAAGTTCGACACCGCGGCGGAGATCGGATCGAACGCGTTGTTGATCGCCGTCTCGATGGAGCTGAGTGTGCCTCCATCCGCGGCCAGATGATCGGTGGCAAGGGGGTGAGAGCTCATGCCTACGAGTGAACAGCACAAAGAGTGCAGTCGAAGCCCTTTACCGAATCTACAGCGAGTGTTTACCTGAATTTGACCGCTTGGATCGGCCGATCATGACGAAGGTCGCGCAGGAATTCGCCTGAGAAGCACCGTGGCTGCATCGAGTACGACGTCGCGGTCGTAGGTCAGGCGGTAGTCGTAGAGTGTCGTGCCATCGGGCGTGACACCACACTCGACAGCGATCAGCGCCACGCTCGACATCGGTGCCACGATCACAGTCGAGCGCTCCCTGGCCAACGGCTCGTTCTCCCCCACCGGCACCGACCGATAGCGGTGCGGCGGCAGCGCTGGATCGAAGCCGAACACTGCCACGAGAGCGGTGCGCGCGGCCAGGTCGTCTAAGACTGCGGCACGTGCTGGCGTCAGCCGATTCGACACATTTGCCGTAGCCAACACGACTGTCGACGGTCCGGTGCCGAACGCACCGGTCAGCAAGCTTTTCTCGATGGCCTCGAGAAAAGCTGTCTCGGCATGTCTGCGGGCACCGAGCTGATGGATGAGACCGAAGGGTGTCACCGCCACCGGAGCGCGGACGGTGACTGTCGCATCCAACTTCAGAGATCCAACTCGTTCCCGCACATAACCGAAGTCCGGGAGTGGCCCCGGAGCACCATAGAAGAAGCCCTGTCCCAGAACGGCACCCATGTCGCGTGCATAGCGTTCGTGTACGTCGGTTTCGATTCCCTCGGCCAACACGAGGGCACCGGTACGTTCGACCTCGGCGGCGACAGCAGCAATTATGGCGGCGGTCTGGTCGGTCGAACGTTCCTGCACGAGCGTCATGTCGAGCTTGATCACGTCGGGACGCAACAACGGGATCAGCGCCAGACTGGACGAGTCTGCTCCCACGTCGTCGATGGCGACCCGCCAACCCATGCTTCGGGCATGCTCGGCCGCCCTCAGCAATCCTGCTGGATCTCCCATCAGATCTCGCTCGGTAATTTCGACAGTGATCGACAGGCGTGCGGCGTCGGCAATCAGCGGCCGGCTGTCTCGAGGTGGGAGCGTGTCGAGTGCGGTCGGCTCTGCATTGACGAACAGCTCCAGCTCATTGGGATAACCCGCCTCGACGGCCCCGTGCAGTGCGCTCGCTCGGCACCGCCAGTCGAAGTCGCTGATCACGCCCTGCTCGCGTGCAGCGCGCAGTAGCTCCGGCGGAGCAATGGACGGACCGTCGCCGCTGGTCCGCACCAGGGCCTCGTACCCCACCACGGCGCGGTCGTCCAGGGAGACTATCGGCTGGTAGACCGACGTGATGTCGATCGACATCGGCTGGATCTGCGCATTCGTCGATTGGGGACGCATGGGTAGGACCTTTCTCGACGCCTGCTCGATCTCTCCCCACCCGGTTGATCATCATGCCCGACGGACTTACAGAGTCGAGAACGGACTGCACTCCGAACGAGTGTTCGTTGGCTATAGGGTGCTCGGAGTAGTCGACGAACGGCGGTGAAATCACGATGGACGAGGATGTTCGTTCTCGCCCTACTCAGGACCGTCTGTTCGCGGGGTCGATATCGACTGGGCCCAGTTCTGGGCCGCGGTGCCATGGCCGACGTCGTGCACGCGGAGGACCAAGTCCTCGGCCGACCGGTGGCAGTGAAGATATTCCGCCACGGCGAACCGGTGGACACAGCCCAACGGATCGACGCAGAGATTCGAACCCTGGCGTCGCTGTCGCACCCAGGCCTGGTCACGTTGTACGACGCAGGAACTGCCGAGGACGCCGCAGGATTGGCCACGCCCTTTCTGGTGATGGAATTGATCGACGGACCGACGCTCAACAGCTTTCGCCGGAACAGATCGATGCCCGCCGTCCATGTTGCGCGGATCGGAAACGAGATGGCGGAAGCGCTCGCGTACATCCACGACCGGGGCGTGGTGCACCGGGACATCAAACCAGCCAACATCCTGATCGCTCACGCCCCGGACTCGGGTGCGGGTCAGTGCGTCAAACTGGCCGATTTCGGTATCGCCCGCATCGTCGACTCCGAGCGACTCACCGAGCACGGCACCACAGTCGGCACCGCGCACTATCTCAGCCCGGAACAGGCGACGGGTACGTCTGCGGGACCGCCGTCCGACATCTACACACTCGGCCTCGTCCTCATCGAGTGCCTCACCGGCACAATGGTATTCGAGGGCAGCGCGGTGGCCGCCGCGGTAGCGCGACTGCACCGTGATCCCGCCGTCCCCGAGAATGTCGGGCCGGAGTGGCATTCGCTGCTGACGGCTATGACGTCTCGGCAGCCGGAGGATCGCCCCGACGCAGCTGCCGTCGCGCACCGCCTGCGCAGGATCGTCGGAAGCACAACCCCACTGCCGCCGACCGCAGTGATACCTGTCGAGCGCACGAACGTAGTTGCGGCTGCTGATCTCGTAGGCACCGCGCACAATCCAGTGCGTCGACGTTGGATCGTTCCGGTGGCGGCCGCGCTCGTCCTCGCGCTCGGAGCGGGAATCATCTGGCTGGCGTCCAGCGCAAGCGACGACCCGGGTCAGGTGCCTGCATCACCGACGACACCGACACCGAACGAGTCGCCGATCGCCGTACCCACGACGCAGGTGCCGCAGCCTTCGCCGACCACCTTGCCGAACCCGACCATCGCCGAGGTGACGCCATCATCGAATCCGGTGCTGATCCAACCTGCAGCACCGGCAGCACCCGCCGCACCGCAGCAGAACGATAATCCCGGCAACGGCAATTCGGGCAGGGGCAACGGCAACTCAGGTCCCGGGAACTCCGGAAACGGCAATTCAGGCCCCGGTAACTCCGGAAACGGCAATTCGGGACCGGGAAACCCTGGTAGAGGAAACTGACCGGGCCCACTACGTGATCGGAGCAGCTATGACCCATTTCGACACGATCGTGGTGGGAGCAGGAATATCCGGTGCCACTGCAGCCCGGATTCTGCACCGTGCAGGTCGGCGAGTTGTCGTCCTCGAGGCTCGCGATCGTGTGGGCGGTCGTGTCTGGACGGTGCGCGGCGACGGCAACGTTCTCGACGTCGGTGCTTCCTGGATTCACGGGATCGACAACAACCCCCTTGCCGACGCCGCACGCGCTTTCGGCATCAAAACAGCCGAGTTCACCGTGGGCAGCTACCAACCGGATGGTCGACCGATCGCGTACTACTCCCCCACCGGTGCCAGGTTGAGCGAGTCCGCGGCCGCGAGGTTCGCCGCCGACGTTCACGACTTCGACGAACGGTTCGCCAGGACCGTTGCCGAGTCCGCTCCCCTTACATCGTTCGGAGGCGCGGTGGAAGCGACTCTTGCGCAATTGAATTGGGACAACGATCGATTGGACCGAGTGCGTGAATTCCTCGGCCACCGAGCCGAGGAACAGCTGGGGGTAGCCCAGGGTGATCTCGACGCACACGGTTTGGACGACGACGCCATCGACGGCGACGAAGTGGTGTTTCCCGACGGCTACGACGAGCTTGCACTCCGTATCACCGAGGGACTGGACGTTCGACTCGAGCACGAGGTCACGCAGGTCCGTTGGGGCGACACGGGAGTGGAAGTGACGACCTCGGAAGGCTCGTTCACGGCTGACAGTGCGGTGGTGACAGTACCGATCGGGGTACTGAAGTCACCGAGTTTCACCGTCGAACCGCCGCTGCCAGAACCTGTTTCGGGTGCTCTCCACCGGCTCGAAATGAACGCCTTCGAGAAAGTCTTCCTCCAGTTTCCGGTGAAATTCTGGGACGAGAACGTCTACGCCATACGGCAGCAGGGCGAAGCCGGGCGCTGGTGGCATTCGTGGTATGACGTGACTCGGCCGAACGGCAGGCCCACTCTTCTGACGTTCGCCGCGGGACCGTGTGCACAGGAGACCCGACACTGGTCGGACGAACGTATCGGCGACTCGATCGTCCACGCGTTGCGTGGCCTCTACGGCGACCGCGTCGTCCCGCCGGACAGTGTGTATGTCACACGGTGGCAGGACGATCCGTTCTCGTATGGTTCGTACTCCTACATGACGGTCGGTTCGCAGACGCGCGATCACGACGATCTCGCCACGCCGATCGGCGGTGTGCTGCATCTTGCGGGTGAGGCCACCTGGACCGACGACCCGGCCACGGTCACCGCTGCCATGAGGTCGGGACATCGCGCTGCAGAACGAATCCTGGGCCGTACCGTTCCGTTCAGCGACATCTGGACGCTGTCGGACACGTGAGATGTCGTGCACCGAGCGGGCAAGACGGGTCGTGTGCACCCTGAAGCCTGCCGTCGGGACGCGAGTTCGGCCGATTTCGCCCACGAAACGTACGTGGGGATTACCATAACGATTTCATCCAGGCGGATGACCCGTTCCAAGTGCTCGCCGCCATCCCCTGGTCGGTGCTGATGCGACGTTGTTGTCCGCCTCGGCGGGTACAGGGGTGGGGAATGGTTTCGGACGTCATCGACTGCAAGGTTGTGTTCGCGCACGACGTCGAGCAGGTATGCGAGGTCTTGAGCGCGGTCGAGTTGTTCCCACGTTACTTCCCCGGTCTCGAGTACTGCTCGCTCCGCGAAACTGCCACCGGGTATCGATGCGGCGTCGGCGGCGTAGAGCACAATCTCGAGCTCGTGGTGAACCGGCGTAATCAACCGATCATCACCATCGAGCACACCGAGTCCGGCGGCTTCATCAGATTTACCCTGACCAGACGCGCGGCCGGCGAGACGAAGATAGATGTCACCGTGTTCAGGGCAGGTCTCGGCGGAGCCTATGCACCCCAGCCCGAAAACAACCGTGCGGTGGTCGAGTGGGTCATGGGTGGTCTTCGCAGACTGGAGAATTCTCTTTCCGGCACAGCTGACTCCGTTGTCTCGAACAGCGGCGACTCCCGATCGCTGCAATTGGCGATCCTGAAGACGATGGTGGGAACAGGCGTCGTGCGTGCCGCACGCCCCGACCGCGCGTACCGGCAACTGAACTCGCTGGCGAAGTGGGGTTTCACGTTGGGAGGAGGATTCGCGGCCGCGACGGCGAAGTCACCCGACGAGATAGCCGTTGTGGACGATCGGGGGACCCGTACGTTCGCGGAGGTTCATCACCGATCTCACCGCATCGCAGCAGGTCTCGATGCATCAGGGATTCGTCCCGGCAGCACGGTCGGAATTCTGGCCCGCAATCACTCCGCCATGATCGAGTGCACTGTCGCGTGCGGGATGCTCGGAGTCGAGGTCGTGCTTCTCAACACCGGCCTCGCGGCGCGTCAGATCGAAGCGATTGCCGCCCGCCACCAGCTCCGAATGCTGTTCGTCGACGACGAATTCGACACGATGGTTCGCTACCTGCCGGAGGACGTCACCCGAGTCAGTCTCTCTTCTCATACCGCCATTCCGCGTCGGCGCACCTTGGAGCATTTCGTCGCACCCCCGTCTGCAACATTCGTACGACCGGATCGCCCAGGGTCGGTCGTCGTGTTGACATCAGGGACCAGCGGATCACCCAAGGGCGCGCTCCGCCCCACCCCGAGGGGCTTCGGAACCATCGCCGCAATGTTGTCTCGGATGCCCCTCAAGACGAACGAGCGGATGCTCATCGCAGCACCCATGTTCCACAGCTGGGGGCTCGCTGCCCTGCAAATCAGCACGTCGTTGCGAGCCACAGTGGTGCTCCAGGATCGATTCGATGCAGAAGACTGCCTGCGTGCAGTCGAGGAGAATCGGTGCACCTCGTTGATTGCCGTACCCATCATGCTGCAACGAATCCTCGATCTGCCCGAGTCGGTGCGATCCCGCTACGACACCTCCAGTCTGCGGGTCGTCGCCTGTAGCGGTTCCGCGCTGACCGGGTCGACAGTCAGCCGCTTCATGAACGTCTTCGGCGATATTCTCTACAACTTCTACGGTTCCACCGAGGTCTCGTGGGCCACGATCGCCACGCCCGACGACCTGCGCGCGTCACCTGGCACCGCAGGACGTCCACCGCTCGGCACGACGATCGCGGTTCTCGATGCCGAAGGCTCTCCTGTGCCGGTGGGAAGCCTCGGTCGCATTTTCGTCGGTAACGACATGCTGTTCGACGGCTACACCAACGCCGAACCTCCGCCCACCGCGTCTGCACGTGGAGCCGCGTTGATGGACACCGGAGATCTCGGGTACATCGACTGCAACGGGCGACTGTTCGTATGTGGCAGGGACGACGAGATGATCATTTCCGGTGGCGAGAACGTATTTCCGGGACCGGTCGAGGATGCAATCGCCAATCTCCCGCAGGTCGGCGAAGTTGCAGTTGTCGGTGTGCCCGACAGTGAGTACGGGCAACGTCTTGCAGCGTTCGTCGTCGGCCGCGGTGCCGCAGGTCTGGACGCAGACATGGTGCGCGCCTACATCCGAAACCGACTGAGTCGCTTCTGTGTTCCCCGAGACATCACGTTCCTCGACGAACTCCCCCGAACCGCAACCGGCAAGGTCATCAAGAGAATGCTGATCGAACCCCCGACCGCCGCTGGAATGTGAACCTGGCCTCGTATCTCGTACGGCACCCCGCACTGCGACGTCCATGAGCGGACAGCTGCGTCGAAATCGAGTGCACACGGGACGGCGGAGTCGGCGCTCGGCAAGGTGCCGGCCGGCGGTGGGCCTTCTGGCTGTACCGGCGCACGAACGTTCGACGATTGTCGACGCGCCAAGACGCTGATCCGTAAGCGGGCGGTACCACTTTTCGTGCTCATCACGAGGTCGACGCACTCGCGTTGCACCGCCTGGTCGAATTCGTCGCCATCGAACACCGGTAGTCGATCGTTTCTCCTCTGCGCTTTGGGTACTATCTCAGTTGTTTGACTATTCAGAATCTGAGACTGTTCGCCGGAGTCAGCAATAACGTGAGTTCTCCGCGCAGCCGATACGGGAGGGACGCGAATCGCCATGCCTCAGCAATCCGAAGAACCTCACGCGGAGAAATCGACTCGAGAACGCCGCGAGCATTCGTCCTTTCTCCAACTGTTCCTCGAAGCGACACGTGACGAAGAACCGCCCGGCGACAACGTATCGACTGGCCTTCTCTGATCGGACCGGCAGCGTTCTCGTCCCTTACAGATCCGCAGTCGATTGACAGCGGCTCGATCATGGTCGACGGTGGGGAGTAAGGACAAACAGGGAGATGCCCGTGGACACTGCATTAGCTCTCGTCGCCGTGGTCGCGGTTCTTCTGTTCTTCTTGGTGTCGGCGCACTTTCTGCGCGCCAGAATGCGTGCCGGACGTTTTCACGGAATCGAAAGCTCTGTCGGCGGTACGGCATTCATGGGAGCGACACGCTCGCCAGGAATTACTCCACCCGATCACGGCGATCCGCGCTCGGACACAGGTGGACGCGAGACGTCGCCGATGCGAGCAACTCCTACGGAACGGACACAGTCGCCAGGCCCGGAGTGATAATGCCGCCGCTCGCGACGATCGTGATTGCAACCTGACCGGGCCCGGTCGCAAGAATGGCTTCTGGCACGAAGCCTTGCACGCCCGCCGAGGTAACGGCCGTACCCACCGCCCCGCTCGACAGGTTCACCCAGTACACCTGGGACGAGATCAGGCATCCCCACCCGCCCTCTTTGCCGCCGGTGACTCTGACCGTGCCGGCCTGCTCTCCGACGACAGCGACACATCGAACAGAGGGAGCATCGAAGCTACCGTTGGGATTTCCGAACGGTGCCGGGTTGATCTGAAACGGTACTGCTGTCGCAGCGGACGCAGTACCCACCGACGCCAAAGCCGATCCGAGAACAATCGATGCGCAAACAACAAGTGTACGAACATGTTTCATGAAATCTGCCTCCGTAGCTCGAGTAAGCAAGCGTGTTCGATACTCCACTCCCTTCGTCGATAGAACAAGGGCCGCGGCCGAATCGAGACCTCGCCGATGTGGGCCTGACATGATCTGACGACATCTACCGGACGAGAGGGCAAAGCATGATCGACAATGAATTCACCGAGGACAGAGGCCCGCGGTTTCTGGACGGACTAGGGGTTCGAAAAGACGTGATGGGCGAAGAATTCGTGGAGCGGGCATTTGCCGATGCTGAGCACACCGACTCTGCCGCGCTGCAAGACTTCGTCACCGACACCGTGTGGGGAGGAGTGTGGACCCGCCCCGGACTCGACCACCGTAGCCGCAGTCTGCTCAATCTCGGAATCCTCATAACGTTGCGCGCACACGAAGAACTCGCAGGCCACGTCCGGGGGGCGCTTCGCAACGGCCTCACCAGAACTGAGGTCACCGAAACCGTCATCCACACTGCGGGATACTGCGGTGCGCCGGCCGCGCGGGCGGCAATGCGCGTTGTGCAGAAAGTGCTCGACGCCGAACTCGGTCCGCTCGTTGCGGAATCGGACTCCACCCGGTAAGTGGCGCATGCGGATTCCGATGTTCAGTTCCCGAGAACCGATTAATGTTCGTCGATCGGGTACACCGGATCCATGCCCGAACTCCCCGAAGTCGAAAACGCTCGACAGGTCGTCGAAAAAGCCCTCGGTCGCGTCATCGTCGATATCGACGACACCGACACGTTCGAGTGCCGTCCGCACATGCCGGGCGACATCGCGCATGCCCTGACCGGCGGCAAACTCACCGAGGCCTGTCGGCGCGGCAAGGCTATGTGGTGCGAAACTGTCACCGCCGACGGATCCAGTGGTCCGACGCTGGGAATCCATCTCGGGATGGGCGGCCGGGTCATCGTCACCGCGCCGGACGGTGAGCAGTCGTCTCGTTACGGTGGCGGTGATCCACACGTGGGCGAGCGCGATACCGACAAGCCCGAGTGGACGCGCTTTGCCATGACGTTCGAAGACGGGGGTCAACTTCGGCTCTTCGACAAGCGACGCCTGGGCCGAGTTCGACTCGAGCCCGATATCGATGCGCTCGGCCCGGATGCCGCGGAGATCACACGCGACGAGTTCAGACACCGAATCGGTTCCAGCGCAGCACCTTTGAAGGCGCGCCTGCTGGACCAGGCGGCAATTGCCGGGGTCGGAAATCTGCTGGCCGACGAAGTGCTGTGGCAGAGCGAGCAATCCCCGTCCCGGCGAGCCAAAACGCTCACTACGGAGGAGCTCGACGAACTTCGCGTTGTTCTGCGTCGCGCAATCAGATCGGCAATCAAGAAGGGTGGCGTTCACACAGGCGAGATCATTCCGTTCCGCAAGGCGGATGCGGCATGCCCTCGGTGTGGTGCTCCCATGACTCGCGGAACGGTGGGCGGACGTACTACCTGGTGGTGCTCGCAAGAACAGGCCTGAGCGGCACATGCAGAAGGCCGGCCCCACGGGGCCGGCCTTCGTGGTCGATCTGTGTGTCAGTGAATCAGGACGTCGCTTCCACGGCGAGGCGAGCGAGGGTGTCGTTGAGCTGATCCTCGGTGACGAGCGGGAACTTGATCTGCTCGAGAAGCTTCTTGTCCGTGACTTTGGACCAGTCGTAGGTGTGGCGCACCAAGGTCTCGTTCGGACCCTGGGACTCCAACTCCCACAACCACTCCCAGCCGGGAGGCTCGTAGCCGGCGGGTGCTGTTTTCCACGCGAGCAGCTTGTCCTTGATGTAACCGCTCACCACGTTGTCGGTCTGGTACTCGCCGCCCATGTGATCGCCCTGCATGTTCATGGTGAACTTCTCACCGACCTTCTGAATCCGGTCGGCGTGGTCGACACTGCGTACGAAGCCTGACCCATCGAGCGCCTGATGCCGCTCGGGATTGGACAGGACGTCGAATACTGCGTCGACAGGTGCCTCGATGGTGCGTTCGACTGTGACCTTGGAATTCTCTGTCATGCCTACTGGGTGCCCACTGTCTCGACTCCTCAACCATCCCGTTCGCACCGCACTCACTCGGACCGAACCGGCTGGACCTCCAACTGGGTGATCGACGGGTCGGTTGTGCGGCATCCTGTCGTGGGATACGCCAGGTACACGACCTTCGCTGTGTTTGGCGAGTACACGTCGAGTCCGGACACCGAACTGGGCTCACACGTGTCGGTCGAGTAGTTCTGCACCACGGTTGCTTTCACCAAGGACTCGGCCGACGCACCGGGGGCCAGCACCACAGGGTTCGCCTCGGATCCCGATCGGACCGCTGCCTGCCCCACTTGCGTGCCGCCCGGGCTGGATACGTAGGAAACCCCGGGATAACCGTCGAGCGTGCATGTTCGGTTGCCGGTGTTCGAGAACTCGATCGGGAGCGCAGTGGAACCGGCAGCGCCTTGGACCGCACCGAGGGATACCGACAGCTCCGCCGCGACGCAGTTCGAGGTGTTCGGCGCAGTGTCGTCGATGGACGGCGTCGACTCGGTTGCGGGCGCATCGGCGCTGCTCGGCGCAGCTTCGGACGTGTCCGGATGGGTCGTCATCGCGGACGTGGATGGTTCTTCTACGGGCGGCGGAGCAGCAGATTGCTGCCCGGCGCACCCAGCGATCACGGCCCCGGATGCAAAATGTAATACAGGCCAGATTTTCCTCGTCGTACTCATCGTAAGCAAGGCTACCGACTTCTATCGACCACGCAAGCATAGGGCTGACGCGACGTCCCCGATGTCGTTCAGTCCATCAACTCCGGGTGCTGCGCGACGATTCGGTCGAACATCGGCTGAAACTGGAACCACCCTGCGTACTCCAGACCCACCTGGTTGTACGTCAGCTTCGCCGTCACGTCGTCCAGCGGTTTAGGTTCACCCGCCGCCATGGCGATGAGCTGCGCCTGGCTGGATCGCTCCATGGTGATGAACCACCACGCCGCGGAGTCCACGGTCCGACCGACCGTGAGCAGACCGTGGTTCGACAGCACAATCGCCTTGCGCTGACCGAGTGCTGCACCGATCTTCCTACCCTCCTCCAACTCCGCAACAACACCCGTGTAGTCGTCGAACACGGCGTGATCATCGTAGAACGCGCAGGCATCCTGAGTCAGAGGGGCAAGCCCCATCCGTAAACTCGAGAGGGCTTTGCCATACAACGAGTGTGCGTGTGCGGCCGCGACAACGTCCGGTCGAGCGGCGTGCACCTGGGAGTGGATAACGAAAGCAGCACGGTTGACCGGACGATTGCCTTCGACGATGTTGCCCTCGTGATCGACCAAGATCAGATCGCTCGCTTTGATCATGCTGAAATGCATACCGAACGGGTTGACCCAGAAATGGTCGGTCTTCTCCGGGTCGCGAGCGGTGATATGCCCCGCCACTCCTTCGTCGAAGCCGCACTGACTGAAGAGCCGGAAAGCGGCCGCAAGTCGTTGCTTTCGGTGCTGTCGTTCGTCGTCGACCGACTCGAACACCGGCGGAGCGGGTACGTCGATTCCTGGGCGGGTCTGTGCCAGTTCGGACATCGTGTTCCTTCGAGTCGCAGGTGTCGTATCCGCGCACTACATCGGGGCCATGGTCGACGCGTAGCGGACGGTCCGCATGACAAACCTCGCAGCGAAATGTCACCGCTCGGTCATGCTTCAGTTCTACACCCGCGGGTCACCGGAGTGGCGGCATTCGCTACGCCTCGTCGCTTTCGGTCATGACGCCCACGCCGACGTCCCGTTCAGCGTGCCGCAACGGGCAAATAAGCTCACCCAGATACTGTCGCGCTGCGCTATCCGTGATTCCGCCTGCGCCACAACCTTTTTGTCTCAGACCCATCGATCATCCACCACGCTGAGCTGTCCGAACGGTGCATTGCACCACCGGCAGCTCGCATCGACGTAGTCGTGTCCGTCTTCACGTTCGCACTCATCCACCGCGCATCCGCTACCACATGACAGCATCTGCCCGCATCTGCACCGTTCGCCGTCACACCCCGGGTGGTGAAGCGCTCTCGGTGGAGTGCCGCAGTCGTGACATTTACTCCTGCCGTTGGGTATTCGACTGGGCCGCCAAGTGCAACCCACCGAATCGAGCATTTCCAGTTCACACGCCATGCAGATCGCCATGCGTGCAGAGTCGCACGGAGCACCGACAGGAAAAGATTCTCGCGCTCGAACCTCAGCGTCTCGAGGCACTCACACCGTCGAGTTCAGGAGACATCATCCAGATCGACCGGTGACAGTCGCGCCACACGCAAGCAAAAAGGCGGCTCCGAATTTCTTCGGAGCCGCCTTTTACCTGCACTCTGTCGGGCTGACAGGAATTGAACCTGCGACCCCTTGACCCCCAGCTAGATCGACCATACTTCGATGGTCCCACCCGGACCCACCGCATAGCCTCTGAGCAGGCCTTCTCATCCATACCGGTTCACGCGAATCCACCCCCAGTTGCACCGAGTAGTGACACGCTCGCGGCACGCTCGAATACCGATTGCTCCAGGTGGATCCACCAAAGTGCTCCGAACACCAGAAGGGTCCAACGCCGCGAGAAGTGACCAAAACATCGCCCCACGACGATCTCGCCCCTAACATCGAGGCCCCTATACACACAGCCGAATTGCCGCTCACGACGGCCTCCGCGAGAACACCGAGGTCCCCGAGTCGCGCGCACGACCCCATTCCGTACGCCACATCGCCTCACGCTCAGTGCAACTCACTGGCACCGACACCGCGGCTGGCTGTACCCAGCGTCCGCACAGGCCGCCATCTGCACGCCAACACGATGGAGGACCGCATCCGGTCCCTCGGAATCAACCTGCTCGGTGCACGCACAACATCGCTACGGACCCTCGTCACGCAGGTTCCACCTCCGACTTCGGCGGAAATGCTCGGCTACAGGTGCTCCGGCTCCGACCGCCACGCCGAGTTGGCAGCGCAGCCATGGTCGCAGTAGCCACCTCGACCATCGCGGGTGTGAACGGGTGCTGCTCGGCGCTGCTGAACGAGTCGAAGTCGTGACTGAACGCGGTCTGACACAGAGTCTGAATGGTCAGCTCGATCATGTCCGGGGACACGTCGACAGGGCCCGAGGACGTCCACACATCCCAGGACCGGGGAGACTCGGGGAATGGCCGGCAAACAACACCTTCCTGCGAACCTCACGTCCGACCAGGTCGTGGCGCTGCAAGATGCGCTGCTCGCGAATGCGGATCGTCTACTGCAAGCAGCTATTGCCTTACTGGACCGTGGCGACGTGTCACTTGCTCGGTCTCTCGCGATCCTCGGCGTGGAGGAGTCGGGCAAGGCAATTGCCCTCCACGAAAGACGTGTGCAGATCGTCCACTCCGCCGAAGGCGAACCTTTCGTGGATCAACGACTGCGGGATCTGTGGGGGTTACACAAGCTCAAGCTCGAACTAGTGCACGACTTCCTGGTGCGCGAAGATTATTGGTTCGGAGCCGAGCCATCGGACCCGGAGAGGAACGCCGAGGTCCTGGGCACCATCGAGGACTGGAAGCGCAACCAGAACCAACTCAAGCAACGTGGGTTCTACGTAGACGTCTCACCGTATGGTGATCCGATCTCGCCGCAGGAAGCTGCCGATGCCGGGGCGGTCCGGGCCGTTGTGGGCCATGTGCATCAGATCGGCTGGCAGCTACGTCTCGGCGAACATATCGAGGGCAAGCGCCAGCGCGATCAGCAAGAGGACGTATATCCCGCCTCCGAAGACGAGATTGAACAGACACGACGACTTATGCGGGACGTCGATCCGAGCATTGTCGAGCAGGTCGTTGAATCAATGAGTGTGGGCGCGAAAGGAGTTGACCTGCGCAACGCCAGCTACGCATTTGTCCTGCCGGCAAACCCCTTCGACAACGTCGGTCGACCCGGATACGAAGCCCAGGACCGTGAACTCTGGGCTCTAGCTCAAGACATCGAAGAATCGTCAGACGCGGATGATGCAAACGATGAGGCCTCACAGCACGAGAATCTAAGCTCACCCGAGACCAAGTGACCGCGACTTCTCGGACCCATGACGGCCTCGGCCACGCTGCGGTGATGATGCGCTAGGTGGACTGCGATGCCAGCGTCATCCTCCACCTGGTGACCGCGCGACGATCGGTGCCCACGGCGGCCAACGACCGGCCCGCGCCGCGGTAACGGTCTCGAAACCGAGGTTGTCAGTTTCAGGAGTCGCGTTCACTGTGTCAGAAGTCGAATGCACTGAGCGCCAGCAATATGAGGCGGGGTCGGCTCGCCCTCCGGCTCGTCGGCGTTAGTGTTGCCTATGGGCATGTCGAAAGTGGTACCTGCGCTGCCGGTACGAGACATCGACACCGCTGCCGAGATATACGTCCGATCGTTCGGCTTCACGACCCGGTACACCGACCCGACTTTCGCGAGGCTCACCCGCGACGACGTCGAGATCCACTTGTGGGCCGCCGACGACGACAGCTGGGATACCCGTTCAGACCACGCGGCATGGCCGGTGTGCAGCGGAGCCGAGACGTTCCTTGCCGGCACCGCCAGCTGCCGCATCGCCGTGGACGAGATCAACGACCTTTACGCCGAGATGTCCCGCGCCGGGGTGCTTCACCCCGCAGACGTAGGCCGTCCCGTCTCGACAGGCTGGGGAACGACGGAGTTCGCAACTGTCGACATCGACGGCAATCTGATCACGTTCCATACCGAGAAGAGGCAACACGAGCCCAACACTCCAGGCGACGGCGTACCCTGACCCCACCCCCCTCGGGGAGCAACGAGCCCGACGTCCCTCGTGCTGCCGCGGACTCGATGGCGGGCCGGACTCGGCCGGTTTGCCTTCGAGCCGACTCGAACCTTTAGTCTGCGGTCATGTCTGCTCTGTTGATCTCGCAACTGTCCTCGGCAACCGGGGTGCCAGCGACAACGCTGCGCTTCTACGAGAGCGAGGGCCTACTTCCGGCGGACCGAGCCCCGAACGGCTACCGTGTCTACGACGAACGAGCACAGCAGCGATTGGCGTTCATCACCGCCGCGAAGAGCCTGAATCTCACTCTGCCGCAGATCAAGTCGATGCTGCGTGTGTGGGAGAACGATTCGTGCGCCGCGGTGAAGTCCGGGCTGCGACCGGCACTGCGTGAACACATCGCCCGAGCAGAGGAGTCGATCGCGCAGCTGACCGTGCTGCGGGACGCGCTGACCGCCGCGCTGGTTCGTCTCGACGAGACCCCCGACGCGTCGACACCGTGCGACCCGCAATGCAGCTGGTTGGCGTCGACTTTGACCGCACCCGTGAGCGCGTCATGACCGAAACAGCTCGAACGTCGGCGGTGCAATGGTGGGACACCCACCAGATCGGCCTGTATCTACTCGCACTCGTCGCCGGCGCAGGGGTGGGGTTGTCCTTCCCCTCCGCAGCACCGACGTTCGAGCACGCCATCAATCCGGTGCTGATCGTTCTGCTCTACGCGACGTTCCTCGCAGTGCCGTTCGCCGCGATCGGCCGGTCCCTACGTGATGCCCGGTTCACCACCGCGGTGGTCGTTCTGAACTTCGCAGCCGTCCCCATCGTGGTGTTCGCACTGACCCGCATCATCGCCGGGAACGAAGCTGTCCTCGTCGGTGTGGTGCTGGTGCTGCTCGCCCCCTGCATCGACTACGTCATCGTCTTCAGCGGACTGGCCGGCGCGGCGTCGGAACGCCTTCTCGCCGGGGCACCGCTGCTGATGTTGCTGCAGATCGCCCTGCTGCCGTTGTGGCTGTGGTTGTTCGTCGGGGCCGAGACTGTCTCGATCATCGACATCGCCCCCTTTGCCGAGGCGTTCGTTCTACTCATCGTGATCCCGCTGGCGCTGGCTGCGGCGACGCAGCTGTGGGCGCGACGTCGACGTCTGGGCGAGCAAATCATCGAGGCGATGGCAGCAGCGATGGTGCCGGTGATGATGGTGACACTCGCGGTCGTCGTCGCCTCCCAGATCGACTCGATCCGCAGCCGTATCGACCAACTCGCCGCTGCTGCAGCCATCTTCGTGGTGTTTCTGATCGTGATGGCGTTCGTCGGTGTCGGTGCCGGGAAGGTGTTCGGTCAGGACGTGCCGGCGACGCGGGCGCTGGTGTTCTCCGGCGCCACCCGTAACTCGCTGGTCGTGCTGCCACTCGCCCTGGCGCTACCACCGGCGTTGAGCCTGGCCGCCGTGGTGGTCGTGACGCAAACCCTCGTGGAGTTGATCGGAATGGTGCTCTACGTCCGCTACGTGCCGCGTCTGGTGCCGGGCGAGACCACCGCCGCGACAGGACAGTCGACGCAGTGAGGGACGTCATCACACGCGCCGAGCGAGCATCGATGTCATGGACAAGGCGTGTGTCGAGCAACGTCCGGTCGACTGCTTCTACGGCGGGGCAATCGGTGTGCGGCGGTTCGTCCTGCTAGACCCCGACTTCGGCGGCAGAACCCACTCATGCTGATTCACCGTGCACAACACCATCACCACACGAGCGGTGATCGTCCTGAAATACAGGCGTGCAGGACACGTTTACCCGCGCGCAGTCAGGCCACGGTCAGATAGATCAATGCAATGTTGAGTGCGACGACGATTCCCGCGATGAGCCATGCCGCGTATGCCGTGATCCGGTGATTGACATCGCCGCCCATCAGGATGCGGTCCGATGTGAACCGCACCAAGGGAATCAACGCGAACGGGATACCGAACGACAGCACGACCTGCGAGACGACCAGTGCCCGACTGGGGTCGACTCCTGCTGCCAGAATTGCCATTGCGGGAACAAGGGTCACCAGTCGTCGCACCAGAATCGGAATGCGCTTACGTAGTAGGCCGTCCATGATCATCGCGCCGGCGTAGGCCCCGACCGATGTCGATGCAAGGCCCGAGGCCAGCAGGCCCACCGCGAACAGCAGCGCTACGACCGGCCCCAGGGTGTCCCCTACCGCTGCGTGGGCTCCTTCGATGGAATCGACGCCCTCGCGGCCCCCCAACGTCGATGCCGCCAACAGCAGCATCGACATGTTCACTGCCCCGGCCAGCAGCATCGCCAACCCGACATCGATCCGGGTGATCCGCAACAACCGCTGACGGACAGGCCCTGCCTCGGGGTGTCCGTGCCGGTCACGAGCAAGGCCGGAGTGCAGGTACACCGCGTGCGGCATGATCGTCGCACCGAGCATCGCGGCGGCGATCAACACGCTTTCCGCGCCGTCGAACCGCGGAATCAGACCGGCCGCGGCCTCGGTGAACGATGGCGGTTCCACGACGACGCTGGCAAGAAATCCGACGGCGATGACACCGAGTAGCCCGAGAATCACGAACTCGAAGGGCCGTTGGCCCCGCCGATCCTGGACCATCAACAAGATCATCGATACGGCCCCGGTGATGAGGCCGCCGATCAGGAGCGGCAGGTCGAAGAGCAGGTAGAGGGCAATTGCACCGCCGACGATTTCGGCGAGGTCGGTCGCCATGGCGACCACCTCCGCTTGCCCCCAATATGCCAGTCGCACAGTCCTGCTCGACTTCTCGCGGACTACTTCGGGCAGTGTCATTCCGGTGACGATGCCGAGTTTGGCGGAGAGGAACTGGACGAGACCGGCCATCACGTTCGCGGCAACGATCACCCAGACCAGCAGGTATCCGAACTGCGCACCGGCACTGACGTTGGAGGCGACGTTGCCGGGGTCGACGTAGGCGATCGCTGCGACGAAAGCCGGGCCGAGCAGAACCAGGCCCGACCGAAACCTCGAGGGCGGCCGAGACGATCGGCGCTGCAGCACAGACATGACCACACCCTCCAGCACCAACAGTATGTCAGGACCCTGAAAATATAGTTCGGCCACCCGAACAATGCAATGCGGCGTGGTGGTTCGGCGACATCTCGATCAGATGGGCAGGACCACTGCACTGACGAATTCGTTGCGGATCCAGGCGATGAACAACCCCCACACTCCGGTCAGCAGCGCGATGCCGACGGCGATCATGATGACACCGCCGGCGACCTTGATCTTCTGTGAGTTCCTTCGAAGCCACCCCACCCCGCGCATCGCCGAACTCGAGCCGAACGCGAGGACGACGAACGGTAGGCCGAGTCCCATGCAGTACGCGACGATGAGAGTGACCCCGCGGGCTGCGGTTGCACCTTCGGTTCCTGCTGCAACAGACAGAACGCCGGCGAGGGTGGGGCCCAGACACGGTGTCCAGCCGAGCGCGAACACACCGCCGAGCAGCGGCGCTCCAGCGAGGGACGAGATCTGCTGAGGTGCGAATCGGGTGTCGCGTTGCAGAACGGGTATCAATCCGATGAACGCTGCACCCATGATGATCGTGATGACGCCGCCGACTCGTTGAAGTACTTGCTCGTTGATGCGCAAGGTGCCGATGACTCCGAAGATCGAGGCTGTGGCGAGGACGAAGACGATCGTGAATCCGGCGACGAACAACGACGCTGCGCCGGCGACACGCCAGCGATTCGCCAGCTCCGGCGACGACGTGTCGGTGGTCGAGGTGCGGGGCGATCGGGTCTCGGCTGATTGGGCGTCGGCACCGGCGATTCCTGCCAGGTAGGACAGGTATCCCGGCACCAGCGGCACCACACACGGGGAGGCGAACGAGACCAACCCGGCGAGCATGCATGCCGCGACCGCGAGCAGCAGGGGCCCGCTCGATGCCGCGTTCTGGAAGGCCGAGCCGATGTCTTGGGCGAGAAGAGTCGTCATTCCGCGGCTATCCGTTCGACGACGGGAAGGAGGTCGTCGGTGAGCAGGGCGCGCATGAAGACCGCGGCCACGCGGTGCTGACGATCGAGTACCAGCGTCGAGGGGATCACGCTGGTCGGGTAGTTTCCGCCGAGGGCGACCAGTGTCCGCATCGAGGGGTCGTAGATCGAGGGGTAGGAGACGTCGTTGTCGACGACGAAGTCCTGCGCTTTGTCCTTCTGTGGATCTCTGACGTTGAGACCGAGGAACTGCACGCCACGCTCGCGGGTGGTCTCGTAGACCTCTTCAAGGTCGTCGGCTTCGCCGCGGCAGGGGCCACACCACTGGCCCCAGAGATTGATCACGACGACCTTGCCGTCGTAGTCCGACAGAGCGGTCGTCTTGCCTTCCTCCATCAGATCGGGGCCGGCGAGTTCGCCTATGGTTCCGCGTGTTTCGGGGGGATCGTAGACGATGTCGGTTCGACCGCCGGGGGCGACGAAGTCGAAGCTGCCTCCCGGGGGCGCAGCCTGTGCGCCGTCGGAGCATCCGGAGATCAGTAGTACGAGGGCAAGAATCGATCCCATTGCCGCGGTGGCCGTGCTGCCCTGACGGCGCGCACCGACCCACGCAGGGAAAAAACGTGTCATGAGGTGAAATCCTTTACTGCAGTGCGGATCTGGTCTGTCGTCTCGAACACTGTCGGGTCGGTGATGCGCTCGATCGTTCCGTCCGGGTGGAGGAGAAAGCTCAAGGGAAGGACCGGCGGTGCCGAGAGCGCGTCCAGGACGCTGCCGCCGTCGATGTAGTTCGGATAGCGGACGCCCAGTTGCGTGAGCAGCGCGGCCGCGGCCGCGGGCCGGTCCTCGACGTCGATTCCGATAACTGGGATCGCGTCGGGTTCTGCGGCGTAGGCATCGAGTACCGGCATCTCGGTCCGGCACGGGCCGCACCAGGATGCCCACAGGTTGATCAACGTCACCTCACTGCCGAGAACGTCGGCGAGATCGACATCGTCGGCGCTGCCGATGCAGCGCGCTATCACTCCCGCCAGCGGACCGCCTTCGCGCGGTACCGGCGGCGGACACAGCGGTAGCGCTGCTGCTCGTGCCGCGTCATCCGGCGGGCGGGACAGTGTGGGTTCGGGTCCGACCGGCGCGACATTGTTGGCGATGGCCTCGGACGGGCCGCCCTCGACGCCACCGGAGCGGGGCCACAGTGCGACGATCGATGCAACGACAACGACGAGCATGACGATCGACCAGCCGCGCGTCATCGCCGTGACCTTCTTTCTCGAGAGAGCGGCAGAGGGGCGAACGGTACGTCGCGGATCATAGGAGCGTGGACCAGTACGACCAGAAACGCTGCGCGATCAGGGCGATGAGGACGAGAAACCACACGGTCAGCGGAATCGAGTGATTGCGAATCAGCGAGTCAAGCCGTAGCCGAAACCATTGCCCAAGAGCGGATTTCGACCTGGCGCGGTCGAGGTTGCGCAGCGTGACGTACCAGAAGACCGGTACGGTGACCGCCCACACCGCCATGCAGTACGGGCACAGGGCGCCGATCTCGTACAGGCTCTGCGCGATCAGCCAGTGCACGAAGACTGCGGCAGCAGTGACACCGACCTGCACTGCGCCCCAGAACCACTGCGCGAACATCGCACCGGCGAGAAGGGCGGCACCCACTGCCGCCACGACGGCGAAGCCTGCGATCCCGAGAAGGGAATTGGGAAATCCGAACGCAGACGCCTGCGGGGTGTCCATCACCGATCCGCAGTTGAGCACCGGGTTGATGCTGCAGGTCGGGGCGTAGGCGGGATCGAGCGCCAGAGCGAACTTTTCTACCGTGAGCACGAACGCGGCAGTCAGGCCGATCAGGCCGCCCACCAACAGCAGCCAGGGCAGGCTCCGGCCGAACGAACCACCGGGTCGGGTCTCGGCCGCTGGAAGGTCAGCCGAGTGCAGCGTCGAGGGCATCGGCGAGGTCTCCGTAGGTGGTGGGTTCGATCTTGGTGCCGTTGAGGAAGAACGTCGGGGTGCCCTGCACGCCGAGCGCGATCCCGTCCGCGACGTCGGCCTCGATGCGCGCGAGCGTCGCAGGGTCGGTGTAGGCGGCATCGAAGGCGCTCATGTCGAGCCCTTGCTCGACGGCGAAGCTGCGGAACAACTCGTCCTGCGGAACCTGCTGTTCGCCCCACTGCGCCTGCGTTTCGTACATGCGCTGATACATGGCCTCGAATCCGCCCTGCTGGGCCGCGGCCTCGACTGCGCGTGCGGCTCGTTCGGCATTGAAGTGGGAGGCGATCGGAAAGTAGCGGGCCACGAAGCTCACCCGGTCGCCGTACTCTTCACGCAATTGCTCGATCGCCGGGTAGGCCGATCGGCAGGCCTCGCACTCGAAGTCGAGGAACTCCACGAACGTGACCCGGCCGTCGGGCACCGAGTTCAACCGATGACTGTTCTCGCGCACCGCAATCGAGGCAGGGTCGGTCGCGGCCTGCTCGGCGGCGGCAGCATCCGGAGACCCCGATCGATCCACCACCAGAAATACAGCCAACGCGGCGGCGAACACGATCACCAGGGACAAGGAAATCTTCAACGCTCGGCTCATACAACTACCTTCTCGATTCGTTCGGACTGATCAATGGGCCCGATATGGGCGTTTCGACTCGCTATGACACTGACAATCGTACGAACGTTGACTAATGGTCCTTCCCTAACGATCGCATGATTGTTAGATTGTGCCCATGGCCTTGGAACCTCTGGACTCGTGCGATCTGTTGTGTATGGACCTCCCTCACGCCGAGAGGGTTCGCGCTACTCTGCCCGCGCTCGGCGATATCGAACCGGTCGCCGACGCTGCCCGAGCATTCGGCGACCCCACCCGACTGACCATCGCGCTCGCGTTGAACGCCGGCGGGCAGATGTGTGGCTGCGACATCGCGTGGATCGTGGGACAGAGCCAGAAGCTGGTCTCCCACCATCTCCGCAAACTCAAAGCCGCGGACGCCGTCACATCGAACAGAGACGGAAAGTTGGTCATGTATGCGCTCACCGACCGCGGCACCCGACTGCTCGCGACACTGACCGAGGTACTGCCCACCACCTCGATCGTCGCTGAAGTCACCGGGGTCGATCATGGCTGACGCGTGCTGCGGACCTACCCAGGCAGCGCCGACCACCGAATCCACTGCTGACGGTGCGGGCACGGGAGGTCCAGCTCCAACCGATGCACTCCCGAGGTTGTGGCAGGTCCGCGAGCTGCAACTCGCCTCGGCCGCCGCGATCATCCTGGGCGCATCGTGGTTGCTCGGTCGAACGGGTGCCGATGCGGTTGCGACCGTCGGCGCTCTGATCGCTGCCGCGATCGCCGCCGTCACCTTCGTTCCCGCGACGGTGAGAAATCTGCGACACGGACGCATCGGTGTCGGCACGCTGATGACGATCGCGCTCCTCGGTGCCATCGCATTGGGCCAGATCCCCGAGGCCGCGATGCTCGGTATCTTGTTCTCCGTCGCCGAGGGGCTCGAGGAATACGCGGTCACCAAGACCCGCCGCGGACTGCGCGCACTCCTGTCCTTGGTGCCGCCGACGGTATCTGTCCTGCGCGGTGGAACCGAGCAGGCCCTGTCCCCCGACGATGTCGTGATCGGGGACATCATGGTGCTGCTGCCGGGTGAGCGAGCTGCCACGGACGGCACCATCGCTCGCGGTTCGACGAATCTGGACGTGTCTGCGATCACCGGCGAGTCCGTGCCCATCGAAGCCGGTGTCGGTGACGAGGTGCATGCCGGTGCCATCAACGGCGGCGGGGCCATCGAGGTCACCGTCACCGCGCCGGCATCGGAGAGTTCGCTTGCTCGCATCGTCCGCATCGTCGAACAGGCCCAGGACCGCAAAGGGGCCGGCCAACGGCTCGCGGACCGTATCGCACGTCCGCTCGTGCCCTCGATCATGATTCTCGCCGTACTCGTCGCCGGCGTCGGTGCGGTGCTCGGTGACCCCATGTTGTGGCTCGAACGCGCACTGGTGGTCCTGGTCGCGGCATCACCGTGCGCGTTGGCCATCTCGGTGCCGCTGTCGGTGGTGGCGGCGATCGGGGCTGCGAGCCGCAACGGGGCATTGATCAAAGGCGGTGCAGCAGTGGAAGAGCTGGGCCGCATTCGCGTCGTCGCCTTGGACAAGACCGGCACCCTCACCGCAGGACGACCGGAGGTCGTCGACGTCGTCACCGCTGCGGGAATCAGCCGCAACGCCGCGCTGGCCGTTGCTGCTGCGCTCGAAGCGCGCAGCGAGCATCCACTCGCCCGCGCCGTACTGGCCTCCGTATCGACCGTCGCGGCAGCCGATGATGTCACTGCCATCGCCGGGCACGGCCTGACCGGCACCCTCGACGGCTCCGCGATCAGGCTCGGGAAACCGAGCTGGTTCGACACACACCCCAGCTCCGAGGAGTTCCACGCCGACGTCGCTCGTCTCCAGAGCAGCGGTGCCACAGTCGTTCTCGTCGAACGCGCCGGAGTTCTGATCGCTGCGATCGCCGTCCGCGACGAACTGCGGCCCGAGGCCGCCGAGGCTGTCCGCCAACTCACCGCGCTCGGTATCGACACTGCGATGCTCACCGGCGACAACGCGCTCACTGCGCAGGCGCTGGCGACCCAGGCGGGCATCACCGCCGTCCACGCCGAACTACTGCCCGAGGACAAAGCGGCCCTGCTGACCGACATCGCGGCCGGACGCAAGATTGCGATGGTCGGCGACGGCATCAACGACGCTCCCGCCTTGGCGACCGCAGATGTCGGTATCGCCATGGGCGCGATGGGAACTGACGTTGCCATCGAGACCGCCGATGTTGCCCTCATGGGGGAAGACCTCCGGCATCTACCGCAGGTGCTGGCCCACGCTCGACGCGCCCGGCGCATCATGATCGAGAACATCGCCTTGTCGATTGCCATCATCGGCGTGCTCGTCCCACTGGCTGCTACCGGTGTCCTGGGCTTGGCCACTGTGGTGCTCGTCCACGAACTCGCCGAAGTCCTGGTCATTGCCAATGCGATTCGCGCCGCCCGCACCACGCCCTTGGACGGGTTCGTGCCACCGCCCGCGGCGTCCGGTGCCCTCAACGTCACGATCGCGCCCGCAGCGGCCTTCGAGGATGCCTGCTGTGCTCCGGCTCCGACGCCGAGGAACATCTCACCTCTCGCATCTGGGAACCTACTGGCCTCCACCACCGCAACGTCACCGTCGGCGATCGGAGCAGACGATGGCAGCTCCGGGTGCTCGGATGGATGTACCTGCTGCACATCGACCCCCGCGTACGGCGAACTCTTCCGCGGAAAGAGGTAGAGACCTGTGAGAGGTGATCGGACTGCGCGCAGGCTCTACGGGATCGAAATGACCGCAGCAGCAGGGGCATCGACAACAGAGGTGCGCTGGTACCACCTCGAACGAGCACACATCCTCTCGCAGCCCTATCCGTGGTTGCATACTCGCAACCACGCCGCGATGTTGAAAGCTGCGGTGACAGAACATGATCGGCGCGAATCCTGGGGCCAGTTGATTCGGATCGTGGTCGCTGCTCCAGGATCGTGGTCGGGGCGATACCCGGCCGGTAACACCGGCCGGGTCGAGGCGGGACTGATGTCGCCGATGCCCATTCCGAAGGACCTTGCGGACGCGCTGGGGGGCACGTAGCGGGAGTCATCAGTTCAGGCCTGCGTAGGAGTGTAGGCCTGAGACGACCATGTTGATGATGAACAGGTTGAACAGCATCGCCACGAATCCAGCGATGTTGATCCATGCTGCGCGGGTGTTGCGCCATCCGCTGGTGGCGCGGGCGTGCAGGTAGGAGGCGTAGACGATCCAGGTGATGAAGGAGACCGTTTCTTTCGGGTCCCAGCCCCAGAATCGGCCCCATGCGGCTTCGGCCCAAATGGCGCCGAGGATGACGCCGACGCCGAAGAGTGGAAATGCGAAGATCGTGGTCTTGTACGCCAGGATGTCCAGAGTCTGCGCGGAGGGCAGACGGGCGACGATTCGGCTCATTCTGCTCCCCGAGGCCTCGGGATGCTTCATCCGGATCAGGAACAGCGCGCTCGCAACCCCGGAGATCAAGAACACCCCGCTGCCGAGCGAGACGATCGAGACGTGCACCGGCAGCCAGTACGACTGCAGTGCCGGTACCACCGGTGCTGCGTTGGCGTACAGCACGGTACCGGCGACGAACAGGAGGATCAACGTCGGCACCAGAACGAACAACCACAGGGTGCGCAGCTGCTTCGAGCGCAGCACCACCAGTGCAGCCAGTACACCGGCCGCGCAGGTGACCGAGACGAATTCGTACATGTTGCCCCACGGCGGCCTGCTGGCGGCGATCCCGCGAAGAACGATCGACCCGACATGCAACGTCAGCGCCACCATCACCAGCCCGAGTCCGGTACGGCCCATGCGTTCGGACGGAACCCGCCGGGGTGCGTCGGGAATGCGACCGGGCGTCGACGATGTCACTGCGATCACCCGCGTGCGCAGTCGCTCCATATTGTGCAGCTCCGCGCTACGGGTCGACGCGAGCTGACCGAGGAATGCGATTGCTGCGAGGAGATAGACCACGAAGGCGGTCTCGAAGCTGATGTCGCTCCAACGAGCGAGGGTGTCGTCGATCGGCATGGTGTTACACCGTTTCTCTGTCGTGGGTCTCGGAGTCGCTCGGGGTTGCCTGCGGCCAGATCTGTGACCGGAGGGTCTGGAATTCGGGTCCCCAGCCGGCGTGATCGGTGCGAGCCAGGCCGCCCATGTCCACTCGCGAGAGTCCGTGTTCGCCAAGGTGGGCCCGGAACCAGATGCGACGGCGTGTGATGACCAGGGACACCAGTAGTCCGGTCATCATCGTGACCGCGAACACGAGGACCCACCTCTGCGCGGGGTCGTATCCGACCTGGAGATTCGCGAATTCCTTGGCACCGTCGAACCGGACGAGAGTGCCGTCGGAGAGGGTTGTCGATTCTCCGGGCCGCAGGTTGACCCGGTCCTGCTTGACCAGCCGACCCTGGTTGATCATCTCCTGGTCCAGGGAGAAGATCGACTGCGGGATGCCGGTGTCGAGACCGGTGTCGCCCTTGTAGATGTCCACTGCCACAGCGGGATCGACCAATTCCGGGAAGCGAGAGGAGAGCAGATTCCCGTTGAATTGCGCGGTGGGCGCGAAGAGTCCTTCGATGGCGATCTGGCCTCGGCGGCGTTCGTCGGCGGTGGCGTAGGTCCCCCCGGGTGGGTCGAATCGCAGCGCGCCGCTGCTGAGGAACGTGGTGGCGTCGTCGGGGCGGAACTGCATGGCTTCGGTGCGGGTCTGGCCGTCGGGGAAGGTGACGGTGAACTCGGGGGCATAGCCGTGTCCGGTGAGGTAGATGCGTTCGTCGCCGAGCCGGAGGGGTTCGTTGACTTTGAGTTGGTAATCGCGCCAGGTGTCGGCGGCGATGTCGTCGGCGCTCTGGTAGGAGATGTTCGAGGTGAACATCTCGGCCTGACCATTGTCGAGGTAGTCGGCGGTGAAGTCCTTGACCCGGATACAGAACGGCTCGAGTCCGGTGCCGTCAGTGCTGTTGCCAGCACGGAAGGAGTCGTAGACGGCGGGAGAGGTGTTGCAGAAACCGGGTCCGTTGTCGGCGATGACGATGACCGAGCCTTCGTAGCCGAACAGTTTGCCGATGGCGATAGCGGCGAGCAGACCGATCAGCGAGAAGTGGAAGAGCAAGTTCCCGGCCTCGCGGGTATAGCCCTTCTCGGCCGAGAGAGTCAGTGCCCCATCGGGCTCGGGCCGAACGACGGTACGCCACCCTTTCAAGTGCGGCGCGATGTCGGCAATCACCTTCTCGGGGTCACCGGCGAGGGTGCCCGAATGATGCAACGGTAGTCGAGTGAGATTTCGGGGTACTCGAACAGGTTGTGCGCGAAGAGCTTTACCGTGCTCGATCAACCGCGGAGTCAGACAGCCGATCAGCGACACGAACAGCAGGACGTAGATCGCGGTGAACCAGGAACTTGCAAACACGTCGAACAATTCCAGTGTGTCCATCACCGGCCCGAGAGCCGGGCGCGCGGCGATGTAGGCATCGACGGCCTGGGTATTGAGATTGCGCTGCGGCAGCAGTGCGCCGGGGATTGCTGCGGCGGCGAGAAGAAACAGCAGCACCAACGCTGTACGCATCGACGTCAGTTGTCGCCACCGGTTGCGCAGCATCGCCACCGTTCTGCGCACCAGTCTCGGCGAGTGCGCACTGGGGTGTTCGTCGATCGTCATCTCCGCACGCCCTTCACCGACCACCATCTAAATACTACGCGACATAGTAGTTTGCGGGTTCGGTGTGGTGGAGCGTGGTCGGCGCAGCAGCGAGAACGCCAGTGCCGCAACAGCGCCGGTGGCGGCAATCCATTCCGGAACGTTGCCGGTGATCGTCGCCGGGGTGAGCGTGGTGCTCAGTGACACCTCGGTGACGACAGCTGCGGGGGTGAACAGCTCCGTGCGCTCGACGACCTCCCCGCGTGCATCGATGACGGCGCTGACGCCGCTGGTGGCCGAAACGACGACGCTGCGCCCGTGTTCGACCGCTCGTACCCGTGACATGGCGAGTTGTTGATAGGTCATGTTCGTCCGACCGAAGGTGGCGTTGTTGGTCGGCACTGCGATCAGCTGGGCACCGGCGCGGACGGAGTCGGTGAGCAATGCGTCGAAGGCGACCTCGTAGCAGGTGGCCACCGCGACGGGCACTCCGGCGAGGTCGACGACGCCGTTGCCCTGACCCGGAACGAAGCGTCCTGCTTGGGCGGCGTAGGGAGAGAGTGCGGTGACGATCGTGCGGAGCGGCAGGTATTCGCCGAACGGCACCAGTTGCCGTTTGTCGTGCCTCTGCCCTGGGCCGGTGACCGGATCCCACACGATCGAGGTGTTCGTGGTGGTGCCGTCGCCCTGGCGTAGTACCGTGCCGACGAGAATGGGCACACCGACGGCGCGGGCCGCGGCGTCGATTCGTGCGGCGGCATCGGGGTTGCGCAGGGGGTCGATGTCGGAGGAGTTCTCCGGCCAGATGACCAGATCGGGTGCGCGTACGCGGCCGGAGTCGATGTCGTCGGCGAGCTCGATGGTGCGCTGAACGTGGTTGTCGAGCACCGCTCGTCGTTGGGCGTTGAAGTCGAGACCGAGCCGCGGGACGTTGCCTTGCACCAAGGCGACGGTGACCGTGTCCTGCTGCGGCGGAGCGAACAGTGGGGCCACCATCGTGAGCGCCCCTACAGCAGTGGCCGCACCGATGCACGACGCTGCTGCAGTTCTGCGGGTGATGCGATCGGAGGCAACAGCGCCGGCCAGAGCGGACCCGATCAGCACCACGACGAACGACAACCCCGGTGCGCCGATCAACGCAGCCAGAGGCAGCAGCGGCCCGTCGGATTGACCGAATGCGATGCGGCCCCAGGGGAATCCGCCGAACGGGATCCTAGATCGTGCCGCTTCCATCGCCACCCAGGCGCTCGCCACCCAGACCGGCCCCCACGGCAGTCGCGACATCCGATCCGCTACTGCGCCGAACATCGCCACGAAGAGGGCTTGAACGACGGCCAGCGCCAGCCACGGCACCGATCCGACGTACTCCCCCACCCACGGCAGCAGAGGCACGAAGAACGCCGAGCCGGCAACGAAGCCGTAGCCGGCCCCCGCACGCGCCCCTCGCCCGCGCACAGCCAACAGCAGCATTGCAATTGCTACCGGAGCGAGAAACCACAGATCTAGGGGCGGGAACGTGGCGTACATCGCCAGCCCCGAAGTTGCCGCTGCGGTCAGACGTGCCCAGGTTCGGGGCCCTTCACCTCGACTTGTCCGATACAGCCGCCACACTCGACCTCGGTCGACGCAGGACGGTCCGGGCCCGGGTTCGGCATCGGGCATCGCCCTCATGACGAGGGTGCCGCCGCCCTCACGGCGACACGACGCATCGGGTGGCGGAGAAATCGACGGTATTCATCAACTACTATGGTGCATAGTATTTCAAGTGTTGGCAAATCCGGGGTCACCTGCACCGTCTGCGGTGCACCCGGACGTACGCACGGTGTACACCCGAGAACGAGGACCAGTGACCCGCTCCCCCATCGCAGCCGCTCGGCTCCGCGCCGCCGCAACCGCCCTTGTCCTGGCTCTGGTCGCTGCCGCTCTACTGGTCGACTACTGGGCGCAGGCGGCGTTGTCCGGCTCGACGATTCCGCTGCGGATACTCGAGCTGCGACTGGCCTTCAATCGCGGAATGGCGTTCAGCCTGGGTGATTCTCTGCCCGTGTGGGTCGTCGTCGCCGTGACGGCGTCGATCACCACCGGGTTGGCGATCTACGGGTGGCGTACCGCGCCTCACGCGGGTCCGGTCACCACGGCAGCGCTGTCGTTGGTCCTCGCCGGTGCACTCTCGAATGTCCTCGACCGGCTCCTCGACGGCGCGGTCACCGATTACTTTCACACCGGTTGGTGGCCGACATTCAACCTCGCCGACATCTACATCACCTGCGGGGTGGTGCTGATGATCGGGGCGGCACTGTTCACGCGAGAGGCCACAAAGATTACCCCTCGGCCCGCAGTGCCCGACAGCGCCGAATCGTGAACTTGCATGAGATACCTCGGTGCTCGAATCGAATGCCCTGCAGTGCAGACACATTCGCGACAGGACAATCTTGCTGATTCGCTCGAACAGTGAGAGTGATCGACACCGGAACGGCTCGAAACATATTCGACCACAACCACCGACAAGCGATCGTCGCCTCTCGCTCGCCGAGGCGCACCGAGGCGCACCGAGGGGAACCTGCTGCATGAGCGACAACATCCCGGCGCTACCGCGCCGTATTTTTCTCGCTACGAGCTGCGCTACAGCGTGCCTGGCTGCCGCCGGATGCAGCGTCGGCGAAGCCCCGTCCGGTGAGGACACCGCTTCCGACGGTCCCATCACCTTGTCGGTGAACGATGTTCCTGTCGGCGGTGGAATCGTGCTCGCCGACCGGCAGGTCGTCGTCACCCAACCGGAACCCGGTACCTTCCGGGCCTTCTCGGCTATCTGTTCTCACCAAGGGTGCACAGTGAACCGAGTCCGCAACGGCACGATCGAGTGCCCCTGCCACAACAGTGCCTTCTCGATCACCGACGGGGTGGTCGTGCGCAGCCCCGCTACCGAGCCACTGCCGAACCGCGCCGTGACCAGAACCGTAGATACCCTCACAGTCGACTGATCCATCACCGGGCGGCCGAACATGCGAGGTGGACGGGTTCGGGGTGAACGGTGTCGACCGGGCCGATGTGCGGCAATCGAGGACCCACTCTGTGCCCCCACCCGACTGGTGCCGGTTCCGGTACATCGCTGCCGTGTCGACGACAGCACGGCGTGCCGATCTCGCACCGGGTCGAGACCTGCCTACCAATTGACCTCTCGGCAACGGCCTTCGCCTTCCTGGGGTTCGACCTGCACAGTGGCGTGTTCGAGACCGAACTCGTCGCGGAGAACCTGCTGCGCTGCAGCGAGCACCCGGGGTGTCTCGGCCTCCGGGGCGACCGTCAGATGCGCCGAAGCGACCTCCATCCCCGACGTCAGTGTCCAGATGTGCAGATCGTGTACCTCTTCGACATCGTCGACACCGGTCAGGGCCTTTTCCACGGCGGCGACATCGATGCCCGACGGAGCGTGTTGCAGCAGAATTCGTACGGCATGACGCCCCAGAGTGAATGCACGCGGCAAAACGAACAACCCGATGGCGACCGCGATGACCGGGTCGGCGTACCGCCACCCGAACACGACGGTGACCAGTCCGCTGACGAGCACTCCGATCGAGCCGAGCATGTCCGCCATCACCTCCAGATACGCACCCCGAACATTGAGGCTCTCTTTCGCACCACTACGCAGAAGGAGGAACGCGATGAGGTTCATGGCCAGACCGAGCAGTGCCACCAACATGACCGGAATCCCGGGCACCTCCGGTGGGTTCGTGATGCGTTGCGCGGCTTCGTAGAGAATCCACCCAGCGACACCGAAGAGCAGCACTGCATTGAACAGAGCCGCGAACACTTCGGCTCGATACAGTCCGAACGTGCGGCCGGTCTTGCGAGACTGCCGCTGTGCGAGTGTGATCGCCACGATCGCCATCAAGACCCCGAACACGTCGGTGAACACGTGTGCGGAATCGGACAACAACGCCAGCGACGAGGTGGACAGACCCACTACCACCTGCGTCACCAACGTAACCGCCCCGAGACCGACAGCGATCCACAGTCGCCCGAGGTGCTTACCGGATGCGCTCGCCGGCGATCCCGGCTCTATCCCGTGGCCATGTCCGTGTCCCATCGTGGGTACCCCTTCTCGGCGTGGTTCGATAGCAGGAACACAACATATTGCGATATGCGCATATATGCAAGTGTCGTGTTCGCTGGAAGCTGCTGCCCGCGCGGCCGCACTGCGTCGGCGCAGAACTATGATTCGTAGTAGTTCGATCTCGGTTGCGCGACTTGGTCGCGCAGCCGTGCCGATATTGCCGGCCGACAGTTTTCCCGCCACACATCATCCACGTAAGGGGTGCCGCGTCATGGCCACCGACGACATGGCCACCGAAGCCGCACTCTCGACCCGCGGTCCGGTGAATCGACGCTCCGGTTCGCAGGTGATGCTGCTGTGGGCCGCGATCGCGGCAGTGGTGGCCGCTGCGCTCGCGGCGTTGTCGACGTCGCAGGCGCTGATTCTGCTCGGGCTTCCCGATCCGGGACCGATCACGACCTACGGTATTCCGGCGCTGACCGCGCTCGGAGAGGTAGCCGCGGTCGTGGCGGTGGGGTCGTTGCTTCTCGCAGCGTTCCTCGTTCCTCCCCAAATGTCGGGTGTGCTCGCCATCGACGGGTACATCGCCGTCCGCACCGCGGCGAAGGCCTCCGCTGTGTGGGCGGTGTGCGCGGCGGCGTTGGTGCCGCTGACACTCTCGGACGCGTCGGGTCAACCTGTCGGATCCGTTGCGGCGCAACCGGTGCAGTTCCTCGGTGCGATCGGCGATGTCGAGGCCTCCACTGCATGGGCCATCACCTCTGCGGTCGCGGCGATCACCGCCGCAGCATGCGCGGCAGTGTTGCGGCATCGGTGGACCCCCGCCTTGTTCGCCCTGTCGATGCTCGCGTTGATCCCGCGCGCGGTCACCGGCCACTCCTCGACCGGCGGCAATCACGACATCGCGACGAACTCGTTGATCCTGCACATCCTCGCCGCCGCTCTGTGGGTTGGCGGACTCCTCGCACTTCTCGCTCATGCGCTGCGCGGGGGTGGACACCTTGCCGTCGCGACCCGCCGCTACTCGACGCTCGCTCTGGTTGCGTTCGTGATCATGGCGGTCTCCGGAGTGGTCAACGCTGCCGTGCGAGTACCCGTGACGTCGCTGTGGGATTCGACGTACGGCGCTCTGATACTGGCGAAGATCGCAGCCCTGGCGATCGTGGGGACCCTCGGGTGGATACAGCGACGACGAACGGTCGGCGCTCTGGCCCACGATCCCGAGAACCGCAGATCCCTGATCACGTTGTCGATGATCGAGACCCTCGTTCTCGTCACCACAGTGGGCCTGGCGGTTGCACTCGGTCGCACTCCCCCGCCCCCGCCGCAGGACGCCTCGCTACCTCAGGCGCACGAAGAAGCCTTGGGCTACGTGTTGGACGGCCCGCCCACCGCTGCGCGGTTGGCGTTCGAGTGGCGTTTCGACCTGGTGTTCGGCTCCGCTGCGGTGATCGCGGCCGTCCTGTACCTGGTGGCCGTGCGGCGCCGCCGGCGGGTAGGCCTGCCATGGCAGAGGCGGTGGACAGCGAGCTGGTTGACGGGCACTGCGGTGCTGCTCGTGGCGACCTCGTCCGGGGTCGGGCTCTACAGCCCGGCGATGTTCAGCGTGCACATGGCGGGACTGACCGCGGTCGCCATCGCCGTGCCGTTGCTGTTGGTCCTCGGCCGACCGGCCACCTTGTTCGCCTCGGTCCTGCCGACCGCGCCGGCAGCCGACGCACCGGGCTCGCGCGAATGGCTCCGGGCTGCATGGCACAGCCGAGCAGCCCGGATCGCGATCCACCCGTGGGTCAGCACCACGGTGTTCCTGAGCAGCTTCTACCTGCTCTACCCCGGCGGAGTGTTCGACACCGTCGCCGACTCGCATGTGGCACACATGGTGATGAAGGGCTGGTTCCTGACCGTCGGGATGGTGATGTTCTGGGGCACGGTCGGCGAAGACCCGGTACCGAGACCGATCGCGGGACTGACGAAGTTGCTCGCGAGTATCACCGCGTTGGCCGGGTTCGCATTCTTCCTCGTCGTGACGATCGATCTCGAGACCGCGCTCGGAGCGAGCTTCTACAGCGGACTGCGTCTGGATTGGAACGCAGACCTGCTGGCCGACCAGCGGCGCGGCGGCACTCTTGCGTGGGGCATCGGCGAGTTGCCGTTGCTCGCTGCCGCGGTTCTCGCCGCGGTCCGGTGGTCGGCGGCCGACGAGAGCGCGGCACGGCAACGAGATCGCCGAATCGACGATCAAGGTGATACCGAACTCGAGGCGTACAACACCATGCTCGGTGGCCTGTCCTCTCGGCGGGATCACCCCTGATACCCGCAGAATCCGTTCACGGTCAGAGTCGCCGCAGTGCGGGGGATGTCCTCCGAGGACCGTGACCAGCGGTATGGGCGAATCCGGGTCGAGTGGGATGGAAAAACTATGGTCGATAGTAGTAACCTGTGGCCTGACCGTCACCATTTCGTTATCTCGAGCGAGGCCTCGGCCTCGTAGCCACCAAGGATTGTGATCTTGGCCCGACACCGCACACCCGATCCGATCGACGACGACTGCGCAGCGCCGGCGCGCGCCGGCGTGATCTCGATGCCCGTCGGCCACAGGCCGACGGCGCTCACCGATCGCCCCCGTCATCGACGGGCCGACTTCGCACCCTCACGTTTCGTGACCGAGTCGCCCGCCGATGCCGGGTACTCCGACACTCTGTCGGAGGACGAGCACACGCCCGCGGCGCAGACGCCCGCACCGGATGGAACCGTTCACGCGGTCAGCGACGCCTGGGACACCGCGGGCGCGGGCGCTACCGCGTCGATGTGGGCGGCGCACGTGGCCGGTCCGGACGAGACGACGCACAACGAGGGTGACCGCGATGTAGTCCAGCCCGTGTCGCGAAGTGCTCGCCGCGGACTTCATCGCCGCCGGGTGCCGAAGCCGGGTGGCCGCGCCATCGCTGCGTCGGTCGCGGTCGGTGCCTTCCTTTCCGCGGCAGCGACGTCTCCGAACACCGGGTCGCAGGACAGTGTGGCACTGAGCGCTGCGAGTATCGATCGACCTCCCGCCGGCGTCCTGCCGCCGAGCCCGGTCGTTGCCTCACCCCCGCAGGTGTTGCAGTTGCCCGATCTCGACGTCGGCCGACTCGCGCAGCGCATGACCGAGCAACTCGCCGAGGGGGGAGTTCGGGCGGCGGAGCGCGCAGCACGCGACGCCGAGGCGCGCCGCCCGCTCTCGGTGGTGCCGGTGTCGGGCACATTGACCTCCAGTTCTGGGCCACGTTGGGGGACAACGCATTACGGACTCGACATCGCCAATACGATCGGGACGCCGATCGTATCGGTGACCGACGGTGAGGTCATCGAATCAGGGCCGGCGCAAGGGTTCGGCCTGTGGGTGCGTATTCGTCAGGACGACGGCACGATCGGGGTGTACGGGCACATAGACCAGGCGCTCGTCACCGCCGGTCAACGCGTGAAAGCCGGCGAGCTCATTGCTACGGTAGGCAACCGAGGCCAATCCACCGGACCCCACCTGCATTACGAAGTGTGGCAACCCGACGGTGCCAAGTCCGACCCGACGGCGTGGCTGTCGGCACGCGGAGTCGATATCAGCTGACACGACGAGGAAAGAAGAACTGGCGATGAAAAGGCTCGGTGATCTCGAAGCGGAGGTGATGAACGTGCTCTGGGAATGCGATGGACCGCAGTCGGTCCACGACCTGCGTGAACTCATGGCCGACAGAAACCCCGCCTACACCACGATCCTGACCGTCGTGACCCATCTCCACGAGAAGGGGTGGGTCGAGCGGACCAAGCAGTCACGCGCGTACCTGTACTCCCCGGTGCAGTCGCGCGCGGAGGCCACCTCGCAGGCGCTGCGCGAAATCCTCGACACCAGTACCGATTCGGCCGCGGTGCTGATGCATTTCGCGAAAACCGTCACCGACGACGAGCTCGACGCTCTGCGGGGGAACCTGCCGGACGTGAACCGGTGATCGTCGCGCTGGTGTTGCTCCTCGCGGCGATCATCGCGGCCGTCGCCCTGCCGCAGCCGTTGACCTCTCTCACCCGCACCGTGAGCCCCACTCTCGCCTTGACCGCATGGATCGGCAGCATCGCCGGGGTGCTGTTTCTCGTGGGATCCGCGGTGACCGTGTTGCTCTGGCCCGGCCATGCGCCCGCCGAGGGCATGGTCGAACTTGCCGTCCGCTGTCTGGGATCGCTGCAACACGCGGCCCAGCCGTGGATCGGGGAAGCTGTAGCCGGGGCATCGGTCGTCCTCGCGGCGTCGGCGTCGGCGCGCGTCCTGCGCTCGACTCGCCGTCAGCTTCGAGCCCGGTCCAAAGTCCGCGACTATCACCGCGATGTCATCGCCGTCGTCGCGCGCACGGACCCCGGACCCGAACCGATCATGTGGCTCGACCACCCGCTCCCGCTGGCCTACAGCATCGACGGTCGCCCGGGCTACGTCGTGGCCACCGAAGGCCTGCTCGCCCATCTCGATCCCGATCAGCAGCGAGCTGTGATCGCACACGAACGTGCCCACCTGCGCGGGCGACACCACCGCATCGTCAACATCTGCGAGATCCTGGCCAAAGCACTTCCTCGCGTTCCCCTGTTCGCCGCAGCACCTGCAGCGGTGCGGGTTCTGGTCGAGGTCGCCGCGGACCGGACCGCGGCCGCGGTCACCAGCGCCGACACTGTGCGTTCGGCCTTGTCGACGGTCTCGCAGGCGCATTCAGCGCGGCCACTGTGGGCGTTGGGCCTGATCGGGGACTCGACCGCCGCGCGGTTGCATCACCTCGACACGAGCGCGCAAACACCGAGCCGAACCGGAGCAGGCGCTTACGCTGCCGCCGCCGTGCTGCCGCTCGTGGTGCCGGCCGCCATTGCAATCCTCACCCTCAGTGCGGTCTCCGCCGCAGCGTGCGCGGTCCTGCTGACTTGAACCACCCCTAAATACTATGGTGCATAGTATTTGAGCTAGGCTGTCGGACGCGTCCTGTAATTCGCGTGCGATTCGAAGGTGGTTCCATGACGGCGCTGACATCTCCTCCGGCTGCGCCGGCGGTTCGCCCCTATCCACCCCGCGGGGCACGCAAGGGGTCGTTCCTGCACACGATGGTCACCACCACCGATCCGAAGGTCATCGGACTGATGTATCTGGTGACCTCGTTCGGATTCTTCCTCGTCGGCGGCCTCATGGCCTTGATCATGCGCTCCGAACTCGCCGTCCCGGGAATGCAGTTCCTCTCCAACGAGCAGTACAACCAGCTCTTCACCATGCACGGCACGATCATGCTGCTGCTCTACGCCACCCCGATCGTCTTCGGCTTCGGCAACTACATCCTGCCGCTGCAGATCGGCGCACCCGATGTCGCCTTCCCCCGGCTCAATGCCTTCTCCTACTGGCTCTACCTGTTCGGCGCACTGGTCACCACCGCCGGGTTCATCAGCCCCGGCGGTGCCGCCGACTTCGGCTGGACCGCGTACACCCCGTTGAGCAGCGCCGTCTACTCCCCCGGTATCGGATCCGACCTGTGGATCGTGGGCCTGCTCATCGCAGGCCTGGGCACCATCCTGGGCGGGGTCAACATGGTCACCACCGTGGTGTGCCTGCGCGCACCGGGAATGACGATGTTCCGCATGCCGATCTTCACCTGGAACATCCTGGTGACCTCGATCCTGATCCTGCTGGCGTTCCCACTGCTGACCGCAGCGCTGATGGGCCTGCTCGCCGACCGTAAACTCGGCACCCACATCTTCGATCCCGCCAACGGCGGGGCGTTGCTCTGGCAGCACCTGTTCTGGTTCTTCGGTCACCCCGAGGTCTACATCATCGCGCTACCGTTCTTCGGAATCGTCTCGGAGATCTTCCCGGTCTTCTCCCGCAAACCCATCTTCGGGTACAAGGGTCTGATCTACGCCACCGTCGGCATCGCAGCTCTGTCCATCGCGGTGTGGGCGCACCACATGTATGCCACCGGCGCCGTGCTGCTGCCGTTCTTCTCGTTCATGACCTTCCTCATCGCCGTGCCGACCGGGGTGAAGATCTTCAACTGGATCGGCACCATGTGGCGCGGCCAGGTCACCCTCGAATCCCCCATGCTCTTCTCCATCGGATTCCTGATCACGTTCGTCTTCGGCGGGTTGTCCGGAGTGCTCCTGGCGAGCCCGCCCATCGATTTCAACGTCACCGACACCTATTTCGTCGTCGCGCACTTCCACTACGTCGTGTTCGGAACGGTCGTGTTCGCGACCTATGCGGGCATCTACTTCTGGTTCCCGAAGATGACCGGCCGCATGCTCGACGAACGACTGGGCAAGTGGCACTTCTGGATGACGTTCCTCGGATTCCACGCCACCTTCCTCGTCCAGCACTGGCTCGGAGCGCAAGGAATGCCGCGCCGCTACGCCGACTATCTCCCGTCCGACGGGTTCACCACCCTCAACCAGGTCTCGACCGTGGGATCGTTCGTTCTCGGAGCCTCGACGCTGCCGTTCATCTGGAACGTCTTCAAGAGCTACCGCTACGGCGAAGTGGTCACCGTCGACGACCCCTGGGGATTCGGTAACTCCCTCGAGTGGGCGACCAGTTGCCCACCACCGCGGCACAACTTCACCGAGATGCCCCGAATCCGCTCCGAGCGGCCGGCGTTCGAGCTTCACTATCCGCACATGGTCGAACGCATCCGCGCCGAGCAGCACGTCGGTGGCCCGCACTCGGATTCGATCGCGCCCTCGGAAGTGATCACCGAAGCCATCGCCGGCCGTGAACGATCCGATCCGCCGGACCCGGTGAAATAACCATCGCCGCAGAAGTGACCCACCGCTAAACCGCCCTCCCTACTACTATGTCCCGTAGTTGTTGGGTCGGGCTCGATACAGAGGAGTACCCCACGTGAAACGTCTGATGCTGATCGCTGTGATGATCTGCGGGACAGCATTGTTCGCTGCAGCGCCGGCGTCGGCGCACAGTGAGCTGGTCAGCTCCGACCCGCCCGCCGATGCCACACTCGAGTTCGCGCCGATCGGTGTCGGTCTGGTGTTCAACCAGGACATCAACGAATCGTTCGCGACCATCAGCGTCGTGGGTCCTGGCGACACTCAGTGGGCACAGGGAACGGCCACGGTCGAGGGCCCCGACGTATCGGTCCTGCTCCAGGACGGACTCCCCAACGGGGAGTACACCGTCGGCTACCGTGTCACCTCCGCGGACGGGCACCCGATCACCGGGTCGTACGGTTTCTCCGTCGACGTTGCGGCGACCGCCACCCCTCAGGACGCCGCTGCACAGCAGTCGCAGAGCGGTGCGACCTCGACCTCGCCGACTCCTTTTACCACGGCGACGCAGCCCTACGATCCCAACAATCCCTCCGCCAGCGAAGACCGGCCACCGAAACAGAACACCATGATGCTGCTCTCCATCGTGGGCATCACGGTTATCGCGCTCGCCGCTATCGCCCTGACCCTGGTGATCCGAGGCAAGAACAAACAATGACAGGGTGCCGATGAACATCGCTGCCGTCGATCCCCCACAGGCTCCCCCGACGCTGGCAGCGCTACTGAGCTGGGATCTTCCACCGCTCCCGATCCTGCCGATCGCCGGCATCGTGATGGCCGGGCTGTACTGCTGGGGACTGATTCGGATCCAACGCCGCGGTATCGAATGGTCGCGCGGGCGCAGTTTCAGCTTCCTCATCGGCTGCGCGGCGCTGGTCCTGGTGACCGGACTGCAGATCGAACGCTACGGCTACAGCCTGTTCAGCGTGTTCATGTTCCAGCATCTGACGTTGTCGATGCTTGTTCCACCCTTGCTGGTGGTCGGCTCCCCTGGACGGCTACTGCTGCGGGCCACCTCCCACTACGGCGTCGGCCGATGGGTACTCATCGCCGCCTTGACAGGTTTGCGGAGCCGCGCCGGGCGCATCGCACTACATCCAGGTCTGACGATCCCGCTGTTCCTCTTCAGTTACTACGGCCTGTATCTGTCGTCGATCTTCGATGTTCTCGCGGTCACAGTCATCGGCCACGTGTCGATGGAGATCTTCTTCTTCGCCAGCGGGCTGCTGTTCATCATCCCTGTGCTCGCCGTCGGCCCCCTCCCCGTTCGGCAGAGCAATCTGGGCCGGTTGTTCGACCTGTTCGTCGAGATGCCGCTGCACGTGTTCTTCGGTGTCATCTTGATGATGTCGAGCACCCCCATGCTGGCCACATTCGCCTTCCCACCCCCGGAATGGGGCATAGATCCGGTATCCGATCAGAAGCTCGCCGGAGCGTTGGCGTGGTCCTACGGTGAGCCGGTGGCATTGCTGGTCGTGCTCATCTTCTGTATTCGGTGGAACCGGGACGAAAAAGAGGAATCGGCTGCCGCGGACCGGCACGCCGAAGAGGACGGGTACAGCGAACTCAACGCCTACAACGATTTCCTGAAAAAGATCGGTAGCGAGACCAGTCAACGCACCTGAGCTGTCGCGGCCGTCCTGCGCTCGGGGACTGCCGCGACCTCATCGCCTGATCGCGCTTACTGGCAAGGGCACGATCGGGCGCATTCATCGCGCACGTGTGCCCGCCCCGATTCTGGCTCCCCGCTCACCGAGCCAGGCTTGCGGATCGACCTTCTGCCCCGCGGGAGATGTGGTCTCGAAATGCAGGTGCGGACCCGTCGAATTACCGCGGTTCCCGACCTCTGCAATCCGATCGCCCTTACGGACGCGCTGACCCACCGTGACCGAATTTCCGTTGTTGTGCCCGTAGGTGGTGATCGATCCATCGTCGTGTCTGATCCGAACCCACAGCCCGAAGCCCTGCGCGGGCCCGGCGCTGATGACAGTCCCGTCGGCCGCGGCGACGATCGGCGAGCCCAGTGAGTCGGCGATGTCGACACCGCCGTGTTGTGTCCCGCTCCGGGTGCCGAAGTTCGAGGTGACCAGTCCACCGCTGGGTGCGACAGCAGACGCAGTACCTCGGGAGGTGGCCGAGCCACCGGACGTGGAACCTCGCTGCTGTGCTGCATCAGGAACAGAATCTTCGGGCGCAGTCGTCTCAGGCACACTCGTCTCAGGCGCAGTGGTGTCTGGCACGGGCGAATCGCGGCCGGTGTTGCCCGTCACCGGATCCTGTTCCCCCCCTCGGTCGCCGTCGTGCGGGACCGCGGGGTCGAGGGCGTCGACCTGGAGCGATGTGGCGATACGAAGGGCCAGGAGTGGGTCGAGAGTAGCCAACGGGGCCAGGCAGGACAGGGACTGCGCCGGGGCATTCGACACTCCTCGGGCGATGGCGTCGACGATGCATCCTGCCGACGCGGACACGGGGCCGGCGGTGTCCGCGATGACACCGCCGGCCTGGGCGGCGGCCCACGACGAGGATGCGAAAGCTGCGAGATCTGCCACCGCGATCGGATCGGTACCGATTGTCGCGGCCCGATCGGCCAGGCGGATCAACCGGCTGACGGCGTCGGCGGTCTGCTGACCTTCGACCTCGTCCCCGGACTTCGCGGCCGGTTGACCCGGATTCGCTCCGGCTACCGGGGCGTGCAGGAACACCGCACCGAGTGCGACACCGACGATCACGTATGTCCGCGCACCTCGGCATGCGCGACGTCGACCGCCGCTCGGCGTCGTCTTTCCCGCGTTGTTCACGTGGTCACCCTTCTCGTTGAATGCCGGTCGCGACCGCAGTGGATGCCGTGTCGGCCGTGGGTCAGTGTTGCGTGGTCCCATCGACACCACAAGCCCCTTCTGTCACACGCTCGACTGAATTCATCGCTGTTTCGCCTATCGCGTCGGCGTCGAAAGTGAGTGCATTGCACAGTAACTCGACGATTCGACGCCGTTCCATGCGTGCCGGTGCCGGTCATGGGGGTCATCCCAATCGTTATTACTATGCAACATAGTATTTCGATATGGGCGTCAGCTCTCCGGCAACGGTGAGACCCCGTGTGCGCTCAGTAGGGCATCGATCTGACCGACCTCGGCGGTTTGGGTCGAGGCGATCGAGCCTGCGAGCGCGGCGACAGCGGGAACTGTCGCGTTCGCCGCTCCCTGCTCTGCCATCGGGATTCCCCCACGATGGTGGCGGCGGAGCAGTTGCAGATACCGGCCGTCGAATTCTTCGGCGTTCATCCGGCGAAGTGCCGTCAGCTCGGCGGTACTGGCCATGCCGGGCATCGACCTCGCGTCCTGTCCGCTGTCGTTCGCGGACGCGCTCATGTCCATCGGGTGACCCTCTGTCGAGCTGGCCTCGGTCATCCACGTCATCGGCGGGCCGTCTGGCAGATATGGCCTGTCCCACAGTGTCAACCAGCCTTGCATAGTGCCGACTTGGCTCTGCTGCGAGGTCAACACGTCGAAGGCGAGGGTCCGGATGACCGGATCCGTCGAGCGTCCCAACGCCATCGCCGACATCTCGATCGCCTGGTTGTGATGGAGCGACATGTCCTGCGCGAAACCCACATCCACCGAATCCGATGCGGGTACGGCCACTCGTGCGCCGTCCGGTGTGAGCAGTACGCCGATGAGGACGCCGGACAGGACGAGGGCTGTCACCGCCAAGCCGATGAGCAGTGCCCTGGGCCTGGATCTGGGTCCCGTTTCCGCGGCGTCATTCTGTGCATCGTCGATCTGGGCATCGTCGGTCCGGCCGTGCACGGTCATCGACTCCCCTCCCCCATCGGCGCTGGCGCACTGTCGAGGGCCGGGTCTTCCTCGAGGGGCACCGCGTCCGGTCCTGGCTCGCTGGCGTCGAACGGCGGCGGGTTGTCGGGATCGAACGCGCCGGGAATGGTCGAGCAACTGGCTCCGCTCTCGGGGTGGGTCGAGGGGTTCTGTCGCAGAGCAGCGACGAACTGAGTGATGCGCCGGTCGGAGGCATTGTCGAGCTCGAGTCGATGACCCCACGACTGCAGCGTGATCGGTGCCGTCAGGCCCGGGTAGGGCGACATCATCGTGTAGGGCTCGCCCTCGACCCGCCCGGCGAGTGAACCGACCTCGTCGGAGGAGACCCGGTTCGGGTCGTACGTCACCCACACCGCCCCGTGTTCGAGCGAATGAACCGCGTTCTCGCTGCGTAGCGGGACGGGGTACACCACTCCGGTACACGTCGCCCAGGTCTGGTCGTGAGGGCCGCCGAACGGCGGACTCCGATCGTAGGCAACTCTCTGAGCTGGTTCGACGTGCCGCGCTGCCGGATACTCGACCTCGACGACGCCGTCGATGCCGCGCGAGGGGTCCGGGTCGTCGGCGGTCGGCGCGAACCGCTCGGCCTGATTGCGTTCGAGGACGCGGGGGGCCAGGTTGTATCCGATCGCACCGACGAGCACGACGATGACGACACCCGCGCCGATCACCGTCCAGGGAGCGCGTACGCCCCCGGGCACTCCGGCTGGGCGTGATCGCCGAGTCGAGCTCCGTCGGCCTCGGGCGGGGTTTCTGCTGCTGTTCATATTGCTCCTCCGTCAAATACTATGCACCATAGTATTTGATGGAAGGTCCAAGAAAGTCCCTACGCACGACAGGACGGCCCATGCCGGTGTTCCGCGCACCCTCAACTGCTCGCGGGCAGCTTGCCCTTCATGTACTGGCGTACAACGGTGCACGCCTGCTCTTCGTGTGTGTCGCCGCAGGAGTACTTTTGGCCGTCGACGCGCTGACGAGCCTTGACATTTCCTTCGTGTTGGTTCTTCTTGGCGCACTTGCAGCAAGCCTGCCGCTGTCGGCACTGACCCTGAGGAAGCTTCGCCGAACCATCAATGCGGACATCGAAGCAGTCGATCGCACGCGCTCGATCAAGAAACGAGGCCCCGCGGCGGGACGACCCGGCACCGACAAACCGTGACGTCGGCGTACGGACTTCGGCGTTGGCGTTGGCGTTGGCGTTGGCGGATCGTCCGTGTCGGTCACTGTTCGCCAACCCACTCGATGGGTGCTTCGGCGTCCGGCTCGATGTCTAGTAGTTCCAGGGTGCGGTGCATCAGAGCCTCGATTCGATACTCGAGATCGTCGACGAGGTCAGGCACATCAGCCAGAGCGGCGTGGGCACGGCCGCGGGCTTCGACACCGATTCGGTAGTAGTCCGAGCCTGGTGCAGCTGACACCGGGTGCGGTGGTGGGACGGTCACGTCCGTTTCCCGCTCGCCACGACCGCGTCGCCACGACAGGGGCGGGCGCGGGTCGTGCCGGGGCGGTCGCCCGGAGCGGTGAGCAGCGATGACCGCCCCGACCGCTGCCGGGGTCATCGGGTCGGCGGGGAACGGCATGTGACCCCACCGGTCGATCGGAACGGCGACGGGGCCTGGACGCACCGGCCACCTGGACATATCGGGAAAAGTGTCCCCCTGTACGTGCTCTGTGAGTAGTGCCGTCGAGGGGTAGCGATCCGAGAACCGCAGGACAGTACGCCAGCGTTCCCAGATCTCGGCGGGGTTGAAGCCTTCCGACTCATCGGCTGCGATCCAGATACTGTGCCGCCCATCGATCCACACACCATCGCCGTCGACTGCGATGTCCGAGCGATCGAGCGACGCAATAGCTCTGTGCGACAGGCCAGCTCCGGACAGCAGAAGTAGAACTGCGTCCCTGCGGCCGAACAGCGCCTGCGTCGATCCCAGGAAGGGCAGCGCTGTGGCCAGTTCCCGGTAGTGTTCGGCGCGACGTGCCACGCGTGCGGTCCGTCCGGAGTCGAGCGCCATACGCAGCGCTGCCGCACGCCCGGGCGGGGTGTGACCGGCATCGAGATGTCGGCGGTTGATCGCGGCGACCCTGCGGAGCTGCACAGGATCACTGGCTGGATTACCGGTCAGGAACTGCGCCAACGTCATAGCCGAGGCAGGGAGTGGCTCGACGTCGGTTGCGGCGCACCAGTCGGCAAACAGTGACCACTCGTAGCGGTAACCGCTCGGCGGAGTAGCGCTGCGTTCGGGCGACACGGTCAATGACGCTACCCACCTGCACCGACACCGCTGAGTCGAAACACTCAAAACTCGTTTCCCGCCAGAGCAGATTCCGACCATCCCCGGGGGTGCTGCGCCGGTCTGGCGCAATATTGAACCGCCGAACATGCCCAGGGATGGAACTGACCACGCGCGGTTGGGCGGCGAGTTCGTGTTGCGTGAGCACGCAAATCACACCCCTGGGTGGGCTTGTCACTGTCGTCGGCAGGCGAGGGCCAGGCGGCAGTTCGATTGCTCCCGAAGTGAATACGAAGACCGAAGAGCCACCGAGTGAGCTGCACCTCATCGACTTGCGGCACCGTCCACAGCCCGGAGACTCGAAACATGACATCTTTTGTGGCGCTCAGCCGCGAAACAGCCATCGGCGCGGAGGCTCGACTGTCGTGGATACTGTCCGCGCTGGCCGGAATGGTGGGTGCTGTCGCATTTCTGCATTCGGCGGGGTATTTCGTGACGTTCATGACCGGCAACACCGAACGCGCCGTCATCGGCCATTTCGGCAGTCCGGAAGGAAAGCCCGTTGCACCCGGCGCATCGCCGTGGGCCGCACTGGCGTTGATGGGTGCCTTTCTGGCGGGAGTGGTGATCGCGTCGATCTGCCGCCGCCGATACTGGTCAAATCACCCGCACGGAGCAACGGTTGTCACGACCATCGCGCTCGCCGTGGCAGGACTCATCGACATCGGAGTTTCCGGCTGGTCGTCCGACGGCGTAGATTTTTATCCCATTTTGTTGGTTGCGTTCGCCCTCGGCGCGCTGAACACTGCATTCACGAAACGAGAAGAAACCTACATTCCCCTGAGCTACGTCACCGGCACCGTCGTCAAACTGGGCCAAGGGATCGAGAGACACCTACTGGGAGGCGGTACCTACCTCGACTGGCTTTGCTACGCAATGCTTCTCGGCTCCTTCGCAGCCGGAGGTGCAGCCGGGGCTCTGATCGGTGTCGTGATCACCGGACCTCAAGTACTCCTGGTTACCGCAGCCATCAGCCTGCTGGCAACCATCTTCACCTTCACCCACACCGAGCGACGATCCCTGTGGGGATAGGCCCTCTTCCCGTCCGGCGAAAATCTACGGGTCCGCACTCCCGAGACTGTTCTGCTCGAACCGGTTGAACCCGCCCGGACTCGACCGACGTAACACTGGCGCAACGTGAACCGATCGGTTCGGACGTGTGGAGAGGATGCTCGGCTCGATACACATCATTTCTCACTTGGTCCTGATCTCGATGCCACGCGTCAGCGATGCCGTTAGTTGCATCGGATGGAGTTGCGCTCGGCCGTCACGGACCGAGTTCGGTGACGGCGTTGCCGACGAGCGGAGCGTTCTCGCGGGCATAGATTTCGACCAGGCCCGGGGTGGCGTGTCCGGTTTGACGCATGATCGCGTGTGCGTCGGCGAAGTTCCAGATCAGGCCGTCGGTGAGGACGACGTCGGCGTTCTTCCTGGTGTCGTTGTGGAATGGCGCAGAGGGAGTCGTCGACGCCGGCAGCGAGCTCGACTTCAAGATCTACAGCAACCAGAGTTCGGTTGCCCCGGGTGGATTGCGGTCCTGCTCGTGCGCCAGCCGCGCGGTTCTGCGCGACAACGACAACTACGACCACAATGCTCGCGCCGAAGTCAGCGTGAGCATCCAAGGCCAGCAGGGCTTCTGGTACTTCTACGTGCGTAGCCCCGTCGCGCACCGGGACGGCCCGCCCGCCGGCCAGGCGACGATCTACCGGTTCCGGCCGGCGGACCATTTGTCCGGCGACTCACTCGGTGGGGACCACTCGTTCTAGCAATCAGGTGTGGGATGCGACAAGATCGTGGTCGCATCCCACACCTGTGCATGACCTTCGGATGGAGAACTGGTTCAGATGGCCGACTACACGTTGCTCCTCCCTGCGTCCGGACTCGTCGCGCAGTACCGCAGTGACGACGACACGATGCGCGTGGTGCCGGCCGCTGCCGTCGACAGTGACCTGGATTGGGGCTCTACGACCGACCTTTCGACGACCGACCCGGAGTCGTTTCCCTTCGAGCTGAAACAGCAGGTGTGGCCCGGTGACGCACCTGGACCTACCTGGTGGGTTCTGATCACTTCTTTGCCGCCCGCAGTCGGGGTGAAAGCGCATGCCGTCGACGGCGAGGAGCTCGCGGTGCTGAGAATGGGTCCGGTGACGGTCATCGAATGGGTGAGCACCCCGAAGACCATCATCGTCACAGCGGGGTCTCATACCCACAAAATCTCGCCGTTTCGTTCGGGATCTCGCGGCCCAGCCGCGTACTCGTTCGACGAGAAGCCCAAGTCGGAAGACGACAATGGGGTGGATTTCGGAAGACTGGACTGACCGCTACGGGTACCCGGCATGCCGGGGACGCAACGCCTCTCAGACGCACCGTCCCACATCAAGTACGCACTCCATATGTGCCTCTACACAACACTTCTCGCGCATTCGTTCGATAGCGAGTGGAGGGGCAGCCTCTTTCTGGTGGGCGGTAACGTCAGCGTCGACCGCTCACGTTCCCGTCGGCCGATGCGGAGGCCTCTGCTGCCGGGTCGGTGGTCGGTGCCGGCGTCGCCGCCACCTGAGTTCGGCCTTCGCCACGAGCGGAACACGCATAAGCCGTTCGGGTAGTCGACCTCGATACGGTCCAACCCAGAGTGGGCTTTGGAAGTGCCCATCGGCCCACTTCTGCCATGCGTAGCCGTCCGAGTCGGTGAAGCCGACGTTCGCTCTGAGTTTGTCGTTACCGTCGACCGGGTAGGGATCGGGCTCCGCGAGAAGGAGTTCGTCGTAGTTCAGAGTCGCTCCGGGTTCGACGGTGTGTGCGCCAGTGAAAGGCGTTTGACCAGGCTTGACGTACTGACTATCGACCCACAAGGTTACGGCCGTGATAGGTCTGTCCCCGTGGTTTGTGACGCTGCTCTGGGCTCGCACGACGCCTTCGCCCGCGCTCTGGATGTGCGTCGGTGAGACGGTCACAGCTTCGACGTGTCGCTGCATTCTTTCGCGTACTTCTCTCCGCGATTTGCGGACGTTGTGCACTTGAAAGCTGACTGTTGCCACCAGTGAGATGACAGCAACTATCAGGGAACACACTGCAATCTCAGTGGGCGTCATTGGAAACTCCAGTCCGGCTTTGGTGTGCGGCTTTCTCGAAGTGGCGATAGAGGGTGCGTTTGCTGACCCCGAGTGCGTCGGCGATGTCACCGATTGTGTTGCCTTGGTTCCGCATTCGCGTTGCCTCCCGCTTCTTCGTAACCGTGAGTGCAGGTGGGCGGCCGCCGACCTTTCCTCGTTCGCGGGCTGCTGCGAGGCCGGCGTGGGTGCGTTCGCGGAGTAGTTGGCGCTCGAAGCTGGCGAGGGCCCCGAAGATGTGGAAGGTGAGTTCTCCGCCGGCGGTGGTGGTGTCGATCTGTTCGGTGACCGACGCGAACGCCACTCCCCTGGTTTTCAGGTCTGCGATGAGTTCGATGAGATGTGGGAGGTTGCGGCCGAGTCGGTCGAGTCGCCAGACGGCGAGCACGTCGCCGGGCAGAAGGACGTCGAGGAGTTCGGTCAGTGCCGGCCGGGTGGTGGTGGATCCGCTCGCGGTGTCGGTGAAGATGCGTTCGCAGCCGAAGGCGCTCAGGGCGTCGCTCTGTAGGTCGAGGTTCTGTTCGGCGGTTGAGACCCTGGCGTATCCGTATTTGTGGCCCACGATGGTTCACTGTGCCACAACTCATCGGTTTCAATGTTTTGACATGCGCGGGTTTCGCGTACGTTTTTGGCACTACTCAACGGCTGGTCGACGGATCGGCTGATTGTCAGTTTCAGAAGACGACTGCACTAGTTCAGAAGACGACTGCACTTACCCACCACACGGGAGCGCCGGTCATTAGCATTCATCCCGCCGAGCTACGCGTACAACCACCATATAGAACAGCTTCTGTGATCGAAAAGTCCTCGATCTACCAGTGAACATGATTGCCCTCGACACGTCGTGTGTGTTCCCTTGGAGTCTTTGACTTTGACGTAGCTCGTCACCGGTATGTTGAGTGCGCTTGTGCGCCAGACGTTCTATGCGTTCGATTCGAAGTATCCCGATTCACTCTCGACCTACTGCAGTGGGGTTAAATTGGGTGGCGCAGTTCATGTTCGAGTGTGGTCTAGTCGACTGCGTGTCGATGCGGCGTGGCAATGAACCTCGGTTCCGAGCCTGGTGCCCGCTCTGAGTTCGACGACAATGCTGTGTTCGGCGAAATGTTCAGCGTCTTGGTGACGCCGTGTGCCACGTACCCGTGTTGAGAAGATCGCGGTGGTCGGCGGATCGGGAATACCGGGCTTGATACGCGAACACAGGTGTCCAATCCGACCCGTTGCACGGCCGGTGCCGTCGTGGCCGGTGCCGTCGTGGCCGTTAGTCGAGCTCAACAACCGGGTTCGGTTGTTGAGCTGCAGCGCTGGCACATAGACACCTCGGCCTGCTGACCGAGAATCTCGAACGTACATCGGATCTGCTTGGGTCGATCCCTGGTCAGGCTATAGTGGTGTCCGGCGATGGATCTCCGCCGAGACCGCCCCGTAGGGGGTTGTCTGAACCGCCCCAACCCTGGGGCTGATGGCTCCTTTCCCTGAGTGGAAGGAGTCTGTCCATGAACGGCCATCACGACCCGAATCCGACCCTACCGGTCGATCCCGACAGTGCGCCCCCAAGCCCGCTGCATGCGCGAGCGTCCGCGATCGCCGCCGTCGGTGTCGGTGGATTGGTCGGGGCCCCGCTCCGATACCAACTCGGACTGTGGTGTTCCTCTGCCGCGAGTGGCTGGCCGGTGACGACCTTCGCTATCAACATCGTCGGGGCGTTCCTGCTCGGAATGCTGCTGGAGGGATTGGCTCGCCTGGGCCCGGACACAGGGTGGCGGCAGCGGGTCCGGCTGTTGGTGGGCACCGGGATGCTCGGTTCGTTCACTACCTACAGCACACTGGCCGTCGATACCGATCTGTTTCTGCGCAGCCATCAGTGGTGGGCCGCCGGCAGCTACGCGGCCGGCACCGTACTGGTGGGTCTGGTCGCCACCACCGCCGGAATCGCGATCGCCGCGCGACTGCGGACACGGCCCGCGGAGGCAACACAATGACGACACTCTGGATCGCCTGCGCGGGCAGTGCAGGGGCGATCGTCCGTTTTGTGCTCGACGGGGCCATCAGGCACCGCCGGGCGTCGGATTTTCCCTGGGCGACAGCGATCATCAACGTGACCGGATCACTGCTCCTCGGATTCGTCACCGGACTGATCCTTTTCCACGGACTACCCCAGGAACTTCAGCTGATCGTGGGCATCGGTTTCTGCGGCGGGTACACCACCTTCAGCACCGCCAGTTTCGAGACGGTGCGGCTGATCCAACGTCAGAAGTACATCGCTGGCGTGTTGAACGCGGTCGGCACCCTGCTGGTGACTGTCGTCGCCGGCGGTGCCGGTCTCGTCCTGGCTTCCGTATGAGGAGAAAACAATATGAGGAGAAAACAATGACCGAGGACGATCCCAGCCACGCCTCCTGCGACGACCTAGGGGACTGGCGCGCTCCGCTACAGGTGGACGGCCCCGCCGCCTCGGTAGAACCGGTGTGCCACCTGGTCGTGGGGTTCGACCGGCACCCAGCAAGCCACGCTGCCTTGACCTACGCGATGGACCTTGCCGGTCGACTGAACGCGTTCCTGCATGTAGCGCACATCGTCGACACCGATGACCTGCCGATCGACCCGGACAGCGACGACTGGGAACAACGCATCGCCGACGCTGTCGAACAAGAGCGCCGCGAGGCATGCGCGATGCTGGCCGCCATCCCCGGGAACTGGGCGTTCTACTCGAGGCGGGGCAACCCGGCTCGACTGTTGACCACGATCGCCGACGCCAACGACGCCCTGATGATCATCATCGGTACCACCCGCGGCGGGATGATGTCACTGGTGGAGAGGGCCGTCGGCGAATCGGTGTCCGCGACACTCGCCCGCCACGCCCACCGCCCGGTCCTCCTCGTCCCCGCTACCGATAGGCAGCATAGTGACGCAGCCCAAACACGCCGGTGACCCATCCGCCGCACCGGGTTCCCGCCGCGCGCTTCCAGAAAGAAATCCACCGAACCGCCACGACCATCGATGGGGGGCGTGTCGGTTCGTTGTCGCGTTCGGGACGGTCAGCATGCTCGCGGACTTCGTCTACGAAGGTGCCCGCTCGATCACCGGCCCCCTCGCCTCGCGGGGGGCTACCGCCTTCGTCGTCGGGGTGTGGTCACCGCATCCGACGAGGTCGCAGCGCTGATGGTGCGCTCGGTCTCCGGCCCGGTGGCATACACCAAGCCGCCGCTTCTGGGCGTCGACGTTTCCGGTTACGCCCACCCCGTCATCGCCGTGCACTTCCTCTGGATCGCCGGCGCACTGGCGCGTCTGCGTTCTCGTGATCGACGAACGGAGCGGCAAAGCCATCCGTTCCCCAGCCGAAAACCGATCTGCTCTACGACATTCGATTCCCGCGTCGCTCACCGTCGTTCCCGCAATCCAGGTCATCGCAGTGGCCGCCCTACTCGCCACCGGTCGTCGCCGCACCTGGCACCCCACCGTCCATCCCACGCAACCCAACCAAGGAAAGTCACCTATGTTTCCTGCTCGTCCGTGGATTCGGCCGTTTGCCGCCGCTCTGCTCGCATTTGCCGCACTGCTCGCCGCCGGCACTCTCGCCTCCACCACTGCTGTGACAGAGGCGGGTCTGCGGTTCCACGACCGTATCGCCCTTCATCGCGCCGGCTGGGCCACTGCCCTCGCCGAATTTGTCACGGACTGCGCACAACCGGTCGTCGGAATCGTGGTGGCGATCGGTATCGCCGCATGGCTCACGTGGAGAGGCCGACGGGTCGACGCGGCATGGGCCCTGGCAGTGATGGCATCTACCCTCGTCGTGTCGACAATCGCGAAATACAGCATCCGCGAACCCCGTCCCCCGCAACGGTTCTGGCTGATTCCTCCCGACACCGTGTGGTCGTTCCCGTCTGGACATACAGCGGTGGCTGCGGCCATGATCGGGCTTGTGGTCCTGCTCACCGCTCGGGCGCACGTAATTGTCCGGCGGTTGGCCCGCACGACATCAGTGCTGTTCGCGCTCGCCGTCGCTGCCTCCCGGCTGTACCTCGGCGTACATTTCCCGCTCGACGTCGCCGCGAGCATTCTTGCCGCCAGCACTGCGCTCCTCGCACTGTGGACCATGTGGTCGATCCCTCCGGTCCGACACTGGGTCAATGTCCGGCTCGGACCGACCCCTCAGGCAGCCTCACCCGACTGATCGCGGACCCACTCCGACTCCGAGCACTACGTGACGGGAAGGTGAATACAAGTCCGCCGTCGACCGTCCGCGGCTGGTAGCGCAGGTGAGGATCGTTGCCCACAACTCGATACCCTCAGGTTGGTCAGCCGTTGAGAGCGTGCACGCCGACGGGGCCTTCATCTCGCTGAGAGGCGTCAGGTCTAGACGGATGAGCGCCCGGACGTCCGGGCGCGGTCTCGCTGGGAACATGGCCCGACGTTAGCCCCAGCACCTGCGTGGAAGGTCAAGGATTTGACCTTCCACCCGACTCGAAGGTTTATCCTCGTGCGCATGTCCGCTCTGCGCATTTCACAGCTGTCATCGGCGACCGGCGTCCCGGCGACCACGCTACGGTTCTACGAAAGCGAGGGCCTGCTCCCGGCGGACCGTTCGGCGAACGGTTACCGCGTTTACGACGACCGCGCTCGGCAACGCTTGGCGTTCATCACCGCCGCCAAGAGCCTGAACCTGTCGCTGCCGGAGATCAAACTTCTCCTTCGTGTCTGGGAGAAAGACTCCTGCGCAGCAGTCAAAGCCGAACTCGGCCCCGCCATCGAGTCCCACATCGCGCACGCCAACGAATCGATCGCTCAATTGACCGCTCTGCGTGAGAGTTTGACCGACGCGCTGGCCCGGCTCGGGGACACACCCGACGCGCCGACGCCATGCAATCCGGACTGCACCTGGCTGATCTCAGCGAACACCGCGGTGGGCACCGCATGAACATATCGAGCACCACCTCGGTGGTGGCGTGGCTGGAGAAGTTCCAGATCCCGCTCTACCTGCTGGCCCTGCTCATCGGTGGCGGTGTCGGTTTGGGTGCGCCGTCGTCGGCGCATGCGTTCGAGATTGCTATCAATCCGGTACTGATCGTGTTGCTCTACGCTACGTTCCTCGCGGTTCCGTTCTCCGCCATCGGCGCATCGCTGCGCGACGGCACATTCTTGCTCAGCGTCGTAGTACTGAATTTCGTGCTCGTTCCAATCGTCGTATTCGCTCTGACCCGGTTCGTTGCTGCTGATCAGGCGGTACTCGTCGGTGTGCTGTTGGTGTTGTTGGCTCCCTGCATCGACTACGTCATCGTCTTCAGTGGGTTGGCCGGTGCAGCGTCGGAACGGCTCCTCGCGAGCGCGCCGCTGTTGATGTTGTTGCAGATCGCGTTCCTGCCGCTCTACCTGTGGTTGTTCGTCGGGTCCGAGCTGGTGGAGATCATCGACATTGCACCGTTCGTCGAAGCGTTCGTGCTGTTGATCGTTGTTCCTCTGGTGTTGGCGGCCCTGACGCAAGCACTTGCGCGTCGTCGGCGTATCGGCACCCAGATCATGGATGTGATGGCCGCGGCGATGGTGCCGGTCATGATGGCCACTCTTGCCGTCGTCGTGGCGTCGCAGATCGACGCAGTCCGCTCCGAAGGCTCCCAGCTGTTTGCCGCGGTGCCGATCTTCGTCGCGTTCCTGGTCATCATGGCGGTTGTCGGATGGGCGACGGCCAGAGTGACCCGCCTGGACGTCCCGGACGCTCGGGCCTTGATCTTCTCCGGTGCCACCCGAAATTCGTTGGTCGTTCTGCCGCTGGCGCTCGCGCTGCCACCAGCACTGTCTCTTGCTGCCGTGGTCGTGGTGACGCAGACACTGGTGGAGCTGATCGGAATGGTCGCCTACGTCCGACTCATCCCCTGCCTTGTCCCAGCTCACGCTGCGAGAGCACCGGTGAAGTTCGAAACAACTCGCACGAACCAAGGCAATCCTGGGTGACGAGAACTGGATAAAAGCAGGTGGCGTCAGTGAGGGTGAACGAACCACGGGATCCAGTGCCGCGACCCCGTTCCACTTCCCGCGAGCATTGAGCATCGAATGGGGACTTTTCCGGCAAACGCGCCTGTGGGCTCCGCGCCCGCTACGACTGCAGTCTCTACGCTGGCACCGTGCCCCTGCCGACCCATGTGACCGACCTGATCAGCTACGAATTATTGCTGTCCGTCGCCGAGCTGGGAAGCATCGGACGCGCAGGGGAGGCGCATGACATGTCGCAGCCAGCGGCGAGCGCACGCCTGAAAGCACTCGAAAGCCGCATCGGGGTAGCACTCCTGCATCGCGGGCAGCGAGGTGCCACCCTCACCGCAACCGGCGAACTGGTCGCCGGCTGGGCCGAGCGCGTCATCGCCGAAGCCGCCGAGCTCGCCACGAGCATCGCAATGCTGCGCACCGACCGCCACAGCCACATTCGTATCGCCGCAAGCCTCACCATCGCCGAATACCTCATACCGCGATGGCTCATCACACTGCGCTCCCACGACACTTCCATCACACCGACTCTCACCTCCGGAAACTCTGTCGACGTAGCCGCATCGGTGCTCGACGGCCGCGCCGACATCGGATTCGTCGAAAGCCCCGATCTGCCCAGCGGACTCCACTCGAAGGACGTTGCCCGCGACGAACTCGTCGTCGTCGTCGCCCCCGATCATCAATGGGCTCGACGAACGATCACGGCGAGCGAACTGGCCGCGACACCGCTGGTCACCCGCGAACCCGGGTCCGGCACACGTCTCGCGCTCGAACGTGCGCTCCGGACTGCGGGCCCACTCGCCGCGCCACTGCTCGAGGTGTCCTCCACCACTGCCATCAAAGCTGCCGTCATCGGCGGCCTCGCACCGGCCGTACTCAGCTCCCTCGCGGTATCCGCCGAGATCGCCGCCGGAACGCTGGCCCGCGTTCACACAGAGGGGCTCGACCTGCGCCGGTTCCTGCGTGCCGTGTGGCCCGCGGGCCGTGAACTGCGAGGACCGTCGAGCGACCTGCTCGTCGTCGCCCTCAAATCCCCGCAGTCATAACCTGAGGTTGGGACCGGCCAGGTAATCGGTGTCTACCGGTGACGACTGTGTGCGAGGACGCTGGAAGTCATGACCACGACAGCTCTGCACCGCTCCTCCATCACGTCTCGGCGCGGCGACGATACCGAGCGGCCGCGCAAGTGGCCGGTGCTCTCCGACCTCGACCACCCGAGCCAGATCTTCGAACACATCACCCCCAACTGGTTCGCCTCGGTCATGGGCACCGGTATCGTCGCCAACGCCGCCGCCACCCTGCCCGCCCACATCCCCGGACTGCACGTGTTCGCAACGATCGTGTGGATCGCAGCGTCGGTCGCCTTGATCACACTCTCCGGTGCCTTCGCAGTGCACTGGATCCGACACCGGCAGTATGCGCGTGAGCACGCCGCGCATCCGGTGATGGTGCAGTTCTACGGCGCACCCCCCATGGCGCTGCTGACCGTCGGTGCCGGGACGATGCTGCTGGGCAAAGACGTCATCGGAGCGGCGCCCGCAACCGTGATTTTTGCCGTCCTGTGGACCGCTGGCACAGCCCTCGGGCTGATCACCAGCATTCTCGTGCCCTACCTGATGATCACCGCCCACGATCACCAGACCGCCGTCGCACTCCCGGCGTGGTTGATGCCCGTCGTACCGCCGATGGTGTCCGCCTCCACCGGTGCGCTGCTGCTCCCTCATATCGCGGATGGGCAATGGCGCCTGGCCATGCTGTCCGGTTGCTACGCGATGTTCGGGCTGTCACTGATCATCGGAATGCTGACCATGACGCTCATCTACGGACGGCTCGTCCACGGCGGAATCCCGCCGGTCCAGGCAGCACCGACGGTGTGGATCACCCTCGGCATGATCGGTCAATCGATCACCGCCGCGAACCTGCTCGGCAACGATGCACCCTTGGTGTTCACCGGCGAGACCGCCTCCGTCGCAACCGGCCTGCACGTGTTCGGCATTCTGTACGGACTGACGATGGGCGGCTTCGGCGTCTTGATGTTCACCCTCGCAACCGCCCTCACCATCCATGCCGCCCAGAAGGGACTGACATTCTCACTGACCTGGTGGTCGTTCACCTTCCCCATCGGCACCTGCGTCACCGGTGCCACTGCCCTCGGCGGCGCTCTGGGGTCGGCCGCGGTCGAGGCCCTTGCAATCGGACTGTATGCGGCCTTGCTCGCAGCCTGGGGCACAGTCGCCGCCCACACTCTCCGCGGCAGCGTGCAAGGAAAACTTTTTCAACCCAGCTGAACCGACCGCCGGGTAGTACCCACTCGGAACGCTGATACCGAACGAACAGCGTTGATCCAATCGACCACTGACCCCGGAAAGGACTCACGATCACGATGAACACACCGAATGCAGACACACCGACTTCCGATACCCCGAGACGGGGCAGCCGCGGACGCGTCTGGGCACGAGTCACCGAAAATTATCTGACCTGGCTGTTGCTGATGGCGGGAACAGCTGCTGCGGGGGCCTTTCTCACGGCCCTCGCCGGCGGGTTCGAGGGCTGGACCGTCGTCGCAGCGATCGTGACAGTGGTGCTGTTCGCGGGATGTTGGTTCTCATATCGAGACGGTGCACGCCGGGGTGCCGCCGAACCACACATCATCCAGTACCACCCCGACAGCCCGGACGAGGTGATCGACATCGACACCGACACCGGCGAACGCCAGCCCCACCAGGACTGACCGGTCGGAGGCAGCAGCAGCACGATCCGCCCTACCTCAGCACAGTGCGGGGTTCAGGTGCCTTCTCCAGGTGCGTTGCGACCGACAGTGCTGCGTTGATCAACCGCTGGCGAGCAGCCGCCGGTGCGTGTGCGTTGCGAGCCGAGGGGTGCGGTGCCGCTATCACCGGGAGGAGGCGGGTGGGAGCAGATGCAGTGATGACGCGCATGTAGCCATCGAGAGCCTTCGCACCAAGAACGAAAACCACCTCCAGTTTCGGCAGCAAGGCCATAAGCTCGCCGACATATGGGCCCGCCTCACCGAGAACGGATGCCGTCGGCGATACCGGATGACCGGCGTCATCGAGCACTGCCCACGGCACAATATTCCACTTGACGCACTGCACCCGGTCGATACCCGCGTCGGCGAACACCGATTTCAGCACGGGGTTCGTTCGATCTGGATTGTCGAACGAACACATGTTGGTCCCGCCCGGACGTATCGTTTTCGGCCCCGGAGACTCCAACAGCACCAGACAGCGAGCCGCGTCGCCGCCGTCGTCGGGATCGAACAGTGGAATGGACCGTGCAGTGTCGATCCTCCATCGCAACACCGACGCATTGAGTGAGCGGACCGGGGCATCGTGCGCTCGGGCGTGCTTTCCGGACCACACGTCATCATCTGTCATACGCCGCACTCACTGCTGACCCACGCCACACGTACTGCTGGCCATGGGGAAACGCACCGTGAGCCGTAGACGCCAGCTCTCGGTGGCTCGCCTCGACGACCACTGCTGAGCGTTTGACGACTCCGCTGCCTGAACACACCTATGAGATAACCACGACAGGCCGTGTGGTGCCTATTGCACCCGTCTTCTCATCGACTTCGATTCCAGATCAGGTCGGATACCCCCTAGGGTACTTACATACCCCCCTTGGTATATGCCACAGTGGGTACCGAACCGACCGAAAGTATGCACGACTTTTCTGGAATGAGTCCGGAAAACGAGCGACGGACCGATGCGGTGCGGCGAACGCAGAGCCAGCGCGTTCGGACTCGGATGTCGATCCGGGGTACGTCGTCAGCGTCCCGATCTCACTCGACCGCGGTCCAGCCGTTCGGGCGGCCACGCGACCGACACGCTGTCCGAGGCACCGCATCGAAACCTGCCCGTGTCCGTGACGACTCGGTCTCAGCGAGAGGCCCGCGCGATCGTGTTGCCCGCCGGATCGTCGATCACGATCGAGTGGATGTCCTCGACAGAAAGGGACGTTGCGCCGGTCACCGCTGCTGCTCGGCTCGCGGTGACCGACCATTGAGCTGCTTGTTGTCGAGTCCCGTCGTTGCCGACCACTTGCAGAGTGAGGATGCCTGCGCCGGGGAGTTGTTGAACGTCGACGTCGATCGATGTGCCCCAGGCTTTCGTGGTGAGCTCGAGGTCACCTGTGGCCCCGACGGTGCTCGACAGAACGAGCGGGCGGGCACCCGCATCGTTCACCGTTGTCGAATCGTCGGAGCGGGCGAGGGTACTGAGCGGGACGATCGCCGCAGCGACTCCCAGAACGAGGGTCGCCGACACCGCAGTCCACACTCGCCGCCGCCTCTTCTCGGAGGTCCGTTGATGCCTCATCGCGCTCAGCAGGTGGTCGAGTCGCTGGTCTGCACCGGCCGTCGAGTGCACCGGTGAGAGATCTGCTGGCTGCCTGCGACGTCGAAGCACTCCTGCGACGGGTGCCAGGACGTCGATTTCGGTTCGGCAGGCAAGGCAGTCGTCGAGGTGTCGTCGTACCGCTGCTCGGTCGTCGCGCTCGAGTCCGTCGAGTACGTACGCCCCGAGCAGTGGTCGGATCTCGTCGTGCGCTGAGCTCATGGAATCAATCCCAACTCGTCGAAGATCCGGCGTAGGGCACGCACAGCGTAATAGGAGCGGGACTTGACCGTGCCGACCGCGATATCGAGGTGCGCGGCCACTTCGGAGACGGTTCGACCCTCGTAGTAGATGAGCACGATGACTGCTCGATGCTCCTCGGACAACCGACGCAGCGACTCGTCTATGAGCCACCCGTCGAGGACCCCGCCCAATTCGTCGTCGATGCACTCGGCGGCGAGTGCGATCTGATCGTGGACGAGAGTCGGCCTGCTCGTGCTCGCCCGCCACTGATCGGTGAGTACGTTTCGCGCGATGGTCATGAGATAGGACCGCGTCGATGCTGCCGTCACATCGATGCGGTCGATCCCGCGCCACGCGCGCAACATCGTCTCCTGGACGATGTCCTCACACTGCTCGCGGGTCTGGGTGTAGCGGCTGACGAATCGAGTCACTGCGTGCTGGTGCTCGCGGAAGAGCGCCGACATGGCGACTTCGGACGCATCGACGAGCTGGTGGTTGTGCTGTGAGCCGGATTCGACACCGTCCACCTAACTGCCCGAGCCGGAAGCGGCATCGGTGAAACCGGTCGTGGCGGCGGCGACCATGTCGAGAACAGGATTGGTCGGCGAGATCGAATGCCGAGCGGCGAGTACACGGATATCGGGGTGAGCCACGTGAACGATCCCTTCGGCATCCTGCCACGCCACGTATCGGGCGGGGAGGTCGATCCCCATGGTCTGCTGCGCTCCGACCAGCGCAGTCGAGACCGCAGGATTACCGACGTAGGTGACCATGGTGGGCCTCAGAGGTGTCTCGGCAGCGGCGGACGCGAGATCGACGGTTGCGACTGTGGGCTGATTCTTGGCCGCGAACGCTGCCTCGTATCGGGCAATGGACGCTGCAACCGATGCATCACTGGTCTTCTCGACCAGGTATCCCGGCGCTGCGGACACATCGGTGCCCTCTGCGGCGGCCGCCGAGGATCCCGTCGCATCGGACGCGGTCGATGCCGAGCCGGCCCGGAGTCCGTCGAGGGCGTCGGACGAGACCGGGATGCCTGCGAGCGTCGCGATGTACTCGGCGGAGTTGTATGCCAGAAACACCGTTCCGTTGGCGGCCTGCCAGACCAGGTACTTCTGTGGAAGGTCGATCGCGGCCCGTTGGTCCGCGGCGATCAACGGCGACGCCGCTTTCGGATTCCCCCCGATCACCACGGTGGTCGGGCGGATCGTCTCACCTGCTCCCTGTGCCAACTTCTCGAAATCCACAGTGGCTGCCACAGCTCCCGCCGTCTCCAGCGCGCGCTGTACCCGAGAGACCGTGTCACTCACAGAGTAGTTACTGGCGTACACCACCAGTCCGGGTTCGGACGGTGCCACATCGGGTGTCGCAGCCTTCGCGTCCGCCGACGTGGACACCGGAGTGCTCGACACCGCCACCGAACCGGTGGGTTCGGTGGAACCGCACCCGGCGAGGGCGATCACCGCCGCCGACGCGAGCAGCGACGTTGCCATACGGAACCTTGAAGTGCTCATCACGTGTCCTGTCCTCGTGCCCACGCCAGCGGTGGGCTTCACTGTGGTGTACGCACACCGAGCCTGAGGGGTTCACCCGAACCGAAGTTCCCTCCGGCGATTGCTCCCGGAATGTCGGTGCACCGGAGGGCGACACAGTCGAGTTCACGCAAGCGGAGATCTGATCGATCGGTTCACCCCGGTCTCGTCGAGCGTCTCCACGCCACAGAAGCGGCCTGAACGGGTGCAGGGACCATCTTCGCGGCACGAACGGCCGACCTCACGGCGGCACTTCTGCCTCGACGAATTCGAGAAGCCGCTTCAACAGTGAATCCGCACGCTCTTCGACGTCGTCGAGCGTCGAATCGACGCCACCGAGTAGCTGGTGTGCGTCTCGGCGTGCCCGAGTCCCGTGTTCGTAGTAGCCGGGGTCGAGTAGCGAAGCCGAGGCGGGCTTGGGTACGAGATCTGTGCTCGGCTGCCGTGCCTGCACCGAATGGTGTCGGTGCACAGGTGCTCGTCCGTCCAGGTGCGCTCGAACGATGTCGGCGACCGCATGGGCGGTAAGTGCAGTCGCAGTCAGCGGGGTGTGACCCCACCGGTCGATTGCGGTCGACAGCGGCTGTCGACCGGCCGGATCGACGTACCGGTCGAATCCGCTGAGCCCGGTACCGCCCACGGCATCGAGAGCGTCGGCGAGCATTCGAGTGTTCGGGTACCGCGTGTGATGGCCCAGCACCTCCAACCAGCGCTGGAACACCGTCCGCGGCGAGATACCCGTCTCCATCAGTGCGAGAGGAGTGACGGTGCGAACGCCGCGGCCTGTGTCGATACGAAGGGCATCGATCCTCGGATCGGCGGTGACGTCGCAGGGCCGCAGGGCCGCGATCTGGGTGTACGGCAGACCGGTCGAGGCAAAGACCAGGACGAGGGCGTCTCGCCGCGCGAACAGTTCGGACGGCCAACCGGATTCGGGGAGGCGCGCGATGACGCCGCCGATCACGGCTGCCAGCTCGTGCAGGCGCGCCGTACGCGCCACGTCCAGCGCAGCCCGGACGACCTCCGCACGGCCCGGCTGGGGTAACAGGTGCCGGGAATGGGCGGCGTCGATCACCGCGATCCGGCGGCGCTGGGTCGTGGACGCCGCGGGGTGCGCCGAGAGGAACCGAGCAAGTGAATCCGGGGAGGCCGCCAGTGGTGTTTCGTCATGGGCGGTGCACCAGTCCTCGAACAGTGACCACGTGTGCCGATCCCGCTTCGGCACCGCCACGTTCGTGATATCCGCTGGTCGAATCGAACCGGTGCAGTCGTCGTGGTCAGCATCTACCCCGGTCGCCCTATCGGCGTTCACGGGTGAAGTCACACGCCCGGTCATAGACCGAGTTCGGTGACCGCGTTGCCGACCAGAGGGGCGTGCTCGCGGGCATATGTCTCGACCATTGCGGGTGTGGTGTGCCCGGTCTGGCGCATGATCGCATGTGCATCGGCACCGTTACGGAAGGCTTGGGTGACGAATCCTGCCCGCAGGGAATGGCCGCCGAGCTGCATGACAGTCTCGGGGTCGTACCCGGCGTGAGCTGCGCGGCGGCGGATCGCCGCATGGACCGCTGCCCCGGACAACACAGTGTCGGAGAGGTTGCCGTTCTTGCGGACAGACCGGAACAGCGGCGACCGTTTCTCGGCGGTCGGCAGGGTGCCGCGGCAGAGATGGGAGTCGAATTGTGCTGCGCGAGAAAGCAGTCGAATGACGGCGGCTCTGCCCCCGGTGTCGAACGCGGCGACGATCTGCAGCCATCGCACCCACGCGCAGACCGGGCAGGATTCGTGGCAGTCGGTGAACGGAAGCGCTTTCACCGTTCCGATGCCGGTTCCGTCCTGGTCGGTCTTCGATCTTCGGATCCGTACGTGCGCACCGTCGAGACGGTCGCGGCGCACATCGCGGCATTCCAGCGCTACGAGTTCGCTGCGTCGAAATGCGCCGGTGTATCCCATCAGCAGCAGCGCGGTGTCGCGGCGTTCGAGCACCTCCGACGCCCACCCCGCTGTAGTGCGTCGGGCGTGGTCGACGATCGTGGTGATGTCGGAGGTCAGCAGCGGTGCGCGCGGGTTGCGGGGCCGCTCCCCCGCCGACGCGTAGTCCCGCCGGATACCGGCGAGGGTGGCGCGCACCATCTCGTGCCCGCACGGGTTGTCGTGTCCGGTAGCGCGGTGGCGGTCGGCGATCGCCGCAATCCACTTGCCGAACGTCGCGGCCGCGTACGCCCGCGTCCCGTCGACGGTGAGCGTGTCGGCCGCGGCGACGAGGTAGGCCGCCACTGTCGCGGGATGCGCCGGCAACGCGTGGTGCCCGGCGACGGTGCACCAGGTCTCGAAGCGTCGCCACGCCGAGGTGTAGGCCCGGCGGGTACCGGTCGAGCGGGACGCGGCCATGGAACGCTCGATCCGAGCAGCAACCTCGGGCGGTAGGTCTGGAAACACCGCCGCGGCACCCGGCACGACAGCCGGGATCGTGGTCGGGCCGTCTACGAGCTGGCGATCTGTCATGGCTGGACTGTAGCGGGCCCTCCCGACAGACTTCTCAGGCCGAAAGCACGCTGAGCAGGCGTTTCCGCGGAGACGGTGCGGGAAGGAAAATTCTCGTCGGTCACCGCACACATACCGTTGGTGACTATGACCCCGGCGCGAAAACGAGCTCCTCGGCTGTCGCCGCGCGTGCATCGCGGACGACCCCGCTCCATCGGGCGATAGTTATGTCGCCGGATGGTGCAACGGGATCCCGTGGTCGAGGAACAGTTGCACCGTCTCATCGAGCTCCGCCGCGGTGCGGCACCCCCAGCGCAGAAAGTTGTACAACGAACTGGCGGATGCGGGATCGACGCGCGCTGCCGCGATGGCGGCCTCGGCCGCAGCGTGCGCGTCAGCCCATAAATCGCGCTCGGGTGCGGGATAAGACGAGCGCGTCGGAGCGGTCCCAGGATCGACCGGCTCATACGGTCGTGGGCTCAGCAGAGATGCGTGCGCACCGCCGGCATCGATCTCACCGCTCTCGACCATCGCAATGCCGATCGCTGCGGCCTCGAGGACTGTCGCCTGCTCGTCCCAGTGCAGGTCCTCGAACGGAACCCACGCTGTCCGCAACGGGCGAGAACGACCGGCGGCCCTCCAGATCGCAACGAGCCTCGTCGCCCACCGTCCGGTGCGAACCAGTGGCGAGGACACTTCGTCGACGACGGTGCGCAGAAGCCGAAACCAGACTGCGGCATGTACCCGGCCTGGGCCGAGTTCCACCCATCCCGTCGTCAGAGCCTCGGTGCTGCGCCGATCGAGGTCCGTGACCGCTGAGGGAACCGGAACGGGCGAGACCCGTTCGTCCGAACCGAACCGGACCTGATCCCAGAAGATTGCATGACCAGGGAAAGCAGAGCAGGGTTCGAGTCGACAACGGTGGTCGAGGCAGCTGCTCAGCACCGGATATTGCTGCAGCAGAGTCATGTTGATATCAGCAGTGGATTCGAGGCTGTCGAGACATGCCGGGCATGCCCGACTGCGCGGAGCGCTCGCCCACGGCAACCATGCCTCGCTCGTGGGTGTGCGACGTCGTCGATCCTCCCTCGCGAGGTCGGCCGGTAGCAGGATCGAGAATTGGTGGACGTAGGTGTCGAAGTCGCAGTCGGCGGGGTCGGTGCTGTCGAGCAGCCACGGTGTCCACCCCGCCAACGTCATCATCCGCACCCTCTCTACCGGGACTGCGCCGCGTCCGGCCAGCTCGGCGAGTATCGGCTCCGGTGTGTAGCGGTCGAGATCCTCGACAGAACAATCGATTTCGAGGTCTGCAAGCAGGTCAGAAGGCTTGATGTGCGGATACAGCTCGCATATCCGGGCCAACCAGGACGAGAGGGCCTCGCCTGGCAGTGGCGGCGGGTGCAGCGGCCACGGGCGAACGGACGCATCATCGGGCATCGCTGCGAGCCGCGTTCACGCGAGGTGGCGTTCGAGCTGTCGGCGTCGCTCGGTGGGGCCGACGTACGGAGTGCGCGTGAGCACCGATGAGGTGATCGCTTCCTCTCCGCTGTCGACGGCGGTCACTGCTGCGGCTGTGAGCAGCGTTGTCAGTTCACCGATGGTGCCCTCGGAGCGGGTGAGGAGGTAGTCGGTCATCTCCGGTGATGTCAGGTGCGAGGGTGTGCGGAGGGGGAAGCTCGTGGTGAAGCTGGCCAGCAGTGATCTGGTGTCGGCAGTGTTGGTCCAGACCGGCAAAGTCATGGGGTGGAATCGGTTCTCCAGCTGGGGATCGGTCCGGATGGCGAGGTAGGCGTCGCGGGTTCCGACAGCGACGAGAGGAATGCGTAGTTCGTTGCCCATGAACCGCAGCACGTTCAAGAATTCGCGGCGGACGTTGTCGCGGCCGGCGAGAACGTTGTGGAGCTCGTCGATGATCAACATCTTCACGCCGGTGGCGCGGAGCAGCATCAATGCTTGCTGTTCGAGTTCGTGGACCCGATTGCGTGGTCGGGTCGGTGTTCCCAACGCTATGAGCAGTGCGAGGTAGAACCGGCCGGGTGACGGGTCCGGGGGCATCTGCATGCACAACACCGGTATCTGCTCGCGGTCGGACAAGCTGATCGGCGGATGAGTGCGCCGGAACTTTTCGATGATCATCGACTTGCCGTTGTTCGTCGGACCGAGCAACAGTAGGTTCGGCATACGCTGTCGGTCCGGCCACGACAGCAACGACTCCAGATGGTCGATGACCGTACGGGCCTGCGGATACCCGATCCACCTCTCCGACCGGATCAACCGGATCCGCTCCGCGTCGTCGAGTGCGGTGAGCGGTCGAACCGACTCCCGTAGGTGCCCCAAATCCTCGATGGACGACTCGGTGGGTTCGTCGCTGCTTCCTGTCGATGCGGTCATCGCCTCACCATTCCTCGATGTCGCTGAAGACAGGCGTTGCGGTGCCGCCGCCTGCTCGAGGCTCCACCGGCGGGTGGATCGCCGGGATCGGTGCAGACGCGGCACCGTTGAGATGCGTGCGGCGGGCACGGTTGCGCCGGGCTTTGCGGGTGGCTTTCTGCGAGCGGTCGGTGACCTCGCGCATCTGCTCGATCATCGAAAACAGTGCGCTCTCATCAACGTTCGACCGACCTTGTTCGCGGAGACGGGCGATAGCAGCTCTGTGCTCCCACAGTGTCACCGCGGGATGTGACATCGTCCGGTACGGCACCTCGACATAGCCGGCACCGTCTGGTTCGAGGACCCAGATTCTGCTCAAATCGCGTGGGTCACGTCGTATCACGAACCGCCCCAGGTCCTCTCGCCGCGCAACCCACGGTTTGAGCGCGTTCGAGAAGTAGTGCACGTGATCGAGAACGAAGCCCGTGCGCGTCAGACGTCGTTGGATGACGGGAAGAAAGTCCACCAGGAACGCGGTTTCGCCGAGCACCACACGAGGGGCGTGACCAACTGCGGCTACCTCGCCGGCCCACACGGCGGCCGGAGTGTTCCCAATCCCTGTGTGAACGCTCGCGTGATACGAGGCTATGGCCAGGACCAGCCAGCGCTCCAACTCACGCAATGTCAACGCCGCGTGCTTGTCCGAGTCGTAACTTCCTCGGTCCGCTGGGTTCGAGAAGGTGGTCCCAGGCAGCTCGTGCACCGCCGTCATCGCCGTTCCGATGATGCGTTCGACGATCCCGCCGTAGTGCGGTCGGCCCGGAGGACGGTATTCGAGTGTGATGGCGTGCTGGGCGCATCCGCGGCGCAGCGCTTCGCTTTTGAACTCGGAGGCGTTGTCGAGATACAACTGTTTCGGCTTCCCTGCCATCGGCCACTGCACCTGCTCCGCGAGCTCGCATGCCTCCAGCCATGTCTGCTTCTCGCAACACACGCGGCCCAGGCACAACCCGACCGATATCGACGACGGCGGCTCCAGAGTGACGACGAACCCGAGTACGGAACGGCTGAAGACATCGATGGCGATCGTCAGGTAGGGGCGGCCGATCGGTTGCCGCTCGTACTCGTCGACGACCATCAGATCGACGACGGTGTGGTCGATCTGGACCTGATCGAGAATCCCCGAAACCGTCGGTGGACTGTCGCCGGCGGACTGACGTGGGCGGGCGGCATCGGGTCCTCCGCGTGACCTGGCCACCGATGCCGGATGGAGCGCGGCGATACGCGCGGTGACCGTATTTCTGGCCGGCACTGGCATACCCGCGCGGTGGCACGCCAGTGCTATACGTCTGTGCAGCGCAGCGACACTCAGCTTCTGGCGGTGAAGAAAATAGCGGGTGAGATGATCGCCGATCACTTCCTCGACCTCAGCCGTCACTCGGCTGCGGCCACGCCCTCCCGACGAGACCTTCGTCAGAAGATCGGTGACTGTCCCCGTCCCGTTCCTGAGCCTGCCGACCAACGTGTAGACCTGCCGCCTGGACAATCCCAACCGTTGCGCGGCATCGTCGACCGCTTCCGAACGCACCGGATGCATCTCCAGCAAGGGAGCCAGGACAGCGAAACGGGCCTCAGCTTGAGACCACCGCTCCCCCGACGCTGTCAGCACGCCGGTCTCCACGACGTCGAGCTTGTCGGGGTCCATCACAAGCCTCCCTGTCACCGAGAGCCGAGCGTGCGACCGTGCACCGCACTTCTGACATCAGAATGTCAGAAGACACGTGCACTCACCCTCGGAACGCCTGCAACGAGTGCAGCCGTCTTCTGAAATTGACAGAGGTCGTGCTTTGCGCGGCAATGTTAACCCCCCACCCCCCACAGCCCTGGCGCGTCGGGCTACGGGGGCTCCGCCTCTGCCAGCTCCATCACGCCGTCCGGTGCTCAGATGTAACGCCCGACATCGCACGCAGATATGTGATCGGTAGTCCATCGACACAGAAACGGGACGCTTCAATGACGCGCAAGTACACCGGAGCATCGTGGCTCCTTGTCCCTGCCATCGCCGCGCTCGTGCTGACAGGTTGCAGCAGCACCAATGGCGTCCCAACAGCGGAAAGCACCACCAGAACCGAGGTGGCTACCGCGCCGCCGACCGATGCGGCGGTTCCGATTGGAGCAGCACAGGATGTCACCGACGACGACGTGACGACTCGCATCACCGTCCAAACTCTCACCCCCGCAATAGGATCGGAGTACGGCCTCCCCGCCGCCGGTGAACTGCAGCAGATCACAGTCACATTGGAAGGCATCCGAGGGACCACAAACGTCAATCCCCTCTATTTCACCGCCAGGGCGGCCGACGGCACCTCCTACGACGCAGCCCTCGGGACCGTCGACGGGCAACTATCGACAGCAACCGTCACATCGGGCGACCTCCTCAAAGGAGTCGTCGCCTTCGACGTCACCGGACCGCCGATTGCATCCATTCGCTACAACGGTGCCCTCGGAGACGAGTTGGCGAAGTGGGTCGGACAGTCAGCAGCATCCGCGCCATCGGCAGCCCCCTCGTCAGCGACCGCACCTACGCCGTCGACCGGATCGGCGAGAGGCGACCTCGGCCTTGCCTCCACCATGTCAGTCCCGTCGTGTGACGGCACAGGAATCGTCGTGCTGTATTCAGCCACCAATCCCAACAGCTACGCGGAAGAGGTCGCCGCGCAACTCCTCGTCAACCCAGGCTCGCAGTACCTGCGCACCGACAATTCCTGCGCGTCGCTTCGACAAGCCACAACCGACGGGAATCCTATCTATGCCGTCTACCGCGTCGCCGGCACTACCGAACCCGAGGTGTGCGCCGCGGTGAAAGCATCCAGCGGCGACTCGTACGGAAAATGGCTCGACTCCACCACAGACCCGAGCTACATCATCCCGTGCTGAACCCGAACCCTCCTCGCAGATGCATGCACCGCGTCAACAGGGGCCGGACCAAGCGAAACCCGAGCCAGCCCCACCTGTCTCAGCCCACAGTTTCTAAATCGGCACCGACACCTATTGACTCCGCAGCAACTCGTCAGCGAACTCGCCGAGTCAAGTGGCTTCATCCACCCTGGTCCATTCGCCCATCCGGCACCGACACCCGACCGTCAATGGGTCCACATGGACCCGACGATTCTCTGTTTCTGGGCCTGTAGGAAACGACCAGTGACACCCTCGCGGCACGCACACGAAAAAGACGGCTTCGGATCTCTCCGAAACCGCCTCTGACCTGTAACTATCTGTCGGGCTGACAGGAATTGAACCTGCGACCCCTTGACCCCCAGCTGGATCGACTAGATTTCGGTGGACGTACCCGGACCCATCGCCCTACCTCTGACCAGGCCTCTTCATCCACGCCGATTCACGCTGATCCATTCCAGTTGCACCGAGTAGTGACACGCTCGCGGCACGCTCGAAGACCGTTTCCGCACCTGTTTCAGGACATATGCGAAGTCGTCCTACTGGAAAGTAATACAACAGCCGACCCTCGAACGGTACGGCGCAATCCGTGGAGACAACACAAGACTCAGCGTGTTCGACCGCATGCACGACGCATTCCGGACAGTTAGGCGACGCCGACGATTGGCATAGCGTCAGTACGTGCCCCAACATGTCACGCATATCGGGCCCTCTCAGAAACTTCCAGTTCGATTGCCGACGACCGAGTCGCCAAGGACCCCCGTCACATCAGGGCTACACCTGAGCCTGACCCGGGCGTGTATTGATTGCTAGCGCTTATCAATCAACCGGATTCAGGTCTTTGTCAGCAATGGATAGAAGACACTAATGTGGTCAGCGTCACTCCATCACACACAGAGAGGCTTGGTCATAGTACTTCCGCACCGCATCAATGCCGTGGTCGTGGCCGAAACGCGCATTTCCGGGCAAGCTGCCACGGGGCTGCGCAGCAGGCCCAGCGGCCCAGCACCCGTCGGACGTTTCTGCACTGTGAGGCGACCCTGAAAATCGAGGAGTGGCGAGACGAACGCTGGCGGGACGAGCTCGGCGCGGCATTCGCTGGGCTGGTGCCCGAGGGTGTCGAAGACCGTCCGTTGGCTGGACGGATCACGGGCAGAACCGTCGGTGCGCTGGGCACATTCGAGGTCGGTGGTTCGCCGCAGACAGTCCGACGGACCCGCTCTGCGGTGCGTAGACGCCCGACCGATGCAGTGAAAATCTGTGTACAGCTGCAGGGTCGGGCTGTGGTGCGCCAAGGCGATAACGAATTAGCCATCAGTCCTGGACAGTTCGGAATCTACGACACCCGGAGAGCCTACGATCTTCGACTCGAGGGCGACTGGCGTTGTGCCGTCATGGTTTTCCCTCCCGACGCGCTGCGGTTACCTCATAAGCTGATCCATGCCGCGATGCAGCGCCCTCATGACGTCGGTGCCGGGCCCGGCGCGGTACTCGAATACTTCGTACAAGCGGCGCTGAGACAGACGGTCGACGACTCGGTGGATCCCGGCTCGGCTTTGCGATTCGCCGATGCTGGACTCAGCCTCATCGGCAGCGCCCTCACCGCCGATGCGCACATCGACGTGTCGGAACCGGGAGAGCAGGCGCGAAAACTTGCCGTACTCACCTACATCGGGCAGCACCTTCTCGACCCAGGTCTGTGCCACCACTCCGTTGCGGCGGCGCTGACGATGTCCTCGCGCAGCCTCGACAGGCTCTTCATCGGCGAAAAATCGACGGTCACAACAACTATTCGTGATATGAGGCTCGACGGTGCCCGACGAGATCTCCTCGCGTCCCGGGCAGCGAGGTCCACTGTCGGCGCAGTCGCCGGGCGTTGGTGCTTCTCCGATGCGGCGCACTTCAGCCGGCTGTACAAGAGCAAATTCGGTATCAGTCCATCGGCGGAACGCGTAGCACGCGGCTGATCGTCGCTGTGCGAACGAAGTTGTCCGGCAGGGGACCCACCGAAACTCGGCGTGAATTGGCAAGAATTGCGGCGGAAATCGTCAACCGCGACGCCTCCCCGCTCCGCACACTGGGGACCTACCGGTGTGGTGCCGGTCACTGGTGAGAGGATTGACCGAGATGGACCATGCATTCGACTACGTGATTGTCGGTGGCGGATCCGCCGGCTGCGTACTGGCGTCACGACTCAGCGAGAACCCTGATGTCACAGTTTTGCTACTGGAGAGTGGTGGTCGCGACGATCACCCGGACCTCGCAGTACCGCCCGCCTGGCCGTCGCTCTGGGGTAGCAACGTCGACTACGCGTACGACACAGTTCCGCAGAAAGCGGCAGGCGGAGGTGTCCACAATTGGCCGAGAGGTCACACCCTCGGCGGAAGCAGTTCGATCAATGCGATGGTCCACTTGCGAGGACACCGCAACGACTTCGACGCGTGGGCGGACGTCGCCGGCGAGTCGTGGTCCTACGACGCGGTGTTGCCGTATTTCATGAAGTCCGAGACTGTCATAAATGGAGACCCGAAGGTCCGCGGCGACAAGGGGCCGTTGCGTCCAGCTCCGTCGGCCTCACCCAATCCGGTGTCGCAATCATTTCTCGATGGGGCCGCCGAGGCCGGGCATCCGATCACAGGCGACTTCAACGGCACCGAGCAGGAAGGTGCTGGGTGGCACGATCTGGCGATCTCCGACGGTGCCCGCCTCAGCGTAGCGTCGGCCTATCTCGCTCCTGTCGAGGCACATCGACCCAACCTGACCGTGTCGACCGGATCACGGGCGCAGTCCCTGGTGGTCGACGACGGTCGTTGCGTCGCCGTGAACTACCGCCGTGCTGGGGAGCCGATGACGGCGTCGGCTCGACACGACATCATTCTGAGCGCAGGCGCGGTGGATTCACCGCGGTTGCTGCTGCTGTCGGGGATCGGACCGGCCGAGGAATTGCAACAACTCGGCATTCCCGTCGTCCACGATCTACCGGGTGTAGGACGAAACTTGCACGACCATCCGCTGTGCAGCGTCGTTTACGAAGCAGCGCAACCGATTCCACCCGCGTCCACCAACCATGCCGAGGTGTCGATGCTCTGGCGTAGCGATGACGAGCTCAACGGTCCGGACATGCAGTTGATGTTCATTCACGTGCCGTTCCACCAGCCGACCCTGGTCGCGCCGGAGAACAGCATCACGTTCGGAGTCACCACCGTGCCCGACATTCGCGGCAGCGTTCGGCTGGCGACAGCGAATCCGGACGATCTGCCACTGATCGATCCGGCGTATCTCACCGCAACGTCGGATGTGGACCGACTGGTCGGCGCTATCGAGGTGGCCCGCACCATCGCTGCGACCGACGCCTTCGCGGAATGGGGGCTGACGGAGGTGCTTCCCGGTGCCGAGGTCGATTCGGACGCAGCACTGCGAGATTACGTCGCCCGAGGCACGGGAACCTATTACCACCCGGTGGGTACCTGCGCGATGGGAACCGGTCCCGATTCCGTTGTCGGTCCGGATCTTCGGGTACACGGCATAGACGGCCTGCGGGTAGTCGACGCGTCCGTCATCCCGAGAGTCGTGTGTGTCAACACCAATGCGGCAACGGTCATGGTTGCCGAGAAGGCTGCGGATCTGATCGGTTGATCTACAGAGCAATTCGGTACAAGAATCTTCTGAAGAAAGAGAACGAGCGTGAGCAACACTTTGTTGGGAACCGACTGGCACGGCCAGATCTACAGTGGCGGTTGGCGTACGGGCGGCGGCGGCACCACCAGCACCGTCGAACCAGCGACCGGTACGAGCCTGGGCGAGATCGGTCTGGCGACTGCCGACGACGTCGACGATGCCGTCGCCAGGGCCCGCGCAGCGCAGCCGGCCTGGGCAGCCACCCCCGGCCACGAACGCGCAGCTGTGATCCGGGTGATCGCCACACTGCTCGAGTCGCACCGCGGTGAGTTCGAGGAATGGCTCATCCGTGAGGGTGGATCGGTACCGGGGAAGGCTGCGTTCGAGGTCGGTCTCGTACTGAGTGAGTTGTGGGAAGCGGCAGCTCTGCCAACCCAGCCCTACGGCCATCTGCTGCCCACGAGCGAAGCTGGACGTTCCAGCGTCGGCCGTCGCGTGCCGATCGGCGTCGTCGGCGTGATCAGTCCCTGGAACTTCCCGCAGATTCTGTCGATGCGCGCCGTCGCTCCCGCGCTTGCTCTCGGCAATGCGGTCGTCCTCAAGCCGGATGTACAGACCGCCGTGTCCGGAGGTCTGTTGTTCGCCCGACTCCTCAAGGAGGCCGGCGTCCCGGAGGGACTGTTTCACGTCCTGCCCGGCGACGCCGAGCCCGGGGCCGCGGTTGCCGAACATCCCGGCATCGGCATGGTCTCGTTCACCGGATCCACGGCGGTCGGACGGAAAGTCGGTGAGGCAGCTGGACGCACCCTCAAGCGCGTCTCCCTCGAACTCGGGGGCAACAACGCATTGATCGTTTTGGACGACGCCGATCTGGAAGCGGCCAGTTCCGCAGGCGCGTGGGGATCGTTCTTGCATCAGGGGCAGGTCTGTATGACCGCCGGTAGGCACATCGTGCTCGAGTCCGTGGCCGACGAGTACCTCGATCGCCTTGCCGCTCGGGCGAAGAACCTTCCGGTGGGCGACCCGTTCACCGAGCAGGTAGCTCTCGGACCGCTGATCAACGAGACGCAGCTGAAGAACGTCGACCGCATCGTCACCGAAACCGTGGCGGCCGGAGCAGAGGTTCGCGCCGGCGGCATGCATCGCGAATTGTTCTACGAGCCCACCGTTCTCGCGGGAGTCACGTCCTCGATGGCCGCATTCCGCGAAGAGATCTTCGGGCCGGTGGCCCCCGTCATCGTCGTGCGCGACGAGGACGAGGCCGTTGCTGTCGCCAACGACACCGAGTACGGTCTGGTCGCCGCGATCCAGACCGGATCAGCCGATCGGGGCAGGCATCTCGCAGACCGCCTGACCACAGGAATTGTCCACGTGAACGACCAGACACTGAACAACGATGCGTATGCCCCGTTCGGTGGAACCGGTGCCTCGGGCAATGGTGCACGATTCGGTACCCAGAGCAGTTGGGACGAGTTCACCCAGTGGCAGTGGCTCACCGTCCGCGACCACGCTCACCCATTCCCGTTCTGACCGACGCCGACTGCGCCGAACTCGAAGTTATGCAGGCATATTCAGCGAAATGCGTCCACGACTTCGAGTTCGGCACGCGCTACTACTGACTGATGTTCTCGAAGACGGCAGCGAGACCCTGCCCGCCACCGATGCACATGGTTTCCAGCCCATAGCGAGCATCACGCCGCCGCATTTCGCGAAGGAGGGTCGCGAGAATCCGGCCACCTGTGGCACCGACCGGATGGCCGAGCGAGATGCCCGAGCCGTTCGGGTTCAGCCGACGATCGTCCGGCTCGATGCCCCATGTCCGCAGGACCGCCAAGGTCTGTACGGCAAAGGCCTCGTTCAACTCGATGACGTCCATATCGGCCATGGTCAACCCTGCACGCCCGAGAGCTTTCTCGGACGCCGGGACCGGTCCGATTCCCATTGTCCGCGGCGGTACACCGGCAACAGACCAACTCACCAACCGGGCGATCGGCCGTAGCCCGAGATCGGCTGCACGCTCCGGAGTCGTCACGATCGCGAGGGCGGCACCGTCGTTCTGACCACTGGCATTACCTGCCGTGACGGTCGAGGCCGGATCGATTATCGCGCGCATCGGACGTAGCTTCGCCAGACTATCGACAGTGGTGTCGGCACGCGGATGTTCGTCGGTGTCGACCACGATCAAATCACCACGCCGCTGCGGAACCTGCACCCCCACAATTTCTTCGGCGAACACTCCGTTCTTCTGCGCGGCCACGGCGCGCTGATGCGACTGCACTGCAAGTTCGTCCTGATCTTCACGACTGATCGAAAACTCTGCTCGCAAATTCTCGGCGGTCTCGATCATCCCGCCGGGAACAGGAAAGTTTGTCCCACCCGCAGTGACACGGGCTCGGGCCAGTCGATCGCTCAGCGCTACCGATTCGGCCTTGACCCCCCATCGCATTCCGGTTGCGTAGAACTCGGCCTGACTCATGCTTTCCACACCGCCGGCCAAGACCAGATTGCTACCGCCCGTTTGCACCTGCATGCACGCCTGTAGGACGGCCTGCAGTCCGGACCCGCACCGACGGTCGACCTGCACACCTGGAACATCGATACCGAGACCCGCATCCAATGCGGCAACCCGTCCGATAGCCGGTGCTTCGCCGTTCGGCGACGCCTGTCCCAAAATGACGTCGTCGATGACACCGCCTTCCAGTCCGGTACGGGCGCAAAGCGCTTCGATCACGACGGCGGCGAGTTGCTGCGGTGACACATCGCGAAGCACTCCCCCGAATCGTCCGACGGGTGTGCGCAGCGGTTCACAGATGACAGCGTCTGGCATGAAGATTCCTTATCGAGACGGGATTGGATAACGAAAGATGGAATCGATCGCTACATGTATCGGCCGCCGGTGACCTCGGAGACGGTGCCGGTCATGTACGACGACAGCTCGGACGCGTAGAACAACGCCACCGAGGCAACCTCACGCGGGTCCCCCGCACGTTGCATCGGTATTTCAGACATCTTCTGATCCCACGCCTTCTGCGGCATGGCCTCGGTCATCGCCGTCTTGATCAGTCCCGGCTGAATCACGTTGACCCGAACACCCAGGTGCGCAACCTCTTTGGCCGCGACCTTGGACAGTCCCACAATCCCGGCCTTGGCCGCCGAGTAGTTGCTTTGCCCTACGAAACCGACCTTCGCCGAGATCGACGACAGGTTGATGATCGATCCCCCACCGTTCTCTCGCATGACGCCTGCAGCAATTCTCGTGCCGTTCCAGCACCCCTTCAGGTGCACGTCGATCACCTGATCGAACTGCTCCTCTGTCATTTTCCGCATCGTCGCGTCACGGGTAATCCCCGCATTGTTGACCATGATGTCGATCGACCCGAACGACGACACAGCCGTGTTCACCAGGGTCTGTACATCGTCGGCCGAGGTGACGTTGCAGCGAACGCCGACTGCGTCAACGGGTAGGGCATCTGCGGCTTCTTTCGCCTTCGCTTCGTCGAGATCACCGATGACAATATTTGCGCCGTTCTCCGCGAACATCGTGGCGATGGCCAGACCGATGCCCTGCGCGCCACCGGTGATGACGGCTGTACGTCCTGAAATCATGAAATGTCCTGTCCTGTGGTGGTGCCGACTCTCATCGGGCGAAGTCCGCATCGAAGGCTGCGTTTTGCATGGCAATTCCCTGGCGCAGAAGGCTGTCTGTTTCGTCTGAGTCTTTACCGGATTCCATCAGCAACGCGCGGGTGTGCTGGCCTAGCGCGGGAACATCGCCCATGGGCGCTTCGTGATCGGAGAACGTAGCCGGCGGTAGTAGCGCCCGCGCGGTTGCGTGTTCGGTGCCGACCGTGCGCCATCGATCACGTTCGACGAGTTGAGGATGGGCGACGACCTGATCCATCTGCTTCACCTGCGCTGCAGGAATGCCGGCCGACGCAAGTTTCGTGTCCAGGGCCCCTGTCGTGAACTGTGAGGTACGGGCGCTGACGACAGCGTCGCATTCGGTGCGGTTCTGTACGCGCAGAACGTTTGTCGCGAAACGCGGGTCGTCCGACAACTCGGGCACGCTCAGTACATCCGAGACGAGCGTTCGCCAGCCCCGGTCGTTCTGCACACCGATCAGGATTTGACCATCGAGCGTCGGGTAGGCGTCATAGGGCGCAATCGAACTGTGGCTCACACCCATACGCTGAGGTTGCGCACCGGTGTACATCTGCGTGTACATCGCGTGACCCATCCACTCTACGGTCGAATCAAGCATGGAGACATCGATGGTCGCGCCTTCGCCGGTTCGTCCGCGCCGCAGCAACGCCGCGAGAACCGATTGTGCGCAGTACATTCCGGTCGCGATATCAGCGGTAGGTATTCCGGTTTTGGCTGGCTCGTCCGGAGTTCCGGTGATGGAAATCAAGCCCGATTCGGCCTGGATCAGCATGTCGTAGGATTTCCGGTCCTGCATGGGACCACCTCTGCCGAATCCGGACATGTTCACCACTACCAGTTGCGGGTTCGCAGTCCGCAATTCGTCGGCACCGAAACCGAGACGCTCTGCCGCGCCAGGGGCAAGGTTCTGGACGAACACGTCGGCTCGGTCGATGAGTCCGCGAACAATCTCGCGTCCCTGCACCGACTTCAGATCTACCGCAAGTGATTCCTTGCCCCGGTTGAGCCACACGAAGTGCGCTCCGGTGCCGTGGACGGCATGGTCGTAACCCCGCGCCAGGTCTCCGCCGTCGGTGCGTTCGACCTTGATGACACGAGCACCAAGATCGGCGAGATTTCGGGTGGCGAGCGGTGCTGCGACGGCCTGCTCTATCGCGACAACGGTGAAGCCTTCGAGTGGTAGGCTCACGAGTTGCGTTTCTGCTCGGCCCGGACAAGTCCGCCACCGACGATCAACCGCTGTATCTCGCTGGTGCCCTCGTACAGTCGGAGCAGTCGCACGTCCCGATAGATGCGTTCGACCGGCACCTCACGCATGTAGCCGGCGCCGCCGTGGATCTGGACGGCCAGATCGGCGACCTTGCCGACCATCTCGGTGCAGAACAGTTTCACAGCGGACGGCGCGATACGTCGATCGGTCTCCAGCACCCACGACCGAGCCGCTTCACGGACCATCGCCCGGCCCGCCATCACACCGACCTGCTGATCGGCGATCATGGCCTGCACCAGCTGGAAGTTCCCGATCGGCTCGCCGCCCTGAGTGGACGCCGCGGCATAGGACACGGATTCGTCCAACGCACGCTGCGCCTGACCGACGGCCAACGCCGCGATATGTACCCGTCCCCGTGCCAGCGAGGTCATCGCCGCCTTGTACCCGATGTCGCCGGTGCCGCCGACCAGCGCGTCGGCCTCGACCCGCACGTCGGTGAAGTTCACATCGGCCGTGCCGGAGCCCTGTTGGCCCATCTTCGCGTCCTTGACGCCCACCTCGATCCCGGCGGTGTCGGCAGGGACCAGGAAAACCGCGATACCGTTGCCGCTCTGCGGTTTCGGGTCCAGCTTGGCGAAGACGACGAACATGTTCGCGATCGGAGCATTCGTGATGTACCGCTTGCTGCCGTTGATGACCCACCCAGTGCCGTCGACCTTCGCCGTTGTCCTCAAGCCCGCAGGGTTGGATCCGGCTCCGTCCTCGGTCAGCGCGAAGGAGGCGACGATGTCGCCGGTTGCCATGCCCGGCAACCACTTCGACTTCTGCTCCTCGGTACCGAAGCCAACGAGCACCTGCCCCGCGATCCCGTTGTTGGTACCGAACATCGAGCGCAACGCCAACGAGGTGTAGCCGAGTTCCATCGCGAACTCGACGTCCTGGATCAGATTCAGGCCCAGCCCGCCCCACTCCTGCGGAAGCGCGTAACCGAACAGCCCCATCTCCGCGGACTGTTTCCGCAGATCGTCGGGAATCGAATCGGTGTTCATGATCTCGAGCTCACGCGGCACCACACGCGAGCGAACGAAATGCGAGATCTGCTTCAGCACGTCCGCGAAGACGTCGTCCGGTACATCGGGATTCAGCGTATCCATGGGACAACTATCGGTTACTGCATTACCATCAGTCCAATACTTAATTGGTACTTCTGTTTTGACAATTTTGCAACAAAGGAGCTCGAGTGGACGTCGAACAGCTTCGCGCGTTCCTCGCGGTGGCCGAGGAGCTCCACTTCGGACGTGCGGCCGCGCGTCTGCACGTCGCGCAGCCGCCGTTGAGTCGCACCATAAAGCAGCTCGAGAAATACCTCGGTGCCACCCTGTTCGACCGAAACACCCGTTCGGTGAAACTGACCGCCAGCGGCCAGGCCTTGATAGATCCCGCCCGGGCAGTGCTGGAAGCGATGCGCACCGCTGAGAACGCGGTCGTATCGGCCGACGGCGGCGAGACCGGACTCGTGCGGATCGCGTTCGCGGGTGTGTCGACACACCGCATGGTCGCCAGACTGGCTCGACTCGTTCGATCGCAGCACCCGGGTATCGAACTCGAACTCTCGAGCCAAAACTTCGCTCAGCCGGCCATGAAGAGGCTTCTGAGCGGGGACACCGACATTGCGCTCGGTAGATGGGACGTCATTCCGTCCACCGTCGAGTCCCAGGTCGTGATGCCCGACCACCTCGTCGTCGCGTTCGCCGACACACATCCTCTGGCCGATGCACGACACATCGGAATCGAACAGCTGGCCCAGGAACACTTCGTGTCGTTGCCATTGCACGAAGGATCGGTACTCCCCGATCGACTACGCCGCTTGGCCGACGCGCACGGTTTCGTCCCCGACGTCGTTCAGATCGCGCCCGACACCCAGACCGCCCTGGCCCTGGTATCCGCCGAGGTGGGGTGCCACCTGACCCTTGCTTCGGTAGCCAGCAACGTCACCGATCCACACGTCGTGTTCGTCCCTCTGGACGACACCACTGCAGATGTGGATATGCGAGCTGCGTGGCGCCGAGACAACACCAACCCAGCACTGCGCGTAGTACTGGACAAGGTAGTCGCTCTCGACGAAGTCGACTCGTGAGCGGCACCTACAGCGACGCCTCACCATCGTCCAGGCCGAGTTGACGTAAACGGCGATAGAGGGTCGTTCGGCCGATTCCGAGTAGCTCTGCCGCCACCGACTTATTCCCACCAGCGCGGTCCAATGCCTCGACGATGGCATCGCGCTCCGCCGATTCCATCATCGTCATCTTTCGACGTGCGGGAGCCCGTTGCAGGTGATCGGGAAGGTGGTGGCGCTCGATCACCGATGCCGTCACGCTCGAGGCCAGGGCGCTCACGGTCGCCGTCAATTCCGCGATATTGCCGGGCCAATCCCACTGCATCAACGACTGCAGAGCTGTCGGGGACATGGAATGCCGTCGCGTTGTGTCCACCTGATCGAGAATGCTGCGGACCAGCCCCGGGATGCGATCCGGCGTGGCGGAGAGGGCCTCCGTTCTGGCGTCGATACCCCAAAGCTTTACCAACGCAGCAACTTCGGATGAAGACACTTCGGCACAGGTGGTGATCAGCAACTGGTTTCGCCTACCTGCGGCGACCGCCTCACGGTGATCCTGTACCAGCGCCGCGACGGGAGAAATTTCGTTGTCCTGCACCGATTCCAGTCTTCGGATCAGAACATCTCGGCCGCCCTTGAGGAGGTCTGCCACCGCAGACCACGGCGTTGCCGTGTCCGCGGACAGAATGACGACCTCGAGTTCTCCGCCTTCTCCCCGACCGGCTCGCACATCCAGTGCACGAGATGCACGACCGGATCCACGCGGACCGTCGATCACCGTCACGGCTGCCTTCACTGTTTCCCGAGAAGCAGTGTCGACGTGGGCGCCTGGAACGATGGGGCCGGCCGTCGAAACCTCGTCTCGAGGGACGGGAGCGAAGTGCAGCACGTAGTAGTCGCGGGCTCCCTCGACGACTCGACGAGCTGTCACCGCCACCGCGCCTGCGTCGATATCCCAGCGAGCTGTGTTCGCGAGCGCCCAATTGTGTGCACTGAGGCGATCCCAGAGAACTACATGCGAATCGACGCTCACATAAGGCAATCCGGGTGTATTCGCCAGAAGCGTCTCTCGGTCCATGATGACCGTGGGACGACGAGAGTTGGCGTAGCGCATGAACGACATTGCCAAAGCGAGGTCCTGCGGTCGTGCAGCCGCCTTCAGTCGTTCTTCGATCTGCTGACCGATTTCCTTGGTAAGGGTGACCATCAGCGAACTTGCGATGGCCAATGGTCCCCCGAGCGACACCGATCCGATCACCAGACCCGACGGCGTGTAAACCGGAACGGCCGCGCACGCCAGTACGGACAGTGACTCGTTGAAGTGTTGGCTGCCTTCGATGTACACCGCTCGGCCTTCGACCATCGAGGTACCGAGACCGTTGGTTCCGATCGAGTCTTCCGAATAGTCGAACCCTTCTGCCGCATTAACCCGATCCAGCTTTCGCTGCAATCCCCTATCGCTTGCGCGCCTGGCCACGATGCTGCCGGCACGGTCACTGAGGAACAGCGTCGTGCCGGTGTCCACGAGCTGGTCCTGCCAGCGGTCGAGTACCGGATCTGCCGCGCGGCGCAGGATGGAGTCGGTATCGATCTCGTCGAACTTCTGCGACGGCATCGTAGCGTCAGCGCTGTTGCCGATCGAGCGACGCCAGCTCCGCAGGATCAGGTCCGGAACAACCCCCTCGTCGGGAGCACCGGACAGCAAGCCTGCGCGCATCAGATGCCGCTTGGCCTCGCGCACCGCATCGCTCATAGGTTCTCGCCCTCTAACCATTCGTTCGTCCGCAACCCAAACACTCGCAGGTTGCAACAATCATCACATCATTACTACTACACAGGAATAACTGCAGTTCAGCGCACTCATATCCGGGTGTTCCAGATTGGCACACACCAGACACCTGTGCTCCACCTCACCATTGTGACCAGAGGAAGTGAACTACACCACATAGGTCGCGAGACCGGAGGAGCAATCACATGGCGTCACACGAACCCGATCAGATCCGTGAGATCGACGCGCTTGTCGTCGGATGCGGCTTCGGCGGGATCTACATGCTCTACAAGCTACGGCGTGAACTCGGCCTGACCGCCATCGCGATCGACAAGGCTTCCGGGGTCGGCGGCACCTGGTTCTGGAACAAGTACCCGGGTGCCCTGTCGGATTCGGAGAGCTTCGTCTACCAGTACTCGTTCGATCGCGACCTGTACGACCAGACCACCTGGAACACCAAGTTCGTCCGTCAGCCCCAGATCTTGGAGTACCTCAACGGTGTCGTCGACCGCTACTCGCTGCGCGAAGACGTTGCGCTCGAGACCACCATGACCGCGGCCCGATTCGACGAGGTTGCCGGAACCTGGACCGTGTCCACCGACCGTGGAATCACCTACAAGGCCAAGTATCTCGTCAACGGCCTCGGCCTCCTGTCGGCGACGAACGTGCCGAATTTCCCGGGCATCGAGAACTTCGCGGGCCGGTTGGTGCACACCGGCGCATGGCCCGAGGATTTGGATCTGACCGGCAAGCGCGTCGGAGTCATCGGCAACGGATCGACAGGCGGTCAGGTGATCACCGCGGTCGCGCCGATCGCCGGACATCTGACCTCGTTCCAGCGCACCCCTCAGTACAGCGTTCCCGCCGGCAACCGGGTGCTGTCCAACGAAGAGTTGGCCCGCCAGAAGGAGAACTTCGAGGCCAACTGGGACCAGGTCCGTAACTCCAGTGTTGCAATGGGATTCGTCGAAAGTGAGGTCGAGACGTTCAGCGTTTCCGACGAGGAGCGCCAGCAGATCTTTCAGCGGACATGGGACGAGGGCGGTGGCTTCCGTTTCATGTTTGAGACGTTCTGCGACATCGCTACCAATCCAGAAGCGAACGAGGAAGCGGCGAAGTTCATTCGGGGCAAGATCGCAGAGATCGTCAAGGATCCGGAGACCCGGCGCAAATTGACGCCCACAGATCTCTACGCTCGCCGGCCCCTGTGCGACTCGGGACTGTACGAGACGTTCAACCGAGACAACGTCTCTCTCGTACACGTGGGCGAGAACCCCATCCGCGAGCTGACGGCCGACGGCATTGTCACCGAGGACGGCATACTCCACGAGCTCGACGTGTTGATCTGTGCCACTGGCTTCGACGCTGTCGACGGCAATTACGTCAAGGTCGACATCCGCGGGCGCAACAACGAAAGCCTGAAAGAGCACTGGCAGGACGGGCCGACCAGTTACCTCGGAATGGCCACCACCGGCTTCCCGAACATGTTCATGATCCTCGGCCCCAACGGACCGTTCACGAACCTGCCGCCCTCGATCGAGACGCAGGTCGAGTGGATCTCCGACACCATCGGGGCCATCGAGAAGAACTCCATGGGCTGGATCGAGGCGAAGCCGAACATCGAGACCGAATGGACCGACATCTGCGCCGACATCGCCGACCAGACGCTCTTCCCGAAGGCTGCGTCGTGGATCTTCGGTGCCAACATCCCCGGCAAGAAGCGCACGGTCATGTTCTACCTCGGCGGCATCAAGGAATATCGCTCGGTCCTCGACAACGAGAAGGCATCAGGCTACCCGAGCTTCTTGACGCAATCGGACGCGCTCGAGCCTGCCTGACCCCTCCCTTGAGGACACTGCATCGACCACGCCGGCCGGGTGACCCACACCGGTCGCCCGGCCGGCGTCCTGCAACGAAAGACATGCCGATGAGCAAGTACGCAAGCACCGATCCCACTACAGGCGCCATCGTGGCGAAGTTCGAGACTCTGTCGGACCAGCAGGTCATGGCATCGCTTTCCGCCGCCGACAGCGCGTATCGAACGTGGCGGACCACCGGAGTGGCCGAACGCGCTGCGATTCTTCAGCGCGTCGCCGATCTGCATCGGGAGCGCGAAACCGAACTCGCCGAGTTGATGACACTCGAGATGGGCAAGCCGATCGCTCAGGCCCGCGGCGAAGTGAAGCTCTCGGCGTCGATCTTCGAGTACTACGCGACCAAGGGTCAGGACCTGCTCGCGGACGAGGAACTCGACATCGCCGGTTCCGGACGGGCCCTGGTGCGTACGGCACCTATCGGAGCACTCGTCGGCGTCATGCCCTGGAATTTCCCGTACTACCAAGTCGCGCGGTTTGTCGCTCCGAACCTCCTGCTGGGCAACACGATTCTTCTCAAACATGCAAGTAACTGCCCGCAGCAGGCCTTGGCCGTCGAGGCGATGCTGCGTGATGCAGGAAGCCCAGAGGGCGTGTACCGCAACATTTTTGCCTCCAGCGACCAGATCGCGGATCTCATCGCTGATCCACGCATACAAGGCGTATCGCTCACCGGATCCGAACGCGCGGGCAGCATCATCGGGCAACTGGCCGGGAAATACATGAAGAAGGCCGTGCTCGAGCTCGGCGGCTCGGACCCGTTCATCGTGCTCGCCGGCGCTGACCTCGGTGATGCGGTCGCCGCGGCCGTCCCCGGCCGGTTCGGCAACGCAGGCCAAGCATGCACCTCGTCCAAGCGAATGATCGTCGACGCCTCGGTGTGGGACGACTTCCTCGATGGGTTCGTGTCGGCGGCGCAGTCCTGGACGATGGGCGACCCGACGGATCCCGCCACGCGCCTGGGTCCGATGTCGTCCGTCGGCGGACGCGACGAGATCGCAGAGCAGGTCGCGGATGCCGTCTCGAAGGGTGCCACGGTGCACCTCGGTGGATCCATCCCCGACGGCGACGGCGCGTATTACCCCGCGACCGTGCTTTCCGGTGTCACCCCGGACATGCGGGCATACCGGGAGGAACTGTTCGGACCGGTCGCTGTGCTGCACAAGGTCGACTCGACCGACGCCGCCATCGATCTCGCCAACGATTCACCGTTCGGCCTCGGAAGTGCCGTGTTCACCACTGACGACACCGAAGCTGCGTACGTCGCAGACCGACTCGACGTCGGCATGGTCGGCATCAACACCACCATCAAGAGCGCGCCCGACATGCCGTTCGGCGGCGTCAAGACCTCCGGAATAGGCCGCGAGCTCGGCCGTTTCGGTCTCGACGAATTCGCGAACAAGAAGCTCGTTCGCACCCTCTGATCCGCCCCGACCGTTCCACTTCACCTCAGGAGATCAACCATGCGCGCAGCTGTCTACTACGGCAACCACAAGGTAGAAATCGAAGACGTTCCCGAACCCGAAGCAGGCCCGGGGCAGGTCAAGATCCGCGTGTCCCGAAACGGCATCTGCGGCACCGACCTTCACGAGTTCTACGACGGCCCGATCTTCATTCCGCCGTCCGATCCACACCCTCTGACCGACAAAGCGATGCCCTTGATCCTCGGGCACGAGTTCTCGGGCATTGTGACCGCTGTCGGAGCGGGCGTCGACGACGTGGCCGAAGGCGACGCTGTCACCATCGAACCGATCTATCGGTGCGGTGAATGCCGACCCTGCCGCAGCGGCCAGTACAACCTCTGCAAGTCGATCGGGTTTCACGGGTTGATGGCCGACGGAGGCATGGCCGAGTACACCGTCGTTCCCCGCAATCAGGTGCACAAGCTTCCGGACACCATCCCGGTCGAGATGGGCGCGCTGGTCGAACCCATGTCGGTCGCATATCACGCAGCAGTACTGGGCGAGGTCGGCGACCAGAGCCGAGCACTCGTCTACGGCGCGGGTCCCATCGGAATCGGCATCTGGTTTGCGTTGCGCGGCATGGGACTGACCGAGATCGACGTCGTCGAACCGTCGGAAACGCGTCGCAAGTCCATCGAGGCTCTCGGAGCTCGCACCCTCGATCCGATGTCGGTCGACGTTCCCGCCCTCATTGCCGATCGCACCGACGGCGATGGCGTCGACGCTGCGTTCGACGCAGCCGGCGTGGCTCCCGCAGTCGAGTCGGCACTGGAATGCGTCGGCGAGCGTCGCCCGCTGATCAGTGTGGCGATCTACGACAAGCCTCTCTCGACACCTCTGATCAACCTCGTTCTTCGAGAGCGGCGCATCCAGGGGACCATCTGCTACACCAGCGACGACTACCGCGCGGTCATCGACCTGATGGCCAAGGGCCACTACGACACCACAGGTTGGGTGGACACGATCGCTCTCGGAGACGTCGTCGACGGCGGGTTCGAGGAACTGCGGGCCGGGCGCAAGATGAAGCTCCTCGTCGATCCGACTACCTGACCTCCACCACTTCACCGTTCACACAACGCAATTCAGGAGACCGATCATGACCGTCGCACACATCACCGGCTCGGCGCGCGGAATAGGCAAGGCCATCGCGCTCCGCCTCGCACAGGACGGACACGACATCGCGCTGTCCGACCTGCCTTCGATGTCGGAAGAGCTGGAGAAAACTCGGAGCGAGGTCGCCGCACACGGCGTCAAGACCGCCGCGCTGACCGGCGACGTCAGCGATCCAGATTCGGTGCGGGCGCTCATGACCGACACCGCCGAACAGCTGGGATCACTCGACATCCTGGTCGCCAACGCCGGAATCGCCCAGACTAAAGCACTTCTCGACGTGACGCCGGAGGAGTACGACCGCCTGCACGCTGTCAACGGCCGCGGAATCTTCCTCTGCTACACCGAAGCAGCGCGTCAGATGATCAAGCAGGGGCACGGCGGAAAGATCATCGGAGCGTCGTCCATCGCTGGCCACAAGGGATTCGCCCTGCTCGGCATCTACAGCTCGACCAAATTCGGTGTCCGCGCCCTGACCCAGGCAGCTGCACAGGAGTGGGCGGAACACGGCATCACCGTCAACGCCTACTGCCCCGGCATCGTGGATACGAACATGTGGGTCGAGGTGGACCGCGACCTCGGCGCCATCAACGGTGTCGGGAAGGGCGAGTCGATGAAGGCAATGGCTGCCGGCATCACCCTCGGCCGCGTCTCGACCGGCGATGACGTCGCGGCATACGTCTCGTACCTGGCCGGACCCGACTCGAATTACATGACAGGACAGTCCGCCCTCATCGACGGCGGCATGCTTTTCGTTTGATGTTCGCCTTACTCAACGTGGAGGAATGATGAACTCGCTCAACCCGTCTGCTTCGCAGTACCAGGTCCCGACCTTCGGTCTCTGGTACGACTTCCGCAACCCGGCACAATGGCGGAAACCATTGGGTTCTCTCTACAGAGAATCGGTGGACCAGGTCGTCTGGGCCGAATCACTCGGCTTCGGGTCGGCATGGTTGAGCGAGCATCATTTCGCCGAGGACGATTACGCATCGTCTCCCCTGGTCGTTGCCGCGGCGATCGGTGCTCGGACGAAGACCATGCGCATCGGTACCAACATCATCGTGGCAGGACTGCACGAACCGATGCGTCTGGCCGAGGATGCTGCCGCGCTCTCCTTCCTCACCGACAACCGATTCGAGCTGGGATTGGGACTCGGGTACCACGAGAAGGAATTCGCGGCGTTCGGGCGAAAAGTGAAGCAGCGCCCCAGTCTTCTCGAGGATGCCATCGCAGTGATTCGGCATGCCTGGGCAGGCACCGGGGAGGCCTACGAGGGCAAGCGATTCTCGGTACCGGCGTTGCCGGTGACACCGCTACCCGAGACGGCCCCGAGGATCCTGATCGGCGCTCAGTCTCCGGTGGGAATCGACCGCGCCGCTCGTCTCGCAGACGGCGTCATCACTCTGCAAAACGCCCACTTCACGGACTACCAGCAGTCGATCGAGCGGCACGGAAAGAACGTGGACGATGCCCGCATCTACGCCAGCCAGTGGACGGTGGTGGCCGACGACCCGGAACGTACGTGGGCCGAGATCGGCGAACACGCGCTCTACCAGATGAACAAGTACATCGAATGGGGCTCGTTCGAGGGCCCCGATCAGCCGTCGTCGTTCGACAGCCCTCAGCATCTACTCGATGCCGGTGCTTACAAACTCATGGACGCCTCGATGGCGGTCGACGAACTGGTGACCATGGCCACGGAGTTTCCCCAGATTCGCGACTTCCACTACTGGGCTCAGTTGCCCGGAGAGTCCGTCGAATCCGGTTCTGCGCGAATCCAATACATCGCCGACAAGGTCATTCCCGAGGTGACCCGCAAGCTCGGTGGTTGATCACTCCGGAATTTGCAAGACGACTCTCGACCGAGTGCCCGCGTCGACTCGGTCGTGAGCGTCAGCGATTCGGTCGAGAGGCAGCGGGTCGTCGACGGAGATGGACATGGCTCCGACCGATACGGCGTCGGTGAGGTCGCGGGCAGCCATCATCTTCACCTCCCGCGAGAAGTCGTCGCTACCCAACAGCCGAATGGTGATGTTGTCGAACAACATCGGCCAGAACGGCAGGCTCGGACGATCGTCTCGGGTGCCGTACGCGGCGATCACGGTGTCGTTCTTCGCCACTGCGGCATCGAAATCGATGTTCTCCGAGAACGCAACTTCCACGATGCGGTCGACACCACCTCCCGCGAAATTACGTACCTGAAGTGATGCGTTCGGATCATCCAATGAGACAGCCATATCCGTTCCTGACGCCCGAGCCTGCTCGAGGTCCGCGGCAGTGCGCACTGTTCCGATCACCGTCGCACCCTTCCACCGCGCGAGCTGAGCAGCCAACGACCCCACACCGCCCAGTACTCCCTGGACTAGAACAGTTTTACCCTCGACACTGCCGTCGCCGAACACTGCGCGGTGGGCAGTGATACCCGGAATCCCCAGGCAAGCGCCCACCTCGGGCGCTACGGCATCCGGCAGCTCGATCGCCTGCCACTCGGGCACGACGGTGAACTGCGCAGCTGTTCCGAATGCGCGATACGACTGCGCACCGAACACCCAGACGCGCTCCCCCACACGCGACTGTTCGACACCTGGCCCGATTGCATCGACGAATCCTGCACCGTCGCTGTGTGGCACGACTCGCGGATAGGTCATCGAAGACCCCAGCCATCCGCGTCGCTTCTTGGTATCGCCCGGATTCACCGAAGAAAGCTCCACCCGCACTCGGACCTCCCCCGGACCCGGCTCGGGTGTCGGCACCGTTCCGACCTCGAGAACGTCGTGCGCCGATCCCTGCGAGTCGTACCACGCGGCGATCATGCTGTTGCGGTCTGCCCGACAACCTCTGCGGTGGTCGCGAACTCGGAAATGTTGGTCAGTGCGAAGCTTTCGGCCGCATGCTGCCACTCTTCACTGAGGCTCGAGGTCGCATCGGTGACGAGAATCGGACGGTAGCCGTGGTCGGCCGCATCGCGAACGGTGTGCTCGACGGCCATGTTGGTCCAAACGCCCGCTACCAGAACATCCTTGATTCCAAGGTTACGAAGAAGTGTGTCGAGCATGGTGCCGTTGAAAGCGCTCATGCGATTGCGAATCAGGACCGGCTCGTCTTCACGCGCTTCGAGACCGTCGAGGGCGCGGGCGCCCCACGAACCGAGCTTGAGCGAGTCCGGTCCGATCAACTTGAAGATCGGAGCGTTGCTTCCGCCGAACGGTCGTCCGGGTAGAGACACGATGTGATTGTGGATCACCGGGATGGACTTCTCGCGAGCGAAGGCCAGCAGCTCGCGCACGTGCTCTTCGAGGTTCTGGTGCTGTGCGTGGTCGGCGGCACCGAACGAGGCATAAGCGCCGTCCACATGGACGTTGTCGTTCTGCAGATCCACAAGAACAAGCGCGGTGCGTTCGAGATCGAAAGTGGTAGTCATCAAAACCCTTACAGAGGAGGAAAGAAAATCCGTCGGTACCCGACCACACTACCTCGTTTCGATGTACACATCGATACGAGGTAGTTCTGACACAATGGCTGCATGTTGGAACTCACCATCCTCGGGTTTCTGTCCGAAGGCCCCTTGCACGGATACGAGCTCAAGCGGCGGGTCGTACAGCTGACGGGATATGCCAGGCCGGTGAGCGACGGCACCCTGTATCCAGCGATCAAACGCCTGCATCGAGACGGATTACTCGAAAGACGTGCCGAACCCGGCGCAGGCCCGGCACGGTACGTGCTGACCATCACCGGCGACGGGCGAGATGCGTTGGTGGCACGTCTGCGAGATCCACAGGCCAACGAAGTCTCGGATTTCTCGCGATTCATCGTGGTGTTGACCTTTTTGTCCCTCGTACCGTCGGTCGAGGAACAGCACTCAGTGCTGCGCCGAAGACTGGACTTCCTGGAGCAGCCGGCCAGTTTCTTCTACGACGAGGATCGAACCGTTCGAGCCGAGGAGGTTACGGACGTCTACCGGCGTGGCCTGTTGCTCGTCGCGCGCGAAACGAGCCGCGCAGAACGAGCCTGGCTCACATCGGTACTCGAGGGTTCTGCTCCGCGTCACTGATCTGCCGTCTCACAGCCACCGAGGCGGCTCGTCGATCGCGCCGTCGACCGTCGAACCGATCGATCCACGCCCTGCCGCCCACCTGGTCACTGCTTCGAGTCCACCGCTGACCGTAGCGGTCGCAGCTTCGTCGGTCACTGCGACCGGCTCCCGCCCGTCCACTGCCAGGACCAAACCACTTCCCTCGCCCTTCTTGCGCCACATCCCGACGATGTCGTTGAGCAAGCCCTCGTTCACCACGTCGGGGAAGTCCGCGAACCGCCCACCATTGCCGAGATCCACCGCGTGGATCCACACTTCGCGAGTCCGCATCCAGATCGTCTCCGACGCCGCGACCGTGCGCCCCTGCGCCGTCCTGACCTCGGCCGCCCACGACGCCTCGGACGCCGTTCGCCACTTCTCGTCGAGTCGAGCAACCGTGTGGTCGAACAGGTTTCGAATGGCTGCGGCCGACAGCGTTGCACCCTCGTCGATCTCGCGGCCGCGCTGCTCCGGCGACTCGTACATCGGCGTCTCCACACCCGACGACGCCCAGTCCATCAGGCGGCACAACGCCGCAGCGTTGTAGCCGACGTGCGCGACCAGGTGGCGTCTGGTCCATCCCGCCAGCAGGGTCTCGCGGTCGAGTTCGGAATCGGTGAGCTCGGAGAGCCGCTGCGCGAAATACGAAGTACCGCGCCGGGCGATCAGCAGCCGCTCCTCGAGCGGCAAGTCCTGAAAAGTCACTTCGGACGCGCCCTACTTGACGATGGTCTTGTTGCGGACCGAGCCGAGACCCTCGATGGTCACCTCGACAGTCTGCCCGTCCTGGATGTAGACGCCGGGCTTACGGGCATGCCCGACGCCTCCCGGGGTTCCGGTGATCACCACGTCTCCCGGCTGCAAGGTCACGATGTGGGAGATGTACTCGACCAGCTTGGCGGGCGTGAACACGAGGTCGTCGGTGGTGGTCGTCTGCATGACCTTTCCCTCCAGCGTCGTCTCGAGTGTGCCGCCGAAGGTGTACGAATCCGTCGTGGTGAGGAAGGGGCCGAAGCCGCTGGTCTTCTCGAACGTCTTGCCCTGGTCCCACTGCAGTGTGCGGTACTGGTAGTCCCGCATCGTGTAATCGTTCATGATCGAGTAGCCCGCTATGTATTGCTCGGCATCTCCCTCGGCCACTTGGTAGGCCTGCTTGCCGACGACGAAGGCCAGCTCTCCTTCCCAATCCAACTGTGCTGCTGCGTAACTCGGGACAACGACGTCGTCGTACGGGCCCGTCAGTGCTTCACGGAACTTGGCGAAGAGCGTCGGATACTCGGGGAGCTCGCGGCCCATTTCCTTGATGTGGTTCGCGTAGTTCAACCCGACGCAGATGATCTTGCCCGGACGCGGAACCACGGGAGCGTAATCCGCATCGTCCAATCGGAGCTGTTCCCCGTGCGCATTCTCGGCCAGTTCACGCCAGTTCGCTTCGTCCAGAAGGGCGGACAGATCGACGTAGCCGTCGATGACGGTGGCAGAGTCGTCGCTGTCGACGCGCACTGCGGTAGTGGTGCCGTTTCGGCGCAGAGTAGCGAGTTTCATGGCGGGTCAGGCTCCTTCGGAAAATACTGTGCGGGCAAAGTGCAGCTTCTCGACGATCGGTGCGTCCGAGAACGCGAAAAGGTCGAACTGTGTGTCGGCTTCGATGGACCATTCCGTCCATGACGGGACGACGATCATGTCGCCCTTCGACACCGAACGCTGTTCGCCGGCGAGAACGAACCGTCCGCTCCCCTCGAACACCTGGTACACCGTCGAGCCGACGTCACGTCGGGGTCGGGTGTGCGCACCCTGACGAAGTCGGTGGAACTCGGCGCGGATCGTCGGCATGACGTCACCGCCGTTGGTGGGATTGGTGTAGCGAACTGCGGCATGTCCGGGTTCGGTGGTCGCCGCGAATCCCTCGTCCTCGAGGTCCAACTGTGCCTTCAACGCCGCATCGGTGTGCTCCCACCGATACGCGGCGATCGGCGAACTGGATTTGCTGTCGAGCCCGACGAGCGGACGCAGGCCCGGATGAGCCCACAGACGCTCGGACCGAGAGATGTCCGGTGTCGAATCGTCGGTGACGTTCTCGGACCCGAACTCGAAGAAGCCGGTGTCGGTGTAATGAACGAACGGAATGTCGAGTCCGTCGATCCAGGCCATGGGCTGATCGGTCTCGTTGTGGTGCCCATGGAAGTTCCAACCCGGGGTGAGCAGGAAGTCGCCCCGCCGCATGGCGACGGGGTCGCCGTTGACCACGGTCCACACCCCTTCACCCTCGACGACGAAGCGGAACGCGTTCTGCGCGTGGCGATGTTCCGGTGCGACCTCTTTGGGGCCGAGGTACTGGATCGCTGCCCACAGCGTGGGAGTGATGTACGGGACCCCCGCCAGGCCGGGGTTGGCCAGCGCGATGGCACGGCGTTCGCCACCTCGACCGACGGCAACGAGATCGCCTGCGCGCTGCGCCAGCGGGTACAGCGTCGACCACTTCCACACGAAGGGAACAGCTTTGGACTTCGGTGACATCGGCATCAAGTCGCCGAGCTGGGTCCACAGCGGCATGAGATTCTCGGACTCGAAGTCACGGTAGAGCTGCTCGAGTGCGGGGTCTTCGGGGTGCACTTCGGTGTCGGTCATCGGTTGCCTTCCTGATCTGCGTCGAGTCGTGTGCGGATGTCCTCACGCATTGCCTTCTTGTCCAACTTGCCTACTTTCGTGGTCGGTATCGCATCCACGACCACCAACCGCTCGGGGAGTTTGAACCGAGCGACACCCGCGGAATTCATCACCGCGAGAACGTCGTCCAGAGTCACGTGGGCACCCGCGGCAACGGAGACGTACAGGCACAGGCGCTCGCCCAGGACCGGGTCGGGTATGGCCACGGCCGCAGCCATCTCGATGCCGGCGACCTGGTAAGCGAAGTTCTCCACTTCCTCGGCCGAGATCTTTTCGCCGCCGCGATTGATCATGTCCTTGTCGCGACCTGCTACGACGAGGTTCCCGTCGGGTCGGCGGATCACGATGTCGCCACTGGCGTACCACCCGTCCGCGGTGAAGGCACGAGAGTTGTGCTCGGGGGCGCGGAAGTAACCGCGCGGGGTGTAGGGACCGCGGGTCAGTAACGCTCCGGGAGTTCCGTCGCCGACAGGCTCTCCGAGCTCGTCGACGACAGCGATCTCGTCGGCCTCGCTGACCGGCCGCCCTTGAGTGTTGGTGATGACCTCGAGGTTGTCGTTCAATCGGGTCATGTTGATCAGGCCTTCTGCCATCCCGAAGACCTGCTGAAGGCGTGCGCCCAGGACCGGTTCCACTCGCGCCGCCAGCTCGTCGGGCATCCGGGAACCGCCGACCTGGAGAACTTTGAGGCTGGATCCGGTCAAGGTGCCATGCTCACGCTGATATTCGATCCAGGATTGAGCCACCGCGGGTACGACGGTTGCCACGGTGACCGACTCGCTGTCGATCGCGTCCAATGCCCTGTCCGGCCTCGCCGACGGAAGCATCACCGTGCGTCCCCCCGCGAACAGGGTGCCCAGAATTCCAGGACAGGCCAACGGGAAATTGTGACTACTCGGTAGCGCACCCAGATACACCGTGTCCGAGGTTATTTCGGATACCGCGTTACAGCGGATGATGTTGTAGGCGTAGTCGTCATGGGTACGAACGATCAGCTTGGGAAGCCCCGTGGTTCCGCCGGACAACAGGAAACACGCAACATCTTCGCCCGAGGGGTCGTACTCGGCGTCGGAGAACGCGGCGACTGTCGTCGACGCGTCGGCCAGGCTGTACTCGGGAGTCCGTGTGTCCCCACCGGAGGAGAGCTCACCGTGAACCAGCACGGCCCGCACGGACGGAATCTCGACCGCAACCTCCTGCGCGGTGGCCCTCAGGTCCGTGTCCTTGTCGGTGTCTGCGACCACGATAGCCACTGCTTCTGACAATGCCGCCAGGTGCGTCAGTTCGTGACGTCGGTGAGCCGGCAACGCCATGACCGGTACGACACCGATGCGGAAGCATCCCAGGGTGAGTGCGACGAACTCCCACGAATTGGGCAGTTGCAGAACGATTCTGTCGCCCGGCACCACCTCGAGATCGAGGAGTGCTTGCGCCATGGACGCCGAGCGATCCCACAGTTGGCGGTACGTCAGCCTGATCGGGCCGTCGACCAGCGCCTCGGCGTCTGGATGCAGTTCGACCCGTTCCAGGATGTGCGAGCCCAGCGATCGACCGCTCCAATACCCCGCTTCGCGATACCGACGGGCATCGTCTGCGGGCCATGGCACGACACCGTCGATCGAGACGGGGGTTCGTGTACTCATCACCGATCTCCTTCTGTAGCAGTGGATGCAGTACCGACCACGACGGCGTCGAGCGCAATCAGACCATCCGAGGTCAGTCGTAGAGGATTGATTTCTAGATCGCCGATCTCGTCGTGATTCGACACATACGCTGCCAATGCGACTGCTGCGCGGCCGAACTCGTCTCGATCGAGACTTGGGCCGCCGCGCCATCCATGCAGCAGCGCGGCGGTGTGGAGATCGTCGAGCATGGTCGTCGCGGCGGCCAAAGTGAGCGCACCACTGCGGATTGCCACGTCGCCGATTGCCTCTGCCGCGGTCCCACCCAAGCCGGCCACGACGATCGGCCCGAACACTTCGTCTCTACGCACACCGAGGAAAAGATCGACGCCGGATCCGGCCATGGCTTCGAGCAAGTATGCCGGCGCTTCGATCGAATCGAGAGCATCCAGTGCGGTGTCCAACTCCTCGGTCGTACGAACGAACAGGTGAACGCCGCCGATCTCGGTCTTGTGCAACACCGACGCGTCGAGAATCTTGACTGCGACGGGATGCTCGAGTTCCGCGAGCGCTCGGTGCGCATCCTCTCTGGTGATGGCCACACGCCGATCGGGCGTACGAATACCCAACGCGTCGAGCAAGTCCTTGCCTTGTGCCTCGTCGACAGGAAGCGTGATGGAAGGTCCGGCGGGAGGAACGAACGCCTCGGTACGCACCCGACCGTAACGGAGCTTTGCATCGTCGACGAGGGCGCGCACGCCGTTGGCCAACGACGTAGGGCTCGAGAGGACCGGCAGATCGAGAAGCGCGGCAGAGACGGTTGCTGCGGACACCGCCTCTCGTGGTCCACCGATGCCGAGCACGACGGGCAGCCGCTCGTGCACCGAGGACGTCCCGACGGCGTCGGCGAGATCGATCGCGTCCGGTTCGGCGAGGGCGTACACGGCCAGTGCATCGACTTCCGGGTCGTCCGCGGTGGCCTGGAGGACGGGCGCGAAAGTCGCAGCGGGCCTTCCGGTGTCGACGGGATTGGCCTGATACGTCAACGGCGGCAGCAGATCGGACAACCGGTGCTGAGTGGCATCGGACAGCGTCGGAACACGTACCCCGCCCGCCAGCAGTGCATCCAATACCATCAGACCGGGACCGGCCTGCGCAGTGACCAGGCCTATTCCCGGCGACGCCGAGGCGGGCAAGCGTGTACACCCGAGTACGGCGAGCGCATCCACCAAGTGGTGTTCGTCCTCGACGACCACCGCGCCCGCTTCGGTGAGCAGTGCGCGCGTCGTCCGCCATGACGTGGCGAGCGCACCCGTGTGCGACTCCGAGAACGCGGAGACGTCGCTTCGACCCACCACGATGGCCACCACCGGTTTCACTGCGCTCACGTCTGCGACTGCCGACAGCAGGGCGCGGCCGTCTTCGACGGACTCCACGTGCAGTGCGATCGCAGTGATCGCGTCGTCGTGCTGCAGGTATCGCAGCACGTCGACGTTCGTGACGTCCACGCTGTTCCCGAGACCGACACCGAGGCCCACACCGACGCCGTTCTCGGACAACAGGAACGACAGCGCATGGTTCATGCCCCCGCTCGCTGCGACGACGGCGACCGTACCCGCGGCGATGTGCTCGACAGTCGGGACGAAGCTGACCGTGGAGTGACCGGGACGGAAGAACCCGGATGTATTGGGACCGAGCAATCGGATGCCGGTTTCGGACGTGATGTCCCTCAGCCGGCGTTGCAGCTCGATGCCGTCGTCGCCGGCCTCGGCAAAGCCACCGGAACAGATCAACGCTGCCCGCACCCCGGCGTCGGCCGCTTCCTGCAGCGCTGCGGGGGTCGCGGCGGCAGGAATGCACAGAACCGCCAGATCTATTGCTGTGCCGTGGGATCGAACTGCGTCCGCGATCGACGTGCTGAATCCCTCGGCGGTGCCGCGTGGATTGATTCCGTACGTAGTGACAGCGCCGCGGCTTCCTCTGTCGATGGCGGCGAGCATCACCGAGCCGAGCTTTTCGGGTGCACTCGAGGCACCGAACACCGCAATGGACGTTGGACTGAACAGCGCGGAGAGGGAATCGGCAGCATCTTCCGCGCCCGGGACAGACAGCGGAACGTGAGTCGTTGTCATAGTTCCGACCTCGACGGTGCAGCGTCGATCTCGGATTCGTCCAGCGTGTCGAAAGCGACCGCATCAGCGCGGCCGGACAGGACCAGTGTTGCTGCACAATCTCTTCGGTCGACAGCGCGGCGGGAGCGAACACACGATTCCTGCTCGATCACAATCGCTGCGACGTGGTGTCGCAGGCGTACGTACTCCGAGGCCAGTACCCGCGACAGCTCGGTCCCCCCTTTGATGATCACGGCCCCCGGTCCGCCAGCACACAGCTCGTCGAGGCGTGAGAGAGAGTCTTTGTCCAGAGCGGTGCGGTCGGAGTCGGGTGCCGAGAACAGTGGCTCGGCTTCGTGCGCAGCCTGGTTCGCAACGAGAATCGACGTGCCGTCGGTGAGTGTCACGGAGTCTGCCGTGCCAGCGGTGACAGAGAGAAGCCGCGAGTCGAGCACGACCGCCCCTGCTTTCAGAGGAGTCTCGAGCGGTGCGGCACCATGCTGTTCGTGCCAGGCGAGTTCGGCAACCTCGACGAACTGCGGGTCTCGAACTCGTATCTTCTCGGCGGAGATGGACCGCGTGAAGAAATGGAACCCGAACTGCCACGGTTCCAGTTCGCGATAGTACTCCCCGAAGTGGTCCCACCACGCAAGGCTGGGAACCGACGAATTCTGAACCTTGGCCACCTGGGGACGCCGGATCTGCTCGAACTCCGACAGAGCGGCATCGAGATCGGACGCGTGTTCGGCGACGGTCTGCGCGAGAACGGCTGCATCCTCCATGGCCATCTTCGTTCCCGAGCCCACCGAGAAGTGGGCCGTGTGCATGGCGTCGCCGAGGAACACCACAGGTGTGCCGCGGTCGGTCCGGCTGTGCCAACGCGCGGTGCGGCGAGTTTTGAAATTGGCCCAACGCGAATTGTTTGCTACCAGCCTCGCACCGTCGATGCGGTCGGCGAACAACTCCTCCAGGTAACGCTGGGACACGGCATCGGACTCCCCAGGAGGAGACGACATGTCGAATCCGTCCAGACCGGCTCTGCGCCAGGTATCTTCGTCGGTCTCGACGATGAAGGTACTCAGATCGGATCCGATCGGGTACGCGTGCACGGCGAAATTTCCGTGCTCGGACTGCTTGTGCAAGAAGGTGAGTCCGTCGAACTGGAATGTCGTGCCGAACCAGATGAACTTCACCGTCGCTTCCTCGACCGAATGGTCCAGATCCGCCGCGAACGAATCTCGAGAAGCGGAGTTGGTGCCGTCGGCTGCCACGATCAGGTCGTACCCGCCGTCCTCGTCGAGCGATTGCACAGATGCGGTGGTCGAGTAGTGCAGTTTCGCACCCAATTCGAGAGCACGGTGCCGAAGTGCACCGAGCAACACCCGACGATGCACGGCGGACATGCCGTTGCCCCCGGCCGCGGTGACCTCACCTTTGGCGTGGACTTCGATGCTGTCCCAATGGCGGCCGTGATCGGCAAGAGTGTCACGCAGGATGGGGTCGACTCGATCGATGTTGTCGAGCGTGGCATCGGAGAACACGACACCGAAGCCGAATACGTCGCTCTCGTGGTTTCGCTCGAAAACCTCGACCGTCGCGTCGGGTGCACTGTGCGCCAACGCGATTGCGGTGAAGAGACCGCCTGGGCCACCTCCGATGCACGCAATTCGGAGCGGCGTCGAAATGGCTGTTCGGTGTTGTTCTGGGATGGACATCGATGTCGGCCCCTAGCGTGGAATGAGGGCCCGGATCTCGGGCGACCAATTTATTGTGTGTCATAAAACTATCTAAAGTCAATCTTTTTGTTACATATAAGCCGTCTAGGGCTTCGCCGCCGGCGCATCTCCCGAGGCCTCGAGCACGAACGCCTCGGCACTCGCACGCAGTTCGTCGTGACATTCGGTGAACACCTCGTGCGCAGCACGGCCACGCCAACCCGGAGGCAACAGAGTGTCGGGCAGGTCGGGATCGCGGAACGGGTAACGACGGTAGTTCTGAATCAGTTTCATTCGTTCGACCAGCGCCTGCCGGCCGCCGAGCCCACGACGGAAGCCCGCCAATCGCGGCTGGAACTCCTCGATGAAGGCCTGGTACTCGCCCCCCAGTTCGGCGAGGTCCCAGCAACGATCGGCTATGGAGCGATCGTTCGTCAGCCCGGATGTCTGGCTCCGCAGGAATTGGATCCGTAGCTCGTCTTCCCCGCTGAGCATTTCGCGTAGCTGCTTCTCCCTGTCATGTGGCGAGAACCATGTCGCAGAACCGTATTCGCCGAACCCGTACCAGTTCAGGGCCGTCTCGATGCGCTTGCGCTGCTCTCGCCCCAAGCCTTCCTCATCGACCAAGGCCTGCGTCCACGTGCGGTCCCAGTCGTCGAAGTGCCGCTCGAAGATGCGAGCCCGACCGTCGTCGAGCAGCCGCCAACTCTTTTCGTTGAGCAGGTAGGACACCTCTCGACCACTCTTGGTCGAGTCGAACCACCCCTCTTTGCGCAGCCGCGCCATCACGACGCGCACCGTCGCCGATTCGATACCGAAGACCTCCATCAGCTCCGTCAGAGTGCCCAACTTGGCCGCTCCGCCGGTGTAACGGAAGTACTCCCCGTACAGGTCGAACACCAGAGCACGTGGTCGCATCGACCCCTCCTCCCACCTGTGTCGATCACCGATCGACTTAAATGTGTCATTCCTCTTGACTTTCAAGACCATTCTGTCACATAGTGACTGTACTCACATAGCCGACTCGCACATTTGGGGTCATCCGAATCTGCGCGAGATCGCATCGGCCGGTGTTCGAACACCTATCATCGGAGGAATCAGGTGAATCCCCTGGCCACGAATGGGCCAAGCCCGTCGGGCACCCGCCGTTCCAGCTCGACCGTCGTAGCTCTCTGCTTCGTGATCATCGTCTTCGACGGCTACGACCTGGTCGTCTACGGAACCACTGTCCCGTCTCTACTCGCGTATCAGCAATGGGAACTGACACCGGGCCAGGTCGGCACCATCGGTAGCTATGCGCTGATGGGAATGCTCCTCGGTGCCCTGCTGTCCGGCTGGCTGGCACCCCGAGTCGGAGCCCGCGCGATCATTCTGACCTCGTTGATCTCGTTCTCCGTTCTCATGGGTCTGACCGCGCTGGCCCCCAACCCGGAGATCTTCGGTCTTCTCCGCTTCCTCGGCGGGCTGGGACTAGGCGGTGTCGTTCCGACTGTCATCGCGCTGACAATCGAGTACTCGCCCCCTGCACGTCGCCAGTTCAACAACGCTCTGATGTACAGCGGTTACTCGGTGGGCGGCGTGCTCGCCGCGCTGTCGGCCCTGGCATTGCTTCCCGAAAACAGTTTCCGCGTCATGTACGCGCTCGGTCTGCTTCCGCTCGTCACGATCGTGCCGCTGACGTGGCGCTACCTTCCTGAATCGGCTGCATTCCTTGTCGGCAAGGGCAGGATCGACGAAGCCCATGCTCTCGCCGAGAAATTCGGCATCACTGCCGCCCCGGCCACTACATCCGAGAGCCGCGGCACCATGTCATCGTTGTTCACCGGGGCACGCAGAGTTCCGCTGGCGTTGCTCGTCGTGGCATCTTTCTGCGGTTTGCTGCTCGTCTACGGCGTAAATACCTGGCTACCGAATATCATGCGCCAAGCCGGTTACTCGCTCGGCAGTTCACTGACATTCCTTCTCGTACTCAATCTCGGCGCGATAGCCGGCGCTCTGATCGCCTCCCGGATCGCAGACCGATTCGGAAGCAAGCCGGTGACCGTGACCTCCTTCCTGCTCGCCGTCCTCGCCATACTCTCCCTGAGCCTCGGATTGCCGCTATACGCCGCCATGATCGTGGTCGCCATCGCAGGGCTCGGCACAGTGGGGACGCAGATACTCGTCAACGGTTACGTTGCAACGTATTTCGGCGACAGAGATCGAACGTCCGCCCTCGGATTGTCCCTGGGGCTCGGACGAGTGGGTGCGATATTCGGGCCGATTCTCGGAGGATGGATCGCATCCTCGGCACTGGGCGTCGACTGGAACTTCTACTCGTTCGCAGCATTCGCCGGAATCGGTTGCCTCGCTGTCCTACTCGTCAGTGGTCGACACTCCGCTACCCGACAGCACTCCGACCATTCCACCGCCACCACTGTGTCACCCGCTGTGCGGGTGGACACCGAATCGAAAGAAGCACACTCGTGAGCACCACCGTTACTGCCGCTGTAGCCCGCGCCACCGGCGATCCTCTCACCATCGAGAAGCTCGAGCTCGACGACCTCCGAGCCAACGAGGTACGGGTCCGCATCGTCGCGTCCGGCGTGTGCCACACGGACGCCATCGTCCGCGACGGCATCTACCCGACGCCCCTCCCCGCCGTCCTCGGGCACGAGGGTGCGGGCGTCGTCGAAGCCATCGGCTCCGATATCACCACCGTCGAGATCGGCGATCACGTCGTACTCTCCGCCGCCTACTGCGGCAAGTGTGTGCAGTGCCGATCGGGACGAGTTGCTTACTGCGAGAATTTGTTCGCCGAGGATTTCGGTGGTGCGCGCCGCGACGGCTCGACCTCACTGTCTGCCGGAGAGGAGGCCATTTCCTCGCACTTCTTCGGGCAGTCCGCATTCTCCACCTACGCCAACGTGGTGGAGACCAGCGTGATCAAGGTGGACAAGAAGGCACCGCTCGAGATCATCGCGCCGCTCGGCTGCGGCTTGCAGACCGGCGCAGGCGCGATACTCAACGACTTGCGGCCGGCACCCGGCACTTCGATCGCGGTATTCGGCACCGGTGCCGTTGGATCGGCCGCCATCATGGCCGCCCAGATCGCAGGATGCACCACGGTGGTGGCGATCGATCTGCACGACTCGCGACTCGAACTGGCCAAGACGATCGGAGCCACTCACACCATCAACGGCAAGAGCGAGGATGTGCTCGCCGAACTGGACAAGATCACCGGAGGCAAGGGGCTCGACTACGCGTTGGACACCACAGCGGTTCCCTCGGTGCTGCAGCAGGCGGCGGCGTCCCTGGGGATCGGAGGAACTGTAGCGCTGGTCGGTGCGGCAGCACCGGGTACGGACGTCACTTTCGAGATCGGCGCGTCACTGGTCAAGGGATGGACGTTCAAGACCATCATCCAAGGGAGTTCGGTTCCCCAGCAGTTCATTCCGCGGCTGGTTCTTCTCTGGGAGCAGGGACGCTTCCCCTTCGACAAGCTCATCAAGAACTACACGCTCGACGACATCAACACAGCGTTCGCAGATTCCGAGAACGGATCGACCGTCAAACCCGTTGTCGTCTTCTGATTTTCGTCACCCTCACGTCGCACACAACCAGGAGAAACGCACATGACCACCATGAACGACCTGCTCACTGTCGGCCATCTCATCGACAACGAGTTGACCGATTCCGATCGGTACGACGACGTCGTGGATCCGGGCAGGTTGAGTGACGTAGCCGCCCGCGTCGCCGTCGGCACGCCCGACGATGTGGATCGCGCAGTGAAGGCCGCGCACCGCGCATATCTGTCCTGGCGCGACGTAGACCCGGCGGAACGCGCACGCCTGATGCTCGCGGCTGCGGATGCGTTGGCGGGGAGCGGTTCCGATCTCGCAGCACAGCTCGTGCGCGAGCACGGAGGAATGCTGTGGGAAGCCCAGACCGACTTCGGCCTCGGGACCGGCGTCATGCAACACACCGCCAGCCTCGTCGACGGATTCTTCGATCCGGTCCAGTTCGACGACGCCGAAAGCTTCATCAGTGTCGAGCGGGTGCCCCGCGGCGTCGTCGGTGCCGTCGTTCCGTGGAACATGCCCGTGGTGCTGACCATGATGAAGCTGGCTCCCGCGCTGGCCACAGGCAACACGATCGTCATCAAGCCGTCGCCTTTTGCGCCGGCCGCACTGACCGTGGCATTGCATCGCATGGCCCAAACCCTCCCTGCCGGCGTCATCAACGTCGTTCACGGCAATGCCGATGTGGGACAGGCCCTCACCTCACATCCGCTCGTTCGCAAGATCGGATTCACCGGGGGTACGGCTACTGCAGGCCGGGTGATGGCGGCAGCTGCGGGGACCATCAAGAACCTGACCCTCGAACTCGGCGGCAACGACCCGGCCATCGTGCTCGACGATGTCGACATCGATGCCGCCCTGGATCGGATGCTCAAGGGTGTGTTCACTCGCTCGGGCCAGATCTGCTTCGCCGTCAAGCGAATCTACGTTCCACGCGCCTTGTACGGCACATTTGCCGACGCCTTCTGCGAGCGTGTGGACCATTACTCCGTCGGCCACGGCCTCGACGAAGGTGCCAGCTTCGGGCCGATGAACAACAAGACTCAGTACGACTCGGTGAACGCACTCATCGAAGAGACGAAGAATTCGTCTGCAAAGATCGTGCAGCTCGGACGTAAGCTCGATTCTGCATCCGACGGTTACTACATTCTTCCTCACGTGGTCCGCGACGTGGAACACTCCGCTCCGGTGAGCAGCTGCGAGCAGTTCGGACCGGTGATCCCGTTGATCGCGTACGACGACGAAAACCAGGTTGTCGAGTGGGCGAACGACTCCGAGTATGGGCTCGGCTCCTCGGTGTGGACCACCGATCCCGATCGCGGTCTGGCCATTGCGCGTCGAATCGAAGCCGGCAGCACGTTCATCAATACTCATGCCTTCGAGTCACTGGATCTGCGGATGCCGTTCGGCGGAGTGAAGCAGAGCGGCATCGGTCGCGAGTTCGGTGAAGCGGGAATGCGCGAGTACGTCGACGAGCACTCGATTCGCCTGCTCAAGTGACGGGCGCTACGCAATATCTTCCAGCCTCGATGAGAGGAGTGTGTCTATGTCACAGCCTGATTCACCACTAAAGGAAATCACCACCGAGATGATCACGTCGGCCGACGGAACATCGCTCGGGGTGCGTTGCCTCGGTTCCGGTTCGCCTGTCGTGATTGTGCACGGCAGCATCTCCACGGCGGAGTCGTGGATGCAGGTAGCGTCACAACTCGCCATCTACCACCGGGTCTTCGTTCTCGATCGCCGAGGTCGTGGTCGGAGCGGCGATGCACCGAAGTACACACTCGGGACCGAGGCCGCCGACATCGCGGCGGTCCTCGCCCTGGCGGCCGAGTCGACCGGGAACGTACCGACCCTGGTCGGTCACTCCTACGGCGCAGTATGCACCCTCGAAGCCGTTCGACTGGGTTCGCAGGTGGCATCCCTGGTGTTGTACGAGCCGCCACTCCCCGTGGACGGTCCGGTCGCGGGTGAACATCTCACCCCGTATGCAGCAGCGATCGCAGCATCCGACAACGATGCGGCGATGCGAATTGCCATGGAGCACTTCATTCGAGCACCCGCGGCCGAGACGGAAGCCATTGCCGCGACACCGTTGTGGGGGCAGTTTCTCGAGCTGGCACCCACCTGGACCCGCGAGTTGGAACAGATCGATGCAAGCGCGTCGGTCATGCCGGAGTACGGCGAATCGACAACCAGGACTCTGCTTCTCGTGGGCGAACATAGTCCGAAGCATCTCGTCGGTGCTTCTGCCTACTTGGAATCCAGGCTCCGCGACGTATCGAAACACGTTTTGACGGGACAAGCCCACTTCGCGAACCTTGTCGATCCGGGTCAGGTCGCCTCGGCGATCAACACGTTCCTCGACCGCTGAGACTCGTACGGCCGCCTTTCCACACCGCCGCCCCGGCACTCCGTTCCAGGAGTGCCGATGTCGAATTCGCGACAGCCGAATTTGCCAGTGTCCGAACAGAATTTACTGTAGGACCTGGTTGGAGAGAGTGTGGTGATCGAGGGCATCAAGGACGACCGCAGGCATAGGCACCTGTCACTGGTAAACCTCGTCTCACCCCGAGTGTCCCTCCCGTTCGCGGGGCCCGTTCAAGGAAACACTCGCATTACGTTTTGGACTCCGACACCTGCCAATCGTGCGGCACAGTACATATTCCGTTCTGCCGAACAAACCGACACACGCTCGCGAGCAGTGTCGCCACTGCCCTGCCCCGCGGGCATTTCGAGTCCGGCGGGTTGGGTTCTGATGGATCCGCAGTTCTTCATGACAACAGTCGTGCATATACAGGTACCTAACAATCCGTGCCGATCTGCACTGGACCCGACGATCGCCAGTGGTGACCGACTCGTGACGACGAGCGCGCTGAAACTGGCCGCATACTCACAACACTGCTGCTGTCAGCAATGCGTAGCGCGGTGGGACGCCGAGAGGCTCCCAAGGAAGGCGTTACCGCAGCCGGACACGAATCGGAACGGACTCCCGAGGTCCCCGACGCGGCCACCGAAGGACAGCTCATGGTCGTCGACGCGCTCGTTCCGGAACTACACCCAGCGATCTACGTAATTCGATTTCGATCGGGGAAGGAAGCTGCGTCGAAACAGTGAGAGCGTAGGGGCGAGCGGTTCGTGGATAGCGATCTGCGGCGCAATGAACATCCCTGTCAACGTCTGCCTAGCAGCCACCACGTGAGAACAAGATCGTCAGTGATATCGAGGTCGAGACCCGTGAGCGCGGTGAACTTGGACACCCGGTTGCGAACTGTGTTGCGATGCAGGAAGAGTGCGGCAGCCGTTTCATCGACCCGGCGGTTGTGGTGTAGGAACTGCGCTACTGTCTCGATGATTTCTCGCCCTGCATCACCACGCTCTCGGAGCGGGGCGAGATGTATGTCCGCGAGCGTCGCCATGAAGCCGTCGTCGATGCAAAGAAGCGGAAGGGCACCGAGGTGAGCGAGATTCACGATGCCCATCCGTCCGAATCGAGTCGCAACGTCGAGTGTGCGTCGCGCCTGCTGATACGAGGCCGCCGCATCGGAGGGCAATTCGGCGGAGCCGACCGCGATCACAGCCTCGACATCGGGAATGTCGGGCTTCATGGGAAGTAGCGCAACGAAATACGAGTCCACGACCGCGTCGAAGACAGGAATTTCTCTCGTCGCGGCGCGAAGTCGTAGCGTCGCAACCACATCGGAGGTGACTCGAGGATCGTCGAAGTCGGCGCATGCGACGTAATATCGATGGTCGGCGACGATCCTGTGTTCGGCGAGAAGTGCCGGAAGCGCAGCGGGTGTGTGGACCCCATCCAGCAGTCGGCGCATGAAGGAACTTCGGTGCGCCGCGAGCGACACCGCATTTTCCTGCATCACTGCGTTGACGACTGCAGAATACGACGTCGCCCAATGCCACATCATGTCCTGAACGTCGTCTACGACGTCGGACGAAATTCCCTGCAGTTCGGCGCGGGCACGAATTATCGTCGACAACCTGCGCGCCCCCACTTGAATGCTGTGGGCCACGAGTTCGAGTGGAATTTGCTGAACCGACCACCTGCGCACGAGTTCGGTCAGTTCGGCCGGGTCTACCGTTGGCGCGTCGCCACCGAGTACCTGACGGAGAACAATGTCGAGAACTGCACGCGTGTTTCGTTCTATCTCGTCCCTGGCAACGAGGTCGTACACCGGGATGGAAGTCCGATAGAGCTCGGTCAGATCGGCCGCTATTGCGTCGATCTCGATATCACCGGGTTCCACGAGGGCCGCGATACGGGCGGCGGTGTCACGTTCTCGGTCGCGAACACGATCGCCCTCTGCCTGCGTCATCGGTACTTTCTACTCTTCGAGGCCGCTCAGTCGCCGAATCTCGGGTGCGACGGCTCGGCTGCGCCGTGTGAACAGCGATGTCTGAAGTGCTGATCGAGTGAACAGCAGCGCCCATCCCACGCGAGGATAGATCATGCGGGCTGCACGCCGATCGAGCGCGTCGACCAGGTGGGGGGTGATGCCAGCAGTAGTAGCTACGGAACCGAAGGGTCCGGGGAGCGCGTCGAGCAAGGCAGCGAATGCCGGTTGGCCCTGCAATTTTCCGGTCACCATGGTGGTATCGATCCAGCCAGGGTGAAGAGAGCCGACATCGACACCAGTTCCGGCGAGTTCGAGCCGCAGCGAGTTCGCGAACGCTTCGAGTCCTGCCTTCGCGGCCGCATAAGCGCTGTGCCCCGGTTGATGGGCGAACGAAGCCCAGGAGCACGTCATCGCGACATAACCTCGAGATCGAAGCAGCGCAGGCAGTGACGAGCGCACGATGTTGTGTGCTCCGACGAGGTTGACGTCCAATACACGCTTCCACGCGCCGTGCGGGAGGAGATCCACGGGTCCGAACACCGACACTCCTGCGTTGGCCCACACGATGTCTACTCGTCCGTACTCGGCGACGATGTCGTCGATCACCCGTGTACAGGCACCGGCCTCGGTGACATCGAGAACGTAGGTCCGGACGCGACCCCGAATGGACTCTGCGGCTCGCACCAATGCTTCCTCGTCGCGATCGAGCAGAACGACGACCGCGCCCCGCTCTGCGCAGAGAGCGGCGGATGCCGAACCCAATCCACCCGCACCGCCGGTGATGACAACGACTTTTCCGGCCAAGGTCACGATGACGCTCCTGTGGATTCGGCGGCTGCCCCTGGCAGCTCGATCACGGCGAGGGCCGATTCGGTGATACTGCCCAGAACTAGATGGCTCCCGGCGCGAACCACGCTTGTAACGGTGGCATAGTCTGCCGAGGCGCTCTGCAGATCGTGGACGAGGTCACCCTTTCGGTCGACGGCCATGACCCAGGTGGTCGAGCCTCCGGAACGGACGCTTTCCGGCAACGAGTACGCCAATTTCCGGAAGAAGCCCGGTAGTCGGGCGGCAATGTCGAACAGAGGCACTCGAGGAGACGCAAGCGAAATCCACACCACGTTGCCATCGGCGGACAGGTTGTCCGGAAATCCGGGAAGATTGTCCACCAACGGCGCTAGAGGTGAGACGCGACCGGCGGTGTCCACGCGATATCGGGCGAGCCGAAAACTGCCGGTCTCCGATACGGTGATGCAGGTTTCGTCGTCCGAGACGGTCAATCCGTTTGCGAACTGAATTCCGTCGACGAGTGTCCGCACCGTTCCGTCCGTTTCACGGACCAGCAATCGGCCAGTGCCGGAGTGCTCGAGTAGATCCGCGAGGTAGTGCTCGAAGCCGAATCGACGGGTCGATGCGGTGAAGTAGATTCGCCCCGACGCCGCAGCCACCACGTTCGACGCGAAGTTGAGCCGAATCCCATCCACTTCGGATACCAAGTTCTCGATCTGACCGGTATCCAAGTCGAGTCTCAGCAGACCACGCTCACTGTCGCAGATCAGCAATGTCGAGTCGTCGACCACTGCGATTCCGAGAGGCCTACCTCCGGTATCACCGATCTCCTCTACGACGGGTACGTCGCCCGTCACCGTGACTCGCAGGATGCGGCCGTCTTCCAGACCGGTGACGATGCGACCCCGAGAATCGACCCGCACGTCTTCAGGACCTCGGCCGGGGAGCTCGATACGTCGAATCGCCCCCACGGGCGTGCTGCTCGTGTCTCTCCTGGCTCGAGCAGGAGCTGCGGGTGGTGTCCATCGACGCGGTTCCAGCACCGGTTTTCTCGGCCGTTGCGAAACAGCGGCCTCTCGCCCACGAGTAACTCCTCGCACGACGTCTGCGACCGCGCCTGCGGACGTCCACGGCGCACCGTGGCCCTCGTGTTCGAGCGGAAAAGCGTGGCGACGCTGTCCGCGCGCCGACAGCGCCATGGCTGCTGCATCCACGCGCCTGTCGTCGAGTCCGTACACGACGTCGACTTCGCAGCCCAGGGACGACAGACGGACCGACAACTCGGATTCGTCGAGATAGTCGTCCATCGCGTCGCCGTTTGCGAGGAGGCGGGAACGGCCTGTGGCGACGAGATCGGCGACAGCGAAGTCGGGCACACTCGGGGTCGGCGCGAAAGCTGTCTTCAGGCCCGCCTCGAGCACACCCTCGGGAAGCGCAGCCCAGACGGCCGAGCCCAGAACCGGAACACGGAGGATTCTCTCCGATCCACTCCGCGCGGTGAGCCGACTTGCTCGCGTAGGCGGCGTCGACACGAGCACCACACGCTCGACCAGAGAGGGGAATTGCTCCGCCACCGATGTCGCGACCAACCCACCGCGCGAGTGGCCGACGACCACTGCGGAGGAAAATCCATTCGCACGCATCTGCCGGGCGACGTCCAAAGCGTCGTCCTCGATGGTGGTGGATCCCCGAAGATTGGGCACCAACAGGGCGGTCGAGGCGTCCAACAGTGCCCGGATCCGGGTCCACGTTTTCTCCGTGCCGGCGAGCCCGTGCAGTAGAACCACGTTGTCGCTCATTGTTCGACTCCGCTCGACCGCGCCGCAAGCACGTCGCGTTCGAGCGCGGGAACAGTCGACGACGCGCGGAGGCCGACGGCGATGTCCCACAGTCTGCCGGTGAACAGTCCCCGTACCTTGTCGACGCCCGCAAGTGCAGCTGGTACGTAGATCTTGCGGTTGCGGTGCTCGATTCCCGACACGAACGCCTCGGCGCACTCGTCGACGTCGGTGACCACGTTGAACGGCCACGGCAGCTTCTGGATTCCTTCACGAACGGCATCGATGTCGTTCTGTGCGGCGAACATCGGTGTCCGAATCCACGCTGGGTGCGCAACTCCGACCGCGATCCCCTTGTGCGCGACTTCGAGCCGCAGCGCGCCTCCGAAGGCTTCCACACCGGCTTTCGACGCCGCGTAGGCGGAACCACCCGGCACGTTCTTCAGGGCTGCAGCCGAGGAGACCAGTAGGTAGTAACCGCGTTGCTCGGTGACGTGAGTGAGCGTGGCGTGCACCGTTCTCATCACACCGACGAGGTTGATGTCGACGGTACGAGCGAGGGTATCGATTTCACTCGTCGCCACCGTCCCTGCCTCGGCCACACCGGCATTGGCGACCACGATGTCCAGACATCCGTAGCTGTCGATGATCTCGTCGACCGCTTCGGTGAGTGAGCGGCTGTCAGTCACATCCGCCTGAATCGCACGATGTCGACCACCGGAGACTCGAGGAAGCGATGAGGCTGTCGTCTCGACACTTCGGTTCCGGTCCAGAACCACCACGTGTGCTCCACGATTCGCCAGTGAGTGCGCCGTTGCGGCACCGATTCCGGAGCCACCCCCGGTGATCATGGCGACTTTCCCGGTAACGGAGGTGCTACGCGTCATTGTAATTCCCCTCCCACTCGAGACAGATGATGCGCAGGATCGAACGACTGCGCGCGGCGGCGATACCCGAATATGCTCGCCGGCCAAAGGTTGCTGTTGCGCCCGGTCGGATCGAGGTACCAACTCGAACATCCGCCACTGGTCCACACCGTCCCGTCGGTCAGGGAATCGACGACACGAGCGAATTCCAACTGCGCTGCCGGGGTCGGCTCGACCGTGGATGCGCCCTGGTCGCGGCACCACTTCATAGCACGTGAGATGTAACGGAGCTGCGACTCGAACATCATGATCACCGAGGTGTGGCCTAGTCCGATGTTCGGACCGTGCATCAAGTACATGTTCGGAAACCCAGCAACGGATGTTCCCATGTACGCTTCCGGACTCGAGCCCCACATCTCCGACATCGAAGCACCGTCGGGTCCGATGATTGCATCGGTCAGCGGCAGTCGACTCGTGTCGAATCCGGTGCCGAAGATCACGACGTCCGCAGGGTGAGTGGTGCCGTCGGAGTCGACGAGGCCCTCGGCTGTCACTCGGTCGATTCCTGACGTGTGTACCTCGACGTTGGGTTGAGCAAGCGCCGGATAGTAGTTGTCGGACAGTAGTATTCGCTTGCATCCCATGCGGTAGTCCGGCGACAATCTTTCGCGCAGAACTGGATCGGAGACTGCATGCTCGAGGTGAGCACGCCCTTCCCGCTCACCGACAGCCATGAGTGCGGGATGCCGGAAGGCCGCCAACTTCGCTTCTCTCTCCGCGTAGATTGCTGTGCGGCGCAAACGCTGCAGTCCCGGTATGACGCGCATCGCGGTGCGAGCGCGACGCGGGATGCTCGTGTCACCCCTCGGCATAACCCAGGGAGCAGTGCGTTGAAACAGCGCCAGCGCGCCTACTACGGGCTGAATCTGCGGTACGAATTGAATGGCCGAAGCACCGGTTCCGACGACGGCAACCCGTTTGCCAGAAAGATCCACCGAATGATCCCAGCGAGACGAATGAAAAACAGGACCGTCGAACTGTTCGAGACCATCGATGCGCGGTATGGCCGGGTCCGCGAGAGCACCCGTTGCCAGCACGACATGGTCCGCAGTGGACGTCCCGCCCTCGGTCTCGAGAACCCAGCGATGGTCGATCGAGTCCCACTTGGCAGATCGCACCGAGCATCCGGTACGTAGACGAGGCATCAAGCCGTTCTCACGCGCTACTCGTTCGAGGTAGGCGCGGATTTCGGATTGGCGCGCGAACGTGTGTCGCCAATCGGCACTGGGCGCGAACGAGAACGAATAGAGCAGACTTTGCACGTCGCACGCCGCGCCAGGGTAGGTATTGTCCCGCCACACACCCCCGAGGGTGTGGGCCCGTTCGAAGATGACCACGCTTCCCCGGTGATGCTCGGCCAGCCGTATCGCTGCGCCGATGCCCGCGAAACCCGAACCGATGATCGCAAGAACGTGGTGGTCGCGATCGACTGAATCACATTGAATCACAGCAGTATTCCTTCCTGCTCTGCCGTTTGCACACCAGGCGACGTCCTCACCGACTCCAACCATGGTTCGATCCAATCGGGAAGTTCTCGTGAAGGGGAGAAGTTCGCGTCGAGTTCGACGATGTCTTTCGGTGTCACCGATGCACCGTTTCGGTCCAGCAAGCGCACAGCCACAACAGCATTCGCATGCACGGTCGCGTTCACGCGAAACTCGTGCTCGAAGAACGCGTTGCGCTCATCGAAACCAAGCATCGTGGTGCGTACGCGGTAGCGAACGCCCAGGGTCAGCGACCGCCGGTAGTTGATCGTCTGCGCTACGACGACGGGATGCCAGCGTTTCGCTCGGAGCTGACGCCACAGTCCTGTGCGGGTCCAATATGCAATACGCGCAGCGTCCAGAATCGACAGATAGCGGCCGTTGGTCATGTGCATCAGCAGATCGAGATCGGAAGGCAGCACCCGAAAAGGGGTGTCGACGGGGTCGCCGACCTTGGTCGCTCGCTGCGATTGGAGCGGGGGAATCATCGCCACCAACCACCGCAGGGTCATCAACACGCAGTGCCTCCAGCCTCGTCGCCTCGAATGCATTCATCTTCCAGGGCAACGTTGCATCGACGACAGGCTCTGCTGTACATGATCGGGGGGAGCGTGATGTGCACGGCGCACAACCGATGGTGCGCCGTGCGTACGCCCCAGAAAACGAGCCAGACAGTGCCGCTAGTTGTCGAAGGTGACGGACCGAGTGAGGTCCTGCCATTTCAGATCCGACTCGGCCTGTGCCTTTTCTGCCGCACCTACGTAATCGATGGCGTCTTCGCCGACGAGCAGTCGTGTAGGAGGACTCTCCAAGTCGAGAACAGTCCTGATGAGCTCGGCAACCTTCTTCGGATCGGACGGTTCGGTACCCCCTGAATCTCGGACCGCCTTGGCCATCGCACCCACCGTGGCCTCGTACGGTTCGCTGACGGGAGGAATGGTCATCGACGATCCGGCCCAGTCGGTGCGCATGCCGCCGGGCTCGAGCACCGTGACCTTGATTCCCAATGGTGCTACCTCTTGCGCCAACCCGGACGAGAAACCACTGACGGCCCATTTCGCACTCTGGTAAGCAGTCATACCAGGGCCCGAGATTCGACCACCGATCGACGAAATCTGAATGATGTGCCCTCCACCCTGCTTTCGCATCCTTGGTATGACTGCCTTGGACATGTACACGACACCGTAGAAGTTCGTGTCGATCTGTCGACGAAAGTCGTCCAGTTCGACGTCTTCGACAGAGCTCACGTCTCCGTAACCTGCGTTGTTGATCGCAACGTCGACGCGGCCGAACTTTTCCACCGCACTCTCGACGACAGACGCCGCCGCATCTGCATCCGTGACATCCAACGGAAGCGGCAGCACGGCATCGCCGTATTGCCGCACGAGTTCATGCAACTGTTCGGGTCTGCGCGCAGTGGCAACAACCTGGTGACCAGCCGCGAGAGCGTCCTGCGCGATCGCGCGACCCAGCCCGCGCGAGCTGCCAGTGATGATCCATACCTGCGACATGCGTGATCCCTTCGAAGAAAGCTTTGATCTGAAGTACATCGTCGAGGTTAGTTGCTGCGCTCACCCGCAGTGATGTGCCGCATGACCTTTCGAAGAATTTTTCCCGACCGGGTCTTGGGTAACCCGTCGACGACGGTCAGATCGCGAAACGCCGCCACCGCACCGATCTTGTCTCGAACCATCTGCACGATCTCGTCTCTGAGCACCTCGGTGTCGATCGTCGCGTCCGACTTCAGCACTACGTAGGCACTGGGGCGGTGCCCTTTGAGTGGTGCGTAGACGATGTAGGAATGTCCGACGACCCACCCGACGTCGGACGCCGCCCACATCACTTTCCCCGGACCGATCCCGTAGATATTGCGCATGGACCACGCCAGCGCAACGGCGTGCCCCCCCCCCGTTGTCACGGACGACGCCCTTGGGCTTGTCCGTCGTGCCCGAGGTATGGAGGGTGTACAGCGGATCGGTCGCTCGAACCTCGACCGGATCGGCTGGTTCGGCCCGTGACACCTCGTTATCCCAGTCGAGCCAGTTGTCCTCGGGTTCGCGGTGAGACCGTCCCGCCACTTGACGATGACGGTAGCGGGACTGCGCTCGGACAGTGCCTACGCCTCCGCCACGATCGGCATGTATTCGATGTGGCGCGACCGTTCGAGGCCGCCGCGTGCGGTCAGCAGGGCCACTGGTTCCGCGTCGTCGACGCGTTTGGCGAGTTCTGCTGCTGCAAACCCGCCGAACACAACCGAATGCACGGCACCGATCCGGGCGCACGCCAGCATCGCGATCACGGCTTCCGGAATCATCGGCATGTACACGATCACTCTGTCACCGGCGCGGACGCCGCGAGCGGACAGAACCCCAGCACATCCAGCCACTTCGTCGAGCAAGTCCCCGTATGTGTACCGTTTCTTTTCAGGAACCATGGCCAAGTCGTAGATCAAGGCCGTCCGGTGCCCGAAACCGGCGTGCACATGTCGGTCCAGCGCGTTGACGCAGGTGTTCAGGGACGCATCGGGAAACCATGTCCCCGAAGAGGAATGACTCTGTGAGAGAGCCCGAGTCGGAGCCGAGTACCAGTCGATTGCCCCGGCGGCCTCCAGCCAGAACGACTCGGGGTCGTCGAGGCTGCGTCGGAACGCCTGGGAGTACGAGTCCTTGTGTGACGTCAACGCTGAGCTTTTCGCTACGTCGTGTACAGAGCCGCGAGCGACTGTCGCAACTTGTATTTGAGGATCTTTCCGCCGACGGTGTCGGGAAGGGAGTCGACGAACTCGACTCGCTTCGGTGTCTCGAAGCCGGCGAGACGGGAGCGTGCGAAGTCGATGATGTCCGACGCGTCGGCCACGACACCCTCGCGTGTCACCACGACCGCCGTCACCGCCTCACCCCATTGCTCATGCGGAAGTCCGACGACGGCCGCCCGAGCCACCGCAGGATGCTCGAGTAGAACTGCTTCGACTCGAAGCGTCGAGACGTTCTCTCCGCCGGTCTTGACGATGTCCTTGTACCGATCGACCATGATGCGCTGGCCGTTTTCGCCGATCACGCAGCTGTCGCCGGAGTGGAACCAGCCGCCTGCAAAGGCGTCTCTTGTGGCCTGCTCATTGCGGTAGTAACCGGAAAACAATGCGGGTGTCCGGTAGACGGCTTCACCCGGACCGTCGTCGGTATTTGTGATCTCCACACCGAGCGGGTCGACGATCTTCGACGAGAGGATAGGGCTGGGCACTCCGACGTAGTTGTCGCGCGGTGCAGTTCGTTCGTAGAGATCGCTCCAGCTGTCCGGCCAGAAGCGGTGACAGGCAATGCTTTCGGTTTGCCCGAAGATCGCGAGCGCCTGCAACGAATCTCCGCACCGCGCACGCAACGATGCAAAGGTCCGTGGCGGCAATGCGGCCCATCCGTAGACCGCGACTTTGAGGCTCGATGCATCCAGATCGGGCTCTGCGTCGAGGGTTTCGGCCACTACTCCCAGCATGGCGGGCGAGCCTCCCCACAGACAGGTGACCGACTCACGGTCGATGGCTCGGGCTGTCGCAACCGGATCGGGCTTGCGCCCGATGACTAACGTGCCACCGTTGAGCAGCACAGAAATGTTGAACAGATGATCGCCGACATGGTAGATCAGGGGCAGGAAGCTGCACTGCACGATGTCCGACTCGTGGCGGAGTCCACGAGTCAGCGCGGCGGTGAAGTTCATCCCCGCGTAATGGGTTGCGTGATGAGAGAGCATGACCCCCTTGGGCGCAGCGGTCGTGCCCGAGGTGAACAGAATTTGCCAGATGTCGTCACCATGAATATCGACCTGGGGCTCGGTGTCCGGACTGTCGGCACAAAATTCCGAGAAAGACGAACTTCCAGGAACTGCATCGCCCCCGATCGTGATGGTTACGCCCGCCTCTACCCCGTGGTATCCCAGTATGTCGGCATTGGTTGCCCACCGTTCGGAGTCGATGACCAGAAATTTCGGTTCGACAAGTTCGACCAACTGACCGAGGACATCAGGAGCCATCATCGTATTGACCGGTGCGCAGACCAGACCGGCTTTGGCCACCGCCAGCTTGGTGAGCCACGCTTCGACCGAGTTGTCGCACAACAACATCACCACGTCACCCCGTACGAGCCCTTTGCTCAGGAGCGCGTTGGCGAAACGATTGGCCGAGTCGTTGGCTTGTTTGTACGTCAACCGCTCGTTCTCCGGGTGCGCAAAGGCACCGTCCCACCCGACGATGACAGTCTTGTCCGGGGTACTCCACGTGACTCGCTCGAGCAGGTCTCCGACCGCAGTGCGGTCCCACCTGTTGTCTGCTCGACGATCGACGAGATCACTCACATTGATGGCCATCGGATTCCTCCGTAGTTGTTTCTAGTAGGACCGGGGCAGCGACAAGCTGTGCTGGGCAACGTAGTTCAAGATCATTTCGCGACTGACAGGAGCGATGCGCAACAGTCGCGCCACACTCCACTGAGGAAGCAGTCCGTACTCGACACTCAACCCGTTTCCTCCATGCGTCTGGATGGCGGTCTCCACGGCACCGACGGCGGCCTCCGCGGCGGCGTACTTGGCGACATTCGACGCCTCGCCTGCCGGCTGGCCCTCTGCGTAGAGCCACGCTGCACGTGAGGTCGCCATCGCCGCGAGGTCGACCTCGATCTTGGCTTTGGCCAGTGGGTGTGCGACGCCTTGGTGCGCACCGATGGGCGCTCCCCATACCGACCGAGTACGTGCGTATGCCGCTCCCCGCTCGACTGCGAATCGACCGATTCCGACGCAGACCGCGGCACCGGTGATGCGTTCTGGGTTCAGACCGTCGAATACCTGACGGAAACCTTCGTCGGCATCACCGAGGAGACTGCTGGCCGGGAGGCGGACGTTGTCGAAGTGAAGAGTGAACTGTTTCTCAGGGAGGCTTGCTGCGACCGGCAGGATGTGTTTGACCAAACCCGGGGTGTCGGTGGGAACGAGAAACAAGGACAGCTTCCCGCGGCCCGTTGTTTCGTCCTTGCCTGTGCGGGCAACGACGACGATCGCGCCTGCCTCGTCGACGCCGGAGATGTAGTACTTCGAGCCGTTCAAAACATAATCGTCACCGTCGCGACGGGCCGTCGTCGACATCTTCTGAGTGTTCGACCCCGCGTCTGGTTCGGTGATCGCGAAGACGACCTTCGTCTCGCCCGAAGCCATGCGCGGCAGCCACTCTCGACGCTGTTCATCGGTACCGTACTTCGCAATCAACTCACCGGAGATCGCGCTCGACACGAGCAGCAGGAGCAAGGGACAACCGTGAGCGGCGGTTTCCTCGCACACCAGTGCCAACTCGGTCATTCCTGCACCGCCACCGCCGTACTCCTCCGGCAGGTTGATGCCGATGAATCCACTGTCGGCCAGAGCTTTCCACAGTTCGTCGGTCGGCTCGTGGGCCGCAGCGCGCTCAGCGAAGTAGTCCGGTCCGAATTTGTCGGTGATGGCGCCGACGGCGTCGCGGATTGCGCGGTGTTCTTCGGATTCGGTGAAGTTCATGTCGTCTCCTCGTGTGAGTGTGTGCGGGCGCCCGGTGGCACTCGAAATTGTTCGAAACCCGCTGCCGCGCCGCTTCGAAGCAGAGTCGCAGATTGCAGAGCCGATTCGTGGGCGAGCGCACCGCGCAAACTCTGATCGGATGCAGTGTTGATGGACTTCTTGGTCATCGCGATCACGAAATCGTCGAACTCCGCAAGTTCGGCGGCCAACTCGACGGCTCGAGCAAGTGCGCGCGATGCATCTTCGGCGACCTCGTTGACCAAGCCGATCTCCACCGCACGCTCGGCATCGACCACTGGCGCACGTAGGAGCAAATCCTTGGCTCGTCGTGCACCGACCAGACGCGGTAGCAGATACGCCGCGCCGGCATCGGGGATGACTCCTCGGCGCACGAATACTTGGCAGAACCGAACATCGGCTGCGCAGACCACCAAATCGCATGCCATTGCCACATTGAATGCCGCACCGTAGGCAACTCCGGACACCGCCGCTACCACTGGCAATCGGCTGTCCCAGATTTCGGTGAGCGCATCGTGAAATGCAGACATCAAGTCTGACTCGGCAAAACTGTCGGTGCTGTCGATCGTGTCGAGAATGGACTGAATGTCCCCACCCGCAGAGAAATTGGCACCGACGCCGGTCAACACCACCGAACCTACGCTGCGGTCGGATGCCGCTTCGCAAAGCTCACGCGCCAAGGCTGCGGCTGTCGCAGTCGACACCGCATTCATCTTCTCCTGATTGTCGAAGGCCATCACCCGCACGCGGCCTACGTCCCAGGTCGTCAGTCCGGTCATCTATCCGTCCACCAGTTCATCCGGCACTTCGGTATGCCGCGCCCGTAGGTATTCCCCGAGCCCTTTGGCTTGTGCATCCGGTCTCGTCGACGACGCAACCCCGTCGCCGAGGAAACGATCGACCACGAAATTGAGCGCTCTGAGATTGGCGAACTCGTACCGTGAAATATTCAGACCCGTTGCCTCGGGCACCAGTTCGACAAATCGATCGACTGTCAGGTGCGAACGGAGCCAGCTCCATCGCTCGTCGGAATCGGTCCAGACACCGACGTTCGCTTTGCCGCCCTTGTCGCCGGAACGAGCCGCAACGACGTGCCCGATCGGCCGCCGCGTGACAGGTCGGTTTCCGTCGTCGTGCGTCGGTGCATCCGACGCCGGTTCCGTCCTGGCCGCCGCGACGCCGGCTGTATGAGGAATTGTTTCTCGTGATCCGTCGTGATGCACAACCACGTGTTCCACTTCGGATGACGGAATCAGCGTCGGCCAGTACACCCCGAATTCGGTTGCCGAGGACGGCGGGGTCGTGGTGTGAAAGCCGGCGTAGCCGCCGAGCGCGAGCTCCATCACGGCGCCGGAAAAGGCGCGGTCGACCTTGCTTCGGTCGCGATCTTTCACTGTTACTCGCAGATGCGCCGACGCCTGTGCAGCTGTGGCCGGGTCGATACTGTCGAAGCGCAGTAGTTGCACGTCCGCCTCATCGAATACTTTTCGACCGCCCAGGATCTCGAACAACTCTTCTGTCGCCCATGCGGCCTTCTCCTCGATGTCGAGTCCGGTGAGCACCATGGTCATGGTGTTGCGGAATCCACCGACATAGTTCATCGCGACCTTGAGGGAGGTCGGCGGCGGAGTTCCCACGACGTTCGACACCAGCACCCGGTTCTCGTCCTCCTGCTCTACACGAGCAGTGTCGAAGTGCGCCACGACGTCAGGGTTCAGATAGTGCGGGTGGTCGACCTCGTACAGCAATTGTGCGGTCACCGTCCCGACCGACACCAATCCGCCGGTGTCGGGGTGCTTGGTGATGACAAAACTTCCGTCATGAGCGATCTCGGCGATCGGGAAACCCGGGTAACGACGATCCACGACTTCGTTGATCTGCGAGTAGTTTCCGCCGGTTACCTGCGGTCCACATTCGATGATGTGGCCGGCAAGAACGGAGCCCGCCAGTGCGTCGAAGTCGTCCCGCTTCCAGCCGTGCCACCAGGCGCTGGCACCCACGACGAGCGATGCGTCGGTGACGCGTGGGCAGATCACGATGTCGGCCCCAGTCCGAAGGGCAGCCGCGATCCCCCATCCCCCGAGGTACACGTTCGCCGAGACCGGTTCTACGTCCGCATCGGCGAGGGCGACTCCACTGTCCAAGTGTCGAAGTGGGTGGCCGGCTTCTTGCAAGCCGATCAGGCGAGGATGGAGGTCGTCGCCTTCGACATGCGCGACTTTGACATCGACGTCGAGCTCGGTGGCAAGTTCACGCACCTTCTCGGCGAGTCCGGACGGGTTGAGACCACCTGCATTGACGACGATCTTGATGTTCTTGTCGATGCAGTCGGCCAGGACTTGCTTCATCTGGGTGAGAAAGGTTTTCGCGTAGCCCGAGTCCGGGTCTTTCTTGCGAGCTTTCCACAGAATGAGCATCGTCAACTCGGCCAAGTAGTCCCCGGTGACCACGTCGATCGGGCCGCCGTCGACCATCTCGCGAAAAGCTGCGATGCGGTCACCGTAAAAGCCGGATGCGTTGCCGATACGGACAGGACGCCTCTGGGCGGTTTCAGGGTTCATCTAGTTCCTCCTGAGTGCAGAGTTACGGATGTCGACGGTGCTCGACCCGGGCCCGGTGCACCCGCGAACGTCTGCGCAATGGACATCCACGACTGTGCTGTAGGGCCGGTGACCGTCAATCGGGTGTCGTCGAGGTGGCGACGTTGGGTGACCGCGAGAGCGAAGTCCTCGGCGGGCCCGGCAACGCGGTCGACTGCGTCCTCCGGTCCCCACGTCCAGATCTCGTCGGAGTCCGGTGCCGAGAGTTCCACCCGCACAGCGATTGCCGGTACTTCGAGCTGGTTGAGTACGTGCACGAAGCCGAACGTGCTCACCCCGAGATGGGCGATGCTCCGCAGACCAGGGCTCGTCGGGTGGGCGCGATCGAGTGCGTCGTAGATGTCCTGGCCGTGCGCCCAGGTCTCCATCAACCGGGCTGTCGCCGACGACGCAGCGCTCATGCTGGGGCCGTACCACGGGGCTCGGTCGCGCGGACCGGAGTGCTCGAATGTCGCAAGCAGTGCTGCGCGAGAACGTTCGAACCAGGACAGCAGATCGATGGGTGTCGTCGCACGATAACGTTCGGCGATCCTGTCGGGAAAATTCAGACCATCCTTGGTCAGTTCTGCAGCTTCTCGGCGGAATCGATCCGGATCGAGTAACGCATCGTTCGCCGTGTCGTCGAAGTACGCGAGATGTGAAATTTGGTCGCGCACCGACCATCCCGGTGACGGTGTCGGGATATTCCACTCCGAGTCGTCGAGTCCGGTGAGCACCGCAATCAAGTTCGACGATTCGGTTCGTAGGTCGTCCAGCAGCGCCGGGTAGTCCAGTGCCATCAGAGTGCCGTCCAGACTGGTTTCCGCTTCTCGCGGAACGCCCTCATACCCTCTTGCGCGTCGGCACTGTGATAAACCGGATCCCAGATCTTCTCGGCGCGCTCGAATGCTTCGCTGAGAGGGTGCTCAGCGGTCAATCGCATCGTTTTCTTGCCCGCCGAGACCGACAGTGGCGCATTCGAGGCGATCTGCTCGGCAAATGCTTGTGTGACCGAACGTAACTCGGCAGGCTCGGCGATCTTGTTCACCAGCCCCACCTCGTAGGCTCGCTGCGCAGACAATGGGATCCCGGTCAAGACGATCTCGGTGGCAATGCGAGGTGGAATCATCCAGGACAGTGGCGCTGCCCACGGCGAGCCCCGACCGATCTTCACCTCGGACACTGCGAAAGTCGCCGTGCTCGACGCGACAGCGAGATCACACGTCTGCGCGAGGAGAAACCCTCCGCCGAAGGCTGCGCCGTTGACGGAGGCCATGGTTGGCTTGTCGACCGTGATGTTTCGACCGAACTGGGGAACGAAATCCGCCGGAGGAACGGTCAATTGATTATCGGCCATCTCCTTCAGATCCCCACCTGCGCAGAATGCTTTCTCTCCGGTTCCGGTCAGGACCAGGACCTGTGCGGCCTTGTCGTCGTTGAATCGGTGTATGCCATCGAACAGGCCGTCACGGACATCCTTGTTCAGGCTGTTTCGCGCCTCCGGCCGGTTGATCGTGAGCCAGGCAACGCCGCGCACGACCTCGTAGGTCACTTCCTCGGTCATTGTCCGTCCTCGCCTTCGCTCGTGATGACGGCCAGCACGGTGCCCGCATCCACCTGTTGGCCTTCGACGACCGGCAGTGCCCCGACCGTGCCGTCCGCGGGTGCCTTGATGGTGTGCTCCATCTTCATGGCTTCGAGCACGATGACCGCTTGACCGGTGGTGACGCTGTCGCCCTCGCCTACAGCCACCCTGACGACTGTTCCCGGCATCGGTGCGAGCAGGGAGCCTGCTTCTTGTCTGCCCGCCGGGTCCGGGAATCGCTCGGCCTCGATGAACTCGGAGTTGCCGAGCGAGCTGTGTACGTAATGCGCACGCCCCACCCGAGTGACCCGGTAACGGCGCCGAACTCCGTCGATGACGGCGTCGACCGAATCCGCGGATCGAGTGACAACCTCGATACTGTCGAACGTAGTGTCACCGACTGAAGCTCGAACAGTGTTGTGCTGCAATCGGTATCGAACGTCCAGCTCGGTCCCGTCGTGATCGAGTATCAACGACTGCGGAGCACTGCGCACCGTCCTGAATCCGGACGGCAGTCCTGGCAGAACCTTGGTCGATTCGCGTCGTTCGGTCAGTGCTGCAAGAGCCGCGACAATCGCATGAGTAGTCGCGATACTTCCGTCTGTTTGCGCCGATGTCAGCTCTGCGACGGAATGTCGTTCGAGATATCCGGTGTCCGTTGCACCGGAACGGAACTCGTCCTCTCTGAGGATTCCGATCAACAAATCGCGGTTCGTCGTGACGCCGTGCACCGACGACTCGGTGAGAGCACGTGCGACACGGTCGCATGCGTCGTCGCGGTCACGTCCGTAGCCGATGATCTTTGCCAACATCGGGTCGTAGAACGTGCTGATATGCGAACCGGATTCGAATCCGGCGTCGACCCTGATCCCCGGGAACTCCGGAATCTCGAATGTTGCCAAAGTGCCCGATACCGGCATGAATCCGGCTGCGGCATCCTCGGCATACAACCTCACCTCGACGGCGTGACCGGTGAAGGTCGGATTCAGGATTTCGTCGGGCAAGGGTTGGCCGGCCGCCACGAGAATCTGGCCTCGCACCAAATCGGTACCGGTGACCATTTCGGTGACGGGATGCTCGACCTGGAGACGAGTGTTGACTTCGAGGAAGTAGAACGCGCCGTCCGGTGCCATGACGAACTCGACGGTTCCTGCGCCTTCGTAGTTCAGCGCCTTGCCTGCCGACGTTGCGGCCTGGCCGAGCGAAGCGCGAAGTTCGTCGTCCACCGCCGTGGACGGCGATTCTTCGATGATCTTCTGATAGCGCCGCTGGATCGAGCATTCACGTTCACCGAGGTGAACGACGTTTCCGTGACGGTCGCCGAAAATCTGGACTTCGATGTGCCGTGGTGATTCGACGAACTTCTCGAGAAACACGGTGCCGTTGCCGAAGGCCGAGAGCGCCTCTCTTCTGGCACTTCGCACGGCCTCCACGAGCTCGTCGGCGGTGGCGACGATCCGCATGCCGCGGCCTCCGCCGCCGTACGCTGCCTTGACGAGGACGGGCAGTCCGATCTCGGTGGCGGCATCGGCGAGCCGTGCAGGGTCTTCGTCGGCCTCGTTCTCGACGACCATTCCCGGCAGCACCGGAACGCCTGCCGCGGACATGATGTTCTTGGCCTCGATCTTCGAACCCATAGCAGCTATCGCATCCGGCGACGGTCCGATGAAGATGACTCCGGCAGCGGCGCACGCTCGGGCGAACTCTTCGTTTTCCGAGAGGAATCCGTATCCCGGATGAACAGCGTCGGCTTTGGTCTTCGCTGCTGCGGACAGTACGAGATCCGCGCGGAGATAGGTGTCAGCGGGGGCGGTCCCAGGGAGGTGAACCGCTTCGTCGGCAAGCCGCACGTAAGGGGCATCTCGATCCGCATCCGAATAGAGGGCAACGGTGGCGATGTCCATTTCGCGCGCGGTGCGCATGACCCGGGCAGCGATCTCCCCGCGGTTGGCGACAAGGATCTTCTTGATTTTCGACATTGCTTCTCTCACATCCTGAATACGCCGTAGCCACGCTGGCCGGCGACATGATCGGAATGGGCAGCGGACAGTGCGATGCCCAGAACCGAGCGGGTATCACGAGGGTCGATCACGCCGTCGTCGTAGATTCGGGCGGAGACGAAGAACGGATGCGACTCGTCCTCGATCTGCTTCTCGATCGCTGCCGTCCGCTCGGCGTCGCCCTCGGCGTCGAAAGCGCGGCCTGCAGACTCGGCTGCGGACTTTCCGACGATGGACATCACGCCCGCGAGCTGCTGAGCGCCCATCACCGCTAGCCGGGCGTTGGCCCAGGTGAACATGAATCGAGGGTCGTACGCACGGCCGGACATTCCATAGTTGCCGGCGCCGAAAGACCCGCCCATGTTGATCGTGATGTGCGGAACCTTGCTGTTGGTGACCGAGTTGATCATCTTGGATCCGTCCTTGATGATGCCACCCTGTTCGTACTGGGTTCCCACCATGAATCCTGTGGTGTTCTGCAGGAAGATCAGCGGAGTGTCCGTTTGATTGGCAAGTTGGATGAATTCGCTTGCCTTCTTGGCCTCTTCGCTGAACAGGACACCCCGGGCGTTCGACAGGATTCCGACCGGAAATCCGTGCACACTGGCCCAGCCCGTCACGAGGGACGTCCCGTAGCGAGGCTTGTACTCCGAGAAACGAGACCCGTCGACCACACGCGCTATGACCTCACGAGGGTCGAACGGAACGCGCTGGTCGCCCGACGCAATGCCCAAGAGCTCCTCGGAGTCGTAGATCGGTTCGTCGGCAGGCAAACTCGGGCCGGGCCCGTGCTTTCGCCAGTTGAGGTGCGTGACGATGTCGCGACCGATCCGGATGCAATCGACCTCGTCGATCGCGAAGTAGTCGGCGACACCGGACACGCGTGAGTGCATGTCGGCACCACCGAGCTGCTCACCGTCGGCGTCTTCACCAGTTGCCATCTTCACCAGTGGCGGTCCACCGAGGAACACCTTCGCGGCCTTGTCGACCAACACGGAGTAATCGCACATTCCCGGTACGTATGCTCCACCTGCCGTGGCGTTTCCGAACACGAGTGCGACGGTGGGAATTCCCATCGACGACAGCTCGGTGAGATCGTGAAAGATTTTGCCTGCGAACACGAACAGCTCCGACTGAGTCGGCAGATCGGCACCGCCGCTTTCGACCAGATAGAGCACCGGAAGTCGGTTGGTACGGGCGATCTCGAGTGCTCGCAGATTCTTCTTGAGCGTGAAGGGGTTCATCGCGCCGCCGCGCACGGTCGGGTCGTGCGCGATGATCATGCACTCGACGCCCTCGACCACACCGACACCGGTGACAATGGCAGCACCGACCGTGAACTCCGTTCCCCACGCGGCAAGTGCCGACAATTCCAGGAACGGAGCGTCACGGTCCAGTAGCAGTTCGATGCGCTCACGGGCGAGCAACTTGCCGCGGTCGCGGTGACGCTGGGCGTAGCGCTCGCCCCCGCCGGCCACGACGGTTTCCAGCTGGGCGTCGAGCGCGGCGACTGCAGCACGTTGGATATCGAGATTGGTCTTGAACTGCGACGAGGTCGTGTCGACAGCAGCCTGCAATACGGCCATTTTCCCGCCTTACGTTTCTTCGGAGCACGGACACCGTCTCAGTGAGTGTGTCGTGGGTTACACATTAGTGAATACCGATAAACTAACGCCGCTGCAGCGACCGTGTCAACCTCGCTTTCGCCGGGCTGGGCGCGCTTTTGCCCCCCTCTAGTGATTCTTCATTCTCATCCCGCGAACTACATCCATAGCTGGGCGCTATCGAGCGCAGGTCGGACATGCAGCGGTTATGTAGTTCGTCGCCAGGAGCGCGGGGTCAACAGGCCTAGAGTTGCCGCAAGACCGTTCGAGATAGTAAATTGCGAATAACTAGCCCACGATTCGAAGGCGGTGACAGTTGACGACAGCACAGGCTGCACGTGTGCGAGACCCCGAACGCAGCGCGAAGATTCTGGATGCGGCAGTGGAGTTGTTTGCGTCGCGCGGCTTTCACTCGGTTGCGATGTCCGATATCGGGCAGACCGCCGGGATCGTCGGCTCGGGAATCTACCGACACTTCGAGAGCAAGTACGCAGTGCTGGTTGCCCTCCTCGAAGATGTGATGACGAGGCTCTCCACCAGTGCGGATCGTATCGTTGCCGTGCACGCCGACACCGAATCGACCATGAAGCATCTCGTCGAGACCCAGATCGACTTCTGCCTGCAGAACAGTCGATACGTCCAGCTGTACCGGCAAGAAATCAACTCACTTCAGGAGGATGACCGCAGGCGGCTCCGCCGGATGCAGCGTCGATACAACGAGGAATGGATAGCCACATTGCTCGAGATGCGGCCGGAACTCGACGATTCCCGCGCGCGCGTCCTCGTTCACGCTGCCATCGGTGCGATCCAGTCGAGCGTCACCTTGGACAGCGGCCTGCAAGCGGATGAACAGGCTGCGAGTCTGATGGCGATAGCGCAGAGTTGCCTCGCGACCGAGTGGTGATGTGGTCGATGTGAGCGAGGTCCAGGCGAAGTCATCGACAGTGACGGTGACCAACGGCGAGGAATGGCGATCGGCTATCGCCAAGGCCTTCCTGCCGATGACAGCGGAGTCACTTCCGTCGACGGGGTTCTTCGGCAGAATCGACGCTATCGACACCGATGATTTCTCGATCGCCCGGGTGACGTCGATGCCGCAGAACATCAATCGGACAGCGTTGGCGTGTCGTCGCACCCCGACCGACATGATCAAAGTCCTGATCCAGCGCCGCGGGTCCCATCGGATCGCCCAAGGCGAGCACCGAACAAGTGCGGCCGCAGGCTCGCTGACCGCGTACAACACCGACGTCCCGTACGCGTTGACCCTGCCGCAGGAATTCTGTGCCGACGTCATCATGGTCCCGAGGTCTCGCCTGAAATTTGTCGAGAACGCAATCAACGACGTTCACAAGAGTCCGCTCACTCTCGAATACGGCACTGCTGCACTACTTTCCCAGCACGTCGACCAGCTGATGACCAGAACTGACGAGATACCGACGGACTCCGCCATCCGCATGGCCAACCTCGCGATCGACATGCTTGCGGTCGTCCTCGGTGATGTCGCGACCGCGGATCGTCCCTCCGGGGTGCTCCTCGACACCGTGCAGTTCTGGATCCGTCGCCATCTCGCCGACGAGACCTTGGATCCGTCGACCATCGCCGACGCGAACGGTATCTCGGTGCGCCACCTGCACCGACTGTTCGCCCGCGCGAACCTCACGGTATCCACCTACGTTCGCCGAGAACGGTTGCTACGCATACGTCGCGACCTTCTCGACCCACTCCTCGACCGACATACCATCGGCTCGATCGGGGCCAGGTGGGGCCTGGCCGATCAGGCGCATCTGAGCCGACTCTTTCGCGACGAGTTCGGGCAATCACCACGCAGTATCCGCAACGGGGCACAGGCCGACAACAACTAGGCACCGTGCTCCAAACGCATCGTGATGCAGGACACATATCTTCGAGAGGTCGACGAAGCACATCGACTTCCCGAATGAAATGAGACCACCCACATGGCATCGCTGACTTCGCCCCCACCACTGACAATGCGGAGCACGCACGTCCACGACTACGACCGCTTCTATATCGGCGGCACCTGGACTACTCCCCGCGGGGGCGACAAGATCGAGGTCGTATCGCCCATCGACGGTTCTGTCGTGGCGGTAGTTCCGGAACCCACCGATCTCGACATCGATGACGCAGTTCTGGCAGCCCGTAAAGCGTTGAACGGCAGCGAGTGGCGGTCGACGACGGCACCCGAACGCGCGTCGCTGCTCGACAGCCTCGCTGATGAGATCGAAAAACGGATCCCTGAGATCGCCGAAATTTTCGCTGTGGAGATCGGTGCACCGCTGGCAGTCGGTACTCAGTTCCATCAGATGTCGGTCAGCATCCTGAGGCAGTTCGCCGAGATCGCGCGCACCACGGAGTTCACTGTCGATCGAGTCGACGGCGGTAACCGGGTCCGGATTGTCAAGGAACCTGTCGGCGTCGTCGGTGCCATCATTCCGTGGAACGGACCGATCGCCGCCGCAGCGTTCAAGATCGGGCCCGCCGTCGCCTCCGGGTGCACCGTCGTGCTCAAAGCTGCACCGGAAGGCCCTCTCACGGCCTATGTTCTGGCCGAATGTGTAGAGGCGGCCGGGATTCCCGCCGGAGTGATCAACATTGTCCCTGGAGGCCGCGAGGTCGGTGAACACCTGGTCACACACCCCGGTGTGGACAAGATCGCCTTTACTGGCAGCACAGCCGCCGGGCGGCGAATCATGAGCCTGTGCGGTGACCGCATCGCGCGGCTATCGCTCGAACTCGGCGGCAAATCAGCGGCAATCGTAGCGCCGGACATCGAGTTCGCCGAAGTACTACCTCATCTGATCCCTGCAAGCGTCGGACACACAGGCCAGGTCTGCGCTGCGATTACCCGGGTACTCCTGCCTCGGTCGCGGTACACCGAGTACACCGAGATTCTGGCTGCCGCAATGAGTTCGTTGCCGCTCGGCGATCCATTCGACGCCGCCGTGGCTCTCGGCCCGATCGCCATGCAGAGGCAGCTCGAACGCGTCGAGGACTACGTCCGAATCGGTCTCGCCGAAGGCGCGCACATCGCAACAGGTGGATCCAGGCCTGACGAGCTGACTTCTGGATTCTATTTCTCTCCAACACTTTTCGTGGACGTCACGAACGAGATGCGAATTGCCCGCGAGGAAATCTTCGGACCTGTGGTCGTCGCGATCGCCTACGACGACATCGACGATGCAATCCGAATAGCGAACGACTCCCCGTACGGTCTGTCCGGCGCGGTGTTCACTCACGACGATTCTGTCGCCGAGAAGGTAGTCCGCGAGGTCCGTACCGGCCAGATCTTCGTCAATACCGCGGGGTTGTGCGTCACACAGCCGTTCGGAGGCTTCAAACAGTCCGGGCTGGGTCGCGAGGGCGGCCCCGAAGGTCTCGACGGTTACCTCGAAACCAAAATGGTGCAGTTCGCAACAGCAGGAGACAACGCATGAAGACCAGAGGCGCATTACTGTGGAAGCCCGGAACGAACTCGGGGTGGAGCATCGAGGACATCGATCTCGATCCGCCGAGGCCCGACGAGGTACTCATCGAACTTGTTGCCTCGGGTCTGTGCCACTCCGATGCGCACCTCGACACCGGTGATATCCCTCTACCGTTCGCGCCCGTCCTGGGCGGGCACGAGGGTGCAGGCGTCATCGTCGAAGCCGGCGACCATGCGACGGGTCTCGAGGTAGGCGACCACGTCGTAACGACTTTCCTGCCGTCGTGTGGACGCTGCCGCTGGTGCGCACTCGGTATGTCCAGTCTGTGCGACGTCGGTGCCGGTGTCCTCGGCGGCAAAGCACCGGACGGAACCAACCGCATTCACGTCGACGGACAACCAGTGGGTGCGATGTCGTTTCTGGGGACCTTCTCCCCTTACGTCGTGGCCCCGGTCTCCGCGGTTATCAAGGTGCCCAAAGAAATTCCGCTCGACAAAGCAGCGCTGCTCGGCTGCGGTGTCCCGACCGGATGGGGCTCCGCTGTATACGCCGCCGATACTCAACCCGGAGACACGGTCGTCGTCGTCGGAACCGGTGGGGTTGGAATCCACGCAGTGCAGGGCGCACGATTGGCCGGTGCGACCACGATCGTCGCCGTCGATCCCGTCGAATTCAAACGCGAGACCGCATCCAAGCTCGGAGCAACCCACGTGGCTGAAAGTATCGCGGACGCCATGTCTCTGGTCGCAGATCTCACCGACGGCGTCATGGCTGACAAAGTCATTCTCACCGCGGGCGTCGGTGAGGGAAACTTGGTCGGCCCATGCAGTCTCCTGACACGGAAAGGCGGAACCACCGTCATCACTTCCGCTGCCCCGGCGATGCAAGCCGAGGTGTCGCTCAATCTCCTCGACCTGACAATGTCAGGAAAACGGCTCCAGGGCGCGCTGTACGGTCAATGCAACGCACGAGCCGACATCCCCAAACTGCTCGGCCTCTACAAGCGCGGCGAGCTGATGCTAGATGAGTTGGTCACCAACACATACAGTTTGGACGATATCAACACTGGATTCACCGACATGATGGAAGGTCGGAACATGAGAGGCGTCATCGTTTACGACTAGGCTGCCACTCCCACTGAGCCGCTACCGACGAGGACACACGTCGGTAGCGGCTCCGGCGGATCAGCAAGTTGAACCGTTGAGCCGGCTAGATGCTCAACAGCAACCGATCCAGTGCAGAACTCCATCTGTATGCCGTGCGGTCCATCCGAGCTCGGCCCGCGCCCGCGTACCCCGGACCCGACTGTTGGACCCGAGCGAAAAAGCCGCCATGTTGTACGGCCATTCGTCGGCAGCCTCGTCCAGGGTCAACGACCGAACTCCACTGAGCTCGAACCGGTGTGCAATCGCGACGGCCATGTCGTGAAAAGACGCCTCGCCAGTCTCGACGAAGTAGAATCCGCGAGCAGATTCGTCCTCGACAACGCGTGTGTACAGACGACACAGATCGCCGATATGTACCGTGGACCAGATATTCGCACCCTCCCCGATCTGGGGAGCTGCACCATAACGAAGCCCATAGGAAATGAGGGCGGGAACCTGCAGACTGTCCTGCCTCAGGCCCAATCCCCGCCCGTAGACCAACGAGTTGCAGAGCACCGCACTACGAACACCCTCTGCCCCAAGATCGAGCACTCGATGATCGATGGCGACTCGGGGTGCCTTGATCTCGTGCGGTGTCCACGCCGAGTCGGCGTCCATGATCCGTTCGTCCCAGACGTTCTCCGTCGATTCCCCACGATCCACGGTACCTACGATGCTGGAACCGCTGGTGTGCAGGAAGGCCTTTCCGGTTCCAAACAGGGCAGCGGCGAGGATATCGATCGAATTTCGGTGATCACTGCTGGCGGCGTTGATCACCACGTCGGCTCGTTCCGCTTCGGCCCGAAGAACATCGACGTCGTCCAGAGACCCGAGCACCGGCTCGATCTTCATCGCCTGGAGTTGCTTGGCCGCTTGTTCACTACGCACGAGCCCACGGACCTGATGGCCCCGGGAGAGCAACGCGGCCGCTACCGAACCGCCGATGTATCCGGTCGCACCGGTGATGAAGATATCCAGCGGCTTGGTGACACTCACGAGGTAACGCTCCCATTCCTGTAGTTTTCGACTGCATCGGCGCGCTTGTCCTGACGATCAGCCTGTCGCAAAAGTGACCACAAGTCGAAGTCAGGCCCGGGCCGGATCGAACAAACCCGCAGCGCGGTTCTCGCCATCATGCCCAGCCGGCCTTACTAAATCCAATACCAATTACCCATACGATTGATGATCTATTTGTAAATAATCGATCGGGGTGCCTGCACGCAAACTGGACCGGACCGAAAGCGGTCGGCACATAGACTCACCCACCTCAAGAATGTTTATTGCACATTTTGATATCAGTCTGATGCCAAACCAGTCTTGGACACAACGAAATTTGCGTTGTACCTTTGCCAAGTCTTGGTGACGGACGACACATCTACTCCGCCTCGAGGCTGCAATCACACGACTTTCCGCGACACCCACATCGCTGCCGTGGTCCGCGGTGAGATCTTATTCGACAGCTCCGTTTTGCGATCTCGTTCCACCCCAGGCGATCGCGCTTGGGTCGTCACGACCGGAAGGAACATCGCGAATGTCCCCCGACAGCGACGGTGCCTCAACCCGACAATGCAGTCGGTAAGGGCGCCACTGGGGTCACGTCCCCCGAACTACGGGATGATCCGCTCGTCAGTACGACAACGTCTTCGCATTTGTGCACGGCCGCATCGAACCAGCTTCATTTTCTGCGCCTTGGTGTATGCAGTCCCGGTATTCAGCCGCCCTTTGATCCTGACGAGTGCCGCATCGAAAGTCGTCACTGCCAAGCCATTCGCTTTCCAAAGCCCCCATTCCAACCGACAAGGAGCTGGGGACCAGACGCTCGCAGCCTCCGTTGTCGCTCCGAGCGGCCGCCAACCGCCTCAGACCACAACTATCCGATGACTTCACCCACCGAACAAGCCGCAATCACCACACCAGGGAGACACGAGCATGACTCAACCAATCGCCGACGAGCAGCACACAGCTGCTTCCGTTGGCTCGCCCGGCAGACTCAGGACGGCATACGCAGCCAGTGTCGGTGCAGTCATCGAAAATTACGACTTCCTCGCCTTCGGTACAGCCTCAGCCCTGTACTTCGGGGACGCCTTCTTCCCCTCCAGTAGTCCGACGATGGGAACTCTTCTCGCGTTGCTTACCTTCGGCGCTGGCTTTCTTGCCCGGCCACTCGGGGGTGCCCTCGGCGGACACTTCGGCGACAAGTTCGGCCGCAAGCCAGTTCTGGTGACGTCACTCCTCGTCATGGGATTCGCCACCTTTGTCATCGGCCTTCTCCCGACTTACTCGCAGATCGGTATCGCCGCACCGATCATCTTGGTCTCCGTCCGCCTGATCCAGGGCCTCGCCTACGGTGCCGAATGGGGTGGAGCCGTCATGATGGTCTTCGAGCACGCCCCGTCCCGGAGCAAAGGCCGGTACGCGGCAATACCCCAGGCCGGAAGCCCGGCCGGTATCGCTCTCGCTACCGTGGTCTTCATCGCCTCCGGCCAACTCGACAATGACTGGGCGTGGCGTCTTCCGTTCCTCGCAAGTGCACTCCTGGTCGGCGTCGGCCTCTTCGTTCGCCTCAAGCTCGAAGAGTCACCTGACTTCGAACATGCGAAGGAAGCCGGTGAGATCCTCGACAACCCGGTGGGCGAGGTGGTGCGCAGTGGCTGGAGCACGATTTTGAGAATTATCGCGCTTCGCGTCATGGAATCGTGCAGCTACTACATCGTCGCCACCTTCCTGCTCGGGTATATCAACAGAGACCATCCCGATGCCAAGCAAGCGACCCTCATTGCGATGTTGATTGCGTGTGTTCTCGCAGTTCCCGCCGTCATTGCATCAGGGGCAATCTCCGACAAGGTAGGGCGCAAGACCGTCTATCTGGCCGGTACGGTTGCCATGATTTTGTTCGCATTCCCGATGTTCTTGCTTACGAACGGAGGTAACCCGGTCCTCATCACCATCGCCTACATCATCGGCATCGCCGTGATCTGGGGAACGCTCGCCGGCGTCCAGGGCGCGTGGTTCGGCGAACTATTCCCGACGAACACGCGCAACTCGGGGGTGTCGCTCGGATACCAGATCGCCTCGAGCATCGGTGGCTTCGCACCGTTCGCCGCCGGAGCTTTGGCTGCCACGTTCGGATGGGTCGGCGGTTCGATCCTCTACATGTCCGCCGCCGTCATTGGTCTCATAGGACTTCTATCGACCCGTGAGACCTGGGGGAAGGCCGAGCGCAAGCGCGTGGATGACAGTCTGAGCGGTCAGGATTCGTCTACGTCCGTCGTGGCCACCGTGTCCTGATCAAATCGACTTTAGATCGATTCGACCGTCGAAGTTCGAAATTGCGTCCCGGGTGCAGAGCTACCCGGGGCGCATTTTCAATCGAGCGTCCGCAGCTCTCTTGGTTTTCACCTCGTCGAAGTCGACGATCATTACGCCTTTGAAGGAGTTTCAGTGGACATCGAACAGGTCCGCGCGTTCCTCGCAGTCGCGGACGAACTTCATTTCGGCCGGGCGGCAGCGCGGCTTCACGTCGCGCAACCTCCGCTCAGCCGCACAATAAAGCAACTGGAGAAGCACTTGAGTGCAACACTGTTCGACCGAAACACTCGTTCGGTAAAGCTGACCGCCGCCGGCGAAGCGTTGGTCCAGCCGGCGCGGGCAGTCCTGGACGCAATGCGAAGGGCCGAGAACGCAGTCGTATCTGCCGAAGGCGGTGAGACCGGGCTTGTCCGGCTCGCTTTTGCCGGGGTATCGACGCACCAGATGGTCGCGAGACTTGCTCGAGTGGTCCGGTCGCAGCATCCGGGCATCAGTCTGGAACTTTCGAGCCAGAACTTTGCGCAACCGGCGATGAAGAAGCTCCTCACCGGGGATACAGATCTCGCACTCGGCCGGTGGGACGTCGTTCCGCCCAGCGTCGAATCCGAGATCGTGATGGCAGATCACCTCGTGGTGGCAGTCGCTGACACCCATCCTCTGGCCGACCTACGCGGCGTGCGGATCGAGCGACTTGCCGGGGAACATTTCGTATCCCTCCCTCTGCACGACGGTTCTGTCCTCCCCGATCGACTGCGCAGACTGGCCGACGCGCACGGATTTGTCGCCGAAGTCGTCCAAATTGCTCCCGACACTCAGACTGCCCTTGCAGTGGTGGCTGCCGAGGTGGGTTGCCACCTCACACTTGCCTCGGTGGCGAACAACGTCACCGACCCACACGTGGTCTTCGTCCCCCTGGACGATACGTCGACAGACGTAGACATGCGAGCGGCGTGGAGACGAGACAACACCAACCCGGCACTTCGCGTTGTGCTGCGGCAAGTCGTCGGCCTCGGCGAGCAGCCGTAAGCGGGCGAAGCATTGAGCTCGTTTATGCGCGAAACTAGTGCTGATGCCGGACTATTCGAGCAGAAGCGCAGTCCGTCCTCGGTGTAAAGCGTAAAGGCCGGCTGAAGCGGCCAGCCGGCCGGACTCACGAAATTCGGACATCGCCACTACAGGCACCGCACGGTCATCCTGAGTAGGTCAGCGATGAAATGTCGCGAACTGCCCCCTTGTCGGCAGACAGCGCAAGCGCTGCGTAGGCCTGCAGCGCTTTGGAGACGCGACGCTGGCGTACCCCCGGCTTGTAACCGCCCGAACTGATCAACCTTGTCCGACGTTCCTGAAGTAGGTCGTCCGAAACCTCCACGGCAATTGTGCGATTCGGGATGTCTATGACTATCTGGTCACCGTCCTCGACCAGTGCGATGACACCGCCCGCCGCGGCCTCAGGTGATACATGCCCAATCGACAACCCCGATGTGCCGCCGGAGAAACGTCCGTCGGTCACGAGAGCACACTTGCTGCCGAGTCCGCGTCCTTTCAGGAACGAGGTCGGATACAACATTTCTTGCATTCCCGGACCGCCCCTCGGTCCCTCGTAACGAACAACGACAACATCCCCGGCCTTGATGCGACCGGACAGGATCGCGTTGCACGCCTCTTCCTGAGATTCGAGAACGACCGCGGGGCCACGAAATACGAGTATCGACTCATCGACGCCGGCAGTCTTGACGACGCATCCGTCGACGGACAGATTTCCACGGAGCACAGCGAGGCCGCCATCTGCCGAGTAGGCATGTTCGACGTCACGGATGCAACCGGAGTCCGCGTCGGTATCGAGACTCTCCCATCGCTCGGACTGCGAGAACGCCGCCGAAGACCGAACGCAACCTGGCGCGGCATGGAACAACTCGACAGCCTCGGGCGCTGGTGACTCACCGCGTACATCCCAGTGATCGAGCCACTCCGAGAGAGACGGAGCATGGACCGAACGGACATTCTCGTGCAACAGCCCACTGCGGCGTAGTTCACCGAGAATGGCTGGAATGCCGCCGGCTCGGTGGATATCTTCCATGAGATACGAACCGTTCGGCGCAGCCTTGCACAGACAGGGCACTACCCTGGAACGCTTTTCGATGTCTTCCAGGGTGTAATCGAGCTCGGCCTCGCGGGCGGCAGCAAGTAGGTGCAAGATGGTGTTGGTCGAACCTCCCATCGCGATATCCAAGGCCATCGCGTTGTCGAAAGCATCCCTGGACGCGATCGACCGCGGCAGAACCCCCTCATCGTCCTCGTCGTAGTATCGACGACACAGATCGACCGCGGTACTGCCTGCCTTCTCGTACAGGGAGCGGCGAGCGGTATGGGTAGCGAGGACGGAACCATTTCCCGGCAGAGCCAACCCGAGAGCCTCCGTCAGGCAGTTCATCGAATTCGCTGTGAACATACCCGAGCAGGATCCGCAGGTGGGACATGCCGCTTCTTCGATGCGGGTGATGTCCTCGTCCGACACCGTGTCCGAGGCCGAGTCCGCGATTGCCGAGACCAAATTGAGGCGCGTACGAACAGTGCCATCGACAAGGACCGCCGTTCCACCTTCCATCGGGCCGCCGGAGACGAAGACCGTGGGAATGTTCAACCTCAGCGCTGCCATCAACATACCGGGAGTTATTTTGTCGCAGTTGGAGATACACACCAACGCATCCGCACAGTGAGCGTTCACCATGTACTCCACGGAGTCTGCGATCAAGTCACGCGACGGCAATGAATACAGCATCCCGTCGTGCCCCATTGCGATACCATCATCGACAGCGATCGTATTGAACTCGCGGGCAATTCCACCTGCTTCCTTGATCGCTGCGCACACAATTCGGCCTACCGGCTGCAGGTGGGTATGCCCTGGGACGAATTCGGTAAAACTGTTGGCCACGGCGATGATCGGCTTACCGAAATCTCCACGGTCCACGCCAGCAGCACGGAGAAGCGCGCGGGCACCCGCCATGTTCCGGCCGTGCGTGACAGTTCGGGATCTCAAAGCAGGCATTCCATTGAACCTCTCGAAATACTTCGTACATCTCATGGCGACGCGCAATCCGGCACGTCAGGCTGAAAAACGTCGATAGTGTGGACGGTCGTAATACACCGAAACACGAACGGGCCGCGCTCGTCTCGCTTTTCGTAACGAAAGCGGGACGGGCACGGCCCCGGAGTGCCGAACCTACTGCTCCGAATCCGACTCCATGACCTGATGAACTTCGATCATATTTCCAGCGGGATCCGTCAGGAAGATCTGGTACCAGCCTTCGACCGACCAGATACCCCAGTCGTCGAACGGGATGTTGTGCTCACGAAGCCGGCGCATGACTTCCTGAATGTCGTCGGTCCTGAATGCGAAATGACCTCCGATCAACGGGTTGACGGTGTGTCCTTCGGTCAACGCAAGGTAAGGCTGGCGACGTGTGGCGTGAAGTTGAAGCTCATTTTTGTCACCGGCATCGTAGAATCGTGCTCTCGTGGCCCACTCCGAGTCACCCGACTCGCCGTTGTCCGTCGACCGCGACGTTGCAATCATGGGCGGGCTCGGTAGCTCACCCAGACCGAGCGCATCGGAGTAGAACTTACCCAACTCACCCATATCGTCCGAAGTGACGTTCACATGATGTAGTCGTAATTCCATTTCATTTCCTTTGATTGATTCAACTCGAGATTTCCGGCCGCATCGGCGCGACGGATGATAGTGGTCAGGGGTGTCACAGCACGGCGAACGAGTCCACGACGCTTCCCAGTGCAGGCGTCCACTGGGTCACGTCGATCGACGTGGTGACTCCTGCCTGCACGAACGGGTCGTCCGCGACCCAACTACGGACCTGAACGACGTCGTCGGCCTGAAAAATCAACAGCGCACCTGCTGAACCCTCGGATTCGAGACCTCCTGCTACCAGCAGACGGTTCTGCTCGACCAGCGTCCCCAGGTAGTCGCGGTGAGCCGGCCGAATTCGGTCGCGAGTGCCAGTGTCATCGCTGTACGTATACGTTACTGCGAACTTGGTCATTGCTGGAAACTCTTTCTGTGCTGTGTGACGGGTAAGTCAGAGATACGAACGAACCAGTTGACTGTCGTCGGACTCCAACAGCCCGAGTTCGGCAGCTCGCGCGTACTGCTGCTCTGCAGCTTCCAACAGCGGGATGTGGGCTCCACGCTCGACTGCCGACTCTTTGACCAAACCGATGTCTTTGGCAAGGATGGCCAGTCGAGTGGAGACGTCAGGGACCGAATCGAGCTGTGCCATTCGAGGGCCTCGTTCGTTCAAGAACCATGACGCGCCGGCACCCTTGGTGACGACATCGACTGCGATTTCAGGGTTCAAGCCCAGCTTGACTGCCAAAGCGACAGCTTCCGCGGCAACCGCAAGGTGTACCGAGCAGCACAGCTGGTTGACCATCTTCATGGCTTGACCGCCGCCCACGTCGCCTCCGACGAACCGTGTTGTACCAAGAACACCGAGAACAGTTGTCAACTCATCGATTTCCTCGGAATCGCCCGCGACGAAGAACGTCAATTCTCCCCGTTCGGCGCCCGGCACTCCGCCCGTCATCGGGGCATCCACCAGCTTGGCGCCTTTGTCGTTCAACAGCCGTGCCGCGTCCTGAGCTGCACTCTGCCCGACAGTCGAGCAGAGAATCCACAGTTCTTCCCCGACTGTTCGGCTGGCACTACCTGCTTCGACGACTGACATAAGTTGCGGGCCCGTGGCAACCGTGACCAACACGACGTCGCTCGGTGGCGCATCGTGCATGGTCTCGCGCGAGCTCATTCCGAACGTCTCCGCTTTCGCTCGGGCCGTCGGGTTCGGATCCACAGCGACTACTGCATGTCCTCGGTCGGCCAGCCTCTTTGCCATAGGCATGCCCATTGCTCCGAGGCCGATCACCGTTATGGAGATATCTCCTGGCAATTTTTCGGTCATGCTGTTTCATGCTCCATCAGTTGTCGGAATCAGATAAAAGTGGTGATGGTGTACGTCGTGAACGCCGCGTACACCAGTGCTGCAAGAGCAATTGCGCAGCGCCGACCGATCGAAATTCCGATGCGACGGTCCAACGAGCCGTTCACGCGAATAATCAGCACGCAACAGACAACCATCACCAGTCCGTTGAGAATGGCAGCAATTGCGATGAGAACAAACGGCTGGTTGAGACCAAGACCCAGTATCAAGGCACCGAGGGCCACCATCACCCACACCACCGTCGAGTAGATCTTTGCTTCAGTCCACCTAGCATGGTTGCTCAGGTAAATCGTGGACAGGATATTCGACGTGATTCGAGCGACCATGTCGACTACGACGAGATTTGCGAAGGTCAGCGAAATGGCACCCACCGACCAGAACAAGAGCTTGAGCCAAGCTCCATATTTTTCTTGAAGCGATTCTCCGAGGAAGCGGATAAATCCGAGATCGGCACCTCCAGAGTACCCACCCTGCGTCACTGTACTGAACGCGAGTACCGAGAATACGACGATGGTTACAAGGGTAACGACGTAAAACGTGAAGAACTGCTCAACCCGAACGGCCGTCCACCACTTTTTCCATTTCGCCAATTCTTCGTCATTTACCTCGAACTCGTATCCCGCAGCGGATCCAGCCTCTTCTTGGCCAGTAATGGGAGATACAACCCGGGGTGCGTGGATGCCCATACCCCAGCCTTTGTCGCGCGCCCAGTTACTCACGGCCAAGTTCACGACTCCGCCGCCACCGGCGAAAATGAGAGCCGACAGAAGAACAGTTGTCGGCACCTCGGCCGGCAGTCGACCGATCCCCTCCATCGTTGCCGAGGGAATTTCTGCCCAAGGCCTCCAGCCGATCAGAACCACCACGAGCACCGCAAAAGCAAGAATCATCAAGATTTTGAACATTTCGAGCTTCTCGACGGTTTGATAGACGACCGGAGAAAAAGTCAGCACCGCACCGATGAGTGCGAGACCTCCTACGGCGATCCACGTGACGTTTCCACCGCCGAGAGGGAAGGTGATCATTTGCGCTGCACTAGTCATCCACGCCGGCCAGGCGAAGGGTACGACGGTCATGACGATGAACAGCGGTGCCCACCCCCGCCACAGTCGGAGGAATCCAGTCAGGATGGTCTCGCCTGTCGCGAGGGTGTAACGGGCCACTTCGGTGTTGATGAAATATTGGAATGCGAGGCCGATTGCGGCGGCCCAGAGAAAAGTCAACCCCACGCGGCTGGTGATGAACGGATACAGAAGATATTCGCCGGTTCCGATTCCAACGGCGGAAATGATGACCCCGGGGCCAACGATCTTCCTCATACGCGGAACTGACGGCAACGATCGAGTCGGCATCTTGGGAAGCAGACCACCGTTCATCGATCCGGCCGATCCAGACCCGGACGGTGTGGCCACGGATTTCGAATTCGATTGCACCATAATTCCGATCACTTTCTTGACTTCGCAGTTGCGATCAACATGAACGCTTCGAGTAGTGACGATTGCCACAGGCTGCTTGAACTAAGCTAACGTTCGCCCGCGGAGTTGTCCAAGACTGATCACGCAAAACACTTATGCCGACCCGGTATCAATGAAAATCCCACGTCACCGGTTAGGAATCTGCCCAGCCGGCAGCCCTGCCACCTGCACCAATTCCATTGATATCAAAAATAGATCAACCGATGACTGTTCAGTATTGAACGCCGGAGAAGAGGTGTGAGGTGCTCCCGAGCCGCGTGTCGTGCCGACAGCTGATCAGTTCCGCCCTCGGGGCTGGATCGAGTACCGTTGATCACCCATGTCATTTTGTGAGTGCGAGGCGTCCAGCGATACTGCGGCACAACGCGCGCCTAGTGCGGCATGAGAACAATCTTGCACGAATCCGACTTGAGCAACTCGATCGCTGTCTCGAATTCGGCCAGAGGGAGTCGGTGGGAGATGAACTTCGCGAGATCGAGTGCACCGCTCTTGACCAGAGAAACTATCAGCTCCCACGTATCCCACAGACGCCGTCCGAAGGACCCGACGAGAGTGATCGATTTGCGGTTCAAGTATTCGGATGTGTCGAGTGTGCTGGCTTGGGCGGCGAATCCGACCGATACGTAGGTGCCGTCGACACGGAGTGAATCAAGAATCGTCTCGAACGCCGACGGGTGGCCCGACGCTTCGAAGCCGACGTCGAATCCACCACGGTCCAGGCTCGCAGCTCGACAGTAGCCCGGGACGTCGATTTCCGGTTCGACTGCTTCAGCACCCAGTGATTCGGCGAAGTTTCGCCGGAATGGGTTGGGTTCGACCACGACCACTTTGATCGCTCCGGCCAAGCGTGCCATCTCGGCGATGAACAGTCCTACCGGCCCACCGCCGGTGACCAACACCCGCTTACCCAGAACCGGCTTGTCGTAGCGTTGCAATGCATGCATGGCGACCCCTGCCGGTTCCAGAAGTGCAGCCTGATCCAGCGGAAATCCATCAGGGAGAACAAAAGCGGCGGCCGCATCTACAACGCACTCTTCAGCGAACAGTCCATCGGTATGCAGCCCGAGCAACCGCATGTTCTCACAGAGGTGCGCGTTTCCAGTCGAGCACGGAAAGCAATTGAAACACGCTATGTGCGAGTCCAGTGCAACCCGGTCCCCGACGTCGATGTAGTCGACACCGCGTCCCACTTCCAGGACGGTACCGGCGCCCTCGTGTCCCAGGACAACCGGCAGAACCATGTTGAATGCAGCGGCGGCGGGGGTGTACTGGTAGAGGTGAGAGTCGGTGCCGCATACAGATGCAGCAGCCACTTTCAACCGGATCTGATTGTCGCCGATGTCGACAACGCGACTGACATCGTCGCGAATGTCGACTCCAGCGGCTGGACGGGATTTGACGATTGCACGCATCGGTGTGTTCACCGGCTCCAAATCCTCTCGTTCGGGGGTGACGCGATGGTCAGTCGAGTACTAGGCCGCCGTCGACGTTCATGGATTGGCCGGTGACGGTGTTGGCCGTGAGCAGATACTGGACCGCCGCCGCGATGTCGGACGGTTCGCTGAACCGCCGAAGCGGAACGTGCTCGACCATCTCTGAGATCCGGCCCTGCGCTTCCGGAGTGTTGTGCACGCTGAGCAACGGGGAATTGGTCGGTCCGGGACAGACTGCGTTCACGCGAATGTTGTAGGGTGCCAGCTGGATTGCGGCCACCTTGGTCAACGCAAGTACGGCGCCCTTCGTGGCTGCATACGCCGCGTTGGAGGTCTGCCGGTAGCCTTTTCCTGCGATCGATGCGATGTTGACGATGCTTCCACCGGTGCCGGCGTCACGCATGCGGCTGCCCACAGCTTGCATCACATGCATGGTCCCGAGGGCATTGATGTCCATCATCCAGTGCCAGTCCTCGGTGGTGATCTCGAAGAAGTCCATCAATCGTGTGACACCGGCACAGTTGACCACGCCGCTGATCGCCGAGTGCTCGCGTATCACCCTTGCCACCGCGTCATTGACACTCGCCCTGTTGCGGAGATCTACTGCGGCATAGTCGCAGTCGAGGCGCTTCGCGACATCTTTTGCGGACTGCTCGCTGGCGTCGGCGACGACTACCGTCATTCCCGCCTCGACGAGTCGTTCGCACACGGCGGTGCCGATACCGCCGGCTCCCCCTGTGACCAGATAGGCGCCCAGGTCCTTCACATCAATCATGTCATCTCCCTCTGTCGGCGACCGGGCGCCCGTGAGACGTACGGTTCGACCAAAATCGTGTGCTGAGTCACGCTGCATCGAGCGTCCACGCCAGGTAACAGGTACGTCCAATACATAGTTGGGCGGCATTGAGACGTCGCCAAGATATATCGATGGACCACTGGACCTACCCGCTGCAGGGCTCGCCGATTCATTAGAAATATGACTGAAAAATGGCCAGATTGGTATTGGCCTGAAATGATCAACTCTTCCTATAGTCGGCGTAGTGCAAGTGCTGTAGGTCACACGGGACGGCTGATCGAAGAGCAAGGAACAGGCTTCGACGGCACCCCTCGGTCCAGGCAGCAGCGACAGCATCACCCGCGGAACAGTCCGCGTGCCCGCCACGAACCCATTGCCTGATCCATGCAGCCAGTGTCACGCCGAGCAATCCGTGCGCTGCGTTCTCGACTAGGAAGCCCACTTCATGACCAAAGACATCACGACGCCGGATATCGACGACATCGAAGTCCGCATCTACAAGAAGACGCTCCGACGGGTGATCCCGATCATCATGCTCGGAATGTTCATCTCGTATATCGATCGAGCCAACATCGGCGTCCTGGCTGGTCCCATGTCAGAGGACCTCGGTTTGAGCGCCGCAACGTTCGGTCTCGCGGCGGGACTGTTCTACATCGGCTACTGCTTCTTCGAAGTTCCGTCGAACATGGCGCTCGCACGGTTCGGTGCTCGCATCTGGTTGGCCCGAATCATGGTCAGCTGGGGAATCTGCACGATGTTGATGGCGTTCGTGCAGAACGACATCACGCTGTACATCGTCAGGATCATGCTCGGAATCGCCGAAGCAGGATTCTCGCCCGGCGCTCTGCTGTTCCTGGCATTCTGGTGCCCCCCGAGGATGCTGCCGAAGACGTATTCGATGCTCAATCTGGCCGTGCCGATCGCGTTGGCAATCGGATCGATTCTGACCTCGTCGCTGCTGTCCCTGGACGGACTGTTCGGTGTCGCAGGCTGGCGATGGGCATTCCTCATCGAAGGCATCCCCGCCATCGCGCTGGCGGCCTACATGTACTTCCGTCTGCCGAACGGCCCCTCTGAGGCAACATGGCTCGACGACGAGGAAAAGGACTACCTTGCCGAGCACTCGGCGCAACGCCCTGGCGGGCCGGGGCACGAAATGAAGTACTTCTGGGCAGTTCTCCGTCGTCCGGCGGCGTGGGCCTTCACCGTTCTGTATTTCTGCATGACCATCGGTTATTGGACGATCGCGTACTTCCTGCCCACCATCGTTCGAGGAGAGTTCAAGCTCGGATTCATCGCTTCAGGGTTGGTCTCGGCAATTCCGTGGACCTTCGCGGCCATCGTCATGGTTCTCGTCTCCAAGAACGTCTCGAAGACAGGCGAACGAACGTGGCACATGACGATTTTGCAGATCGCCGGAGCGGTCGGACTCGCGACCGCGGCACTGAGCGGCAACCCGTATCTCGCACTGATCGGCATCAGCTTGGCTGCAGGCGGATTTTTCGGGTCACTGCCATCGTTCAACTCCATGCCGACTCAGGTATTCACGGCGGGATTGGCGGCAGTAGCCCTCGCCATGATCAACGGGCTCGCCAGCTTGAGTGGCCTCGTCGGGCCCTACCTTTTCGGCCTTCTGCAAGACACCACAGGGTCGACCGACATGGGCTTGCTCATCATGTCCGGCTTCTTCGTCGCAGCCGCGGTCCTGGTCTACTGCATGAGTCGATGGACCGACACGGTCACCGGCGGACTGCACTCCACCCCGGCGGTCGACACCGATCCAGCCTCGTCGACATCGAAGTGACGACGCGGTTGGGAAGAACGTCGAGAGAGTCCGTATCCCTCAGGAATTCGGGCGAACATCCGACGCAATGATCGAGACGGGCAGTAACGCAGAAACAGACGACGACTCACAGAGGTTGGCAGCACGATGAAGATCGAGAAGATCGAAGCAATTCCGTACGCGATTCCATTCAAGAAGCCCTTGAAGTTCGCCAGCGGCCAGGTCACCGTCGCCGATCACGTTCTGATCCGCGTACATACCAGCGACGGCGTCGTTGGTATCGCCGATGCACCACCCCGGCCGTACACCTACGGCGAGACCCAACAATCGATTGTCTCCGTGATTCGCGACGTCTTCGCGCCCGCCCTGATCGGGCGATCGATACTCGAACGGGACCGAACAACCGCCATCCTCGACAGAACCGTTCATAACGATGTCGCCAAAGGTGCTGTCGACATAGCGATCTGGGACGCGTTGGGCATCACTCTCGGCGTGTCGGTCTCCCAATTTTTGGGCGGATACGCACATCACATGCGCGTCTCACACATGCTCGGTTTCGACAGCGCAGAAGTAGTACTCGACGAAGCTCGACACTTCATCGACGACTACGGGATCCGTGCTTTCAAGATCAAAGTCGGGCGCCGACCTCTTCATCTGGATCTGGACCTCTGCAAGGTGTTGTCGAGCGAACTCGAGGACGACATCGAGCTGTACGTCGATGCCAACCGCGGGTGGAGCGCCAACGAAGCAGTATCCGCCCTGCCGGCGCTGGTGGATTCGCGCATCAGTTTGTTCGAGGAGCCGTGTGATGCACGCGAGGCCCTGGGTCGGCGCCGGCTGGTCACAACCTCGACCATCCCCATCGTCGGGGACGAGAGCGTTCCACGCCCCGGTGATGTCTCGCGCGAGCTGATCTCGGGCGGCTGCAACGCAGTGAGCATCAAAACCGCGCGAGGCGGCTTCACCAATGGAACATCGATCCTGAACCTGTGCCAGGGCATGGGGGTGGATGTTCTGATGGGCAACCAGATCGACACTCAGATCGGTTCGGCCGCAACCGTTGCATTCGGTGCAGCGTACAAAGCAACTCATTCGCGTCCAGGCGAATTGTCGAATTATCTCGATCTCGCCGACGACCTCATCGCTGAACCTCTGGAGATCCGAGACGGCTCCATGGCTGTGCCCACCGGCCCCGGTGTCGGAGTGAGTGTGGATCCGGACAAACTAAGTCGGTACCGCACCGACAAGTAGAACGACGGCAATGCCCCGGGACGAGAGGCGAACTCTCGTCCCGGGGCACAGTTGTTGCGCGCGAAGATCCAGCGGGGTGAAATCTCAGATATGCCGTCCGCCGGTCACTTCGAGGACAGTGCCGGTGATGTAACTCGACATTGGGCTGGCGAGGAACAGGACGACCTCGGCTACCTCCGCGGGCGCTCCGAAGCGGCCCATGGCGACCTCGGCGAGTTTGGCGTTCATGACCTTTTCGCTCAACGCCGCGGTCATGGGAGTATCGATAATTCCTGGTTGCACAGCATTCACGCGCACACCCGCGAACCCGACCTCCTTCGCGGCTGCCTTGGTGAGTCCCACTATCCCGGCCTTCGCTGCGCTGTAGTTGCTCTGGCCGATCATCCCCACCTTGCCCGAGATCGAGGACATGTTGATGATCGAACCACCACCGGTCTGACCGCGCATGATGGCGGCAGCTTCACGAGTGCCGAGCCAGGTCCCTTTCAGATGTACTCGAATGACGTCGTCGAACTGCTCTTCGGTCATTTTGCGCATAGTGGCATCACGAGTGAAGCCCGCATTGTTGACCCACACATCCAGCGTTCCGAACCTCTCTACCGCAGCAGCGGCAGCAGCAGTGACGTCGGAAGCCGAAGACACATCACCGGCGACGGTGACGACCGTGCCCTCGGACTGCAGTTCGTCTCGAGCCCGATCCAGCGCCGCTTCCGAGACATCGGTGAGTACGACGTTCGCACCCTCCCTCAAGAAGGCTGACGTGATCGCACGGCCGAGACCGCCTGGACCACCGGTGACGACGGCCGTCTTTCCTTGCAACAGCATTGCATTCCCTTTCAGGACAGTTCTCACATGATGGCGATGGCATTGGCGGGCGAGCCGACGCCACCGAGAAGATTCAACGGTTCGGCAGTGACAAAAAATTCGTACCGCGATTCCGCCTGGCATTGGCGCAGAAGCTCTTCGAGATCCCACAGCTCGCCGATATAGATCCCCAACAGTGGGATCAGCACACGATGAAGCATGCCCGTGTGCGAGGACCGCGCCAACGACCCGTCGGTCTCAGCTTGTATCGGAGGGAGATTCGACTGATCCGCCGGCCACGCTTCGAGCGCTACGTTGTCTGCAGCGACCAACGCGAACTGTCCGTCCCACAACCACGCCGCCATCGCTTCGGACTGCTCGAGACCGACAGATCGCCCCTGATACGGGTTGCCCGCGTTGACGAAGAACTCGGTCCATCCGAACCTCAACAACAGGATGTCACCTGGCGCGAGAATCACGTGTTGCCACCGGGCGGTCGCCTCGAGATCCTCGATCGCGATCTGTTCGTTCGTGCCGTGATCGATAGGCCGCCCGCACGCCTGCCGATAGCCTGCGACATCGAGCAAGACGCCACGACCCGCGATACCGGCCGAGGCAACATGCTGGATCCCCAACGCAGCCGTCCCTGTAACCAACTCGTCCGGATCGGCACCGTTGTAGAAGCCTCGATCCGGATGCGCAAAGTGACGCAAACTGTCGATTTGAGTAGAGGCCTGAGGGTAGAAGTTGTCCACTCGGTCGTCCCGATGAAAATCGTTCAATCCGAACACTTCGTGTTCGGGATTCCCCCGATGCTTGATCAGAGGCTCGGTGAATTCCGACAGTGACAGATTCAGATTCACGCGCCGCCCTGTAGTGACCAATCTGGACGCATCGACCACGCGTCCGGCAGTCAAGTGGTTGAGACTGCCGAGCTGGTCATCCCAACCGAACAGTCCCCACGCTGTGCCGCGCACCTCCGGAGGACGGAGCTGAAGTTGCGCGTAGGTAGGAAGTGAACGGTGGACGCTGTGTTCGCTCACGACTCGGTGTCGGACTCCATGACCTGATGAACCTCGATCATGTTGCCGGCCGGGTCGGTGAAGAAGATCTGGTACCAGCCCTTGACGGACCAGATTCCCCAGTCGTCGTACGGAATGTTGTTTTCGCGCAGACGGCGCATCAGTTCCTGGATGTCGTCCGTACGGAAGGCGACGTGACCACCGATCAAAGGATTGACGGTGTGACCTTCGGTCAACGCCAGGTAAGGCTGACGTCGGGTCGCGTGGAGCTGCAGCTCGTCCTTGTCACCGGCATCGTAGAATCGCGCACGGGTTGCCCACTCGTCGTCGCCGGATTCACCGCTGTCGGTCGAACGCGACGTCGCAATCATGGGAGGGCTGGGAATCTCACCGAGCCCCAGTGCCTCGGAGTAGAACTTGCCGAGCTCCTCCATGTCGTCGGAGGTCACATTGACGTGATGAAGTCGAAGTTCCATGGTCATTCCTCTCGATGTACGGTCCAGCGAGTGTCGCAAGCCACAAACCTGCGCGTCCAATATCGCCTTGGCACCGATTCAGACGTCTCCCATATCAATCGATGGTCATTCATCCCGAATCGAGATTCGTCCGGCAGCTCAAACGTGCAGGCCTGATTGGGTTCAAAACAAGTCTGAATACGACCGGATTCGATATTGGACACATCACAATCGCCGAAGGCATTCTCGACCGAGAAAGATCACGGACAGTGAGGGCGGAACAAAGTGGACACCGAAACATCGACCGGCACGAGCAAAGTGACCTCGCTCGAAGCCGCGATCGCGCAGAACGTTCACGACGGTGACGTCGTGTCGATCGAGGGCTTCACACATGCGATCCCAGTCGCCGCCGGCCACGAGATTATCCGTCAACGTATCTCCGGCCTGACATTGGTCCGTATGACCGCTGATATCGTCGCCGACCAACTCGTCGCCGCAGGGTGCATCTCGAAACTCGTCTCCTCCTTCATCGGCAACTCCTCCGCAGGTTCACTGGGCGAACTCCGCAGACGAATAGAGCGGGCCGACCCCGATCCGCTCGAATTCGTCGAATACACCCACCACAGCATGGTGTGCCGTTATCTCGCAGGAGCGCAACGACTTCCGTTCTATCCTCTCCGGTCGATCACCGGCAGCGACCTACCATCGATCAACCCTGACTACCGACAAGTAACGTCCCCGTTTGCCGATGCGGACGGCCGTTACGAGAAGATCTACGTGGTTCCTCCGATCAACCCAGACGTCACGATCATCCATGCGCAACGCGCTGACCGCTTGGGCAACATCCAGATGTGGGGATTGACAGGAATCCAAGCCGAGGCAGCTTTCGCGGCAGATCGCGTCATCGTCACCGTCGAGGAGATCGTCGATGAGAGCATCGTGCGCAAGGATCCCAACCGAACCATTCTCCCCTCTCACGCTGTCGATGCAGTGGTGCCGGTTCCTATGGGCTCGCACCCATCGTTCGCGCAGGGCTACTACGACCGCGACAACGCCTTCTACCGCGAATGGGCACAGATCAGCGCGGACCACACACGCCTGATCGACTGGCTGGCAGAGTGGGTCCTCGAGACTGGCACGCACGAGAACTATCTGAAAAAGCTTGGGCAAGAACGACTCGACACATTATCGGTAGGGCCAGCGGAAAGCACGCCGATCAACTACGGACGAAGGATGCCACGGTGACCACCACAAGTGAACCCAATTCGGCGCCCCACACAGCAACTCAGGCAGAGCTGCTCACAGTCACCGCAGCCCAGGATCTGGCGTCGAAGCGAATCGTTTTCGCCGGAATCGGTTTGCCCACTCTGGTCGTGGCGCTCGCGCAGCGAACCATCGCGCCCAACATCGAGGTGGTGTACGAATCCGGCGTCACCGGCGCCCATCCCAGCGAACTTCCCGCCACCATCGCCGACTCGGTACTCATCACCGACGCCGAGGCGGTCCTCACGTTGCCTGCGCTCTTCGGATACGTCCTGCAAGGTGGCCGCGTCGACGTCGGCTTCCTCGGCGCTGCGCAGATCGACAAGTTCGGCAACCTCAACTCGTCGGTCATCGGTGACTGGCACAAGCCCGACAAGAGGCTGCCGGGCTCCGGGGGCGCCCACGAGGTGATGATGAACTCGGAGGAAGTTCACGTCATCATGCGACGCCACGACCCCCGGTCTTTCGTCGACGAGCTCGACTTCTGCACCTCTCCCGGGCCCCAACGAATCCGTGCGGCCGGCGGAGTACCGTTCGGCAGAGGCGTTACCAAGGTCTACACGGAAATGGGCGTGCTCTCGCGCCAGGGAATGTACGACGAGTTGGAACTGACCGCAGTCAATCCTGGCATCGACCCGGATGACGTCGTAGCCGCCACCGGATGGCCACTGAAACTGGCCGACAACATCGTCGAGCTCCCACTCCCGGATCCGGCACACCTCACCCTTCTACGCGAGCAGATAGACCCGGGACGGGTCTATCTGCGATGACCCGAGCGGGCATTCAAATGTTCGCGGCCGGAAGGCTGGCTGCAGCGTCGACGTGCCAATCGTGGTTCGAGAACAGTGACTTGGCAACCGACACCACCGAGTGAGTCGCCGGGCTGGCCGTTTCGGTGTTCCATGCCAGAGCCGCGTACAAGGCGGGCGTAAAATCGGAAATCGCCTTGTACACCAGGCCGTATGGCTGAATGTCCTTGCACGACGTCAGCGTCAACGTGACTCCCACCCCGGCAGCGACCAACGCCAGGATGGTGTACGAGTCCGGCGCCGCTTGCGCCACGCGAGGCTGAAAGCCTGCCTGCATGCACGCCTGCACCCCGATCGCATGAAGGCTGGAGCCGGAGTTCGCGGGGAACGTCACGAACGGTTCGTCGACCAGATCCATCAGCGATACCGCTGGTCGCTCGGCGAGTGGATGCGCGGCCGGGAGTGCACAGATCAGCTCCTCCCGCTCGATCACGACGTAGTCGACGCCCCGGGTAAGGAAGGGCAGTCGGACGAAGCCGAGGTCGAGCGAGCCCTCTCGGACCTGCTCGAGGGCTGCATTGGCGTAGGTTTGGCCTCGCAGTTGTAGATCGAGGTTCGGGTACCGTTCGCGGACCGCACCGGCCAACTGGGGTAGCGCGATTCGGCTCGACGCGCCCGCGAATCCGATTGTCACTCGGCCGGATTCGCCGAGGGCCCCGGCAAGGGCGGCCTCACGTGCCTCGTCGGCACCCGACACGACCTTACGCGCGGGCCCCAGCAGTGATTCGCCCGCAGGCGTCAAAGACACCGACCTCGTGCTGCGCACGAACAACTCGACACCGAGCTCTCGCTCCATCTGTCGGATCCGCTGACTGAGAGGAGGCTGCGCTATGCGCAATCGTTCGGCGGCCCGGCTGAAGTGAAGTTCCTCCGCAACGGCGATGAACGCTTGGAAATGTCTGAGGTCCATGGTGGCCACCGAACTTATTCGATTGATGTCTTTAAAAAACCTTCATTGAGACGTCGAGTGTACCAATCCAGGCTCAGCAGAGCGAACGCATGAACCACGCCAGTTCAACTGCACTTCCTGCGCATGCCGCGCCCCGACCGACCGGATCGCATATTTCCGGTCACGGGCGACCAGGGAGGATGCCGCTTCTCGAGAATTCCGCCGGCAGTGCCGATAGCGGTTGCGCCGTGCCGTACGAACTGCCATTTCGGCGGCGATCGCGCTCGCCACTGCGTTGATCGCAACCCCAGCAAACAGGCCAGTGCCTTCCGAAGGAGCACCCCCAAGGGATTGAACCGTCAACCGCTATCGAGCAAAGACGTTGGGACACAACCGTATACATCCGTTGGATCCTCGGCATGGGACTGAGCTGCACGAAACGTCCAGACGGCAGGTGCACTGTCGAAAAGGTCAGCCGAGATGTGCGGTCAGCATGGATTCGATCCATTCTGCGCATTCGGCTGCGAGCTCCGATACTTGCGCGCCGCCGCGTTCGTCCAAAACATCCGATGCCAATTGACGCATTGCATATACCGCACCGACGTACGCGCTGACAGGTACCTCGTGATCACGGTCGGATAGCCGATCTCGTTCGGTCTTGAGTACCTGAGCCATGCCGACGAGAGCGTCGCGGCGTCGTTTTCGGGCCGGTCGACCCAGCGCGTCCATCTCCACCTGGAACGCTCGGGCTGTCACCGGGTCAGCGTCGAGAGTAGCGAGGTATTCCTTGATGACCGCGGCGGTGTCGGTCGATGTCCACTCGTGAATCTCGTCGGGTAACGCGCCCCGAACGCGGGTCAGCAGGACAGCAATGAAGCGGTCGTACGCTGCATACACGCACGCATCCTTGTCATCGAAGCATTCGTAGAACGCGGCCTTGGACACCTTGGCTCGCATCGACGCATCCTGGACGCTGACACCCCGGTATCCCGACTCGGCCATCAACTCCGTTACAGCAATCATCAACCTCTCCCGCTGCGCGGTCACGATGTCGGCGCGCTCGAGATAATGACGCCCGCGCGGTAACTCCGCCGGGGTCGTGAAGAACACGCCCTCGCGGACGGTTGGAACAGCCACGATCACCTCCGGTACAACATCGATCTGGACAGCGGGGTAGTAGCACCCCGCTACCGTGTTTGATTCTCGTGTAACTCGGGTGCTCCGCGAAATTCGCTTTTCGGCAGCGTGGTCGATGCGACGGACAACGCGCAAAAAAATGGGCAGAAGTGCTTGTCGTTCGCCGTCGACCGAAGTAGCGTCCATTCTATCCAAGAACCGCTTGGTACTCAGATCGAACAGGCTTTCCTTGAACGACATCCTTCGACCGCCGCGCGCCGCCGGTCTGTTTCGCCTCGCGACGTTCACGGGGTTGACGGCGGCGGCTGCTCTCCTCGTAGCGACGCCCGCCACCGCACACACTCCTGAAGCGATACCACCTCCCGCACAGCCGAGCGCGTCCGAATTCGGCGTCCAGCCGCCCGACCCTTCCGCCATGACCGTCACCAGCGGTGGCGTCGGCGACGCCGGATGGTTCCTGTTCGAGCCCGCCGCGCCCACAGTTGCTCCTGCGCCCTTGGCAATCGTCACCCACGGCTACTTCGAGTTCTCCGGATACGAGGTGAACCGGGCACTCATCGAACACACCGTCGCTCAGGGGAACATTGTCATCTACCCCCGCTATCAGACCTCCGCTGTGACTGCGTGCCCCGGACCGTTCTACATCGAACCGTGTGTTGCCTCCGCAGCCGCCGGCATTACCGGCGCACTAACGTATCTCGCCGACAACCCCGACCACGTCCAACCCGACATCGACCGCACCAGCTACTTCGGTCACTCGTTCGGCGGCATCATCACCACCAACATCGCCAATCGCTACCTCCAACTCGGTCTGCCTCGCCCACGCGCACTTTTTCTCGACGACCCCCACGACGGCGGGTACGCCGGACCCGGTGAACCCGCGCTCGACGACGTCCTATCTGGCATTCCGGCCGACACCGTCGTTCAGTGTTACGTCGGCGAATCCGGCGTCATCGGCGAATCCGGGAAGGAAAACTCGAGCTGCAACGCCGTCTTCCCCAGGCTCGGGCATATCCCTGACGCGCAGAAGGACCTGATCCTGTCCTACGACGACGACCACGGCTCCCCCGCACTGTCGTCGAAACACGGAGTATCCACAGGTGGAGGTACCGGTGACGGCGGCATGATCCCGGTGTCGAACCCGATCGACGCCTACGACTACAAGATGTGGCAACTCTGGGACGCCGCGCGCAATTACGCCTACACCGGAACCGACGCCGAATACGCCATCGGGAATACCCCACAACGACGCAACAACGGAGTCTGGAGCGACGGTGTACCCGTGCGCGAGTTGAAGATTCAGAAAACTGCGCCGATCGCACCCTGACCGGTCCGCCTTCCATACCGTCCCTCGAGAAAGAACTGCGATGATCCTCCGACGTACTGCGACCGCCGTCGCGGTGGCTGCACTCCTCGTGAGCGGCACCGCCAGCGCCGCCGCCCAACCGAACCCACTTCCACCGATCTTCGGATCGTCCGGCCTGGACTCCGGATCGTCCGAACCGACGTCACCCGAGCTCCCCTCCACATGTCCGAAAGCCATCGACCCGGCGAACTTCGACCCTGCCGACCTCGAAGAGATGACCAGCAACTTGGCCGGTTTCGGCGTACGCACCACCGGCAGCGACGCGCACAACAACGCCATCGACTACTTCGAACGCAATCTCGACGCCATCCCCGGCATCACCACCCGATCGGACTCCTACGACATCCAGCGCTGGCAACCCCGACCCGCCTCGACGACCGGCGCCGGTCGCGACATGACGTCCGCAGGCAAGATCTCCGTTCCAGGACCGGATGGCACGTCCGCCACACTGCCGATCGCCGGCGTGGTTCCCTACTCGGCGGGCACCTCCGACGCCGGAACCACCGCCCCGCTGGTGTACCTTCCCGCCGGTACCGCAATCACCCCTGAAAACTCCCGCGGACGCATCGTCGTTCGAGACGTCACCTACCCCTCCATCCCCAACCCCCTGGTCAAAGCACTGTCCTACTACACCAGCCCCGACTACCCCCTCACCGGCACCTACGACCGCCCCTTCCTCACCTCGAACCTCTATGACGACCCCATCGCCGCCGGCCTCGCCGGGGCCGCGGGAGTCGTCCTCGCCTGGGACGTTCCCTCATCGCAGGTCGCCGGGTACTTCGACCCCCACGAGGGCACCCAGTTCACCGTCCCCGCCGTCTTTGCCGGCATCGACGAGGCAAACGCCCTCAAGGACAAAGCTTCTCGGAACGAGGACGCCACCATCACCACCCTGGTCGACACCGATGTCGCGCCGACGCGCAACCTCATCGCCACCCTTCCCGGACAGAGCACCGAGAAGGTCAGCCTCATCACCCATACCGACGGCAACACCTGGGTGCAGGAGAACAGCTCAGTCGTCATGCTGAAGCTGGCCAAGTATTTGGCGGCACTCCCGCTCGAATGCCGTCCCCGCACCTACGAATTCGCGTTCAACACCGCACACCTGAGCATGTACGCCGAAGGCACCGAGCGCTATACCGACGTGCTCGACGACGAGTACGCCGCGGGGTCGGTTGCATTCGCATTCGCTTTCGAGCACATGGGGACTCGCGAGATCGCCCCGGTTCCCCGTACCGACGGGCCCGGTCGGACGCTGCAGTTCACCGGTAACGGTGAGCCGTACTCCTGGTTTGCCGGCTCGGAGAGCCCTGCCTTGAGCACCGCGTTGGTCTCCGCCGTGCAAGCCCACCCGCTGGACCGCACCGGAGTCCTGCGCGGGTTCGACGTTCCCCAACCCGGGCGCGTACCCTCGCAGTGCAGCTTCGGTGGCCTCGGAACAATACTGCAGAGCAATCTCGTGCCCGCAATGGCAGGAATCTCGGGCCCGTGGTCACTGTGGGCCCCAACGTTCGGACGCGACGCCCTCGACTTCGGCCGAATGCAGCAGCAAGCGTTGATCATCGGAGACACGCTGCTCGCGCTCGATGACGTGTCCACCTCCGACATCGCCGGTGCGTACCCCGCTGAACGCACCGCCCGTGCAGCCGGAACCCCCACCTGTACCGACGAGACGATCCCCGCACAGGCCCCGAAACCGGTCGCGTGATGTATACCGTTGCCTACAGAACAGACACCGACATCCTGGAAGCCGTTTCGACATCGGATTTCAATGACTGAAAGAGAACCGGTAGCAGAGTCCGAAAAGAGAGTTCTGTGCTTCGGCGACTCCCTTACGTGGGGTTGGGTACCGAAATCGCCGCCGTTTCCGAGCGAGGGATACCCGTCCACGGTGCGGTGGACCGGCGTCATGGCTGCGCAACTCGGCCCCGATTACACCGTCATAGAGGAGGGGCTGAGCGCCAGAACCACCACCGCAGACGACCCGACAGATGCAAGGCTCAACGGGTCGGCCTACCTGCCCGCCGCGTTGGCGACTCATCTACCGCTCGACCTCGCCGTCATCATGCTCGGGACAAACGACACCAAGAGCTATCTCGGGCGCTCGCCGTTCGATATCGGACTGGGCATGTCCACACTGGCCGGGCAGGTTTTGACCTCGGCAGGAGGTGTCGGGACGCTCTACCCAGCACCCAAGCTCTTGATCGTCTCACCGCCACCTCTAGCACCCATCGATGACCCATGGTTCGAGATGACCTTCGCGGGCGGTCACGAAAAGTCGGAAGAACTCGCAGCCATTTATCAGTCGTTGGCATCCTTCCTGGGCGTCGAATTCTTCGACGCAGGCTCAGTCATCACAACCGACGGTGTCGACGGTGTTCATCTCACAGAAGCCAACAACGCCGATCTCGGTGCCGCCCTTGCACAGCGCGTCCAACACATTCTTGCTGACTGATCTCACAGCTCCGTGCAGAGAACATGCAGCTGTGCGCGGGCGTTGCCAACGCCGAAGGTAGATCTGGGAACCGACCCGCCGGGCCGCAGAGTGACTCCCGAGTTGTGCGCCGAGACCCCTCCGCACCGCACAACTCGGGGGCACCCTGGGCTCCATCAGACTCAGAAACGGTACTACGGACGGAGAATGCGCCTGAGCAATCCGTCAGGTGGCCACGCCGGCCAACTCGCGAAGCTCGGGGTCGTGGTCTTCGTAGGCCGAGGATGCCAGGGCTGCCCCCACGATGCCCGCGGTATTCAGCAGCTTGGCTGCCACTACCGGAGTTCTGTTTACCAGCAGCGGAATCCACTTCTCACCATCGCGGCTGATTCCGCCGCCTACAATGAAAAGATCAGGAGAAAGTAGCGCTTCGATTGCCTCGAAGACCTTCGAGACCTCGTCGGCCCACTCCCTGAGCGAAAGGTTCCTTGCGTCCTTCACCGAGGAAGCCGCGCGGTGTTCGGCCTCCTTGCCTCCCACCTCGAGATGACCGAGCTCCGTGTTTGGAAGTAAAACGCCATCGACGAGAACTGCGGATCCAATTCCAGTCCCGAGAGTGAGTAGTACGACCACCCCGGCTTTGCCGTCCCCGGCCCCGTACTGGCCCTCGGCGACGCCGGCCGCGTCGGCGTCGTTCAACACAGTGACCCTCTCGCGGCCCAGCGCATCTGCGAACAGCGCGTTCGCATCGGCTCCGATCCACGCTCGGTCGATGTTGGCCGCCGAGCGAGCGACACCAGCGGTGACGACAGCGGGAAGGGTCACGCCGACAGGTCCGGTCCACTCGAAATGCGCCACGATCTGTGCAACGACGCGCGCCACCTCTACGCCGCGCGCCGATTCTACGAAGGCCACTGCTACGGGCTGCTCGCCGAAGAACGCAATCTTCCCGCCACCGCTATCGCCGCTCACGAGGACTTCACCCGATCAACTGCCCGAGCCGACCTCGTCAGCCTCATCGAAGCCGACGTACGCCTACACCGAGAACTAATCGGTGCCCTAGCCAACCCCTACATCGGCAGCGCCCACAGTCTTCTCATCAACGAAACACGTCTGTGCCTAGCGCAAATACAGCACAGACACCTTCTCGATCCCACCATCATCAACGAAGAGCATTCACGCATCCTCCATGCCATCCAAACCGGAAATCCTGCCCAGGCAAGGCAATACGGCACTGATCACCTTGTCAACGCTGAAATTCGACTCGTCGAACATCTCGCAGAAGTCTCCGCAAAAACCTAGCCACCGTCACCCATCGCTCATGCAATAAGCGGCACTCCGTGAACGTCGGTGGATTCGGTCCCCATGGCAGCAACCGACGCGAGTTGGTGAAATATTGCAGGCCATGTCTTACTTCTGTCTATGGCTCTCGCGGGGAACGGGGCCGGATGACGCAGAGCCCTTCCTCGCGCTCTCGGTGCGATGTTCGGCGACGGAGGGTCAGCTGAAATTCGCTGTGTTTGCTCGCGGTAATTGGCGGTCCGCGGGGCTTCCGCCCGCCGGTGAGCCCGCTATCCATTCCAGTCGGGGACCACATGAGTGCAACGACTGAACTCATTCTTGCGAGGCATGATCAGTCGGCTGTGTTCTCGCTCGCGGTGATATTAGTCGGCAACCAAGCCGCTGCCGAGACGGGAGCCCACCTCTAACCCGCCGGGCGATGCCGACCGCGTAGCGCAGGTCAGCGACATGTCTCCTGAGCGAAGCTTTGCTGAGCTGGGAATCTCGCATTGACGGTGCGGAAAATGCACCGTTCGCTTCAGCACAGACCACAAAACGAACCAGCTGGTTGCTAGCGCAACAAGCACGAAGTCGTTACGGTGCCTAGTTACCGATGGTACCAAGACGTGGAGGCGCTAGGCAGATGCCAGGGGAATGGAGAGCAGCGGTCACCGGGGCGGGTTCAGGGGTGGGCCGAGAGGTAGCCTTACAGCTCGCGCATCTGAACTGGTCCCTTTCACTCGCAGACAAGAATATTGATGCCCTGCTCGACGTACAGTCACAGTGTGCGGCTACCGGAAACCTTGTACACGCGACTCGTCTAGACGTCGCCGACCGGACCGAAATCGACTCGTGGGCAGCGACTTCACGCTCCGTAATTGGCGGTATCGATGCGGTCTTCAACGTCGCAGGTATCCTCTACAGCGGTGATGTATTCGACACTCCACCCGCTGACTTCGATCTCGTGATGGCAACCAACTTCGAGAGTGTCGTGAACAGCTCTCGCGCATATTTACCAGACATTTTGGGGTCGCGTCGAGGTCGAATTGTTAACGTGTCGTCCGCATTTGGAGTCATGTCGGCACCAGGCTACTCCGCGTACAACTCTTCCAAATTCGCAGTCCGCGGTTTCACTGAAGCGCTCAATCAGGAATTGAGGCTCACATCCCGGACTGCCCGAGCGACGTGCGTGATCCCGGGTGGACTGAAGACGCCCATCGCACGGACAGCGCGCGCTGCACCGGGAGTGGATTCGACACGAACTGCCGACCTCTTCGATCGTCACATCGCTAGAACTGATCCTGCTGATGCTGCTCGGAAGATCATCGCGGGAGGTTTGAAAGGCAAGTCCACAGTGACGGTCGGCAAAGATGCCAGGATCGTCGATCTCACAACACGAGTAGTCGGTTCTCGGTACCAACAGATTCTGCCTGCGATTCACGCAGTGCGAAGACGCCTTTAACACGTCATTTGCAACAGTCAACTCACCAGACCTGCGGGGGTCGGTCAATCATGTCGAATAGTTGGATCCTGATAGAGACGTTCGGAGACGAAGAGCCGTCGGTCATCGGAGTTGGGTCTTCGCCCAAGTCCTTTGTCTCACCTCGTAATGTTCTCCGCAGCTCCGCCAGCCGAAACGAGGCAGTTGCCGCGGTAGCGGAAGCGCTTTCCACCGGCGCCGTAGTGGATCGCCTATCCAAAGACCGATTCAGGCGAGTACTGGCCGAACCACTGCGAACGTTTGCGGGCCGAACACATGGCGCATGGGTGTGGCTCGGCCAGCGCGACGAGTCTCCGCCTCCACGGGATGCCGCGGGAGCATGGCAGTTCAACCTTACGAAGAGCACAGCAAGCGGTAGTAACGATCTACTCGACCTTTACCGCGTTCCACAAGACGAGCGCGAGACCCAGCGTGCACTCGCGGGCGCGTTCACGCGACTTGTCACCAACCGTGACGAGAGCGAAGCAATGGCCAAGATCGTGCAATCAGCGCCGGGCACCACTCACCAAGCAGTCTGGACAGTGAGGCGGGACGACGGTGAACTTCGGGCCGCGCACTTCTCGTGCCGGATGATTGCCGAAGACGGCTGATGAGTTCCGCAGCCNGAGAGCGAAGCAATGGCCAAGATCGTGCAATCAGCGCCGGGCACCACTCACCAAGCAGTCTGGACAGTGAGGCGGGACGACGGTGAACTTCGGGCCGCGCACTTCTCGTGCCGGATGATTGCCGAAGACGGGGTTTCGGGCACCGAAGTCATCCTGAGGGGTATCACCCACGACATCGGCCCCGCAGGTGAAATCAATATCGCTCCCCCACCTACGATTCTCGAGCATCGCGTTCTGGAGGCTTCCACCAAGGAGGGCGAGTACCGCGCGCTGGTGAACCTAAGAACACTTAACTTGTTGCGCTGGTACAACTCTGACCCCGCACCGGATATCTGCTGGGAAAACCTTCCTGGCGAACCGGTACCTGCAATTCACCCGGACGACGTACCAATTGCGAAGCAAATGTCGAACGCACTCGCACGCGAACGCGCCAACGGCGTGCTTCGCTTCAGAACTCTTGACGAAAAATGGAAGCCGATGACAATCGACGCGGTTTTGGTCTCACTCGATCAGCACACCACTGCCGCACTCGTCACCCTGACCGAATTGTGCGAGTAGTAAATATTCTCGCGGATCCCCACGGATTCACAGAGACTGCTGCGGACTTCAAGCGACCGAAGCGCTTACGCAAAGAGTGCGTTTTTTAGTTGCGTCCTTTATAAGGACTGTGCGCGTGTCGTGCGGGCATCGCGAGTTCGACTCCACGCAGCTGCCACTGTTCGAGTCGACACCCCATACGTTTCGGCAAACGACTCGATGCGCTCCTCGGTCTCGGACTTTCGCCCACGCTCGATGTCGGCGAGAACGGTAGTCGACATCCCGAGCAGCTGCGCAGCGTCGCCTTGGGACAGCGCCGCATGCACCCTCAGGTCGGACAATTTGAGCTGAGACTCCGGGATCGGAACCAGCGCCGCGACGGACGTGTGCAGGGCGTTCGCGATTCGGCCGAGCGCCGCAGGCGGTGGCGTCGAGCGCCCCGTTTCCCAGGTCGATACCGCTTGCCTGGTCGCGCCCACCTTCGCCGCCAGGTCGTCAGCACTGAACCCCGCACGTACCCGCAGCTCACGCAGCCGGTCGGCGCGAAACCCACGAACTCCGCTTCGCGGCACTGTCCCAACTCTCTGTCGACCTTGCAAGACAGTCCCATCCTCCTCGATCGACCACGACCTTGAGCCCTTGTAAGTTTTATAGTTGCGCGTTACCGTTGCATCTATGCAACCATCCGATTCGAGTTCCACGACGCTGAACCGATTGCGCGGTGCGCCGAACCTGTTCTACAGTCCTGATGCGCGCCCAAAAGGGAATCCTCGGTGCTTGTCTATCTCGGCACTGCTTGTAGCGCGGGACATTAGGTCGGTCTGTTCACAGAATCCGTCCGATCATTCCTGTCGGGAGTTCTACATGTTCGCGTCGCTCGCCCTTGCCGCATCGCAGTTGCCGTCGACGACTGAGACCAGCAATTTCCATCGTCGAAATTCAGCGTTGGGCCATCACGGACGAGGTGCGACGGCAGGTGCATTCACCCGACATCGCCGCTCTCGCCGAGGTAACGAGGGCGAATCAAAGTGAATGCCGCACGGGATGCGACGGTGCCAAATCTCCTCGCAAAGAAGCAGTTCTGCGCGTCAATCGTCGTAAATCGGACACATGGCGACTTGGTTGCCTGCTCGCTCGACCACGGGCATTCCGGTCGCCATCAATACATCGGTGACGACGGAGCCCTGCTAGCCGAGTGGGGTCCATCCACATCGTGCAGTGAGCGGTCCATTCCTGCCCGTAAGCCCTAGACCTGACAGTCCGGACTGCAACCCGACTCGGGTGGGCTTCCGCTGATAGTCCCACTCGTGAGCTACAGGAGCTCCCCCGCGCCCTGTAGCTCGACCGGTGGACCGGCGAGAGGGTCGCGCAGTGAGCGCATTTCATCATGTTCAGCGCTGCGCGGCCCCGCCGGGACATCACCCCTCGGACTCACACCCGTACGCACAGAAAGGGATTCCGATACCCGATGTGGATTTTTCAGCAGCCGTGGTTCTGGTCGGCGGTCTTCGGCTGGCTCTGAGCCTCTAGCACGTGATGGGTGCGTGCGACTGGCCCACAACCTATGGATCGCATGCACCCATCCACTTCTCAACTCCCCCCACCCCTGAAATGAATTGTCGCCAGAACGCTTGCTCCGCAATCGCATTCACCAGCACGACCCGATCGCCGGGTCGCACCAGGAAGGGATCGACACCAATGCCAGCATCACAGGGCACCGGACACCACCGCTCATCCAAGAAGCGAGGGCGGGTGATCAAATCGCTGCCCGCCGTGGCCGCGGTGACGATCGCCGGCCTGACCATGCAGGCCGCTCCCGCGCAGGCTGCACCATCTCAGCCGGGAGTGACTAGTCCTCGAGGATCACAGCCGGGGGTCACGAGCACACCGCAAACGGCACCGGCCACTCCGCCGCCGGCCGCACCGGAGCAGCGTCAGTACCTGCCCGGTTACCAGCCGTCACCACAGGTCCAGCAAACCCCGTCACGTAGCTACGACGACTACCTGGCCGGCAACCAGCAGTCCTCGTACTACCAGAACACCTACTACGAAGCCCCTGCTCCGCAGGCCGCTCCGAGCGAAGCGCCCCCGGCCGTGCAGGCGACTCCGCCGCCGCCGGTTCCGACGGTGCAGCGCACAGTCATTGCTCCAATCGACGCACCCGACGGCTACTTCCTCGTCGGCGGTGAACTCGTGCCGTACGACCCGAACATCGTGGACCGCAACTTCGTCGAGCAGTTCAATAACACCACCCAGGCAATACAAGCCGATGGCGGAAACTGGCTCGTGGACAACGGGTTCGCCGATGCTCCACGCGCCGACCGCATCGCGGCAGGTACCGCCACTGGTGTCATCACCGGCGGCGCTGTCGGCCTTGCCGCGTCCGTTGCCCCGGCTGCAGTCATCACCGGCACCGCCGCCGCCATCGGCGGTGGACTCGGCGTCGCCGCCACTACCGCAGCCGCACCCGCGGTCATCTGGGGCGGGCCGCTGGGCTGGGTGTTCATCCCGGGCGCAGCCGCGCTCGTAGGAGCCGGCGTCGGCGCTGCCCTCTCCGCACCAATCGTGCTGGGTCTGACCGGCGCAGGCGCTGTCATCGGCGGCGTCCTCGGTGCCACCGTTCTCGGCGGCGAACAGCAGATTATCGAAGAGCCTGCACCACTTCCGGCATCGGACAGCGTCCCGGCACCTCCAGCCGCGCCGCTCACCGTCGATGCCCCCAGTGTCCAGAACGCCATCGACACCACCGTCGAGCAAGCAACTACCGCCGCCCAGGTGTGGACCGAACCCGCGTACGACGCCGTACAGGGATTCACCTCCACCGCGCTCGCACAGCCGGAGGTGGCACAGACCGTCGCGGCCGTCCAGTCCGCTGCAGCTCCTCTGGTCGAACAGGCCACTGCCGCTTTCGGCGGCCTGCAGGCGGCGTTCGCACCCGCCTGATTCGCCCTACAGCCAGCTAGTTGGACCAGCCAGGAAGGACAAATTCCAGATGATCCGCCGTTCGACGACATCTCCGATTGCCAGTGCCACCGGCCCAGCCCGATCAGGGGTGCCGTCGAGCTCACCCCGTCTGCCGCGATCGCGCCGACGCGCCTTCGCGGCACTCGGGGCTGTCGTGTGCGCGGCCGTCGCCGCCGCTGTGTTGCTCAGCGGTGGCGACTCCGAGCCGGACACGACAGCCTCCGACACAATCGTCGCTTCCTCAGTCGCGCCGACAACTGTTGCCGCCGGGCCGGATTGCTCGATGCCGACCGGTGATCAGAACAGCGGCCCCGGGGTCATCGCCGCGTTCGAGCACGCCTACTACGTCCAGCGATCGGGCGCGGTCGCGCACGCTCTGGTCTCACCGAACGCCCCGGCAAGTGCCCCGTTCACCGTCGAAGCCAACCTCGACGCAGGTATCGCCACCGTCCCGGCCGGCACCACCTACTGCCTCGACATCGACCCACTGCGCACCGGCTCCTACACCCTCATTCTCACCGAGAGCGGCCCGAACGGGCCCGGCACGCAGTACCGCCAACGGATCACCACCGACCAGGTCGACGGTCGCTACGTCATCGCCGCCATCGAGCAGGCATGAACACCCGCCGCCGCAGCACCGCGGCGAACAGCCACCACGAAAGGAACGCCAGGACATGAGCGATGCAGCGAGCGAATGGGCCGAGGCCGCCACCGCAGTACGCCAGGCACACGAGACCCTCGAGGCGTCGACCGCGAGCGAGATCCGCGCCTGGGCAGAGCAGGCGGGCCTGTCCGGCTGGTCGATGTGGCAGAAGATCAAACGAGAGCTCTACAAGCAGCTCGACCTCGACTACGACGGAATGCGCGCCGACGAAGCCGAGCAGGTCACCGACGCGGTCGCCTCCGCGGCGGCAGCAGCACCGGTGGTCGAGCTCTACGCTGCAGGCGACGAGCGTGGCAGCTTCGCAGTGGTCGGCGACGGCGACGAAACAGCCTGGTACGGAACATTTCACAGCAAGGACGCGGTGTTCCGTCAGGGCGATCAGACATCGGCCGACGACTCGGCGGCCGGCAAGGCAGCCTTTCTCGCCGGCAAGCTACGCGAAGAGCTCGACGCTCCCGCGATCCGGCTGATTCTGCACATTTCCAACCCGCACCTCAACGACACGCGGCTCGCAGCTCTCGCTGCGCGATACGGAGTGCACCTCGAACGCCTCGAGATCGACGACGAGAACCCGGCCACCGTGTGGTGCGAGGTTCCCGGACACCGTCCGTGGCAGGCCATCCGGCTCTCCGATCTGCTCGTCGACGATCAAGCGGAGGTCGGCTGATGGCCGAACAGCAACCGCGCCCCGACCTCGACGACGACAACCCCGTCGCCGGGTACGAAGCCGAGGACACCGTCAACCTCCGCGCTCAGCGCCTGCGACGACCCGAAGCCGAACCCGACGAACAGCCTGCAGAAGAGTCGGCCGACGACACGGCACCGGATCCGTACGGAGTCGGGCAAGACGCACTGGCCGCGGTCGAGACACCTGATGTCGACCCCGCAGCGTTCTACCGCGCGCGACTGTTCGACCACCAGGAAGAAGACCCAACCGCCGAGCCCGCCGAAGCAGGGCTGAGGGGCCGGATCAACGCCGCCCTGGGAACTCGTCTCAAGCCCAAGCCCACATCGGCCGAAGTCAGACTGCGTCAGTCGATTCGCGTTGTGCAGCAGCCACTTCCCGGATGCTCGGTGGTCTCGGTCATCAATCCCAAGGGCGGAGCGGGCAAAACTCCGACATCGGTGATGCTCGGTTCGACGTTCGGCAAGCACCGTGGCCACGGGGTGGCGCCGCCCGCACCACCGATCCGGAGCTSACGGTATGGGATCTGCTCGACCATGCACACGAGCTGGCGTCCTCGTCGGCGGTGTCGGGRTCGCTCAATGCGTTCCTGCGGCGTCAACCGACGATGGAAGACATTCTCGCGGCGGACAATTCGGCCGACCGTGAGCGCAACCTGGGGTGGGACGAATGCGCTGCGGTGATGGCAGTGCTGCGCCGACACCGGGACCTGATCGTCATCGACACCGCCGCCAACCCCTTGGCCGAGAGCTGGCAGTGGGCCGTGCAGCATTCCGATGCCCTGGTCGTTCCGCTCCCGCTACGCCTCGACATCGCCCGACAGGTCTATCAAATGCTCGAGGGCATCATCGCCCGCGGCTACGGACACCTGTTGGCGTCGACGATCGTCGTGACCTGTGCAACACCGGACTCCAACCCGCAGTTGGCGTCGGCGGTCTTCGAGGACTTGCGCAATCTCGGTGTCCAGGAAAGCAATTTCATTCAGGCCCCGTACGAATCAGCGCTCGCCCGCGGCGATCGGATCGTCTACAAGGACCTCCCCCCGGACACGATCGAGGCCTACACCAACGTCACCGCCCTGGTCGCCGACAACATCGCGGCGGCACGAGCCGGCGTCGCCTACCAATTCACCGATCCGTACTCCCCGCAGCCGGTGAACCGCCAGCCCGACAGCGCACCACCCCCACAGCTCTCGCAGTGGGAGCGGCGCAGCCGCGACCGTCGCGGAGCCTGACCCGTCCCCACCCCGCTCGAGCACACGAGGAGAAACACTATGACCGGCCAGAGAACGCACACCACCCCGCGGCGACGACAACGCCGGACACTGTCGGCGCTGACCGTCGTCGTCTCCGCGGTGGTCCTGGCCGCGGGCAGCAGCGACGGCGGCGACCTCGTGCGCAAAGTACGTCGCGATCATGACCCCCGGAACGTGGGAGACCGACGCCGCCGCGAATCCCACCACCCCGGTCGGAATGCTCGCCACCGTCGGCAACGCACTGAAACAGAAGTACGGCAACGACATCGAGGTCTACTACCCCGCGTACGCGGCCTCGGCGTTCGACAAAGGACGCACCTACGCCGACAGCAAGGAAACCGGGAAGAGCGCCATCAACAACATCCTCACCTCGGCGTGCGCCACGTCGAAGTTCCTGCTCTCGGGCTACTCCCAAGGCGCGGACGCCGCCGGCGACATCGCCGCCGAGATCGGCAACGGCCGCGGCGTCGTTCCCGCGGCCAGGATTCTCGGCGTCGGTCTGGTCGCCGATCCGCACCAGGGCACCGCCGGCGGCACCCTCGTCGGACCGAAGGTCGACGGCCAAGGCATCGGCGGGGTCCGGCCCGAAGGCTTCGGCTCTCTGGCCCCATTGGTCAAACAGCTCTGCAATCCCACAGACCTGTACTGCTCGACGAACGCCGGCAAGGACGGTCTGCTCGCCGGCCTGGGCAAGGTCCTGGCGAACAAGCCCGTCGACCCGGCCACCACCGGCGGACAGACCGGAACCGGATCGACCCCAGCAGCATCGACGTCCACAGCATCGTCGAGTACCGCAGTGCCGTCGAGTACCGCAGTGCCGTCGAGTACCGCAGTGCCGTCGACGACCGCGCAGGGCGGTGTCACCGGTGCCGGGACACAGCCCGGCGCGATGCCCACACAGGCCGCAGGGGTGCGCGATTTCTCGTCGTCGCTGGTCTCGGACTTCTCCCGCGTCGATCTGGCCGGTGCCGCGAACACCGCATCGACCCTCGGGGAGCGAGTGGCCACCCTGCCCGACTCGGTGGGAACCAACCGCACTCAGTCGCAGGTCGCCAGCGTCGGGGCCTCCGCGACATCGCTTCTCAACACCCTCGAACCGGTCGCCGACGTGCAGTCGGTGATCGCCGCGAACCCCAGCATTCGCTCGACTCTCGACACCGCACCCGAAGGATCCCCGGAGGCGAAAACCTCTACGGTGCTCGACGCGCTGGACCAGATCGACATTCCCGCAGTCCTGAGCACCGCGACCTCGATCGCCGACACCGCCTCGTCGGTACTGGGCGGCACCGGCACCACCGCCGGCCTCGCCGGCACCGCGTCGACCCTGAGCGGGCAGGTCGCGCCGTTGCAATCCGTGTCCACGGACGCGCTGACCTCGGCAACGCAAGTGCTCTCGCTGCTCAAGCCGAAGACCGTGGTCAACCAAGTCGTCAACGTCGCGACCGGATTCACGAGCCTGGACTACCAAGGCATCGTCGACAACCTGATCGCCTTGCCACAGAAGGTCGCTGCTCTCGACGTCGCGGGATCGCACAAGATCGCCGGGGACCTGAACAACCAGTTCGCGCCGATCGTGAAGATGGCGGCGGGAGTGGATCTGCACACCCTGGCGGCATTGGTGGCGATTATCCCCGACCCCAGCGGCTCGGGGCAGATCGCCTCCCTGGTGCTGAGCTTGCTCGGCAACGTCGACGTGATCCGCCTGGCCAACGATGTCGGCGCGATTCAGGAAGTCGCGTGGAAGATCCTCGACACCGGGAACCTCGCGGCCACCGCCGAGCTGCTGCCCATCGGGCTCGACCTCGCCTCGGTCGCCGTCGGAGTCCTCACCGGCTCGGCCGCCAAGACGAGCCCCGACCAACTCGGCACACAGACCCAGGTCACCGGACAGTCCGCAGCGATCGGTCAGCAAGCCTCCACCGGCGATTTCGCCGGTCTGGCAGGCAGTCTCGTCTCACTGGCCTCCTCACCGAGTGCCGGCGATGCCGCCGAGCTGGTCGGTGCCGGTATCGACGCCGCGACGTTCTTCGCCTCCGGTGCGCACCAGTCCTACGGCGACTTCACGGTCGACTCCACCGGCCGCAGCGCCCTGCAATGGCTCATCGACTTCTTCACCCAGAAGATCGGGGGCTGACCGGCGGCCACCGAGCAGGCTCTGCAGCCGGGCGGGCATGACGCAGAGCAGCCGAAACATACAGCACCACAACCGAACTACACGTACCACCACAGGTGTCCGGGCGGGCACTGATCATCTTTTCGATTCGTGAGGACATGCACCGATGGCAGCATCACAGCAGGGCAGCAAGGGCAGTGCCGGCGCACTGAGCCTGCTGCTGATCGCTGCCACTGCCGCGATCGGCATGTTCGGTGTCCTCTCGGGCGATCGCACACCGCCGGTCGACGAAGGCACGTGCCTGCCAGCCGGCGCGGCCGTGGTGGCCCCACACTCGGGAACAGTGGTGATGCCGCTGCGTGAAGGCACCTATCAGGCCACGATCGGTTTCGGTGCCCGCACGAACCCTGTCACCGGCGAGGCCGAAGGGCACCAGGGCCAGGACTACTCCGCCCCGATCGGGACCCCGATCTACGCGGCCACCGACGGCACGGTCGTCAAGGCCGAACACGCCAGCGGGTTCGGCAACTGGATCATCATCGACACCACCGTCGACGGACAGTCGCTCTCGACGGTCTACGGCCACATGAACGACGACGGCNGCCGAACACGCCAGCGGGTTCGGCAACTGGATCATCATCGACACCACCGTCGACGGACAGTCGCTCTCGACGGTCTACGGCCACATGAACGACGACGGAGTCGGGGGCACCGCGGGCCAGACCGTCAAAGCCGGTGACCCGATCGGCGCCGTCGGCAACGCCGGACAGTCCACCGGCCCGCACCTGCACTTCGAGGTCTGGCCCGGCACCCGCCTCGCATCCGGATCGAGCCCGGTCGATCCCGTGGCCTGGCTCGCCGCCGCCGGTGCCACCGCACCGACCGCCACCGCGGACGTCCTCGCCGCAGGACCGGCCGGCACCTTCGCCGCGACCCCGACCACCGGTGCCGCGGCGCAGGGCGTATCGAGTCGATCGGTCAAACTCGCCGCCGCGATCAAACCCGGCTGCGGTGTCCCGGCCGGATCGACCGGACTGCGCCCGGGCTCGGTGCCCGCCGATTTCGAGCCGTGGATCGTCAAGGCCGGCACCGTGTGCCCCGAGGTCACTGCCCCGGTCGTCGCCGCGCAGCTCGAACAAGAGGGCGGGTTCAACGTCGACGCCCACAACGCAGGTTCCGGCGCGGACGGACCGGCGCAATTCATGCCCGCCACGTGGGCCGCGAAAGGCGTCGACGGTGACGGAGATGGCCGCAAGGACACCCGCAGCATCGCCGACGCGGTGATGAGCCAAGCCGCCTACGACTGCGAGCTGGCGGGCATCGCCAAGGACTCGCTCGCCGCCGGCAAGCTCAGTGGCGACCTGACCGAGCTGTACCTGTCGATGTACAACTGCGGGCCCGGTGCGACCCTCTCGCAGGGCCGGGTGTGCCAGAACGCCGAAACCTTCGACTACGTCGCGAAGATTCCCCGCCGCGCCGCAGAAGCGTTCTCCGTCGCCGTCCCCCAGGCCACACCGGGCATCGTCCCCGGTGGCCCGTTCGGTCAGAACGTCGTCGCGGCCGCGATGCGCTGGCTCGGCACCACCTACGCCTGGGGCGGAGGCGACCGNACACCGGGCATCGTCCCCGGTGGCCCGTTCGGTCAGAACGTCGTCGCGGCCGCGATGCGCTGGCTCGGCACCACCTACGCCTGGGGCGGAGGCGACCGGAACGGACCCACCCGCGGTGTCAGCGACGGCGGCGGCCGCGCGGACATGATCGGCGACTTCGACAAGGTCGGCTTCGACTGCTCAGGACTGGTCCTCTACGCCGTCGCACAAGCCTCGGGCGGTGCGATCGTGCTCCCCCACCAGGACTCGGCGCAGATCGCCGACAGCCGCGGCCGCGTCATCGCCACCCCCGGCGAGCTCGCTCCAGGCGACATCGTCCAACCCCACTCGGGCCACATCTTCATCTGGCTCGGCGGAAACAAGGTCGTCGAGGCACCGCAGTCCGGCGACGTCGTGAAGGTATCGGACTGGACCCCGCCCGCGAGCGGCCTGACAGCACGGAGATTCGGATGAGAACCACCCGCACCGCCCTGACCGGATTGCACGCATCGAATACTCCCGAACTGGACATCGTCCTCGAGCCCGGCGATGTGCTCNGTCGAGGCACCGCAGTCCGGCGACGTCGTGAAGGTATCGGACTGGACCCCGCCCGCGAGCGGCCTGACAGCACGGAGATTCGGATGAGAACCACCCGCACAGCCCTGACCGGATTGCTCATCGCTGCAGCGGTTCTCACCGCGTGCGGTGGCCAGGACACCGGCAGCGCCCGTAGCGATGCCCCGTCGATCCCGGCGCAGCAGTGGACACCGGGTACGCCCCCGCCGAGCGGCAGCGATCCCACCCGTACCCCGCCGCCGGCCGCGACCGCGCTGCCCGACATCGCGGCCGGGGTGGACCGGCAGGACCCGGACTCGGTGGCCACCGCGGCGTTGACGGTCTGGTTCACCTGGAACACCGCCGTCGACGCCGGACCCAACGATGCCGCCGCCCGCACCGCGCCGCTGCTCACCTCCGACTACGCGCGCGAGATCACCTCCACCACAGCGCAATCGAGCCCCGGCGCGCAGTGGCTGGACTGGGCCGCGCGCGGCGCGGTCCTGACCCCCGACCTCGTCGCCGACGACGAACCCGTCCCCCCGCAGACCGATGCGACGGCCTACCGGTCGTATCACCTCACCCAACGCATCACCGGTGCACCGGTGAGCGAGAGGGTCGTCGCGATGATCCTGCGGCGCGGCCCCGACGGCTGGGAGGTGAGCCGCATTCAAGACAAATAGCTATTACCTCGTTCACGTGCTTTCACTGCAGAACACCAGGTTTCGGAAAGGAACCCCCGATGGACACAGAATCCGTCACCACCCCCACCACCCGCACACCGCACCGAGCACGCCGCATCCTCGGCGTCCTCGCCCTCACCGCAGCGCTGATGGTCGACCACCCGCACACGCGGCGAATCACCCTGCGATGAGCCGTATTCCAANGGTTTCGGAAAGGAACCCCCGATGGACACAGAATCCGTCACCACCCCCACCACCCGCACACCGCACCGAGCACGCCGCATCCTCGGCGTCCTCGCCCTCACCGCAGCGCTGACCGTCCTGGCCGGCGGAGTCGCTGCCGCACAAGCGGTCAACCCGTACGACGGGGTCAACCCGGACATCGGCCTGTTCGGCCCTGCCCTGAACCAGACGTGGAAGCGCCTGCTCGCGGCGATCTGGGGCGCCAGCATCGCCCTCGCGGGCCTGTGGGTACTGACCTCGTTCCTCAGCTCCAGGAAGGCCCGCAAGCGCGGCATGTCCAGCGATCTGAGTGAAGCGGGCGAGGATCTCAAGCTCTCSCTCATCATCTTGGGCGGAGTGGCCGCTGTCTCGCCGATCGTCGGCGCAGTCCTGCTGCTCGTCCAGCCCGGCGCATAGCCGACCCGGCTCTGACCACCACTCTTACCCCTCCCTGACGCGGGCACCGTCCGCAGAAACGAGTTACCCATCATGGCCATCGACTACCGCAATGTCGGTTCCGAACCCCCCAGCTCCCCCAACACCGGCAGCGACGCCGGTGACCGCCGCACCGACAGCACGTCCGGGTCCAAACGCTGGATCGTCCTCGGGGCCGTCGCCCTGGCGATCCTCGCCGTCGTCTCGGTRATCGTGGTCGGTCTGTCGGGCGGCTCCGACGAGACCGGTGGCAGCGATGCCATCCGCGCAGTACACGGRCCSACGACGGTGAACAACGGTGTCCCCAGCGGCTAYACCCGCGACACCCARGGCGCATCGACGGCCGCGGTGAACGTGCTCCAGGCSTTCGATCAGGCCAGCCAGGGCCGCATCGACATGAACGATGTCCGCTCGACGATGATCGCCGCCGACCCCGGYGCCGAACTGGCCCGCGAGATCGAACTCGGCAGCRACCGCGACGAGAGCAGCGACGTGATGAACACTCTGCCGGCCGCGGTGCACGTGTCCTCGTTCAGCRCCGACGCCGCGCAGATCTCGGTGTGGTCGATGACCACCACCCAGTCCGACATCAACAACACCGGCACCGTCGCTGTGAGCACGCTGTGGGCAACCACCGACATCTCGTTGGTCTGGCAGGACGGGGACTGGAAGGCCAAGGACTGGTCCTACCGCCAGGGCCCGCGACCGGAGGACGCGTCCTACCCGGCCGCTGATTCCGCGCTCGGCGGTCAACTGAMCGCCGGGTACTACACCTTCTACATCGACTAGGAGCGAACATGATTCGCCGTCTCGTTCTCATCGCGGTCACCGCCGCACTGGTGGCTCTGTTCGGATCATCCGCTGTTGCGCTCGCCCAGCCTTCCGCCGTTCCCGCCCCTGCACCGGGGGCGGTCACCGCCCAACAACCGGCATCGAGGCTGCCCGCGCACTTCCCGGACGATCTCAAGAAATTCATCGGCGGTACCGAGGAATTTCGGAGCGGGCCCTGGTTCACGGGGAACTGCGCAGACCACGGCGGCGACCTGGGAACCTATATCTCCCAAGCACTCACGAACGAAAACCGGCTCCTGTACTGGACGGCATCTAGAACTGCCTCCAGTGCAGACGATTTCNACCGAGGAATTTCGGAGCGGGCCCTGGTTCACGGGGAACTGCGCAGACCACGGCGGCGACCTGGGAACCTATATCTCCCAAGCACTCACGAACGAAAACCGGCTCCTGTACTGGACGGCATCGGACGAGAACAAAGCAGTCATGCTCGGCGGTGCGGGCGCTGTCGGCTCCGACCCGCAGGCCCAGGCCACGGCCGAGATCACCCGTCAGGCCGTCGCCGACGGGACCGAACCACCGGCCGACGCTCTGCCGACGGTGTTTCCGGCCGGGGACACCAGCTTTCACCCACCGACGGGAACCTGCGCCGCCGACCTCGCCCGGTGGGGCACCAAGGAATGGGGAACGTGGGGCTTCGCCTGGGTGCAGAGCCCGGACGCGGACTCGCTGACCGCGATCAAAGCGCTGCCCGGTGCAGACGAGGTGCCGGGTGCCGCCTGGTCGGACCCCTGCTCGCAGGGTTCGGGCGACCAGTACTGCATGCATGCGTTCTTCGTCGATTGCTCGAAAGCCGAACGGGCAGACGCGAGCCGCTGCCAGGACTGGAATCTGTCGATCGGGCGATTGTTCGCCGGCACCGCGAACTGGATCGACAAGAACACCTCGTTCACCGAGCGCCTCGTTGACACCCTCGGCAAGGTCATCGCGGCCACCCCGCAGTACAAGCTCGGCAAGGCCTACCTGCAGGCGTTCTCGTGGATCTCGGGGGCTGCGAACGACGTCGTCGATTTCGTCACCGATCCGACCACCGTCATCGACGACTGGGTCAACGCCACCAAGAGCGGGGCACTCTCGCTCACCGACGCCGTGCTGCGTGGGTTGACCTCGACCGGCGACTTCGATCCCACCCAGCAATGGTTCGTGACCTATTACGCCGGGTCGACGGGTCTGGGAATCATGGTCATGTCGCTGGCAGTCCTGCTGGCGATCATGCGATCACGGCACAAGGGCTCACCGTCGGAGCTGGTGGCCAACGTCTTCGGCTACATGCCCGCCGGGGTGGTGATGATGCTGTTCTCCCTCGCCCTGGCTCAACTGGTGATCGAGTTCGCGACGGTGCTCAACGAGGGCATCGCCAGTTTCAGCGGATCCACGATCACCGAGATGGTGGAGAACATCTACGCCACGATGGGCACGCTGAACAAGGACACCGTCGTCGGCGGCTCGATCGTCGGCCTGGTCTTCTTCGGCATCCTGCTACTCGGCGCGATGTCGGTCTACCTGGGTCTGCTCATGCACCAGATCGGGCTGCCGCTGACCGCGTGCGTCGCAGGAATCGGCTACGGCATGTGGGTGCACCCGACGTGGCGGACCAAAGCTCTGCGGCCACTGTTCACGTTCGTCGGCATCGTGCTCAGCAAGCCGATGCTGTTCCTGCTCATCGCGATCGTGCTTGCCGGGGCCAACAACGCTCTGCTCTCGGGCGGCGGCGGCTCGGGAGATCTGACCTCGCTCGGCGCTCTCGTACTCGTCGGTGCCTCGATGGTCGTGGTCGGTCTGGCACCGTGGGCGATGCTCAAGTGGGCACCGACCCTGCCGACCAAGGCCGACTCCGAAGGATTCGGCGGCGGTGGTGGCTCCGTCGCCGGTGGTGTCATCGGAGGCGTGGGCAGCTCGGCGCTGTTCCGCAGCCGCAGCGGAGGTGGCGGAGGTGGCGGCGGCGGGTCGACCGTCACGCCGCGCTCGACCCGCTCCGGCGACGGCGTCGACAAGGCCACCCGATCCGGGCATTCGACGCCGTCGAGCAATTCCACCCCCGGCCACACCACCGGGGCCGCCCACAGCGGCGGCGCCGGAAACAAGAGCGGCACCTCGACCCGCGGCGCGGTGGGCATGGCCGGGCGACTCGGCGGAAAGCTCGCGATGGGCTCGGCCGCGACGGTCGCCTCGGCCGGGGCAGCGGCGGTCCCGATCGCCGCGCAGTCCGCAGCGGCGGCGATGAACAAAGCCAAGTCCAGTGCCGAGTCCGCACCGTCCGAAGCCGAAGGCAGGTAAGCGATGTCGACCGAGATCGTCGAGCACGACAGCGAGCAGAGAACCTCGATCCTGGGCGGTGAGATCGCGCGCCGGGGTATGACCGGGATCTCGGCACCGGTGCTCATCACCTGGACCGCGGCGCTGGTTATCGGCGTCGTGTACTACTTCGCCGCGGGCGGTGGCGCGATGACCGTCGGGCTCGTGGCCGTGTTCTACGTCGGGGTGTTCGCCTCGACGTACGAATTCGGCGACACCTCCCTGGCGGCGCGGCGGCTGCACCGGTTGCGGAACTGGGCGCGGATGCGGCGCGGGGAGCACGTCTACCGCAACGCCGGCGACCCCGCCTACGGGATCGCCGATCTCGACCCCGGTTGGGAGTACCCGGTGCCGCTCGGGCGGACCGCCCCGCTCGACGTCGCCGGCACCGGCCTGGACGAGATGTTCATCGTCCGCACCGCCAACCCCGGTGAGCGGGCCTACTACACGGTCGTACTGTCCGTGCAGGGCCTGGCCGGCGGGCTGCGCACCGATGCGGCCTGGGCAACGACATCGGAGAAGTTCGGTCTGTTCAGCGCCTCGATGGCCCGCAAGACCTCGCTCATCCGCGGAGTGCAGCTGATCCACCGCTCCATTCCGGCGGATCTGACCATGCACGAGGACTGGGTGGAGCGGGAGGTCGAAAAGCTCGGCGACATGCGTCTGCGGGCACCGGTGGAGTCCTACGGCGACCTCATCGACACCATTCGGCCGCACTCGGAAGAGCACCGGGCGTACGTGGTGCTCAAGTTCCCCCAGACCGACCGCTTCGAGGCCGAAGCCGCGCGGGCGGCAGGCGGGAAAGGTGCACGATTCGAAGGCGGTGTCGCCCAAGTGATCCGCGACGAGACGATGCGCGCGGTGAGCAAACTCGTCGCCGCCGGCATGGGCCGCGTCCAAGTCCTCGGTGAGCAGCGCACCTGCGCGTTGATCCGCGCGTTCATCGACCCGTCGAACCCACTCGATCGTCACCAAGGGGCGCGGTGGTCGAACTGCTGGCCCTCCTACGTCGGTGGCCACGACTCGGTGGTGGTCTCCGGCCGCTGGCACACCCGCGTCGGGTTCCTCCCGCCTGCGAGCATCGAACCCATTCCGTTGGGCCCGTTGTGGCTCGCGCCGCTGCTGACCGGGGTCGCCCCCGACATCGGCGACGACGAGAACCCGCCCTCACCGACGATCCGAACCGTCAGTGTCCGAGTCGATTTCGTGCCCGACGCCGTCGCCCGGGAAGCGGCGAGCCAGGACTTCACCCAGGACAAGGCGGCGCAGGAAAGCGCCGCACGCAAAGGCATCACCGGCGACGGCTCGGCCGAAGTGATGGCCACCGCGTCCGGGCGTCGACGCGCCGATCTGATGCCCGGCTCGGGCCATCACGGCACCATCTACTCCCTCGCCGTGGCAGTCACCGGCCGCGACGAAGACGACCTCGAGCGGGCCTGCATGCGCGTGGAAGAAGCCGCCGACGAATCAGCGATCAAAACCATCACCTGGCAGGACGACACGCACGACGTCGCCCTGTTCACCACCCTTCCCTTCGCTCGCGGTCTCGCC
>NZ_LMRR01000044.1 GCF_001426085.1 Rhodococcus sp. Leaf278
ATGCCGAACTTCCGCCGCAACGGTGTGCTCATGGCCAAGCACGGCATCTACGACCTGCGTCAGCACCTCGAAGACGTCGTCTGGCCGGTCCTGCGTAAATGGAACGTCTTCGAGCGCACCGACTTCACCGCCCGCGGCGAGAACACACGCGAAGAACTCGCCGCATTCCTCGAAGACCTCGAACGCCAAGCCACCAAATTCGAGGAAATGCGAGACCGCTCCCTGGCCCGCGAACGCGCCAAGGCCGAAGCACGCGCGTCCTAGTGCCTGCGGCGAAGCCGCATACTTGGGTGTGAACGAATTCTGGGACCGCATCTCCGCGGTGAGTCCTGATCCACCGGTGTGGATCGTCCAAGTTGCGGCTCTGGTTGCGCTCGTCATCGTCGTGTTGCCGCAGACGTGGCGGATCGCGCGCAACGTGGTCACCATTGCGCACGAGGGCGCGCACTTGTTCGTCGCGCTGATCACCGGTCGGCAATTGATGGGGTTGCGTCTGCACTCGGACACCTCCGGCGTCGCGATCTCGAAGGGAAAGCCCACCGGCCTCGGCGTCATCGCGATGACCTTCGCCGGCTATGTGGGGCCGTCGCTACTCGGACTCGGTGCCGCCTTCGTGCTCGGCACCCAACATGCGGTGGCGGTGCTGTGGATCGGCGTCATCTCGATTGCGTTGATGCTGTTGATGATTCGCAACATCTACGGCTTGCTGTCGCTCGTCGTCGTCGGTGCTGCCCTGTTCGTGGTGTCCTGGTGGGGCACCGGTGAGCAGCAGGTCGCGGCGGCGTACTTCATCACGTTCTTCCTGTTGATCGCTGGGCCGAGGCCCGTTCTCGAACTGCAGAAATCCCGCAGCGCCGGACGGGCACGGGACTCCGATGCCGATCAACTCGCCCGACTGACCTTCCTGCCCGGCATCGTGTGGGTCGGGTTGTTCCTGCTGGTCACCGTCGGCTCATTGGCACTGGGCGCGTGGCGAATTCTGGTGCCGGTGCAGTGAGGTTCGTCTAGGTTCGAGTCGTGAACCTCACCGAGGTATGGACGGCATACATGGCGACGCTTCGAGAACGCGCGCCCGTCACCGCTGCGTCGATTCGGCCGCCACGAACTGCGGGCGAGCGTGAAGCCGCCGAACGTGCGACGACCCCGTGGACGGAGGAACTGCGCGAGTTCTACGGGTTGCACGACGGACAGCACGAAACTTACGGCGAGGAGTACGTGCCGGTCGGTTCCGTCTTGCCGTACTTCACTCTGTACTCGCTCGACCGGGCGGTGGATCGGCACAGGTTCAGTCTCGAAAATCCGCATCCGATCGATGATCTGGGTGAGGACTGGCCTGTCGAAGTCCTTGCCCAGGAGGCAGGTGAGACGGCGGAGATGTTCGTCCCGGCGTATGTTCCGTTCGCCGAAGACGGTTCAGGCGGAACACTTTACGTCGACACACGCCCGGGTGCCCGGGGAGGTTGTATCCGCAGCTTCTCGTACGATTCCGCTGACCAGGGTGCGCCCTGGTTCGACTCACTGACCGAGTTCATTGCAGCGTTGCACCGCAGCGTCGAAACGGGATCTGCGATTTACGACGACGTGACGCCCTCGTTCGTGGACGGCGTGCTCGAATGGGGCGACCCGGCGTTCTCGGAGGGGTCGATGGCCTACGCCGCTACTCTGCCGGTCGTTCGAGTACCTTTCCCGCTCATTGATTTTCGACCATCGCAGCTGTCGGACGACGACGACCTCCTCGATCTCGACCACGTGCGCCGTACCGTTGTCGATACCGCGCGGAGGCTGCACCCCGGTGCTTTCGTCGGAGACGCCCGAGCGGTATATCGGCAGGTGCCGCGTGTTCGTGGGGCGAACATGAATTGGTGGGTGTCGATGGGTGGAGCGGAAACGGTCTTCACTGCAATCGTCACCGGAGAGGGACACGACGTGATCGTCCTGGAGCTTCCGCCAGGGGGATGCGTGCTCGAGGCCGACGAGTGAACCGAACTGCACGGGCATCTACTTGCGCCCTCGGTATCTGTGCACGACGGTCAGGATGTCCATTCGATGCTGCCGGTGTCGAGGCTTGCTCGATAGCGCTGAGCAAACGGAGTCCGGCCCTCCCATGCACTGTGTAGTTCGCCAAGGAGATCCGCCAGACCGCTCCGACGAACGCTTGATTCTTCGAAGAATGCGCCCGTGTACTCACTGGTGCACCCCTACAACGGCCCGGGTCTGGTGTCGACGGCCAGCGTTGCACCATCGAGGTCCGCTACCGGCACGAAACGGCGGTCGTACGTGCTTGCCCATCCGCCTGCTGTATCGACTTCGGTCGATCCTGAGGGCTTGGGCTCCTCGGGTGAGTCTTGTTCGACCCGAATCCACAGCCGGGGTATGTCGACCCTCCCCGAGGGGCTGAGCGTATCGGTCGACGGTAGAAGGCCCGGATATTTCCAGCAGTCGTGGGTGAACCAGAAGGCGACGGCAGGCAGCGACACCGTCTCGACGAAAATCATTCCTGCAGCGTCGACGTGTTCGATTCCGAATCGCCCGGGCCAATACCATTCAGCCGCAGCAACTCGGTGATCCGTGCCCAGACGGGCTTGTATTCGTCCGGATTCACCGTCACGAACCCGCCCTAACCGACAGCGCCTAGGGCACCACCCCTAGCATCAATGCGACAACGAAGCGGCCCGCGCCCCGTTTTCGAACTCCAGAAATCGCGCAGCGCCGGACGGGCGCGGGACTCCGATGCCGATCAACTCGCCCGACTGACCTTCCTGCCCGGCATCGTGTGGGTGGTCGTCGCGCTGTTCGGGTGCAAAATCCCTCGCTCAGTGAGGGATTCTGCACCGAATCTGGGCCAGGACAGACTCGGGTCGGTCCACCAGATCAGCCCAGGTATACCGCAACACCGTCCAGTCGCGGCTGAGCTCGTTCTGGCGGTGTCGGTCACTCTGAAACGCGGTTGCGTCGCTGTGGAACGCCCACCCGTCGATCTCGATTGCCAACCGCACGGCGGGGAACGCGACATCGATGACGAAACTGCCATAGCGGAAGTTCGCCACCCAGCCGGTGATACCTGCGTCCGTCAGCAGCCGAACGATAATTCGCTCCGCCTCGGACCGAGCGCCACTTTCGGCTGCCTTCAGCAACCGGCCGGCGGCCGCTGAACCGCGCCGGCCCGAATTGCGAGCATGTGCGGCACGAAGCGCGCCGATGCTCGTGTGACGCCCGAGCGCCCGATCCATGACGCCGACGCCGCCCGCTGCACCGACCGCGGCCTCCAGGACGGTGAGCGCAATTGCCGTGACGCGTACGCCTTTCCGGACGATCACATCGGAGAATGCCAGGTTCCGTCGTCGCACACAGGTGCCGGGTAGTGCGTGTGACCGTCCTCGACGTGGAGTGGTGACCTCGAGGATTCCGGGCAGTCTCGGTTCGAGGTCGAGCCAGAAGGCTGCGGTCATCCCGGACGCTGCGGCACCTGCTCCGGATCCCCACACCGCGCACCGCACTCGGGCGCGGTCACTGAACTCACGATCGCAGACGAAGTAGACGTTCGGGGCTCTGCGTTCCCACGAGCCGGAGCGAACGCGTCGCGCCACCTGCTGCCGTGACAGTCCGCATGCGATCGCCTGGGTGCCGGTGATCACGCCGTCCTGGGCACTGAGAACATCGTTGAGCATGTGAGTATGACGGTGTAGTGGCCGCGACGGTTCCCTGACCGGAATTGGGTGCAGAAACCCTCGCTGATCGAAGGTTTTTGCACCGAAGATCCGAGTGGATTAGAACACCACCCACAGCAGTGATGCTACGGCGAAGATAGCCAGTCCCAGTGTCGTTTCCATGACGGTCCACGTCTTGAGGGTCGTCTTCTCGTCCATGCCGAAGAAGCGGCTGACGAGCCAGAAGCCGGAATCGTTGACGTGGGAGAGCACGGTGGCTCCGGCGGCCAGTGCGAACACCAGCAGCGCAATCTTGAAATTGCTCAGATCCAGTTCGGCCACCTGGGTCGAGATCAGTCCGGCGGTAGTGGTCAATGCGACGGTAGCGGATCCCTGTGCCACGCGCAGTGCAGTGGCAATCAGGAAGGCCTGCAGCAGAATCGGCAGTCCGAGGTCCGACAACGAGGCAGTCAGGGACTGCCCGATGCCGCTGGCCCGCAACACCCCGCCAAACATGCCGCCGGCACCGGTGATCAAGATGATCGAGCAGATGGGCCCGAGGGCCTGATCCATGTATTTTGCACCGTCGGCCACCGGGAAGCGTCCGGGCGCGAGGATGAACAAGGCCAGCAGCAGGGTAATGAGCAAGGCGATGGGCGTCTGGCCGATAAGCGTCAGGGCAGCGGCCCAGGTTTCGTCGCCGGTCAGTACACCGGAGGTGGTCAGCGTGTTCACGACGGTGTTGAGCGAGATGAGTACCAGTGGTGTCAGCAGGATGAAGAGCACTGCGGCGAACTTCGGCGCCGGGTCGCGCAGAGCGGCCATCTCCTTGTCGTGTGCCTCGGAATCGGCTGCGCCGTCGGAGAACAGATCGGCGGGTACGGGATTGAATCTCTTCCCGAGTTGGGTACCGACGAGGTACGAGCCGACGAACCAGGACACGATGGCGACGGGAACGCCGACGAGAAGGACCGATCCGATGTCGCCGCCCAGCAATTCGGTGGCAGCGACCGGGCCCGGGTGCGGTGGGACGATGGCGTGCATCGCGGCAAAGGCACCGGCGGTGGGGAGGGCGTACAGCAGAACCGATCCGCCGAATCGTTTGGCAACGGTGAAGATGATCGGCAGAAAGACGACGAGACCGGCATCGAAGAAGATGGGAAAGCCGAAGATGAGCGCGGCCACGCCGAGCGCGAGAGGCGCGCGTTTCGCCCCGAAGCGATTGATCAGGGTATCGGCCAATACTTGAGCGCCACCGGTGATTTCGAGCAGTCTGCCGACCATGACACCGAGGGCGACCAGAAGTGCCACCGACCCGAGCGTGGAACTGAAGCCCGAGAGCAGCGCCGACGGTACATCTGCAAGTGGGATGCCCGCGGCGACGGCGGTGACCGCGCTGACGAGGACAAGCGAGACGAAGGCGTGCAGTTTCACCTTCATGATGAGGAAGAGCAGGATTGCTACGGCAGCGGCGGCGATCAGTAGTAGTGCCGTCGTGCCGTAGGCCGGTTCGATCGGATCCATCGGTGTACCTCGTTCGTTCGGCTCGAATTTCGACCATAACGGACAGGTAAGACGTCGCGTGGGGTAACGAGCGCTGGTTGTCGGTCGCCGGTGGGCGGGTGGAGTACCGTGCGGGTATGAGTGATGGGGATCACGTAATGGGTGGGGACGACACCGGAGGTTCGACGGGGGACCAGGCGAAGGTCCAATTGCGCGAACAGGCACAGCGCTACGCGGCGGCGGCCCGGCTGAAGATGAAGGAACGTCGCGAGAAGACGTCCGGTGGCCTCGGGGCGGTCGTTGCCGAACGCGCGGGCGGCTGGGACCTCGACGATCAGAACACCGTCGCGATGGACCGTCAGCAAAAGCTCTGGAACGGGGTGATGGACCGTTATTTCCGAATGGAGATCGACGGGTGGGAGACCATTCCCGAGTCGCCGGTTCTCGTCGTCGGCGTGCATTCGGGTGCGCCGTTCGTGTGGGATGCGTGGACCGTCGGCGCGCAGTGGTGGCGACACTTCGGCGAGAAGCGCATTCTGCACGGCACCGCGCACGACGCTCTGATGGCGTTCCCGCTGATCGGCAAAGTCTTTCGATCCATGGGTGTGCTTCCTGCCGCCCCGGACTCGATGTCGACCGCATTGGCCGAGGGACGGGACGTCATCGTGTGGCCGGGCGGTGAGGTCGATTCACTGCGGCCGTGGAGCAAGCGCGACGAGGCAACGCTGGGCGGGCGAACCGGCTTCATCAAGCTCGCCATTCGGATGGGCGTACCGATCGTGCCGGTGGCAACAGTGGGCGGTGCCGACGCCATGCCGGTACTCATTCGCGGCGACAAGCTGTCGAAAGCGCTGAAGCTGGACAAGATTGCGCGGTTGAAGGTCTTTCCCATCGCGATCTCACTACCGTGGATCATTGCGCCCGCGGCGCTCCCACAGATTCCGTTGCCCGCAAAGATCCGTACCCGATTCATGCCTCCCGTCGAACTCGACCACGATCCGGCACGATGCGACGACGAGGCCTACATCGACGCGAAGTACGAGGAGGTGCGCGCGAGCATCCAGTCCGGAATGGACGAACTTGCGCGCAAACGTAAGTTCCCCGTCTTCGGCTGATGTCGGGAGTCGTGGCAACGCGGACCGACGCTGACCGCGATCGTTTTTAACGTCTTCGTCGTACGGATTCACTCAGTGCGACGAGGGGCGTCACAGATGATCGAAACATCGGAACTGACCAAGACTTTTCGGCAGGGCAAGAAGACCGTCGAGGCGGTGCGCGGCATCGATCTGGCGATCGGTGAGGGAGAGCTGGTGGCTCTGCTCGGACCGAACGGGGCCGGTAAGTCGACCACTCTGCGCATGCTGACCACGCTGCTCGAACCGACGTCGGGTTCGGCGCGTATCGCCGGATTCGATGTGGCGAAGGATCGGGACCGTGTTCGACGCAGTCTCGGCTATGTCGGCCAGGGCAACGGTGCGGGCCACAATCAGCGGGTCCGAGACGAACTGGTGGTGCAGGGGTTGTGCTACGGCATGACGCGTCGACGATCACGCACTCGCGCAGACGAATTGATCCAGGCACTCGAACTACGCGAGCTCGCGGCTCGCACCGTGTCGACGCTGTCCGGCGGGCAGCGGCGTCGACTCGACATCGCCTTGGGCTTGGTGCACCGCCCACCGTTGCTGTTTCTCGACGAACCGACCACCGGTATGGACCCGCAGAGCCGAGCGAATCTGTGGGATCACATTCTGCGGCTCAGGCGGGAGATGGGCACCACCATCGTGCTCACCACGCACTACCTCGACGAGGCCGATTCGATGGCCGAGCGGGTGATCGTCGTCGATCGCGGCACTGTCATCGCCGACGACACGGCCACGGCGCTCAAATCGGAACTGGCCGGCGACCTGATCGTTCTCACCGTGTCCGACGCGTCAGCTCTGGGTGCGCTCCTCGGTGGTATCGAAGGGGTCAGAGACGTGACGGTTGCGGGTTCGCGATTGAACATTCGGGTCGAGCGGGCTGAGGTGGTTCTTCCGGATCTACTGCGGCTGAGCGGGTCTCATGGAATCACGGTGCACACGGCGGACATGACGCGACCGACACTCGACGACGTGTTCCTCGGCCTCACCGGGCGCAGTCTTCGCGAGAGCGCCGCAGGGGACAGCTCTTCCCTCGAAACTGCAAGCGCAGCCGGAGAACTCCGATGAACGTACTCTCGGGAAGCGTTTTGGTGATGGGCCGGGAACTGCGGCCGATGAAGCGCGATCCGTTCACCGTCATATTCAGTCTCGTGCAGCCGCTGATACTGCTGGCACTGTTCGGCCCGCTTCTCACCGAGGTGCCCGGTCTGGGTAGCGGAAGCGTGTGGGACTGGTTCGTTCCAGGGGTTCTTGCGATGATCACGATCTTCGGAACGTCGATGACGGGCTCGAATTTGCTGGCCGAACTGCAGCAGGGTTCCCACGAACGGATGTTGGTGACGCCGTTACCGCGAGCGGCTCTGCTCGTCGGGCGCGCGTTCAAGGAAATGGTGCCGCTTGCTGCTCAGGCCGTCTTGATCATTCTGGTCGCATTGCCGCTCGGTATGTCGGTGAACGCGATCGGCGCGGTCGTGGGGGTTGTGCTCCTCGGCGTGTTCGGCGTCGGGCTCGGCGCGTTGTCCTACACGCTGGCTTTGGCTGTGCGCGGTCAGGATTGGGTGTTCTGGTCGGTCCAACAGACCCTGATGTTTCCGCTGCTCATCCTCTCCGGCACCATGCTTCCGCTGACCGCGGCCCCGGGATGGATGCAGTTCTTGGTGAACATCAACCCACTCGGATATCTGGTCGACGCCGAACGTGCCCTGTTCGCGGGCGACTTCACGAGTTCGACGGTGACGGCCGGTGTCACTGCCGCCGTAGCTACCGCGGTGGTCGGACTCTGCGTCGGGATCCGGGCTATGGGATCCTCACGGGCGTGAGGCTAAGCTCGCGTCATGGAGCGGCCTGCGGTAATTCTCGAGAACGATGTGACCGTGTACGACTTCTATCTGCGTCACCAACAGAATCGTCAGGTCGCGAGGCTGGCATACGCGGCCCTCGCCCGACGTTTTCGCCCACGCGTGTCGTATCCCGACGGTGCCCGGGAGGAATTGCGGCGTCTGGTGTACGACAACACTCGATTGCTCATCGCGGTCAATCACCTCACCGAGAGTGATCCGTACACCCTCGCAGCGGCGGCGTGGGCGTCGCCGCTGCGTCCGGTGATCGGCCGTACGAGGGTATTGGCCAAGGATGAGTTGTTCCAGGAACCCAAGCAGCGCAAGCGAATCGACATGATGGGTGGCATTCCCGTCTTCCGTGGCAAGAATCATGGAATGCGCGCCGTCAGTGCTGCGGGCAACCGCATGATGGATGTCAGTGCCGAGCGCATGAAGCGGGGCGACGACCTCGCAGTGTTCCCCGAGGGCACCTGCAACCTCGAGGATCCGACGACGGTGCAGCACGTCGGCAGCGGAATCGGCCACATCGCGATGCGAGCCCGGAAACTCGGCGTCGAACCGGTGCTGATCTGCATCGGATTGAGCTACGGCCCCGGCTCGGCGAAAGTGAAGCAGGCGAGCGTCTACATCGACACCCCCGTCACCGATCTGCCCCAGAAGCCGATCGACATCACCCGGGTGGTGGCGGAAGGAATGCAGAAGGCACTCGACGGGGCGGTGGCTGCGTACTGACCGTGTCTTGTGTGTTGGTAGAAACAGATGACAGGTTATTTGGTTCGGCGTCTTTTAGGAGATATTCGTGAGTGATCAGATCAAGACGGCCATCGTCACCGGTAGTGCGCGTGGAATCGGCGCAGCTGTGGCGAAGCGGCTGGCCAAGGACGGTTTCGGCGTCGCCGTGGTGGACCTCGACGAGGCCGCATGCAGCGACACCGTCGGCGCGATCGAGGCCGCAGGCGGGCAGGCAGTGGCCATCGGAGCCAACGTCGCCGACGAGGAATCGGTCCAGACCGCGGTCGATCGCATCGCGAGCGAGTTCGGTGCGCCGACCGTGTTGATCAACAACGCCGGCATCACTCGGGACAATCTGCTGTTCAAGATGACGGTGCAGGATTGGGATTCCGTTCTCGGCGTGCACCTTCGTGGATCGTTCCTCATGACACGCGCGGTGCAGAAGCACATGATCGACGCCAAGTGGGGCCGAATCGTCAACCTGTCGAGCACGTCTGCCCTCGGTAACCGTGGCCAGGCAAACTACTCGGCCGCCAAGGCCGGCATGCAGGGATTCACCAAGACCCTGGCTATCGAACTCGGCAAGTTCGGCGTCACCGCGAATGCCATCGCCCCGGGATTCATCGAGACCGAAATGACGGCGGCGACCGCAGAACGCGTCGGAATGTCGTTCGAGGATTTCAAAGCTGCTGCAGCGTCGCAGATTCCGGTCAATCGTGTCGGACACCCCGACGATATTGCGCACCTCGCCTCGTTCTTCGTGAGCGAGGGAGCCGGCTTCATCTCGGGCCAGGTCGTGTACGCCGCCGGTGGTCCGAAGGACTGATTTCTCCAGATGCGTGAATGGACCATTCACGAGCCCGGACGGGTGTGAACGGTCCATTCACGCAGAACGGGTGCCGACTACGGCGTCGGCATGCCGCCGTTGACGTTCAATGTCTCGCCGGAGACGTAGCCCGATTCGGCCGAGGACAGGTAGACGTAGGCACCGGCGATCTCGGCGGGTTGCCCCGCGCGTCCGAGCGGTGTCTCCTTGCCGAATTCCGGCAGTGCCGAGGTCGGCTGACCGCCGGCTGCCTGCAGTGGCGTCCAGAAGGGGCCCGGCGCAACAACATTGACGCGAATTCCCTTGGGTGCCAACTGCTGGGCAAGAGCCTTGCTGATCGTGTTGATGGCCATCTTCGTCGTCGCGTAATCCACCAGACCGGGCGACGGTGTGTACGCCTGAATGGAACTGGTGTTCACGATCGTCGAACCGGCAGGCATGTGCGGCACAGCTTCCTGGATGATCCAGAACAGCGCGTACACGTTGGTTTTGAACGTCTGATCGAATTGCTCGGACGACAGGTCGGCCAGATCCTCGACGAATTGCTGCTTACCGGCAACGTTGATCAACAGGTCGAGGCCGCCGAGCTCGTCGACAGCGGTGCGCACAATTCCGCGCGCTGCCTGCTCGTCGGTGATATCTGCCGGAGCCAGGACTGCGGTGCGTCCGGCGTCGCGTACCAACTGCGCAACTTCCTGGGCGTCTTTTTCCTCCGACGGCAAGTAGTTGAGAACCACGTCTGCACCTTCGCGGGCGATGGCAATTGCAGCTGCTCGACCGATTCCGGAGTCGGCACCCGTGACGAGCGCTTTGCGGCCGGTCAGGCGACCGGAGCCGCGATAGCTGTCCTCACCGTGATCGGCGAGAGGTTGAAGGTCTGCGGCCAAACCGGGTGGATCCTGGTGCTGCTCGGGGAATCCGTCCTGGCGGTACTGCGTGACGGGGTTGGTGAAAGTGTACTGATCGCTCACTGTCGAATCGTCTCCGAATGCGGTGAAATGCGTGAAGAACCTCTGCTCGATTCCGTGTCCTCCACGCATGCCCCGAACCGTTCGGCCACAAACTGTGACCGATCGAAGCTCCTGTTCACGCCACCCCACCAACGAATGAATGTGGCATTCAGCTTCTCCAAGAAGCTGAATGCCACATTCATCCAAACGGGGGGCTGGGGGCTGGAGGCTGCTACGAGTACGTGTAGAAACCCTTGCCGGTTTTACGGCCCAGCATTCCGGCGTCCACCATGCGCTGCAGCAGCGGCGGCGGCGCGTAGTGCGGTTCCCGGAACTCGGCGTACAGCGACTCTGCCACCGCGAGGGTGACGTCGAGGCCGACGGTGTCGGTCAGGCGTAGCGGACCCATCGGATGAGCGCAGCCGTTGACCATGCCCTCGTCGATATCCTCCGCGCTGGCGAAGCCGGACTCGAGCATCCGAATAGCAGAGACCATGTACGGGATGAGCAGTGCGTTGACGATGAATCCGGCGCGATCGCCGGCGCGAATCGTCTTCTTGCCCAGGGTGTTGCCCGCGTAATCCGTCACCGCGGATACCGTCTCTTCGCTGGTGAGCAGGCTGACGACGATCTCCACCAACGGCAGCACCGGCACGGGGTTGAAGAAGTGCACGCCGACGACCTTGTCGGGACGCTTCGTCGCGTTGGCCATCTTGATGACCGGAATCGACGAGGTATTCGTGGCCAGGATTCCCTCGGGTTTGACGATGGAATCGAGCTTGCCGAACAGATCGAGCTTGAGCGACTCGATCTCCGGTGCCGCCTCGACCACGAGGTCGCGGTCTGCGAAATCGTTGATGTCGAGCGTCAACGTGATTGCAGCGCGGGCCTTCTCGGCCGCGTCGGACTCGATGCGGCCGGATTTGACGGCGCGCGCGAACGACTTGTCGAGGCGGGCTTCAGCTGCGTCGGCCGTCGCCTGGCTCGTCTCGAGAATCAGTACGGAACTGCCGGAGCGAGCACACATCTCGGCGATACCGGCACCCATGGTGCCGCCGCCGATGACGCCTACGAGTTGGATGTCGCTCATTTGAGCAGCGCCCGCGACATGACGACACGCTGAATCTGGTTGGTGCCCTCGTAGATCTGGGTGATCTTGGCGTCGCGCATCATGCGCTCGACCGGGAAGTCGGTGGTGTAGCCGGCACCGCCGAAGAGCTGCACCGCGTCTGTGGTGACCTCCATGGCCACGTCCGAGGCGAAGCACTTCGCTGCTGCCGAGATGAACCCGAGGTTCTTCTCGCCGCGCTCGGCGCGGGCTGCGGAGCTGTAGACCATCAGGCGTGCGGCTTCGACCTTCATCGCCATGTCGGCGAGCATGAACTGCACGGCCTGGAAGCTCGAGATCGCGGTGCCGAACTGCTTGCGGTCCTTGGTGTACGCGATGGCTGCGTCGAGGGCACCCTGTGCCAGGCCGACGGCCTGCGCGCCGATGGTCGGACGGGTGTGATCGAGGGTTTCGAGAGCGGTCTTGAAGCCGGTGCCGGGCTCGCCGATGATGCGATCGCCGGGGACCTTGCAGTTCTCGAAGTACAGCTCGGCCGTCGGGGAGCCCTTGATGCCGAGCTTCTTCTCCTTGGGGCCGACGACGAATCCCTCGTCGTCCTTGTGCACGATGAATGCAGAGATGCCGTTGGCACCCTTGTCGGGATCGGTCACCGCCATGACGGTGTACCAATCGGACTTGCCGCCGTTGGTGATCCAACACTTGGAGCCGTTGAGGATCCAGTCGTCACCGTCGGCCTTGGCGCGGGTACGCATGCCCGCTGCGTCGGATCCCGCTTCGCGCTCGGACAGGGCGTACGACGCCATCGCACCGCCGGCGAGGGACGGCAGGACCTGCTTCTTGAGCTCCTCGGAGCCCTTGAGGATCAGTCCCATCGTGCCGAGCTTGTTGACGGCGGGGATCAGCGAGGACGAGCCGCAGACGCGAGCGACCTCTTCGATGACGATGCAGGCGGCAACCGAGTCGGCACCCTGGCCGTCGTACTCCTCGGGAACGTGGATGGCGTTGAAGCCGGAGGCGTTGAGAGCCTTCAATGCCTCTTCCGGGAAGCGTGAGTCCTCGTCCACCTCTTTGGCGTAGGGAGCGATCTCCTTCTCCGACAGTGCCCGAATGGCTGCGCGCAGTTCGTCGTGCTCCTCGGGCGATTGATACAGATCGAAGTCGGGATTTCCGGCCATGTCGGCCACGCTCCTTGAATGTAGGGGGTCGGCACTACCCAATGAGGGCACTCGGTGCCAAGGATGACCCCATGTTACGTCCGTATCGCTCCTGGTTCAAGAGCGGGTTCTCGGAAAGCGGCACTGAGTGCCACGCCGTCGGGCGGGTCAGTCTGTTGTGTGATCGGCCAAGGCGTCGACGATTTTGGCGACGGACATGCCCCGGGGGAACGACGCGACGACGATCTCGCCGAGGAATTGCGCGCGTACCTGCGCCAACGCAGACCGCAGGTCGCTGACGGACGTGGGCAGGCCGTCACGAATCATCCGCCGAAGAATGTAGTTGTGTGTCGCGGTCACCGACGCCGAGAACTGCAGTATCTCCAGGTGGGAATGATCCGGCCGCACTCGCTGCAGATATTCGACGAAAAGTCGGTCGTACCGAAACACGGTGACGATCTCTCGATCGCGCAGCGCAGGGTTTCGGTGCACCACCTGGTAGCGCAGGCGCGACATCTCGATCCAGTCGGAGAATCGCTCGTACACCTGCTGCGCGGCGTCGCACACCGCCTGCCACGGGTCGCCTTGGTTGGAGTCGAGGAATGCGCCTGCCTGCTCGAGCAGTATTTCGTGATCGGCGAAGACGACGTCTTCCTTGGCGCGGAACTGACGAAAGAATGTCCGTCGCGAGATTCCGGCGGCTCCGGCGATGTCGTCCACCGTCGTCGACTCGTAGCCCTTGACCGAGAAGAGGTCGAGAGCCGCCGTGGCCACGGTCAGCCGGAAGTCGGTGGATTCGTCGGGTTCTCCGCGCATGTCAGTGAAGGTAGCTCGAGTCCGTCCGGTCGTGGGTCTCGCGCGGGTAGGGTCGTAGATCACACTTGCGTAGGAAAGGACCAGCTCACCGTGGCTCTCGTTGCCGGAATCGACTCCTCTACTCAGTCGTGCAAAGTTTTCGTTCGTGATGCCGAGTCGGGGGAGTTGGTCCGCCAGGGCCGAGCCGGTCATCCCGACGGCACCGAGATCGATCCGCAGCGCTGGAAAGACGCGCTGGACGAGGCGGTCGCCGATGCAGGCGGGCTCGACGACGTGGACGCTGTGTCGGTCGGTGCGCAGCAGCACGGCATGGTCTGCCTCGACGACGCGGGGGCCGTGGTCCGTAAGGCGCTGCTGTGGAACGATACTCGGTCGGCTCAGGCCGCAGACGACCTGATTGCGGAATTGGGCGAACAGGCCGGCGGCGACGGCGGGCAAGCCTGGGCCGACGCCGTCGGAGTGGTTCCGTTGGCCTCGATCACGATTGCCAAATTGCGGTGGCTGGCCGACAACGAGCCCGACAACGCCGATCGCACTGCGGCAGTGTGCCTTCCGCACGATTGGATCGGTTGGCAGCTCGGCGGCGCATCGGGGCTCGACGCGTTGGCTACCGATCGCGGTGACGCCAGCGGCACCGGGTATTTCTCGGCGGCGTCCGGTGAATATCGAACGGATCTGTTGCAGTTGGGCTTTCGTGGGCGTAACCCACTGCTGCCGCGCGTCGCTTCGCCGAACGAGGCGATCGGCCGTACACCGGCCGGGGCACTGATCGGACCCGGGACGGGGGACAACGCCGCGGCGGCGCTGGCTCTCGATGCGCAGCCCGGTGATGTGGTCGTCTCGATCGGTACGTCCGGTGTCGTCTCCGCGGTGACGTCCGTTGCGGCAGCCGATGGTTCGGGACTGGTCGCCGGATTCGCCGACGCCACGGGCCGTCAACTGCCGTTGGTGTGCACCCTCAACGCGGCTCGGGTGTTGGACGCTACGGCGCGTCTGCTGGGCGTCGACCACGACGAGTTGTCTCGGTTGGCACTGTCGACGGCAAGCGAGGGACTGGTGTTGGTGCCCTACCTCGAAGGTGAGCGCACCCCCAACCGTCCCGATGCGTCCGGTGCGATTCATGGTCTGCGCCTGGGTAATTCGACGCCGGGTCACTTGGCGCGGGCGGCCGTCGAAGGTCTCCTGTGCGGTTTGGCGGACGGTATCGACCACCTGCGAGCGCAGGGGGTGGAGACGAAGCGGGTGCTGCTCATCGGCGGCGGCGCAAAATCGGCTGCGGTGCGCGAGCTGGCCCCGGCGATCCTCGGCGTTCCGGTGATCGTGCCCGAGCCGGGAGAGTACGTAGCCGACGGCGCAGCGCGCCAGGCGGCGTGGACCCTGGCCGGAACCAGCGAGCCGCCGAACTGGGCGCAGGCAGCGTCGAAGACATATGAGGCAGACCCGACCCCGGCGGTGCGCGAACGCTACGCCGAGGTGCGGGATCTGACCGAGGGCACCACCCCCATGTGAACGGAACTTCGTAGCCCACTACGAATTGTCGTGCACGTGCGGCGGAGCCGCTCCGGCGCTCTCTCAGGGAATCAGGCGCGCATCTCGGTACCGCTGAATCACCGAGGCGATGGCATCCGGCGTGGATCGGAAGCCGAGGAAGCCGGCCTTCTTCGACTTGTTCATGTCCGTCAGGCATTCCATGTCGCGGCCGAGGTCGCCGTCGGTGTGCCACCACGATGCCAGGCGGGAGACGTCGCTCTCCACCAGATCGTGCTTCTCGGCGATGCGCTTCCACGCGGCAGCCGCGTCGGACATGCGGGGTTCGAGGGGGCGCGGTTCCTTATCGAAACCTTCTGGCTCGACGCCGAACATCTCGGCGAGCTGCGGCCACAGCCAGCGCCAGCGGAAGACGTCACCGTTGGCGATGTTGAACGCTTCATTGTGCGCATTGTCATCGGTTGCAGCCCAGAGCATCTGCTCGGCGAGCAGGTCGGCGTCGGTGAGATCGGTGAGCCCGTTCCACTGGGTCTCGGAACCGGGGAAGACGAACTTCTCGCCGAGTTCCTTGCAGATCGACGCGTACACGGACAGCGTCAGCATCATGTTCATCGCGTTGCCGACTGCGAATCCCGAGATGGTGTGCGCGCGATGCACGCTCCAACCGAATCCGAACTTCTCGGCACCGGCGAACAGTTCGTCCTCCTGCGCGTAGTAGAAGTTCGGGGTGTCGAGGCGGTCCTCGGTCTCGTGGAACGGCGTCTCGGCCATCACTGCCTCACCGTAGGCATCGAACGGCCCGAGGTAGTGCTTGAGTCCGGTCATCAGCGCGACGTGCTTCACCGAATCGAGGGGACCGAGAACGTCCAACACATTGCGTAGGGTCGCCGAGTTGACCTCGATGTTCTCCTTCTCGGAGTCCTTCTTCATCCACGCCGTGAAGAAGACGATCTCGGGTCGAATGTCGGTCAGAGCGTCCTGCAAGGATTTCGGGTCGAGTAGATCCGCAGCTACCGGCAGAACGCCGTCGACTGGGGTACTTCCGCTGCGACTCAGTCCATAGGTGGTCCAGCCTGCTTCGAGTGCGGCGTGGCACAGGGCCTGCCCGGAAATTCCGGTGGCACCCACGACCAACGCGCGCATGGTGTTCGTAGTCATCGTGACGGTGTACCCACCGCGGCCGATGCAACACGTGACACGGCCCTCACATCAGGGTGAGTACCTGTTGACCGACGAGCACGAGTGCGCCGACGGCGGAGACGGTGATCGCGACGATGCGTAGGCGTCGACGGTCGAGAACGCGATTGACCACTCGCGAGAGCAGGAAACCGAGCACGGTCGCCGGGGCCAGGAACACGAACAGCGTCGCGGTATGGGCGTCCACTGCGCCGGCCACCGCCAGTACCGCCAGCGAGATCAGCGAGCCGACGAGGAAGAAGCAACTCATCGTGCTGCGCAGTTCGGCTCCGGTGTTGCGCTGCCACACCAGAGCCATCGGCGGTCCGCCGATGGACGTGGCCGTTCCCAGAATTCCCGACACGGCCCCGGCCACCACCAGATTTCGTCTGTGCGGCAACGGGACCCAGCCGAAGGAGGTCAGGGCGACGCCGCCCAACACCACGAGTGCGAGCAGGATGGCCAGCCCGCGCTCGGGCAACAGGACCAGCAGCAGTGCTCCCACTGCCGATCCGGGTAGGCGACCGGCCAGCGCCCACCCCGCGCCCGAGAGGTCGAGAGCCGTGCGATCACGAACCAGAACGAGCACACTGACGACCACGGCGAGCATGATCAGCGTCGCGGGGATGAGGCCGGGGTCGACGATGGCCACGATGGGTGCGGCGAGCATGCCCATGCCGAATCCGATGGACGCCTGCATCGCCGATGCGAAGAAGATGGCCAGGGCGACGACGACAAATCCGGTGACGCTCAGGTGTGTCGCCATCACGTCCCGGCAGCAACGAGGCCGAGATTGCCTGCGACGAGCGGATAGTGGCATTCGGCGATGTGATCGGCCTCGTTGGCGTCGAGTGCGACCGGGGGTGCCTCACTGGCGCACAGATCGGTCGCCTTCCAGCAGCGCGTGCGAAAGCGGCATCCCGACGGCGGGTTCAGCGGCGACGGTACCTCGCCCTTCAGCAGGATCTTCGTCCCGCGGGTCGACGCGTCGAGGGTGGGTGCGGCCGACATCAACGCCGCGGTGTACGGGTGCGCGGGACGGTCGAATACTGCTTCGGTAGCACCGGATTCGACGATCCGGCCCAGGTACATCACCGCGACGCGATCGGCGACGTGCCGCACGACCGACAGATCGTGCGAGATGAACACGTAGGAGATGCCGAGCTGCTTCTGGAGGTCGTTGAGTAGGTTGAGCACCTGCGCCTGAACCGAGAGATCGAGTGCCGACACCGGTTCGTCACAGATGATCACGTCGGGGTTCAGTGCCAGGGCCCGGGCGATGCCGAGGCGTTGGCGTTGACCGCCGGAGAATTCCTGCGGGAATCGATTCTCGTCGCTCGGTCGAAGGCCCACCAGATGCAGCAGCTCACGCACTCGTGCGGAGCGATCGCGTCGAGTCTTGTACAGGCTCTTGTGTGTTCGCCACGGTTCGCCGATGATGTCGCCGGCCGTCATCCTCGAGTTCAACGAACCGTATGGGTCCTGGAACACCATCTGCACCCGCCGACGCCACGCGAGGAGTTCCTTGCCGCGCAACGAGAACGGATCGATGCCGTCGAAGGCCACGGTGCCCGAGTCGGGTCGCTCGAGCATCATCAGCGTACGCGCGAGAGTCGACTTGCCGCAGCCGGATTCACCGACGAGGCCGAGGGTCTCGCCGCGTCGTAGATCGAGGTCGATGGCGTCGAGGGCACGGAGCTTGCCCCTGCCGACGTCGAAGGTCTTGTTCAGTCCGCGGACGGTCAACAGTTGCTCAGACATGGCTGGATACCTCGTTCGGGAAGTGGCAGGCCGACATCCGGCCGTTGCCGACGGATTCGAGCGGCGGGCGAGCACTGATGCAGATGTCGCGGGCGATCGGGCAGCGTGCCTGATACACGCATCCGTCGGGGATCGAATGGAGGTCCGGCGGGGTGCCGCCGATCGACTTCAGATCCTCACCGCGGACGGCGTGGACGGGGACCGAGTCCAGCAAGCCTTTTGTGTACGGGTGGCGTGGCTCGCCGAACACCTCGGCCACCGGTCCGGTTTCGACGACGTTGCCCGCGTACATGATCGCGACCCGATCGGCCTCCTCCGCCACCAGGGCGAGGTCGTGGGTGATCAGGACGACGGCCATGTCGTGTTCGGTGCGTAACTCCTTCAGCAGAGCCATGATCTGTGCTTGCACCGTCACGTCGAGGGCGGTGGTGGGTTCGTCGGCGAGCAGTACCGACGGGCTCAGTGCCACGGCCATTGCGATCAGCAGGCGTTGACGCATGCCTCCGGAGAACTGGTGTGGGTACGAGTCGGCTCGCGATTCGGGCTCGGGGATGCCCACTCGGGCCATCAGCGCGATTGCTTCGACTCGCGCCTGTTTCGCAGACATGCCGCGGTGGATCCGAAATGGTTCGGCCAGTTGAGTTCCCACGGTGTAGACCGGATTGAGTGCCGTCAGCGCATCCTGGAAGACGATGGCCAGTTCGGTGGCCGCGATGGTGCGGCGAACCTTGGTCTTGGCGGTGACCAAGTCCACCTCGCCCATTTCGACCGAGCCGCCGGTGATGTCGGCGATCGGTTCGAGCAACCCGACGATGGCCTGTGCCGTCATGGACTTTCCACAGCCGGATTCACCCAGCAACGCAAGGGTTTCCCCGCGACGGGCGCTGAAGGTGACGTTGTCGACGGCGCGGATGACGCCCGACGGCGTCCGCAGATCGACGGTCAGTCCGCGGACGTCCAAGGCGACACTGCCGGTATCGGGACGCTGAGGTGCAGTTGCCGGTGCGCTCATGAGACGACCTTTCGTGCGGGGAGCAGGCGAGACCGCTTGGAGCGTGGGACATTGAGCCGCCACCGCTGTGCCGGGTCGGTGGCGATGCGCGCCCAGGCGGCGAGTACGGTGGCCGAGACCGTCGTCAACACGATGGCCAGGCCGGGGAAGAACGAGAGCCACCAGGCGGTCTGCAGGTAGGTACGGCCCTGCGACACCATCAGGCCCCAGGAGACGTCCGGTGGCTGAATGCCGATGCCCAGGAAGCTCAATGACGATTCGGCGAGAATGACGAAGCAGAAGTCGAGGGTGGCGACGGTGAGCAAGGTCGGCAGCAGAATCGGGGCCACGTGGCGTCGGATCACCGAGCCGCTCTTCGCACCGAAGGTACGGGCGGCATCGACGAACAACCGGCTCTGCAGCTCTGCCGACTCGGCGCGGGCGGTACGCAGGTAGATCGGGATACGGGTGACCGTCAGGACCAGAACGATATTGGCGGCACTGGGAGAGAAGACGTAGAGCACCACGACGGCCATGAGCAGCGACGGGAAGCTGAGGATGACGTCGGCGACGCGCATCGCCGCGGTCTCGCGCCAACCGCGATGGAAGCCGGCCCACATCCCGATGAACGAGCCGATGATCGCCGAGAGGATCACGGCCGGAATGGCTACCGAGAGGGTGGTTCTGCTGGCCACGATCAACCGGGCCAACATGCTGCGACCCAGGGGATCTGTGCCGAGGATGTTCATCCACCCGGTGTCGAGCGTGAACGGCGGCAGGTTGGAGCGGTCGAGGTCCTGATCGGTGGCGGCGTCACCGACCAGCATGGGGCCGAAGATCGCGGTGAGGAAGACCAGCACCAGGATCGCGGCGGCTACGGTGGCCACCCTGTCTCGCAGGAGCAGCTTCCACAGTGGGGCCGACGCCTTGCGGGCTTCCACCGGAACCGTCGGTGGAACATCCTCGGGCTCGGATGTTTTCGGTGCTTCGAAGTCGAGTGACATGTTCTTAGACCTTCACCTTGTCGCGAACCCGGGCGTCGAGCAGTGCATAGCAGGCATCGATGACGATGTTGAGCACGAAGATGCTCACCGCCGTCAACAGCACGGCCGCCTGCAGAACGGCGAAGTCGCGCTGCAGGATGGCGTCGATCATCAGTTTTCCGATACCGGGCCAGCCGAAGATGGCCTCGACGACCACCGCGCCGTTGACGAGTCCGACCATCAGGTCGCCGGCGACGGTCAGCGCCGGTGCGGCGGCGTTGCGCAGAGCGTGGTGGGTGACGACCCGAAGATCGCCTGCCCCTTTGCTTCTCGCGAGTCGAACGTACGGTGCAGACAATGCCGAGACCATCGCACCTCGTACCACCTGGGTGAGGACCCCGAGCGGACGAATGAGCAGCGTGGCGATCGGCAACACCCAGGAGAGCATTCCGCTGTCCACGCCGGAGGTGGGCAGCCAGCCGAAGACGATGGCGAAGACGTAGACGCCCATGATGGCGAACCAGAAGTCGGGGATGGACGCGGCCGTCATCGACAGCAGGCTCGAGATGCGATCGGCCAGCGAGTTCGGTCGGTACGCAGCCCAGCAGCCGATGATCACGGCGCCGAGGATGGCGAGGAACATCGTCGCGAAGGCGAGCTGCAGCGTTGCGGGGAAGGCGCGCAATGCCATTGCCGACGCGTCCTCACCGGTACGGAGCGACTGCCCGAAGTCGAGTTGCACGACGCCCTTGAAGTAGTCCAGTAGCTGCGTCAGCACCGGCTGATCGAAGCCGTTGGTGGCGCGAAACGCCTCGCGCTGTGCCTGGGTGGCCGACTCGGGCAGGTACAGGCTGGTGGGGTCGCCGGTGAGCCGAGCGAGGAAGAACACGCCCAGCAGGACGACGAACAGCGGAATCAGGCTGGTGTAGATCCGTCGGCGCAGAAATCTGAACATGTCAGGGCCTCTCGGTATCGGCGCGCGTCATCGCGGCCAGGTGCATTTCGTCGACCGTGGCCGAGTCCGGCGTGTAGTCGACCGAGGCCGCCTTGGCGAGTACCCCGTTCATGTGTGCGATGTAGGCCATCTGCATGATGTCTTTCGGTTCGTCCGCGAACACCTGGGCGTACGCAGCCTGCCTGTCTTCACCGGTGAGGGCACCGGCTGCGGCAATCTCCTTGTCGAAGTCCGCTGTGCCGTAGGCACTCTGGAATCCGTCACTGGTGAAGTACTGGTCGACGGTGAACGCGGAGTCGCCGGCCTGGTTGCCGTGCTGAATCACCAGTAGATAGGGCCCGACGTTCGGGAACGGACGTTCCTGGTATTCGGCGGTACCGGCGGCGTCCATCATCTCGATCTTGACGTTCATGCCGATCTTGGACAACGAGTTCTGGATGACTTCCACTGTCTCGTTGATCTTGGGGAACTGTCCGGTGCGACCGATCAGACGGATCTCGGTGTCCACCGGTACCCCGTCCGCCCGCGCCTCGTCGATCAGTCTGCGGGCCTGGTCCATGTCGTAGGGCCACGGCGTCAGGTCCTCGTTGAATCCCACAACACCCTCGGAGATGAGTTGTGCTGCAGGCGAACCGAGTCCGCGGAAGAGTGCCTTGACGATGCCGTCGCGATTGATCGCGTAGTTGATCGCCTGCCGCACCCGCATATCGTCGAGTGGCGGTTGAGCGGCCTGGATGCGCAGCGCTGTTGTTTCGTTGTTGGGGTACGCCACCCCGAGTTCGCCCGCGCCGTCCTCCGGTCCGACCGACGTAGCGATCTCGGCCTCGCCGTTGGTCACCATCGACGCGCGGACGCTGCCCTCGCTGCGCCACTGGTACTCGGCCCGGGCGTACTCGGGCTTCGGGCCCCAGTAGGTCTCGTTCCGTACCAGGGAAAGCTTCTGGCCGTAGTCCCAGCGTTCGATCGCGAACGGTCCCGTTCCGATGGGCTCCCGTACCCGCTCGGTGTAGCTGGTGGTGCGCGGAACCATCTCCACGAACGAGAGGCGAAGCGGCAGAATGGGATCGGGCTCCGGAGATTGCACGGTCAGCGTCATCGGGTCGACCGCCGTGACCACCAGGTTCGCGTCGCCGAAGACATACCCCTCGACGTTGCATCCCAGCTCCGAATTGACCGTGCGGTCGATCGAGAACGCAGCGTCCTCCGCTTCGAAGGGGCTCCCATCGCTGAACGTCACGCCGGGGTGGATGGCGAACGTCCACTCGGTGTCGGAGGTCTGCTCCCAGGCGTCGGCGAGCTTCGGTTCGAGATCACCGGTGCTGGGGTTGCGCTCCATGAGCGGCTCGGTGATGTTGGATCGAGTAACGACCCCGACCGACGTCAACGACACGTCGCAGGCTTCCAGGGTGGGCGGCTCCTGGGGAAGGACGATGCGAAGAGTATCTGCGCGAGCAGCTCCGCCGTTGTTGGAGTTGGCGACGGTGCACCCGCTGGCGATCAGTGAAAGTGACAGTGCGCCAACGGCAATTGCAGCGACGCGGTGGGTCCGTCCCTGCTGCACGGAGAGTGCAGGGCTCATGGTGGCCTCCAGTGGAAAAAGGATCCGCGTCTGCGAGTTGCAGCCGAATCTGTGACGGTAGACACACGGTATGAGCGTGCGATCTCTACCGTCAACCGGACGAAATCGACTTTTGAGCCAGTTTTGTAGGTCACACCGGGCGCTTTGTTGGGGCTTGGATCACAGACGCACCGGGCTGACCAGGTCCGATGTCGGACGGGAGGGCCGAAGCAGCATCGGCAATGCGTTGTTCATGCCGTTTGGGTATCGGTCCATGTTATTTCCGTGTTGGACAGGTATTCGAGAAGCGGCATACCGTACAGGAAACGCGCACGTTCCACCATCTCGCGAGGAGAACAATGGTCACCGTCAGCTCAGAGAAACCGTCTGTGTCGCAGCAGGATTCGCGTGGAAACGGCCGGGTGCTCCGAGTGGGTCCGCTCAAGCCGTCGCTGATGGAGACCCTGGTCGCGGACTATGACGCGCTGGAACTGCCGGAAGGCGACGAGCGCGAGGCCTTCCTCTCCGAACACGGCGAGTCGATCACCGCGGTTGTCACCTCCGGTCGCACCGGGGTCGATGCCGCATTGATGGAACGGTTGCCGCAGCTCGGAGCCGTGGTGAACTTCGGTGTCGGATACGACACCACCGATGTCGACGAGGCGGCCCGGCGGGGCATCGCGGTCAGCAACACCCCCGATGTGTTGACCGACTGTGTGGCGGACCTCGCCGTCGGTCTGGTGATCGACACCATGCGTGGGCTGCCGGCCGCCGAGAGATTCGTGCGCGCCGGGCGATGGCCGGCCGAGGGCAATACACCGCTGATGCGTCAGGTCACCGGCAAGCGCGTTGGAATCATCGGACTCGGTCGCATCGGTTCGGCAATTGCCGATCGGCTCAACGGGTTTCGTTGCGAAATCTCGTACCACAATCGCAACGAGATCGACGGTTCGCCGTACGTCTACGCGGCCGGCCCGACAGCGCTCGCCGAGAACGTCGACGTCTTGATCATCGCCGCGTCGGGCGGCTCGGGAACTGCCCATCTGGTCGATCGTGCAGTGCTCGAAGCGCTGGGACCGCAGGGGTATCTGATCAACGTCGCACGCGGAAGCGTCGTCGACGAGGAGGCGTTGATCGAGTTGCTTGCCGCCGGGCAGTTGGCCGGTGCCGGTCTGGACGTGTTCGCCCACGAACCGAACGTGCCCGACGCCCTGCTGGCGATGGACAACGTGGTGCTGCTGCCGCACGTGGGCAGTGCAACGGTGGAGACGCGGGCCGCGATGGAATCTCTCACGCTGGAGAATCTCGATCGCTTCCTGGCCGACGGCACCCTCGTCACTCCGGTGACGAAGTGACCGTCGTCGTCGGCTACTCGCCGACCACCGAAGGAAAAGGCGCGCTGCCCTTCGCTTTTCGCGAGGCCCAGATGCGCGGGACCGACCTGCTCATCGTCGCCGAGGACAACAGCGCGTCCGACGCCGAGTTCGGTGCCACCGTCGAATCTGCTCGCGAGGAGGCATCGGCCGCCGGTGTCACGACGAAGATCCACGACAACGAAGCCGGTCGTTCGCACGCCGACAATCTGATCGACCTGTCGTTCGACGAGCAGGCTCAGCTGGTCGTCATCGGTATCCGACGTCGATCACCCGTCGGAAAGCTGTTCATGGGCAGCATCTCTCAGCGTGTTCTCCTCGAGGCGCACTGCCCGGTGACGGCCGTCAAGCCGCCGGTGGGGACGCCGCGGTAGTTCGGTTGCGTGTGCGGCGGAGGATGTCGTTGAGGACGTTGCAGCACGCCGCCCAGAAACTCGTAGGCACGAAACTTTGGGCGGTTACGCGCTGATCCATCTCTCCAAGAATTTGGCGTAGCGGTTTCTAGAATTCAGTGGTGCTCGAACTGGCATGTCGATTTCGTGTCGGTGGGTCCGGGCACGGTTTCAATACTCGCGGGGAAAGCATGGCGGGGGTGTCGGGCCGTCTGAGGCCAACCACTCGGCAAGGTCCCCACCCGCATGTCTCGACCGCACCCGAAAGGAACCCGGCCAGTGCCAGCAGAAGCCTGGATCACCCTCATCGTCGGTTTGATTGCCGTCGTCGGCGTTGTGGGAACCGTCAGCCAGCGCACTCGGGCGGACAACCGTTCTCAATCCTGGCAACGCATCACCTGGTGCCTCGAGAGGACCGTCAGCGAGAACGACGACGAAGCCGCACTCGGCTGGAAAGTGTTCGGCACCGTTGCCACGACTCCGTTCATCGCGCGCACCGATCGCGACACGCTGCAGGCGATCGCAGATCTCACCGTGAAGCCACAGGACGACCTGGCGGAACCTGCCGAAACCGGCGACAATGAAAACGACACAGAGACGGAGGACCCCCGATGACCACCACCGAGAACCGCCCCGCGGGCCGTGGACGCTCGATGAAAGTCCGGTCCGCAGCCGCCGAAGCATCCATCAAGCTCCGCGAGTACGACAATAAGCCCGTCCCGCAATGGCTCCGTGACGTCGCAGCTGGCAAAGACACCAAGCCGCCCAAAGATTGAGCAACCCACGAACCCGACAAGGCCCGCTCCCAACCAGGTGCGGGCCTTCGTCGGCCTTCGAGGCGCGCCGTATTCACACGAGCACTCGACCGAGACCGGCTTGGGGCACTGTCGAACCACGGCTCGATCAGCAGGAAAAAATCACGACCACTCCCGCGTCGGCAGCACATCGGTCATGAAGCGGTGCAATGCCGGGTTGTCGTTGTCCACGCGCCAGGCAGCGTCGAGTTCGACGGGGCGTTCCTTCACAGTCCGAACCGGCCGGAACACAACACCTTCCGGCCGCATCGTCGACGACGACTCCGGCACCAACGCCAATCCGATGCCGGAGCGAACGAGCACCAGCATCGTGTGCACCTGGGTCACGTACTGCACGTAACGCGGAGACACCCCGACGATGGTGAAGGTGCTGATCAGCAGCTCGTGGAAGTACCGGGCATCGACGGGTGAATACATGATGATCGGCTGGTCCTCGAAGTCCTCCACCGACAGCTCGTCCTTCTCGGCAAGCGGGTGGTCGTGGGGCATCGCCGCGATCAACGACTCGTGCAGCACTGGTCGGGACGCTATCCCCGGTCGCTTGAGAGGTGGCCTGGCCAACCCGAGATCCAGATCGCCGACGGCCAACGATTCCATCTGTACCGCCGAGACCATCTCGCGCAGAACGATTTTCACGTCCGGTAGCTTCTCCCGCGCGGCGTCGAGCAACTGTCGCAGCACTGCATGCGCCGATGCGCCGGTGAATCCGACGACCACGGTCCCCAAGTCTCCGGTGGGAACGCGTCGCACCGTCAGCAATGCGCCCTCGGCGAGGTCGAGGATGCGTCGGGCCTCGGGTAGGAAGGCCAATCCCGCGGCCGTCAGGGTCACCGACCGGCTCGTGCGGTCGATCAGCTGCACGCCGACTTCGCTCTCGAGCTGTTGAATCTGCCTGCTCAGAGGGGGTTGCGTCATATGCAGCCGTTCGGCGGCACGGCCGAAGTGCAGTTCCTCCGCGACGGCGATGAAGCAGGACAATCTGTTGAGCGAGAACATCGATTCATTCCTTGCATCGCACGGACAGTCTCGTTGGCCTTTTGCGTATAAATCTAGCGCACGAGCCGCCGCCCGACGATTGACAACCTTCTCTCCGGTAAGAGTAGAGTTGCACGCGGAGTGGACGCCGCACCGGTCGCAGTCCCTCGCACCCATCGAACGGAGTCCTTGTGTCCAGAGCTGTCCAGGTGCCCGCCACCGCCGTCGAAGACGTCTCGGTTCTGGGTGCGTTGCGCTCGCCGAGGCGGCTCAAGACCGAGGTCTTGGCAGGCCTGGTCGTGGCGCTCGCGCTGATACCGGAGGCCATTTCGTTCTCGATCATCGCCGGAGTCGATCCGCGGGTCGGGCTTTTTGCATCGTTCACGATGGCCGTCACCATCTCCATCGTCGGCGGCCGACCGGCGATGATCTCCGCGGCGACCGGAGCGATTGCCTTGGTCGTCGCCCCCTTGGCGCGTGAATACGGACTCGACTACCTCATCGCAGCGGTGATTCTCGGCGGAGTATTACAGGTTGTGCTCAGCCTGCTCGGCGTCGCCAAACTGATGCGTTTCATCCCGCGCAGTGTCATGGTCGGATTCGTCAACGCGCTGGCGATCCTGATCTTCACCTCGCAGGTTCCGTATCTGATCGGCGTGCCGTGGTTGGTCTACCCGATGGTCGCCGTGGGCCTGGTCATCATGTTCTTTCTGCCCAAGCTCACCACCGTCGTGCCGGCTCCGCTGATCGCGATCGTGATACTCACCGCCGTCACGCTCGTCTTCGCGCTGGCTGTGCCGGATGTGGGTGACGAAGGCGAACTACCGTCCTCGCTGCCGTCGTTCTTGATCCCCAATGTGCCGTTCACCGTCGACACACTGAGCATCATCGCGCCGTTCGCACTGGCCATTGCGCTGGTCGGTCTGCTCGAATCGCTGATGACCGCCAAGCTCGTCGACGACATCACCGACTCGCACTCCAACAAGACCCGCGAGGGTTGGGGACAGGGCGTGGCGAACCTGGTCACCGGATTCACCGGCGGCATGGGCGGCTGCGCGATGATCGGCCAGACCATGATCAACGTCAAGGTCTCCGGTGCCCGTACTCGAATCTCGACGTTCCTCGCCGGTGTCTTCCTACTGATTCTCGTGGTCGGTCTCGGTGACATCGTCGCGCTGATCCCGATGGCCGCGCTCGTCGCGGTGATGATCATGGTTTCCGTCGGGACGTTCGACTGGCACAGCATCCATCCGAAGACGTTGCGCCGCATGCCCAAGAGCGAAACTCTCGTCATGGTGGCCACGGTTGCGGTCACCGTTGTCACCCACAATCTCGCGTACGGAGTGGTCGTCGGAGTGATCACGGCGATGGTGCTGTTCGCTCGCCGGGTCGCCCATCTGACCGAGGTGATCGACGTGGCTCATCCCGACGACGACACCCGTATCTACGCGGTGAAGGGCGAGTTGTTCTTCGCGTCGAGCAACGACCTGATCTACCAATTCGACTACGTCGGAGACCCGAAGAACATCGTCATCGACATGTCCGAGTCACACATCTGGGATGCGTCGACAGTGGCAACCCTCGACGCCATCACCACCAAGTACGCGGCCAAGGGAAAGACGGTGGAGATCATCGGCCTGAACGCGCCGTCGACCGAGCGGCACGATCGTCTCAGTGGAAACCTGGGCGGCGAGCACTGACTAGGGTGGTTGGTCGGGCGAAGAGAGGCGGCACATGGCAGACGACGGCGTACACATGCAGATCGGGCAGGTAGCTCAGAAAACCGAGCTGTCCATCCGCACCGTCCGTCACTACGACGACGTAGGCCTGGTCACGCCCTCTGCCCGCTCCGCAGGCGGATTTCGGCTGTACACCGAGAACGACGTCGAACGCCTGCTCGTCATTCGCCGGATGAAGCCACTCGACTTCACCCTGGCCGAGATGAAACAGCTACTGGAATCTCTCGACGTTCTCGGCGACGAGAACGCGACCGACGACGCGAGGTCGTCAGCCGCGGCGTTCGTTCGCGAGTGCCACACCAAAGCCGAGGACAGCTGCCGCACGTTGCGGCGGCAGCTCGCCTACGCAGAAGAGCTGACCGAGGTGTTGTCGACTCGCGGAGCCGCAGCCCGGAGCGAGTAGGTTCGGGTTTATCGGCCGAAGCTACTGCATCCGGGTCGAACCGGAATTCCCGCGAGGCGGTCGTCCAACCACGCGAACGCAGCGGGAGCTCCGCTGCCGGCAACGATGCTGTGCTCACCCAGATATTCCTCGAGGCGGACGTCGGCTCCGCGAGAACACCACTTGTCGAACACGGCCTCGGGCCCTTCCTTCGGAATCCAGAACTCCTGCTGTCCGTGATACAGGAACACCGGTGCCGTCGGGGTTCCGCCGTCTCCCAATCGATTCTGATCGGCAACCGCGAGCGCCAGCGGCGAATTGAAGGCATCGGGAGTGATGGACAGTGACTCGATGCGGATCGGAGCAACGACTGCGAGCGGTGCAATCCCGACGATGCACAGGTCCTTCGACGCCTGTGCGAGCCGCCACCCGTCGTCGTTGTAGAGCGAGAGCATCTCGGGGTACTCGCGCGCCACGCCCATCGCCGCGGCGAGGAACACCGACGCCGCCAAGTTGCCGTTCATGGACTGACGTAGCAGCGCGAAGTCGGTGGGCGTTCCGCCGAACGCTGCGCCGACAATGTTCAGTTCGGGGGCGTAGGCCGGAGCCTCCTGCACGGCCCAGCCCGATGCGATCGCCCCACCCGAGTAGCCCGTAAGACCCAGGGGCGCAGTCGGATCGAGGCCGACAGCGGCGGTCGTGACCGCGCCGCGCAGACCGTCCAGTACGGCGTGCGCCGCCATCGGTCCGACGGCGTACGCATGGCGTGGCCCCTGATGGTCGGTGACTACGACGGCGTAGCCCCGCGCCAGAAGCAGCTGCACGGGTGCCAATTCCGGAGCGATACCGCGTTGCATGGTCCACGATGGCTCACACGTGGCGCCGAGCGAATCGATGGCCATGTTGTAGGCAACAACAGGGCGCGGACCCGGCGAGGTCCAGGGTGCGGTCGGGACGATGACGCTGGTGACGATGGCAGCGGGGCGGTCCTTCGCGTCGGTCGAGGCAACCAGCAGTTGGGTGGTGGTGACCGGGGTGACAAGTGGTCCGACGGTGACGCTGCGGGTCCGTAGAACTGTTCCGGGAGCAGCTGTTTCGTATCCAGGCGGCGGAACGACCCACGGATCGTCGAGCGGTGTTGCGGCGATCGATTCGGCGGTGCGCGGCGGATTCTGGAAATCGCCGAGTGGATCGGCACCCGCCGACCCCTGCCCGCCCGCCACCACCAATGACACCGCAGCGACCATCGCCGCATACCGACGGCCGAACTTCGCGTACTTCCCCATTTAGACCCCCCGGTCGAAGTTCCGGATCGTTACCGGAGCTTTCCAAACGACTCTAGGGGCCGGAACCATCTACAGGGGCCGAACGCAAAATTTGCTCACCTCGCCACTGGCAAATTCATGCTCAGCCGTCGACGACCACCGGGACGATGAGGGGCTGACGGCCCAGGGTCTGCTTGGCCCAGCGGGCCGATTCCTGCACGATGCGCTTCTCGATGTTCTCGCGAGAAGCAACCTTGACGTCGCTCTCGCGCGTGAGGGTCTTACCGATCGCCTTGGCCAACGAGTCGAAAGCGTTGGCCTCGTGCGCGAATCCGCGTCCGATGAAGTCGACGTCGTCGACCAGCAGGCCGGTGTCGGGATCCACGATCGCAATGACGGTCAGTACGCCCTCGTTCGCCAGCAGGCGACGGTCGGCCAGCGAATCCTCGGTAACACCGCCGACGGCACTGCCGTCGACGTAGACGAGCTCGATGGGGACGGAGCCGGTGATCTGGGCGACGCCGTCGAACAGATCGATGACGCTTCCGTTCTCCGCGATCAGGACGCGATCGCGAGGAACACCGGTCCTGATCGCGAGATCGGCGTTGGCGCGCAAATGTCGCGACTCACCGTGTACCGGAAGCACATTGGCGGGTTCGAGGATGTTGTAGCAGTAGACCAATTCGCCGGCGCTCGCGTGACCTGACACGTGCACCTTGGCATTTCCCTTGTGTACCACCCGCGCACCCTTGTCCACGAGACCGTTGATGACGCGGTAGATCGCGTTCTCGTTTCCGGGAATGAGACTGCTCGCCATCAGCACGGTGTCGCCGTCGCCGACCTTGATCTGGTGTTCGCCCGACGCCATGCGTGACAGCGCGGCCAGTGGCTCGCCCTGTGATCCGGTGCAGATCAGCGTGATCTTGTTCGCCGGAAGACGATTGAGCTTCGGCAGGTCCACCACGAGTCCGTCGGGCACGTCGAGGTAGTTCAGATCGGTTGCAATCTTCATGTTGCGCACCATCGACCGACCGACGAATGCCACTTTGCGTCCCTGTGCATGCGCGGCGTCGAGTACCTGCTGAATGCGGTGGACGTGACTGGCGAAGCTCGAGACGATCACGCGTCCCGTCGTTTCGCGGAACACCTTCTCGATGGCCGGGACCAGATCGCGTTCCGAGACCATGAAGCCGGGAACCTCGGCGTTGGTGGAGTCCACGAGGAGTAGATCGAGCCCCTCCTCACCGAGGCGCGCGAAGCTACGGAGGTCGGTGATCCGACCATCGAGCGGAAACTGGTCCATCTTGAAGTCGCCGGTGTGCAGCACCAGCCCGGCGTCGGTCCGAATGGCGATGGCCAGACCGTCGGGGATCGAGTGGTTGACGGCGATGAACTCGAGCTCGAACGGGCCTTCCTGACGCGTCTGTCCCGCCTCGACCTCGATCAGCTTCGTCGAGACCTTGAACTCCTCGAACTTGGCGGCCAGGAAATGCAGAGTCAGCCTCGACGAGATGACGGGAATGTCGCCACGCTCGCGGAGCAGGTACGGGACGCCGCCGATGTGGTCCTCGTGCCCGTGCGTCAGAACGATGGCGACAACGTCGTCGAGGCGATCCCGGATGCAGCTCCAGTCCGGGAGGATCACGTCGACGCCCGGCTGGTGCTCTTCGGGGAACAGCACGCCGCAGTCGACGATGAGCAATTTCCCGTCGAATTCGAAGACGGTCATGTTCCGGCCGATCTCGCCGAGACCGCCGGTTGCGATCACGCGAAGGTGCCCTGCCGACAGCGCTGAGGAGGATCGCTTTCGAGGTGCGGCGGGGGATCGGCGTTGGCGCGGTGATCTAGACATGGTGTCAACGCTACGGGGGCCTCCCCACCTGGCTTCGACCCCGGTCCGAGTATCCAGGAAACCATTGCGGAATCACGTGTCATCACTTTAAAGTGATGACGCGCGTCATCGGATCGCGTGTCGGCCGGGAGGGGTTCGAGAGATGCACATTCACACCGTGGTGATCATCGGAAGCGGGTTCGGAGGCCAGTGCGCCGCCAAAGCGATGCTCGATCGCGGCATCGACGACTTCGTCGTCCTCGAAAGACGACCCTTCCTCGGCGGAACGTGGAAGCAGAACCGCTACCCGGGGGCAGCCGTCGATGTTCAGAGTCCGCTGTACTCGATCGCGTCGGAGCCTTTCGAGTGGTCGCGCATGTTCGCCGAACGCGAGGAACTCGAGCGGTACACCGACCACGTGCTCGAGTCGAACGGCCTGCCGGCACGCACGCATCTCGATACCGACGTCCAGAAGATCGAATGGTCCGGAGACCACTGGACCATCTCCACCTCGCGGGGTGACTACGCGGCCACGTTCGTCGTCAACGCGTCCGGGCCACTCAGTACGCCGGTCATACCGCCGTTCCCCGGACGCGAGAATTTCCAGGGCACCCAGTTTCACACCAACGACTGGCACACGGATTACGACCACGCGGGCAAGCGCGTCGCCATCGTCGGCAGCGGTGCCAGTGCCGCGCAGGTGATTCCTGCGATCCAACCCGACGTCGAGCAGCTGCACGTCTTCCAGCGAACTCCACACTGGGTGATGCCCCGACACGATCGCGAGTTCACCCCGCTGCAGCGCAGGCTTTTACGAATGGAACCGATCCGCAGACTGGTTCGCGCGGGCATCTACTGGAGCCTCGAGACTCGCATTATCGGGTTCAAGTACTCGCGGAGAATGTTGAAGGCGGTCGCACAGCGAACTGCTTTGAAGCACATCGAGTCTCAGGTTCCGGATTCCGAGCTTCGAGCGAAGGTCACCCCGGACTACGTCATCGGGTGCAAGCGGGTTCTGCTGTCCAACACGCTCTATCCCGCGCTGGGGCAGGGGAACGTCACCCTGCACGAAAAGAACGACGGCATCGCCGAGATCACCGAGACCGGAATCGTCACCACCACAGGCGAACACGTCGATGTCGACCTTCTGGTGTGGTCCACCGGATACGACGCGACCGACGGCGTGATCTCGTACCCGGTCATCGGCCGTGACGGACGGGCACTGTCCGATGTCTGGGATCCCTACCCGCGCGCCTACCTCGGCACCACGATCCCCGGCTTCCCCAACCTGTTTGTCGTCACCGGACCGAACACCGGAATCGGGCACACCTCGGCCATCTTCCTCATCGAGGCGCAGATGGAGTACATCGTGCGAGCCGTAGACGCCGTTCGTAATTCGGGCGGGCTGGCCATCGAAGTCACAGAAGCCGCCGAACAGGCGTACACCGAGAAGATTCACCGCGATATGGAGGGCACCGTCTGGAAGGACGGCGGCTGCCACAGCTGGTACCAATCGAAATCCGGACACGTGGTGGCAATGTTCCCGGGATTCAGCTTCACGTTCCGTCGGTGGGCCAAGCGTTTTCGGCCCGAAGCTCATCGCATCCACATGGCACCGACCGTGACCACCACATTGGACGAGGTTTCGGCATGAGCAGGCACACTGGGCAGGTAGCACTGATCACGGGAGCCGCAGGAGGAATCGGTTCCGCCGTGGCGACCGCACTGCACCGACGCGGTGCGTCGATCGTTCTGGTCGACGTGGCGTCGACCGATCTCGAGTCCGTGGCCGCGAAGTTGGGCAACCAGCGTGTGGCGATCGCCTATGCCGATGTCACCGTGCGGGAGCAGCTCGATGCGGCCGTCGCCACCGCGATCGACAGTTTCGGCACGCTCGACGTCGTGATGGCCAATGCCGGGATCTCCAGCGGTGCACAGGCATCGACCGTCCGTTCCATCGACGACGGAGTCTTCGAACGCGTCATCGGTGTCAACCTGATCGGCGTGTGGAACACGGTGCGTGCCGCGCTTCCTCACATCGTCGAGTCCGGGGGCTACGTGCTGATCACCTCGTCCACATACGCGTATCTCAACGGACTGGCGAATGCGCCGTACGCGGCATCGAAGGCAGCCGTCGAACAACTCGGCCGTGCACTGCGTTCGGAGCTGGCCGGCACGAAAGCGACTGCGGGAGTGCTGTATCCGGGGTGGGTTGCAACCCCGATCGCCGAAGTCGCCTTCGGCGGCGATGACGTCGCGACGGCCATGATCGCCCGCGCCTTTCCCACTCCGCTGCTTCGCCCGATCACACCGGACAAGCTGGCCCGCGTGGCCGTTCGCGGTATCGGACGGCGAGCTGCGCGCATCGCTGTGCCCGGTCGCTGGATTCCGATCTCGATCTTGCGCGGCATCGTCAACCCGATCATGGATGCCATGATGGAGCGCGACGCCGAATTGATCCGGCTCACTGCCGAACTGAATGCCCGACGTTGATGAGTACAGTGTCCGAAGCCGCCGGCCGAGCCTACGGCGGTGAGACCGCGGTGGACCGCGACGACCGCAGGCGGCGGCAGCTGCTGGACGCCGGACTGCGAGTGTTCGGAAGCAGCGGGTACCGCGCCGCGACGGTCCGCGGACTGTGCCGCGAGGCCAAGATCGCCGATCGGCACTTCTATCAGTACTTCGACAAGACCGAAGATCTCCTGCTCGCGGTCTACGCCGAATGTATTGCCCACCTCACCGATTCGGTGTCCGAGGCGATTGTGCAGGTGGACCGGGACGTTGATCTCAGGGAGGTTGCGAAGCAGTTGCTCGACCCGTTCTTTCAGGTCATCGAAGATCCGCACCTGGCCCGAGTGGTGTGGATGGAGGTGCTCGGGGTCAGTCCTCGCGTCGAGCAGACATACCTGACGGTGATGCAGGAATTCGGGACACTGCTGCTCGGCTACCTCCGCACGTTCGCCGGCGACGTACCGTCGGGCCCCGATCTGGATGCCGACCTGCTTGCCACCGCCGCGATCGGCGGAATAAGCCACACCGCGATGACCTGGTATCAGAGCGGCTACGCCGCGGAGCGACGCATGGTCGTCGCCACCATCGCGACCATGCTCGCCAACATCGTTGCCCCGCTGAATCCGTAGCGGCGAATCACCAGCGCGGGCAGGTGTTCTCGAAGCTCGGATCTATGCTCTGCATGTACCCCGTGTCGTCACGATCGCGAATACCGCAGTCGAGGTACTGCTGATGCAGCGCCGCGAGCGCGTCCTCGTCGATCTCGACGCCGAGGCCGGGCCCGGTGGGAACTGCCACCGCGCCGTCGACGAAGTTCAACACTCCTGGAACGACGACGTCCTCGTGCTTCCACGGCCAGTGCGTGTCGCAGGCGTAGGTCAGGTTCGGTGTTGCCGCAGCGAGGTGAACCATTGCGGCCAGACTGATGCCGAGGTGGCTGTTCGAGTGCATCGACAGTCCGAGCTCGAAAGTGTCACAGATTCCGGCGAGCAACTTCGAGCGCTGCAGGCCGCCCCAGTAGTGATGATCGGACAGCACCACCTGCACCGAGTCCTGCGCCACGGCAGGCTTCAGGTGATCGAATGCCACGACGCACATGTTGGTCGCCAGTGGCATCTTCGCCTCGCGCGCGACCTCGGCCATCCCGTCGAGTCCAGGTGTCGGGTCTTCGAGGTATTCCACGATGCCGTCCAGCTCGGAGGCGACTCGGATGGAGGTGTCGACAGTCCACGCGGCGTTGGGGTCGAGCCGCAACGGCAGCTCGGGGAACGCCTCCCGGAGCGCCTTGATTCCGGCGATCTCCTCATCGGGTGGAAAGACGCCGCCCTTGACCTTGATGGCCCCGAAGCCGTACTCGTCGATCATCTTTCGAGCCTGCCGTACGAGGCCGGCCGGATCGATCGCCTCGCCCCACTCGTCCGGCTGCGCGCCGGGATGCGCTGCCCACTTGTAGAACAAGTACGCACTGAACGGAACCGAGTCTCTCACTGTGCCGCCGAGCAGATCCGACACCGGTCGCCCCAGCACTTTGCCCTGAACGTCCAGGCACGCGATCTCGAACGGCGAGAACACTCTGTCGGTGGTGCTGGCGGTGGTGATCATTCCGGCGACGCCGTCACCGCCGGTGATCGAGAGCGTTCCCAGAACGGTATCGATGGCGTCCCGAATTGCGTTGAGGCCGAACACGTCCAGTCCGGTGATGGCCTGTCCGGCCGCCTCGAGGCGAGCCAGATGTGCCGTGTCCGCGTAGGTTTCGCCGAGTCCGACGACGCCGATAACGGTGTCCAGTTGGATGATCGCTCTCAGCGCGTAGGGCTGATGCACCCCCACCGTGTTGAGCAACGGGGGATCGACGAATGCGATCGGAGTGATCCGGGTGCCGGTGATCAGAACCGGATCCTGCATCAGTGCACCGCGAGCTCGTCGGCCAGCACAGCCCGGCCGGCAGCGACGATCGCGGTCAGTTCCTCGAGGTGCGGCGCGCTGATGTCCACCAGCGGCGGACGAACGGGGCCGGCCTCGATTCCCTCCATCGTCACGCCCGCCTTGATGAGCGAGACGGCGTAACCGGGGACCTTGTCGCGCAGGCGCACCAGCGGGTGGAAGAACTCGCGAAGCAATGCCGCAGTGAGCTTCTCGTTCCCGCTGTCGAGCGACCGGTAGAACGCCAACGCCAGCTCGGGCGCGAAGGCGAACGTCGCCGAGGAGTACAGCGTGACACCGATCGCTCGGTACGCCTGCTGCGAGACCTCGGCGGTGGGGAGGCCGTTGAAGAACTGGAAGGGCTTGCCCGACGGCTCCAGGGCATCGAGAACTGCACGGACGATGCGTCCGACCTGATCGAGATCACCTGTGCCGTCCTTGAACCCGACGACGGTGGGTAGCTGCGCGACCTCGACTGCGGACTCCTCGGTGAAGCGTGCGTTGCCGCGGTTGTAGACGATCAGCGGCAGATCCGACGCGGCGGCCACGGCCTTGGTGTAGTTGACCAGACCGGCCTGCGGCATCGTCACCAGGTACGGCGGCAGCAGTAGGATGCCGTCGGCTCCATTGGCCTCGGCAGCCTCGGCGAACGCCTTTGCCTGCGCCACGGATCCGCCCGCACCGGCGTAGACCGGAACACGACCCGCGACGACGTCGACTGCGGTGCGGACGATCTTGCCGAACTCTTCGAGTTCGAGGGCGTGGAATTCGCCGGTGCCGCAGGCGATGAACACTCCACCGGGTCCGGCGTCTACACCCTTCGCGATATGAGCGGCCAGCAGGTCGTAATCGACCTCACCGGAAGCGGTGAACGGGGTGACGGGGAAGAACAGGACTCCGTCGAGCATGGGGATCTCCTCGAAAATTGGGTGGGGTGAGTCAGTCTTGGGTGAGCTGGCCGTCGATGCGGCGGAAGATCCCGTCGGGATTGCCGTCGGCAATGGCACTGGGTAGCAATGAAATCGGCACGTCCTGGTAGGACACGGGACGCAGGAAGCGTTCGATGGCAAGTGATCCGACCGACGTCGTGCGGGAGTTGGAGGTGGCGGGGAAGGGGCCGCCGTGCACCATCGCGTGACCGACCTCGACGCCGGTGGGCCAACCGTCGAACAGGATGCGGCCGGCCTTGAGTTCGAGCACCGAGAGCAGCTTGCCGGCATCCGCGTGATCGGACTCATCGGCATGGATGGTGGCGGTCAGCTGCCCTTCGAGTAGCGCCGCGACGTCGCGAACCTGTCGTGCGTCGGCGCAGCGAACGATGAGACTCGATGCGCCGAACACCTCGGCCTGCGCCGCCTCGGACGTGAGGAACGTATCGGCGTCGGTCTCGAACAACGCTGCGCGGCAGGCGTTCGGGGCCTCGGAGTCGGTGCCTCGGGCGATCTCAGTGACCGCGTCGGACAGCGTGGCGACGCCGTCCGCGTAGCTCGACGCGATGTTCGGGGTCAGCATCGTGGTGGGGGCGGATTCCTGTACCGCTGTCGTCGCTGCCTGGGTGAAGGACCGCAGTCCGGGCCCGTCGACGGCGATGACGAGGCCGGGGTTGGTGCAGAACTGACCCGAGCCCATCGTCAGCGATGCGACGAAAGCGCGGCCGAGTTCGGCTCCACGGGTGTCGAGAGCGCCGTCCATGACGAACACCGGGTTGATGGAGCTCATCTCCGCATACACCGGGATGGGCTCACGCCGACCGGCTGCTGCGGCGACCAGAGCTGTTCCACCCGAGCGTGATCCGGTGAATCCGACTGCCTTGATGCGAGGGTCGGTGACCAGAGCGGTGCCGAGTCCGCGGCCGGAGCCGAACAACAGAGAGAATGTGCCCGAGGGCATTCCGGTGGAGGTGACGGCATCGGTGATGGCGCGTCCCACCAGTTCGGACGTTCCTGGATGCGCATCGTGCGCCTTGACGATCACCGGACATCCGGCAGCGAGAGCAGAGGCGGTGTCGCCGCCGGCGACGGAGAAGGCGAGCGGGAAGTTACTGGCTCCGAACACGGCAACCGGTCCCAACGGAATCTGCCGCTGGCGAATGTCGGCGCGGGGGAGTGGCGTGCGGTCGGGCTGGGCCGGATCGATGCGGGCACCGTTCCAACTACCCTCGCGCAGAACCGAAGCGAACAAGCGGAGCTGCCCGGTGGTGCGGCCGACCTCGCCGGTGATGCGAGCCAGCGGCAGTCCCGATTCGGCGACGGTGCGCTCGATCAGCGTGTCGCCGAGGGCCGCGATGTTGTCCGCGATGGTTTCGAGAAATTGTGCCCGGGTCTCCGATGAGGTCGCACGGTAGTCGGCGAATGCTTCGGCTGCGGCGGCACAGGCCTTCTCGACGTCCGTATTGTCGCCGTGACCGTAGGCGGGTTCGAGCTTCGCGCCGGTGCTGGGGTCGATACCGTGAATCTGCGTGCCGCCACCGAAGACCGGCACACCGGCGATGATCATCCGGCCGGTGAGATTGGTGGACTGTGTCGTCGACGCTGTCATGCGGTCACTCCTAGGGCTGTGATGCGGTGCGTGCACTGACGCCAGGCCGTGACCTGGCTCATAGCTCACCACGGTAGAAGGCCCATCGATACATGTCCAAGTCAAAAGATGTCGCCTTTGATTCAGCATCGGTATCGATCTCACTGCCTGGGTCGATGAGCCCGCGCTGACGCCAGCGATACCGCTACTGCATCACTCGATGCGTAGATGGTCTTGGACAGGAATCGATCAGGACTTCTACTGTCGTGTGAGTCGAGTCACCGATGGCGTACGAGAAAGGCCGGACATGAACGTCCACACCAGCACACCCGTCGTCACCGAGATGCGCGTGATTCCGATCGCGGGGCACGACGACATGTTGCTGAACCTCAGCGGCGCTCACGCCCCGTACTTCACCCGCAATCTGGTCGTGCTCACCGACTCGGACGGGCGTACCGGCGTCGGCGAAGTGCCGGGCGGAGAGGCGATTCGCCAGACTCTCGAGGACGCTCGTTCGTTGGTCGAGGGCCAGGGGATCGGCCGCTACAACGCTGTGTTGGCCGAGATGCGTCGTGCGTTCGCCGACCGTGACTCCGGCGGCCGCGGAGCACAGACCTTCGATCTGCGGGTCGCGATCCATGCGGTGACCGCGGTGGAATCGGCCTTGCTCGACCTGTTGGGTCAACACCTCGGCGTCAGCGTCGCAGCGCTGTTGGGAGACGGTCAGCAGCGCGACAAGGTCCAAGCTCTCGGCTATCTGTTCTTCGTGGCCGATCGGAACAAGACCGACCTCGCCTACCGCGGTGCAGCCGACGAGGCCGCTGGGGCCGATGACTGGATGCGTATCAGGCACGAGGAGGCAATGGATCCCGAGTCGATCGTGCGCCTCGCCGAGGCTGCGCAGGCGCGCTACGGATTCCAGGACTTCAAACTGAAGGGTGGTGCGCTGCCGGCAGCCGAGGAGGCTGCCGCGGTGCGCGCTCTGGCCGAGCGATTCCCGGAGGCCCGAATCACGTTGGATCCCAACGGTGGTTGGCTGCTGAAGGACGCGATCGAGACGTGTCGTGGACTGCGCGACTTGCTGGCCTACGCCGAAGACCCCGTCGGGCCGGAGGGTGGCTTCTCCGGACGTGAGGTGATGACGGAATTCAAGCGCGCCACCGGATTGCAGACCGCCACCAACATGATCGCCACCGACTGGCGCGAGATGGGCCACACCATCCGGTCCGGCGCCGTGGACATCCCACTTGCCGACCCCCACTTCTGGACGATGGCCGGTTCGGTCCGCGTTGCTCAACTATGCGATGCGTGGGGTTTGACGTGGGGTTCGCACTCCAACAACCACTTCGACGTCTCACTGGCCATGTTCACCCACGTTGCGGCAGCCGCGCCCGGGACGATCACCGCCATCGACACTCACTGGATCTGGCAGGACGGGCAGCGAGTGACCAAGGAGCCGTTCGCAATCGAGGACGGCTACCTCACGGTGCCCGACAAACCTGGCCTAGGTGTCGAACTCGACTTCGAGCAGATCGATGCGGCGCACGAGCTTTACCAGAAGGAAGGTCTCGGCTCCCGTGACGATGCCATCGGTATGCAGTACTTGATCGAGGGATGGACGTTCGACAGCAAGCGGCCGGCCCTGGTGCGCTAGTGAAGATAGTCGTCGGAGACCGCAATGTGCTCCCGCATCGGGAGCAGTTCGAGGCGGGCCTGCCCGCCGAGGCTCAGGTGATCTGGTGCGTGCCGTTCGACGAGGGTCGGGTCATGGAAGAACTTTGTGACGCGGACGTGTACGTCGGCGGCAAATTCAGTGCGGCGATGGGTGCCGCAGCGCCGAAATTGCGTATGGTGCACGTCGCCGGTGCCGGAACGGACAACGTCGATCGTTCTGGATTGGGCCCCGATGTGCAGGTGTGCAACACCTTTCATCACGAGCAGTCGATCGCCGAGTACGTCGTGGCGGCTACGGTGATGTTGCGACGTAAGTTCCTGGAGCAGGATCGCGCGCTCCGTACAGGGCTGTTCGCCACTGCTGTGTACGACCCGAGCATTCCGCAACCGTTGTCGCTGAGTGGTGCTCGCATCGGCTTCGTCGGGTTCGGTCACATAGGCCGGCGAACCTGGCAACTGTTTCAGGCGTACGGGGCCACCGGTGCTGCGGTCACCGGGAGCGGGCGGGCTCCGGACGAAGGGCTCGAGTGGGTCTCGGATACAGGGGATTTGAGGAAACTTGCCGAGTTCGCCGATGTACTGGTGGTGTCCGCGCCGCTGAACGAGCACACCAGCGGCATGATCGGTGCCGAAGAACTGGGCAGGTTCGGCGGCGACGGGGTGCTCGTCAACGTCGGTCGTGGACCCCTGGTGCAGGAACAGGCACTGTTCGACGCGTTGTCGCGCAACGAGATCGCCGCGGCGGCCATCGACGTCTGGTACCGCTACCCGGGCCCGGACGGGGTGGGGGAACCCAGTTCCTTACCCTTCCGCGACCTGGACAACGTGCTGATGACTCCTCACTCGTCGGGCGTCACGCATCACACGTTCGTGGGCCGGGTCGCCGATATTGCGTCGAACATCGATGCACTGGCGGCATCGATTCGCCGGTAAATGGTGTTGGACCGGCATTGGTGATCGAAATAGTCTGGGGGTCAACGTAACCGACGATTCAGGAGTTGCAGATGACCATCGGCACAGACAAACCGACCAGCGGCCTCACTGCCCCGAATGCTGCCATGATGGCACTCTCCCCCGGGGTCGCGAGCATCGACCGTATCGCCGAGGTCACGCTGTCCTCGATCGTGCTACCGCTGAAGAATCCGATCAGCGACGCCAAGGTGCTCACCGGCCGTCAGAAGCCGATGAGCGAGGTGGTGTTCCTGTTTGTCGAAATACGTACCGAACAGGGCCATGAGGGAATCGGTTTCGGATACTCCAAGCGCGCAGGCGGTCCGGCTCAGTTCGCTCATGCCCAGGAAATTGCCCCGGTTCTCATCGGCGAGGACCCGAACGACATCGGCAAGATCTGGACGAAGCTGGTGTGGGCCGGAGCCTCGGTGGGCCGCAGCGGCGTTGCGACGCAGGCGATTGCCGCGATCGACATCGCGCTGTGGGATCTCAAAGCCAAGCGGGCCGGGCTACCACTGGCGAAGCTGATCGGCTCTTCGCGCGATTCGGTGCAGACGTACAACACTTCCGGCGGCTTTCTACACACCCCGATCGAGGAGGTCATCGAGAACGCTGCGATGTCGCTGTCGAACGGCATCGGGGGCATCAAAGTCAAGGTGGGGCAGCCGGATTGGCGAACCGACATCGACCGCGTCACCGCGTTGCGCGAGTTTCTCGGCGACGACGTCCCGCTGATGGTGGACGCCAACCAGCAGTGGGACCGCCCGACGGCCCAGCGCATGTGTCGAATACTGGAGCAATTCGATCTCGTCTGGATCGAGGAACCCCTCGACGCCTACGACGCCGAGGGGCACGCACAGCTCGCTCGCAGCCTCGACACCTCCATCGCGACGGGGGAGATGCTGGCCAGTGTCGGCGAGCACGTGCGGCTCATCGAGGCCGGATCGGTCGACATCCTGCAGCCCGACGCTCCCCGCATCGGCGGCATCACGCAGTTCCTGAAGTTGGCCGCACTCGCCGAGCACCACAACCTGCAACTGGCCCCGCACTTTGCGATGGAAATTCACCTGCACCTCGCCGCGGTGTATCCCCTGCAGACGTGGGTGGAGCACTTCGATTGGTTGGACCCGCTGTTCGACGAGCACCTCGAGACCCGAGACGGCCGGATGCATCTGTCTGCGCGCCCGGGTCTGGGTTTCACGTTGAGCGAGCAGGGACGTGCCTGGACCGTTGCGAAGGCTGTGGTGCGGTAGCCGATACCAACCCCGGTCACACGGGAATTATGCGGCGCATGAGCGATCTGGCTGCGGCGACGACGAGTTGCCGATTGTGCGTGTGCACGAACTCGAATCGACGGTCCGCGTCGGCGCAGTCCGTATCGCCCAGATCGCGGGCAATGAGCGCCGAGAAGTAGTGCTGACCTACCGCGGTGATCGTCCACTCTCGGGTGAACTCCTCCGTGGGGTCGAGATCTGCTCCGCGCACACCCGGCGCAGGTTCACCTCCCAAACCGACGCCCACGGCCGCGACGAATGCGTGCTTGGTGGCCAGCCGCGCGTACTGCTCGGCGACGGGCGGGCTGAACCATCGCGTGTGCTGGAAGGTGGACATGAGGGCCAGCGAATCGTTGGTATCGCGGGCGTGGTCCTCGATTTGGCGCGAAATGGCGCGGATGAAGGCTTTGGTACCGATCGACGGAGCCACGAGCTCGAACAGATCCGATGGCAGGTTCGGGACCAGACCGGAGTTCGCAACGGGCTCGCTCAGAATCGACAGTGCACCCGGTGCGGTCCGCACCGACTCGGGCAGCGGACCGGGCCTTCCGAACAGCCATCCCTGGCCCAGTGCCGCCCCGAGCGAGTGAGCGCGGGCGAGGTGTTCGTCGTTTTCGATGCCCTCTGCGAGAACAGTTGCCCCGGTCGCCTCGGAATGCGCACGTACCGCGGCGATCACGCGCGCCTGCGCGCGATTCGGATCTTGCTGGACCAACGAACGGTCGAGCTTGATGATGTCCGGTGCGACGAACTCGAGCATGGTGACCGTGTCCGGATGCACGCTGATGTCGTCGAGAGCAATGCGGCATCCTGCCCGCCGGCCGTCGGCGACCACGGCCAACAACACTGCGGGATCGGCCAGCAGAGACCTCTCTGTCAACTCGAGCACCACGGAAAATCGGCCTTCGGCTGCTGCGAACGCGCGCTTGGCGGCGTCGGTCGGTCCGGTCGCGGTATGGGGTTCCACGTTGACGAACAAACAGAGTTCCTGTGCCATCCCTGCAGCGAGTGCTGCGTCGACCGCGCCGGTGCGACACGCCCAGTCGAGATCGTCCACCACACCCAGATCTGCGGCCGTCGAAAACACGGAATCCAGGTCCAGTACGGGCCACTCGGGCCATCGCGCCAGAGCCTCGTATCCGAGGACTGTTCCGGTGCCGAGTTCGATGACGGGTTGGAACACCGGGCGGACGGCGTTCACATCGGCGAGGGCAGAGGAAATCGCCTCGTGCGAGGAACGCTCGCGCACAGCGTCGTCCGGCATGAAGGTGTCCTTCGTCGCGATCGAACAATCAGTTTCAGCTCGATTTCGACGGTACCCGCCTGGTGGCCGTTCGACCCGACGACGTGCAGATCACCACCGGGTGGGCTCGTGCCATAAGCAGTGGTGCGGTTGGGTGACCCTGGCGGCACCTAGGAGTGGAGCTTGCGGAACAACCCGCGGGTTTCGCCACACCACATCGCGGAGCGCACAGTACTGTCTCCCGAGTGACAGACGCTCTCCCGGCATCGCGATGGTCCGCGATCTTCAGACCGACGCCGCTCCGGGTCATGGCGACAGGTTTCGCACTCGCCATGGTCGCCGGTGCAGGCGTGCTGATGATTCCGGCGGCCACCATGCCCGGGTACGACACCGATATTCTGCAGGCGTTGTTCACCTCGACATCGGCCGTCAGTCTGACGGGACTGATCGTGGTGGACACCCCGGTGTACTGGTCGGGCTTCGGGCAGGGAGTGATACTCGGTCTGATTCAGATCGGTGGATTCGGGATCATGACGATCGCGTCGTTGGTCGGACTGATCTTGGCCGATCGAATCGGGTTGCGAGGCAGGCTCAACGCGGCCGCCGAGGTACGCACCTCGGGGCTGGGCGACGTCAGGAGTGTTGTCGTCGGGGTGTTCCGCACCAGCCTGATCATCGAGAGTGTGGTCGCGCTCTGTTTGGCCGCGCGCTTTGTCATCGGCTACGACGAGCCGCCCGGTCGCGCACTGTGGCTGGGGGTCTTTCATGCCGTATCGGCTTTCAACAACGCCGGATTCGCTCTGTTCAGCGACAACATGATCGGGTTCGCCACGGACCCGTGGATCTGTGTGCCACTGCTGATCGCGGTCGTGTTGGGCGGCATCGGATTTCCGGTTCTCTTCGAGATCGCGCGTCACCTCCGCGCGCATGCCCGCGGCGTCCGGTCCCGCAAGCGCTGGACGCTGCATACCCGAATGACGCTGTCCGTCACCGGTGTTCTCCTGGTCGTCGGACCGACGGTGGTGCTGCTCTTCGAGTGGTCACGGACGCTGGGCGGATTCGGCTTCTGGGACAAGATGCTCGTCGCGACGTTCCAGGGGATCATGCCGCGCACTGCAGGATTCAACAGTGTCGACTATGCGGATGTGGACAACGCGACCCTGTTGGTCACCGACGTCCTCATGTTCATCGGTGGTGGCAGCGGCGGTACGGCGGGTGGCATCAAGGTCACGACGTTCGCACTGTTGCTGTTCGTCATCCTGGCCGAGATCCGGGGTGACCGGGAGGTGTCGGTGTTCGGTCGCCGAATCGATGCGCGCGTGCAGCGTCAGGCGCTGACCGTCGCATTGATCGGGGTCGCGTTGGTCATGCTGCCGGTGATGGCGCTGTTGGCCGGCACGAACTTCGATCTCGACGTGCTCCTGTTCGAGGTCGTCTCGGCATTCGCCACGGTCGGCCTGTCCACCGGAATCACTGCACAGTTGCCGGGCTGGGGTCAGGTGATTCTGATCGTCCTGATGTACCTGGGCCGCGTCGGTTCCATCACTCTGGTCAGTGCCCTCGCCGCCCGCGATCGCGGACGGCGCTACACGCTCCCCACGGAAAGGCCGTTCATTGGCTAGGAAACCGTCCTCCGATGTCGTCGTCGTACTCGGTCTCGGCCGCTTCGGAAAGTCTCTGGCCCTGGAGCTGAAGGACCAGGGAGTCGAGGTGCTCGGTATCGACAGCGACGAGGCCGTCGTGCAGCGCGTCGCAGACCGATTGACGCACGCCGTGGTTGCCGATACCACCGACGAGGAGTCGCTTCGGCAACTGTCGGTGCACGAGTACGACCGCGCCGTCGTGGGTATCGGGTCCAATCTCGAAGCGAGCCTGCTCACCGCATCGGCTCTGGTGAACCTGTCGATGTCGACCATCTGGGCCAAGGCCCTGAGCAACGCGCACGCCAAGATTCTCAACCAGATCGGCGTCCACCACGTTGTCCGGCCCGAGCACGACATGGGTAAGCGAGTAGCTCACCTGGTACGTGGACGGATGATGGACTACATCGAATTCGACGACGGCTTCGCGATGGTCAAGACATCACCGCCCGAGGCGGTCATCGGTAAACCGTTGGGCGAAACGGTGATCCGCACCAAGTATCACGTCACAGTCGTGGCGATCAAACGACCGGGCGAAGGATTCACCTACGCCACGGCCGACACGGTCATCGCCGCGGGAGATACCGTCATCGTCTCCGGCCAAGTCCGCGACACCGAACGATTCAGTGAGCTGACCTGAGCGACTCGAGGGTTGCTCGAGCGCCCTTCTCCTGCAGTGATGCAAGCTGTGTCGTGTACTCGGCGACGAAGCGTTCGTTGTCGATCAGGTCTCCGAACACTGCGCGGTTGGCGATGAACGCCGTGGGGTTCTCGCGCTGACTCTGCGCGATCGGTACCAGTGAATCTTTCAGCTGATCGACGATCTCGATGGGCTCGCCGGACTCGTCGACGGCCTCGGCGTAGCGGGCCCAGCTCGCCACGACAGCGGTGGAGCGGGTGATCTCGCCGCCGGTCTCCAGATTCTTGCGGATGACGGGCAAGAGCCACTTGGGGATTCGATCCGAGGACTCGGCACACAGACGCGCGACGGTATCGCGGATCTCGGGGTTCGAGAACCGCTCGATCAGGGTGCGCTTGTAGTCGCCGAGATCGATGCCGGGGACCGGTTGCAGCGTCGGCGTCGCCTCGTTGTCCATGTATGCGAGCAGGAAATCCGAGAACAGCGAATCCTGGCATACCTCGTGGACGAGGCGATATCCGCTGAGGTAACCGAAGTACGCGAGCGCCTGATGACTGGCATTGAGCAACCGCAGCTTCATCAGCTCGTAGGGGGTGACGTCTTCCACCACCTGCACGCCCACGTCCTCCAACGGCGGACGACCGAGGGTGAAGTTGTCCTCGAGCACCCATTGTGTGAAGGGCTCACCGGCGACGGGCCACTGGTCGTCGATCGCGTATCGCAGTGAAAGCTGTTCGGTCACCTCCGGTGTCGTGACCGGCGTGATGCGATCGACCATCGAATTGGGGAACGCGCCTTCGGTCTCGATCCACTCGGCCAACGCCGGGTCCTTCAGGCGCGCGAACGTCGTGAACGTCGACTGCGCCATATGACCGTTACCCTCGATGTTGTCGCAGGACATGATGGTGAACGGCTTCAGTCCGCGATCCTTGCGTCGAGCCAGCGCCTCGATGACAAGTCCGAAAGTGGTTGCCGGAATGGCTCCGTCGGAAAGATCGGCGACGATGGCCGGATTGTTCGAGTCGAACTCGCCGGTGGTGGCGGAGAAGTTGTAGCCGCCCTCGGTGATGGTGAGCGAGACGATCTTCGTGGTGTCGGCCGCCATCTTCTCGATCACGGCCTCTGCGTCGTCCGGAGCGAAGAGGTACTCGACGATGGAACCGATGACGCGGGTGTCCCAGGTTCCGTCGGAATGCTTGAGCGCCAACGTGTACAGGCAGTCCTGTGCGTGCATGACGTCGTTCATGCGACGGTCTCCGGGCAGTACCCCGACACCACAGATTCCCCAGTCCATCGCTTGCCCTTGCTGCAGCAGACGGTCGACGTACATCGCCTGGTGCGCTCGATGGAAGCCGCCGACACCGAAATGCACTATGCCCACCGTCACCTCGGACCGATCGTACGTCGGAACCGCGACGTCCTCGATGAAGTCTGCGAGGTTCTGCGAGTTCAACTTCATGCGTTTGTCTCCTTCGAAAGTCCTGGAATGACCACGGCTTTGATGCTTCCGGGTTCTCTGTCGGCGTTCAACGCGTCCTCGACGCCGTCGAGTCCGAACCGCGCCGTCACCATCGCGTCGAGATCCACCATGCCCGACGCCACCAGCGACCGTGCGATCGGCCAGGTGTTGGCGTATCGAAATACGCCGGTGAGCACCAGTTCTCGGTTCTGAATCACCGAGATAGGCAGAGGGTAGTCGGATCCGCCCATGCCGACGAGGACGACTGTGCCGGCCGGCCGGACTGCGTGGATGCCGTCGAACACGGCGCGCGCGGCACCGGATGCGTCGACGAAGGCATCGACCGACAGGGCACGGACGTCCTCCGCGGCGGGGTCGACCACGCGCGTCGCTCCGAATCTTGTGGCGTTGGCCCGGCGGGACGCGTCGATGTCGGTGACGATCACCTCGGTGGCACCGAATGCGCGGGCCACCTGCGCAGTGACGATCCCGACGGGACCCGCGCCCGCGATGAGCACGCTCGAACCGGCCGAGATACGCGCCTTCTGCGCCGATGCGATGCCCACGGACAGGGGCTCGAAGAGCGCTGCGGCCTCGTCGGAGATGGTGTCGGGAACGTCGTGGGCGAAGGTCGATTGGATCAATGCGTACTCCGCGAGCGCGCCGTCGATGGGCGGGGTCGCGAAGAACTCCATGGCCGGGCACAGGTTGTAACGGCCTGCGCGGGATGGGGCGCTGGTGGGATCGGGTCGTTGCGGCTCGATGGAGACGCGCCGGCCGACGCGAGTGTCGGAGACGTCGGAGCCCACGGCCACGATGACGCCCGCAGCTTCGTGTCCGAGTACCAGGGGGCCGTTCACGACGTGGTCGCCGATCCGTCCCTCGCGGTAGTAGTGCGCATCGGAACCGCAGACTCCCACCGCCGTGACCTGCACGAGGACCTCGTCGGACGCAGGTGTGGGGACGGGTCGCTGTTCGAGTCGGATCTCGTGCACGCCGGTGAGCACGCTGGCCTGCATGGACTGTGGCACGGGTCGCTGATCGCGAGGGGGTGTTGTGTGGATCACACCTTAATGTTAGCTTAGTGAGCAGATGAACACGAGCTGAGCATCTGCTCACTATTCAGGAGGCGTCATGGACGGATCGGAGCCCGGCGGGGCGAAGTCCGCGCGGTCCGGAGAGGATCTTCGGCTGGCTCTGCGCGCCGCAACCATGTACCACCTCGAAGGTGCCACGCAGGCCGAGATCGCCGTGAAGCTCGGAGTTTCGCGTCCGACCGCAGGACGGCTGGTCGCTCGTGCCCGTTCCCAAGGGCTCGTGACGATCGAGATCAACGTCCCCGACGATCTGCAGGGCACCGTCCATGCTGACATCGAGCGAGAGCTCGAAGCGAAGTTCGGCCTGACCGAGGTTCTTGTCGTCTCGGACGTCATCGACGGTACGGACTCCGGTTATGGATCCCTCGGCCGCGCGGCAGCGACGTTGCTCTCCCGTCGGCTCAAGGATCGTGACGTTCTCGGGTTCACGTGGGGGCCCGAAACGGTGGCCGTCGCGAGTTCACTCAAGACCAGGTCCACCAAATGTGCTGCAGTGGTGCAACTCGACGGTTCCATCACCTCGGCCGACTATCAGACCGGTGTCGAGTACACGCTCGGCCGGTGCGCTGCCTACCTGCAGGCGACGCCGATCAGGCTCAACGCTCCGCTGTACGCCGATCAGGCGACAGTGGTTGCGTTGGAGCAGGATTCGGTGATCTCGCGCGCCCTCAAGTCCGGGACCGATGCCGATGTGATGATGTACGGCATCGGTCCCGTCTCCACGTCCACCACGCTGTTCGAGGGCAGCTTCATCGACCTCGAGGTGCTCGACGAACTGCGCCGCCTCGGTGCGGTCGGCGAGATCGGCGGACGGTTCTACGACGCAGACGGCAAAGACACCGGGGGATCGCTCCCCGGCCGAACCGTGTCGGTAGGGCTCGATGCCATCAGAGCCTGCGATCGGGCCGTGCTCGTCACCGGCGGACAACGCAAACACGAAGCGCTGCTCGGTGCGTTGCGCGGTGGCCTGGCGTCGATCTTGGTCACCGATATCGAAAGTGCACGTTGGCTCGTTGCGCACGCTCCTGCAACGGCGACCTCCAATGGAAAGGTATTTCAGTGAGGGTTTTACCGAAAGTGGCTGTCGCGGCGTCGCTCGCGACAACCTTGGTGCTGTCCGGATGTGCCGGTGCCGGCTCGTTCGGTGGTGACGGTGATGGCAAGACGATCACCGTTGCGATCGTCTCGAATTCGCAGATGTCCGATGCCATTTCCCTCGCTCCGGAGTTCGAGGCGGAGAACCCGGGTATCAATCTGAAGTTCGTGTCGCTGTCGGAGAACGAGGCTCGTGCCAAGATCACGGCCTCGGTGGCGACCGGCGGCGGTGAGTTCGACGTGGTAATGATCAGCAATTTCGAGACTCCGCAGTGGGCCGAGAACGGTTGGTTGACCAACCTTTCCGAATATGCCGACGCCACGCCGGGTTACGACGAGGACGATTTCATCCCGACGTTGAAGGAATCGCTGTCCTACGAGGGCAGCATGTACTCGGTGCCGTTCTACGGTGAGTCGTCGTTCCTGATGTACCGCAAGGATCTGATGGAGGCCGCAGGCATCACGATGCCCGAGGAGCCCACCTGGCAGCAGGTCGCCGACGCCGCAGCGAAGCTCGACAGCCCGGACGTCTCGGGTATCTGCCTGCGCGGAAAGCCCGGTTGGGGTGAGGTTCTGGCACCACTCGACACCGTCATCAACGCCTTCGGCGGACGGTGGTTCGACGAGAACTGGAACGCGCAGCTGAACAGCCCAGAGGTGGAACAGGCCGTGCAGTTCTACGTCGACCTGGTCCGTGAGCACGGTCAAGCCGGAGCAGCGACAAGTGGTTTCAGCGAGTGCGGTACGCAGCTCTCCCAGGGAAACACCGCGATGTGGTACGACGCGACGTCGGCAGTGTCGGTCCTGGAGGACCCCACGTCGAGCAATGTCGTCGGCAAGATCGGCTACGCCAAGGCCCCGTCGGCGGTCAAGGGTGACAACGGGTGGCTGTACTCCTGGGCACTCGGTATCCCGAAGACGTCCGAAAACCCGGACGACGCATGGAAGTTCGTCTCGTGGATGACCAGCAAGGAGTACCTGAACAAGGTGGGCAACGAATTGGGTTGGGAGCGAGTGCCTCCCGGTAGCCGGCTGTCGACCTACGAGATTCCCGAGTACGAGGAAGCCTCCGCGGCCTACGGTCAGGTCACCCTCGATTCCATCAACGGTGCCGATCCCAACAATCCGACGGTCGATCCGGTTCCGTACACCGGAGTGCAGTTCCTGACCATTCCCGAGTTCCAGGACCTGGGAACCCGCGTCAGCCAACAGATCAGCGCCGCAGTGGCAGGGCGAATCAGCGTCCAGGACGCGCTCGAACAAGCGCAGCAGTACGCCGAAGTGGTCGGCAAGACGTACCAGGAGGGCCAGGGATGACCACCACCGAAACACGATCGGCGCAGACCGATTCCGAGGAATTCGTACCGAGACCGAGAACGATCTCGAAGGCGGAAGGGTGGCGTCGCCGCGGCCCGCTGCTGCCGGCCATGGTGTTCGCCATTCTGGTCACCCAGGTCCCGTTCCTGTTCACGCTGTACTACTCGACGCAGTCGTGGAACCTCGTTCGACCGGGTTCTCAGAAGTTCAACTGGCTCAACAACTACGTCGCGGTATTCCAGGACAGCCAGTTCCGTGAGGTCGCCCTGAACACGGTGATCATGATCGTGGGAACCGTCATCATCTCGGTGGTTCTCGGGCTGTTCCTGGCGCTGCTCCTGGACCGTAAGTTCATCGGCCGCAGTCTGATCCGCACATTGCTGATCACTCCATTCCTGATCACCCCGGTGGCCGGCGCATTGATCTGGAAGACCACAATGTTCGATCCCGTCTTCGGCCTCATCAACTTCGCACTGAGCCCGTTCGGTGTCGATCAGATCGACTGGGTCTCGCGTTACCCGCTGCCTGCCGTCATGGCGAACCTCATCTGGCAGTGGACCCCGTTCATGATGCTGCTCATCCTCGCCGGCCTGCAGTCCATGCCGAAGGACATTGCCGAAGCGGCACGGGTCGACGGTGCGGGCCCGATCAAGCTCTTCCGTGAGCTCACCCTCCCGCACCTGCGCCGATTCATCGAGCTCGGTGCCGTTCTCGGAGCCATCTACCTCGTCAACACTTTCGACGCCGTCTACATGATGACCTCGGGCGGACCGGGTGTGGCGAGCGCGAACCTGCCCTTCTACATCTATCAGCGAGCGTTCCTCGGCTTCGACATCGGTCAGGCCGCGGCCATGGGCGTCGTCACTGTGGTCGCCACCATCATCGTCAGCACCCTGGCGCTGAGACTGATCTTCAAGAGCTTCAGCGGAACCGAGGAGGCAGCGTGATGAGTACTGCAACCGTAGAAAAGTCGACCGACGCCGCGCCGATCAAGCGCAAGAGCAAGTGGGGCCCGGGTTCCATCTGGTCCTTCGTGGCCTGGGTCGCCGGCATAGCGTTCTTCTTCCCGGTGCTGTGGATGGTCCTCACGGGCTTCAAACAGGAGGCCGACGCGTACTCCGATCCGCCGAAGCTGTTCTTCACCCCGACCCTCGATCAATACCGCGGTGTACTCGAGAGCGGCATCGGCACCACGTTGCTGAACTCGGCATTCGCGACGGTCGTCTCGACGATCTTCGTTCTGCTGCTGGGTGTTCCGGCCGCCTTCGCGCTGTCGCTGCGTCCGGTCAAGAAGACGAAGGACGTGCTGTTCTTCTTCATCTCCACCAAGATGCTCCCGGTCGTCGCGGCGATTGTCCCGCTGTACGTCATCGTCGGCGACATCGGAATGTTGGACAACATCTGGACCTTGGTCGTGTTGTACACCGCGATGAATCTTCCCATCGCCGTGTGGATGATGCGCTCGTTCTTCCTCGAGGTGCCGAGCGAGCTGCTCGAGGCCGCGAGCATGGACGGTGCGTCGCTGTGGACCTCGGTGCGTGAGGTGATCCTGCCGCTGGTCTCGCCCGGTATCGCGGCGACGTCGTTGATCTGCGTGATCTTCTCGTGGAACGAGTTCTTCTTCGCCGTCAACCTCACTGCCGTTCAGGCCCAGACGATTCCGGTGTACCTCGTCGGATTCATCACCGGTCAGGGCCTGTACTGGGCCCAGCTTTCCGCTGCTGCGACGTTCGCAGCACTTCCCGTCGTCCTTGCCGGATGGTTCGCGCAGAACAAGCTCGTGCGCGGTCTGTCCTTCGGCGCAATCAAGTAGGAGAAAGTCTCATGGCTGCAATCACGTACAAGAAGGCATCCTGCGTCTACGAAGGTGCCGACAAGCTCGCCGTCGATTCACTCGACCTCGACATCCAGGACGGCGAATTCGTCGTGCTGGTCGGGCCTTCCGGCTCCGGCAAGTCCACCGCGCTGCGGATGCTCGCCGGCCTCGAGGAGATCGACGGTGGTGCCATCGAGATCGGTGGCAAGAACATGGTGGGTGTGCCGTCGAAGGACCGCGACATCGCGATGGTGTTCCAGAACTACGCGCTGTACCCCAACAAGACCGTCGGGGAGAACATGGGTTTCGCGCTGAAGATGCGCGGTGTGTCTCTCGAGGAGCGTACGAAGAAGGTGGCCGAGGCCGCGAAGATCCTCGACCTCACCGAGTACCTCGACCGAAAGCCCGGCAAGCTCTCGGGTGGTCAGCGTCAACGAGTTGCCATGGGTCGCGCAATCGTTCGTGAACCGCAGGTATTCTGCATGGACGAGCCGCTGTCCAACCTCGACGCGAAATTGCGCGTCCAGACGCGTACGCAGATCGCGGCGTTGCAGCGTCGGCTCGGCACCACGACGGTCTACGTCACTCATGACCAGGTCGAGGCCATGACGATGGGTGATCGTGTTGCGGTGTTGCGCGGCGGCAAACTGCAGCAGTTCGCCTCTCCCACAGACCTGTACGACAACCCCGTCAATGCGTTCGTCGCCGGTTTCATCGGTTCGCCGGCGATGAACCTGATGACGGTTCCCATCGGCTCGGGTGGCGTACAGATCGGTAGCTTCCTGCTTCCCCTCGAACGCGACGAGCTGACCAAGCTCGCGAGCCTGGGTCTCGACAACGTCACTGTCGGGCTACGCCCGGAGCAGCTCGGCATCGTGCACGGCGGCGGTGAAGGCTTCGAGGGCAAGGTCGATCTGATCGAGGAACTCGGCAGCGAGTCCTATCTCTACGCCCACCTGGACGACCCGAAGGTCAAGGGTCTCGACGGGGGACCCGTGTCGTTGGTCGCGCGTTCGGCAGTGCGTGCACCGGCCAAAATCGGCGAGAGCATCGGACTGACGCGACTCGACGGTGCGATCCATCTCTTCCACCCGGAGACGGGCGAACGGATCTAGCGCGGTTGGTACGCGGCTTTTCTGGACAGGATCAGTGCCGTCAGAAGCGCTGCGCCCCAGAGCAAAAAGATGCCGTCGAAGAACAGGTGACCGAATTTGACGCCTCGGTTCTCGTCCGAGACGACCAACCCGATCACCGCCCCGACGAACGATGCTCCGCCCCAGAGAATCAGCAGTACCGAACCGGGCCAGGATATGCCGAGAACCAACGACGGCACCCTGGCCCGGTTCTGTGCTGCCAGCCGTGGGCGGTTCATGTATGCGAGGGCCGGAAGAATGGCCGCGGCGAGTTTGACCAGTGCAAGGACCAGCAGTGCCGTTCGTGCCGTTGCCGGTTCGGAGTCGACCCACTCGGTGGCGAAGGCACCGACGGTGTCGAGCATCCAACGTCCACCTGCGGCCCAATAGCCGGAAAACGCGGCGTGGACTATCCCCAATGCGCATGCGATCGCGAAGTATCTGATGGCCACGGGAATCGAGGCTAGCGGAGTTGTTACCCCCGTTCAGGGGTAGCGATGGATTGTTCATCTCCCCTACCGTGGCGGTGATGGGCATCACAGGCGCAGGAGGAAACATGGTCGACACGGCATACACGGCATTCAGGAACGCTCGCGATCTACTGCTGGACGCGTACGGCGAGTACGACCGAGCCGTGTCGACCTTCGAGTGGCCGTCGTTCGGTGAGACGTTCAACTGGGCGATCGACTGGTTCGACGCGATCGCCCGCGGCAACGACGGCACTGCGCTGTGGATCGTCGAGGAAGACGGCAGCGAGGCCAAATACAGCTTCGACGACATCGCTCGTCGCTCCGACCAGGTGGCTCGGTGGCTCGAGCAACAGGGAATCGGTCGCGGCGACTCGGTGATCCTGATGCTCGGTAACCAGGTGGAGCTGTGGGAGTCGATGCTCGCAGTGATGAAACTCGGTGCCGTGCTGATGCCGACCACCACGGCCATCGGGCCCGCTGATCTGACCGATCGAGTGGTGCGCGGCAATGCCCGCGCCGTGATCGTGAACCCCTCGGACACCGGCAAATTCGACGACGTTCCCGGCGACTACCTGCGTATTGCCACGTCGGCCTGTGAAGGTTGGGTCGACTATGCCGAGGCTCGTTCTGTCGAGGCTCGGCCGTTCGAGTCCGTCACTGCGCCCGACGACCGCCTGTTGATGTACTTCACCTCCGGCACCACCAGCAAGCCCAAGCTCGTCGAACACACTCAGATCTCGTATCCCGTAGGACATCTGAGCACGATGTACTTCCTCGGGCTTCGCCCCGGCGATGTGCACCTGAACATCAGCTCACCCGGTTGGGCCAAACACGCGTGGAGCTGCTTCTTCGCGCCGTGGATCGCCGAGGCCACCATCTTCATCTACAACTACGGCAAGTTCGACGCGAAGGCGCTGCTCGAACAGATCCGCCGCGCCGAGGTGACGACCTTCTGTGCACCACCGACTGTGTGGCGCATGCTGATTCAAGCTGACCTTGCCGGTGGTGGCGGTTCACTCCGCGAGGCAATCGGTGCCGGTGAACCACTCAATCCCGAAGTGATCTCCACGGTGCAACGGGAGTGGGGCCTGAATATTCGCGACGGATTCGGGCAGACGGAAACCACTGCGCTGGTGGCCAATACGCCCGGCGCGGTACTCAAGTCCGGTTCGATGGGCCGGCCACTGCCCGGCGTTCCCGTCGTGATCGTCGACCCCACCACCGGCGAACTCGCCGACGAGGGTGAGATCTGCCTCGACCTGGCACAGCGGCCGTTCAACCTGATGACCGGCTACCTCGGTGACCCCGAGCGCAACGCCGCCGTCATGGCCGACGGTTACTACCACACCGGTGACGTCGCCTCACGGGACTCCGAGGGGTACATCACCTACGTCGGCCGCACCGACGACGTCTTCAAAGCCTCCGATTACAAGATCTCGCCGTTCGAGCTCGAAAGCGTGCTCATCGAACACCCCGCAGTGGCCGAGGCTGCAGTGGTGCCCGCCCCCGACGAGACGCGACTGGCCGTTCCCAAGGCATACGTGGCATTGGCGTCGGGCTGGGAACCGAACGAGGACACGGCATTCGAGATCCTGAAGTATGCCCGCGAGCACCTGGCACCGTTCCTGCGCGTTCGGCGTATCGAGTTCTTCGAGCTGCCGAAAACCATCTCGGGGAAGATCCGCCGCGTCGAGTTGCGCGCCCGTGAGGACGCGGCCGTCGGACCGCTGGAAACCGAGTGGCGTGACGACCAGTTCCCCGCGCTGAAGAAGTGATGTGAGCGCCCACTATTTGCTGTGGGAGGCGGGATCCCGATTCTCGAGGCAAATTGTGGGCGCTGAGGTCAGTTGGTACGGGCGCGCAGGGTTCGGTTGGCGTAGGTGATGTGAGTGTCCACTATTTGCCTGCGGAAGCGGGATCCCGATTCTCGAGGCGAATTGTGGACGCGGAGGTCAGTTGCCCCAGAACCGTTCGAGGGCGCTGAGCACCTCTTCAGAGGCGGCCATCGTCGTCGCGTGGTCGAATCCGCGGATGACGTGCAATTCGGAGTCGGGCACAAGAGCGGCCGCGGCACGAGTGTCGTCGAGCCGGGTCCGGTCCTCGCTGCCGACGTAGAACAGCGACGGCTGAGTGAATCTCTGTAACGCCTCGTCCGGTAGACCGGGATCGGCGTCGGACGCTCGGATGTACGCGGCCATGGCCAGAGAATCGTTGGCGGAGAACACTGCCCGGGTTCCTGCATCGATCGGGAACATGCGGTGGCTGCTCCACACGTCGAGGAATCCGTCCATGCCGCGCTGCTCCAACACATCCGCGCATCCCGGGAAGAACAGGCGATCGAACGCGCCTGCCTGAGCGCCGTGACTACCGCCGCCGACGGCCAGTGATCGCACTCGTCCGGGCGCTGCCGCCGTCAACGCCAACCCGGCCCGTGCCCCGAACGAGTATCCGAGATAGTCGACGGTCTGCGCACCCACCGCATCGAGTACCGCAGTCAGATCGCCGACGATGTTGGCCATCGCATAGGCGTCGGGAGTATGCGGCTTGTCGCTGCGGCCGTGTCCGCGACTGTCGATCAAAATCAACTGCCGACTTCCGCGCAACGCCTTGACATAGCCGAACGTCCGCCAAATGGTGTGCGTCAGAAAACTGCCGTGCACCATCAACAACGGCGGCCCGGACCCCACCACCGTGTAGGCGATCCGTGTCCCATCGTCGGCATTCGAGGCGTACTCCACCCTCCGATTGTCTTCCTTCGAGTCCACTCGACGTGACATTGACCCCCGAAAGGGCCACCAGATGTCACATTGACTCCTCCCGGGTGTGCGCTTCTTCGGCGGACTCGGCGATCGGGGTGAGGTCGATGGTGCGGGTGGGACCGATGGCATCGAGGAACGGCCGATCGTGGCTCGCGACGATCAGTGCACCCTCGAATGTCTCCAAGGCTTCGATGAGGTGTTGCCGGCTGGCGATGTCGAGGTTGTTGGTCGGCTCGTCGAGCATCAGCAGTTTCGGAGCAGGCTCTGCCAGCAGAATTCGTGCCAGTGCAGCCCGCAGTCGTTCGCCTCCGGAGAGGGTGGCGACGACGGCATCGGCGTCGGCTCCGCGGAACAGGAATCGGGCGAGTTGTCCCCGGATCTGTTCGGCCGTCGCGTGCGGTGCCACGTCGGCAACGTTCTCGGCAACGGTTCGCGATTCGTCGAAGACGTCGAGTCGCTGCGGCAGGTACTTCCACGGCACCTCTGCGCCGGCAGCATGCAGTGTGCGCAACAGGGTGGTTTTGCCACTCCCGTTCGGCCCGATCAGGGCGATGCGCTCCGGTCCTACGATGCGCACGTCCTCGTGCACCAGAACCACCTGCCCGGGATGAACTTTCGTCGCCGGCAGGTCGACGCGTATCTCGCGATCGTCACGCAGCAGATCCTCGGCGGCCGAGAGCGATGACCGGGCGTCGTCGACGCGATCGGTGTGGGTGCCGCGTAGCTTTCCGGCCGATTCTTGTGCGGCGCGTTTTCGCGCACCCATGATGATCTTGGGTTCGCGCTTCTGCTCTTCCATCTTCTTGCCGTAGCGCAGACGTCGGTCGAGTTTGATTCGTGTGTCGATCAATTCGCGTTCCTGCTTGCGGACGTCGTTCTTCGCATCGCGGATGGTCGCCCGTGCCGCGTCCTGCTCGGCGTCGATCACTGCTCGATAGTGCTGGTAGTTTCCGCCGAACATGCGAAGTCGCGAGACGCCGCTGCGTTCTGCGCGCACCTCGGCGATGGAGTCGACCCGCTCGAGCAGCTCGAGGTCGTGCGTACAGACGATCAGCACACCCGCGTAGCCGTCGATGGCTGTGTACAGCCGTTCTCGCGCAACATGATCGAGGTTGTTCGTCGGCTCGTCCAGCATCAGAACATCGGGTTCGACCAACAACTGCGCGGTGAGAGCCAACAGCATGGCTTCGCCGCCCGACAAGGTGCCGACCGCCCGATCCAGGTCGCCGATCGAGCCGACGATGGTGCCGAGTCCGAGCTTGTCCAGCAGCGCCAGTGCGCGTTCCTCGACGTCCCAGGAAGACCCGACGACTACAAAATCCTCCTCAGTCGACGTCCCGGATTCGATGCGATGCAACGATTTTCGGATCGAATCGATAGCCAGCACGCGATCCACCGGGAGATCGGGATCGAGTGCGACGTCCTGACGCAGATGGCCCAGTACGCCGGGAAGCGAGATCGAACCGTGTTGCGGCGTCAGATCCCCGGCGAGCAACCGAAGCAGCGTCGACTTTCCGGCACCGTTGGAGCCGATGAGACCTGTTGTGCCACTTGGAAATGTAACCGACACGGCGTCGAACACGGGGTCGCCGTCGGGCCAGGTGAACGTCAGATTCGAGACAGAAAGGGAGGATGAATGAGGCATGGGCGCTCCAAAGGTAAGCGTGCGGACGATCAGCAGGCGTCTAGAACCTTTGGAAGAGCAATGGCCTCTCCGAATCTGTGGGCAACAGGGCGAATGCCACGCTAACCCCGAACCCGACGGGTACGCAATCGAATTAGATCGACGGGCCTTTCTTGCGTAGCTCGTCGACCGTCTCCATGGCCCCGCGGAGCTCGTCAAGCCATTCCTGAGTGTGTTCACCGACCAGCTTGACCGCCCAGGCCAAGGCGTCCGCGCGGGAGCGAGCGACGCCGGCATCGACGAGGGTGTCGAGGACGCGACGCTCGGGCTGACGCAGGCGTGTCATCACCGGAACCGCGAGATGGGTGAACAGGATGACCTCCGATTCGGTCCGAACGCCCCACGCGACCTTGCGGCCGTAGCGCTTCTCGGCCTCCGCGGCGATCTGCATGCGGTCACCGCGGGTGGTCTCGCGGAAGCGGGCGATGCGGCCCTCGAGGGCCGCGGGTGAACTGTCCTGTTCGGTGGGCAGGGTGCCGACGACGACGATCTCCTCACGATCGACCTCGACGGATGCGTCGCCGTCGAACCAGGAGTCGGGGAGTCGGCCGCCGAACCACTCGGCTGCGTCCGTGGCATTCGGGATGTCTGCGTGCTGCCAGCCGCCGGGGCGTCCGAACGAGCGTCCGTTGGGTTTCATGATGACTCCTCATGTTGTGTTGTAAGACTGATTACATGATTACACCTAGATCTGGAAACGCGCCACCAGCAGTTCGGCGGAGGGCTGAGGCATGATCGACTCCGTGCGCACAACGAGAAGACCGACGACTCTGGCCGCGATGGTGTCCGTACTGGCGATGGTGCTCGCTGCCTGCGGAAACAGTGGTCCCGATCAGCCGCAGACCGTTGCGGAGCAGTTCGCGGAGGCGGTCAACAGCTCCAATATCGATCAGGCGGCTGCCCTCACCACCGATCCCGCCGGAGCGACCGCGGCGCTCACCGCGTTGTACGACGGGCTCTCGGGCGGCGGAACGGTGACGGCGACTCCTGATTTCGAGGCTGTCGACGCCAACGAGGATGCCGGTACGTTCACGCTGAACGCCGGCTGGCGTTTCTCGACGACCACCGACGGCACCGCCGAACCGGACGGTGAGCCGAAGGAGTGGAACTACACCACCTCGGCAACTGCCGCCGAGACCCAGCAGGGATGGAAGATCACCTGGGACCCGGCAATGCTGGTGCCCGGGCTGACGGCCGATTCCTCCGTGCGGTTCACCCCGACCGACGCGCTCGTCGCGCCTCGGATCTTCGATGCCAACGGCAGCGAGCTCATGTCGCAGCAGGTCGTCACCCTTGTCAACGTCGATGCGACGGCCGATCCGGTGGCCGTCGCAAATCTCGTCGGACCCGTCGTTCCGGGGATCACCGCCGAATCCATCGCGTCGAGCGTTGCTGCCGCGCAGGGGAATTCAGCAACAATCGTCTCGCTCCGCCAGGCCGACATCGACCCCATCGGCGCGCAGCTCGCGACTATCCCCGGAGTCACGCTCGCCCCGCAGACGCGACTGTTGGCCACCGATCGCGACCTCGTCTCGCCGGTACTCAGTGACCTGACGACGCTGTGGGAGCACGAGCAAGCCGCCAATCGTGGCTGGGCGATCCAAGCGGTCGCGGCCGATGGCACCGTCACCCAGCTCGCCGGACGCGATGCGAGCACCGGTGAGGACATCGCGACCACCGTCGATTCGGCGCTGCAACTCAAAGCCGAGGACGCCCTGGCCTCGGTGCCGCAGCAGGCGGCGATCGTTGCGCTTCGGCCGTCGACGGGAGATGTTCTGGCCGTAGCGCAGAACGCCGCCGCGGATGCCGAGGGCCCGATTGCCTTGACCGGCCTGTACCCGCCGGGGTCGACCTTCAAGACGGTTACCACCTCGGCTGCTCTGCAGTCCGGAGCCGTCACCCCCGACACGGTGTTGCCCTGCCCGGCGACCGAGAACATCGAAGGCAGGCAGATCCCGAACGACGACAACTTCGCTCTCGGCGACGTGCCGCTCCACACCGCCTTCGCCAAGTCCTGCAATACGACGATGGGCCGGCTCGGTGTCGCTCTCCCGCCGAACGGTCTGACCGACGCGGCTGCTCAGTACGGCCTCGGCGTCGACTACGTGACCCCGGGCCTGACCACCGTCACCGGCTCGGTGCCGTCGGCCGATACCCCGGCGCAGCGCGTCGAATCCGCCATCGGCCAAGGCCAGGTGACCGCGTCGCCGTTCGGTATGGCGCTGGTGGCGTCGTCCATTGCCAACAACGGATTGCGTGCGCCGACGGTCGTCGCCGGTGAGCCCGGCGTGGGCAACATGCAGCCGGCAGCGGTGAACCCGCAGGTCACCGAGCAGCTGAAGACGATGATGCGCGAGACCATCACCGGCGGCACGGCCACGGCGCTGAACGACATCCCCGGGTTGCTCGGCAAGACCGGCACCGCTGAATTCGGTGCCAACAACGAAGGCGCTCACGGTTGGTTCGTCGGGATTTCCGGCGATCTCGCGTTCGCGGTCTTCGTGAACAACGCGGGTAGCTCGGCACCCGCCATCGAGGCTGCGGGTCGCTTTCTGAGGTGACCGGCCTGCGGTCGACCGACCGCGACGTATCTCAATCGTGACCGGCTCGTATGAATACCGTGCTTGTTACTCGTGTGACTACAGTGAATATTGTGACTCATGAGTTCTATGAGTCGTCTCCGTCGTGGCCCGCGCAAGGTTCGCGGTCGCTACCTCGTCGCCGTGGCAGCCTCGGCGACATTGACGGTCTCGGCCGTGTTCTGGATGGTCGATCGGCCACCGAGCGAGGCCGAAGTGTTGGTCTCGAACTTCGTCGATGCGCTGGACAACCGCGATGTGGCAGCCGCCGCCGCGCTGACGACCTACCCGAACGCCGCGGCAGCGGCTCTGAACCAAATGTTCGACGGCTTGTCGGCCGGCGGCACGTCCACCGGCGATTTCGACCTGACCCAGTACATGGACCTCTCCGACGAGAGCGGCTTCTTCACTCTCGCGTCCGCGTGGAACTTCGGCGAGGGCAAGGATTGGAAGTACAGCGCACAGGGCTCGACCAAGAAACTCAGCGTGGGCTGGCGCATCGCGTGGGATCCGGCCACGCTCGTACCCGACCTCACCTCCGGTGGGTCGGTCCGCTACACCCGCACCGACGCTGCGCCCCCGTTGATCTTCGACGCCGCGAACAACGTGCTGATGAGTGAGCGGACCATCAACGCCATCTCCCTCGACCCGGCGCAGACCAGTGATCCGGTTGCGTCCACCCAGCAACTCGCCGACATCATCGATGTCGTCGCTCCGCTCATCACCTCCGAATCGATGATGGCAGAGCTGAATTCGGCCGGCGGTGCACCGATCACCGCAGTGACCCTGCGCGACGACGACTTCGCCGTTCTCGAGGACGATCTGCGGGCCGTGCCGGGTGTGGTGGTTGCCCCGCAACCGAAGCTCATCGTCGACGACCGGCGTATCACGTCACCGGTGCTCGATTCTCTGCGTGCCGCATGGCAAGCCGGTCGCGACGCCACCGCGGGATGGGCCGTCGACACGTACACCGTCGACGGAACCGGCGAGCGCCGCGTCGGATTCCAGGGACCGGGTGGGCCGGATCTGCACGCCACGCTCGATCCGCGCGTGCAACTCGCGGCCGAGAACGCAGTGGTGATGGCAGGGACGTCCGCGTCGATCGTGGCCTTGTCCACCTCGACCGGCGCGATCATCGGTGCGGCACAGAACAGTTACGCGAACGAGCAAGGCGACGTGGCCTTCGGCGGTTCCTACCCGGCCGGCACCGCGTCGGATCTGATCAGGGCTGTGCAGTCCGATCGTGGTGACGACAGCGGCGAGGACGCAGCCGCGCGGCTCGGCCTGGGAATTCACTACTCGATGCCCGGTCTCGACGCCTACACCGGGACTCCCGCGGACAGTCGTAGTGCAATCGACGGCATCCGCACCGTGTCCACGGCCTCCGGTGACGAAGCGACCGTGACGCCGTTCGGACTTGCCCAGATGGCGGCGGCAATCTCGCGGGGCAGCGCACCGATTCCCACCATCGTCGCCGGACAGACCGCCGTCGCCGACCGCGAGTCGGAGCCGATCGGAGCGGACGCGTCGAACCGGTTGCGCGGCATACTCGCCGACTCGTCGAGCAGCAGCGGCCTCGACACGTTCGACGGTGTCCAGGGTTTCGCCGGGGAAAGCGGCGACGATCGGTTCGTCCTCGCCACCAGTGGTGACGTCGCCTTCGCGGTGTACATCGAGGACGCAGACGGTGGGGATCAGGCAGTGCGGATGACGAGCCGTTTGCTGCAGGAGATGGCGAACCCCGTCGAGTGATGTGGACCAGATAGTTAGGCACGGTAGTTTTATTCGGTGACTGTGCTCGATTTCGGACTTCTGGTGGTGGCCGGGTTCTTCGCTGGGCTCATCGGGTTCGTCACCGGGCTCGCCTCGCTCGTCTCCTATCCGGCGCTGCTGGCGGTCGGCTTGCCCGCAGTGTCGGCGAACGTGACGAACACCGTGGCTCTGGTAGCTGCCGGCGTCGGAGCGACTGCGAGTTCCTCGGCCGAGCTGGCCAAGGACGGCAAGCAGTTGGTTCGGTACGCGATCTATTCCGCACTGGGCGGTAGCACCGGCGCCGTTCTGTTGCTCGTGACCCCGGACGGATCGTTCGAGGCGGTTGTCCCGTTCCTGGTCGCGATGGCTGCGGTTGCGCTCTTGTTGCAGCCGAGAATTCGAAAGTTGTCCGGGGACAAACAGTTTCCGACGCTCTATCCCCTGGCGCTGTTTGCCGTCGCGATCTACGGCGGCTATTTCGGCGCCGGAGCAGGCGTCATATTTCTTGCGCTGGCGTTGATCTGCACCGCAGATACCTTCTGGCGTGCAAGCGTTCTGAAGAGCTTCTTCCTGGGTATCGCCAATCTCATTGCCGCCATTATTTTTTCGTTTTCCGGTCAGGTCAATTGGCTGGCCGCCCTGGCGCTGGCGATCGGCTGCTTCGTCGGCGGGGCCTGCGGGCCACCGACCGTCAAAGTGATCTCGCCGATCGTCCTGCGCGTCGGAGTCGGGATTCTGGGACTCGTGCTCGCCGGATGGCTGGGGTATCAGGCTTTCGGCTGAGTGGCTGCTTCGTCGCGGTACAACGGTGAGTCGGAGGCAGAACGAGTCACCGTCGCGGTGATGCCCCCTTCGGCGAAGCGCAGCAACGCTCTATGGCGTTCGTCCATGTCGCGTGCATGCATTCGGCCCCCGGTGAGACTGTCGAGCCGGAGATTGTTGGAGTAGGTGTGCATCGCGGCGGCGACCAGATGCAGGTACGCGTCGTGAATTGCCACCTCGTTCGCGTGTGGGAACAGTGTGCGCATCTGGGTCATGAAATCGGTGGCGATGGCGTTGAAGTCGTCGACGATCAGGCGACCGATCGGGTTGCCCGAGTTCGAGAGTTGGGCGATGAGCCGAAAGTAGTTGTCCCATCCAGGGTCACCGGCACGGCGGCGCATCGGTTCGGTGAACGCGTCGATCAGTGCATGAAGACGTGCGGGCCGGGTTCCACGCGTCGGTAGCGCCGACAGATGAGCGCGTCGATCGTCGTTGAGAGGGCGGATGCGTCGCGCCAGCACGGCTTGAAAGAGCGCTTCTTTACCCCCGAATTGCTCACTGACCGAGGCCAATCGGGTGTGTGCGCGGTCGGTGATATCGCGGACACCGACACCGAAGTAGCCGCGGTCGGCGAAAAGTTCCTCGGCTGTGTCGAGCAAGCGGGTCTGCAATTCTGCGCGATTGGCGTCCCGTTTCGATCGAGCAGGCGGGTCTTCGGGGGCGGAGAACGTCACGAATCGAGTATGACGTGGCTGATGCTGCCGATCCCGTCGATGGCCAGTTCCACGGTGGATCCAGGTGTGAGCCAGTGTCCGGTTTCCATCCCGCTGCCGCCGGGCAGGGTGCCGGTGGCGAACAGTTCACCGGGCCGGAGTGTCTCACTGCGGGAGGCATGCGCCAGTACTTCCCCGATGGTGTGCTGCATCCCGGCGCTCGAGACGGTGGACACGATGGTGCCGTCGATGGTGACCGTTCCCCGCAAGGAGTCGATCGTGGGCAGGATCTCGTCGGCGGTGACGGCCACCTCCGAGAGCGAGGTCGCGAAGTGTTTGGACTTCTGTGGCCCGAATCCGCTGTCCATCTCGGAGCGCTGAACGTCGCGGGCACTGAAATCGTTGAGGACGACGAACGCTCCGATGGCGTCGAGAGCCTCGTCCACGGTGGCGTCGAACAAGCCCCGTGCCAGGACGAAGCCGATCTCGAGTTCGTAGTCAAGCGCTTTCGCATAGGACGGGGCGGCGAGCGCAGTCCCCGAGGGGACGAAGGTGAGCGCGTTGGACATGTAGTAGATGGGTTGGGTGTAGAAAAGCGGCTTGGGGCGCAGCAGCGGAAAAGGCCGTCGGGTGAGCGCCTCGACGCCGGCCACTGCCCGGCTCTGCTTCGGATGGAAACGCCGGAGCAAGCCCCGACTCGCGTCGAGAACATGTTGTTCGTAGAGCATGAAGTCCCGGAACGAAGCCGGCTGGAACGGCAGCACCAGCGCACTGTGCTGGAGGTGTTCATCGGCGCGGGCCAGTTCCCACTCGGGATCGAAAACGCGGCCGCCCAAGGCCGACCGGTCGAGTGTCGGTTGCCAGGACTCACCTGTGGTCGAGGTCTGTAACTGCAGCCCGTCCGCGGTCCGTATCCGTCGCAGTTTCACCGCACGATTCCTTTCAGTAACGGAACGAGTGTTCCGTGTAGCGTGATTCGATGTTAGCGTCGGAACGATCGTTCCGAAAGGGTGGGAAGTCATCGTGCGCGAAGTAGGTTCCGAGGTGTCTGTGCTGCAGAAGATGTTCGTCACTGCCTGCGCCATCACGCGCACCACCGATGTTGCGGCGCGAGCGACCGGCGTCGCACCGTTTCTGCCCGCGTTGTTCGCCCTGCGCTACGCCAACATGGGTGGTCTCGACCGCACCGCATTCGCCCACCAGTTGAGTGGCATTCGCTCGTTCCGCGACGACCGCTGGTGTGGTTACTGGAACAGCATCGCGTCGAGCCATGCCGATCTCGCCACCGGGCTGCTCCGCGACCTCGCCGTCGGAACCGTCCCGAATATCGGCGGACCCGCAACCGCGGCCGACGGTGAGGCCCTCGCTGATCTGATCGCTCCCGCAGCAGCACTGTTTGCCGACCACGGTCCACAACCGAGCGCAGGCGCAATCACCGACCTTGTCGCCGCCCACGCACCCGCGGCCGATCGACTCCGGGTGACGACCGCCTTCCGGGCACTCGACGCCTGGGTGAAGGCCATGACCTATTACCAGGTCAGCGCCTTTCCCGGCCACAGTGAGCAGCGCATGCAAGCCTATCGGCGCTCACGAGAACTGTTCGACGTCCTCATCGGCGCCGTGGCCCCACTGCTGAACCTCAACGTCGAGTTCGTCGAGATGGCAGTCTCCGGCGGCGAAACCGTGGCGGGCTATCTCGTTCTGCCGCCCGGACCGGGACCGCACCCGATTGTGCTGACCACCAATGGGCTCGAGGGCACCGCCCAGGAATTGGCGATACCGCAACTGCGATACCGCGACTCGGACATGGCGATGTTCCTGATGGAGATGCCCGGCAGCTACGCCTACACCAAGCCCATGGGCCCGGAATCCGAAGCGGTTTACCACGAGGTCATCGACCACCTGGTGGCCGACGATCGCCTGGACTCCCAACGGATTGCCATGGTGGGGGTCAGTTTCGGTGGATATTGGACTGCCCGCCTGGCCGCCACCGACCACCGGATCGCCGGTGCCATCGCGTGCGGCGCTCCAACGCACCGCTCTTTCACCGGTGGGGCGCTGGGAACCCCGCAGATCATTCTCCACGCCCTCGCCCAGACACTCGGCGCGCGACATCCGCTGGACCTCAAGCGCAAACTGTCCGCTCTGTCCATTCGGGACCGATACGCCGACATCTCGATACCTCTGCTGGTGATCAACGGCGACCACGACACTTTGATGAGCACCCAGGACAGTGTCGACCTCGCCGACGCCGCTCCAAACGGCACTGTGATCCTTTATCCGGACGACGATCATTGCGCGATGGGGCACTACCGCCAGTGGCTCGACGAATCACAACGCTGGCTCACCGAACTCTTTCTCTCCCAGAAGGTGTAGTCGACTGTTTCACCTCCCGGAGGGCTCGCGTCAGATCAGTTGCGCCACAGCTTCTCTGGGGGCACTGCAGCAACCGCCGGTCGACGGTGCGTCGGGCTCGTCGAACAGGCCTGCGCCACCGCAGACGCCGGTGTCGGGAAGCGTCAGCTCCACCTTCCGTGCGCCCTCGTGGTCGCCGGCGAGTTCGGCTGCGATGCTGCGTACCTGCTCGTATCCGGTCATCGCCAGGAACGTCGGCGCGCGGCCGTAGCTCTTCATGCCGACCAGGTAGAAGCCGGGCTCGGGCTGGGTGAGTTCGTCGACGCCGTGCGGGGACACCGATCCGCACGAGTGCATGTTGGGGTCGACCAATTCCGCGACGAATCTCGGTGCCTGCAGGGTGGGGTCGAGATCGAGGCGAACCTCGGACAGCCAGGACAGATCGGGGCGGAACCCGGTAAGCGCGACGACGCGATCGACGTTCTCGATGCGGGCACCGGTGTCGCCGATCAGCACGAGCCAACCATCCTCCACCGCAACGGTTTCGGTACGGAATCCGGAGACGACGGTGAGGTATCCGTCGTCGACTGCCTTCTTCGCACGTTGGCCGAGCGCGCCGCGGGCCGCGAGTTCGTCCGCTTCGCCGCCGCCGAAGACCTCCGCGGTGACGCCTCGGCGCACGGCCCAGGTGAGTGTCGTTCCTGGTTCCTCTGCGGCGAGTTCGGCGAAGGTGATGATCGCGGTCAGGGCCGAGTGGCCGCTACCGGCGATGACGACGTGTTTGCCCGCGAATGCGGATCGAGTCGTCGGGTCGGTCAAGTCGGGCACCCGGTAGTCGATCCGGTCAGCGGCGGCCTTCTCGCCGATGGCCGGAAGTCCCTCGCTGCCCAGTGGATTCGGTGATCCCCACGTGCCCGACGCGTCGACGACCGCGCGGGCGAGGATGCGTTCCTCGCCGCCGTCGGAATGCCGGATGTGCACCGACAGCGGTTCGGTGTCGCGGCCGGCGTCGACCACGCGGTCGCGTCCGCGGCGGGCGACGCCGACCACCTCGGAGTCGACTCGGACGGCGTCGCCGAGGACAGCTGCGAGGGGCGCGAGATACTGCTCGACCCATTCGCGTCCGGTGGCATAAGTGGCGCCGTCCGGCGCGGTCCAGCCGGTGGGTTCGAGCAGCCGGGCAGCAGCGGGGTCGACGACCTCGGACCACGGGGAGAACAGCCGAACGTGATTCCACTCTGCGACGGCCGCACCTACGGACGAGCCTCGTTCGAGAACCACGACGTCGGAACCGGTTTCGGTCAGATGAGCAGCGGCGGCGAGACCGATGGGCCCTGCGCCGACCACTACTACGGGGTATTCGTTCATGACTGTCTACCTTTCCTCGTTCTGAGTCAGGATTCGGGCAAGTTCTTCCACGGCGGCGCGCGCGGTGCGTCCGACGCCGATCAAGGTCGCCGACGCAAGGCCGGTCCAGTCGCCGTAGCCGAGGAACACCACTCGGGGCTCGTCCCGAACATGCCAGCGATCCAGGGCGATTCGATCATTGCTCAGGTGCAGCGGCCCAAGATGTCGGAGCGCGGGCCGAAATCCGGTGCACCAGACGATCGCATCCAGTTTCTCCGTCGTGTGCCCGTCAGTCACGCCGTCGGCTGTGATCGTCGTGAACATCGGCCGGGCCTGCAGGACACCGCGATCCCTGGCCTGCTTCACCGGCGGGACCATGACGATGTCGCCCAAGCCTGCGACCCCGCCGGTATCGGTGTCACCCGCTGCCAGCGCTCGGGCGCGGTCGCTGGCGACATCGAACAGCACTCGGCCGTCGACATCGTCGGGCAGAAACCTGGGCTCGCGGTTGGTGAACCACAGGGTCTCGGCGACGGTAGAGATCTCGGCGAGGATCTGCGCCGCCGAGTTTCCGCCCCCGACGATGCCGACACGCCTGCCTGCAAACACATCCGGTGATCGGTAGTCGGCGGCATGCAGTTGGATCCCGCCGAAGTCACGCATACCGGGGTAGCTCGGCCAGAACGGCCGAGACCACGTTCCAGTGGCATTGATGACGGCTGCGGCAGAATAGGACGCGCCGTCGGTGTCGATTCGATAGCCGTCCTCGACGCGATGCACGGACGTCACCTCGACGGGTCTGCGCACCGGCAACTCGTACTTCTTCTCGTATACCCGGAGGTAGTCCACGACGTGCGATGCCGAAGGAAAACCGTTGGGCCACGGCGGCATCGGCCAGCCGGGTAGTCGCGAGTACTCTGCCGGTGAGAACAGGTGCAGCGACGGCCAGTAGTCCTGCCAGGAGCCTCCGGCATGGGTCTGGTTGTCGAGGATGACGAAGTCGAGCCCGGCTCGTCGCAGGTAGTAGCCGGCGGCCAGTCCTGCCTGACCGCCGCCGATCACCACCACGTCGTACTTCATTCGAGTCAAGCGTCGGTGCCGCGCATGCGAGATGCGAGTTCCTCGACGCGAGCGGCAATATCGTGACGCACCAGACGCATGCGTTCGATGCCGTCGATACCACGTTCGGACGGCTCGTCGGTGTTCCAGTTCTCGAACGTCGGACCGTCGACTGGATCGACGTTTGCCTCGCTGCCGAGAGTGATCACATAGTCGATGCGAGACACCAAGTCCGGGTCTATCGGCTTCGGCTGTTCGCCGGAAAGGTCGACGCCGACTTCGAGGAGAGCCTGGGCCGACAGTGCGTTGACCGTTCCAGCCGGCTTGGTTCCCGCCGAGTGCACCTCGACCGAATCGCCTGCGGTCTTGCGCATCAGACCGGCCGCCATCTGAGACTTGCCGCCGTTCTTGACGCAGACGAACAGCACGCTGGGTCTTGTCATGAGGCCGAACTCTGCTTCGCTGGAACCAGTTCCGCAATCAATTCTTCGATTCGGCTCTTGATCTCGTCACGAATCGGGCGGACAGCTTCGACGCCCTTGCCGGCCGGATCGGCCAGTGCCCAGTCGCGGTAACTCACACCCGGGAACACCGGGCACGCGTCGCCGCAGCCCATGGTGATGACGACATCGGAGGTCTCGACGGCCTCCGGAGTCAGAATTTTCGGAGACTGCGTCGAGATGTCGATGCCGAGTTCGGCCATGGCCTCGACCGCCGCGGAATTGATGGTCTCTGCGGGTGCGCTACCGGCGGACCGCACTTCGACGGTATCGCCGGCGAGGTGGGACAGAAAACCGGCGGCCATCTGAGATCGACCGGCGTTGTGGACGCAGACGAAGAGAACGCTGAGTGTGTCGGACATCAGTTAACCTCTGTGGGTTCGGTTTTCGGAGAGAAGCGCTTACGCAGTGCGAGCGAGACGTAGACGAGGCCGACCAGTACCGGCACCTCGATGAGTGGTCCGACGACTCCGGCGAGCGCCTGCCCGGATGTCGCGCCGTAGGTGGCGATGGCGACGGCGATCGCAAGCTCGAAGTTGTTGCCTGCGGCGGTGAATGCGAGGGTGGTGGTGCGTTCGTAGCCCAGACCCATCGCAGCTCCGAGGGCATAGCCGCCACCCCACATCACTGCGAAGTACACCAGCAGTGGCAGCGCGATGCGCACCACGTCGAGTGGCTGTGAGGTGATCCGATCACCCTGCAGCGCAAAGAGAATAACGATGGTGAACAGCAGGCCGTAGAGCGCCCACGGGGCGATCCTGGGGATGAACTTCTCCTCGTACCACTCGCGGCCCTTGGCGCGTTCGCCGAAGAAGCGAGATGCGAATCCGGCTATCAGCGGGATTCCGAGGAAGATCAGCACCGATTTCGCGATCTGCCACGGCGAGGCTTCGATGGTGGTCTGCTCGAGTCCGAGCCAACCCGGAAGCACCGAGAGGTAGAACCATCCGAGCACCGCGAACATGAACACCTGGAACACCGAGTTGATCGCGACCAGAACCGCGGCGGCTTCTCTATCTCCGCAGGCGAGGTCGTTCCAGATGATGACCATCGCGATGCATCGAGCGAGTCCGACGATGATCAGGCCTGTTCGGTACTCGGGCAGATCGGGAAGGAAAAGCCATGCGAGAGCGAACATCAGGGCCGGACCGAGGATCCAGTTGAGGACCAGCGATCCGATCAGCAGTCGCTTGTCGCCGGTCACGGTGTCCAGGCGGTCGTAGCGCACCTTCGCCAGCACCGGGTACATCATGATCAGCAGTCCGATGGCGATCGGGAGCGACACCCCGTCGATGGAAATGGACGACAAGGCGTCGTTCAGTCCGGGGATCATGCGCCCCAGGAACAGACCGACGACCATCGCCACGCCGATCCAGACGGGCAGGAACCGGTCGAGGGTGGACAGCTTGCCGACCACGGCAGTATCGGTCGTCGTACTCATGCCATGACCTCCGTGGACTCCGCGGCGCTGAGCACTGCCGACAGTTGTTGCAGCGCAGCGGGAACGACCGAGTAGTAGACCCAGGTGCCGCGTCGTTCACAGTCGAGCAACCCCGCCTCGCGCAAGACCTTGAGGTGGTGGGAAATGGTGGGCTGCGACAAGTCGAAGGCGGGGGAAATATCGCAGACACATGCTTCGCCGCCTGCGTGGCTGGCCACGAGGCTGAGTAGGCGAAGGCGCACCGGATCGCCCAGCGCTTTGAACATGCGGGCAAGATCTCCGGCCCAATCCGCGTTCAAGGGTTCGCGGATCAGCGGCGAGCAGCACTCCTGGTCTTGATTCGACATGCGTCTATATTGACGTTCATCAAATCAATCGTCAAGTGAACAGTTGCCGAACTCGAACGAGGCGGTACAGAACACCGAGCACGACCACGACGGTTCCGACGACGATGGACGAGGCAGGCAGCGTGGCAATCAGGACGACGCATCCGATGCTGCCGATGATCTGCAGAACCTTGGGGTACCGCCGGTTCTCGGGTCCCTGCGTACGGGCGCTCAGGTTCGCAACCAGGTAGTACAGCAATACCCCGAACGACGAGAATCCGATGGCGTTCCGCAGATCGACGAGGAGAACGAGGATGCAGACGATTGCGGCAAGAGTGATCTCGGCGCGATGCGGAACCGAGTAGCGGGGGTGGACGGCGGTCAGATACGACGGCAGATCGTCGTGTCTGGCCATTGCCAGTGACGTGCGGCCGATGCCTGCGATCAGCGCGAGCAGTGCTCCCAGCGCCGCCAGGCCGGCACCGACGCGCATCACCGGCGACGCCCACGAATGTCCCGATGCCACGACGAGATCGACCAATGGCGCAGTCGACGAGGCCAGTAGGTCGGGTCCGAGAACCGACAGCAGGGTCAGTGCAACCACTGTGTAGACGACAAGTGCGATACCGAGGGCGGACACGATGGCACGGGGAATGGTGCGTTCCGGTCGGGTGACTTCCTCACCGAGCGTGGCGATACGCGCATAGCCTGCGAAGGCGAAGAACAGCAGACCGGCCGATTGCAGAATGCCGTACCACCCCTTCTCGGTGAACTCTGCGAGGCCGCCGACGGGAGGCCCGGAAGATCCGGTCAGCCCCACAACCACTCCCACGACGAGGACGGTCAGTACGGCAGCGACCAGGATCTTCGTCAGCAGCGCCGTGCGGGTGATGCCGAAGTAGTTCACAGCTGTCAATGCAACAACAGCCAGGGCGGCAACGACTTTCGTGTAACCGGCAGGTGCGACGTAGGCGGCGAATACGAGTGCCATGGCCGCGGAGCTCGCGGTCTTGCCGATGACGAAGCTCCAGCCGGCCACGAATCCTGGCCACTCACCGAGGCGCTCACGGCCGTAGACGTACGTGCCACCCGACGTCGGATACTGAGCGGCGAGCTGAGCCGACGAGGTGGCGTTGCAGAACGCCACGAGGGCGGCAATGGCAAGACCGATCAGCAGACCCGCTCCGGCGACGGCCGACGCGGGGGCGAACGACGCGAACACCCCGGCTCCGACCATCGAGCCGACACCGATGACAACGGCATCGACGAGGCCGAGTCGACGGGCCAGCGGGTGTGTCACGCCGGACACCGGTTCTCGTTCACGGCGACCACTGTAGGTGCCGTCGTCGGACTCAGCTCAGTTCCTGGAACTCCGACAGCAACGCGAAGGTGGCTTCGCTCAATTCGGTCTGCGTCAGCAGGATGCCGACCGTCCCGTCCGGGTCGACGAAGAAGTCGGTACCCTGCCCACCGGACCACCCGTAACGGCCGAGGTGATCTCCCTCGGTGACGACGGAAACGCCGAATCCCCAGCCCGTTGCCGCCCAGAATCCCGGGTAGAAACTGTCGTCGGTCTTGATCGACGCGGGTATTCGGTCGTGAGTCATCAGGTTCAGGTGTTCGGTGGAGACCATCGTCGCGATCCCACGAAGAAAGCTGTGGAAATCGGCCACCGTGGACACCAACTCGCCGTGGCTGACGTCGGCAGGGGGCGGTCCCGCGTAGGCCCCGCCTGCTGCGGGTTCGGTCTCGATCAACGACCCGTCATCCAACCGGTAGGCCGCCGTCAGGCGATGACACCGGTCGCTCGGAACCCACAGTCCGGTGTCGGGCATGTCGAGTGGCTCGAACAAATCGTCGCGGAGGTGATCCTGCAGAGGTCGACCGACGATGCGCGAGATGAGGACGCCGAGGATCGCAAAACCGTGGTGGTAGCGCCACCCGGCACCGGGCTGAAAAGCCAGAGGAAGTTCCGCCATCTTCGCCAGCCATTCGTCCGCGCCGAGGGGAGACGGTGCGGGACCGGCTTCGGTGTCGTTGGCCGTCATCGCGCGGGCAAGCGGTGTGTCTTCGATCTGAATTCCGTACCCACTGGTGTTGGTGAGCAAGTGCCGCAACGTGATCGGTCGGTCCCGAGGAACGGTGTCGTCGAGCTCGGCATCGGGGCGGGTGAGCACCGGGCGGGCGGCGAGCTCCGGAAGCCAGGGCACGACGTCGTCGTCCAGCGTCAGTCGGCCCGCCTCCACGAGTCGCAGAGCGGCCACGCTGGTGACGATCTTGGTCATCGACTGAATCCGGACGATGGCGTCGACTGTCATCGGTGGACCGCCCACCGCCGACGACCCGACCGCGATGGGTTCTGCATCGGGGCCACCCAGCAGCGCGACCGCCCCCGGCATCAGTCCGGCGTCGATGTGGCGCGCCAACAGCTCTCGCACGGTTTCGCTCACGGACCCATCGTGTCACCGAGCGGTCCGGATTCCAACGATCGTTACGTCTTCTTCTGCTGGTACACGTCCGGGATGCCGTCGTGATCGTCGTCGCGGGTCTCTTCGATGTAGAAGTCCCGGTACGCCTTGTTGCGGGTTCGCAGAATGATCGAGGCGATGGCGGCCGCAATGATCGAACCGGTCAGCACACCGACCTTGACGTGGTCGTCGCGCTCGGTTCCTTCACCGAACGCCAGGTCGCCGATGAGCAATGACACCGTGAAGCCGATACCGGCGAGCATTGCGACACCGAAGACGTCGAGCCATTTGAGTCCGGCGTCCAACGTCGCCCGGGTGAAGCGTGAAACCAGGTAGGTGGTGCCGAAAATTCCGATGGCCTTACCGATGACGAGCCCGGCGATGATGCCGATGGCGATCGGATCGGTGAGAGCGCTTCGCAGACCGGAGAATCCGCCGACGGTCACGCCGGCCGCGCAGAAGGCGAAGAGCGGCACCGCGATACCCGCGGAGATGGGCCGAATCTTGTGCTCGAAGTGTTCGGCGAGTCCGGGACCCGCATCGGGGCCGCCGTTGGCCTTGCTGCGGATCACCGGGACGGCGAAGCCGAGCAGAACGCCCGCGACGGTGGCGTGGACGCCGGACTCGTGCATGAGCACCCAGGTCACGACCGCGAGCGGGATGAGAATCCACCACGAGCGGACGCGCATCTGCACGGCGACGGCGAACAGCGCCAGCGGAATCAGCATCAGTCCGAGCGCGATGAAGTTGATGTCGTCGGTGTAGAAGATTGCGATGACGCTGACGGCCAGCAGGTCGTCGACCACGGCCAGGGTCAGCAGGAAGGTTCGCAACGCAGTCGGAAGGTGCGTGCTGATCACGGCGAGAACGGCGACGGCGAACGCGATATCGGTTGCGGTGGGAATGGCCCAGCCGAGCAGAGCGCCGTCACCCGTGCCGAGATTGAACAGTACGAAAATGACTGCGGGAACCGCCATTCCGCCTACGGCCGCGGCTACCGGCAATGCGGCGCGTGCCGGATCGCGCAGATCGCCGGCGACGAATTCGCGTTTGAGTTCGAGCCCGACGACGAAGAAGAAGATGGCCAGTAGCCCGTCGGCGGCCCATGTCGAGAGCGTCAGGTCCAGATGCAGTGCCGAGGGACCGACGCGGGTGCTCATCAGCGTGTCGTATGCCGCGGACCAGGGCGAGTTGGCCCAGATCAACGCGACGAGAGTGGCTACGAGGAGCAATGCGCCGCCGACGGTCTCCTTACGCAGGATCTGCGCCATGCGGTCTGCTTCTGACCAGGAGCCGCGGGAGAACAGCGGCAATCGCGTTGTGGGAGTTGGTGAATCAGACACAGTGACAAGGCCTTTCGGTAGCAACGTTGTGCCGAGCGAACCCGTCGAGTGGACGGGCATGTGCGCAGCACAGAGCAGTTGCCGACCAGACTTCCCGGCGCACCGTGGATGATCCTATCGCGCCGAGGCCGTTCCCGACGAACTCGGCGTCAGCGGGCGCTGGGTACGAATTTCGCCAACGCGCGCCAGCCGAGCAGCAGAACCGCGGTGGCCAGGGTTGCCACGATGATGAAAGACCCAGCAGTTCCTTGCCCGGTCACCGCACGCAGGACCATGCCCAGAGCGACCGTCATCACCCACACGACGATGCCCGTCGGGACGATGAGAAAAGCGTCGAACTTGTTGCGGTACAGCGCGAACGTGACGACCCAGCCGATGGCGGCACCGACCACGAACGGCCAGGCGGTGTGGAACAGACCGGACAGTGCGGTGGCCTCGGCATGGCTGCGGCGACCGATCGCGGCGAACAGCACGACCATCAGAAGGTCGAGGACGGCAGCAACTGCGGGGGATCGAAACTTCACGCGCCCCACTGTAGACACCCACAGCGAACGGCCCGCACCGCGAATGCGATACGGGCCGTTCGGTGGTCCACCCCGGGCCGTTCGATGGTGCACCCCGGGCGGATCAATGTGGGTTTCAGTCGGTCAGAGTGCAAGAAAGCGACATTGATCCGGAATGGGGGGCGGGGGGGACGCGAAGGAATTACGCCTGCAGTCCGGCTTCGATTTCCAGGTTCAGCGTGATCTTGTCGCCGACGACTGCGCCGCCGCCCTCGAGGGGCATGTCGATGCTGATGCCGAAGTCCTTGCGGTTGATGACGGTGCTGGCCTCGAAGCCGGCGACCGGTCCGTTGCCCATACCGGCGTTGACGCCGTTGAACTCGAGCTTCAGGTCGATGGAGTTGGTGACGCCGTGGAGGGTGAAGTCACCGGTGACGATGAAGTCTCCGCCGTCGGCCTTCACCGAGGTGGACTTGAACGTTGCGGTGGGGAACTTCTCGACCTCGAAGAAGTCGGCGGTCTTGAGGTGGCCGTCACGCTGAGCGTTGTCGGTCGTGATCGAGGTGACGTCGATCTCGGCGTCGACGGACGGGGTGCCGTCGGCGTCGACGGTGATGGTGCCGGTGAAGGCCTGGAAACGGCCGCGGACCTTGCTGACCACCAGGTGGCGGACGGTGAATCCGACGGTGGAGTGGGCCGGATCGATGGCCCAGGTGCCTGCGGTGAGCTCGGGGAGGGCGATGGCGGTGGTCATGGTGACTCCTATTGGGTTGAAGTTTCAATGCTCATAGTACACAAGCGGACCGGGGTCCGTATATATTCCGGATGAACAAAAAGTGACGAGCGCCACTGAAGTCGGGCGTTTACGCCTGCTCCGGCTCGCCCTTCGGGTCCCGGATGTTGTCGGTGCGTCGCAGCTCGGCGGTCTCCTGCTGTTCGAGTGCGATATCGAATTCGAGATCGGCGTGCTGATGCTTACGAAACAGCACCAGAAACACGATCCACCCGACAATGGCGACGAGGATGAAGCTGACCCCGCGGTAGACCAGCGCCGACGCGACGGCCTGCGACGCGGTGATCGATGCAGCGCTGGTCAAGAACGCGATGAGGGTCGCGTCGACCACGACGAGCCCACCGGGTGCGAGTGGAACGGACCCGACGGCCTTGCCCGCCGCGAACGCGATGAGCAGACCGGACAGTCGTGGATCCGCGCCGACGGCAAAGCACGCGAAGGCCAGGCACGCCACGTCGCCGAGTCGATGCACCGCCGACCACGACAGCGTGAGTGCGCCGTCGCGTTTACCGAGCTGAACGGACTGAATCTGACCGATGATCTTGTCGATGCCCTCGGCCCCGGCGTCGAGCTCGTGGTTTCGGAACGCGTTGTATTTGCGCAGTCCCCAACGCGCGACTGTCTTGATCGACTGAGGATGATTCGAGATGTAGCGGACGGCGACGACGATCGAGATGACTCCGGCGATCGGTAGCACCACGGTGAACGTGTTGATCGAACCACCGACCACAAGTCCGCCTGCGACGCCCAGAACGGCCAGTCCCGCCGCGGCGATGACGCCGGAGATGGCGAGCTGCCACGAGGCCACCACCGGGCTCGCGCCCCAGCGACGGGTCTCGCGGTAGGTGAACGCCGTCGAGAAGACCTGTCCGGCGGGAAGGGTAAGCGCCATCGCGGTACTGCCGTAGATGACGGCAACGGACTTTCGCTGACGTACTTTCACGCCGCCTGCATCGAGCAATTGTTTCTGGACTCGGCCGAATGCGCTCAGTGACACCGCTTGAGCAACAACGCAGGCCGCCAGCCAACCCCAGTGGATTTCGCGGACGGCGGTCCAGGATTCGTGCAGCCGCGGCCACAGGTAGATCGCCTCGCCCACCAGCAGCGCCACCAGGGCGATTCCAGCTATCCACTTGACCCACCGGAGTCGGTTTCGCGGACGCCGCTCTACCGGTCCGCGGGTGGAGCTGGGGTCGGGCACCTTGTCAGACTAACTGTGGCCGGGTGCGGCGTCGGGATACTCGACCGGCCAGGCCAGGTGGGTGGCCCGTCGTCGACCACGCAGTTGAACCTGGTCTCCCAACTCCCACTGTTCCTGTTCCTCGTCTTCGGCGAAGTACAGGGCCGAGGTCGACGCCAGGACGCGTCCAGGACGCAGTTTCGCCAGCTCGGTGAGTCGCGAGGCCTCGTTGACGGGGTCTCCGATGACGGTGTACTCGAAGCGTTCGGCCGCGCCGATGTTGCCGGCGACGGCCAGGCCCGCCGACACGCCGATGCCGATGTCGAGGCCGGTGATCTCGTTCAATGCGAATCGCAGTTCGCGGGCCGCGGCGAGCGCGGCGGTGGGGGCGTCCGGACGATCGAGAGGGGCTCCGAAGATTGCGAGGGCCGCATCGCCCATGAATTTGTTGACGAAGCCGTGATGACGCCCGACGACATCGACGACCACGCGGAAGAACTCGTTGAGCAATACCACTACCTCGCTCGGCGGGCGCTCGGAGGCGGTGGCAGTGGAGCCGACCATATCCACGAACAGCACCGCGACGAATCGTGTCTCGCCACCGAGTTCGGTTCCGAACTGCAGAGCGCGTCGCGCCACGTCCTCGCCGACGTGCTGGCCGAACAGCTCACGCAACACGCGTCGTTCGGCCGATTCCTCCATCATGCGGTTGAAGCCGACCTGCAGGCGGCCGATCTCGGAACCGTCGAACACGTCGACCTCGACGTCGGTCTCGCCGCGCTGAACGCGTTCGATCGCGCGGTGCAGCTGGCTGATCGGGTCGGAGATCTGGCTGGCGGTGAGCATCGACAGGACGAAGGCCTGCACGATGGCCAGCACACTGAGCAGGATGATGGCGATGGCCAGCGCGTTGGGGGAGAACACCAGATCGGTGGTCAGCTGGGTGGCGCACAGCAGAATGATGCCGATGACGGGCATCAACGTGCCCAGTCCCCACGTCATGGCCATGCGGGTACCGACGCCGGGCGTCATCGTGCGATCGAAGCGGCCCTCGCTCAATGCCATGGCCGCGACCGGCCGCAGGATGCGCTCACCGAGCATGTAGGTGAACCCGAAGGTGACCGTGGCGGCCATGCCCACGGTGACGATCACCGCGATCGACAGGGACGGCATCTCTGCGATGGTCAGCAGCACGAAGATGATGCCGCCGATGATCCACAGAATCAGGTGCACGATCGCCTGACGCAACGGCGCGTGCAGCGTCGTCATCTGTTCCTTGCGGGTGGGCGGGCCACCGCGGAGCTGCCATCTGATGACCGAGCGCAGCATTGTGTACGCGTAGATCAGGCTGACCACCAGGGCGACACCCAGATACGCACCGAAGATGTACACGTTGCGGACGCGGTCGGCGACGATCGATTGCGATTCGGGGATGGGCAGGCCGTACCGCACGAACGCGAAGACGAGCACGGCCCCGAAGACGTTCGCGATGAGCATCGAGAACATATAGAGCGGCCAGCGACTCTTCAGAGTGAGCGAGACCGCTCGGAAAGATGCCAGCACGGGTTAAATTTAGCGGGTGAGCACCGACGAGTTGCGGGCGCAAGGTACGGGGGCGTCCCCGGGCCCCACTTCGGCGGCAGATTCGGTGCACCCGCTGGTGCGGGTCGGGGCGGAATGGACGTGGCGAGTCCTTGTCCTGTTCGCCGGATTCATCACCTTTGCGTATGTGGTGGCGAAACTGAGCACTGTCGTCATTCCCCTGGGTCTCGCGCTGTTGGCGGCCGCGATGCTCGTACCGATCGTCGACTGGATGCATCGACGCGGAGTGCCGAGAGCCGTCGCGGTGATCATCGTGATCATTGCCAGCCTCGGGGTTGTCGCCGGGATCATGACCTTCATCGTCGAGCAGTTCATCGAAGGTCTGCCACAGGTGGGCGATCAATTCACTCAATCCATCAACAGCGTCGAGGAGTGGCTCAGCAACGGACCGCTGCACATCAGCGAGGACCAGATTCGGCAGGCCACCGACAATCTCGTCAAGGTCATTCAGGACAACCAGGAAGCAGTCACCAGTGGGGCGCTCACCACGGCGACGGTGATCGGCGAAATTCTGACCGGCGCGTTGCTGACCCTGTTCACGCTGATCTTCTTCCTGTACGGCGGCGATCAGATCTGGCAGTTCGTCACCCGACTCGCGCCGAGCAAGGCTCGCAGGAAGATTCGCACAGCAGGCATCCAAGGGTTCGGGTCGCTCGTGGGTTATGTCCGCGCGACGGTGGCCGTGGCGGCCGCGGATGCCGTCGGCATCGGTGCCGGTCTCGCCATTCTCGGTGTACCGCTGGCTCTTCCGCTGGCCTCGTTGGTCTTCATCGGTGCGTTCATCCCCATCATCGGTGCCGTGCTGACCGGATTCGTCGCCGTGTTCATCGCCCTGGTGACGAAGGGCCTGATCACGGCCGTCATCACCCTCGGCATCGTGGTCGCCGTCATGCAGCTCGAAGGACATGTGCTGCAACCGCTTCTGCTCGGACGCGCAGTACGGCTGCACCCACTGGCGGTGGTGCTGTCCATCACCGTCGGAATTCTGCTCGCCGGCATTGTCGGGGGCCTGCTCGCTGTACCGATCGTCGCAGTTCTCAACACCGCCGTGCGGTCGCTGCTGGCCGACGATCCGGAGGAGGTCTACGAGGAACCGGAACCGACCGACCCGCTGTACGCGGCCGAAGCGAGTGATCCGCATACCCCTCCCGGTGCCGACGAGCCCGATCGGCTTGCCAAGGGAGAGCTGAAGATTCCGGACCAGAAGAACGATGCAGACGGCTGATCGGGCGCGGACCACGCTCACCTCGTCCGATCCCGACACCCCGCTGTGGCGGGCCTCGCAGGCATTTCGCCTGATCACCCTCGTCTACGCCGTCAGCTACCAGGTCGCCACCGTCGACAACTACACCAACCCACGGTTGAGCTGGGTGTTCGTTTCGCTGATGGCCGTGTGGTCCGGGGCATCGGCGTTGCTGCTCGCGCGCGCATCGCTTCCGCGCTGGCAGGTGGTACTCGCCGATCAGATCATCGTCGTCGCACTGATGGCGTCGACGCGACTGGTGGCCGAATACGACTGGTACAGCACCCGTCAGACCCTGCCGACCACGCTGTGGGCCACCAATGCCGTCATCTCCGCCGCAATCCTGTTGGGCCCCAAGGGCGGGATTGCATCGGGTGTCGTGATGTCGGTGGTCAGCGCGCTCGTTCGCGATCGCTTCGACTCCGACCTGTGGTCCGACGCCACCGCCCCGGTGTTGCTCTCGGCCGGGCTGGCACTGGGCATGGCGTCGAACACTGCTCGACGCGCTCACGAAGAGCTGCGTCGCGCAGCCCGATCGGCCGCCATCACCGAAGAACGTGAACGACTCGCCCGGCAGGTGCACGACGGCGTGCTGCAGGTACTGGCCCTCGTACGCCGGCGGGGGCTCGAAATAGGTGGTCCCGCTGCCGAACTCGCGAATCTTGCCGGTGAGCAGGAAGTTGCTCTGCGGGTCCTGATCTCGGAACAGGCCGCTCCACGCGGCGATCACACCGGCTCGATCGTGGATGTGCGCGCGCTGCTGCGCACGCAAGCGAGTACCACTGTCTCCGTGTCGACTCCGGCGGATCCGGTGCTCGTCGAATCCGAGGTGGCCGAGGATCTCGCCGCGGTGGTGGCAACAGCGCTGTCCAACGTCGAACTCCATGCCGGTGCCGAGGCCAAGGCCTACGTGCTGCTCGAAGATGTCGACGGTGAGTTGATCGTCAGTATCCGCGACGACGGCCACGGAATTCCCGCCGGACGGCTCGCCGCCGCCGAAGCCGAGGGCCGGATGGGCGTCTCGAAATCGATACTCGGCCGCGTCGAATCCCTCGGTGGCACAGCCATACTCGATACCGCAGAGGGTGAGGGGACCGAATGGGAGATTCGTCTTCCTCGAACGAAAGGACCGGGATGACAGAGGAGACGAATGCCGAGATCTCGGTGATGGTCGTCGACGATCACCCGATGTGGCGTGACGGCGTCGCCCGCGATCTCGAGGCCGCCGGATTCGGAGTCGTCGCCACTGCGGACGGCGTCGCCGCTGCCGGACGCCGCGCCCGGGCCACCACTCCCGACGTCGTGCTGATGGACATGCATCTGCCCGACGGCAACGGGGCCGACGCCACCGTTGCCGTCCTGGAGGGCTCGCCCGAGACCAAGATCCTGGTTCTCTCGGCCTCTGCCGAACGCAGCGACGTGCTCGACGCGATCAAGGCGGGCGCGACGGGCTACTTGGTCAAGAGCGCATCGGCGGAGGAACTGTTCGACGCCGTCCGCGCCACCGCAGCGGGACAAGCGGTGTTCACTCCCGGTCTCGCAGGCCTGGTCCTCGGGGAGTTCCGGCGGATGTCGTCGTCGCCCGAACCGGAGTCCGACACGCGCCCGACGCTGACCGATCGGGAAACCGAGGTGTTGCGGCTGGTGGCAAAGGGGCTCAGCGCCAAGCAGATTGCGACGCGGTTGACGCTCAGTCACCGCACCGTCGAGAACCATGTGCAGGCGACGTTGCGGAAATTGCAGCTGGCCAACCGCGTCGAACTGACTCGCTATGCCATCGAGAAGGGGCTGTAGGGGTTTGCGTCCCGGGCCGACGGGCACTCTTGACCTCATGACCGACAACGAAGCAGTGGACAGCACAGTCGACCCGGCGAAGCACTCGAAAGGCGTCGACGCCGACCGCGATCAGACCGGTGCCGAGCGCGACGAGGCGATCGACGAGTTCGACGGCCATCTCGACGGATCGGGTGAGGAGCCTTCCCTACCGACGCCCGAACCGACTGACGTCGCCGACAAATCCGACGAGAAGACCGTCACGCGCTCCGAGTAGCGCTACTGCGCACACAATTTGCCGAGTGCGAACTTGGCGACCGGTACGTACGGCAGGACCAGGGGCAGCGGGCCGTCGATCGTCAGCCAGGCCCTGGTTCCGCTCGGCCGCGAGACGACCCCGTGCGTCAGGTCGACGCCGATCGCCTGGTTCTGAAACCACGCCGACCATGCCCACGTCCACGAGTGCTCGTCGACCGCATGAACCCGAAAGTCGATCGGTAAGCCCAGCGGCCCCAGCACTCGACCGGTGCTGTCCGCGGTGAGTCGCTCCCCGCGGTATTCGACGCCCATGATCTGGGGAGCCCAGGTCTTCCAGGCCGTCGGCTCCATGTAGCGCTCCCAGACCTCGGGCGCTGCGGCGTTTCCGGTGGATTGCAGTGTCACTCGCATTCGATGTGCCTACCCGCTGGTAGCGATCCCCACACAGAAATTTCGCGAGGGTTCGGCCACTGTCCATCGCTGCGGTGCCCGGCGGACGTTCGGGTGGGAAGACTGGTCGGGTGCACATCGTGCAGGTGGCCAACTTCTACGGACCGAGGTCCGGCGGTTTGCGGACGGCCGTCGACCAGCTGGGTTCGGGTTACGTGGCGGGCGGCCATGACGTGACGCTGATCGTGCCGGGAGCGCAGTGGAGCGAGGAACTGCTGCCCTCGGGGGTGGTGCGCATTCAGGTGCCCGCTCCGCAGATCCCCTGTACCGGCGGCTACCGGGTTGCCGACCCGCGTCGAGTGTCGGCGGTGGCGTCCGGGCTGCGGCCGGATGTCATCGAGGTATCGGACCGGCTGACGCTGCGCGGCATGGGTAGCTGGGCCGCGCGGCGGGACGTACGCAGCGTGATGATCTCGCACGAACGCCTCGACCGGCTGCTGGCTCAGACGATGCCGATGCGCTGCGCTCGCCCCATTGCCGACCTCGCCAACCGGCGCACCGCCGAGCAGTACGACGCGGTCGTGTGTACCACCGAGTTCGCGCAACAGGAGTTCGAGCGCATCGGGGTCCGCAACGTGCATCGGGTGCCCCTCGGGGTGGATCTCGACCTGTTTCATCCGCGGCGTCGGCACGTGGGTGATCGCTCGGCATGGATGGGCAACGCGGATCGTCTGCTGGTGCACTGCGGCCGGTTGTCGGTGGAGAAACATGTCGAGCGAAGTATCGATTCATTGGCTGCACTGAATGATTCGGGCATACGTGCACGATTGGTCATCGCCGGTGACGGTCCCCGCCGGGCCGGCCTCGAACGACGCGCCCGGGGCCTCCCGGTGGATTTCCTGGGCTTCGTCACCGGCCGGTCGACCGTGGCATCCTTACTCGCCTCGGCCGACATCGCACTGGCACCCGGTCCACACGAGACGTTCGGACTCGCCGCGCTGGAATCTCTCGCAGCAGGCACACCCGTCGTCGTCTCCGAGACCTCTGCGCTGGCGCAGATCGTCACCCCACACTGCGGTGGATCCTCCGAGAACACTGCCGACGGGTTCGCTGCGGAGATCGAGCGAGTGCTCCAACTGCCGGTGGACGGACGGCGCATCGCCGCCAGGTCGCGTGCCGAGGAGTTCGGCTGGCCCGCATCGGTGACCGGAATGCTGTCGGTTCTCGGCGGTCGCGCAGCCTGAGATCTTCGCTACCCTGAGTGCATGGAGGCGAGGGATCTGCGAGTGTCCGATGCCGAACGTGAACACGTCGGGCAATTGCTGCAGCGAGCCGTGGGGCAGGGCATGCTCTCGCTCGGTGAGTTCACCGAGCGAATGGACACCGCTCTGGCGTCGAAGACCCGCGGTGAACTGAACTCCGTACTCGCCGATCTGCCCGGGATGCAGATCGCGGAGGAGCATCGCCCATCGGCAAAGCCTGTCGCCGGGCCGACTCCGCATCGTGTGGTTCAGGAGCATTGGGGCCACGGCAGTGGAACGTCGGACACACTGCGCGGCACCATGTCCACCGTCACGCGCAAGGGGCCGTGGAACGTACCGCCGAGCCTGCGCGTCTCCACCCGCATGTCCACGGTGACGCTCGACTTCACCCAGGCCGTCATGTCGACGCAGGTGGTCGAGATACACGTCGACGACTACTGCAGCACCGTGACACTGATCGTGCCCACCGAAGCGACCGTCGACCTCAACGGTGTCGACACGGTCGCGGGCAGCGCCACCAACAAGGTCCGCACCGGCCCGCCCTACGGCCCGCTGCATCTTGTCGTGTCGGGCAAGGTTCGTTTGGGCTCGGTGACCGCGAAGCATCCCTTCGGCAGTTCGATCCGCAGGATGTTCGGCTAGAAGTTCGGCTGTTCTACTCGAGCGAACCGAGTAGCACTACTCACGCTTTTCGACGGCGATGCTCGCAGTATCTAACCCATGACTTCTCCCCAGAACTCCGCGCTGGATCCGCAACTCGTCGCGCGACTGTCCAGTCGATTCGATTCCCTGGGCGACCACATGCGTCAGGTGGCCGTCGATCTGCAGACCCTGCAGTCACAACTCGGTGCCGCTCGCCCGGCTCCTGCCGCGCCTGCTCCCTCTCCGGCGTCCTATGCACCGCCTCTCGTGCCGCATCAGCTTCCGCCACAGAACTACGGTCAGCCGCTGTACCGAACCATGGGACAGCCGGCGGGCCAACCGATCGGTCGGACTCAGCCGACAGCCCCTGGTCCGGTCGCACCGCCGCGTGGGCCGGTCGTTGCGCCGCGTCCGCCCGCCCCGCCGAGGGCACCCTGGTGGCAGCGCGACGGGGTCATCAGTCGTCTGTTGGCCGTCGCCGGGGCCGGCGTCACTCTCGTCGGCGTCGTGATGCTGTTGGTGCTCGCGGCGCAGGCCGGGTGGTTCGGTCCGCCGCTGCGGGTCGCGGCCGGAGCCGTCTTCTCCCTCGCGCTGATCGGCGCAGGAGTTCGGGTGTTCGGGCGATCCGGTGGACGGGTCGGCGGAATTGCTCTCGCTGCCACCGGCATCGCGGGCCTGTACCTCGACGTGCTGGCGACGTCCGTTCTGTACGGCTGGCTCGATCCCGTGATCGGGCTGATCGTTGCGCTCGGAATTGCTGCTGCCGGAACAGCTCTGGCGGTGCAATGGAAGTCGCAGCCGATGGCAGTATTGATTCTGGCCGGCGTTGCGGTGTGCGGCCCGGTACTGACCGATGGCCTCACACTCGCGTTGATCGCATTCTTCATCGCCACGTACGTCGCGAGCTTCCCCGCCCAGATCGGTCGGAATTGGCAGATCCTGCAGGTTGTTCGGACCGTTCCCCTCGTCGGCGCGGTGTCGGCTGCGGTCGCTACTGCCGACATGAACGGCTCGACCGATAATTACTGGCTGCTCCTGGCCATCGTGCTCACGGCAGTGCTCGGTATTGGAATGTCACTGGAGCTGTTGCGCCGCAACGTCTCCGATGTGGTGGCGACCGTGATGATCGCCCTGCCGGCGCTGCCGGTCCTGCTCTCCGTCGACATCTTCGACCGCGGCATCGCCGTCACCCTTCAGCTGGTCCTTGCCGCTGCGGCAGTGGCGATCGTGGCTGTGGTGCGCTGGTTGCCGGGACACGCTCGCATCACGGTCGCGGTGATCGGTGCCCTCGCCACGTTGCAGGCTGCTGTCGAGTCGACGACGCTCGAGATCCGTCCGGTCGTGCTGTTCGCTGTCGCCCTCGCTCTGCTGGCCGTGGCGCACAGCGCTCGGTCGACATTGGCATACCTGATCGGTAGTGGATTCGGCGTGATCGGTGCACTGATGTTCGTCTCGGTCAGCCCACCCCAGGCCATGCTCGACTCCGATTTCGCCATCGGCAGTGCCGGTATCGTTATCGGCGGAATCCTGCTGGCAGCAACGGCTTTCGCCTTCGCCTATGTTCTCGCCGAGTTGAAGCTGGTCGACGACGGAATGCAAACCCTCGCCATTGTCTCCGGTGTACTCGCCCTCTACGGACTGACGTCGGCAACGGTCACCCTCGGTATCGGAATAGGCGGCGAAGCAACAGGATTCACTGCCGGCCACACTGCCGCGACCATCGAGTGGATGATCGCAGCCTTCTCGCTCCTGGCCTTCGGGTTGCGTAGCGTCACGCACGCCCATGCGGCACTGGTGGGCGGGCTTGCCCTGACGGCGGCGGCCATCGCAAAACTGTTCCTGTTCGATCTGGTTGCGCTGGACGGGCTGTTCCGCGTCATCGCCTTCATCGCAGTCGGGCTGCTGCTGCTGATCGCGGGCACCCGATACGCCAAGGTGTTCGCCGATCGGGAGACTGCGGCAGTGTCCTCCTGACCACCTCTGCTGCGTGAATGGACCGCTGCATACGTCTCGGCGGTGCAGTGGTTCATTCACGCGTTGTGGGGGAGGTGCGTCAGGAGTCCTCGGGCACCGTTTCACCGAGTCCGAGCTTGCGCTGCATTCGCTTCATTCCCGCCGGTGCCCACCAGCTGGCGTCCCCGAGCAGTTTCATCGTCGCAGGGACCAGGAACATGCGGATGACGGTCGCGTCGATGATCAGAGCGGCGATCATGCCGTAGGCGATGTACTTCATCATCACCAGATCCGAGAACGCGAACGCCCCCGTCACGACGATGAGGATCAAGGCTGCAGCAGTGATGATGCGTCCGGTGTGAGAACTGCCGATATGGATGGCTTCGCTTGTGCTGGAGCCTTTTTCCCGTGCCTCGACCATCCGGGAGAGTAGGAACACCTCGTAGTCGGTCGAGAGTCCGAAGACGATCGCCGCGATCAGCAACAGAATCATCGCCATGATCGGTCCGGGTGTGAAATTCATCCACCCGGCTCCGTGGCCGTCGATGAATATCCACGTCAGTATGCCCATCGTGGACCCGAGTCCGAGTGTGGTCATCAGTACCGCCTTGATGGGCAGCACCAGCGATCCGAATGTCAGGAACATCAACACCGTGACGACGATGACGACCAGTACCGCCATCAGAGGTAGGCGGTCGACCATCGCATCGATCGAATCTCGTTCGATCGCAGGCGTTCCCGTCACCTGCAACGTGGTGCCGTCCGGAGTGTCGATGCTGCGGAGGAATTCGATGGCGGGCGCGCTGTCGTTCCGATCGATCAACCCGGCCTTGAACACGATGACGCCGTTCTTGCTGGCACCGACGGGCGTGAATTGCTCGATCAGACCGGGGGCGTTGTTCGCCTGAGTGGTGATGGCTCCGAGTGCGGCACCCTGCGCGTTCTGAATGACCAGCTCGAGGGGCTCGGTGCGCTGGCCGGGGAACAACTCGTCGAATTGTTCCTGCGCCACTCGCGTCGGATTGTCCGGTGGCAGATAGGTTTCGTTGATTCCGCCGAACGCGAGATTGCCGATGGGCACCGTCAGGGCCAGCAGTCCGAGAACGATGGTGACGACCACCTTGATGGGATTGCGCATCACCCAGTGCGTGAGCCTGCCCCACCTGCCGTTCTCGATCTCCTCCGAGGACTTCGTCTTGCGCATGAACGCGAGGCCGAGGGCATCGATACGCGGGCCGAGAATCGACAGAATGGCCGGCAGGATGGTGATCGCGTTCAGTGCCGCGAGAGCGACCGTCGCAATCGAACCCAGGGCGACCGACCGCAGGAATCCGTGCGGAAACAGGAGCAGGCCACCGAGGCACGCGACGATGATCGTCGCGGAGAACGCCACCGTGCGGCCGGCCGTCATCACTGTTCGACGCACCGCATCGGGCGTCGATCTGCCGTCGCCCAGCTCCTCTCGGAAACGGGAGACGATGAACAGGCCGTAGTCGATCGCCAAGCCGAGCCCCACCAGCGACACCACCGGTGCGACGAAGGTGTTGACCTCGGTGACGTGGGTGAACAGCTTCACGACGCCGTTGGCCCCGATGACCGTCAGCGCACCGACGATGAGGGGAAGCGCAGCAGCTACGACGCCGCCGAAGACGAAGAACAGCAGCACCGCGACGGCGGGGATGGCGAGGACCTCCATTCGATGGATGTCGTCGGTCATCGTCGACTGCAGGGAGGCCGCCACCGCCTGCTGCCCGGCGACCTGCACATCGATACCGTCGATGTAGAAGGCATTCCGGACGGCCTGGAAGTTCTCGGTCAGTTCGGTGTCGTTGCTCCCGACGATGGCGATGCTGGCGATCGCGTGCTGCTTGTCGGCGGTGCCGAGTGCCGCGAGCCTGGGTGCTTCCCTGGTTCCGAAATAGCTGCCGTTGATCTTCGCGATGCGGTCGGGGTGGTCGGCAACCAGTGAGTCGAGGTTCTGGACTATCGCCGCATCGAACGTCGGATCGTCGATGTCAGAGCCCTGGGGGGCGGTGTAGAGAACGACGACATCGCCCTCGGTGTCACGCCCGAACGTCTCGTTCGCAAGATTGCTGGCCGCGGCCGACTGCGACGTCGGATCGTCGAATCCGCTCTGGCTCAGATGCTCCGGTAGGTCCCAGCCGTACGCCGCCAAGATCGCGAGCCCGGCAACCATGACCCCGAGAACGCTGTACCGAAGACGGTGGACGAAAATTCCCCATCGAACGAACACGTGTGTGTAACTCCCCCTCGGTGCACGCGGCGTCGTTGCCACGTGAGTGAACAACGACCCCCGCTACGGGCGAGAGTGTAGCTTGCGCAACGAGTTGGAGAGAGGGGTCTACTCGCCTGCGCGGCGGTGCAGCATCAGCGTGAACGGTTGCGTTCCCTCGCGAGCAACTCGCTGACACTGAGTACCTGCCCGTTCTCACCGCCGCGATGACGGCCACTGTCGCCGTTGTCGGCAGCGGGTGCTGCCCGACGACCCGACGGCTTCTCGGACTCGTTCGACGCCGATCCGTTGGTGCCGTTGGTGCCGTTGCGTTCGGACCCAGTGTGCTCGGAGCCGTCGCGCTCGGATCCACGGTGTTCGTAGCCGTTGCTGCCGTTGCGCTCGGTACCGTTGCCGTTGCCGTTGCCGTTGCCGTTGCCGTTTCGGGTCGAGTGGCTCTCGCCGGACCCGTTCTGGCCGGACCCGTGCTGCGTGGATCCATTCTGGCCGGATCCGTTCTGCGCGGATCCATTCTGACCGGACCCGTTCTGCGCGGACCCGTTTGCTCCATGACCGTTGCGGGTCGAGCCGTTCTCGCCGTGACCGTTTCGGCTCGAACCGTTGACGGGCGTACTCGGCCGACTCGGGGGCGATGCGCTGGGCGCTCGCAGATCGGCCAGCCAGCTCTCGATGGACCGTGAATCCGGTTCTTCGGCTCGAGGTGCGCGAGCCGGGCGGGATCGGCTGGGCGGTGTGACCGGCGGGCGCGGGGCACTCGGTGCGCGTGGCGGCTCGGCCGGCGGAGCAGGACGAACCACCTCGGCGGCCTGGGTCGGTTCCGGCTCGACGGTCGGTCGTGGCTCGACGGTCGGACGTGGACGGGGCGCTGCCGGCTGACTCGGGGCAGACCTCGGGGCCTGCTGCGCCGGGGGAGTGGCCTGAGTGTCGCGGGTCGGCTCGGGTGGTGTCGCGGGCCGTCCCGTCACACTGCGCCTGGACTCTTCCTTCGCGGCGTGGGTCGCCCGGATGGGGCCCGAACCGTGCGGCGCAACAACAGGAATGGGCTCGGTGAGCGGTTCGCTCCGGCGCGGTGCCGGACGAAGCGGTGGCGCGACCGTGGTGGACGGTGCACCCCCGGCGAGGGCGAGCTCCGGCACGTCGGCAATGGGCAGGAGTTCGTCTTCGAGGATGGTCTCGCCGAGTCCGAGCTTGCGCTGAATTCGCTTCATCCACTGCGGAGCCCACCAGCAATCGTCACCGAGCAGCTTCATCGTGGCGGGCACGAGGAACATGCGGATAAGGGTGGCGTCGATGATGAGGGCAGCGATCATGCCGTAGGCGATGTACTTCATCATCACCAGATCGGAGAATGCGAACGCTCCGGTCACGACGATGAGAATCAGGGCCGCGGCGGTGATGATGCGTCCGGTATGTGAGGTTCCGATGCGGATGGCTTCGCTTGTGCTGGCACCCTTTTCGCGAGCCTCGACCATGCGGGAGAGGAGGAATACCTCGTAGTCGGTGGACAGGCCGAACACAATCGAGATGATCAGCACCAACACGGGAGCCATGATCGGACCAGGGGTGAAATTCATCAGCCCCGCACCGTTACCGTCGATGAATATCCACGTCAGAATGCCCATGGTGGCACCGAGCCCGAGGACGGTCATGAGCACCGCCTTGATCGGCAACACCAACGATCCGAACGTCAGGAACATCAGCAGCGTCACGATGAACACGACCAGGACGGCCATCAGTGGCAGTTTGTCGATGAGCGCACTGATCGAGTCCTGCTCGATCGCAGGTGTGCCGCCGACGAGCATCGACGCTCCGTCCGGCACGTCGATGCTGCGGAGGAAGTCGATTGCGGGCTTGGAATCGTTGCGATCGACCAGTCCGGCCTTGAAGACGATGATGCCGTCCTTGCTGGCACCGACCGGGGAGAACGGCTCGACCAGTCCGGGAGCGTTGTTGGCCTGAGTGGTGATCGCGGCGAGGTTCGGCCCCTGCGCATTGCTGATCACGAGTTTGATCGGCTCGGTGCGCTGACCCGGGAACAGCGTGTCGAACTCACCCTGCGCTTCGCGGGTGACGTTGTCGGGAGGAAGGTAGGTCTCGTTGATGCCACCGAATTTGATGTTGCCGACGGGCAGCGTCAGCAGCACCAGGCCGAGCACGATGGGCACGGTGACCTTGACCGGATTGCGCATCACCCAGCGGGTGAGGCGGCCCCACATGCCGTTCTCGATTTCCTCGCTCGACTTGGTCTTGCGCATGAACTTCAGACCCAGCGCGTCCACGCGTGGGCCGAGGATCGCAAGCATGGCGGGCAGGATCGTGATGGCCGTCAGGGCGGCGAGTGCGACGGTGGCGATGGAGCCGTAGGCCACCGACTTCAGGAAGCCCTGCGGGAACAGGAGCAGCCCACCGAGGGACGCAACGATCATCGTCGCGGAGAACACCACGGTGCGACCGGCCGTCATGACGGTGCGGCGCACGGCCTGTGGCGTCGAATAGCCGTCGCCCAGTTCTTCTCGGAATCTCGACACGATGAACAGCCCGTAGTCGATGGCCAGGCCGAGGCCGACGAGCGAGACCACGGGTGCAACGAACGAGTTGACCTCGGTGAAGTTGGTGAACACCTTCACGATGCCGTTGGCTCCGACGACCGTGAGGCCACCGATGATCAGCGGAAGTGCGGCTGCGACGACGCCACCGAAGATGAAAAACAGCAGCACCGCGACGGCGGGGATCGCCAGCAGCTCCATGCGGTGGATGTCGCCGGCCATGGTCGACTGCAGTGCGCCGGCGACTGCCTGTAGGCCGGTGACCTGTACGTCGACGCCGTCTATGTAGAAGACGTCCTTGACGGCCTGATAGTTGTTCGTCAGTTCGGTGTCGTTGGCACCTTTGATCGCAATGCTGGCAATGGCGTGTTGCTTGTCGGTGGTTCCGAGCGCGGCGAGGTTCGGCGCACCCGTCCCGGGGAAGTAGGTGCCGTTGATCTTCTCGATCTGGTCCGGATGGTCGGCAACCAGAGAGTTCAAGTTGTCGGTTATCGCCGACTGGAACGCCGGATCGTCGATGGTCGAGCCGTCGGGCGCGGTGTAGAGGACGATGACGTCACCCTGCTTGTCGCGACCGAACGTGGTGTCCGCCAGACGGGCAGCCTGGGCCGATTCCGAGGTCGGATCGTCCCAACCGCTCTGACTGAGATGGCTGTTGAGATCGAGACCGTAGGCTGCGAAGCCCAACAGCCCGGCAACCATGACACCGATAACGGTGTACCGCAGCCGGTAGACGATGTCTCCCCATCTGGCGAACACTTAAGAAACTCCTTGGCGCCCGACGAGCAGGGCGGACAGCGGTCGGAAGGGCTGCAGCCACGCGCCCTCGTCGGGGAGGGAATCGAGACTCACCCGTGGCAGTGGCTCACGGAAGACGCCCGGAATATCCTCGAGATCGAGAAATTCCAGGATGTCCGACGTGACAGCCCAGCTTGCGTGCTCCCGGAAGCCCAGTACCTGGACCGGCACTCCGGTTGCTGCGATGGCCTCCAGTGGGCCCTTGAACGCTTGACCGTCGGCGGACGCGACCATGACTCCGGCGAGGCCGCCGTCACGGTTGCGAGAATCGATGTGGTCGAGCATGTCGGCGTCGACATCGCTGTCTTCGTCGACCTTGGGCTTGGCGAACACCGCGAACCCCACGTTACGCAATGCTTCGACCCAGGGTCGGACGACATCGGCGCTACCGGGAGCAATATTGGTGAATACCGTCGCCTCGGGTTCGAGAGTCGCGGTGCCTGAGGTGGAGAGTTCCGCGGTGCGGCTGAGCAGCCAACGGCCCAGCGCATCGAACCGTGGACGGTAGGCGGCGGTGGGTCTGCCACCCAGAATTGCACCGAGTCCCATGTCCAGGTTGGGCGCGTCCCAGACCAGCAGGACTCGCTTGCTGTGGCGCGATTCACCGATTGCGCCGAGTTCTGAGGGGTTGACCACGGTGTCGCGCATGTCCGTACTGACGCTCATGCTGTCTTCTTTCCCCAGATCAATTCCGTCACCGAACTGCCGACCAGCTGTGCCTTGCCCTCGAACTTGGTCACCGGCCGCTCGTGCGTCATGGGCGATTCCCAATCGAGAACGGTCAAACCGGGTTCGGCGTTCCCGGCCTCGGCAATCCACTCAGCGTATTCGGCATGGTCGGTGGCCACGTGCAGAACGCCGCCCGGCTTCAGTCGATCCGCGATCATTGCGAAGGTCGGCCCCTGCAGCAGTCGACGCTTGTGGTGGCGAACCTTGGGCCAGGGATCGGGAAAGAAGACCCGGACTCCGGTCAACGACTCCGACGAGAGCATGTTCTCGAGCACGTCCATCGCGTCACCGCGAAGCAGCCGAATGTTCTCGATGCCTTCTCGTTCGATTTGTTGCAGCGTCTGTGCCAGGCCGGGGCGGTAGACCTCGACGGCCATGAGGTTGACGTGCGGCTCGGCCGAGGCCATCGCCGTGGTGGCCGTGCCGGTACCCGACCCGATTTCGAGAATTGCCGGTCCGCTGCGGCCGAACCAGGCGTCGATGTCGATCTGCTCGTCGGCGACATCGCGGCCGATGCGCGGCCACAGGCTGTCCCAGGTGGTCTGCTGAGCCTCGGTCAGCGCTCCACGCCGAGAGCGGAAGCTCGTCACTCGTGGGTACAGCCGCGAGCCCCGTTCGTGGGTCCGCGCTGCGTTCTCCTCGGTGTCGACAGAGGTGTCCTGAGACTCGTTCACGGGTCCATTGTCGCGCATCGACGGGCCGTGTGACACGTGGGTCTCGAGTTGAAGTTGAGACTTGGCGTCCTACCGCTGATCAGGGGCAAGAAGTTCGCGACTAATTACATCGGTGCAATTCTCCGGGGCGGGTCGTACGGCTCACCGATGTGCCAGAATCGGTGCCGCAGCAGGGGGCTGTACGCCGCGTCAGGGGCAGACGGCGGTCGTTCTGGGGGGATCGAACATGGGCGTGGCGAGTTTCGGCCGACTGCGTGACCGCACCGCGGCGAGCTCGTGCGGGGTACCGGTGAGCGATGACGCCCGCAAGGCCGTCGACACCGCGCTGCAGGATCGCCTGCGGCCGGTGATCGTGCGCGTGACGGGTCGAACCGGAGTGGGCAAATCCGCAATTGTCGCGATCGTCGAGTCGACGCGCCTCGACGCGGACGGCCTCGAGGTGCGGGTGCGCGAAGACAGCGGCGTCGACGGCACGGATTTCGACGTGCTCGTCTATGTGATCGCAGGCGCGGTGTCGCCGGTCGACACAGAGTTCTTGGCTTCTGATCCCGGCGGGATGCCGAACGGAACCGTCGTGGTGCTCACCAAGGCGGACACCCTCGACGATCCAGCGGCATCCGCAGCGGCGGCCTCCCGACAGCTCGTGCGGACGGTACTGCCGGTGATGGGTGCGACCGCAGCGGGATTGCGTGGCACTGGGCCGTCCGGGGCCTCGCTCGTCATGCCCGACGCTCGCGCCGTCGCTGCGAGCGACGTCGGCCCGGCAGACCTGTTGACCGTGGACCGCTTTCTCGCGGCCGACATCGCCGTCTCGACGCGTCGCCGGGAGGCTCTGATCGAGTGCATCGAACTGCGCGGCGTGGCTCTGCTGATCGACGTGCTGCGGCAGCGAACCGCTCTGTCCGACGGTGATGCGCTGCGTGCGCTGGCCGAGGTCACCGGTGTCGACGAGGTGACGGCCTCGGTGTCGACGGCGGTGTCGACGGCCGCGGCGGGCCGCGACGCAGACCTGCACCGGAGCCTGCAGCAGATCTGTGCGCGGTATCGGCAGGTGCGCGGGGCCGTCGAGTCGTACCTCGCCTCGGATGAAGCCGTGGCTGCGGATATGCGTTGCGCTGCAATGCATTTGGGGGTGCCGATCGAGACCGGTTCGGAGCAGGCCGTAGTGGAGCAGGCAGCCCTGTGGAAGCAGCGCGCGGCTGCGGCCGAGGAGTCGGAAGTGCGTCGGTCGGCACTCGCGTTGTGTCGGGGCTACGTGCGGATGCTGCACAAGTGATGCCACTGTCCGAGGACATGAAAAGCGTTCTCCGGCGCTGGAACTCGGATGCCCTCGACCGGATCGCACAGGCGCGCGAGAGCCGACCCGCCGGGGTGCACCTCACCGGCACGGCCGGATCGGGCAAGTCGGAGCTGCGGCGTGAGCTGTCGCGGCTCGGTGGCATTGAATTCTCGGATTCGGTGGCCGACGCAGCCGTCGTGGTGATCGTCGTCGACGCGTCGGCTCCGGTCGGTCGCTTCGAAATCGAGCGCTGGCGAGGGGCACTCGAATCCACGCCGGTGGTGTTCGTGGTGAACAAGATCGACGTGCACAGGCATTGGCGCGAGGTGGTGATAGCCGACAGTGACCTGGTTGCCGAGCGCGTTCCGCGAGCGGTGGAGTGCACGTTTCACCCGATCTCGGTCCGGCTGGCGCGGGTGGGGAGGGACACCGGCGACGCGGCACTGTGTGTCGAATCGGGCCTCGGGGCGGTGACGGACCGGCTCGGCGTGCTGCTGCTGGACGCCACGGCACTCGGGGCGCGGCGCAAATACGCTGCGGCGGTGCATGACTGCGCTGCCGGGGCCAGAGCGTCGATCGTGGCGAGAGCTCGCGACGTGACCGGGGGAAGCGATTCCGTCCCTCTTCGAGCGCGACGCGCCGCGCTGATCGGCGAACGAGAGAACCTCGGTGGTGATCGACGTGCGCTGTTGCACAATCGGATTCAGCGGGTCCGGGTGGAGTTGCTCCATGCCGCCGCCGAGGACCTTCGCGAACTGGGCGTCGAGGTGAGGCGGTCGATCGACGGGGCCCGACGGGCCGAGCTGAATCACCTGCCCGCGCACGTCGCCGAGTCGGCGCGAGGTGCGCAGAGTCGAGCCGACGCCGCGCTGACCGCGGGACTGCGAGCGGTGGAGTCCGACCTGGGGCTCGTCCCGACGGTGGCTCAGGCGAGCGCCGAGGACGCATCGCTCGACATCGGGGCACCGTCTCGGCGTCGCGGTATCGAGGACGCCATCATGATCGTGGTCGGGGCATCGGCGGGTGTCGGCCTCGGACGCCTGATCGTCTCTCCGATGGCGCTGGTGCAGGCGTGGGCAGTGGCCAACACCGTGATCACCCTTGTTCTGGGCGGAGCGCTCGCATGGTGGTTGACGCGGTCGAGAGCGTTGGTGTCGGATCGGGCACACCTGCGGAGCTGGACGCAGGAATGCCTGGCCCGGGTGAAATCCGTGGTGGAGCAGCGGCTGCTCTCGCGCATTCTCGAAGCCGAGTCCGCTCTCGCGGCCGCCGTCGCGGTCGCGGACCGGGAGGCTGCGGCCCGCATCGACGGAGATATCGCCGAGGTGGATGCCGAACTGCGCAGGCTCGCCGACCACCGGTCGGCGTTGCTGTCGGCGTGCGATCGCGATCTCTCTGCACTCGAACGGGGGCTGGAGCGATTCCGCGGCCCGGTGGAACCGATCGTTGCGTCCGTGCGTCGGAGTCAGTAGGTGCAGTGTCGGTCGAACCAGGTGAGGGGTGTCGATGATCGCGGTGGATGGCTTCGCGGCGGAAGTAGTTCCCACGGATGACGTGGCGCAACACGAGTTCGATGCGGACGCGCCCGTCGTCGCGGCTGACCTCTTGGATCTCGACGGCGACGGTCACTACGAGACCACCGTGCGGCATACCGATGCCGGGATCACGGTGGCGACCGACGTCGACGGGGACGGTGTGACAGACAAGTTCACCGCCTTCGGACGTGACGGCCACTACCGAAGCTGGGAGATTTTTCGCGAAGCGAACGGTATTGGTCGGGGCGAAATGTCCGAATCAGGAGAGCTGTAGCGAGAAAGCGGGGACGCGGTATCGCCCCTGCTCGAGGGCTTCTTGCGCAGATCTTTCCCAATCTGAATCGGTCTTGTGACCAATCGGACAACACCCTGTTTCTGGATTCGCGTCGCTCGGCGTTAACCTGATGAACAGGACATCCGGCGCTCGGTCCTCGGCTTGCCGTACCCAGTAACATGGTGTACTGCAGCTCGAACGGTCGAGCAGCGCCCCGCCGAGAGGGGAAAACCGAGATCTACTCGTGCGTGCTTGCCCACAGCGATCGTGCGAATTCTTCCCGGTTCCGGCTAACCCCAGGAGAGTTAGATGACCTCAGCGACCATTCCCGGTTTGAGCGGCACCGACAGCGTGCCGACTCGACACAAAGAACTGCTTGCCTGGGTTGCTCAGGTAGCCGAACTGACCGAACCGGACTCCGTGGTGTTCGCTGACGGATCCGACGCCGAATGGGAGCGCCTGACCGACAAGCTGGTCGAGGCAGGCACCTTCACTCGTCTCAACGACGAGAAGAAGCCCAACTCGTTCCTCGGCAACTCCGATCCGTCGGACGTCGCCCGTGTCGAATCGCGCACGTACATCTGTTCCAAGGAAGAGATCGACGCCGGTCCCACCAACAACTGGATGGACCCGTCCGAGATGCGGACGCTGATGACCGATCTCTACCGCGGTTGCATGCGCGGACGCACCATGTACGTCGTTCCCTTCTGCATGGGCCCGCTCGACGCTGCGGATCCGAAGCTGGGCGTCGAGCTCACCGATTCCGAGTACGTCGTCATCTCCATGCGCGTGATGACCCGCATGGGCCAGGCTGCGTTGGACAAGATCGGCGAGGACGGGTTCTACGTCAAGGCGCTGCACTCGCTCGGCGCACCGCTCGCCGAAGGCCAGGCCGACGTGCCGTGGCCGTGCAACGACACCAAATACATCACGCACTTCCCCGAGGATCGCGAGATCTGGAGCTACGGATCCGGCTACGGCGGCAACGCTCTGCTGGGCAAGAAGTGCTACTCGCTGCGCATCGCCTCGGCGATGGCCCACGACGAGGGCTGGCTCGCCGAGCACATGCTGATCCTCAAGCTGATCTCGCCCGAGGACAAGGCCTACTACATTGCGGCGGCCTTCCCGTCCGCATGTGGCAAGACCAACCTCGCGATGATTCAGCCGACCATTCCGGGCTGGCGCGCAGAGACCATCGGCGACGACATCGCGTGGATGCGATTCGGTGAGGACGGTCGTCTCTACGCCGTCAACCCCGAGTTCGGTTTCTTCGGTGTCGCGCCCGGCACCAACTGGGACTCGAACCCGAATGCGATGAAGACCATCGATCAGGGCAACTCCGTCTTCACCAACGTCGGCATGACCGACGACGGAGACGTGTGGTGGGAGGGCCTCGAAGGCAAGCCCGATCACCTGATCGACTGGAAGGGCAACGACTGGACCCCCGAGTCCGGAACCGATGCCGCACATCCCAATTCGCGTTACTGCGTACCGATGGCGCAGTGCCCGTCCATGGCTCCGGAGTGGGACGACCCCAAGGGTGTGCCGATTTCGGCGATTCTCTTCGGTGGACGTCGCAAGACCACCGTTCCGCTGGTGACCGAGGCTCGCGATTGGCAGCACGGAGTGTTCATGGGAGCCACCGTCGGCTCCGAGCAGACCGCCGCCGCCGAGGGCACCGTCGGCACCGTCCGACGCGACCCGATGGCAATGTTGCCGTTCCTCGGTTACAACGTGGGCGATTACTTCCAGCACTGGATCGACCTCGGCAAGAACGCCGACGAGTCCAAGCTGCCGAAGGTGTTCTACGTCAACTGGTTCCGCCGCGGCGACGACAAGCGCTTCCTGTGGCCCGGATTCGGTGAGAACTCGCGTGTGCTCAAGTGGATCGTCGAGCGCATCGAGCACAAGGCAGCGGGCGTCGAAACACCGATCGGCGTGGTCCCCACCGCCGAGGCACTCGACATCGACGGTCTCGACACCACCGTCGACGACGTGGCCGAGGCACTCGCGGTGAACACCGAGGAGTGGAAGGCCGAGATCCCGCTGATCCAGGAGTGGTTCGACTTCGTCGGCGAGAAGCTGCCCACCGGAATTCAGGACGAATTCGACGCCCTGAAGCAGCGTTTGGGCGCGTAGTATTCACGACACGGAACGGGGCTCACCGAGGGGTGGGCCCCGTTCTGGCTGTGTGGGTCAGGCAGTGAGTGCGGCTGCCCCGGCCAGGGTTCCCAGGCCACCGAGCGCCGCGGGCACCACCTGTAGACCGTCGAGAAATTTCAACCGCGCGTGTAGTGCGATCGACTCTCGAATCGGGTCCCACAGCGGCGGGCCGGCCTGAGCGAAGCCGCCGCCGATCACCACCATGCGTACATCGGTCAGTGCGACGGCCGACGCAATGGCCTGACCGAGCGCGACTCCGGCTCGTTGCAGCGCGGTGATGGCGCGCGTTTCGCCCGCGGCGGCGTCTGCGGCCAATTCGACACCAGTGCTCCCCGGCCACCCCTGTTCGCGCGCCCACCGCACCGCCGAGGGCCCACTCGACACCGTTTCGACGCACCCGATTCCGCCGCACGCACAGGGCGTCGTCGAACCGGGAACGACGATGTGGCCGATGTGCCCGGCGTTGCCGCTGGCCCCGGCGACGATCTTTCCGCCCAGCACCAACCCACCGCCGATGCCGGTCGACACCACCAGGCTCAGCACGTCGGGCACACCCACGGCAGCACCGAAGCGGTACTCGCCCAGAGCCGCTGCGCTGCCGTCCATCGCCAGCCGTATGTCGGCGTCGGGAAGCACGGCGGAGATGTGATCGCGTAGACCGAAGCCGTTCTTCCACTCCTCGATGTTGATCGGTGCGACCGATCCGGTCTCGAGGTTCACCGGCCCGGAACAGGCGACGCCGATGCGGTCGATGTGCTGTCCAGGAGCGATCTTCCGAAGCAGCGAAGCGCATGCCCGCCACACTCCGGACTCCGGGGTCGACGTCGTCACCGGGTTCTGCGGCCGACCGTCCTCGCCGACGAGTGCCGCTGTCATCTTGGTGCCGCCGATGTCGAGCGCGAGTGCCGTCATCGGCCCAGACTATCCAGTTGGTTTCAGAACGAGGACGAGGTTGCTGCCCAAGAACTCGCGGAGTATCGGAACGCGCATCATCCACCATGCCCAGCGCGGGTGATAGCGCGGAAAAGCCGCCAGTAACGTTGCGTTGGGAGTGCTTCGCGCCCAACGTAATCCGTCGGAGGCGCTGATGTCGAACAGTGATTCGCCGAAGCGATTCTTCGGTTCGTGTCCGGTGGTGCGAGCGTAGCGGCGGGCCGCGTATTCGCCGCCGAGGTAGTGCCACGGGCGGGTCTCGTGACCGCCGAACGGGCCGAACCAGATGGTGTACGAAAGCACTGTCAGGCCGCCGGGCTTGGTGACACGGAGCATCTCCTCGGCCATGGTCCAGGGCTCGCGGACGTGTTCGGCGACGTTGGACGAGAAGCAGATGTCGACACTGTCGTCGCGAAAGGGCAGTGCCATACCGGAGCCGCGTACCGAACCGGGGATCTGCAGTCCCGCCGCGTGCATCTCGGATGCGTCGGGTTCGACGGGCAGGTAGCGCGCACAACTCGCGCCGAACACCTCGGCGAAGTAGCCGGGGCCGCCGCCGACGTCCAATACCGTCGCTGCGGACATGTCGGTGCCCGTCAGGCCTCGGTACAGGTCGCCGATCAGCTCGACGGAATCACGCGCCAAAGCCCCGTAGAAGATGTCCGGAGCGCTCTGTTCGTGGCCGAAGTCCTTCAGCAGACTCACCGAACGGCGCAAGGTCGCGCGGGAGGCGAACAGACGTGTCACGGCGGAAGTCACGAAAACGAACCCTAGCGGTTACTGTGGCAGCGGTAATCGACGAGCATGCGGAAATTGGGTGAAGCGAGCTGTGCGCGAGGTTCTGTTGCTGTGCTGGCGCGATACCGGGCACCCGCAGGGCGGCGGCAGTGAGCGTTACCTCGAGCAGGTCGGCGCAGGTCTGGCTCGACGCGGCGTACGCGTCACGCTGAGGACGGCGTCGTACCCCGGAGCTCCCGCCGAGGAGATCGTCGACGGCATTCGCATCAGCCGCGGTGGTGGCCGCCTGTCGGTGTATCCCCGCGCATTGGCCGCCATCGCAGCCGGGCGACTCGGTTTCGGCCCGCTCAAGGGCATCGCGCCTGACGCGGTGATCGACACCCAGAACGGCATTCCTTTCTTCTCGCGCGCAGCACTCGGCGTTCCGGTGACCCTGCTTGTGCACCACTGCCACCGTGAGCAATGGCCGGTCGCCGGCCCGATGATGGCCAAGCTCGGCTGGTGGCTCGAATCGACGGTTTCTCCCCGAGTGCACCGTCGCAATCAGTACCTGACGGTGTCCCTGCCGTCTGCGGACGAGCTGATCGCGCTCGGCGTCGACCGCGAGCGCATCGCTGTGGTCCGCAACGGAGCCGACGAGATCCCGCAGTCGGTGCCGGAGGGCGACGAGAGCACCCGCACCGCGCACCCGTCGCTCACCGTGTTGTCCAGGTTGGTTCCGCACAAGCAGATCGACGACGCTCTCGACGTCGTCGCGGCGCTGCGAGGCCGAGTCCCCGACATCCACCTCGACGTCATCGGTGGCGGCTGGTGGGAGCAGAACCTCCGCGACTACGTGAGTGAACTGGGGATCGAGCAGTACGTCACCTTCCACGGCCACGTCGACGAGGAGCGCAAGCACGAGTTGCTCGGCCGTTCGTGGGTGCACGTCATGCCCTCGCGTAAGGAGGGCTGGGGTCTCGCAGTCGTCGAAGCCGCTCAACACGGCGTGCCGACCGTCGGCTACCGAAGTTCCAAGGGCCTCACCGATTCGGTCATCGACGGCGTGACCGGCATTCTGGTGGGCGGACAGTCGGTCGACGACCGGGACGTCTCCGGCCTCACCCAGGCCGTCTCGGAGCTGCTGCAGGACGCCGAAGCTCGCACTCGCCTGGGCGAGAAAGCGCGTGTGCGCGCGGGTGAGTTCTCGTGGGAACAGTGCGCGGACGGTGTGTACTCGGTGCTCGACGCGACGACGCGTGGAACGTGGTCGTCAGGGCTGGTGGGTGCGCCGCACTCGGAATCGGCCCAGCAGTCCTACCGCTAGTCCCCCGAGAAGCAGCAGTGCCCACGCGAGGTGGGCGACGACGACGGCCGTGTTCGAGCGGCTCTGGATGATTATTGGATCGGACACCCGATAGAGCGTGAGCTGCTCGTCCGAGTACACGGCATCCAACCGGTTCAGCGTCCGCGCGGAGTCGCCGAGCTCACCGGGGGTGGTGTTCTCCACCAACACCCACCCGACGCCCAATTCTGCGAGTGTCTCCGCGGATTCGCCTGCGAGCAAAGCATTCTGGACTTCGGTGGCCCGGGTTCCCTCGCCCCGCACCGTGCCGCCCGCGACGATGAGCTCGCCGGTCTGTAACACGTCCAGTGGCAGCATCCGCGGTGCCGGATCGAGAACCGGCGCAGTGCCGCTGTAGGGGAAGCGGCGAAACATGCCGGCCGGTAGAACTGCGACATCGCCTGTGCTGCCCTGCAATTGCGCTGCGACCGCCTGCCAGGACGCCGGGTACGTCACGGGCCGCATCGAGTTCCCGACGCCCCAGGCCAGGTCGGGTAATGCGATCAGCAGGGCCACAATCGCGACGGCGCTGCCGAATCGGGTGCGCTGAACCGCGCTCAGCGCGGTTGGCTGCACCGGATTCGGTCGACGCCGGGGAGTAAACGCGGCCGCGGCGGCCAACGCGTAGATCGGCATCGCCAGGGCCACCCACTTCTGAGAGTCGCGGAGCAGTCCAGCACCGGGAACGGTCTCACCCAGTGCGCGAGCCATCGCGAGGCCCGGTCCCGTCGCAGCCAGTGCGGGAACGAATACGGCAAGCAGCGCAACAACACCGAGTCCCAGAATCACCGGATTCCTTCGACGCCTGACCAACGGGCGCACCCCCAACGCAACCACGGTCAGCAGCAGCGCCGTGCCCACGAACGCGAAAATGCCGGTACGAGAAGCGGGTACAGCATCGGAATTCCAGATCCCGCCGAGGCCGGCCAGGGAGCCGAGCGTGCCGAGGCCCGGCTCCGCACGAGCCGCGAACGCTGCCCACCCGGCCGGATCCGCCTGCTCGACGCCACTGCCGGACACGGCTGTTGCCACCAGCCACGGCGCCGACGCCACCGCCGCCAGCAGAAGGGCCGTGACCACGCGCAGTCCGCGTCGGGCACCCCCGGGGAGCGCAAGAATCACCAGGGCGACGGTTGCAGCAAGCAGCGCGCCGGTGGGGGTGAGGCCGGCGGCGGCTGAGCAGACGGCAAGGGCCCACCAGGAACGACCCTGCCTGACCGCGAGTGCGGCAACCACGGTCCAGGGGAGGGCGGCGTACCCGACGAGCAGACTCCAATGTCCCTGCAGCAGACGCTCGGCGACGTACGGGTTCCACATCGCCACGGTCGACGCGACGAGCAGCGCCGGCAGCGGAGCCGTCGGTAACACCGCACGAGCCATGACCGCCGCGCCCCAGCCGGCCAGCCACAATGCGAGCAGCAGGATTGTCTTGACGACCAGGCCACCGTCGAACACCGTCGTCAATGCTGCGATTGCGGCGTCCTGCGGGACGGCTCGCGCGGCCGCGTCGGCGATTCCCCACGCGGAGTCGGTGAAGTAGGAACGGGGAGTGCTGACGGCGTCGCGCAGCAAGAGGTAGCCGGGGCCGAGAAGAGGCCCGAGAATCACCAGTGCGAGCAGCAGAGAGTAGAGCGGTGGCGTCCACCTCGACCTCGACCGCGCCATGCTCGGCACCCTATACCGTGGGCTCATGTCTTTCCGCGCCTCGTCCGAGGCAGACCACACCGCGGGTGCGTCGGCCGCCGGGATGGGGATGGTGACGGCCGGTTCGATGTTCGCGAACGTGGCGGCGTATCTGCTGCAGGTGCTCGCGAGCCGGATGCTCGGCGTCGAGGGGTACGGCGAGTTCGCGAGTCTGCTTGCTGCGCAACTGGTTCTCGCAGTCCCGGCGTTGGCGTTGCAGTCCGTCGTTGCGCGTGAAGTGGTGCGCGGGCGCAGTTCTCGAGAGTTGCGGACCGTCGGGTATCGGTGTGCAGCGGTCGTGGGTGTGCTGGCGGTGGCGCTCGCTCCCGCACTGTCCGCGGCCATGAATGTCTCGATGACAGCAACCGTGTCCGCGGTCATCGCGGCACCGGTGCTGGTGCTGCTGGCCGCCGAACAAGGATTGTTGCAGGGGCGGGGGCGTTTCGGCGCTCTGAGTCTCGTGCTGGCTGCGGCCGGTTTCGGCAAGGTGGTGCCCGCAGTGGTGGTGCTCGCACTCGGCGGCGGACCCGGTTCGGTCCTGCTGGCCACGGCGGCCGGAATCGGCGCGGTGGCCATCGGTGCGCGGTGGACCGCAGGCGTGCCGGAGAACTCGGTGTCGGAAACCAAGGTCACCGTCCTGGCCGTACTGCAGGCATCGCAGGTGCAATTGGTGCTCATCGCGATGTCGGCGCTGGACCTGGTCCTTGCGCGCACTCTGCTCAGCAGCAACGAGGCCGGGCTGTACGCCGTCGGTGCCGTCGCGTCGAAAGCGGCGTTCTGGTTGCCGCAGGCCGTGGGGGTGGTGCTGTATCCGCGGATGGCGAACCCCGCGCATTCTGCGGCCGCGGTGCGCTCGGCCCTGGCCGTCGTCGCCGGTCTGGGCACGGTGCTGGTGATCGGCGGGGCACTGGCGTCGCCGTTGCTGCCGTTGGTGGTCGGCGATACGTATTCCGGTGTGCAGAACTATGTCTGGCTGTTCGTGCTGCAGGGCGCATGCCTGGCCGTATTGCAGAGCGCGCTGCTGTGGGCCATCGCGGGTGAGCGCACCCACCTTGCCTTCGTCGCCTGGTTCGCCCTCGCGGCGGAGGTGTTGCTGTTGGTGTTCGTGGCCTCGACGCTGGCGCAGTTCGTCACCGTCGCCGCGGTCACCGCTGCAGTGACGATGGTCGTCGTGTGCGGATTGGTGTTGTGGGGCAACCGCGTCACGGCATCGTCGTGACATCACCGCTGCCACCCGATGATGTCGACTGCCGGTCATCTCGGTGATCGGTCACGAGATGTGTACGGCACCGTCGGCCCGCCGTGTGCGATGTCCCCACACCAGCAAGCCTGTTCGTAGATCTTCCTGCCAAATCGAAAGGCACACGGCCACAATGGAATCAGGAGAATCCATCGGATAGCCGGAAAAGTCGTCCTCGGATCGAGGAAGCTGCAACGTCATCGCGAACGTAGTCGGATTCTCTGCCCAACGAAAATAGACGCAGACCTGATCCTGCTCGACGTGGACGCGGATGGGGCGAAACCTGCTGGCGACTCGTCCGCGAACCCGCACCCTCCGAATCAGACTTCGCGCGGTAGCGGCCGCAGGCGTCGGGAGACTTTCTGTGTCCGCACCGGTGATGTGGAGACGCCATCCGCCATCGGCCTCGGTATTCGGGTCGCGGATGGCGGCGGTCTCGAAGAATGGACCCACGGCCTCGAGATGCGCTGCCACAGCAGAGGATGTCCCCACACAGACGAGTGGCGTGGTTGCGTGCCCTCACGGGCACTCAACCACGCCACTGTCATCTGGGTCGTTCCGCAGGCTTCACTCCTGCGCAGGCATTTACTCCTTGTTGAGGTTCGTCCTCGGAATCTCTTCCGTGCGATCCGTCGTCCAATCACGGTTGCTCGAAGGAGCGGGAGCAGCTCCGCCGGCGGGGTTCGGTCGCGGAGCATTGTCGACCCGTGCGGGCTGACGGTGTCCACCGGTTCCGCCGCGCAGGAGCAAGAACACTCCGGCGATCAGCGAGATGACACCGAGGATGCCGGCAACGATCGGAACGGTGCGGCCGAAGAGCGAGAGCTTGTCCTGGCCGTCCTTGGCCTGCTGGATCTGGTATTCGACGGTGTTCTCGTCGAAGGTGATCGGTGCGTTGAGCACGTCGACCTCGGGCTGGCCTGCCTCACGTGCGTAGTACTGGTGAATCTGCTCTTCGCCCTTGACGACGACACCGGTCTCGGGCTCGACGTACAGGGTGCGGGTGTTCTCGTACCAGCGGGTCATCGTCACCGGCGCAGCGCCGCCTTCGACGCCCCAGGTGTCGGCGGGCAGGGTCACCTTGTTGGTCGGCAGGTTGACCACCGTCGACAGGTCCACCGGGCCGACGGTCTGCTGGTACTGGTACACCGGCGTGCCGTTGATCTCGGTGGCCTCGACGAAGTCGATGTCCTTGGACGCACGAGCGTTGACGTCGAAGTACGGGTAGCTCTTCTGCTCGGAGTTGAACGGGAACTTGTACTGCAGACCGGTGTGCGCAACTTCCTCGGCGGGCTTGTCGCCGGCCACCTGGATGGTGCCGATCGGGCTCTCGACGGGCATCGAGGTCACGCGATCGATGGTGACGCGGTCGACGCTGGCGGTCAACAGTCCGGTGTCGGCCTGCTTGTCGCTACGTCGCAGGGTCTGACCGGCCTGCAGCGTCATGATGTCTGCGTCGGCGGGATCCTCGACGGTGACGAATCGCTGGGAGACGAGCGGAACGTTCTGGTCGACGACCGCGCGACCGGCGGCGAGGGAGCTGGCGTTGAGCACACTGCCTTCGCCGGTGGAGACGGTGGTGACCTCGAGGTCCAATGGCGTCTTCTCGAGTGCCGAGACCGTATAGGTCGGAATGAGGATGGCGGCGACCACCAGAAATGCACCCAAGCCGATGAGTACAAGAGCCAATATCCGGCTCGGCCCTGAGCGCTCCGCCATGCTGATTCTCCTTGTTCGACCGCTTCACTGGAAGACACCGCAGGCGGGACCTACGTTCGCCCCCGACCCGATGCCCGATTTCTTACGACACGTCGCAGGTGACAGTAACAGTCGACAGTGGTGCCGGTCTCGTCCACGCCGGTTCGACACGGCACACTCGAGGGCACCATGAGTCAATCCACAGAACCGGCATCCGTCGTGCCGTTGCGCGGTTTCGTCCCTGCACTCGAGGGAATGCGCGCGCTGGCCGCGATCGGCATCGTCGTCACACACGTCGCGTTCCAGACCGGTGCGGCCAATTCGCCGCTCATGGGACGTATCTGGGGCAGGTTCGATCTCACGGTGGCGATCTTCTTCGCGCTCTCGGGATTCCTGCTGTGGCGTCCCCATGCCGCGCAGGCGCGCGGACTCGAGCAGGCTCAGCCCACTCGCCGGTACTTCTGGTCGCGTGCCGTGCGGATCCTGCCCGCCTACTGGGTGGTCACAGTGCTGGTGCTGCTGTTCCTGCCGCACGCGGGCGGGGACTACCGGGTGTGGTTGGCCAATCTCTCGCTCACGCAGGTGTTCGTACCGTTGACGCTGACCGAGGGTATGACACAGATGTGGTCGCTGTCGGTGGAAGTGGCCTTCTATCTGTTACTGCCGGTGTTCGCGTGGCTGATGGTCCGATTGCGCGGGGCCTCGGCCCGGCACCGAATCTCGGTACTGCTCAGTGCATCCGCGCTGACGCTGTCGTGGGCGTTCCTGCCGATCACGACCGCCGATGCCATTCACCACGACAACTGGCTGCCCGGGTACCTCCCCTGGTTCGCAGCCGGGATGGTGTTGGCCGAGGTATCCGTCGGACCGCAGACCTGGGTGCATCGGTGGGCTCGGCGCAGATGGGTGATGCCGTCGATCGCCGTGACGGCCTTCGTACTGTCGGTTACTCCACTGGCGGGCCCGCAGGGATTGGTTCGGCCCGAGCCGTGGCAGTTCGAGCTCAAGATCGTCTTCGGTGCGGTTCTCGCATTCGCGATGCTCTCGCCCCTGGTACTCGCCGACACCGGCCGCAGGCACCGAGTGTTCGAGCATCCGGTGATGCTCACGCTGGGTCGTTGGTCGTACGGAATCTTCATCTGGCACTTGGCTGTTCTCGCGGTGGTGTTCCCGGTGTTCGGCATCGTTCCGTTCTCGGGCGGAATGTGGTTCGTGCTGACGGTGACACTTGCGCTGTCGATTCCGGTGGCCGCGGCCAGTTACGCACTGGTCGAAGAACCTGCTCGACGGCGATTCGCTCCGAAGAAGAAACCTCTCACGGTCGCCGTATCGCACTGATAGCAAGCGCGACGATCCCGATCAGCGCTGCGAGCTGAACTCCGTAGGATCCGCCCACGTACCCGTCGGGCGATCGCCATGGACCGAGCGACAGTAACGCAGGGCCGAGCATCGCGAATCCGCCTGCGATGCAGACCAATACACGTGACGACAGGGCGCGATCGAAACGGCGATCCAGATACACCGCACCTACTCCGATCACCGCGACAGTGATTGCGCCCGCAATTCCGGCCAGTACGGTCGTCGCCGCGAGCAGCGCCACGAATGCGACTGTGGTACCGCGCCACGTGCGCGGCGGCGGGCCCGGATTCGAGACTGTGCGGGGCGCGCGGATCGCCGCGATCAGCAACGGGATCAACAGCAGTAGCCCACCGAAGATGCCCAGTCGATACCAGCGGTCGGTGGTGAAATCCAACGAGACCGTGCCCGACGCCCCCGCCGGAACCATCCAGGCCTGCTGCCAGCCGTCGACCACCACAGGAGAGAGTTCGACGCCACCGGGCATCGTTGCGTGCCAGCCGATGTTGTTGCTCTCCGGGATCACCAACAGTCGATCCTCGTCCCGCGAGGTGAGCGTCACCTCGCGGTGATCGGGGCTCCAGGCCGTGGTCCTCGCCGCCTGTGGTGCCGAGCTTTTCGGCCAATCGGCCGGAACAGGCATGGTGCGCAGTCGAATACCGTCGACGAAGAACGACGCTCCAGGCTCCACCACCACGTCCTGACGGCCCTCGGGCAGTGACACCGGGTTGACGAAGTTCTCGTTCACCGGGGTGGCGGCGTCGCACACCGACGCCTTCAGCGGCTCACCGGTGCGGAATCGGTCGGCGGTCGCGGTCACCGACGTGCGCACCGTCTGCCCGGCAATGGAGACGAGGGGACCGTTGAAACAGTCCACCGTGATCTCACGGTCGCCGTCGTACGGGGCACCGATCGGCTCGCCGGCGGACAGCGGAGTGACCTCGGCAAATCCGGGTGGTTGAGATTGGATGAAGCCCAACGAGTTTCGATCCAAGACGCCGTCCCAGTCCACGATGGACAGCACGATCCTGTCGGTCACCTGCGGTGCCAGCTCGAGTGTCGTCGAACCGTCGGTGTCGACGTCGCGGACCATCGGGCCGTTGCCGAGGTTGACCGCGACCCGGGTGGGGTGGGCCGGTAGTGCGCCGAGGCTGGGGCTGAGCTCGATCCCGTCGACCATTGTGGGAGAGGGCAATTGGATGGTCAGAGTGGGATTGGTGCCGGCACGGTCGGTGATCGACTTCTCCGGTGCGGCCCATGAGGTGCGCGGGTCACCGTCGGTGGCGGCGAAAGCCGAACCCTCCAGGTCTGCGACGTCCGATGCCCCGCTGGCCAGCGGTCGACCCGGCTGAGCCAGCAGTGCCTCGAGCTCGGGTGACTGCCGTGTACGTACCGTCAGATCGGGGATGACCGCGGTACCCATCGGCACCTCGATCGTGCGCGAGAAACGCCCGAGTTCCTCCGGAGCTTTGGACAATCCACTGCTGCAACGGATTCGATCGTCGGTGTCGAGGCATCCCGAGCGCCCGGGAAATTCCTGGCCGAGTTCCCACGCGTCGACGCGTGCCCCGTCCGGAGTGTCCGGCAACACGGCACGGTGCACGATCGGCACCGGGGTCGGGTTGTCTCGATCGGAATAGTCGTCCACCGAGACCTCGCTGATGCCGAATTGGCTTCCGCGGGTTCCGTCGACCGTGGACTTGGCGGTGATGCGCAGCCACGGCGTTTCGCCGCCCGGCAAGGACACCGTCATCGGGTCCCCGGGCTTGTCGACCCGAGCCGCCGTGGAACCGTTCGGGGTGGTGACCTCGACCCATTTCACCGGGTCGCCGATCGTCCCGGGGCTGGTGCGCAGGTGCAGCAGACCGCCGCGGACCGGGGTGTCGAAGTCCAACTGAAGCCATTGCCCCACAGCGCGTTCGATGCCGTTGCTGATCCAACTGGTGGCCAGATCTCCGTCCACTGCCGCCGCGACACCGCTACCGGGGGCGCTGCCACCGATCTGCGTTGCGTCCGATGCCGAGCTCGACGCCGTCAGCGTCGCACCCTCCCACTCGGCGTCCACGGTCTCCGCCCCGTACACCGGGTAGTCGGGAACCTCGTTCAGTGATCGCCGAGGCTCGTCCGCGGCCCGCAGTGCGGAGTTGTGATTGTCGACCTGGCCGAAGTCCGTCTCGCGGTTCATCGGGGTGTCCGTCACCGTCACCGCGTCCACGGGTAGGCCGGCGGCCGCTGCGTCCGACGCCAGCAAGGTCGGACCGGCGGGCACAGGAAGGCGAATCCCGTTGTTGCGCAGTTCGTTCGAGCGCAGAATCGACTCCGGTCCGCCCTGTACCACCGGGACTCGATCGAGATCGACCGTGTAAGGGCCCGACGCGGGGGTATCGGCCGCGCCGTTCACCGAATAGATCTCGACAGCGGGATACGGTGGCCGCAGATCACCGTCGAGCACAACGCCGTCGACCTGACCGGGAGCGACGTCCTCGCCGAACTGGGCCACTCGGTCCAGCCCCGGCGAATCGTCGAGCACCTGGTGCACCGATGCCGGACGGGTGGACCGAGAATTCTCTGGGTCGAGGTCGTTGCGTACGACGACGTAGCTGATGCCCTGCCCTTGGAGGGTGTCGGCCAGTCCGCTGGACGGACGCCCGTCCGCAAAGAGTCGCTGCACGGAATCGAGGGCGCGAATTGCTCCGGGCGGGGTCAGCGGCACGGCGTCGCGGACTGCCCACGGCGTCGTGGCGAGAGCCTGCAACGGCTCGTCGCGGGTCAGTCCCCAGGTCTGCAAGGCGAACGGTGCACCGGGCACGATCAGGGCACGCTGCGCATCGGACCCGTCGGGACTCGACCCGGACGCGTGGGCGGTGAGCCAGTCCGCGGCGTCGTGCCAGTACTGCGGAACGGCCTCGTAAGCTCCGCGAGGCGCGAGCTTGCCCGTCCACGCCAGCGAGGTGGAGAGCGCCAGCGCCACGAGTGCGAGGGCGGTCACAGCCACCATCGGCTGCTTTTCCGGATGCGCGACGGCCGATCGCCACTGCGGCCGCGGCACCGACCCGGGCAGCGGAACGCGGCCCAACAGGTGAGCCAAGCCCAGTACCAACGGGATTCGAATGACCGGCTCGAGTTTGTGAATGTTGCGGAGAGGCGCGCCGGCCGAATCGAGGAACACTCGCACTGTTGCCGCGAACGGACCGTCCAGATCGCCGACGAACCCGGCACCGAGCCCGACGAGACCGACGAACAACATGATCGTCAGCCGTCCTCGGGCGGGCATCGATCGCATCGCCAACCCAGCGATTCCGGCGGCCGCGATCAAACCCGTTGCGATGACGGCGGCAGGCTGGGTCACCAGAACGGCACCGGCGACGCGCTCGGGTGAGACGAACGGCGTCCAACTACCGGTGCCGCGCAACACTTCCGTCAACGACGTCCACTGGGTGGTGGTGCCCGAGGACTCTATGTAGTCGAGAAATGGTGGAGAGACCCTGCCCAGCAACAGCAGTGGAACAATCCACCACAGCGTTGCGAGCACGAGGAAGCCGGCCCACCAGGAACCGAACACGAGCCAGCGCTTGTTCGGCCGATGGGACAACATCCAGATCACGGCCACCAGAACTGCGGCAGCGGTCGCGACTGCATTGACCGAACCCATGAGCGCCACGGCGAGTGCCGATTGCGCCGCCGATCGCCGAACCGTGTATCGCTCGGACTCTGTGTTCAGGCAACGAACGATGGGGATGAGCACCCATGGCGCGAGCATCATCGGCATCGTCTCGGACGAGATCGACGCGAGGGTGGTGATCACTCGCGGAGACAGAACGAATGCAGTTGCCGCGATCAGGCGAGAAGTGCGGCTGCCGATGCCGAGGGCCTCGGCGAGTCGGACGAGGCCCCAGAACCCGGCGATGAGCAGCAGTGCCCACCAGATGCGCTGCGTGATCCACGGAGGGATGGAGAGAAGGTCACCGCCGGCGAAGAACGCTCCGTGTGGGAAGAAGTAGCCGTAGGCCTGGTTCTGCACCTGGCCCAAAGGTGCCGCACTGTTCCACTGATGCGAGGCACGTGCGAGAAATCCGAGGGGGTTCTGCGCCAGGTCGTATTTGGTGTCGGCGACGGTGAAGCCGGGGACCTGCAGAAAAGTGAGAAGAAATGCCAGAGCCGAGACGCCGAGAAGCCATTTACGGCCGAGCGGCTCGGCCGAGATCATCGATCCACGAATGCGACCAGCGTCAGCGGCTGCCGTACTCAACCTGGTTCAGCAAGGACGAGTCGGCGTTTCCGGTGCGATCGATATCCGGACGAGAGTTGTCGGCTGCAGCGGCGGTGACTCCGAAGACGACGCCTGCACCCAGTACGGCTCCGACGACGGCGGCAATGACACCCGGGACAGCGAACTTCATCTCGGTTCTCCAGTCAGTCGGCTCACGGATCGAACAGGTGAGGTGGACCCCCACGCGGGCATCACGGTATCACTCGAACCCGCCGAACAAGCCGCCGGACGCTCTACTTGCCGGGGGGAACGATCAGGACGGGGCGATGACTGTGTCGCAGCACGTGTTCGGCCACCGAACTCTGCAGTAGTGCACGCAGCCCGGTGGTACCGCGGGTGCCGGTGACGATGATGTCGACGTCCATCTCGTCGGCTTTCTCGACGATCGCGCTCCAGATGGCGGCGGAGCATTCGGTGCACTGACCTTCCACCTTCAGGCCTGCGGCCTCGGCCAGCGCGACGCCCTCACTGTTGGTGACTTTCGCGTCGGTGAGCGCAACGTCCTCGGCCTCGTCGTCGGGCACCCATTCGGGCTGCATGACGCCGGACAGGCCGGACATTCGAGCTGCTTGACGAACCATCGGTTCCCACGCCGTGACAACGATCGCGCGGGAGGTGGTGAGAAACCGTCCCGCATAGTCGATGGCTCGTTTGGCGTTGTCGGAGCCGTCGTAGGCAATCAGGATGAGGTCTGCGGTCATGGTCGAGCTCCTCCTCATGTCGCTTTCGCCCAGATTACCCCGCCCCCTCCCCGGATCAATGTGGGTTTCAGTCGGTCAGAGTGCAACAAAGGGACATTGATCCGGACCGGAGGGGCGGCGGCGATACGGACGATCTCGGCTACCGTCGCTTCCATGCGACTTCGGTTTTCTGTTCGGTCCGCAGCGGTGATGACGGTCGGTGTGGGGTTGTTGGTCTCGTGCTCGAGCGAGTCGACCCCGGTTGCGTCGACGCAGGCAGCGCCCCCTGCTTCTACGACGACGGCAGCGGACACGACTGTCGCGCAACCTCTGCCGCCCGTCGACGGTTGCATCGCCTTCGTCGACGGTTTGACCGAGCGGCAGCGCTTGGCCCAACTGCTCACTGTCGGAGTTACCGGGACGCAGGATGCGGTCCAGATCATGTCCACCGAACAGGTGGGTGGCATCTTCGTCGGCAGTTGGACCGACGAGTCGATGCTCGCCAATCGGGAGGTACCGCAGGTGCTCGACGCGTCCGCGGTGGCTCCGATGGTCACGATCGACGAGGAGGGCGGGCGGGTTTCTCGGGTCGCGGATCTGCTGGGGGAGGCACCGTCGGCGCGGGTCTTGGCACAGACGATGACGGTGGACGAGGCGTATCAGGAGGCGTTGACGCGTGGCCGGGGCCTGAAGGATCTGGGGGTCACCGTCGATTTCGCTCCGGTGGTCGATGTGAGTGCACAGCCCGATGATTCCGTCATCGGCGATCGGTCGTTCTCCGACGACCCGCAGGTTGTCGTCGAGTACGCGGGGGCGTATGCGCGCGGCCTGGAAGATGCGGGAGTCAAGCCTGTCATCAAGCACTTTCCCGGGCACGGCTCGGGCTCGGGCGATTCGCACACCGGTGCCGTCACCACTCCGTCGCTCGACGAGTTGAAGACCGCGGATCTGCTGCCGTTCGCGGCGCTGAACACCACCGGAGTCGGCGTCATGGTCGGTCATCTGGACGTGCCAGGACTGACCGACCCCGGAGTCCCCGCCAGCATCAGCCCGGCGGCGATGGCCTTGCTGCGCGACGGCGTCGGATATGGGGCAGCTCCGTTCGACGGTCCGATTTTCACCGACGATCTCAGCGGCATGGCGGCGATCACGGCGCGGCTCGGAATCGTCGACGCGGTGGAGGCGGCATTGGTTGCGGGTGCCGATGTGGCGCTGTGGCTCACTACCGATCAGGTGCCCGCGGTGCTGGACAATCTCGAGGACGCGGTCGCAACGGGACGCCTGCCGGCAGCTCAGGTGGACGATGCCGCAGCGACGGTGGCCCGGTTCAAGGGGGCGTGCGGAGCCTGATTGGGCGCTACTGGACCTTACTGTGGAGTAACGTCTAGTACTTCGTACGTATTGGAGGATCCATGGCTGGCGGCACCAAGAGATTGCCCCGCGCCGTCCGTGAGCAGCAGATGCTCGACGCGGCGGTGGATGTGTTCTCCGACAACGGTTTTCACGAGACATCGATGGATTCGATCGCCAAGAAGGCGGCCATCTCCAAACCGATGCTGTATTTGTACTACGGGTCGAAGGACGAGCTGTTCGCCGCGTGCATCCATCGCGAGGGCGTCAAATTCGTCGAAGCCCTGACTCCGGCCGCAGACCCGACTCTGACCCCGCGCGAGCAGTTGCGCAAAGCGCTGATCGGCTTCCTAGGATTCGTCGGTGAAAACCGGAAGTCGTGGATGGTGCTCTACCGTCAGGCCATCGGCCAGCAGGCGTTTGCCTCGCAGGTACAGAGCAGCCGAGACCGGTTGATCGAATTGACAGCGGGTTTGCTGGCAATGAGCACCAGGGACCCGGATCAGTCACATAATTTCGGGCTCATGGCCGTAGCGTTGGTCGGTGCAGGCGAGGCCGTGGCCGACAGGGTGGCGGGCGGCGAGATCGAGGTCGACGCGGCTGCGGACCTGTTGGAAAATCTGGCCTGGCGCGGCCTGGCCGGCAAGAAAACCGCCGCGACGGAGTCGGCCGTCACGACCTAGCGCTTCGGAACCAGCGCCCCCGAACTCGAAGTTATGGACGAAAATCCGAGGAAATTCGTCCACAACTTCGAGCTGGGCGCAGGAGTGGAGCCTGCGGAACGACCCGAGTTCGAGCAGTCGCTACCGCAGGGTTCCCGTCAGATGCGGGTAGCCCTTCTTCGGGTTCTTCAGCGACAGGTCCCATCCCGTACCGACGGCATCGGCGTAGGCGTTGATCGTCGCGGGCAGGATGATCGGCTTGCCGAAGCGGATGCTGTAGTTCACGGCCTCCGGGATTCGGCCCTCGACGGTCTGCAGTACTGCTGCCGCACTCCACATTCCGTGCGCGATGGTCTTCGGGAATCCGAATGCCTTTGCGCCGAGCGAGGATACGTGGATCGGGTTGCGGTCTCCGGAGATCGCCGCGTACCGGCTGATGATCCGCTGATCGACGCGCAGGGTGCGGGTCGGGGGCGGCGGAACCTCGTCGGCAGGCGGTGTTTCACGAGGTCCACCCGATAGCGAGGTCTTCTGCAGGCTCAGGAAGCTGGAGGTCTGCTTCCAGACCAGCTCGCGTCCTACCTTGACCTCGCTGATCAGATCTACCAGCAACCCCTTGCGGTGCTCGCGCAGGTTCTCCGCGTGCACTCGGATGTCCAGTGGCTCCGACGCCGAGATGCCGCGGAACTGCTCGATGACGTTCTCGGCGTGTACCGATCCGATGGCTGCGAACGGAAAGCCCTTGGAGACCATCAGTTTCATCACCGTCGGGAAGACGAGCGTGAACGGGTAGGTCACCGGCAGCTGATCGCCGAAGCGCAGCCCGGTCGCGCGGCAGTACCCGGCGAGGTTGTCGGGGTCCACTCGCAGACCCTTGAGTTCGTACACCGTGCTGGGCACCGAAGATGATCTGGATCCGAAGAACGGCAGTGCTCCGAGCGCAGCCGAGGTGTAGATGTCGGATGTCTTCGGCTGCGCGGTGAGCGTGACGGTGCTCATGCGCCGAGCAGGCTCTGGCCGCACACGCGTACGACCTGGCCGGTGACGGCGTTGGATGCGGGAGATGCGAAGTACGAGACCAACTCTGCGACGTCGACGGTCTCGCCGCCCTGCAGCAGCGAGCTCATGCGTCGTCCGGCCTCGCGGGTGGCGAACGGGATCGCCGCGGTCATCGCGGTCTCGATGAAGCCGGGCGCAACGGCGTTGATCGTGATGTTCTTCTTCGCCAGCACCGGTGCCGAGGCGTGCACCAGGCCGATGACGCCGGCCTTGGAGGTGCCGTAGTTGGTCTGGCCACGGTTGCCCGCAATGCCGGCGATCGAGGAGACGTCGACGACGCGGCCGCCGTCCTTGAGTGCGCCGGATGCGACAAGCTCGTCGGTGATGCGCTGCGGCGCAGCAAGGTTGACGCCGATGACCGAGTTCCAGCGGGCGTCGTCCATGTTGGCGAGAGTCTTGTCGCGGGTGATGCCGGCGTTGTGCACGATGATGTCGGCACCGCCGTGACGCTCGAGCAGGTGCTTCGAGAGGACCTCGCCGGCGTCGGGGGAGGTGACGTCGAGTGCGAGCGAGGTACCGCCGACCTTGTTGGCCGTCTGCGAGAGTGCTTCTCCGGCAGCGGGAATGTCGGCTGCGATGACGGTGGCTCCGTCGCGGGCGAGGACCTCGGCGATGGTGGCACCGATGCCGCGGGCAGCGCCGGTGACGACGGCTACCTTGCCGGCGAGCGGCTTGTCCCACGAGGCCGGTGCCTGCGAGTCGGCGTCACCGACGGCGATCACCTGGCCGTCGACGAATGCGGACTTGGCCGAGAGCAGGAAGCGGAGGGTCGACTCCAGGCCGGAGAGGCCCGTCGACGCGTTGGGGGAGATGTAGACGAGCTGCGCCGTGGCGCCGCGCTTGACCTCTTTGCCGACGCTGCGCGTGAAGCCTTCGAGGGCGCGCTGAGCGATGTGCTCGTCGACGCTCGAGGTCTCCTCGGGGGTGGTGCCGATGACGACGACGCGAGCCGACGGTGCCAGGTTGCGGATGACCGGCTGGAAGAATTTGAAGAGCTGCTCGAGCTCGGCAACGTTGCCGATGCCGGTGGCGTCGAACACGAGTCCGCCGTGCTTGTCGTCGTGCGGCTGCGACTGCGGGTAGTCCGAGAGCAGCTCACGCAGGGGTTCGACGAGGCGGCCGCTGCCACCGATCAGGACCGGGCCGGCCAGTGCGGGCTCGCCTGCCTTGTAGCGACGCAGCTTCTCGGGCTGCGGCAGGCCTGCCTGCTTGGCGATGAAGGCTCCCGGCGCGGACGCGAGGAACGTTGAGTAGAGATCTGGGGCTCCCTTGGAGGCTGCCACTGTCGTACCTTTCATTCAGCGCTGCTCGCTCGAGGAGCGAGGCGCACGACCGGGTGTCGACAACCAACTTACTCGCCAGTAAGATGAAACTCCACCAGGGCCATTTCCCACAATGTTGGGGACCACGATGTTTGGAGACGTCAGTGACAAGCAAGCAGCTACGACCGGTCGCAATCGTCGGTGGCAACCGCATTCCGTTCGCGCGTTCGGACAAGAAGTACGCGCTGGCGTCCAACCAGGACATGCTCACTGCCACCATCGACGGTCTCGTATCGCGATTCGGTCTGCAGGGCGAGCGCCTCGGTCTCGTCGCCGCCGGTGCCGTGCTCAAGCATTCGCGCGATTTCAACCTCACCCGCGAGGTCGTTCTCGGTAGCGCGCTGAGCCCGTACACCCCGGCCTTCGACATCCAGCAGGCCTGTGGCACCGGCCTGCAGTCGATCATCGCCGTGGGCGACGCCATCGCGTCGGGCCGTATCGATGCCGGAATCGGTGGCGGCGTCGACACCACCTCCGACGCCCCGATCGGCGTCAACGACGAACTGCGTGAGTTTCTGCTCTCCCTGAACCGGGCCAAGAGCACCGGCGATCGCATCAAGCTCCTCGGCAACGTCCGTCCCGGCATGCTCGGCATCGAGATCCCGCGCAACGGCGAGCCACGCACCGGCTTGTCGATGGGCGACCACGCTGCCATCACCGCCAAGGAATTCGGCGTCCGCCGCGAGGACCAGGACGAACTGGCCGCAGCGAGCCACAAGAACATGGCAGCCGCCTACGACCGCGGTTTCTTCGACGATCTGGTGACGCCGTTCCTCGGCCTCACGCGCGACGACAACCTGCGTCCGGGATCGACCGTCGAGAAGCTGGCCACGCTCAAGCCGGTCTTCGGAACCAAGCTGGGCGACGCCACCATGACGGCCGGTAACTCGACGCCTCTCACCGACGGCGCGTCGGCTGCACTGCTGTCGAGCGACGAGTGGGCTGCCGAGCGCAACCTCCCGGTGCTCGCGCACCTGGTCGATTCCGAGACTGCAGCGGTCGATTACGTCCACGGCAACAGCTCGTTCAAGGACGGCCTGCTGATGGCTCCGACGTACGCGATTCCGCGTCTGCTCGCCCGTAACGGCCTCACGCTGCAGGACTTCGACTACTACGAGATCCACGAGGCGTTCGCCTCGGTGGTGCTCGCAACGCTGCAGGCGTTCGAGAGCGATGCGTACTGCAAGGAGCGTCTGGGACTGGACGGCGCGCTCGGTTCCATCGATCGCAGCAAGCTCAATGTCAACGGATCCTCGCTCGCCGCGGGCCACCCGTTCGCCGCGACCGGCGGCCGCATTGTCGCGTCGTTGGCGAAGATGCTGGCCGAGAAGGGCTCGGGCCGTGGCCTGATCTCGATCTGCGCGGCCGGTGGCCAGGGCGTCACGGCCATCATCGAACGCTGATCACTGCAGCTTCGGCTGCTCACGATTCGGGGGACACAGGGTCGGCGGATCCGGCAATCGAGGGGTTTTCGGATCTGCCGACCACAACGGAAAAAAGGGGCACGCCACCGCGTGCCCCTTTTTCGTGTCCGATCAGCCGGGGATGCCACTCTCCGGCGGGGTCGATTCCTCACCGGTGTATTCCTCGACGGCCGAATCGCCGATGTCCGTCTGCAGCACCGGAGTCAGGTACTCGGGAACTCCGCCGCGGATCTGGAAGACACTGGCACCGGAGATTCCGAGGTGACTTTCTTCCGAGTACCGGAACGGGGCGAGTTGCGGGCCCTCGAAGTCCTGTCCGCCGTCCTGAATGGCGGCGACGATGCCCTCGCGAGTGGGATTCTCGCCGGCTGCCTCCAGCGCCTGCACGAATGCGTATGCCTGGCTCAGACCGTAGATGCGGTAGTTGGTCAGTGGATCGCCGGTTACGTTCTCGGCCCAGACCTTCTGCCAGAGTTGGGTCCACGGATTCTCCGGGGAGTCGATGCCGGGGATGTACTCCAGCGAGATCATGCCTTCGAGCGACTGCGCACCGTCGGTGACGGCACCCTGGGAGAAGCGTCCGAGCAGGGAGCCGACGAGGTCCACGTCGGAACCGATCGAGCTGTAGAACCACTCGGGGTCGTAGTTGAGGCGCATGGCGGTCAGCTGACTGAGCGCGGTGTACGAGGGCACGTTGAAGCCGAGAATCAGATCGGCTCCGGCACCCTGCAGCGCTGCGATCTGAGGTGCGACGTCGGTATTGCCCGAGGTGTAGCGCACGACCTCGACGATTTGATCGTCGAGATACTGGCGCACCGCCTCCTCGCTGTCTCTGCCGAGGTCGTCGTCCTGGAGGAACAGGCCGACCTTGGCGTCGGGCCGGTTCTTCGTCACCCAGTCACCGATGATCTTGCCCTCGACCTGGTAATCGGGCTGCCAGCCGAAGGTATTCGGGTACTTCTCCGGATCGTTGCCCCACATGATCGCGCCGGAGGAGACGAACAGATCCGGCACACCCTCCTCGTTCAGAAAGTCGATCACTGCGCTGTGGGTTGCCGTGCCGAGTCCGCCCACGACGGCGAACACCTCGTCCTGCAAGACGAGTTCGTTGACGACCTGCGTGGTGGTGGTCGGATCGTACGAGTCGTCTCGAACCACGTACTCGATCTGCCTACCGTTGATGCCGCCCGCGGCGTTGACGTAGTCGAAGTACGCCTGCGCGCCCGTGGGGATTTCGCTGTAGCCGGGTGCTGCGACCCCGGTCAACGGAAAGTGGGCACCGATCTTCACCGAGGTGTCGGTGATACCTACCGTCGAGCCTTCCGAGGATTCCGTCGCCTCGTCTCTACCGCCTGCGCCGCACGCTGCGGCCAACGAGACGACGGCGACGAGTGCGGTCGTTCTGACCGCCACCGATCCGAACTTCTTCATTTCATCTCTTTTCTGGTTGAACGCAACCTTCGATACGTGCCCACCAGACCCAGTGGGGCGAACAGGATGACCAGGACGGTGAAGATTCCGGTCACCAGTGGTGCGAGTTCGGCGGATTGCAGACTGCTCAGCCCCAGATCGAGACCGAGGTTGGTGACCACCGGCGGGATGTAGGTCAGCAGTATTGCTCCGATCAGGGCCCCGGACAGAGTTCCGAGCCCACCGATGACGACGGCCGAGAGCAGCGTCAGTGAGAGGGTCAGCGTGAATCCGCTCGGTGCCGCGATGCGTGCCGACATCGCCAGAACAGCGCCACCCGCGCCCGCGCAGGCCGCGCTGACGACGAACGCCAGAATGCGTGCGCGACCGAGGTCGATGCCGGCCAGTTCCGCGGCGACCTCGTCGTCCCGGACGGCCCGCCAGCGGCGGCCGATCCGACTCGCGGAGACGTTCGCCAACAGGAAGAACACGATGACGAGCAGTATCCAACTGACATAGGCGACGAATTTCGTTCCGCTGAGCTCGTTTCCGGTGACGAAGAACATCGCGTCATCGATCAGGTCCGGCACTTTCGGAGCCGGGACGACCAGGCCCTGTTCGCCGCCGAGGTAGTCCGAGAAGTACAGGGCCAGACCCGGGACGGCGACGGCGAGTGCCAGCGTGGCACCGGCCAGGTACGGCCCGTGCAACCGGGCGGCGGCCACTCCCACCACTACACCGACCACGGCCGAGATCACGGTGGCGGCGAGCAGTACCAGGGGTACCGACCATCCTGAATCGTTGGCGCGCAGCATCAGTGCCGCGGTGTAGGCGCCGACGGCCATGAACGCGCCGTGTCCGAGGGAAAGCTGGCCGCTCAATCCGGTCAGCACGGTCAGGCCACCGGCCGCGATCGCCAGGTAGGCGACCGAGGTGAGCTGGCTCTGGCGGAAGGTGCTCAGTGATTCGAGTGCGAGCACGATGACGACGAGTCCGATGACAGCACAGAGGAAGTGGCGTCGAACAGGCGTTGCCGTGAGGCGGGTGATAGTCGCGTTCATGTCAGACCCTCCTGGCGGCTGCGCTGGCGAACAATCCGCTCGGGCGGACCAGAAGTACGACGATCAGGATCACCAATGCCGCGCTGGACACGAGATCCTGGCCGAGGTAGCCGCTGACGAAGCTGAGTCCGATGCCCATCAGCAAGCCGCCGACCACCGCTCCCGCCGGGCTGTCCAGGCCACCGAGAACTGCTGCGACGAAACCGAATACGACGATCGAGTCCATGTAGCCCGGATGCACCAGCGAGCCTCCTGCGATGAGCAGACCCGCCAGTGATCCGACGACTGCCGCCAGCGCCCAACCGAGGGTGAGCATGCGGCTCACGCGTACTCCCAGGAGCTTGGCAACCTCCTGCTCGAAGGCGCTCGCCCGCATCTTCAGCCCCAGATCGGTGAAGCGGAACAGCAGGATGAGCAGCGCCAGTACCACCAGGACGGCGATGATCTTGAAGATGTCGTAGCCGGTCAGCGCCACGTTGATCTCCCCGATCCGCTGGCCTGTGAGGCCGAACGGAGCTGGGAAGGAACGGAATTGGTTGCCGAAGATGATGGCTGCCACCGCGTGGATGATGATGAACAGTCCCAGCGTCAGGATCACCGGGTTGATGTGCGATGAGCTGTCGACGAACCGGATGACGAGTCGTTCGATCAACGCCCCCAGCAGTAGCCCGCTGAGGAGTGCGACTCCGAATCCGATCCAGTACGAGTACCCGGCGTCGATAACGACGAGTGCGACGTAGGTGGTGATCATGGCCATCGGAGCCTGGGCGAAGTTGACGATGCGTGTCGATCGCCAGATGAGTACCAGAGCGAGCGCGAAGGCGGCATAGATCATGCCGGTCGTCACGCCGTTGATGAGGATGGTGAGCAGTTGTTGCACTGTGGCAGGAGTCCTTTCGGCTCTAGAACCCGAGATAGGCGTGTCGGAGGGCGTCGTCCCCGGCCAGGGTGTCGGCGGGGCCTTCCATCGCGACCTTGCCCAGATCCAGGACTACGGCGTGTTCGGCAATCGACAGTGCGCTGCGTGCGTTCTGTTCGACGAGCACGACGGTCATCGATTCGGAATCGACGAGTGCCCGGAGCGTCTCGAAGATCTGGGCGACGACTTTCGGTGCGAGCCCCAGAGACGGTTCGTCGAGCAGCAGGACCGACGGTGTCGCCATCAGCGCTCGGCCGATCACCAGCATCTGCCGTTCTCCGCCGGAGAGGGTGTGCGCGGACGAGGTTCGTCGGCCGGTCAGGGGAGGAAACATCTCGTAGATTCGGTCGAGGGTGACGGCGTCGTGACTTCTGTTGCGTCCCAACGCTCCGAGTCGGAGATTTTCGTCGACGGTGAGTTCCGCGATCACTCCACGACCCTCGGGGACGTGCGCGAGCCCTTTGCGGGACATGCGATCCGGTGCCACGCCGACAACATCGACACCGGCGAGCTCGATGCGTCCCGATACCGGCCGGATGAGGCCGGACACAGTGCGAAGCAACGTCGTCTTTCCTGCTCCGTTGGCACCGAGCACGGCGGTGATCGCCCCGGCTGCGACGGTCATCGACACCGAATCGAGGGCGGTGACCGGCCCGTAACGCACAGTGAGGTCGGTGATCTTCAGGTGTGCCGCGTCAGTCGTCATGTGCCACTTCGTTTCCGAGGTATGCAGCGAGCACGGCGGGGTCCTCGCGGATCTGATCGGGCGTCCCCTGAGCGATGACCTTGCCGAAATCGAGTACGTAGATCCGGTCGCACACACTCATAACGAGGTCCATGTGATGCTCGACGAGCATGACCGACGTTGCCGGTCTTTCCGGTTCGGAATCTTTGGGTACTGCTGCAAGAGAACGGATCTCCTTACCGAGCTCGCTCATTTCGTCGCTGGACAGGCCCGAGGCGGGTTCGTCGAGCAGCAGCAGTGTCGGTTCGCTGACGAGAGCACGCGCGAGTGCGACTCTCTTGCGCACCGCGTAAGGCAGGCTCGGCGGCAATCGGTGAGCGTGGTCGTCGATTCGCAATCGCTGCAGCATGGCCATTGCGACCGAGCGGACCGCGGCGTCGTCGGAGGAGCTCGACGGCAGCCCGAGGAGTCCCGCCAGGACTCCGGTTCGAGCCGTTCGGTCGGCACCGATCATGACGTTGTCCAGTACGGTCATTCGATCGAACAATCCGAGTCCCTGCAGGGTTCTGCTCATGCCGAGTCGGGGAAGGTCGTGCGGTCGGAGTCTGGGCAACGTCTTGCCGTGTCGGCCGAGTGTTCCCGATTGCGGGCGTACGAGTCCGCACGCAACGTTGAACAAGGTCGTCTTGCCGGCCCCGTTGGGTCCGATGACGCCGAGGACTTCGCCGGGGCGGACGTCGAGGCTGACTCCGGAGAGCGCGACGATTCCGCCGAACGACACTTCGACGTCCTTCAGGGTGAGAACCGGGTCCATCGTGTCGAGAGAGTTCAAGTGACGCACCTCACAATCTGTTGCGTTCACTATGGGGCGTCGCGCACAACGGGCGATATGGACGCTGCGCACAGAATTTTTGGGTCGCTGGGCACCAGTACCGGTCAAATCGCCCTGTGATGTGGGCTCAGTGCGCAAAACTGTCAGGGTGGTTGCTCCTGGTGCTCGACGCGTATCGACGCGATCCGCTGCCCGCGGGGCGGTGACGGCCTCCGATCAGGAGAAGATTCGCAGCGCGTGGGCGGCGTTGACGCCGCGAGCCGACACGATCGCGGATTCCATCACGTTGGCACTCATCGAGCAGGAACCCGCCTACCTGGCGAGCTCCGCTCCGGACATCGCGGGCGAGATCAGGCGCAGTACCCGTGAGCACATCGGCCAGGGTCTTCGCACGCTGTCCGGCCTGCCTGCCGCGAACGACAACACCCGCGAGGTGTGGCGTCGCACGGGGAGGGAGCGCGCTCGCCAAGGTATTCCCATGGAGTTGGTACTGAAGGCGTACACGCTCGGGAGCCGAACGCTCTGGGAAGAGTTGATGCTCGAGCGAGAACAATGCCGATCCAGCATCGACGAGCATCTGCTGCTGGTGGCGGGTCAGCAGTTGTGGCGTGCGCTGGACAGTCAGTACGAAACTCTCGTCGAGGCGTACCGGCAGGAGAGTGCCCGAATGCAGCAGCGGGACATCGCCAACGTCCTGGAGATTCTCGACGGACTTCGATCGGGCCGTGGCGGCGATCCTGCATTCGTCATCGAAACTCGTGCCACACTGGGTCTTTCGGCTTCACAGCAAATTGCGTGCGTCGTCGGCCCACTCGACGATCAGGGATCTCCGCCGTTGCCCGCACCCGAGGACGCGTTAGATCAGATCGGCGCGGTATCGCATTGGAACACCAGGGACGGCCATCAATTCGCGCTCGTCGCGCTCGCCACCGGGTCGTGGAATTCTGTCGTCGATTCCCTCGCAGCGCAGGCTGTGGGGCCGGTCGGGGTCGCGCATTCACCCGAGGGTGTGTCGTCGTTCGCGGCGGCGTACCGGTTGGCGGCGCTGACGGCCGAGACCATCACCGAGGGCAGCGGCGTGGCGCTGGCGACCGAGCGTCTGCCTCGGGTGATCATGGCTGCCGATCATCAATCGTCGGAGTTGCTCGTGCGGCACGCTCTCGGCAGCTTGTGGACGCATCCGGAGCCACACCGCGGAACGCTGCTCGACACCTTGGCGCACATGCTTGCCTCCGACGGTTCGCCGACCAATGCCGCGAAGGCGCTCTACTGCCACCGAAACACGGTGATCTATCGGGTTCGACGGATCGAGGAGTTGACCGGGCACGATCTGACCGATCCCCGAGATCGGCTTCTGCTTACTCTCGCCCTGGTCAGGACGGGGCACTGGACCCGTGCCGTCGGTCAAGGGGACAGTTCGACGCCCCGCGGATCATTCAATCGAATGAATTGACGAGACATTTTTTTACTCGGTGTAACGAGCAGTCGAAGAGTGCATATATTCCAGGTGGCTCCGTGCTGCTGCCTGACCCCCGACCCGGCAGCAGTGCGGAGCCTTTTCCGTCCGGATACCGAATATCGCCGAGTGAGCGTCGCCGTTCGGTTTGCGTAAGCTCGTGCGCGGGGTACTCGGTGCCCACAAGTAGAACTTTCATCGAACGGTGGTCCTGGAAGGGTCGAACGTGAGCGAGGGCAAGAGTAGGTCGGGCGACGCGCCGAAGGGCGACGAGCTCCCCGATGTACCGCCGTACGACGCTCCCACCGAGACATTCGGAGTGGTTGGGAACGGGGCCGAACCATCGAAGCCCAGCTCCGAAGCCGATCGGGGCGAGCAGACTGCTTCCGAGCCCGGTTCCGATGTCGAAGTTACCGACACCTCTTCTGGCGACGACGCCTCGACCGCTGAATCCGCCACCACGGAGGCAGTCGAATCTGCCGGTCCGACGGACGCAGTCGAGTCCGATTCGTCGGCCTCGACCACGCAACAGACGCCGGTCGCGGACGAATCTCCTACCGTGGCACAGCCCGTCGTTACCGATCGGCCGGTGGCCGCCGAGCAGTCCGATGCTCCTGCAGAACCGCCCTCGGGTCCTGTCAGCGACGTTGGTACGCAGGCAGATAGTGATGCGCCGACCGATGTGCCCGGCGCTACGCCGCCGTGGCGGAAGATTGCCATCGGCACCGGTGCGGTATTCGCTGTTCTCACACTGCTGTATGCAGCGGATTGGTTCAGTTCGAGTGACCGTGTGCCTCGCGGTGTCACCGTTGCCGGCATCGACGTCGGCGGCAAGGCTCATTCCGACGCCGAAGCGACACTGCGCGCCGAACTCGGACCCCGCGCCGAGCAACCCGTTCAGGTCGACGTCGGTGATCGGCAGGTCGACGTCATTCCCGTCGCTGCCGGTCTCGGGGTGGATTGGAACGCGACGCTGGACCGCGCGGGATCCCAGCCCATCAATCCGATCACTCGGTTGACGTCGTTCTTCGGTAGCCGCGAGATCGGCGTCGTGTCGACCACGGACGAGCAGGCATTGGCCGTCGCCATCGACGGACTCCGAGCCGAGACCGATCGCGCTCCCGTCGAGGGCGATGTCGTGTTCGAGGGTGTCACTCCTGTTGCTGTTGCACCACTGGAGGGTCGGGTGTTGGATGCCGACGGGACACGTCGAAACTTGCAGACCGAATGGGCTTCGGGGACAACGGAAGTGGCCTACGAATCCACCCCCGTCTCGGTTACGCAGGACGCGGTCGACCGAGCCCTCGCCGACGTTGCCGTTCCCGCGACGTCGGCTCCGGTGATCGTCGCGGGCAGGCAGAACGTCGACGCGACGCTGCCGACCGACCGCGTCGGCGAGGTTCTGCGCTTCGATCCGGACGGGCAGGGCGGGCTGACTCCGATCTACGACACCGATGCCGCCGCCGGCATTCTCGCTCCGCAACTCGTACGCACCGAGGTACCGCCGAAGGACGCGTCGTTCACGTTCTCCGGAGGTGCGCCGACCGTCGTACCCGGCGTGATGGGTGAGCTGGTCGAGTGGCGAAAGACCCTCGAGCAACTGCCCGCACTGCTGTCTGCGGACGGTCCTCGCACCACCGAGGCGATCTACGAACCGGCACCGCCCGCACTCACCACCGAGGATGCGCAGAATCTCGGTGTGCGAGAGGTGATCGCGGAGTACACCACCGGCGGATTCGAGTACGCGTCGGGCGTCAACATCGGGCTCACTGCAGACATCGTCAACGGTGCGCTCGTGAAGCCGAAAGAGACGTTCTCGTTGAACGGATATACCGGTCCACGGGGAACTGCGCAAGGTTTCGTCGAGTCGGGGATCATCGACAACGGTCGACCGGATCGCGCAGTGGGCGGTGGCATCAGCCAGTTCGCGACGACGCTGTACAACGCGTCCTACTTCGCGGGCATGGAAGACACCGATCACACCGAGCACAGTTACTACATCAGCCGATACCCGGAGGCCCGCGAAGCAACGGTCTTCGAGGGTGCGATCGACCTGAAGTTCACCAATCCCAACGACACCGGCGTGGTCATCGAATCGTTCGCCGATTCGTCCAGCGTCACCGTCCGGCTGTGGGGAACGAAGACCGTCGACGTCGAATCGATCACCGGGCCGCGCACTCGGCCCACCTCGCCGGATACCGTGACCCTGCCTGCCGGTGCCGGCTGCGTCGCGTCCAGTGGAGGACCGGGCTTCACCGCGAGTGATACACGGATCATCAGCGACGCCGCATCCGGCCGGGAGATTTCGCGCAACACCAGAACGGTGAAGTACGACCCGATTCCGATCGTGAAGTGCGTCCAGCCCGATCGGCCGGATCCTTCGCCGGCACCTCGACCCGACCCCGCGCCGGAGCCGGATGAGTGACGCCCGAGCTGATTCGAATCACCTCGAGTCGGACTGTGGCGTCGACGCCCGATCGGGTGTTTGCTGGTAGCAGGGACCTGCTGGAAATGATTGTGTCCGTGCGGGGGTTGCACTGCACAGGTGCTTCGCTGCACTCGACCACCGAAAGGGAGCATCGCTCATGACGCTCACACGTACCGTCCTCGATCAGCAAACTCTGCGTGAGGCGTACGCGCAATTCCCCAGTGGCGTAGTGGCAATCGCCGCGAAGATCGACGGCGTGCTGGTGGGGTTGGCGGCGAGTAGCTTCGTCTCGGTATCCATCGATCCGCCCCTGGTGGCCGTGTGCATGCAGAACACGTCGACGACGTGGCCCAAACTCGAAGCGGCGCCCAACATCGGCGTCAGCGTTCTCGGTGAGGCGCACAACGATGCTGTTCGTACGCTTGCGGCCAAAACCGGCGACCGATTCGCCGGCCTCGATCTCACCGTCACCGACGGGGGTGCCGCCTTCATCGTGGGTGCAACGGCGTGGCTCGACACCACCATCGACCAGCAGATCCCCGCGGGCGACCACACAATCGTATTGCTGCGCATTCATTCCCTGGACGTGCAGAGTGAAGTGAACCCAATCGTGTTCCATGGCAGCAAGTTCCGCAAACTTCAGCAGTAGTTGCTGCCGCTCCACCTGCCTCCCGCGGTGCGCTAAGTGTCCACAATTCGCTTCGCGAGGCGGGATCCCGTCGTCGACGGCAAATAGTGGACAGTCACCGCACTTCGCCCGAACCACCACCCAGCGCACACACGACAACGGCCGCACCCGTGAACAGGTGCGGCCGTTGCAATGTCAGTGGATCAGAACGCTGCTTCGTCCAGTTCCATGATGTCGTTGTCGATGTTGGTCAGGATTGCACGCGTCGAGGTGAGCTGCGGCAGGATGTTCTTGGCGAAGAACGAGGCCACTGCGATCTTGCCCTCGTAGAACGCCTTGTCCTTGCCCTCTGCACCGTTGTCGAGTGCGGTGATGGCAATTTCGGACTGACGCAGCAGCAGCCAGCCGATGAGCAGGTCGCCGAAGCCCATCAGGAAACGCACCGATGCCAGGCCGACCTTGTACAGCTCGGTGGGCTGGTCCTGTGCGCCCATGAGGTGCTGGGTCATCGAGGTGACGATGGCCTGCACGTCTTCGAGCGCGGTGGCGAGCAGTGCGCGCTCGGCCTTGAGTCGGCCGTTACCGGCTTCGCTGTCGATGAACGACTTGATCTGTCCGGCAACGTGAGCCAGCGCAACGCCGCGGTCGCGGGCGATCTTGCGGAAGAAGAAGTCCTGCGCCTGGATGGCGGTGGTTCCCTCGTACAGCGAGTCGATCTTGGCGTCGCGGATGTACTGCTCGAGCGGGTAGTCCTGGAGGAAGCCGGAGCCTCCGAGGGTCTGCAGCGATTCGGCCAGCACCTGGTAGGCGATTTCCGAGCCGACGCCCTTGACGATGGGCAGCAGGAGGTCGTTGACGCGGTACGCGATGTCGGCGTCGGCGTCCGAGACCTGCTTGGCGGTGATCGGATCCTGGTGTGCGGCGGTGTACAGGTACACCGCGCGCAGGCCCTCGGAGTACGCCTTCTGCATCATGAGGCTGCGACGCACGTCGGGGTGGTGCGTGATGGTGACGCGCGGTGCGGTCTTGTCGGTCATCTGCGTCAGGTCGGCTCCCTGGACGCGTTCCTTGGCGTACTCGAGTGCATTGAGGTAGCCGGTGGAGAGGGTGCCGATTGCCTTGGTGCCGACCATCATTCGTGCGTGCTCGATGACGTCGAACATCTGCGCGATGCCCTTGTGGACCTCGCCGACGAGCCAGCCCTTGGCGGGAACGCCGTGGCCACCGAAGGTGAGCTCACAGGTGGCGGAGGCCTTGAGGCCCATCTTGTGCTCGACGCCGGTGACGAATGCGCCGTTGCGCTCGCCCAATTCGCCCTTCTCGAAGTCGAAGAGGACGGACGGTACGAAGAACAGGCTCAGACCCTTGGTGCCCGGTCCGGCACCTTCGGGGCGGGCGAGCACGAGGTGGAAGATGTTCTCGAACAGGTCGTCGGAGACGGCCGAGGTGATGAAGCGCTTGACGCCCTCGATGTGCCAGGAACCGTCGTCCTGCTTGATCGCCTTGGTGCGTCCGGCACCGACGTCGGATCCGGCGTCGGGCTCGGTGAGGACCATCGTGGCACCCCACTGGCGCTCGACGGCGACCTTGGCCCATTCCTTCTGCTCGTCGGTTCCGTTGTGGAACAGGATGTTCGCGAAGCCGGGGCCTGCGGAGTACATGAAGGCTGCGGGCTGCGAGCCGAGGAGCATCTCGTTGATGCCCCACAGGAGGTTGCGCGGGGCAGGCATGCCGCCGATCTCCTCGTCGAGGCCGACGCGCCACCACTCACCGTCGGCGAGGGCCTTGTAGGACTTCTTGAAGGATTCGGGAAGCTTGAGGCTGTGGGTGTCCGGGTCGAAGACCGGGGGGTTGCGGTCGGCGTCCGCGAAGGACTCGGCCAGCGGGCCCTCGGCCAGGCGTACTACCTCGCGCAGCATGTCACGGGCTACTTCACCGTCCATGTCGCCGAAGTTGTCGCCTTCGAGTGTCTCGTCGAGTCCGAACATCTCGAAGAGATTGAATTCGAGGTCCCGGAGGTTGCTCTTGTAATGGCCCATTGCTCGTTCGCTCTCCAGTCGGTGGTGCGGTCTCGTGAGTACCGCCCAAGTTAGCTACTCGTCGGTAACTTAAGGGATGCTACCCCCGATCCGCGTCGCTGCCAAGGGCAGACCTACTCGCCAGTAGTAGTGCATCGATCGCAGTGCCGTCGCTCACGTCTCGATACCGATTCTCGGCCGTCACGATGGTCAGGCGGGAGTCGATGTCGGACACCAAATCCTCTGGTGTGTAGAGGATTTCGGGTTCCTGTGGGCCCCCGACGCCGTGCTCGATGTTCGCAGAGTGGTGTCCCAGAATCATGAGGATTCCATCAGGTTTCAGCGCTGAAACTGCGGTCGACACGGCTCGGCGTCGCTCCTCCGGCGGCAGATGAAGGTAAAACATGAGAACCAGGTCATAGTTCGGCGAGGGTGACAAATGCGTCACATCGGCACGTACCCAGGTCAGGCGTTTGCGCACCGACTTGGGTGCAGAGGCTGCCACATCATTGGCCCGTGTCAAGGCCACAGAAGAGAAGTCGACGGCATCGACGGTCCAGCCGCGGGTTGCCAACCAGATGGCGTTTCGACCCTGGCCCGACGCGAGATCCAGTGCGCGACCACGTTTCAGCGTGGTCGCGAGCTCGACCAACGTTGCATTCGGTGCCTCGCCGTACACGAGTTCTCGGCGGTCGTACTTGCGATCCCACTCTGCGGCGTCCACCTGCGGCAGCCTAGTGGGGGTAACTACAACGTGGCGCGCAGCAGCAGAACGTTGTAGTTCTGGTAGACGGTCGCCAGGAAGTACAGGTCTCGTCCCGTCGAGAACGGGTGGATGTACGGCGCGTAGATCGAGCTGACCTCGCGAGTGTCGACCAGAACCTCCGGTGGGCTCCACGGACCGACCGGCGACGGTGAGCGACGCAGCACGATCGAGTTGGCATTGTCGGTCGTCATCATCAGGTACTGCCCGAGAGTGGCGTTGTACGCGACGGAGAGTTCTCCCACCCCGCCGACGATGGGTGCCGCCGCGGCCGGGTCGCCCTTCTTCCAGTCCTGGCCGGTCCAGTACTCGTATTCGCCCAGCTTCGCGATGTCCTGCTCTTTGACCCGGGCAACGTGACCGAGGTTGAACCGGCCGGGCGGGGTGCCGTATTGGTAGAGGTAACCGCCGTCCTTCAGGTACGCGCTCTGCTGGAAGTTGCGGTCGCCGCCGACGCTGGGACGCTGGGTCTCCGGCAGCGGTGCCCAGTTCTCCCCGTTGTCGTTCGAGACTGCCAGTCCGGAGAAGTTGGTCTCCCAGGTTCCGGCCGGACCCCAGTTCTTCACCGACATCAGGTTCAGATACTGAGTGTCGCCGACGGCCACGCCTGCCGTCGGGATTCGACTGATCTCGACGAACGGGATCTTGGGGCTGGGTACGACCTCTTTCGTCTGACCCAGAGGATCGCGCACGATGCTGTCGAAGTTCATGCCGTCGGCGAGGTTGCGGTCGGCGCTACGAATGATGGCATTGCTACGCCACGACCACAGGCTGCCCTGCAACAGGTTGGGTATGCCGAGTCCGGCGGTGTCGCCGAATGCCGTCAGCACCTCACCGCGGCCGTTGTCCCACATGATGCCGAGATCGGTGCCGATCATGTTGACGTTCTGGGTGTTGTTGGGGCTCGACATGCCGGTCACCTGGGCGACGGCCTGGGCTCGGCCGTGCAGCTGCGGCAGCCCGAATGTGCCGTTGAGCCCCGCTATGGGATTGACCGCATTGGGATTCGCAAGGGCATTGGGGCCGGTGACCAGCAGCGAAGCCGCCATGGTCAGTGTAGCGACGGTCAATGCTCTGGAACCTACGCGACTCAAGACGTTCCCCCGATTTCGATTCCACACCCCGATAACGTCAGGAACCATATCAGCGGTTTGTTCGTGGGGGTAATACATCGACTGATCCGCTGTTTCGGGGTATTCGGGCGATTAGACCTCGATGTCGTAATCTGGACATCGTGAGTGATCTACCCGATTCCGGGCTGGCCAGGGATTTGTCCGTCAGTGCGATGCGGCTGAATCGGAGGCTGCGTCTACGCCATTCCAGCGACAGATTGCCCGTCGCTCAGCTGTCGATTCTGACGACTCTGCTGCGCGAGGGGCCGATGACGACGGGTGAATTGGCGGCGCGGGAGCGAATCAAGCCACCGTCGGTGTCGAGGTCCTCGCATACCTTGGTGGAGTCGGGTCTGATTTCTCGGGCACCGCACCCGACGGACGGTAGGCAAGTTGTTCTGCAGCTGACCGAGACCGGGACCGCTGCCGCGCGCGAAGAGGTTGCGTCTCGGGAAATCGCACTGGCCGAGCAGTTGGAGAACCTGACGGCTCAGGAGCGGGAGACGTTGGCCGCCGCGGCCGGCATTCTCACCGAGATCGTCGAACAGGTCGACTGAAATCTGTCAGTTGTCGTTGCGGACTTGGTGATCGAGGGTGTCGATGTCCCATTCGAGAGTTGAGCCCAATTCTTCGGAATCGCCCCGGCGTGCGACGCGACCGAGGACGGTGGCGACAACTACCGCGCACACCATCCATACGGTGACGACTATCCACAACCCGGTCATGACACACTTTCTAGCACCCGTGTCTGTGAAATCGCGGAGAAACGGTGATTCGGCTTTGTTGCGATTCGATATTGGTCGTCGCCGGTTCGACAATCAGGACATATCGAACGCGCTGCTCCACAACAGATGTGGAGATTCCCGAGTGTCATTCGATTCGAGCGAAACAAACCCAACGTAACGTACTAGATATCCCGTTTCGATCGAATTCGGTCGACGGCAATGCGGAATCGACTAACCGGTCCGCACCTGCGCGATACCGGGTCCAGATCGGACTCGAAATCGACGTCCCGTAATTCCTCGAGCATTGTCAGCGATGCCCCCGCGGCCGACAATGCCGCGTGTGTATCGACGCCCGTCGACGGTGCCGACATGGGCACGTCGAGCAGGGCTCGTGCCATGGCGGGGTCACGCAGGCCCAGCACCCACCAGCCGCCGTCCTCGGCGGTGCCGAGCACGTCGCCATCGACGAGCCGCGCGGCTGCGTCGGACAGTATCTGTGCGGTCACCTGGGGTGTGTCCATACCGATCTGCAGTACGGCTCCGTCGGTGGCCGCGTCGGCGTGTGCATTCGCCAGCCGTTCCCCCAGTAAATCGCCGCGTTGCGTGATGACCGTGAACGACGCCAGAGCACGAATCAGTTCGTCCGCGCGAGCCGCGTCGGCAAGGGTGCCGGTGAGAGCTACGACGCGGTGGTCGACGTCGGACGCGGCGACGGCATCGAGGGTGTCCAGTAGCGAGGCTGCGGCCAGCTCGGCCGCAGCAGCATCCCCGATCGTGGCGGCAAGGCGCGTCTTGGCCAGGCCGGGTACGGGAGCTTTGGCAACAACGAGAGCGGTGACGATCACGAAAGGACCTTCCAGAAATCTCGTACGGCGACGATCGTTCCCTTGACGGAGCCCGAAACCTTGGATGTACCGGCGGTTCTCGGGCGGTAGTCCACGTCGTGTTCGGCAACGGTCCACCCGGCCTGGGCCGCCAACACGAGCAGTTGCAGCGGGTAGCCGGAGCGGCGGTCGGTGACGTCGAGGTCGAGCAGGGCCTGGCGGCGGACCGCGCGGATGGCACCGAGATCGTGGACCGGAAGCTTGTACTTGGTCCGGAGTCGAAGGGACAGAACGGCATTGCCGATTCTGGCGTGCAGCGGTGAGCTTCCCTTGGCCGGTCGTCGACGGCCGACGGCGAGATCGGCGTGATCCAATGCGGCCACGAGGGTCGGCAGATCACCCGGGTCCATCGAACCGTCTCCGTCGAGGACGCAGACGATCTCGGTGTCGGCGGCGAGGACGCCGGCGTGCACGGCTGCACCGTATCCGGGCACGGACTCCGACACCACGGTGGCTCCGTGGGCCGCAGCGACGGCGGCGGTGTTGTCGGTGGAGTTGTTGTCCACCACTATCGTCCGATACCCCGCCGGCATCGAATCCAGCACTGCAGGAAGCGATTCGGCCTCGTTCATGCAGGGAACGACGACGGTGACCGAGCCCGGGTCAGACACGAGGTGGCCCCGTACCCTCGGCGTCGCGCAACGGTGCGTCGGCGAATGCGGTGAGGCCCTCGCGGGGCATGACCTTCGCGCGGAATCCCAGAGTCCGTTCGGCGAGTTCGGAACTGGCGACGATGTGCCGAACGTCGCCGGCTCGGTACTGTCCGGTGATTTCGGGTGTCGGACCGCCACGTGCGTCGGCGAGAATACCGGCGACCTCACCGATGGTGATCGGTTGTCCCGAACACACGTTGAGCGCGGTGAAGCCGTCCAGCGCGGCGGAGATCGACGCGATGTTGGCCGCCGCTACGTCGTGCACGTGGACGAAATCACGGGCCTGCTTGCCGTCCTCGTAGACCGTCGGAGCCTGCCCTCGTTCGAGCGACGATCGAAACATCGCTGCCACACCGGAATACGGCGTGTTACGCGGCATGTGCGGGCCGTACACGTTGTGGTAGCGCAGCGCTACCACCGATCCGCCGGTGGCGATTGCCCAGGCGGAGGCGTAGTTCTCCTGAGCAAGCTTGCTGGCGGCGTAGGTGCTCCTGGGTTCGAGCCTCGAATCCTCCTCGACCAGAAGCCAATCGAGTGGCTCACCGGACTGTGGATCGCGGTTGTCGAACAGGCCTGCGTCGAGGTCGGCTCGGGTGCGGGGAGGCGGAACGACGGTTTCGCCCGACGAATTGAGGTAGCGTCCCTCGCCGTAGACGACCATCGACGAGGCGAGAACCAGTCGGGTGCACCCCGCCTCGTACATGGCCGCGAGCAGGACGGCCGTCCCGTAGTCGTTGTGGCTCGCGTAGGCCGGGGCATCTGCGGCGTCGACGCCCGCTCCGACGACGGCTGCCTGATGGCACACCACGTCCACCCCGCGGAGGGTCTCGACGAGTGCGTCCTTGTCTCGTACGTCGAGGTCGGCGATCCCGTCGGCACGCGCGCCGGGGCCGTGAGCCGATGCGAGCATCGCGTCGACGGCCACCACGTCCAGGTCAGCGACACGGGCGGCGTCGAGGATGTGGCCGCCGATGAAACCGGCTGCGCCGGTAAGGAGTACGCGTGTCATGGCAGCTCGATCGGCAGGGTTACTCCGGCGTGGACTCGGCAATCGGAGCACTCGCCCGTGGGTGCGTCCCGTACCGCGGAGCGGACCAGCGTCTTGAGCGGCTCGATGTTCTTCTGGAATTCTGCGAACACGTCCACCGCCTTGACTCCCTGACCGGATTCGATGCCGGCATCGAGGTCGGTCACCAATGCTATCGGTGCATAACAGAGTTCGAGCTCACGCGCGAGAACGGCCTCGGGATGACCGGTCATGTTCACCAGTGTCCAACCCTGACGGGCGAACCACTGACTCTCCGCGCGAGTGGAGAAGCGCGGACCCTCGACCACCACCATGACTCCGCCGTCGATCGCGGTGTCCTGGACGGCCGCCCTGCGTAACTCCCCGCAATAGGGGTCCGCGAACTCGACGTGGATTCCGCCCTCGTCGAAATAGGTCTGCGTACGCCCGGACGTTCGATCGACGAGCTGATCGGGGATCACCACGGTGCCGGGACCGTACTCGGCCACCAACGATCCGACGGCGCACGGCGCGAACACTCGTCTCACCCCGAGCATCCGGAGCGCCCACATGTTCGCGCGGTACGGCAACGTGTGCGGGGAGTATTCGTGCTTCCTGCCGTGCCGGGGTAGGAATGCGACCTGCCGACCCTCCACCTCGCCCAACGTGATCGGAGCGCTCGGCGGTCCGTAGGGCGTATCGAGCACGATCTCCTCGGCGTCGTCGGCGAAGAACGAGTAGAAGCCGCTACCGCCGATGACGGCGATCTCGGCCCGTCCCTGCCCGTCCTTGTTCATCTGTTCATCCTCCATCACGATCGGTCGATATGCTGTTCGGAAGTCGTGTTCGTCTCGAGGTCCGCAGGGAGAAAACACTATCCGTTACTGGAGAGAAGCCGTCGCCGGTGTGCTCGCCGTCGCGCTCGTCGTGGTCGCGTTCATCGTGCCGTATCTGGGAAACGAACTCGTCACTCCGATCATCAACCGAACGCCGCAGCAGGTGCGCGATTTCGCGGACGCGGCACCGCTGTTCGGGTTCCGTGAGATTCACGTCGGCTGGGGAACCCCGTTCGCCGTACTCATCGCCGTGGCCACCGTGCTGTGGGGCCCTACGGTGGCCCGCCGGTTGTCCTGGACGCGCTTGTTGTTCGTCGTATGGAGCGCGTCGGCAGCGTGGACGATGTCGTTGGCAATGGTCGACGGGTGGAAGCGCGGCTTCGTCGACCGACTGGCGTCGACGGACGAGTACCTGCACGAGGTACCGGGGATCACCGACATTCCCGAGACTCTGCGCGGATTCTCCGAGAGAATCCTGGACTACCAGGCGGATTCGTGGACGACGCACGTCTCGGGGCACCCGCCGGGGGCGTTGTTGACGTTCGTGTGGCTCGATCGCCTCGGCCTCGGCGGTGGGGCGTGGGCGGCCACGCTGTGTGTGCTGGTCGGAACCAGCGCTGCGGTCGCGGTGGTAGTCACGATCAAAATGCTGGGCGACGAGAACATGGCAAGGCGCGCTGCACCGTTCGTGGCCATCGCCCCGGCGGCAATCTGGATCGCCGTGTCGGCGGACGCATTCTATGCCGGTGTCGCGGCGTGGGGTATTGCGCTGCTGGCGATCTCCACGAAGCGGTACCTGTGGCCCGCGTCGATCGGTGCGGGAGTGCTGCTCGGTTTCGGTATCTACCTGAACTACGGGCTGGTGCTGATGGGCTTGCCCGCGGTGGCCGTACTGATTGCCGGTCGAAAGATACTGCCGTTCGTGGGCGCGCTGGTCGGAGCGTTGATCGTCGCGGGCATCTTCACGGCGTACGGATTCTGGTGGTACGACGGTTACGAGCTGGTGCAGGAGCGTTACTACCAGGGCATCGCCAAGGATCGTCCGTTCGAGTACTGGGGTTGGGCGAACTTCGCGGCGCTGTTCTGCGCGCTGGGTGTGGCTGTGCCAGCAGCGTTTCCGCGGATACTCACGCGAGTGCAGCCGATCAACCTGCTGGTGATCGGTGGCGTGGCGGCGGTGGTGATGGCAGATCTGAGTCAGTTGAGCAAGGCCGAGACCGAGCGAATCTGGTTGCCGTTCGCAATGTGGATGCTCATTGCGCCGGCGGTGTTGCCGATCCGTTCGCATCGGTTCTGGTTGGCACTGCAGGTGATCGGCGCGTTGGCGATCAATCATCTGCTGTTCACCAATTGGTGAGCGGCGCAGGCGTCATCTGGGCGAACCAGCGCCCGTCGATCGGTGCCACGTCGATAACCTGAAGGCCTGCTGCACGCGCGAGATCGGCGGTGGCGTCGGCGCTGACACTGGACCACGCGAACCAGTCTCCCACCATCGTGTCGGTTTCCCAGCGCACGGTGCGGTGCCGAATTCCATAGTCGCTGGGTGCATCCACCTCGGCGATCACGGCTCCGTGCGGTGCCAGCAGATCGGCAGCGCGGCGCAGCAGTCGAACAGGGTCGCCGCCGATGCCGATGTTTCCGTCCGCGAGCAGTACACAGGACCACTGGCCGGTGTCGGGCAGTGGCTCGAAGATGTCTTTCAGAACGGCGTTGCCGCCACGACCGATGGTCAGGTCGACGGCTGCTCTGGAGGTGTCGACGCCGAGGGCCGACACTCCTCGACGGGCCAGTGCCTCGGTGAGGCGACCGGGTCCGCAGCCGAGGTCGAGGGTGGGTCCGGTACATCGGCTGATCATTGCGTGATCGGCGCGACGATCCTCCGCGGACGAGGCATCCCCGCCCATCCAGCGGGCAGTGGGCAGCCGCTCCCGGGAGCCGTCGGAATCGCCTATCCAACAGGGCAATCCGGCTGCTGCGCGGTGAAAGAGTGTATCTGCGGTGACGCTCATGCTCGGCTCCGTACGAGGATCAATCGAATGAAGTAAGCGGCTGCGCTCACGGTGAACAACGCGGTGGTGAGTACGAGCCAACGTCCGAGAAAGGGCTCCTGCGTCAAACCGGTTGCGGCGCGATACGACTCCGCACCCTGCGTGAGTATCCCGGGAAAGAACAAGAGAAACGTCAGCCCGGCTCCGAGTGCGGGAATGCGAACGTAATTGACGGGAGACAGCGTCCAGTGGCGGCGCGTCGATCCGGTCAGAAGTCGGTCGGCCAGCGAGTAGAGGGGATAGAGCACGGCGTCGTGCAGTAGTACCGAACCGAAGAACCACACGACGATCGACTTCCACCACACGTCGCTGTTCCACAGCGTCTGCGGACCTGCGATCGCAACGACGTAGCCGACGAGTACGAACGACAGCAACAGGCCGACTGCGTGCAGTGGATGTCCACCGTAGATTTTCGTGAACGCTCTCATCCGAGGCTCCTGACCGTGCGATACAAACACCCGTGCGCGGGAGCCACCGGTGTTGCTCGGTAGCTCCCGCGCACGGGGTCAGAAAACTGTTACGAGGCGGTGTTGATGGTGATGGTTGCAACGCCCACGAGCAGTCCGGCGGTGACAGCATCGGTGTTGAAGGTGCTGTTCAGCAGTCCGGCAGCGGTCTCCGAGATCTTCACCTGGGTGCCCTGCAGGATTGCGGTGTTGTTGGGTCCGGTTGCCAGCGGCTGCAGGGTGCGTCCGTCGAGGTCGAACAGGACCGCGTCTGCGGCAGCTTCTTCGCCGTTGACCATGACGTCACCGGTGAGAAGCGAGGTGCCGGGATCGATGTCGAAGTTGACGAGCTCGACAACGGTGTCACCGGCGGTCAGCGAGAGGCCGCTGCCGTCGTGATTGATCTCGCCCTGGACGTAGGGGTCGACCGTGCCGGGCTCCCAGTACTTGACGTCTCCGCCGGTGATCGGGAAGCGGATGGAACCGTCTGCGAGAGTGGCGGTTCCGACAACTCCGGGCGTGAGGCCCAGGGTGGTCAGTGCGCCGGTGAAGCCGGGATCGAGAGCGACTGCGGTGTCGACACCGGTGAGGTTGTCGACTGCGGCGGCAGGCTCGGGGGTGCTCTCGGTGGTCTCCATGGCGGACGCTGCGGACGACGTGGCTTCGTCGACGGCGCTGGAGGCGTCGTCACTGGAGCATGCGGCAAGCGGGACAATTGTCATTGCACCGATTGCGGTGGCGGCCAAAGCTTTACGAACAGTGAACATGTCGGTCAACCTTCCGTGCTCGTCTCTCGAGCGTTGTGGGTCATTCGGCGCTGCTTGCCGAGCGGATGGGTTCCATCTCGATCCCTGGTGGGAGCGTGACAACCTGTTACCCGACAAACCGGACTGCCAAACGGAAAGCATCCTGAGAGTCACCTGAGGGTCAACGAAGAATCAAATCCGCAGCCCGTTCTCCGATCACCACCGACGGTGCATGGGTGTGTCCGCGGATGATGCTCGGCATGATCGATGCATCGGCCACGCGAAGGCGGTCTACTCCCCGCACTCGGAGCTCGGAATCGACGACGCTGCCCGCGTCGTTGCCCATCCGGGCGGTGCCCACGGGGTGGTACAGAGTGTGCGCATTCTGCTCGAGCGCCTCGGTGAGCAGATCCGCCGGGGAGATGTTCGACGCCACCCTGGGGCGGATGATGTCACCGAGTTCGCCCTTCATCGAGGGGGTTTCGGCGATCGAGACGCAGGCCCGTAGCCCTTCGATCATGGCGCGGCGGTCGAGTCCGCCGGGGTCGCTGAGATAGCGCGGCTCCACGATGGGCTTGGCCAAGGGGTCGGCGGAGCGGAGGGTGATCTCGCCGTGGCTCTCGGGCTTGACGAGTACCGCGCCGATGACGGCGGCGTGTGAATCCTGGCCGACGAGTCCCTCGTCGAAGAACGGTGCCGGTCCGAAGATGAGTTCGACGTCGGGCAGGGCGAGGTCTTCTCGGCTCTTGATGAATCCGTACGCCTCGGCGACGTTGGAGGTGAGCATGCCGCGTCGCCGCGTGAGGTAGTTGACCAGCTCGGGAATCTTCTCGGCGTGGAAGAGGGAGTCTCGTTCGGTTTTCCATCCGATGAGTGCGGCCAGGTGGTCGAGGAGGTTTTGTCCGACGCCCGGTGAGTGGTGCTGAACGGTGATGCCGTGCGATTTCAGTTGTTCCTGGTCGCCGATGCCCGAGAGCATGAGCAGCTGTGGGGTGTTGATCGCTCCACCGGAGAGGATCACTTCCTTGTGTGCGCGCACGGTGTGTGTCTCGCCGCCGGAGATGTATTCGACGCCCACGGCCGCGGTGCCCTCGAAGAGGACGCGAGTGGCGTGTGCTTCGGTGAGGATGGTGAAGTTCTTGCGCTTCTTCGCCGGTCGCAGGTATCCATCCGCGGTGCTCCACCGTGCTCCGCGCTTCTGGTTGACCATCGTGCGGGTGAAGCCCTTGGGCTCGGGCAGGTTGGCGGTTTCCAGCGGATAGCCCGCTTCTTCGACGCCGTCGAGGAACGACGACGTCAGGTCGCGGGGGCTGCGCTGGTGCGAGACGATGAGTGGGCCGTCGGTGCCCGCGTCGAGTGCTGTTGTGCCCTCGATGTTCTCGATCTTGCGGAAGTATCCGACCAGGTTGCGAAACGACCACGAGTCGTCGGACACCGCCGCCCAATCGTCGTAGTCGGCGGCGAATCCGCGCACCCACATCATGGCGTTCATCGACGACGATCCGCCGAGCATCTTGCCGCGCGGCCAGTAGATGCTGCGATCTCGGAGCTCCGGCTGCGGTTCGGTCAGGTAATCCCAATCGACCTCGCTACGAAAGAGTTTGGAGAACGCAGCCGGGATGTGGGCGAACTTGTTCTTGTCCTCGGGGCCTGCTTCGAGCAGGATCACCTCGTTGCGTGGGTCAGCGCTGAGGCGATTGGCCACCACTGCGCCGGCGGAACCTGCGCCCACCACGATGTAGTCGGCAGTCTTGTGCTGTGAGCTCATCTTTGTCCTTGAAGTCGGTGCGGGCGCAGGGGTGTCAGCCGCGCAGGGCGGAGGCGAATATCGCAGGCAGTTTGGACCAGGACGGCGCACCTGCGAATGCGGTGAGCAACTTGCCGGTCGATGCTGCGGTCTTGTTGGTGACGAACCATGGTGGCTTCGGGGAGATGGAGAGTTCGCCGTTGATCAGCGAACGCGACAGGGGACGGAACGGGCCGCGCACCACTGTTCGCTCGGCACCGTCGATCAGCAATGCGTTGTGCACGATGCCGATTCCGCTCTGCACGTCGTCGACGGTGTGCCCGGGGTACGCACCCCAGGTGGCCGACGCAGTGAGGAATCCGAGCGCTGTCCAGGCGTTCACGGCGATGGTGCCGTAGCGCAGTTCGGCGAGCATGGTGTCGAACTTCTCGCCGAGTCCCTTGATCGTGGCGGGGGAGCCGATGATGTTGATGCCGAGAGTGCCGGTGAATTCCTCGTTCGCGGCCTGGACGGCTTTGGCGGCGAATGCGGCACCGCTGTAGGGCAATTCGATGACACCCATGACCGGAGCGAAGTACTCGGTTTGCAGCAGGGGTGCGTATTCGCCGGGGTTCAGGTCGGTGATGAGCACGCGGCCACCACCGTCGCCCAGTCGTTCGGCGGCCGGGTAGGTTGCGGTGGCGTCGGCCACCCTCCTGTCGCTGCCGGGGTAGTAGGGAGTTCGTGCCGGTGCACGGTCGAGTGCGGTGCGCAGTGCGGCGATGAATTCGTCGCGCTGCTTCCATTCGGAGGAGAGCACGACGACCTGTGATGCGACACAGTTGTAGCCACTGTTGTGCAGGCGTTGGGTGGCAACGTGTTCGGCCTGGAACAAGATGTCGGCGCGGCTCCACTCGCCCGGCAGCACGATGGTGGGCGAGACGCCGCCGAGTTCGCTGGAGATCTCCTTGGTGAGAATCGGGTCGTTCGCGGCTTTGCGGGCGGCTCCGTCGTTGCCCGTGCCGAACACGATCGCGTCGTGTGTGAGGGAACTTCCGGTCATGTGCACGTGGTCGACGGACAAGTGCCGGACCAGGTATGTGCCCACATCGGCTCCGCCGGTGAGCAGGCGCAGCGCGCCGATGTCGACGAGGGGTGCCAGCACCTTCTGGAACACCGGCAGCAGCGGATCCATGATGGGGTTCAGCTTGAGTGCGACCACCCGATTGAACGCCAGCAATTCGTAGAGAGCGTCGAGCGGCGCGATCGAGGTGATGTTGCCTGCGCCGAGTACCACTCCGATGCCCGCGGTGTGGGCGGGATCGAGTTGGGCGAGCCCCGCGGTGCGCTGTGCGGTGGCACGATCGATTCCGGGCTTGAGCCACACCTCGCCGGTGAACCCGTTGAGCAGCAGGCGGTCGAAGATGTTGAGCGGCAGCACCGACACCGTCGTCCGACCGCCGGGTGCCGTCCCGAACTTCACCTCGGCCAGCGGGCTGGTGCCGGCTTCCAGAGCGGTGAGTGTGTGGGTGAGCGCGCCGAGCGCACCGAGGAACGAGTAGGGGCCGGACAGCCATTCCTCGCCGACGAGGCTGGACGAGCTGTCGAGACCCTTGATCGACGAGGCTGCTGTCACCCATTCCTGGGCGTGTGTGGACGTCAGCGCATGCATGCGTTCGAGCAGTGCCCGCCGATCGGCGAGGGTGAGCTGTCCCCAGTTCTTCTCACCCTCGGACAGATCGGCGAGGGCGGCATCGACGGCCGGCTGGGAGTCGGAGCCGGTGGTCGGGACGGGATGCAGGTGCGGGGCGGCTTCGCTGGTCAACTTCTCGGCTCCAGTCGTTGTTCGGATACACGGCTTCGAGTGTGATTGTCGTCGCATTCCTGGCGTCGACGCTATGGGCCAGCGCTCTCAATCGAGTCCCTCTGTTTGTGCAGCTGCACAGTCGAGGTGTGGCGTGGCTTACAGCGGTGCGGCTAGAGTTCTGTCATGACCGCGACCGAGGCCGAGCTGCATCCGTCAGCAACCGTGCATCCGTCACCGACCGATCTGGCTGCGACGATGCTCGACGGCGTCGACGATCTGGCGAGCGAACTGGTGCGTCGGATCCTGGGGGCCGAGCACGCTTATCTCGAATCGACGCTGCTCACCCCCGAGCAGCTGCACGAGGCGGCGCGCAGCAATCTGGCGTCGATGCTGGGCAAGCTGTCCGGTCGTGCGCCCATGCGACTCGAGTCGGCACAGGCTGCAGGCCGGCTCAAGGCCGAGCAGGGCGTACCGCTGGCAGCATTGCTGCACGCTTTCCGGCTCGGTGGCAGGTTGGTCTGGGACGAATTGATGCGTCGATCGGACGGCCGAGCGAGTCACGCCCTTCTGGACATGGCCGCACAGGTGTGGGCTCTGGTCGACGTGTATTCCGACGAGGCTGCCGAGGCCTATCGGGAGAGCGCAGACATGCGTGCCCGCGAGAGTGCCGAGGCCCGTGGCCGACTCATTCGGGTGCTCTTCGCCGATCACACGGCGAACCCGTCCGCGGCTGCCGATGCGCTGCGAGCATTTCGCATTCCCGACCACGGTTACTTCGCGGTGGTCTCGCAGGAGCCGTTGACCACGGCGGTGGGAGTGGACGGGTTGATCGCGCGACTTCGGGCGGCGGGCACCGAGTCCGTGTGGGATGCGGAGGTGGACGGTAGCGTCGGGTTGATCTGCGCCGCAACCGAATCGGAGATCGATTCGGCACTGGTCACGCTCGGTGAACTGTGTGCGGGGCGGGTGGGGGTGAGTTCGGTCTTTCGGTCCCCTTCGGGTATCGGGGACGCCGTGGGCCAGGCGCGGTTGGCGAGGTCGTGCAGCGCTGCCGAGTCGACGCCGGTGCGATACGACTCGGTGCCGGTTCCGCTGTTGTTGGTCCGCGATCCGAAGTCGGGTCGCATCGCCTCGCGTCAGATCCTCGGCGATCTCCTGGCGTTACCACGCGCCGAGCGGCAGAGCCTGCTGGCCACACTCGACGCGTGGTTCTCGTGCGGCGGATCGACCAAGGATGCTGCCGAATCTCTGCACTACCACCGCAATACGGTGCTGTATCGGCTACGCCGTATCGCCGAGCTGACCGGGCGCGATTTTCGTGACCCCGCGCAGGCTGCCGAACTGTACGTCGGGCTCAGAGCGCATCAACTGCTCACCTGAGACATCAATTGCTGGCGAGAACGACGTCGAGGATTCCGGATCCCAGGGCTACCGGGACGCATGTCGGGGGTCGTGCGTTCGCCGGATCCAGGGCGTTGAGTGCCAAGCGCAGTGCGGTGGGATCGTAGGTGAAGGTGAAGTGCGCCACCTCGGTGTCGGGACATACGTCCTGCACCACGATGTTCCGGGCTCCTGGATCCCGAAGTAGCGCATTGGTATACGGCTGAATCACTTCGTCGACCCTGGTGGCGATGGAGGTGTACTCGACGCCGGGCACGGTGTCGCCGCCTGCGTTGAGGCGATCGAGAAAGTCGGATCCAGCCATCAGCTGAGTCAACCCGGGTCCGAATTCGCCTGCCACCAGAGTGGTTGCACCGGGCACGGCCTGCACGACGGGGGTCGCTCCGTACATGGTGCCGCCGTAGGTCGGCGATGCGATTCCCACCCAGCGACGGACCATGGCATCGCCGCCGAGTCGATTGACGAAGTATCGTGCGACCGCAGCACCCTGGGAGTAGCCGACCACATCGACCGCCGCGGCTCCGGTCGCGTCCAGGATGGATTGTGTCATCGATTTCAGTTGTGCCGCACTGTCTTCGATGGCACCGTAACCGTTGCTGGTGCCGTCGGGAGAGGCACCGTAGTTGATGGCGAACACGCAGAATCCGGCTGCTCGGAGTACGGGGGAGAAGCCGGCCCAATCGGAGTACGCAGTGGAGTCGGTGCCGTGCACCAGGACGACGGGGTCGGGGTGCTCTGCGGTGGGTGTGCAGGTCATGTCGTTGGATCCGGGCGGGGCAGCGTTGCGGTTGGTCGCCGCGTAGCGGATGGCCTCGGCATGATCGGGTTGTTCGGGCGCAGCCGCAATGGGCATGAGAGGGGCCGCCTGTGCGGTCGGTATGACGACGGCGACCGCGGCAGCGGCGATGACGAGGGCGATCAGGCTCCGGCGTGGTCCGCGCATGCACAGACGGTATTCCCGAAATTGTGAGATGTCCCTACGAGTGACCCATCCGGCGCGTAAAAGTCATAAGTATTGTTCTGCTACAAAAACTGAGCAAAAAGCGCAGAAACGATGGACACACGACGAGGGGCCCGGCCGATGCGGCCGGGCCCCTCGATCGATCGGGATTACCTGCAGGTCAGAGGCGACTCACGCGAAGCCAGTCGACGCTCATGGTCTGTGGGTACGGCGTGCTGGTGGGTGTCTTGCCGACCCAGTTGTTGCCCACTGCCACGTTCAACAGGATGTAATGCGGCCAGGCACCCGAGAATGCCTTCCAGTTGCCGCCTTTCGCCTCGTACTGCGTTTTGGTCAGGGAGTATCGCGAAATTCCGTCGACGAACCACGTGATGCTGGTCGGTAGCCAGTCGATGCGGTAGGTGTGAAACCCGTTTCCGACGGGACCCATGCCTCCGCCGGCTTTCACGTCCTGGCCCGAATTCCATTTCGACGGTCCGTGCAAATTGAAGGAAGGCCCGTTCAAACCGGGAATTTCGACTGCATCTATTTCGCCTTGACTGGGCCACGAATACTCACCGCCGGGCTGCAGGCCCAGCGTCCAGAATGCGGGCAACAAGCCCTGCGCGCTCGGCATCTTGATCGACGCCTCGATGCGTACCGGCGGGCTCGCCGACTTCTTGCCCATACTGACCACGCGAGCGCTGGTGAAGTTGTTCGGGGCCCCCTTGCCGTCCGGCGGGTTCTCGCGTCGCGCGGTGATGTTCAGGGTTCCGTTGAACTGGTTCGCGTTGTTCCAGGAGTTCGTATAGTACTGCTGCTCACCGGAACTCGCTCCCCATCGACCGGTCTGGAACCCCCATTTGGAGGGGTCGGGTCCGCCGTATCCGTTGAATTGATCTTCCCAGAGAAGGGTTCCTGCTCCGCCTTGAGTTCGCGGGGGCGCGGTGAGGGCCGGGGCTGCGGTGGCCGACGAGACGGCAACGGCCATCGTCGTCAAGGTGACCGCAGCAATGGTCAGGAGTGAACGCATGAGGGGATTCCTGTCAGGTCATATGTCGTTGAAAGAAAGTCGACATTCGATTTCTAGCACGCCGAAGAAGGCGGAAGAAGACTCTTTTGAAATGCAGGAATTCTTGCGAATACAATGAATGAATTCGCATATGCTATCGGTCTTTTGCAAGGGTACAGACCGATCGACCCGTTGGTCGGTTTGTTTCAGGAGTGAATGTAGTGACTCAGGATGGTCGCTCGGTTCGGAGGCGTTGTCGAGGTGAGGGCGAGGCCGGAGGATCGGTCCGTGGAGCCGGTGACGGGAATCGAACCCGCCTCTCAACCTTGGGAAGGTCGCGTTCTACCAATGAACTACACCGGCGTGGTGCTGCGGTGTTCAGGTTAGCAGGGCGCTCAGACGTCGATTCGCACACCGTGCAGCAGGATCAGAGCGTCTTCGGCGGCTACCGGTCTGGAGAACAGGTATCCCTGCGCGCGAGTGCAGCCCAGTTCTATGAGGGTGTTTCTGGCGCTCTGCGTTTCGACGCCTTCGGCGATGATGCTGAGCCCGAACGCGTCGGCGAGTCCGATGATGGACTGAACGATGGCGAGGTCGCCGGTGGTTCCGTTGCCGAGTTCGGAGACGAAGGCGCGATCGATCTTGAGCGCGTCGACGGGCAGTTCCTTCAGATGCGACAGTGAGCTGTAGCCGGTGCCGAAATCGTCGATCGCTACTTGCACGCCCAGTTCGCGAAGTTCGCGAAGCGTCACGCGAGTACGTGAAAGGTCCTGTACCACCGCTACTTCGGTGATTTCCAGGCAGAGTTTGGGGCCTGCTATCGAGAACGCTTCCAGCGCTCTGGCGACCGCACCCACAAAACCGTTGGTGACGAGTTGGACCGGCGATATGTTGACGCGCATCGAGATGTCGAGTTCGGGAATGTCCCGCTGCCACTCGCTCAGCGTGCGGCAGGCGTGCTCGAGAACCCAGCGACCGAGCTCGCCGGCGAGGTTCGTTTCCTCTGCGACCGGGATGAACGCGGACGGGGGTAGCAGTCCACGGGTTGGATGCTGCCATCGAACCAGAGCTTCGACTGCGGTGATCCGTCCCGAGACGAGGTCCACCTCGGGCTGAAAATGCAGGATCAGCGAGTCGCCTGCGATGGCGTTGCGCAGGTGGATCTCGACGTCGTTGCGCAGTTCGGAATCGGCATGCATTTCGTCGGTGAACAGAGCGATGTCGTGACCACCTGCACGTTTGGCGACCAATGCTGCTCTATCTGCCTGTCGCAGCAGTGATTCCGCGGTGTGCCGGCCGGGTTGGCCGAAGGCGATGCCCACGCTCGCGCTGCGGCTGATCCGTTCGACACCGAGGGTGACGGGTGCATTCACGGCGTCGGCGATGACTTCGGCGTGGTGTCTCGCCACGCGGGCCGAGCACGGTCCGGCGAGTACGACGACGAATTCGTCGCCCCCCAGACGCGCGACGATGCCGGCCGACTCACCGACGAAGCTCTGCAATCGGTCGGCGATGGTTTCGAGGAAGTGGTCTCCGGCGAGATGCCCGAGAAAGTCGTTCAGTGCTTTGAGTCGATCGAGGTCGATGTGCAGCACTGCCACGGGGCCAGGCATGGATGGGTCGAGTCGTTCGCGGAGGTGCTGCGCCAGGGCCGTGCGGTTCGGCAGTGAGGTCAACGGGTCGTGTAGTGCCGCGAATCGCAGTTGTTCCTCGGCGACCACTCGTGCTTGGAGTTGGGAGAGCAGCGCCGCAATTGCTGTGAGAGCGTTGAGCTCTATCTCGGACCAGGGTCGGTCGCCGATCTTGATCAAGCCCAGGATGCCGATGGTTCGTCCTGTGTGCAGCAGCGGCACCACGGCCATCGACGTCTCCGAAAAGCCTGATCCCTGCTCGACGCGTCGGCGATAGCTCTCCTGCTGCGGGTCCGGCCGAAACACTGCCGGTTCGGTCAGTGTTTCGGCCAGTGCGAACACCGAATCGGCGTCTTCGAATTTCACGACGGCCAGCGGATCCGGATCGGGCTTGCTCAGTCGCGGGGGCCATTCCGCGGTCAGCACGGTGGCTCTGGCCTCGACATCGTTGTGTCTGAGAAAGCTGAAGTCGATACCGAGGTGGTCCACCAGTTGACGCAGCACGGATTCGTACGCCTCGTGCACCGTCGCCGCATCGACTCCCATGAGTGCGGTTGCGACGCCGGTGACGAGAACCTCGAGCGTCCGTGTGTGCGCCAGTGCCCCGCTCCCGCCTCTTCTCAGACGCAGTGCAGGACTGTTCCCCCTGGTCTTTGCCGGACTCTACCCCGATCCGAGAGCCGAAACAGGCACTCTGCGACTGTATATCCCGGTTTTCGGGGCGCAACCGATCCGCAACACCAGCGCCACCGATTCGATATCGGTGATGTCGAGGAGCGCGCGGAACCTCGAGTTCAACTCCTGCAACGCTTCTCCGCGGTGCATCGACAGCTCTCGATGTTCTTCCGGAGTGCGTGCATACAGGAACGCGGGAGAAACCGGCTGTACGGCCAGGCCGCGCAAATGCGCAGTTACCCAGACGTTCTCCGTTGCAAATCCTCCTCGGATGTAATGGTGTGCAGTCGATCCGGGTACGACGATCACCGCCAATGCCGAACTCGACAGCACCCGATCACGCATATCGGACCCCAACGCCGCGCCGGCGTCCCAGGCATCGACGAGCGCCATGACGTCCGGCCGCTTGACTATCTCGAGCTTGGACAGATCCGCATCGTCGATCCCGAGGCTCGATACGTCGATGCCTCGATTCGGGTCCGAATCTCCCGGCCACCTCAGCTCGGAGAACATATCTTCGTGCAAATGCGTTGTGAGATAACGAATTCGGTCCGCATCGGCGAGGACGTCCGCAGCCGCAGAAATGGAATCGCGTGCCGTCAGCAACACGGCTCGCCCACCTTCCGCCGCGGCCGCAGCAACGAGGTCTGCTGCGACACCTGCGTCGAGAGGCTCGGCGGTGCCCAACTCCCGATTGGTGCAGCGCCCGACAACGCCGTCGAGGAGGCGTCGGTCGGTGATCGGTTCGGGGGCATGGTCACCCAACGAGATCTCGACTCCGTGGTCGGTGATGCGCTCGCCGAGAAATCTGCCCTGGGCGGCGGCGGCCACGCGAGCATTGAACGCCGCGGCACCCACTGCCACGTAGCTGCCGCGGAAAGCGATGTCGAGTGTCGAGGTGCGGGAACGGTCGACGGCTATGGCCACCGTGCGTCCGTCGGTCGACAGCGTCCACGGCTGACTGTTGCCGCCGGACGGTGCGCGTCGGGCAGCGTCGAGAACGGCCTCGTCGGGATCGGAGACAGTGGGATCGAAGACAGTGGGATCGGAGACAGTGGGATCGGAGACGGTGGTATCGAAGGAACTGGGCAGCGAACCGCCTGCATCATCGGCCGAGGAGATGTCGTCCGCCCGAGTCGGACGCGGAGACTCGAGCGCATCCAGATGGGTGTCGAGGTCGATTCGGATTCGCCCGGACGGCAGGTGGCCTCCGGTGCCGAAGCGTCGAACAGCGGCCGCGACGGTGGCGCCACCGAGCTGGACGTCGCCGCCCAGCTGCGGCCACGTCTCGATCGTCTCGCTCACCTCCACCATCGAGGCGGCCATGCGCGGCGAGAGCAAAGCGGCGTCCAACTGGTCGAGCACTATCGGAATCTTGTCGCGCGTGCCCAGGCCTCGGAGGCTCGTCGAGTCGATCTGTCCGAGTACGCCGTGGAACACCGGGCGCTCGGGTTCGAGGTCGAAGCGTTCGACGTCGAGCAACCCACGGTCGGACGTCTCCATCAACACCGGGATACCTCGTGATCTGGCTGCTTCGCGAGCGAGGACCTTGACATCGAGGGAGTCGCATTCCTCGACGAGCAGGTCCAGTCCGTCGAAGAACCCGTCGATCGTGTTCTCCGTGATTCCGTCCTCGACTATTTCGATGCGCAGATACGGATCGATTTCTGCAATGCGTCTCGCGGCGACGACCGCTTTGTTGACACCGAGATCGAGGATGGATGCCGGAATTCTGTTGAGATTGGAGAGCTCGATGTCGTCGAAATCTGCGAGGCGCAGGGTTCCGCAGATTCCTTCGAGCGCCAACGTGTGGGCAATCGCATGACCGACGCTGAGGCCGATGATTCCGATGGTGAGATCTCCCAATGAATCCTGTTCGGAACGGGTTATCTTGTTCCTGTTTCGGTCGAGTCTGAGGTGTCGAAATGCTGTGGGTCCGAGGACAGCGACCACCGTTTTCCTCCACGGGTAGTACACCCACCGATCGTTCTCGTCGAGAATGCTCTGCTCAGGCCTGGGAAGGAGGGTGCGCAAGCCGTTTCTCTGCGTCTCGCGCTCGTCGAGAAATGTCAGGCTCGTATTCCGTTCGAGTTCGGTCAGGGCGGCGCGCTGCGCGGCGTCCGTCTTGTCGAATATCACAGGCTGCCATACGTCGTTCATGATGCCACTGCTTCCGGGAGTTCGATGGACGGTCGACGGTGTGCGAGCAACGTGACGGTGTTGCGACGCATCCGTCGCCAGGTGGACAGTTCGGCGTCGTACGCGAGAGTTTGCCTGTCCCACCAGAACACCTCTGTTCGGTATCTCTCGTCGGGATAGGGGATCGGTTCGATCTGGGTGGCGATGATCGCGCCGGTGTCGAGCCATGCTTTGCGGACGTGGGAGGCCGCGGTGGCCAGTGCGTACCGCGCGCCGAGCAGCGCGGTGCTGTACGCGGGGGATTCCGCGATCATTGCCGTGACGGCGCGGCCGTGGGGTGCGTCCCGCGCGACCCATGCCGATTTGAGTTCGACCACCCCCTGTGTGAGGCGCTCGTCGAGCATGGCGTGAACGCGGCGGCGGCCGGTCGGATACCCGTCGAATTCGACGAGGGCGTGTGATTGATCCACGGAGGAATACGGACCTTGCACCCGCACTCCTCCGACCATCGTTTCGGTGGTATCGAGTGCCGCGAAGAACATCGTGGTGGTGTTGCCGTCTCGAATGGTCGACATTTCGAGCGCCGAAGCAACACCGTGTCTCGTATAGCTTTCCTCTGCGCCGTCGAGGAATTGTTCCCACAACGCCGGATTCTCTCCGGGTGTCGCGGCAACGATGCGGCACAGAGATCGATCGTCTTGATACGACGGAACGTCGAATGGAATTGTCATGTCTGTCTTTCCGATAGGAGTTGGCCGAATGCGAGTGGTGGTGCCGCTCGATTGTCCGGTCTTTCTTTTGCAGAGCTACGTGTCAGAATCGGGGCTCGGGTGTGTCGCGAGAGGCCGTCGTGGACCAGTAGCCTGCAGAGGTGCTGCTCTCCGACCGTGACATCCGTGCCGAAGTGACCCTGGGCAACCTGGCGATCGAACCGTTCGACCCGTCGATGGTTCAGCCGTCGAGCGTCGATGTACGGCTCGACAAGCTGTTTCGTGTGTTCAACAACACTCGGTACACGCACATCGATCCGGCGTTGCAGCAGGACGAATTGACGACTCTGGTCGAGCCCGCGGCCGGCGAACCCTTCGTTCTGCATCCGGGCGAATTCGTTCTCGGCTCCACTCTGGAACTGACGACGCTGCCGGACTATCTGGCCGGTCGACTCGAAGGCAAGAGCTCACTCGGACGGCTCGGTCTGCTCACCCACTCGACGGCGGGGTTCATCGATCCGGGCTTCAGCGGCCACATCACGTTGGAGTTGTCCAACGTCGCAAACCTCCCGATCACGCTGTGGCCGGGAATGAAGATCGGGCAGTTGTGCCTCTTCCGGTTGTCGTCGCCGGCCGAGAACCCCTATGGAAGCGACGCCGTCGGGTCGAAGTACCAGGGCCAGCGCGGCCCCACCCCGTCCAAGGCGTACCTCAACTTCAATCAGTCGCGCATCGACTAACCACCAGGTTTGTTTCGCGGCCACGAAACATGACGAATGGCCGGTTGTAGCGGTACTCTGGTGACCGAACGTGGGTTGGGGCCTACCAGAGCGAGGTTTCTTGTGTCCGCGGTTGACGGTGCGTCTGTACTCGGTGCATCACTTGGTTCGAGCGGTGTTCGTAGCGTGATCAGCAACAACGCTCGCCCTGGTTCCGTTCTGGAAGTACACGAGCCGGTGGCGTCACAGCCTGCACCCAACGGTCTTGCGCCCGATCCCTGGGACGCCGTCGTCGCCTCGGTGCACAATCTGGCCTCCGAGCATGCGTCCACAGACTTCTATCCGGTGCTCGCGCTTCGTGAGAGCGATCCCAGAACGGCCTTCGACCAGGATTTCTCCGACGGCGTGGTGCTCGTCTCGGAGCTCGGTGCCCAGCTGGGTGCACTCCGCGAGACGGGTGTGCTGGCCGGGGAACGCTGCGTCGCGTTGTTCGACGTCGGTGCGTCCGGCACGTCGGTGTCCGTGGTGGATGTCCACAGCGGCCGGGTACTCGCCGCATCTCGCACCGATGAACTCGGTGGTGATGCCTGCGACCGCGTCCTGTGCGATCACCTCATCGCCACCTTCGGAGCAGCCGAGGCGCTGACCGTCGAGGCCCGTCGACGGCTCGTCCACGACGTTCGAGTCGGCAAACACGAACTGTCGCTGTTGCGCAGCGTCTCGGTTCTCGGACCCTTCGTCGGCGGTCGCGCGACGCTGTGGCGTGGCACTCTCGACGAGCTCATCGGCGACTCGGTGCACCGAGCCGTGTCGATGGCAGTCGATGTACTCGACGCCGTCGGTGCGCGGGGCATCCGCGTCGACGCCGTTGTCGCCGTGGGTGGTGGTGCCAACATGCAGATCGTTCGGCAGGTCCTGTTCGACGCGGTGTCGATACCGGTATTCGTACCCGAAGAGCCCGAACTGTTGGCGGCCCGCGGTGCCGCCGGAATTGCTCGGACAGTGGGCCTGCGGCCCGCGCCGAGGACGGACGAGCCACGCACCGATCGGGAGATGACTGCCGTTGCCCCTGTGGGTGCGGTGGTCTCCAAACGCCCGCGTCACAGCGATACCTCCTCCAAGCGGATGACCAGAGCCAACAAGTCTCGGCATCTCGGACGCGCGGTCGCCGCGCTCGTAGCGGTGTGCGCGGCCGGTACCGTCGTTTCCGCTGCAGCGCGCACCGGCACCGAGGATCCGGCTCCGGCCGTCGGCAGCTCGCAGGATTCCTCGCAGACCGCCCGCTCCCGGTCGGTGGTGCCTGCATCGGCCGGTTCGCCTGCAGATCAGTCGTCTGTGCCGCTCGCGACCACGACGGCGGAGATCGCTCCGTCCACGGACGGCTCGTCCCCGGTGTCCACTGCCACGACGTCGGTTCCGGCCGCAACCACGACGCCCGATGCGGCCGCGACGCCCGATCCGGCTCGTGCAACCGCGCCGCGGCGGACATCGGCCCCGACCGATGCGTCCTCCGACAACGACGAGTCGACGGCTCCCAGGCCCACTTCGGAGCAGCCCACGCAGGCTCCGACTACGACGGTTGCACCGCCCACCACGACACGGCCCCCGGCCACCACCACGACGCCGCGCCCGACGACGACAACCCAACCGCCGACGACCACCCGCACGACCAGGACGTTCGGTCTTCCGTTCCCGACGCTGGATATGCCGCGAGGCTGATGGGTCTGCGACTTCCGCCGCCGTCGCCCCATGTGCTCGAGGCAGGATGGTCGTATGGAGTCGATTCAGATCGAGCGCGAAGACAAATTCGACGTCGATGCACACTTCGAAATGCCCAGTCTCGCTTCGCTGGTGCCCACCGGCGGGGTGTTGGCGTCGAGCGAGACCGATCTGATCAGCGAGTACTTCGATACCGTCGGGCACGATCTGTTGCGGCGGGGAATCACGTTGCGGCGGCGTACCGGCGATTCCGACAACGGCTGGCATGCGAAGGTGCCGGCCGAGAAGGCGCGAACGGAAATTCGCCTTCCTCTCGGCAGCGGTGCCGACGACGCGGTTCCGGACGAGCTGGCCGACGTTCTGCGCGGTGCCGTGATGGGTGGGAAGTTGTCCGCGGTCGCGACCCTGACGACGCGCCGAACCGTGCATTCGGTGTCCGACGCCGACGGGGCTGTGATTGCGGAGGTCGCCGACGACGAGGTGTCGGTGGTCTTGATCGGCGGTGCGACGGGGCCGCGGTGGCGGGAGGTCGAGGTCGAACTCGGCCCCGCCGGCTCCGAGTCGTTTCTGAAGAAGGCCGGAAAGCTGTTGCGCGGTGCCGGCGCTCGCCCGTCGGCGCACCCGTCGAAGTTGGATCGGGCGCTCTCCGTGGTGCGCGAGGTGCCGGCCGATGCCGGAGTTCGGTTGTTGACGGAGTACCTCGACGAGCAGGTGCAGGCAATTGTCGCGGGCGATGTGTATCTACGCCGGGGGTTGGATCCGATTCATTCCACCCGGGTGGCCATCAGGCGGTACCGCAGCACTCTTCGAGTGTTCGCGAGCGTGTTCGAGGATGAGCCCGCGGCTCGACTCGAGACCGAACTATCCTGGTACGCAAGCCTTTTGGGTGAGGTTCGAGACCGTCAGGTGCAGCGCGCGCGGTTCTCGGCTGCGCTGCGAGAACTGCCGTCCGAGTGGGTGCTGGGGCCGGTGGCCTCGCGTATCGAGAACGATCTGCTGGCCGAGCAGATTCGGCACCGCGACATCGCGATGACCGAGCTCGACGGCGACCGCTACCGCGCGCTGCTGACGCAGTTGTCGGCATGGTCGAGGGGGCTGCCGATCGACGGAGAGGTCAACGATCGCCTGCTGGTCAAGCTTGCACGCAAGGCTGGGAAGAAGGCGATCGATCGAACGCAGAGTGCGGTGCGCGGCACCGACGACGAGGCGTTGCATCGCGCTCGCAAGGCGTCGAAGCGTGCCCGGTACGCCGCCGAGCTGGTCGCACCGGTGGTGGACAAGAAGGTCTCGAAGGCAAACATCAAGCGCTTCAAAACGATTCAGGAAGTGCTCGGCGAGCATCAGGATGCGGTGATCGCGGCGGGCATTCTGCGGACGCTGGGTGCGCGAGCGGGAACGACGGCAGGGGAGAACGGTTTCACGTTCGGTCTGCTCTTCGAGCGCGAGCGCCACGCGGCAGAATCGGCCCGAGAGGAAGCCGGCAAGCTGGAGTTCTGATCGCCTGCCCTCGATCACCGAAAACAAGTTTTTTCCCCGTTTTCCGTTCCGAGGGGGTACTCTCTGTCGGAATTGAGTTCAGGGGAGTCTCCACTATGTCCATAGCGCTAGGCATACACGTCGGTGTCGAAGAAGTGTCGGCTGTGTTGGTCGAGGCCGATCTGCCCGAGCTCGGGCCGGTGTCCACCCGCGTCGTCTCGGTTGCATCGGCTCCCGGCGGTGTCGGTGACGCCGTCACCACCATGCTCGGAATCATGAGGGTGCAGGCGGCTCAGAACGATCTGCACATCGTGGGTTCGGCAGTGGTCTGCGACAGCATCGCCCTCTGCGGAATCGTTCGCGACGCCTTGGCTTCACACCGCGTTCGCGACGTCGTTGTGGTGGATGCCGGAGATCCTCGGTTGGACGCCGAGGCTCCGATGGGGATCGCCGCAGCACTGTTCGGTGCCGCGACTGTCCCCGCAGCCCGGAGTGGCGAGGCGTCGGCCGACGGGCATGTGAGTGACGACGACGGCTGGAATTTCTCGGGTGGCGATCGGTCGGACACCCCGCGCGGTGCTCGCCTGACGATGATCGGTCTGGGTGTCGCAGTTCTCGCGGCCCTCAGCGGTGCGACGGTCTGGGCTATGACCGCGAACGGACCGGAGCAGAGCCCGGCGGTGAGCACCGCCGACGCCGTCGTCGACCTGCCATCGTCGGTCACTGTGGTGGCCGATCCCACGGGTGCACCAACGAGTGCGCCGAGTGCTCCAACCGCTGATACGAAGACCCTCGAGGCCTCCCAGTTCGGGCCGCTGGCGGTCGGGGAATGGAGCGAGCAACCATCGGCGAGTTTCGTTCCGACTCCGGTAGCCGAGGAGGCGTCGAGCACCGGTGGTTCGGGCGGCGGGGGAAGGCCCGATCGAGTAGTCGTCGGTGGCGGCGACAACTCGGCCGATGTCCCCGACGGTGCACAGACGGGTGGCGGCCGAACTCCGACCGACAATCCGAAATCACAGCCCGAACCGCAGCCGCAGCCCGAACCGGAGCCGCAGCCGGAACCCGAGCCCGAACCCGAGTTGCCGGACACGGACTCGCCCACCGAGGAAGTCCCGACGCAGACCGAGCCCACGTCCATCCCGGAGGAGCCTGCCGCAGACTCGACGGTGGCGTCGATCGAGTGATCCGACGGCGCGGTTCCATTGCGAGCGAGCGGGTTTGATTCTCGGACAAGTCGGCTTCATGACGGGTGTGTGAATTCCTTTTGGACACCTGAACTTCTGCTCGAGCGTCGCTACCATCGGGTGATCGACCAGTAGACGGTGAGTATCCGATGACCGACAATCCCGCATCAGACGTGGTGACCCGCACGACGATCGACAGGGCAGTGGGTGTTCTCATCGCACTGCGTGGCTGTAGTCCCGACGATGCGTTCGCGGAGTTGGTGGCGCACAGCTTCCGTTTCGATGTGTCTCTGGTGCAGTCGGCCCGTTCCATCGTTGCCGCCGCTCGCGGGATGGACTCGGCCAACGGAGTCGCCGGCGCGGCCATGATGTCGGCTCGAGAAGACTGGGGACCTCTGCTGGCCGACCGGCGCGATCCCTTCGATCATGTCGCCTGACGCCTGTCGGCGAACCACCGGATCGCAGAAAACAAACTCGAAGTTCACATAGTTCGCCGTTTTACTGTCCAGACGGCGGTTCGAGGGCTACTATCAGCAGGTCGGAGTAGCTATTCGAGTCGAGGGAACATGAGAACAGTCCTTGGTGTCTCGGTGGGTTCTGCCACTGCCCGAGGGGTCGCAGTCGATGCGATCGACGAGTCGGTGCGGTCGGCCCACATCGTGCACTCGTTCGACCCCGGAGACCATCTACAGGTCGCCCTCGATCTGCTCGACTCGATGTCGCGCGATCAGATGGTCGAGCGAACAGACATCGTCCTGGCCGTTCCCGACGATCCCGGGGCCCGAGGCCGGACGTCGGCGTACTCCACGTACGAGGCAGATCGCCTGCTCGTCGCGTCGGAGCTCGGAGCTCAGTTGCGGTATCTACGCGGTACGGGTCAGCTCGAGGGCGCGCGTACCGTCGCGATCTGCGACATCGGGGCGTCCGGCACCACGATGTCGATCGCAGACCCGGCCACCGGCACGGTATTCAGCTCGGTGCGCACCACGCTCTTCGGCGGCATCGGTTGCGACGAGCAGATTTCGCGATACCTGCTCTCCACGTTCGGAGCCCACGAGTTGACGTCCGATCGCGCACGGGCGGATCTGCTGGTCGCCATTCGCACGGCTCGGGAACAACTGTCCAGGTTGCGGGTGGCCGAGGTTGCCGGACCGTTCGTCGGTGGACCAGTTCGGTTGTGGCGCAACACCTTCGACGATGTACTCGAGCGAAGCATCGGTTCGTTGGAGGATTGGGTGGCCAGCGTCATCGTCGATGCTCCCTGTGCCGTGAACGCGTTGGTGATGGTCGGCGGCTGCGCCAACCTCCCCTCACTTCGTCGGCTGTTTCGTCGCGACCTGATGTTGCCGGTCATCGCGCCCGCGAATCCGGAGTCACTCACCGCTCACGGCGCTGCGCTGATGGCCGTCGATGCTGTTGCGTCGCGCCGGCACCACCCGCGTGGGGTGATGAACCGAGCCGGTGGGCTGTCGGCGCTGGACGGGATGGTGGGCGTAGTGGGGTACAACGACGCCGCGCGACACCGTTCTGCTTGAACGCCCCAGCCTGGCCAACCAGCGCCGTTGTTGGGTAGGTTGCTCGGGTAATGATGAACAGCAGGGGACGAGACGGTGGGTCAACAGTGGCAGAGCAGGTAGCGGAGTCGGGCGCGGTAGCGAGCGACGAACAGGCATTCGACCCGGCGGAGCACGCGCGGAGCATGGTCGGTTATCACTACCGCACCGAGGACTACTACGAGGTGGGTCGCGAGAAGATTCGTGAGTACGCCCGCGCGGTCCAGGACTTCCACCCCGCACACTGGGACGGCGATGCTGCAGCTGCGCTGGGACACAGTGCTCTGGTTGCACCTTTGACATTCATGTCCTTGGTCGGCACCCTCGCACAGAAGAAGCTTCTCGAGTCCATTGCCGAAGGCTACGACCTGAGCCAGATTCTGCAGACCGACCAGGTATTGGTGTTCCAGAAGCCCATCTTGGCCGGCGATCAGCTGACGTGCGACGTCTCGCTCGACTCCTTCAAGACGGTCATGGGCAGAGACATGATGGTCACCAAGAACGTCGTGTCCAACCAGAAGAACGAACTGGTGCAGACCACCTACACCACCCTGCTCGTCGGACGGTCCGGTGAAATCGATCCGGCCATCGCCGACGCCGCCCGCAACCTGGTGATGTTCGGCGCGTCGATGGACGCAGCAGTCGCAGCCGCGAGCGAGCACGACACCCTCTCGACCCCGCAGCAGCACGAGCCGCTCATCGTCGAGGAGTACCGGGGACAGCCGACGCAGAAGTTCGACGAGGTGAACGTCGGCGACGAGTTGCCCCCGCGCACCGTTCGTCTGACTCGCGGCGATCTCGTCAACTACGCAGGCGTCGCCGGTGATGCGAACCCGATTCACTGGGACGAGAAGTTCGCCAAGATGATCGACCTCGAGAACGTGTTGGCGCACGGCATGCTCACGATGGGCGTCGGCGGCGGATACATCAGCGAGTGGCTCGGCGATCCGGGTGCCGTCAAGGACTACACCGTCCGCTTCACCACCCCGATCCCGGTGGACACGCACAAGCCGGCCGAGATCGTCTTCAGCGGCAAGATCAAGTCGAAGGACGACGCGACTCGCACCGCTGTGGTGTCCATCGGTGCGACATTCGAGGGCAAGCGAATCTTCGGTCACCGCGCGACGGCAACGGTGCAATTGGGCTGAGCCTGTTGCGGTGGATCAGCTCCTCGGTTCTGAATTTCTGACTCCGATCGGCGTCGGGTTTCCGAATGCGGGGAGCTGATCTGTTCGGGTGTCGGGATCTACGCCCCCTGTCGGAATCCGCACCGCGTTCAGGGGGTGCGGATTCCGATGAGGGGCGTGGATGTGTCGCGACGGGAGTGTTGTCGGCGGATTGGCTCCTCGGTTTTGGATTTCTGACTCCGATCGGCGTCGGGTTTCCCAGTGTGGGGAGCTGATGTGTTCGGGTGTCGGGGATCTACGCCCCGGTTGGGTATTCGCACCGCATGCAGGGGGTGTGAATTCCGATGAGGGGCGTGGATGTGTCGCGGCCGAGTCCCCGAATGTAGTCGGCCGCAATTACCCTCCGGCAAATATGCACAAAGGGTGACCGGCCGGGTCTGCGTAGATTCGTATCAGCTCTTCCGGTCGTCGTGTAGACCTCGCAGCAGTCGTGCGCCCAATTCCATTGCTCGCGAGTGCTCTTCGTCGAGTTCGGCCACGGTGGTCAAGCTACCCGGTGTCGTGCGGTGCAGCCGCACTCATTCCCAGCTGGAGACGACCTTGCGGGTCGGGCGCTCGTTGCTGTTGGAGAACAGATGTGGACTCTTGCTCTTGATGTATTCCACATCGGCGAACACGGCCCGCAGATGCGCACGCATCGACCGGGCGGCGGCCTCGAAGTCTTGGGCTTCGAGGCCATCGACTATTGCGGTGTGTTGTTCGATCAGGTCGGGAATGGGCCGAGTGTCACGCAACCCGAGTCGACGTGCTCGGTCCAGATGAGCCTTCGCGGATTCGACGGATCGCCACGCGGCAGAGTGTCCTCCCGCTGCGAGGAGCAGTTGATGGAATTGCTCGTCCAACTCGAAGAATTGATCCATGTCGATCCCGGGCTCGGCCTGCGCTGCCAGATTGGCGCGCAAGGCAGCGAGGTCCTGGTCCGAGCGAGACGTGACTGCATCTTTCAAAGACGCGGTTTCTATTGCCTCCCGGACGAATTGCGCATCGGCAACACGTTCGGTGTCGACGCGTGAGACAAATGTGCCGAGTTGCGGAAAGACCTGAACAAGGCCCTCTTCGGCCAACAGGATCAAGCTCTCGCGGACGGGCGTGCGGCTCACAGACATCTGCTCGGCGAGGTCGTTCTCCGACAGCGGGCTACCCGGGGGGAGCGTCAAGGACACGATGCGCAGGCGAAGCTCTCTGTACGCCCGCTCTCGTGCGGTGACTTTCCTGCTGCTCTGTGTGCTCACCGGACAAGACTAACGCGAGGTGCCGAGTGACCCGCAGCGCCGAACCCTTGACGAAGTGCTGTCCGTCACTAGTATGGTAGTACTGATATTCAAGGAACGACGGCGGAGGCTCCACAGCATGGCAGTGATCAGCGGCAACGACGAGGCGGCCGTTCTCCACGGTCCACGTGACCTGCGGATCGAGAAGATCGATCGTATGCAGGTCGGCGACGGCCAGGTCAGGGTGGAGGTACACGGCGTGAGCCTGTGTGGCTCGGACCTGCATTACTACGCCGACGGCCGCAACGGTTCCAACTCACTGACACAGCCCACCGTGTTGGGGCACGAGGGATTCGGAGTGATCACCGAGGTCGGTGCGGGAGTGTCCCAGGACCGGGTCGGCCAGCGTGTGGCCATCGAGCCCGCGGTTCCGAACGGCACGTCACCACTGAGCCTGAGCGGTCACTACAACGTCTGTCCCAGCGTCGTCTGCTTCGGTTCCCCACCGAATCACGGACTGCTGCGGCAATCGGTTGTCCTGACCGCCGAATTCGCGCACGCGCTCCCGGATTCGATCGACGACGGCGTCGCTGCGCTGATCGAACCCCTGGCCGTCGCAGCGTGGGCCGCCGCCCGGGTCGGCTCGGTTTTGGGCAAGCGCATCGCGATCACCGGTGCCGGTCCTATCGGCCTGCTGGTTCTGCAGACGGTCATCGCCCTGGGCGCGTCGGAGACGACCATCACCGACGTCGCACCCGCACGGCTCGAGGTCGCGGCAGCGCTGGGTGCCACGACGACATTGCTGTCGGGCGAAAACGCACTGCCCGAGGGGGCTTTCGATATCGCCTTCGACTGCTCGGGCAATCCTGGAGCCATCGCCGACGCGGCACTCTCACTCGGCCCGGCGGGCATCCTGGCGCTCGTCGGCGTGCCGGGACGCGCAGTCGCCGAATTCCCGATCGGAGCAGTGCAACGCTGGGAGCTCGACATCCGCGGGTGCTTCCGTTACGGCCCTTCGGCATTCGCCGATGCGATCGCGCTCGCCGGATCGGCGCGAGTGGACCTCGCCGCACTGGTCACGTCGACGTATCCCTTGGCCGAATCTGCCGCAGCGCTCGAGGCCGCGCTCACCGACCCCACCCAGCTCAAGATCGTCATCGACACCACTTCGCGAGGATCGCAATGAAAATCATCGACGCGACCGTCATCGTGACGGCTCCCGGCCGCAACTACGTCACGCTCAAGATCACCACCGACGAGGGCATCGTAGGGTGGGGTGACGCGACGCTGAACGGACGCGAGCTCGCAGTCGAGTCGTACCTGAAGGACCACATTGCGCCGCTCCTGATCGGACGCGATCCTCATAGGATCGAGGACATCTGGCAGTACCTGTACAAGGGCGCATACTGGCGGCGTGGTCCGGTGACGATGACGGCCATCGCAGCGGTCGACGTCGCACTGTGGGACATCAAGGGCAAGGCCGCCGATATGCCGGTCTACCAGCTCCTCGGTGGTGCTGCACGAGACGGGATCATGGTCTACGGTCACGCCAGCGGCGGCAGCATCGACGAGATGCTCGACGACGTCCAAGCGCATCTCGACCAGGGCTACAAAGCAATTCGTGCCCAGTCGGCCGTTCCCGGCTTGAAGAAGACCTACGGAATTCCGGTCGACGGCTTCTACGAACCCGCATCCGGCTCTGCGCCGCAGGAGGATTCGTGGGACACCGCCCCGTACATGCGGTTCGCGCCCCAGATGCTCGGTGCCGTCCGAGAACGTCACGGGTTCGACTTCCATCTCTTGCACGACGTGCATCATCGCCTGAGTCCGATCGAAGCGGGACGACTCGGGAGAGACCTCGAAGAGATGCGCATGTTCTGGATCGAAGATCCCACCCCCGCCGAGGATCAGAGCGCCTTCGCCGTCATTCGTCAGCACACCACCACCCCGATTGCCGTCGGAGAGATCTTCAACTCGATCTGGGACTGCCAGGATCTCATCACCAACCGGTGGATCGACTACATCCGTGCGTCGGTCTCGCATGCCGGTGGCATCACCCATCTGCGCAGAATCTTCTCGCTGGCCGATCTGTACGGAATTCGATCGGGATCGCATGGTGCGGGTGATCTTTCGCCGGTCTCCCTCGCTGCCGCGCTACACGTTGATCTGTCGATTCCCAACTTCGGAGTGCAGGAGTACATGGGGCACGTCGACCCGACGGGCGATGTGTTTCAGACGAGCTACACCTTCACCGACGGGTTCATGCATCCGGGAAACCAGCCGGGCATCGGCGTCGAGGTGAACGAAGAGGCTGCCGCGAAGTACCCGTACAACCCCAAGTACCTGCCCGTCAACCGCCGTCTCGACGGCAGTATGCACGATTGGTGAAGCGCCACATGACCACAACGCAGTTCGACGTAGTCCTGCTCGGTGAACCGCTCGTCGAGATCTCGACCACCGAGGCCTTTCGGCACGGAGCAGACGGGGTGCTCGGTGTATCGGGCGATGTCGTCAACGCCGGTGCCGCGGCCGCTGCTGCGGGTGCCTCGGTAGCGCTGATCGCACGGGTTTCCGACGACGAGCTCGGCGATGCTGTCTGTCGGCGAATTCGTGAGCTCGGCATCGACGACACCTACATTCGTCGGGTCCGCGGCCAGCAGGGTGTCTACTTCCTGCACATCGATCCTGAGGGCAATCGCCAGTTCTCCTATGCCCGAGCCGGTTCGGTGGGCAGCCAGCTCGACGTGGCGGACCTGCCCGAGGGCGTGATCGAGCATGCGGGTGCTGTCTTGGGCGGCGGAATCGCTGCGGCACTGTCGCCGACCCTCGCCCGCACGATGCTGCACGTGGCGCAGCATTCGGGCAGATTCGTCTACGACCCCAACTTCCGCCCCAGGTTGACGACGGCCGATCAGGCGCGTGACTTCCTGCAGGAGATCGCCCCCTACTGCGAGGTGATGGTGCCGTCGGCACCGAATGAGATCGAATTGCTCCTCGGCACAGCCGATCCCGCGGGTGCTGCGGTGGCCCTGATGGGCTGGGGTGCGCACTCCGTTGTGGTCACGCAGGGTTCCGAAGGCTCAAGCATCTTCACCGAGCAGGGACGATCCCATCAGCCGGTGATTCCCGCCCTCCAGGTGATCGATCAGACCGGTGCCGGTGACGTGTTCGCCGGCACCCTGACGGCGCGTCTCGCTCTCGGCGACGATCTTCGCGAGGCGGCGGCCATGGCTGCGGCAGCGGCATCGCTGAGCGTCGGCGGACGCGGCGGCACCGGTCTCATTGCACCGCTCGACGAGATCCGCCGCCACAGTGAGCGATACCTCAGCGAGCGAGTAGCGACATGACGGCGTCCACACGGTTGTCCGACGCGACGGCCACGGTCACCCGTCCCACCTCCAGTGGAATCGTGCATCTCGGCGTCGGCGCGTTCCACCGGGCGCATCAGGCAGCGTTCACCTACGAGGCCGCACTGTTGACCGGGGAAACCAACTGGGGCATAACAGGTTTCACTCAGCGAAGCAATACCGTGGTGGAGCAGCTCGCCCCGCAGGACGGGTTGTTCACCCTGGTGCAGAAGGGGATCGAGCTGACCACGGACACCGTCATCGGCTCGATGCTCGACGTACGGAACGCGGCCGCAAACCCCGACGCGGTTGTCGAGGCCATCGCCGATCCGGCAACGCACATCGTCACGCTGACGGTCACCGAGAAGGGCTATCGGTTCGACCCTGCCGCCGGCAGTCTGCGTCTGAACGATCCGGAGATCGCGGCTGATCTGAGAGGTAGGCCGCCGCGTACGGTGGTCGGGCAGTTGGTAGCGGGGTTGGCTCGTCGCATGGCAAGCGATTCGCCTGTCACGGTGCTGTGCTGCGACAACCTGCCGTCGAACGGTCGGATTCTGTCCGAGCTGGTGCACACTTTCGTCGATGCCCGTGGCCGCGCCGACGGCCTGGCCGAGTGGGTCACGCGTCGAGTCACGTTCCCCAGCAGCATGGTCGATCGAATCGTGCCGGCTACCACTGACGACGACAGGGCGGACAACGAGCGAAGAACAGGCCTGCGCGACGACGCGCTGGTGGTATGCGAACCGTTTCGACAGTGGGTGATCGAGGACGATTTCGCAGGTCCTCGCCCAGCGTGGGAACGGGTGGGTGTGCAGTTCGTCGACGACGTGGAGCCCTGGGAGACGATGAAGCTACGCGTCCTCAATGCCACTCACTCGGTGCTGGCATACCTGGGAATTCTGCACGGGCACAGCACGATCGCCGAGGCGGTCGGGGATCCGGTGCTCGACGAGATATGTCGAACGATGGTCCTTCGAGATGTCGCGCCGACGACGACAGGCGGAATGGACGCAGTCGGGTACGGCAACGAGGTTCGCGCACGATTCGCCAACCCGGCGCTGAAACACACCACCCGACAGGTGGCAATGGACGGATCGCAGAAGCTCGGACCGCGACTACTGGGAACCGTGCGTGACGCCACGGCCGCCGGTGGTTCGACGGACATGCTCGCGCTGGCCGTCGCGGCCTGGTGCGCCTACGTGCTGGCCGAGACGGAAGCCGGACGTGCACTGGACGATCCGTTGTCGGCGGAGTTGGCTCGGGCCGGCTCGGCGTCGGACCTGCTCGCGGTCGAGTCCATCTTCGGGCCCGATCTCGGACCCACTTCACCGTTCGGCACGCAGGTCGTTGCGTGGACCGACTTCCTATTGACCGACTCGCTCAGCGAGTGGAAACGAGTGCTGGTATGACCGTCGAACACGATGCATCGATCGAAATCCTCAGCGCCCTCGATGTACTGCGCGTGAGTCCGGTGATTCCTGTCGTCGTCATCGATAGGGTCGAGGATGCAGTTCCGCTGGCGCGGGCTCTGTATGCCGGCGGTATCGGCATCATCGAGATGACGCTGCGTTCGGAGGCCGCCCTCGGTGCCATCGCAGCAATTGCAGCGAACGTGCCGGAAGTAGTCATCGGGGCGGGAACGGTACTGACTCGCGAGGACGCACTGAGATCGATGGATGCCGGCTCGCGATTTCTTGTCTCGCCCGGATCCCCGAGTGGCCTGCTCGACGCGGCCCGCGCGCTGCCGGTTCCGCTGCTGGCGGGAGTGTCGACTGCGACCGAAGCGATGACGCTTGCCGAGGGCGGATCGACCGAGATGAAGTTCTTCCCGGCTGAATCGTCGGGAGGTGCATCGGCGCTGGGTGCTCTGGCGGGTCCGTTGCCGCACTTGACGTTCTGCCCTACCGGCGGGATCACTCCGCAGAACGCCGTCGACTACCTGGCGTTGCCGAACGTGGTGTGCGTCGGCGGTAGCTGGCTCACGCCGCGCTCGCTGGTGCGGGCGGGCGAGTGGGCCGCGATCGAGGAACTGGCCCGTTCGGCGAGTGCACTCGCCACCGCGTAGTTCGATTCGCGAAAGGGGCATTGACCTATTGGTATAACAGTGCTTGTATATCAGTGTGGCGAGCGCCACCAACCTCCCTCGATGAGGTGCCGGTCTCACCGAGGCCGCGGCGAACTCGCATCATGAACTCATCGATCATCACCAGCAATGGAGCTTCGGATGTCACAGGACACCAACGAATCGACGGACGATCGCGGTAACACCGCTGTCCCGACTCGCAGCACGAAAGATCTCACCAAGGCGGCGATGTCCGGTTGGCTGGGTACGGCAATGGAGTTCATGGACTTCCAGCTGTATTCGCTTGCCGCTGCGATCGTCTTCAATCGCATCTTCTTCCCCGACGTCAGTCCGGCAATCGGCTTGATCGCCGCCATGGCCACGTACGGCGTCGGCTACGTCGCGCGCCTGGTCGGTGCCATCTACTTCGGGCGCATGGGCGATCGCATCGGTCGAAAGAAGGTCCTGTTCATCACCATCGCGATGATGGGTGCCTCCACTACCCTCATCGGTGCGCTCCCGACGTACGACGCGATCGGCATCATGGCCCCGATCCTGCTCGTCGCCCTCCGCCTCATCCAGGGATTCGGAGCCGGAGCCGAGATCGCCGGTGCCACGGTCATGTTGGTCGAGTACGCACCGGACAAGCGTCGAGGCCTCATCGCGTCGCTCGTCTCCCTGGGCACCAACTCGGGAACCCTTGCTGCGTCCGCCATCTGGGCCTTGCTGCTTGCTGTGCTGTCCGAGGATCAGTTGCTCAGCTGGGGCTGGCGCGTACCGTTCCTCGCGAGCTTCTTCCTGATGATCTTCGCGGTGTGGTTGCGCTCCAACCTGAGGGAGAGTCCGGTCTTCGAGGAGCGCGCCGATGTGGTCGACGGTGTGGCGCTCTCGCGCGACGAGATCGAGAAGACCGACGAGGAAGTGAAGGTCAGTGTTCTCGAGTCCGGCCTCAAGCAGAAGAAGGGGCGTGCGTTCTTCATCGCGCTGGGTCTGCGCTTCGGTCAGGCCGGCAACTCCGGACTCATCCAGACGTTCCTGGTGGGCTACATCGCGTCGACCCTGCTGATCGATCGTTCCATTGCCACCAGTGCAATCGTGTACGGCTCGCTCATCGGATTCGCCACCATTCCGATCATCGGCATCCTGGGCGACAAGTTCGGCCGTCGGCCGATGTACATGGCGCTCAGTGCGCTCACCATGATTCTGGCGTTCCCGTTGATGCTGATGGTCACCAGCGGCAACACCGTAGCCCTCGTCGTCGCGATGGTGCTGGCCCTCAATCTCGGTGTGCTCGGCCTGTTCTCGCTCGAAAGCGTGACGATGGCCGAGCTGTTCGGTGCACGCACTCGCTTCACCCAGCTTGCCTTGTCGAAGGAGATCGGTGGCATCCTGGCGACCGCAATCGGACCGTTGCTCGCGGCCAGCCTCACCGCATGGACCGGTAGCTGGTGGCCCATCGCGGCGATGCTCGTGATCTACTCCGCGATCACCCTTGTGTCGTCGTACCTGGCCCCGGAAACCAAGGGCCGCGATCTCGTCAGACTCGCCGACGCAGCCTGAGTGCCGCACGTCGAACTCGCAGTTATGTAGTCGAATTGGCCAGAATCGCTACATAACTGCGAGTTCGGCGTTGGTGAGGATCGCAGCTGCAGCAACTCGCGACGCATGCGTCGGAATCCAATGCGAGATGCCGGGCAGCACTGTCAGCGTGTAGGCCGCATCGATGTACCTCTGGGTCGTGTCGACGGCAGCACGGCCGATGAAGGTGTCGCCGTCACTCCACACCATCGCGGTCGGCACGGTGATGCGCATGAGGCCGATGCTCGGGCTCGAGAAGGGTATTCCGCGATACCAGGCGACGGCGAACGGCAGTGCGCCGTAGTCGACGATCTCCTCCTTCGTACGCTCGAGTTCCTCATCGGTCATCCCGCTTGCTCTGTACCACTTTTCGGCTCTTTCGCCGGGTCGCGTCATCCACTTCTCGGGCAGTATCGGCAGTTGGAAGAACGCGAAGTACCAGGAGTGCAGGATCTGCATCGAGTTGAAGAAGCCGTTCATGAATGCACCGGGGTGGGGGACCGAGAAAGCCGTCAGCGACGACACCAGGTCGGGGCGTCGGCCTGCGGTGACCCACGCGATCATCGCTCCCCAGTCGTGTCCGACCAGATGGACGGGGCGGCCGAGGGCATCGATCAGGGCGACGATATCGCCCATCAGTAGTCCGACTCGATAGTCGCGACGCCGCGTCGGCCGGGCGCGAGGTGAGTACCCACGCTGATCCGGTGCAACGGTGCGGAATCCGGCGTCGTTCAGAATTGCCATCACTGCAGACCACGACGACGCACGCTCGGGAAAGCCGTGCAGCAGCAACACGACTGGGCCGTCGAGAGGTCCCTGATCGAGGACGTCGAACACCAGGCCGTCGTGGGTGTACTCGGTGATTCGCTCCCCCGTGGAGCCATTGGTCAGCATGTGCTGGGCACCGTCTGGCCTGCGAACACGGCGGCCAGGAATTGCATGGCTGCTTCGTCGCTGACGTCGTGGCCTTGTTCGGGCTGTGCTTGCGCTACGACCGAATCACCCAGGGCGCAGGCCCTTTCGACACCGTCGGCGGTCCATTGCGGCAACACGATGTCGTCCTTCGCACCATAGGCCACGAACATCGGCGCCTCGGTCTTCACTTGCGGCAATGTGTAGCGTCCGATGACGTCGAGGAGCGTGCGCTCCGATTCTGCCGAGTCGGCGGCGAACTCATCGGGTGCCATCGCCTGCACGGCCCGAGCCTTGCCGTCCGTGTCCCCGCCTTGGCAGGTGAGCAACAGTTCGCTGTTGGCCTCTGCGACGCTGCCGCTGTAACTCTTCGGATCGATTGCGGGGTTCACTTGCTGTGCGCCGTAGAGCAAGTACGGCAACAGCTCCTTCTGCGGTGTGGTGAGAGTTCCGTCCATACCGGATCGAACCAGGGGCGTCAGGTCGGTCGGCGGGGAGAGCGACACCGAGGCCACCAGATCCATGCCCTGACCGTAGGATGCCGCGAGTTCGTTTGCAGCCCAAGCTGCTTGGCCGCCCTGCGACAAGCCGACCGCGGCCCAACGAGTGGACACGTCGGGCAGTGCGGTGTGAGCTGCGCGGGCGGCGTCGATCATGTTGTTGCCGGAGGTTCGCGGTTCCAGGTACGGATGCGTTCCACCACCGGTGCCCAGACCTTGGTAGTCGGGCAGCACCGTCACGTAGCCGAGTGCGGTGAAGTCCTGCACCGCAAATTGGTAACCGAGCAGGTCCGGATACAGGGTGGGTCCGCAGTCGGACTGCACGCCGGTGGTGCCGTGCCCGTAGACGACGATCGGCCAGCCGCCCGCGGGTGCGGTGCCTGCCGGAACGGCAGCCACACCGGAGACGGCAGTCGGTGCACCGTCGACACCCGACGTCGACTCGTAGACGAAGCGGTACAGCGTGGCACCGGTTGCGGACAGCTCGGTCGACCGCTCGCCGAAGTCCTCGGACTCGAGCACGGTGCCGGGTACACCCGTCATGTTGTATCGAGGAACGGATGTAGTCGTCGATGCGGCGGGTGTGGCCTCGGACTCGGATGCGGAACTGCACCCCAGCGTCACGGTCATCGCGAGGCAGCAGACTGCAGCGGAGGTCAAGGGGGCGGGTCTGTGCACTCCGTGTGTCTACCAGAATCGGGAGGCAAGCGGTTTGCGCCTGACCCTATTCGGGGATCTGTCCAGCTATGAAGATCGTTGTTGTAGTCAGTGCGGTCGTTGCGGTGGTTGTGTCGTTTCTCGGCTCGGGTGCGTGGATCGGGACGCCCATCGCCGAGGCGGCGGGCGGGGCACTCAGTGCAACCTCGACGCTGGTGGCCCCGGCCGGCCCCGCGTTCTCGATCTGGTCGGTCATCTACACCGGCCTCATCGCCTATGCCGTCTGGCAGTTCCTGCCCGGTCGAACTGCACGTCACGACGCCTTACGAGTTCCGATTGTGGCGTCGATGCTGCTCAATCCGGCCTGGATCCTGACGATCCAGCTGGGTCAGGTGTGGCTGAGCGTGGTGGTGATCGTTGCGCTGCTGGCAGTGCTCGTTCGCATCTTCGTACTGACGCAACAGCACCGACCCGAAAGCGTCGCCGACGCGGTGATCACTGACGGGACCTTCGGCCTCTATCTCGGGTGGGTGTGTGTGGCCACCATCGCCAACATCTCGGCATGGCTGGTGAGCCTCGGGATCACCGCCGGTGCGACGACGTGGGCGGTCGTCGTGCTCGCCGTCGCAGCACTCGTCGGGGTGACGCTGGCGCGTTACTCGAACGGCGCGATCGCTCCGATGCTCGCCATCGTGTGGGGTCTGGGCTGGCTGGCACAGGGCCGCCTCGGGGGCGAGCTGACCAACCCGACAGTTGGGTGGACAGCAGTGGTCGCGGCGGTCATCGTGGCCGTCGCTACGGTGGGAATCAGACTGCGATCGCGGCAAGCGACCGGACCTCAGACCGTCTCGGCGTAGTAGCTTTCCCACTGCGTGCGGAGGAACGTCGACAGCGAGGTCTGCGCTTCCAGAGTCGAATCGGCCGCGCGCCAGGCAACATGGCCGTCGGGTCGGACGAGAATCGCGCCGGTCTCGCCTACCTCGTACAGCGACATCAGCTCGGAGCGATCGACGCCGACGGGTGCGTCCATCACGACGAGTGCGATACCGGGCCGGACGCCGCCGAGTGTCGGTACCCATTCCGAGCCCGCGAAGGTGAACAGCGATAACATGTTCGGATCCAACACATCGTGCGGAGACACGAGTCGACCGTCGACGCACAGAGGGGCGTGCGGCATCCGCGCACCGGGGTACGTGGTGGGAACGTAGTCGACCACGTCCTCTACGGGTTTCGCCGACGCGTCCCGGGCAATCAGCGGACTGTCGTAGAGGTAGCCGAATTGCAGACCGGTGGAGACGAAATGCTCCAGCTGCAGTGGGATTGCCGCCGCGATTTCGGCACGCAATTCCGTCGACCCTGCGACGTCCGGGCGCAGGCTCCGCGATCGCCGCATCTGCTTGCGTGTTGCCGCGGCCGCGAGGGGCGCGATCAGTCGACCCGGAATCTTGTTCAGTGGTGCCCGCCCCATGGCCTGAGTTGCCCTGGCCAGCATGGCGTTGGTGATTCCCACCCGCTTGCCGATGTCGTCCATGCGGAAGTGGTTGGCGACGCTCTGCTCGGCGAACTTCTCCACCACCGGCCGACGTTCGGTGTCGTAGGTGTCGAGCAGCGCCGAATCTGCCGCACCCGACAGCACGGCGTCGAGCTTCCACGCCAAGTTGTGGGCATCCTGAACCCCGGAATTGAGCCCGAAGCCGCCGGTGTGCGGAAAGCGGTGGGCGGCATCGCCCAGCAACAGCAGACGATCGCGTCGGAAACTGTCGGCAGTCTGTGAAGTCATCACCCACGTGCCCGTCGATTCGAGCTCGAAGTCGTTCGTTCCCAACACCTTCGGCAGTGTCTTCTCCCAGTAGCGTCTACCGTTCCTGGCGATCTCCTGCGCGGGGTGCAGATACGCGGTCATCAGGATGTAGCGGTGGTCGGCATGCGAGATGAGCACCCCGCACAGGTCCGGCGTGTAGATCCAACTCAGCAGCGGACGCGCGTCATCGGGAAACAGCGTGGTCGAGGTGAAGAACGCACTGCCCATATTGGCGAGCACCGGCCCGGTCAACGAGATGCCGGCCGCGTCCCGGGTGGCGCTGTTGGCACCGTCGCAGGCGAGGACGTAGGGCGCGCGTACTTCGGAGACGTCATCGGTTACGGTTCGGAAGGCGACACGCGCGTCACTGGAACTGGATTCGACCGATTCGACGGTGACTCCGCGGCGAAATTCGATCAACGGTTCGGCGTCGACCGCGTTCCACAGCGCGGGCATCAGGATGTGCTGCCCGATGTGCGAGACCATGTACGGACTCTGACTTTCCACCACGGCCTTGCGCTCGGGGTCGGACAGCAGGTCGATCGACCCGATGGCGTCCCCGGCCAGGTCGCCGTACCAGCTGATGAGGTTCACCTGGTCGTGCGGAGGCGACATCGCCGCTATGGACTCGGCCAAGTGGGGGCTGTATTCGTTCCAGATCTCCAGCGTTCGAGCATTGATGACGTGGGCCGCCGGATGGAACAGCGGGGCCCTCCGACGTTCGAGCAGTACGGTGCGAATCCCTCTGCGCGCCAGCAGAAGTGCCGCCGTGGTTCCCGCAGGGCCGGCACCGATGATGACGATCGGGCTACTCATCGGACGATGGTCTCCTGGGTACCCAGATCGATCGATCCGTCCGGGGTGCGGATGGTGGCAGTGACGACGTCGTCGACCGAGAGGTACTTGGGGTTCTTGGCCTGGCGCGCGAAGAAGAACTTCCACTTCAGCGCCGGCGGAATGAGTTCGCCGATCTTCTGAATCGCTTTGGGTGGGGCGGAGATTGCCGTGCCGATCGGCGTGCCGGTCAGGAGGACGTCGCCTGCGGTCATGTTCTGGAAGCGGGCGAGCCTGGTGAAGGCCTCGGCGGGCGGCGTGATGAGGTCGTCTCCGATGGTCTGATCCTGGCGAGTCTCGCCGTTGACCGCCAGCGTCATGCGTAGCTCCGGCAGTCGACGCAGCTCCTCGTTGTCGAGCAGCACCAACCTTGGGCCGAGCGGAGTGAAGGTGGGATACGACTTGCTCTCGTACACCTGCACTTTCGTCAGCTGAATCTCCCGTGCGGACACGTCGTTGGCCACAACGAAACCCGCCACGTACGACGCAAGGTTGTCGTCGGTGACGGTTGTCCCGATGGGAATATCGGCACCGACCACCACACCCAGTTCGATCTCGTAGTCGAGCAGCGCTACCTCCGGTGGCTGCCGAATGAGATCGTTCGGGCCACTGATCGACGCGGAGGACTTCCGGAAGAACGTCGGCTGCAACGTCTTCGGGTCCGAGCCGGCGTCGATCGCGTGCGAACGGTAGTTGAGCAACTGCGCCACCACCCGGCACGGGGCGGTGATGGGTGAGATCGGTTCGAGCTCGGAGACGTCGGTCCCGGTACCCGACGCGGCATCGATCGCCCCCCGATCGGCCAGTAGTTCACCGGTGGTCCGGGCAGTGGTGTCGATCCGAACGGCCTGGTCGCCGTCGAGACGCCACCAGCCGTCCGCAGTTCGAATGATGTTGACAGACATGCTTTTCGCTCCCCCTACAGAGTCTTCGGTGTGATGGTCTTCTTGTTGGCGACCACCGGCCGGCCCGGCCTGGTTCCTGCTTCGCGCGGCCGCAGTTCCTCGTGGGTCGCCCCATTGCGGAGCCGGCTGAGGAGGTAATCGGGGTCGATGTTCACGCCGATGGGATTGCGGGCGAATTCCTCGGTGAAGAAGAAGGCCGCCGTGTTGTCGGGGTCGAAGTTCTCCACCTGGAACTCGAGCCGAATACCGTCGGGATCCTCGTAGTACAGCGAGATCGTGGGGCCGTGGTTGATGGACCACACCGGAAGGATGCCCTGGCGCTTGAGTCGCACGTAGTTCTCCAGCAGTCGTTCCAGCGACCGGAAGGTCAGCGCGATGTGGTCGATGCCGTAGGCCTTGCGCCGCAGTTTGGCGAAGGGGAACAGGAACTTCACCGGCTTGGGTACCGCGATGATCGCGAGCCGATGCGACTCGTCGTCCCAGGTCAAGAACGTGATCTCGCTGTCCTGATAGGCGATCTCGGCACCGAACACCGTGCCGTACCAGCGCACCATCTCCTCGGTTCGCGCGGATTTGACGACCCAGTGCGCGATGTAGTCGGGCGCAACCCGTTGCGTCTGGATCGTCGTTGCATCGTCCGGTGCGCTCATGAATCGACCTTTCGTCGTGATCGCGGATTGTGGTCCAGATTAAGCACAGTTTGACTGCCAGTCAATAATTTGACTGACAGTCAGTGGAAGTAGCCCAGCGTCAGGCCCCAGGTGGGTTCAGGCGGGGTGGGATCAGGCAGGTGGGATGAGCAGGTGCACCCTGCCGACGAGTTCCACGGCGGTGTCGGTATCTGCCCCGTCGAATACTGCGGTGTGGATGCCGCGCATGGCCCCGGTGAGTAGTCGGGCTGCGGCGGACACGTCGGTGGTGCTGTCGATTTGTCCGGCTTCGGCCGCGGAGCGAAGCAATTCGGCGATGGCGGCGACGAAGCTGTCGTGCCAATGCTCGGCCGTGCCTTCGGATTTCGGGACGCCGAGATTGCGGAACAGCACGTGTGTGCGCGGTGTCTCGTAGATGCTCTCGGCGGCGATTCGGAGGAACGTCTGCAGCTGCTGCAGTGGGGTTTCCGGCCAGATGGCGTCGGTCGATCGCTCGTTGATGCGTTCGATCAACACGGTGGCGGCGTCGTCCACCGCGGCCTGGAAGAGTTCACGCTTGGTCGGGAAATGGTGGAATGCCGTTCGCGGTGCGAGACCGCATCGGGCAGCGACACTTTCGATCGTGATGTCCGCGTAGTCGGCGTGCCGAAGCAGTTCCTGGGTGGCCTCGACGAGTCGTGTCGGGGCGGGTCCGGGTTCGTCCGTGGCCGACGAGCCGGCCCAGCGGTACAGCGTGGTGGTGTGGATGCCCAGCGATTCCGCGACGGCCGCTGGGCTTTCCGAGCCCTCGAACGCCCGCGCCACCGCCTCGCGGCGATCGGCGAGTGTGAATCTGGAGACCCTGGCCATGATCGTGCCAGTCTAGTGCAGCATTCGGGCGAGGGCCGGTAGGAGGACTCGTGCGGGGACGATGCCTACCATCGCCGCTTGCAGTGCATTGCGACGACCCGAAATGATCTGCGGCCGCGAGCGTTTGGCGTCGAGTGCCGTCATGGCGGTGGTCACGACCTCGGCTGGTGTCTGGTAGGTGCCGGTGGCTGTGGCCGAGTCGCCGATGACGTCGAAGAATTCGGTGTGGGTGGGGCCGGGATTGAGAGCGAACACTCGGACTCCGTGTCGGGCCGATTCGTACCACAGCGACTGGCTGAAGCTCAGCACGAATGCCTTGGCAGCCGCGTACACCGCCAGGGTCGGAACAGGTTGGAACGCCGTCGTGCTGGCGACGTTGACCACGGTGCCGGATCTGCGGGTGATCATGTCGGGCATGAACGCCGAGCAGATATCCACCACGGCCCGGATGTCGACGGCGACGAGGCGCTCGAAGTCGTCGGCGTCGCCGTCGGCGAAAGGCCCTTGGACGGCGAATCCCGCGTTGTTCACCACCAGATCTATGTGTTCGGGGACGATGGAGCGCAGCCGTCGCCCGCTCGCCTCCTCGGACAGGTCCCAGGGCACTGTTCTACAGCGAACGCCGTACGTCGATTCGAGTTCGTCGGCCAGTTCTTTCAGACGATCTTCCCGGCGTGCGACGAGGACCAGATCGGACCCACGGGCGGCCAGCGCTCGTGCGAACTCGGCACCGATTCCGGAACTGGCACCGGTGACCAACGAGCGGCCCGGACAGTATCGAGAACCTTTGCGGCTCATCGGTCGATGCGCCCGAACTCGGCGACGGAGCGGCGCGCGAACTCCTCGTACGAGGAGGGTGCGTGTCCGAGCAGTGCAGGCAGGACGGTCAGGTCTCCTGCCGGCAGGCCGTGCCCGTCGTAGTGGGTCATCATCGTGCGATAGGCCTCCCGTGCATCGGCCGGCCAATTCTTCATGTCGCGGGGGTTGGACGCGGCCTGCGCACCGCGTACGAGGTGCCCGACCGAGTTCAGTTTCGTCGATCGCACTGCATGTCCGACGACCGAGGCGAGCGCAGGCAGCACGTTCAGCGAGTTCGTCAGCGACGACGGTGGGATGCGGATGGCGGTCACCGGATGGCCCAACACGCGTGACCAGATCTGTGCCATCTCGTGACGGGTGAGTTCGACCGTCGACAGGTCGTAGGTGCGTCCGGTGTGCGAGGACGGGTTGATCAACACTTGTGCGGCAGCCTCGGCGACGTCGGCGAGATCGACGACACCCATGACGCTGTCCGGCGAGACCGGGTACGGCATGACTCCCGCTTGCAGAAATTCCCACACTTCGAGGTAGTTCTGCATGTAGTGCGACGGCCGCAGCACCGTGGTGGGAATTCCGCTGTCGCGCAGCAGTCCCTCGGCGATGTCTTTCTGATGATGGTGCGTCAGCTGATGCAGGTCCGGATGGATGACGGAATGGAAGACGATGTGCTGCAGTCCCTTTGCCGGTGCCGTTGCGATCAGATGTTCGATGATCGGTCGCTCGTCGATGATCTGCGTCGGCGCGGCGTGGTACAGCACATCTGCACCCGTGAGTGCGCTGTCGAGGGTGGAGGTCGACCGTAGATCGCCGACGACGACCTCGGTTGCTCCGTCCCGACGGGTGGTCGCGGCCTGGCTCTCGTTCTTCACGACCGCGCGAATGGGCACCTTCCGATCGGCCAGTCGTCGGACGAGCAGTCGTCCGACTCCGCCGGCAGCGCTGGTGACTGTGATCATCGGACCTCCTTGGCGAGTGAGCACGGCGAACCCGGCTCGTTTGCGAATATTGCATATTGACTGCATATAACGCAAGAGGTCGACGCAAGACGGGACTGGATCTGCATTACTCTCGGACGGTGCCCTCGAACGACGTCGACGATGCTGAGCAGTCACGGCGCGCCCGTCCGCGCCGTGATCGACGCCAGGCGCTGATCGACGCCGCGATCGAGCTGATCTCCGAGGGTGCCAGTGCAGACATCAGTGCGGCGGCGATCTCGCGCAGAGCCGGTGTGGCACACGGGTTGTTGTTCTACTACTTCACCGACAAGCAGGGGCTGGTGGACGCCGCCCTCGCCGATGTGCTGGGCAGGTTGTCCGACGCTCAAGGCCCGCAGCCCGAGGAGCAGACGGTCCGGCGGCGGCTCGAGGGTTTCGTCCGGCGACACATCGAATTCTTGAGGGATCACCGCGCGCTCTACCTGCGGGTGGTGCGTGAGGAGGAATTCGGCGAGGCCGGTGTCGAGAGTGCACTCCGACAGGCTCGCGCCGAGGGGGAGCGGCAGGTGGCGGCCCTGGCCGAACTCCAGGATCCGTTGCCACCGCTGGTCGGTGCTGCGATCTCCGGGTGGACCGGATTTCTCGACCGAACAGCCGACACGTTCTTCGACAAACCGGACATCGACCTCGACGAGTTGGTTGCGCTGATCGTCGATGCGTTCGAGGCGGTCACCGATTCTGCAACGCGCCGAAGCAACCCCACCTAGATGATCAGAATTCTCGGCTGCCGGACCATGAAACTGCGCAGAATGCCCAGATCCGCCGACCTCTATTGCGCAGTCGGCCAGCCTCTGGTCGACTGAGGCCGGTTGCATCACAGACGCGACTGACTCGGCGCTTCGCAATCCGAACGCTTGCCTCATGGAGTGACGGGGCCCTATCAGGTCCCGCCACTTCCACTCGACGCAACCTTTCGTCGCCTACCTCAGGAGTGTCCGCCATGACCAGCCTCAGTCCGTCCACCGGCAATTCGACCGACGGTGATTCGGTCACCGGCGGGCGCGAGACTCTGCACGACATCTCCGAGCGGGTGCTGTGGTTGTCGACATCGATGATTCACCACGCCAACCGAATCCGGCCCAATCCGACGGGTCTCAAAGTCGGCGGCCACCAAGCTTCGTGCGCGTCGATGGTCACCATCATGACCTCGCTGTGGTTCGAACAGCTCGAGTCCGGCGACCGAGTGTCGGTCAAACCGCACGCGTCGCCGGTGCTGCACGCCATCAACTACCTACTCGGTGAGCTGGACGAGAAATACCTGACGACCCTACGTTCGTACGGCGGTCTGCAGTCCTACCCCTCGCGCGCCAAGGATCCCGATACCGTCGACTACTCGACGGGTTCGGTGGGTATCGGTGCAACAGCTCCTATTTGGGGCGCGATGTCGCGTCGGTTCGTCGACTCCGCATTTTCCGGAGACGCCCCGAGTGGGTTTCGCGGACGGCAGTACTCCCTCGTCGGAGACGCCGAGCTCGACGAAGGCGCTGTATGGGAAGCTGTCATCGATCCCGGCATCGGTGAGTTGGGCGAGATCGTCTGGATCGTCGACCTCAATCGCCAGTCGCTCGACCGAGTGGTGCCGAACATCGCCGCGGGTCGCCTCGAGAAGATGTTCGACGCCGCCGGGTGGCAGGTCATCACCGTCAGGTTCGGGCGGTTGCTCGAGAACCTGTTCGCCCGCACAGGCGGTGACGCGCTGCGTCGACGTATCCTCGACATGCCCAATCCCGAGTATCAGCGGTTGTTGCGCTGCTCGGCGTCCGAGCTACGAGATCGGCTGCCCGGCAGCGGGTCCGATGCCTCAGCGATCAGCGAGCTCATCGGTGACCTCGACGACGTGATGCTCACCGAGTCCATTCGCAATCTCGGTGGCCACGATCTCGACGCTCTGCGCGACGCCTACGCACATATCGACGACACCCGTCCCACGGTGATCATCGCCTACACCGTCAAGGGCTTCGGTCTCCCCACTCAGGGGCACCCACAGAACCATTCCTCTCTGTTGACGGTCGAGGAATACGCCTCTCTTGCAGACACTCTCGGTACGGACGCGGGATCGCCCTGGGGCCGCTTCGACGACGCCAGTGCGGCCGGCCGATTGTGCACCGAGGTTGCCGAACGTCTTCGCCGCGAGCCGGTCTCCATCAGTCGGCCGCCCGCAGTTCCCACCGACATCGGCCGCACCCCGAAGGGCACGGCCACGACGCAGGCGGCGCTGGGCCGTACCCTGATCGACCTGACGCGTGAGGCTCCCGAGGCGGCGCGTCGTGTCGTCACGGTCAGCCCCGACGTCAGCTCCACGACCAACCTCGGTGGTTGGGTCAACAAGGTCGGTGTCTGGTCCTCGGCCGAACGCCACGATTGGTTCGGCGACGACGCCGAGACCATCATGCATTGGCGCGAAGGACCCACCGGTCAACACATGGAACTCGGTATTGCAGAGACCAATCTGGTCGGTCTGATGGGCGAACTCGGAGCGACCTGGAGTCGTTGGGGTGAGCCGCTGTTCCCGATCGGGGTGATGTACGACCCGTTCGTCGAACGCGCCCTCGAACCGTGGTCGTACGGCATCTATGCCGGCGGACAATCCATCCTCGTCGGCACACCGTCCGGGGTGACGCTGGCAGCGGAAGGTGGTGCGCACCAGTCGATCAAGACTCCATCGATCGGTCTGGAGCAGCCGGGGTGCATCTCGTACGAACCCGCTTTCGCCATCGACGTGGAGTGGACGTTGCTCGCCAGTATCGCCAAGCTGGGCCGCCCCGACGGCACCTCGGCGTACCTACGGCTCTCGACCCGTCCGGTGGATCAGACGTTGGCCGACGTGCCGAGCGATCCGGCGGCCCGTGAGCGCAGGCGTAAACAGGTGGTGGCCGGTGGCTACCCTCTCGTGCGACGTGACGGTGCCACCGTCACGATCGCGGCAATGGGTGCGCTGATGTCCGAAGCCCTGGATGCGGCAACACGTTTGGAGCAGATCGGTATTGTCGCGGACGTCCTGTGCATCACCAGTCCCGGCCAGCTCTACCGCGCGGTTCAGGCGCGGCAGGGGCACGGCGACGCGGAATCGTGGATTCTCGATCAGCTGCTGCCGGCCGATCGAGCGACACCGATGGTGACGGTGCTCGACGGCCATCCGCACACCCTGGCGTTCCTGGCCACTGTGAACCGCGTGGCATCGACGTCGTTGGGCGTCAGCAATTTCGGTCAGGTGGGATCGCTGGACGAGGTGTACAAGCACCATCACATCGACACCGATTCGATCGTCGGCGCTGCGTTGGACGTCACCGGTCATTGACTTGGAGGATCGACCTGCTGGGTGAGAGGCTGGGATGTGGGGTCGAGCGCTGCGTGTACTCCGCCGCTGTAAGACGTCGGAAGTGCTCGGCTGCACAGCGTTTCGGCTTCAGCGGCGGAGATTCCGAGTGCGCGGAGGACGCGCCTCGTCGTGTCGTCCACGGTGGCGGTCTCGTCCCGTTCGGGTTGGGCGAGCAGTAGGCGCCCGAGTGACAGCAGGGAACCGGCCACGATGGCGAGGGCGACATCGGCGTCGTCCACATCGAATCGTCCTTCTGCAGCTGCGGACTCGATATCGCGGCGTGATCGCGGTGCCAAGCCCCCCGCGGCCGCGAAGGCCGCAGCCTCGGAGTTCAGCAGGACGCGGCTCAGTTGCGGTTCGAGTCGGAAGAGGCGTCCGGACAACCGAAACGACTGAGTGAATTTTTCGACCGGATCGTCCAGGCCGACGGTGAGCGAGTCGAGGTAGTCGCCTGCAGATTCGAGGGCCGAGTCGATGGCCGCCTGCCACAGTTCTTCCTTGGTCTCGAAGTAGTTGTAGAAGGAGCCGTTACTGACGTCGGCGGCTTGCGTGATCTCGAGGACCGGCGCGTTCGTGTTACCGCGCGCCAGGAACCCCTGCGCGGCCGTGATGAGGGCGGCTCTGGTGCGCGCTTTTCGGCGCTCTACACGGTTGCCTTCGGCCACGGTCTGCTCCTGCTCGACGGGTTCGTGAGGTCAGCCTATCTCGAACCGATGATGACGAATTCGTCAAAAAGCTTGACTGTCGATGCTCTCATGGGTGACGATATCGTCATTAACCGAGTGGGCGAGCGCTGACGGACCCCTCCACGGCGGCACCGAAGGACCTCATGACAACGAACGCGACCATCCCGCAGTACCGCACCGACATCTATTCCACCGATGCGATCCTCGACCCGTATCCGCACTACGCGACGCTGCGCGAGCTCGGCCCGGTGGTGTGGCTCCCGCGGCAGCAAGTGTTCGCGATCTCGCGTTACGCGGACTGCAAGGCTGTACTGCTCGATGACGAGACCTTCATCTCGGGTGACGGTGTTGCGCTCAACCCTGTTGCCAATCGGTTGGGCCGCGGGACGACGCTCAACACCGACGGCGACGAGCATGCAACCAAGCGTTCGGTGCTGGCGCATCGGCTCACCCCCAAGGCCGTGCGAAAGATGAAGGCCGCCGTGGAAGAGAAGGCCGAAAGCATCGTCGACGCGGCCCTGCGCCAGAAGTCGATCGACGGTGTGGACGATCTCGCGACAGCCCTCCCGATGTCGATCGTTCCGGATCTCGTCGGCTGGCCGGAGGATGGCCGCGAGGATCTCCTTCGTTGGGCAGGAGCAACATTCGACTCTCTCGGTCCCGTCAATCGGCATTCGGCCAAGGCTGCGAAGGGTGCCGCCGAAATGTTCGCTTTCTCCAGGAAGGTAGTGCGAGAACGATCGGTGCTACCCGGGAGCATGGGCGACGACGTTCTGAAAGCCGCGGACGACAACAAGATTCAGCAGTCTGCTTGCCCTGCTCTGATGATCGATTATCTCGGACCATCGCTGGATACCACCATCGGAGCGATCTCCGGTGCCCTCGATTTGTTCGCGCGGCATCCCGATCAATGGCAGGCAATTCGGGAGGATCCGGACTTGATTCCCAATGCAATCAACGAGGTGGTTCGCTACGAGTCACCGATCCGGGCGTTCTCGCGTCGAGCAGTACGTGATGTCGAGATCGATGGCTCGAGGGTCCCGAGAGGCGCGCGCGTGTTGGTGGTCTACGCGTCGGCCAATCGCGATGAGCGCGAATGGGATCGGCCCGACGAGTTCGACATCACCCGCGATGCTGCCCGTCAGCTCGGATTCGGTTCGGGCGTACACGGCTGCGCCGGGCAGGGGCTCGCGCGTTTGGAAGCCCAGACCATGCTGCGAGTACTCGCGCGGCGAGTCGAACGAATCGTTGCCACGGGAGTGCCGAAACGGGCCGTCAACAACGTCATTCACCGATACGAACGGCTGCCGCTGGAATTGGTGGCAGCAGAAGGGACACAGCAATGAGAATCGACGTCGACTGGGATCGGTGCGAGGGCCACGGTATCTGCGCCGAGCAGGCACCGAAGGTGTTCAGCCTCGATGACGAAGGCGAACTGCATTATGCGTTCGACGACAACGACATTCCTGACGACCTGGCGGCCTCGGCTCGATCGGCAATCGGCGTGTGCCCGGTCGCGGCGCTGCGAGAACAGGCGTGAGCTCTCTCGACAGCAGGATCGTCGTCGTCGGAGACTCGATCGCCGGCTGCACAGCCGTTCGTGAACTGCGGGCCCGCGGACACGAAGGTTCGATCGTCATGATCGGTGCGGACGATGACGGATGCTATGCGAAACCACCGTTGTCGAAGCACGTGCTCAAAGGTGAGGCCGCCGCGGCCGAAACCTGGGACCTGTCGGATCTGGACATCACGGCGATCGTCGATCCCGCGGCGTCGTTGAACACCGCACGTCGAATAGTCACTACGACAGCCGGAATCGACGTTCCCTACGACGCGCTCATCGTGGCCACCGGAGCCGTGGCCCGCCGCATCGCCGGTCCGGGGCAGGCAGGCGAGACGGTGCTGCGGACCTTCGCCGACGTCCATGCACTCCGTCCGAAGCTGGACGCCGCCCGTACCGCCATCGTGGTCGGTGCAGGGTTCCTCGGCATGGAGGTCGCCAGTGCCTGTGCTGCACGCGGTATCGCAGTGACCGTCGTCGATGTGGATCCTCCGCTGCAACGGCTCCTGGGTTCTTTCCTGTCCGACGCGATAGTGGCGCGAGCCGAGGCCGCATCGGTGCAGTTCGTTCGGACGGACGCTCCCGTCGCGTTGGTCGGTGAGCCCGTCACAGGTATCGAGTTCGCAGACACACAGCTGACTGCCGATGTCGTCGTCACCTGCGCCGGTGATGTGCCGCAGACGGAGTGGCTGGACGGTGCCGGTATCGCGGACGGTATCGGGGTCGGAATCGACTATCTCTGCGCTACAGCGGTTCCCGGAGTATTTGCTGCCGGGGACGTCGCCTACGCGCGCGCCGCGTCACGTCGAGCGCCGTTCTGGTCCAATGCCGTCGCACAGGGCAAGGTTGCGGCCGCTTCTGCTCTCGGCCTCGAACCCACGTGCGCCCCTGCCGACGACTACTTCTGGACCGAGGTTCTGGGACTGTCCATCAAAGTCGTCGGTCCACTCCCATTGCACGGCGAACCGATCGTCCTCGAAGGTTCGATGGAGGACGGATCGGCGCTGTTGCAGTGGAACCACGATGACGGCCGCACCACCTTCGTCGCCTACGGCATCAAGAAGGCCGTCGGTCTGCTCCGACGGCTCGCCCGCGACTCCGCTGTTCCCACTACCTGAGGAATCGATTCATGGCTACTGTCTCCACACTCGTTCGACGTCTCCCCGAGGCGGTCGGTCTCGCCCGCGCGGCGATCGGCGTCGCCCACATGGTGGCACCCACCCGAGCGAACGAACTCCTCGCCGGGCCCGACGCCGCGGTGGCGACCACGCGAGCTGCGGCCCGCACCTTCGGCATTCGTGAGATCTACATCGGCGGCGGACTCTACGCCGCAACTCGATATGCCCCGAGGGCAGTACGCACGCTGCTGCGCGCGGGTGTGGCGGTCGACGTCTGGGATACGGCGGCGTTCGCGCTCACTGCTCACCTGCCACAACGAACGAGAACAGCGGGCTGCGCAATCGCCGGAGGCTTCGTGATCGCCGGCGCGCTGGCCGATCTGCAACTGGATCGGTAGTCGACGATGGACAACATCGCGCGTACCTTGCGAGCGGCGAGCATCAATGCCGTGCGCTTTTACAACAGGCTGGAAATAACGGTGGCGCAACCGGTTCCGGACACTCCGGTGTTGTTCGTTGCCAACCACGGGTTCGGCGGAATCATCGATCTCAACGTGTTCGCGTTCGCGGCCGCTTACGACGAACTGGGTGTCGACCGTGAATTGATCACACTGACGCATCAGATTGCCTGGACGCTGCATGCCGAGAAATTGATCGAGCCGTTCGGTGCCAGGCCCGCAAGCAAGCAGACGGCCCTCGATGCGTTCGAGGAGGGCAACAACGTCCTGGTGTTTCCCGGTGGCGATGTCGATGCGCTCAAGGCCTGGAAGCATCGCAACGAGATCCTCTTCGACAGGCGCACCGGGTACGCCCGGTTGGCGATGGAGGCGGGGGTGCCGATTGTCCCCGTGGTCACTGCCGGTGCCGGTGAGTCGTTGCTGGTACTCGGGAGCGGTAAGCGGCTGGCGAAGGCGCTGAGGTTGGACAAGGCTCTCAGGCTGAAGACTCTGCCACTGTCGGTGTCCATTCCCTGGGGAGTGAATCTCGGTTTGGTCGGCTTGCTTCCGTATCTGCCGCTGCCCACCAAGCTACAGACGTCGGTGCTCGCTCCCATGCGGCCGACCTATGACGAGACGGCAGAGGAGTTCGCGGGGCGGGTTCATGCGGCGATGCAAGCCGAGCTCGACGATCTGACGAAGGACCGGCGGCCCATCATCGGATGAGGAGCTGAAACAGCCGTCGGTCAGAACACCATCGAACGCCCGGGCAGCCCGGCCACTCCTTCTCTGGCGAACGCAGCCCATGTCTGCCGCACCTTGGCGGCCAACGCCTCCGGCGGAGTAGTGCCGGCCAACATCGGCGCGTCCCACCATGCGTCTCCGAACAGCAACGGTAGTTCGATGCTGTGGCACGCCCCCAACGGTGCGCCTTTCGGTGCCCAATCGATTCGGTACGACGCGACCTGACCGCCGGCGCGGTGCCACATCTTCACCATGCCGTCGACGCCGAACAACAGGTTGGTTACGATACGGACGACCGGTGCGGTCAGCACCGAACTGACGATGCCGAACCGATTCAGCCACAACATGTTCGATACGACATTCACGAACGGTGAAGCATCGTCTCTCGTGTGACCGATCAGAAGTTCGACGCGAGGTGCAGTTCTGCGCAGGGCGGCATCGGGGTCACCGGACAGGGGGTCGAGGTGAGCGACCGGCCCGAACGGCATTCCGCCTGCAGCACCGAACCTGCGCACGGCCTGCGTCACGGCACGCTCTGCACCGAGCACATCCGCCGCGGGTGCAGTGGCCGGGTCCGTACGAAAGTGCGCTGCGAAGGCCTTTCGGGCTGTCTCGTACAGAGCCGATCGGCCCGAACGCAACCCGAGAGGCGCGCTCTGCACGATTGCCCTCGAGAACAACCCTACGGCCGACTCGCACGCCATCAGCGCGAGGACGGCATCGCCGCCCGCAGACTGCCCGAACAACGTCACGTTGTGCGGGTCACCGCCGAATCGAGCGATGTTGGTCGACACCCAGCGTAGTGCCGCGATCTGATCCTGCACACCGATATTGCTGTCTCCGTGGCCTTTCGGGGTCAGGTAACCGAACCCGCCGAGTCTGAAGGTGACGCTGACGACCACGACGCCCTCGCGGACCAGTAGGTCGGCGTCGAATCTCTCGGCTTCCCCGCCGCCCGAGACGTAGCCACCGCCGTGCAGCCACACCATCACCGGAAGTCCTTCTGCCTCGGTGGGAGCGGTCACCGACAACACGAGGCAGTCCTCGCTCTGTTCGAGCCCGTCGACCATCGGGCCCGTGACATTGTCGAGCCGGGAGGGCAGCTGGATGCACACGGGGCCGCGTCGGGTTGCGTCTCGCGTCGCACCCGGGGTGTCGACCGGTTCGGGTCTACGAAATCGCGCGGCAGTGGCGTAGGGAATTCCCCGAGCGTGGATGAGCCCATCGGCGTCGACTGCTTCGAGGTCTCCGCTGGTGGTACCGGTGATCGTCCGCAGGGTCGCCCCGGGTGTCGTCTCGTCGTTCACGTGTGAACCCCCATTCGATGAACAGGTGCGAGCTTATCGTCTACGGCCCGTCATCGGATGAGGCCGTAGCGCCGGAATGCCGTCATACTCGGACCATGCGGTCGAAGCAGAAAATCCTCGACGCCACGCTCGGGCTCATTGCCGAGGGTGGTTTCGAGGACGTCACCATCGCAGCGGTCGCGCGCGCGTCGGGCGTCACCCGTCAGACGGTGTATTCGATTTTCACCACGCGCGAAGACATGATCTCCGAGGCGATGGTGGGACTTGTCGTCGACGTCATCGGCGGAATTCGGGCTCGAGCCGATCAGGCGGAAACGCCGGCGGAGTTCGTAGTCGAGACAATTGTGGCTGCGCGCAACCTCATTCGCCGGGAGCCGGTGCTCAATTCGTTGCTGCGCTCGGGCCACGCGAACCCGTTGTTCGATCCGGACATGATGGATCGAGCAGAGCCCGTCGTGCGTCAATTTCTCGACGGCTACAGCGAACGACATCCCGAATTCGATTCGACGCGGTTCGACGGCATCGACGCTGTGCTCGTACGCAACGGGCTGTCGGTCATTTTGTTCGACGACGAGGCGATTCGCGACGACGACGGCTTGCGGGCGTACCTCCGGCGCTGGTTGGTTCCGCTTCTACCCCTGGGCTGATGGCCTAAAACTTGACACTACGAACCCCTTCTGTCTAGTTTTGCATCGCACGCCCACGTGACACAGGTCTCGTGGGCGCTGCAGCACCTTTGGGGGGGTACGTGTCGAACTTGAATCGCCGATCGTTTCTCGGTGCCAGCGCTGTTGCAGGCTTGGCCGCACTGTCGGGCACCGGGGTGGCGCGAGCGGCCGGTGGGCGCCGCGTCCAGACTCCGCTGACCCGCGAAGATCATCGCGTGGTGGTCATCGGATCGGGGTTCGGCGGCGGTGTGGCGGCCTTGCGCCTCGCCGAGGCAGGCATTCCAGTCCTGGTACTCGAGCGCGGAAGACGTTGGAACACAGGGCCGAATGCCACGACGTTCCCCAACGCCACGTCGCCGGACAAGCGCATGCTCTGGCACGGCTCCAGTCCCAATCTGTTCGGTAGGCCGGTTCCGTTCGATCCGTACGTCGGCCTGCTCGAGGCGGTGTCCGGGGACAACATGACGGCGCTGTGCGCAGCCGGAGTCGGCGGCGGATCCCTCATCTATCAGGGGATGAGCCTGCAGCCGTCGCAGTCGGTCTTCGAGGAGTACTTTCCGGTCGGCCTCGACTGGACAACGTTGAACAGCGTGCACTACCCGCGAGTGGCGCGAATGTTGCAGCTCGCGCAGGCTCCCGACGAGTTGATCGATACACCCAATTATCAAGCGGCTCGGGTGTTTGCGGCCAATGCGCGGCGAGCGGGCCTGCCGGTGTCGAAGATCCCGATGCCGATCGACTGGAACTTCGCCCTCGACGAGACGCGCGGAGTGATGACGCCGTCGTACACCGACGGTTCCGGGGCGTTCGGAGTCAACAACGGCGGCAAGCATTCCGTGGACGTCACCTACATCGCAGCCGCCGAGGCGACGGGTCTGGCGACGGTGGCGACGCAGCACAATGTCACCCACGTCGAACGTTCCGCCGACGGCCGGTGGACGGTATACGTCGATCGAATCGATTCCGATGGAACGGTTCTGGAGAACAAGATCCTCACCACCGGTGCGCTCATCATGGCCGCCGGAAGTCTGAACACCACCAGGCTGCTCGTTCGCGCCGGAGCGACCGGTGCCATTACCGATCTACCGGACGAACTCGGGCAGGGCTGGGGTACCAATGCCGATCGCATCTACGTGTGGTCGAGCATCGAGCAGCAATTCGGTACACCCCAGGGAGGTCCGGTGGTGTTCGGCAGCCTTAATTGGGATGACCCGAACACCGCGCACACCGTCATCCAGGCATCGATACCGCCGTTGTCCTTCGACGCCCACAGCACCATGCTGGTGGGGTACGGAGTCAGTCGTGGACGCGGTTTCTTCGGCTACGACTCCGCATCGGACCAGGCCAAATTGCATTGGCCGGCCAATGGCGACAGCGTCATTCAGGACGGCTCCATCGATCCGACGGTGCGTCGCATCGCCGGTGCGGGCAGCATTCTCACCGATACCAACGCGGTGTTTCCGTCCACCTGGCATGCGTTGGGTGGGGCGAACATGGGCGCGGTGTGTGATCTCGACGGTCGCGTGTACGGCCAGCGCGGTTTGTACGTCCTCGACGGGGCGCTCATGCCGGGCACCACCGCAGCGTGCAATCCGTCCATGACCATCGCCGCACTGGCCGAACGTGCGCTGGACACTATCGTCGCCGACGATATCGGCTCCATCATCTGACCACCGGAAAGAGACCGATGCATCTGTATCGCACCATGATCGGCGTTGCCGTGACCGCCGTGCTTGTGTCCTCGGCGACTGTGTTCGGAGCTTCGGCTGCGCACGCCGATGCCGTGGACGACTTCTACCTCCCACCGGCCCAGGTCGCCGACGAACCCGGTGCAGTGTTGCGGACGCAGCCGATGTCGCTGTTCGCGGCGCTGCCCGGGGCGGATGGTGTCTATCCCGTTCAAGCGAAGCGGGTGCTGTACACGTCACGGACGCAGGACGATACGCCGATGGGTGTATCGGGCACGTTCATTCAGACGGAGGTGCCGTGGCGTGGGGCCGGTCCTCGGCCGACCGTCGTCGTCGCGCCGGGCACGGTGGGCCAAGCAGATCAGTGCGCTCCTTCCCGCGCGTTCCCGACGTCGATCAACGCTGTGACGCAACCGCTGTCGATTTCGTTCAATCAGGAGTTGTTGTCGTCCACACTGTGGGGGTCGATGGGTGCGAACGTCTTCGTCACCGACTACATCGGTTTGGGAACTCCCGGCGTGCATACCTATGTCAATCGGGTCGAGCAGGCTCATGCTGTTCTCGACGGTGCCCGCGCCGCAAACGAACTGCTCGGTGACTCAGACGCGCCGATCGGTATCTGGGGCTACTCCCAGGGTGGTGGAGCGGCGGCCGCGGCAGCCGAACTCGCCGCGGAATACGCACCGGGGCTGAACGTGAAAGGTACCTGGGCAGGAGCGCCCACCGCTGATCTGCTCGAGGTGCTGAAGACCGTCGACGGAACGCTGATCGGCGGCGTGATCGGCTATGCGCTCAACGGTTTCGTCGAGCGCGACCCGAGCTTGCTGCCACTTGTCGACGAACGGCTCACCGATCACGGCAAGGCGGTGCTCAGTGATCTGTCGACGCAGTGCATCGGAGACACCATCCTGAAGTACCCGTTCCTACGCACCGAATCGCTGACCGTGGACGGCAAGTCGATGCTCGAGAATCTGGGGACCATTCCGCAGGCGGGCCGCATTCTCGAGGCTCAGCGGATCGGTCGCAGTACCCCGAACGCGCCGGTGATGATCACCAGCGGGATCAACGACGACACCGTGCCGTACGGTCAGGCCCGGCAGCTGGCCCAGGATTGGTGTGAGCGAGGTGCCTCGGTGGAGTTCCGAAGCAATCCGTTGCCGCCGATTCTGACGGGTGCGGTGTTGCCCAACCACTTCGGACCGCAGCTGATCGACGGGTACGGCGGCGGCGCCGCAGCGTTCCTGATGGATCGGTTCGCCGACGTGCCCATGCCGACGTGCTCGCTCGATTGAGTGGCGACCGCAGAGAGGGCCGCCTCGACTCCGCTGCACTCGACGCTGCTGCGGTCGCGGCGTCGGGTGGAGGCGGTGATCGCCGGCGGTGGACCGGATATCGTCTTTCAACCGATCGTCCGGGCACGCGATGGTGTGATCGAGGGATACGAGGCCCTGTCACGTTTCCCAGCGGGTGGCGGTGACACCGAGGCGTGGTTCGCCGATGCAGCGCAGTGTGGTCTCGGCCCTGCTCTGGACAGGTCCGCCGCCGTGAAGGCCCTGGCCGAATCGGATCGTCTGCCGGGAGGCTGCTTCGTAGCGGTCAACCTCAGTGCTGCAACGCTACTGGTGGATTCTGCTCTGGTGGACGTACTGCTCGATCACGGCCGGCGTCGGCCACTTGTTGTGGAGATCACCGAGCATGCCGCCCTCGACGACGAGGGAGCGGTGGTGGCTGTTCTGGCGAAACTGCGTTGCGGCGGGGTAGCGGTCGCGGTCGACGATGTGGGATCCGGTTATGCCGGTATGCGGCAGCTCGTCGTGCTCGAGCCACAGATCATCAAGCTCGACGCGTTCGTCGTGCACGGTATGAAAGGTAATCGAGCGAAGTCGGCCCTGGCCGAGCTGGTACTCGAGTTCGCGCGAAAGACCGAGGCCAGGTGCGTGTTCGAGGGTATCGAGACCGATGACGACCTCGATGCGGCCACCCTGATCGGGGCCGACTTGCTGCAGGGCTACCGAGTCGGTCGCCCTGCAGCGGTGGATCAGTTTGTCTGAGAGCCTGTTCAGTGGCTGCGGGACGAGAAGCTCTCGCGCTTCGAGGCCTCGCGTGCCACCACGTCCTCGGCAGCGACGATGACGTCGTCCACATCGGAGCTCTTGACGACGACCACCCCGTCTGCGTCGGCGACGATGACGTCACCGGGTGATACGACGACGCCTCCCAGTGCCACCGGCTCGTTCAGCCGTCCTGGCCCGTTCTTGTACGGTCCTGCCGGTGTGACACTTCGCGCGAAGACAGGCAGGCCCAACTCGGCCAATGCGTCGGCGTCACGAACGGCACCGTCGATGACGAAACCGGCGATGCCCAGTGACTTCGCCCGAATCCCGATGAGATCGCCGATCAGGGCACGGGTGTCGTCGCCCGAGCCGTTGACAACGATGACGTCGCCGGGGCGGGCGTCATCGAGAGCCTTGTGGATGTAGAGGTTGTCGCCCGATCGAGTCCAGACGGTGTAGGCCCGGCCGGTAACTGCTGCTCCGGCCCAGATGGGGCGCAGTCCGGCGATGATGCCGAAACGTTCCTGGGCGTCGCCTACGTTGGCTGCGGGTACCCGAGAGAATCGGTCGATGATGTCGTCGGATACGGCAGTGGCGGAATAAGTTTCGGTACTCATGAGATCAATGCCTTTCGGGTGGCTTATTGCTGGTCGGCGAGCAGTTCGGCGATGATCGGTTCGATCTGGGTTTCGCGCTGTTCCCACAAGGTCGCGACGTCGGCCCCGGTGACCCAATCGGGCTGTGTCGCTGCGCCGGTCAGCTTCTCGGCGACTGCGGGGTCGGCGAGTGCAGTCTCGAGGGCATTCTGCAGCGTGGTCATCGTTGCGTCCGGGGTGCCGGCGGGGGCGCTGATGGCGAAGTTGTTGGTCATGAACGGGGCGTCGTATCCCTCGCTCACCAGAGTCGGTACGTCGGGGATGAGCTTGTTTCGCTCCTCGGTGAGTACCGAGAGGATGTTCACCTCACCCGAGGCGAACTGGCCGTAGAAGCTGGACACTCCGCCGAGGGCGAAGTCGGTTTCACCGGAGACCAGGGCCGAGATCTTGTCTGCACCACTGTTGTAGTGAACGATGTTGAAGTCCAGGCCCAGGGTGTCTTCGAGGGTACGCAGGTTGACGTGGTCGTCTCCTGCGCGGGAGTCGGTGCCGACGGTGATGGTGCCGGGGTTGGCCTTCACCGCATCGAACAATTCGCCGATGTTCGCGTAGGGGCTGGACTTGTTGACCCCGATCACGATGTCGTTGGATGCGAACGAGCCGATGGGTGAGAAGCTTTCGCGATCGAACCCGGCCTTCTTGCTCGGGTCCAGGTATCGGCCGAGGATCGACGGGATGTTGGTGAAGCCGATGGTCTCGCCGTCCGGCTTGGCGTTGGCCAGGTAGTTCAGTCCGACGACCTGGCTGCCACCCTCCTTGTTGACGACCTTGACCGGCACACCCAGTTCGGTCTCCATGGCGGGGGCCATGATTCGGGCCAGGATGTCGTTGCCTGCACCCGCGGCGGACGGCACGACCCATTCGACGGTGGCACCGCTGCGTGGGAACGGTGCTCCCGAATCGGTTGTGCCGCCGCTGCATCCGGCAATCAGGGCGGCGGCGGAGATGGCCGCGATCAGGGTGGGCAGTGTTCTCATGAGACGGGCTCCTTGATGGGCTGGGTTCGAGTGGCGCGGCGGGAGAGGATCCGAGCGAGGACGGGGCGCAGCATTCCGAACAGAACGGCTGCGATGAAGACGAGCAGGAGAACCTTGTTGATGGGGCCTTCGACGAAGACGCCGTAGTCCCCGCGAGAGAGCGAGAGTGAACGCTGGAAGTTCTCCTCGAGCAACGGCCCGAGGATCAGAGCCAGCACGAGAGGAGTCAGCGGAATCTTGGTGAGGTGGAACAGATATCCGATGACGCCCGCGCCGAGCATGATGAAGATGTCGAACACGCTGCCGTTGATGCTGTAGACGCCCAGGAACATGAAGGCCAGGATCATCGCCATCAGGTAGTGGAACGGGATCTTGAGTACAGCAATCCACAGACGAACCAGTGGCACGTTGAGAATCAGCAGGATGATGTTGCCGACGAGGAAGCTGGCGATGATGGTCCAGGCCACTTCGGGGTTGTCGCGGAACAACAGTGGGCCGGGGATGAGACCGTTGATGGTGAAGGCGCTGGCCATGATGGCAACCGTGGCGGAGGTGGGGATGCCGAGGGTGAACAGTGGAATCATCGACGACAGTGCGAGCGCGTTGTTGGCCGATTCCGGTCCGGCGACGCCCTCGACGGCACCCTTGCCGAATTGCCCGGGACGCTTGGTGAGCTTCTTCTCCATCGCATAGGACGCCAATGAGGTTGCAGCCCCCGGAGATCCGGGAAGCAGGCCCATGAAGAAGCCGATGACCGAGCCGCGCATCGTGGGGCCTGCAGACCTGGTGAGGTCCGTTTTGGTGGGCAACAGCTTTCCGACGGCCAGTGGTCGGCGGCCGGCACCGCCCGCCGAGCGGGCTTGGATGAGGATCTCGGTGAGGCCGAAGCAGCCCATCACGACGGCTACGAGTGCGACGCCGTCGAACAATTCCGGCATTCCGAACGTGAATCGCTGGATGCCCTGGCCGGAGTCGATCCCCACCGATGCGATCGTCAAGCCCAGCCCCACGCTGATCAGTGCTTTCGCGGGATTGTTGCCCGAGAAGCTGGTGATCAGGGCCATGCCGAGCAGGGCGACGAGAAACAGTTCGGGAGCACCGAATTCGAGTGCGAATCGGCTGAACGGTGCGACGACGACGAACCCGACGACGCCGACCAGTCCGCCGACGAACGACGCGAGTGCGGCGACAACGAGAGCCGGTCCGCCGCGTCCGCTCTTGGCCATCTCGTAACCGTCGAGTGTGGTGGCGATGGACGACGCCTCACCCGGAATGCGCAGCAGCACAGCGGTGACGGTGCCGCCGAATGCTGCGCCGTAGAGGATGGCGGCGAGCATGATCAGCGCTGTGGTGGCGTCGAGCCCGAACGTGATCGGGATCAGCAGCGACACCGCAGCGGCCGGGCCGAACCCGGGGAGGACGCCGACGAGCATGCCGAGTACGCAGCCGAGGAGTGCGAACAACAGATGCGTCGGAGTGAGGACGTTGACGAAGCCCGCCATCAGATCGGGAAACCCCATGGCTCACAACCCCCAATCGGCGAGGAACGGAATGGACGACGCAGGTAGGGCGGTGCCGAGCCAGACGTCGAACACCAGTCGGGTCGCCAAGGTGGTGGCCACTGCGACTCCGACGGCGACCAATGGGGTGCGCTTGCCGACGAAGGTCAGGACGACGGCGAGCATCAGCGCCATGGACAGGGTGTAGCCGAGTGTAGGGAGAACCAGTGCCGCTCCGGCGATCGCGGCAACGACCACTCCGATTCGGATCCACCCGGCGCGATCGGGCAGTTCGGCCTCGTCGGCGTCTTCCTCGTTGTCACTGGAGAGGAACGCGACGGCTGCGGAGGTAGCGGGTTCGAGTTCGGGATCCGGTTCGGGCGCGCTCGTCCGCGGTGCTCGAACGAGCTGAATTGCCCACATCGCCCCGCCGAGGATCATGCCGAGGCCGCCCACCAAAGGCAGGAAACCCGCGCCGACGCCGGGGTCGGCCGTGACGCCGTACCCGGTTGCCAGGGTGACCGTCGCCAGGCCTACGACGAGGGTCGCGCCGAGCACGATCCATTCGATCGTGTGTTGTGTGCCGAGCAGTACCTTCACGGCCTGCCGCCTTTCTGACATATGTTCGGATGCGGCCTGAGAGGTCGGCCGGATTGCTGTGCTGTGGATCACTTGCAATCTTGCACAGGTTTACAGGATTGTGGTTGAGTGTGTCAACAGACACAGTGGAAAGTGGAGGGTATGAGCTTCCGAACAGTGGTGGCGAGCAGCGGAAAGTCGTTGAGCGCGTCCGAAAAGCGGGTCATTGCGGTGCTTCTCGGCGAGCCCGCGCCGTCGAGTTTGCGCGCGGCTCCAGTTGCGGCCCGCGCGCAAACCCATGAGTCGACCGTCGTGCGGTTGGCGCAGAAGCTCGGATACAGCGGATTCCCGGACTTGCGCGCAGATCTCGAACGCGACAACCCCGAACCCGTGACCGCATCGGCTCTGATGCGCAGCGAGACCGGTCACGAACTGGCTGTCTTCGCACGCGACGAGGCGCGTGCACTGGAGCGGTTGTCGAGCTTCATCCCGCAGGAGCAGCTGGTGGACGTGGCGACCTCCATTCATCGGTCGCGGGTGGTCTACCTGTTCTCCAAGGCCGACGAACGACCGGCCCTGGATATGCTGGCCCGCCGTCTTCGCAGACTCGGGCTCGTAGTCGTCGAGCTCGGCCTCGGGGGAAAGGACCTCGCCGAGCGGTTCGTCAGCTTCACCGAGGACTCCATCCTTATTGCGTTCGCACTGCGCGAGGCACCGTCTCAGCTGCCCGCGTTGGTCCGTGAAGCGGAACGACGCGGTGGCACGTCGATCCTGATCAGCGACGCGCCGGGATATCACTTCAGGCCCGCGCCGACGCATCTCCTCGTCGCGCAACGGGGAGACGATTCCGAGTACAACACTCTCATCATTCCCATCGCCATTGCGTACGCACTGCAGTTGGCGATCTTCCACCTCGATCCCGGTCGGTACGGGGCGGTGCGCGACGACATCAACGACGTGTCGAGGTTGGTCGGAGGAACCGACGAAATTCCCCTGCGCTGATGGCTTCTCGTGATTCGATTGCTCTGACCGTTCAGGCGACGACTGCGCAGGCCGGGTGGGTCGGGGTGCGGTTGATGATCGGCTATCGGGCGATCGCCGAGGGTGCCGACACTCGAACGCTTGCGGTGATCGCGGCACTGTTCGCTGCGCCCGCAGTATTGGCGGCCCTGCCGATCGGGCGCATCGCCGACAGATTCGGCGGGCCGGTGGTCATCGTGTCGGGAATCGTTCTGTGCTCGATCGCAACCGGTGTACTCGTTGCATTTTCGGCAATGTGGGCGTTGCTCGTATGTACGGCCGCGTTCGGTCTGGGCAATCTGCTCATCATGATCGGGCAGCAGGCGTTCGTCGCCCACGTCCACGTCGACGGCAAGAACGAGAGCGCTTTTGGTGCACTGACTGCCGCCGCGTCGATGGGTCAGTTGGTCGGGCCGCTCGCGGTGACGGCCGTCGCGTCGAGATTCGGCGGCGCGAGCGTCGAGAGTCCGAACACGACGGCAGGCATCCTCACTGCTGGGGCCTTCACCGCGGTAGCGCTGCCCACCGCACTGTTCTTGATGCTCGGCCGCAAACACATTCGTGCGCAGAAACCTGCCGAGGACGAGGCGTCGGGGCTGAAACTGCTCAAGCTGCCGGGTATGTGGCAATCGTTGACGGTCAGCGGCGCGGTGCTGGTAACGGTCGATCTGCTCTATGCCTTCGTCCCGGCGTGGGCCGTCGAGCGTGGGGTGTCGGTGACGACGGTGGGGTGGCTGTTGGCGTTGCGTGCCGGGGTGTCGGTGGTCAGCCGAGTGGGGCTCGGCAGGCTCGACGAGAAGTTCGGTCGCACTGTGCTGCTGAATGTTTCGCTGGCGGCGGGTGCGATCGCTCTCGCTGTGCTGCCATTCGTGCAGGCTGTGGGTGCCATCGGAGTCATGATCGCACTCGGTATCGCGCTGGGAATTCCGCAGCCACTGACCATGTCGTGGGTGGTTTCGATCGTCCCGAAATCCACGCAGGGGGAGGCGTTGGGGTTGCGCATGTCGGCCAACAGGTCTGCGCAGATTCTCATCCCATTGACGGTCGGCGCGATCGCCGGCCCGTTCGGGGTGACGGGCATTCTGCTCGGTAATGCACTGGTGCTCGGGGGATCGATCGTCGCTGCCTCGCATCCGCGGAGTCGGCCGTAACTCAACCGGCGCGGGTGAGCATCTTCTCCACACGACGGCCCGGCCACGGTAAACCCCGGATCTGCTCCGCGGAGTGGAGCAACTGTCGATCGAACGCCGAGATCTGTAGCGGGAAAGGGAAATCACTGCCCCGGGTTGTGTTCCTCCCTCAGTCGGCGACCCTGTTCCACGGCCTGCGCATCCTTCTCGTCGTTCTTGTCGGAGACGCGGGTGTCGCGCGGTGGCAATTGCAGTCGCTTCTCGGCAACGATTCCGGCCTGCAGTTGACGACCACGTTCGAGTTCGGAGTCCAGCTCGGCTCCGAACAACAAGGCCAAGTTGGTGATCCACAGCCATAGCAAGAACACGATGGCTCCGGCCAGTGATCCGTAGGTCTTGTTGTAGCTGGAGAAGTTCGCGACGTAGAAACCGAACGCGACGGTTGCGAGAATCCACACGATGATGCCGACCGCTGCCCCGGAACTGATCCATTTGAACTTGGGCTGCTGCACATTCGGAGTCGCGTAGTACAGAATGGCGACGGCTAGCACCACAACGATCAGGACGAGTGGCCAGCGGGCGATGTTCCAGATCGTCAGTGCGGTGTCGCCGAGTCCGACGGCGTCGCCCACAGCCTTGGCGACGGGGCCGCTGATCGCCAGCATGACGGCCGCGAGTGCGATGAGTACGAGAGCGACGAGCGTGACCAAAAGCATCACGGGGCGCAATTTCCAGATTGGCCGACCCTCGTCCACCTCGTACATGCGGTTCATCGCGCGGCCGAATGCGCCGACGTAGCCGGACGCAGACCACAGCGCACCGGCGATACCGATGATTAACGCGAAGCCCGCGGTGGGTGCCTGGACGAGCTGCTCGATGGTTGGACGTAGCGTGTCGACCGCCGATTGCGGTCCGAGATCGCCGACGATCTGCAGTACGCCGTCGACCGTGGCCTGTCCCTGGCCGAACACGCCGAGCAACGACACGATGGCGAGGATCGCGGGGAAGAGCGAAAGCACGGCGTAGTAGGTCAGCGCGGCTGCGAGGTCGGTGCATTGATCTCGGGAGAACTCACGTGCGGTCTTCTTCAGTACGTAGATCCACGACGGCTTGGTCAGATCCGCAGGTGAATCCGCCTTACGTGGATCGTCGGGATCTGCTTCGGTGGGCGCGGGATCGGTAGCGTGATCTGCCATCAAGGGCGCATACCCGGGCACTACCGATGAAAACAACGGTGTCTGAGGTGGATCGGCTTTGGGCACGGTTCGACGGGTGTAGTTTGGCGCGCATGGCATGTCGAATCAGTGAACTCGTACTCGATTGTCGGGATACCGAGGCCTTGGCGACGTTCTGGTGTGAGGTCTTGGACTTCGTCATATTGGACAGGGAGGACGACGGTTCGGTGGAGATCGGTGCGCGCGACGGCTTCGGCGGCGCACAGCCGACCATCATCCTCAGTCGCAGCGAGAATCCCGAGAAGGCGAAACCGCGACTGCACATCGACGTGAGTGCGACCGATCGGGATCAGGACGCCGAACTCGAACGACTTATCACCCTCGGTGCTCGACGAGTGGAGATCGGTCAGACCGGCCAGGAGTCATGGCATGTGCTGGCGGATCCCGAAGGTAACGAATTCTGTTTGCTGCGAGCAAGACTCAACCCGGTGTGACTGCGTTGTCCTGTTTGCTATCGGCCCCGGTGGACCGTCTGGACCAGTAGCTGGCCAGTAGGGACCCGGACACGTTGTGCCACACCGAGAAGATTGCCGCGGGCAGAGCTGCTGCGGGACTGAAGTGCACCGACGCCAGTGCTGCGGCCAGGCCGGAGTTCTGCATGCCTACCTCGATGCTGATGGCACGTCGGCTGGCGACGTCGAGTCCGCAGGCTTTACCGATGCCGTAGCCGACGGCGAGTCCGAGCGAGTTGTGCAGTACGACGGCCACGACGATGAGCGCACCGATCGACAGCAATGTCGGGGCGCTGGCCGCCACTACGAGGACGACGACGGCGGTGATGCCGGCGACCGAGATCAGCGGCAGGGCGTCGAGCATACGGTCGATGATCCTCGGAAACAGCAGGCGCAGAACAACTCCCAGTACGACGGGCACCAGCACAATCTGCAGGATCGAGACGAACAGTCCGCCCGCGTCGACCGGTAGGTACTCACCGGCGAGCCAGAGCACGAGAAGCGGCGTGAGTATCGGTGCGAGCAAGGTCGACACCGAGGTCATCGCCACCGACAGTGCTGTATCACCTTTCGCGAGATAGACCATCACGTTCGACGCGGTACCGCCTGGGGCGGATCCGACCAACACCATGCCGGCAGTGAGCGCAGCGGAGAGTCCGAGCACGTTGGCAATGCCCAACCCGAGTAGCGGCATCGCGATGAATTGCGCGGCAACGCCGAGCAGCAGCGCCCACGGTCGCCGGGCCACCACCGCGAAGTCGGAAAGCCGCAACGTCATTCCCATGCCGAGCATGATGATCGACAACAACCACGGCACGGCAGGTGTGCCGCCGCTGAACGTGTCGGGGGTGATCAGGGCCAGCGCACCCGCCGCAACGACGATCAGGGCAAACCATTTGCCGGTGAATTCGCTGACGGTCTTCAGCTTGGGCATCGGGAGACTCCATAGGTGGTTGGGCACGGCGTCGCGAAGTCTAGCCCTTTAGCTGAGCTCACTGTTCGAGGTTGCGGTCCGCCTGTAATCCAGCTGTAGTCGACGAAATACGCACAAGCGTCGGCAAGGAACGAGACCGATCGGACTTGTTCTGGCAGAATCAACGGCTACGTAGGACTGTCACAAGCGAAGGACGACGAACACATGACGTCACCGTGAACAAGCTCTCGACGGTGGCGCTGCTGATCTTGTTGGGTGCAGCCGGGATGTTCAACGGCGTGTCCTTGACCTCCGACCCGACCGGTCGGTCACTCGGCCTGGATGTCGGGATGCTCCCCTCGTGGCATACCTGGGACTACCGCATTTCCGGGTTGTTCGTGCTGATCTTTCTCGGACTCGGACCGTTGATCTGTGTGGCAGCAGTACTCGTCGACGCCTCCGAAGCTCCGGTGTATGTCACGTGCGCCGGGCTGGTGACCATCGGGTGGGTGGTGTGGCAGATTCTCGTCCTCGACATCGATGCCCCCCTCGCCCAAATTCCCCTCACTCTTCTGGGGGCCGCGTTGATCCTTCTTGCAGTCGGCCAGTTCCGCGCGCGGGCCCGCGATCGCAGCAGGCAATAGAGTCCGATCGCCGGACTCTGGCGATAGTCACTGCTGCCAGGATCAAGCCCGCAACAGTGAGAAAGTCCGATTCGGTCAGACCTCTGTCCGCGTCGACCACGTACAGCACCGCACCTTCGATGGGGGTGTTGAAGAACAACCACAGAATCGACACAACACCCAGCGAGATTGCTGCAGGCCACGACGGCTTGGCCAATGACCATGCTGCTGAGGCGAACACTGCGTTCATCAGAACGAGCGAGTGGAACGGATCGGTAGTCGGCACCGTTACATCATGGCCGACCAGTGCGCCAGCGCCGCATCGGAGCGACGCCCGGAAACGATCCCCGACATGTCAGTCCGACCGCTTCTCGAATGCCCGATGGCCCCGACTCAAAATTTGTGAGACCGTGCGGTATGCGCTCGCACGAGGAGTACATGTTCATCCCGGACCTGTACGAAGGCTGGATCGGAAACGGATACGTCGCGACCATCATCTGCGAAGCGTCGACCGCTGAGGTACTGCAGGCTTTCGGTGCGGACAACACCGAACACGTGACTGCAGAGGGCATCACCGATCTGCTACCCGCAGAGGCCGATCTGGATGCAGCAGGCAAGCTCGACGGCCTCGATACTCAACTCATTGCGGTCATGGATCTCGGTGATAACAAAGCGCTCCTCGTGCAACAGAACTCGCAGTACGTGGGAGCAACGGAATCATACTTGCAGCCGTTGTTCGCAGGCCGAGACATCGTGTCACACAGCAGTCTCGGCTCGGGAGAGCGGTTCGTATGGTGGTCCGACGGAAAGGTAGTCGCCGATTTCGATCCCTACCACTACGACTCCGAGGAACGCGGTGCACCGAAATCTGTGATCGAAGCCGCCCGTGCGATCGGCGGAATCGGGATCGAAGGTCCGCCACCGCACAACGACGGATACCCGTCGGTAGCAGGCTCGTTCGCGTTGGCCGATCATCTGACCCAGTCTCACGTCAGCCCTGATGTGTTGAGCCGCGGTATCTTTGCCGTCGCAGTGGTTCGGACAGGGCCCGCGCTACCCGTCGAGCCGCCACACACTTTCGAGTCCGAATCTTCGTGGGGTGCTGTCGTGGATCGATACCAGAAATCTTCCCGGCTGTCCCGGTACGGACGGGCTATCGAGACCAGGGGAGATCGGGTAGCGGATATTCGGTTCTGGTATCGCCCATACAGGTCGTATCGGATGGCAGACCGAGACGGGGTCCGGCACATCGTCAACCGGCGCGGCGACTACTGGTCCCGAGTGGACGGCGTCCTGCAGAAAGGTGCTCCGCCGATCGGTCTGGAGGTACACCCTGACACCCTGGTCGAAGTGCAGAAGAACTGGGACGTCGAGTTCAGCACTCTGATTGCCGACAACACCGAAGGAACTGCTGTCGAGGTGGGCGGCAGGGCGGCCTGGGAGTTCGAGCTACCTCCGGGGTGGCAGGGCTTCCCGAGCGCCGTGGCATTCGATGCGGAGTCGGGCATCGCTTTGCGGCGAAACATGCCGTACATCAGCATCGAGTTCAGCGAAATCGTCGTCGGGGTGGATTTGTCCGACGATCTGTTCAACGGTGATTGACCTGAGGGGTGCACCTAACGGTCCATTGGACGCCTCTGTCAGGGGCATCCCCGTACATGGACCTCGAAGCGGAGCAGAAATTGCATTCGGCTTCACATATGGCGTTTCCGGCATAGGTGACTACTTGCAGCCCTAGTGCTCGATTGGGCGTCGGACAATGAATCTGTCACTGCGAGAGACGATCACCCGAGCCGACGGGAGTGACGCCGGAGATCAGGTCGATCAGTCCGAACGGGGATTGTTCCCCGAGGCACAGGTCGAGCGTTTCGTGCGCCTGAACGGCCACCGCTTCACTTCGCGTGAACATTGCCTTCTCGAAGACCGACACCGCTGCGTCGATGTCGCCGCGGTGATCGGAGATCGCGCGACCGAGTTCGGCACCGTCGAACATCGCCAGATTGGCACCGTCGCCGGAGGGCGGCATGAGATGTGCGGCATCACCCACGAGGGTTACTCCCCGCGTGGAATCCCAGCGGTGGTCGTTGGGGAGCGTGAAGATCTTGCGGGGTACCAGCGCGGTGGTCCCGTCGGTGATCAACGCTGTCAATTCCGATGCCCACCCATCGAATTCGGCGGCGACAGCGGCTTTGGCGGAGGTGGTGTCGGTGAAGTCGATTGCGTCGATCCAATCGGAGCTGCGGTTGAGCTGAACGTACGTGTGCAGAATGTCGCCGGCCTCGCGGTGTACGGAGATTCCCTTACCCGGAGTGAGTGCGAACATCGCACCGCCACCGACTGCGCGAGCGGTGGCGGGGTGGCGTACGTCGACGTCGTGGAGGTAGGTCTCCACGAAGACGGTACCCACGTAAGCCGGTACGGCGGCCGAGAGCAGCGATCGGACTCGTGACCACGCGCCGTCGGCACCGACGAGCAGATCGCTGATCGTGGTAGTTCCGTTCTCGAACTCGAGTGAGTGTTGCCCGTCGCCCAGTGGGCGCACGGAGGCGAGCTTGTGACCCCACTGGACGGTGTCGGCTGGCAATGAGTCGAGCAGAATTTGTCGGAGGTCGCCGCGCAGCACTTCTGGTCGACCGCCGGTGCCGTCGTCGGGTTCATCGAACAGAACCTCGCCGTCGGGGCGTAGGACGCGAGTCGCTTCGCCTCCCGCGTGGATGATGGCGCGGAACTCCTCGGTGAGCCCGGCCGCGGCGAGAGCGACCTGCCCGTCGTTCTCGTGAATGTCGAGCTGCCCGCCCTGGGTGCGCGCGTCAGCCGTGGTGTCGGCCTCGTACACCGTGGCGGCGATTCCCTGAACGTGCAGTACCCGTGCCAACACCAGGCCGCCCAGTCCTGCACCGATGATCGAAATGGTTGTACCCATGGGAAGTCTCCGCTCGTTGTTGGAACACTGTTCCAGTCAAGAATGGAACAGTGTTCCAAAACTGTCAAGCGGGGTAGGTTCCAGAGAATGGTTCAACCGCGGTCGATGCCGGCGAGGATGATGTCGACCCCGGCCTGGAATTGCTCTCTGTCGTCGTGGCCGGCGAACTGCGACGCGATCCGCGTCAGGAACGGATAGTCGCCGGTGTCGGTCACCGCCGAGCGCGTGGAGTCGAGAAATGCCGCTCGATCCGTCACCGTGGCGGCCAGTTGCCTCCCGACATCGCGCTGACTCGCAGCCCCGAGGGCGTGGTACATGAGCACGGAAGCGGCGTCGAACTGAGCATTTTCCCGAACTCCGCGTGCATCCAATTCGGTTCCGATGCGGTCGAACAGATGCATGACGGCCGGCTGCCACGGCGCACCGGCGAGTTGCGTTGCCACCCATGGTCGCGTGGTGATCATGTCGAACACCCGCATCATCAGACCGCGAACACCTGGCTCGGTCGGCTCGTTCTCGGGTGAGGATTCGAAGATCGATGCCATAACAGCTTCGGCCGCTGCTGCGACAAGACCATCCCTGTTGCCGACGTGGTGATACAGCGCACCGGGGCCCGTGGACAGGTGTGCGGCAAGGGTGCGAAACGTCAGAGCATCGGTGCCACCCTCGTCGAGCATCTCGATCGCTGCCTGCACGATCCGCTCCTTCGACAGGGCATCGGAACGTCGCGCGGGTGTCGGCTTGATGTTCGTCATGCGCAGATCTTGTCACAGCTGGAACGTTGTTCCAGGGCTGGCTGCGATTGATTCCGAGGCGAGACGGCACCGGACCTGAGGGTTCAGTATCGAGTCGAATGTCCGGGATGCCGCGTATGGAGAGCGATCGTGAACCGTGAGGTCCGTTCGCCGGGCTGAGTAACCTCACACCCCTGCTGCAGGGTGCGCGCCCCTTCTATGACCTGAACTCGGGCGCGCGGTCGGGAAAAAGGGTGTGAGGTCCCGAATCCGAACCCTCGAAGAGCCTACGAACCCCGCACCACGTCGTATGCCGGCTTGGCGCTGAAGTCCGAGCGCAGCAGTCCGTAGTTCTGCTCCGAATCCGTTCGTTGATGGGCGCGCGGGAACGAATGGGATCATCGGTGCGTGCACCCTTCACAGCGGCGACCCTCCGACGACGAGCTTCTCGATGCGGCGCGTGATGTGTTCGCGGATGTCGGTTATCGGGACGCAAGCGTCGCAGCTATTGCTCGGCGCGGCGGCACGACGAAGCCGACGCTCTACGCCCACCTGGGTAACAAAGAGTCCATGTATCAGCGGGTGGTCGGCCGCGAGATGATTCTGATGCAGACGTCACTGTTCTCGGTGTACGACACATTGGATGTCGGAGACGTCGGCTCGGCTGTTCGGGTCGCTGTGACGGCTGGGATGCAGTATGCGGCCCAGCACCCCGCGAGCTTCGCACTGTTGATGTCGGCAAACGATCCGGGAAGTCCGACAGCGGACATGATCAATGCGGTCTACCGAGAATTCGCGGTTCGCATCGCTCAGTTGATCGACCAGACGCTTGCGGCTCGGAACGACTCCGCACGTACTCCCGTCCCCGGTGCCGTGACCCGAACGGTAGCAACGATGGTCGTAGCGACCGGCCTTGAAGCCGCGCGCTACGCGCTATTGGTCGAAGGCATGGAACCCGTCGACGCCACTGACGTCGTGTCTCGATTCATCTGTGCAGGAATCGAATCCGTGACCGATCCGGATCCTCAGCTCCCCACTCGGTGAGGTGTGTCCGAAGAGATGGGAAGACAGGCAAGCAGGAAGCATCCGAAGGGGGTGCCTGCGAGAGGCGCAGCAACCTCTCCGCCCAGTTGGGAGGCGAGGTCGCCGATGCCCAGCGACCCGAGCACGATATTCGGGTCGAAGAATTCGCCGATGTTGACGTCGTTGTTGGGCGTCGGTACGTACGGGGCGACGCTGTCGACATAGGGCGGCAGCGCTTGGATCAACTGGCCGAAGAACTCGTGATACAGCTCGCTGTTCGTGCTTGCGCTGATCAGGGTGGCGAAATCGGGTGAGACGTCACCGAACACGCCGGTCCACGTCACCTGAAGGTCCAGGCTGGGAACGATGAAGTTGTTCTGTTGCAGGAAGCCGACCATCGCGTAGGCGTCATCGGGCAGCCCTGCGAGTGGCGTCACGTCCAGGGTCTTCTGAGACGGAAGTGAGGGACCCGTGCAAGGAGACCTGTTGAGCCAGAACAGGAATCCGTAGCAGGCGTTGTCCGGTGACGGTGCCCTCAGCTCGTTGATGTAGGCCGAGGAGATGATCCTCTTGCCATTCCAGGTGCCGTCGTTCAGCATCAGCATCCCCAATCGAGCGAAGTCGTGGGGAGGCATCAACAGTTTGGCGAACCCATAGGTGTGGCCGGTTCGATCTCGCGCCCAGTAGTAGTCGCGTGCGGAGATGCCCACGGGGTCGAACAACGTGCGCTGCGCGAACGCTTGCAGATCTTCGCCGACGGCTTTTTCGATCACGTAGGCCAGAAGGTCGGTCCCGCGTTGGGAGTACTGGAACTGTCCCGGTGCGACGATCGGCAGCTGCAGGGCCTCGCCAGGTGCGTCGATACCCAAGTCCAAACCGCTTGCCAGCGCCTCCGAGATGACGGCCTGGGCAAGCCCCGAACTCTGGTTCAGCAGCGCTCGGACGGTGATTGCTCGGTGCGCTTCGTCGCCTTGGCCGAGCGGGAGGTATTGCCCGATCGGAGCGTCGACATCGAGCAGACCTTCCGTCACCGCAACGCCGGCGACCATGGCCACGACGCTCTTGGTCGAGCTCCACAGGTGCCAGGGCGTGTTCTCGGTGATGTTGTTCGCGGGCCCTTCTCCGACCAGGCAGTTGTTCTTGAAGATCTGGATGTTGGTCCGCAGACGCGAAGACGCGAAGTCCACTGCTCGCTGCAGAGCCGCGCTGTCCATGCCGACTTCCGCTGCCGTCGCGCGCTCGAACCCCGAGGACGGAGTTGATGGCGCACTACATACCCGGGCCTCGGCGGCAGCAACAGGAGGAGACGCGTTTGCAGGTATCCCGCACAGCACCGTCAGGGTGACGGCGGTCAGGAACGTGGATGCAGCGCGCAACATGATGCTCGACTCTGTAGAGGTGACACGTCAGGGCCGGGCTTTACCGGCCGGTAAAGATGTATCAGATCGACGGCCGTTGCGCAGGGGTTTCGTTCAGATCTCGTGGGCGTGCGGTAGGTCCTGACAATGCGCGTGACGACCCCGGACCTGAGGGTTCAGTATCGAGTCGAATGTGCGGGATGCCGCGTATGGGGAGCGATCGTGAACCGTGAGGTCCGCTCGCCGGGCTGGGTAACCTCACACCCCTCTTACGAGGTGCGCGCCCCTTCTATGACTTGAACTCGGGCGCGCGGTCGGGAAAAAGGGTGTGAGGTCCCGAATCCGAACCTTCAGCAGAGCCTACGAACCCCGCACCACGTCGTATGCCGGCTTTGCGCTGAAGTCCGAGCGCAGCAGTCCGTAGTTCTGTTCCGAGTCGGCGGGGTCGGTTCCCGAGTCACGCAGCGAATGCACGAATACCGGGCCCACGTACGGCAGTGACGACGCCTTGGCCAGGCTCGAGCCGATGATCGCAGCCTGGGCGTCCTCGGTGACGGCCATCGGGCCGTTGCCGGTAGGAGCGCCCAGTTCGGTGATCCAGATCTTCTTGCCGCCGTCGCCATTGGCCGCCATGGTGCCGTAGGCCTGATCGACCTGTGCCCATTGACCGTTGGGATCGTTCTCGACGGTGAAGGGGAACGTATACGGATGCAGCGCAACGGCATCCATGAATCCGCCCGCTCCGGCTGCGTACATCTGCTGCAGGAAGGTCACCGGCGCAACGGTCCAGGCTCCGAAGTTCACGGTGGTGGCCAACCCGGCGCTGAGCACGGTGGCTCCGGCGTCGGCGTTGTGGATCGCGGGATACGCGGCGCGCAACAGGCCGGTGTAGCGGGCAGCGTCGACGGGCGCGAAGAAGGTGGGGATGTTGGGCTCGTTCCACACCTCGTAGCTGTCGACGCGATCGCCGAGGTGCGCCGCAGCGGCACCGGCGAATGCACCGAAGGTGTTGGGATCCAACGGAACTGCACCAGGCAGCGGGGAGGCAATGCCGCCCTGCGCCCATCCGGGGGTTCCGCCCAGCACGGCCAGTACCGAATAACCCTGTGCCGTCGCGGCATTGATCACGCGATCGGTGTTGCCCCAGTCGAACACTCCCGGTGCCGTCTCGATGGCCGCCCAGTTCACGACCACCCGCACCCACGAGGCACCGATCTCGCGTCCGGCCCCGAGCTCGTTGTTCAGCGTGGCGTCGTCGAGCGTCAGGAACGGCGCTCCGCCCGTGAAGCCGAGACCCGCCGGTGGTGCTGCATTCGCGACCGGTGACGAGAGTCCGACGGCAATTGCGGCGGCTGCGGCCACGGTGAGCAGACGTGAGCGGAGGGTCATGGCGATCATCCTAAGGTGCGTGTCAGCGGAGCACCGATCAGTGACTCCACGGTGGAGTGAGGGATGCGATCGTGCCAACGTGCGGTGTTCAGTTCGTAGATGCGTTCGCCCGCCTTGACGGCTGCGGTGCGATCGAGCAGGTAGCGACGGCATTCGGCGACGAACTGCTCCTTGTCGTCGAAGGTGGGCAGCTCGAAAATCGAGTCGAGGGATCCCACGGCCGCGGAGGTTCCGACGACGGGCAGGCCCTTGCTCGCGGCGTCGAGGATCTTGACGCGTACGCCGCCGCCGGTGGCGACGGGTGCGATGAGAGCGCGGCAGGTGCCGAGGAACTCCTGCAGATCGTCGACGAAGCCCAGGTCGCGCACTCCGGCCGGATAGACGGGATCCTTGGCGCCCGGGGCCTTCGCGCCGATGATGCACAGCTCGGCACCGTCGATGCCCGCGGAGATCTCCGGCCAGTACTCCAGCGCGATCTTGAAGGCCTCCTGGTTCGGCGGCCAGTCACGAGTGCCCATGAACACCAGCCGTTTCGCGGTCTCCGCCAGATTCAGCTGCGGCGCGGGTTCGAGGGTGAGGTCGATCCAGCGAGCGTCACGCACACCGTTGTCTCGGTACATCTGCGCCTCGTCGGCGTCGTACGTCCCGACGGCATCTGCCGCGCGCGCGACGCGAATCTCGTCACGCAGGATGCGCGGTGCCTCGATGCGGCCGATCAACCCGCGCGTCACCTTCCACACCTGCGATTCGGTGTTGACAGTGTTGATCGCAAATGGTGACCCCAGTTTGGTCGAACGTAGAAACGACTCGGCCATGTAACTGTGTTCGGCCACATACACATCCGAGGTGGAGGCGTCGATGGCATCACGGAAGGCGTCGACGTCGTAGCGCCCGTGCACGACCGAGCGGGTCGGCCGTAAAGACTTTGTCAGCAACCCCACATCGACTTTCGGCTTGGGGACGCGGACGACGTCGGGAGCTACACCGGTCTCCTTGGACAGGCAGATCGAGCGCACCTCGAATGCCTCACGGGCCAGCTGCATCATCAAACGAGATAATGCGATGTCGCCACCGTGTTCGGTGACTGGGTCTTTGGACAGCAGGAAAGTCGCGCGTCTCATTGCGATACCTCTTCTTTCACCGGACGGCGATACAGGGCGCGCATGAACCAGACGAGGAGCACGGCATCGGTGATGACCGATGCCACGGCTGCGCCGACGGCACCGAAGGGGAACAGGCACAGCACGAGCACCATCTTCAGCGGTGCGAGCGTCGCGGCAGCCAGCACCCGCGTGCGGTCGCGATGCTGGAGGTACAGCACGGTGGTGAACACGTGGTTCATCACCCGCATCACCACGAATAGGGACATCACCACCAGAGCGCCGGCAACCTGCGGGGATGCCGGAGTGAAGAACAGTACGAGCCCGGCTGCCAACAGTAGAGATCCAGCGGCAGCGCCGAGAATGGCCGTGTGCTTCAGGGCCGGACCGGCACTGACCAATCCGTCTGCTGCGCGGAGCTTCTCGTGGAAGGTGTTGCCGAAGGCCTGGCCGATGAAGGCCACGGCCCAGGCTGTCACGGCAGCGACGGAGTAGTAACCGGCGATCGTGGAGTCGGTGAGGAAGCCGAGCAGCAGTACGTCGCCCTGGATGTAGACCGCGTTGGCGAGGTTCTCCGAGAACAGCATCGACATCTCGCGACACGATCCGGGGACACGCGGTGCCGCGACCCGGGTCTGCAGCGCGGCCAGCAGCGCGATGACGAAATACGGTGCCGCGTAGAGCAAGCTGGCCGTCGTCAGCGACGGGTCGGGAACGGCGAACAGATACGCGGTCGCCAGCGCGATGGATGTCGCCTGTCGAGTGGTGTCCAGGCGCTGCGTCAGATCAGGACGGCCGTCGCGCAATGCTCTGCTCTTGTAGGCATTGAAGACCAACTCGCCGCCGCCGATGACGAGAGCGAACCAGGCGATGTAGCTCACCGGCAGCAGACAGAGCCCGCCGACGATCAGTACCGCACCGGCCAGTACCCGGGTGGTGCGCTCGCCCAGAAACTCTCGCTCGGTCACCCGGATGGAACGGACGGTGAACGGGTGATCCAGTGGCGCTGCGACTATCGCGGCGAGCGCGAAGGCCATGGCGTATTGACCGTAGTCACTGATCCCGAGCTTGGCGATCAGCGCGACGGTCCACAGCAGACCGATGCCGCGTCCGCCGTAGGTCCACAGGGCGGCGACCCCGGCCTTGATCAGATTGCCGTTCATTTCGACCACACAGACACAAAACTCTCGGCAACCAGGTGTGGAGCGTTGGCGCTGCGCAGGGTCTCCACTTCCTGGCGGAGTCGGGTCAGCTGTTCCCGATCGGTGACGAGCCGAGCGGTGGCGTCGGCGATCTCGACGGTTCCGCCGGCGACAACCAGTGCACCGCCATCGGTTTCGGAGAGCGCACCTTCTTCGAGGCACACAACCGGAGTTTGGTAGGCGATGGCACGGCTCACCGAACCGGAGGCGGGGAAGGCGTCGCCGTAGATGGATCGCTTGCCGTAGGGCACTACGAGTGCGCGGATGGAGGCGAAGAAGGCGTCCTCTTCGGGTCCGTTCACTTCGCCGAGAATCTCGACGCCGTCCACGGGGTCGAGCTGTTCGGTCCCGCGTCCGGCGATGCGAATTGCGATCTCGCTGGGCAAGCGATCGCGAAGCTGCTGGAGCTGATCGAATCCTTTACCGCGATAGACGAATCCGAACAGTCCCACGGCGAGGGGCCGATCCTCGGCCGGCGTGATGTCGGGGCGTTCGGGGACGAAGTGCATCACGGCCTCTGCCGTCACGGCGGGGTAGCTGCGTTCCAGGGAGTCGGAACCGGAGCGGGTGAGCGCGAACAGTGTTCGACGTCCGACGACGGCCCGTTCCAGTCGGCGCCACGCGGCGCGTAGTGGGTAGTGCAGGCCGTGGTTGAGCACCTTCTTGCCGGCCAGGAACTTGGTGCGGGCGGGCCACCAGACGATGCCGGGTGGGTCGTGCACGGTCGCGGTCACCAGCGGGTTGCCGGTGAGACGTGCGGTTGCCCAGAACGGCATCACCGAGCCGCCGCTGAGTTCGCAGTGCACGATGGTCCTGCCCGGGTCGGCGTCGACGAGCTCCTGTATTGCCCTGCGGTGCCGCAGAATGTCTCGTACCGAGTGTGACCCCGGTCCGTCATGGCGATACTCGATCACCTCGCCGAAGTGGGGACGCACAGCGTCGGCGAAATCGTCGGCGTAGTCGCCTACCCCGCCCACTCCGGATCGAGGGGCGAGGTAGACGAGTCGGCAGTCGCGCAGGATCACCTTCTCGAGGCTCCCTTCGGTCGTGCACGGAAGTTCGTAGTGGGCTACGAAGTTCCATGCACATGGGGGTCAGTAGAAGAGCGGCCGATACTTAGGGCGGTAGGCAAGGGCTTTGGGATCGCGCATCGCGCGCACCTTGGCCGGCACTCCGGCAACCACTTCGAGCTCGCCCACATCCCCGCGCACCATGGAGCAACCACCGACAACCGCGCCACGGCCGAGGGTCACCCCACTGAGAAGTGTGCTGCGACTGGCGATCCACACATAGTCGCCGATGACGCAGGGCTCGAGGATCGGGGTGAACTCCGGCGAATTGTGATCGTGGTAGCCGCCGATGATGTGGGTGTCACTGGCGATGACGACATTGCTGCCGATCGTGATGCCTCCGCGGGCGTCGAGCATGCAGCGGAATCCGATGGAGCATGCGTCGCCGATGGTGAGGCCCTCGGGATCGAGGATGGTGGTGCCGCGGAAGATCGAGACGTCCTTGCCGATCGTCGCTCCGAACGCGCGCAGGAAGTTCTGCCGAATCCAGTGTGACGGAATGAAAGTCACGAACATATTGAACCCGAGGGTGCCGACGCGGTTGCGCAGCTTCCGCTTGAACGTGATGTCCTGCATCTTGTAGTTGGACACGTCGTAGATCTCGCCCACAGGCCGTTCCACCGCTGTCATGCTGCCATCTCCTCGGTCATGTCGAACTCGACCATCGCCTTGACGATCTGATCGAAGTCCTTGGTCGGTGCCCAGCCCAACAGGTTCCGGGCTTTGGTGGCGTCGCCGACCATTCTTGCCGAGTCGACGGGTCTGAGCATCTCGGAGTCGCTCTGGACGTGATCACGCCAGTTGTCGATCCCCACTGCCTCGAACGCGGTGGCGACGAAATCCGCCACACTGTGCGCCTCGCCGGTGGCGACGACAAAATCGTCACCCTTGCCGTAGTCGGCCATCGCTGCAATCGCCTCGACGTAGTCCGGTGCCCAGCCCCAATCGCGTACCGAGGCGAGGTTGCCGAGTTCGAGTGTGTCGAGGGTTCCGCGGGAGATGGCCGCGGCCGCCTTGGTGATCTTGCGGGTCACGAAGGTCTCCGGTCGTCGCGGCGATTCGTGGTTGAACAGGACGGCATTGGTGGCCTCGAGGCCGCGGGATCGGTAGACCTGAACCATGTTGTGACTCAGTGCCTTCGATACTCCGTAGGGCGAGGTCGGAGCAATCGGCGTGTCTTCGTTCTGCCGCGGTACTCCGGATCCGGCGAAGATCTCGGCACTGGACGCGTTGACCACCATGATCCGCCTGCCCGACGCCTCCTGCTGGGTGAAGCAGGCGTCGAGTAGCGCAGCTGCCGAGAGTCCGTTGACCTGCGTGGTGAGGACCGGGTCGTTCCACGATCGCCACACCGACGAGATGCCGGCGAGGTGAAAGACGTAATCGGGCTCGATGTCGCGAATCAGAACTCGAGCAACTCCGGGTTTGCTGATGTCGACTCGGTGTTGCGCGACGTGCGGGTTGACTGTGCCGTCGTTACCACCTGGCTTGGCCACACCGTGGAGGACCCAACCGCGTTCGAGCAGCAGTTCGGCGAGGTAGCTACCGTCCTGGCCTGCCACTCCGGTGATCAGCGCGGTCGGGCGGTGCCCGGTGTTCACGCGATTGCGGCCGTGTCGGGCGACTGTTCGGCGAGGTCGTTGTGCACCATCATCGTAACCAGTTCGGGGAAGGCAACCTTCGGCTTCCAGCCCAGCGCGGCGTGGGCTTTGGCGGAGTCACCGACGAGCAGATCCACCTCGGCCGGACGGAAGAACTGTGGGTCGATCTTGACGTAGCGCTCCCAGTCCGTGATGTCGACGGCGGCGAAGGCATGGTCCAGAAGCTCTCGGATGGAATGAGTCTCGCCGGTGGAGATCACGTAGTCGTCGGCCTCGTCCTGCTGCAGCATCAGGTACATGGCCTCGACGTAGTCGCCGGCAAACCCCCAGTCGCGCTTGGCGTCGAGATTGCCCAGCGAGATCTCGCTCTGCAATCCGAGGGCGATCCGGGCGACGGCCTGGGACACCTTCCGCGTCACGAATTCCGGCCCTCGACGCGGAGATTCGTGGTTGAACAGAATGCCGGAGCTGGCGTGCATACCGTAGGACTCGCGGTAGTTGATTGTCATGTAGTGCCCGTAGACCTTGGCGACACCGTAGGGGGATCGAGGCCACAGCAACGTTTCCTCGCGCTGCGGTACCTGCTGGACCTTGCCGAACATCTCCGAGCTCGAGGCCTGGTAGAAGCGAACCTGCTTGCCCGATACCTGCTCGTAGAGCCGGGTGGACTCGAGCATGTTCAGCACGCCGCCGCCGGTGACGTCGGTGGTGAGGCGTGCGTTCTCCCACGAGTAGGCCACGAAGGAGACGGCTCCGAGGTTGTAGACCTCGTCGGGGTCGGCGACGGCGAACGCGCGCATCAAGGCGGAGAGATCCAGCAGATCGCCGTGCAGGATCTGGACCTGCGGTAGCTCCCGTTCGACCATGGCGGCCTTCGGATTGTTCTGTCCGCGGATCAATCCGAAGACCTTGTAGCCCTTGCTCAGTAGTAGCTCGGCGAGGTAGAGGCCATCCTGGCCGGTGATGCCGGTGATCAGTGCGCGCTTGGTCATCACGATGCCGCCCTCTCCATGTTGTGTGTGTACATCTCGGACACCGCCGCGTGCAGTTCGGCGGCGAAGCGTTCTTCGTTGAATTGCTCGACGTGAGCCTTGATCTTCAGGGGTTCCCACGAGATTCGTTCGAGCTCTGTCACCGCGTCGCGGATCGAATCCGGTTGGGGCTGATCGAAGTACACACCGGATACGCCGTCCTCGACGGTGTCGAGGAAGCCGCCCCAGCGCAACACCGCGCTGGGCTTGCCGTGGACGCCCGCTTCGATGGGGGTCAGTCCGTAATCTTCATAGCTGGCGGCGATCAAACCGTTACAACCCTGATAGAGCCAGGTCATCTGGCCCGAGGTCAGATCGCTGAGCATCAGTACGTTGTCGGACTTCAGCTTTCGCAGTCGGTCTGCCTCGGGGCCGCGGCCGACGACGATCAGCTTGCGGTCGGTGCCGGCAAATGCAGCCATGACCTTGTCCACGTTCTTGTAGGGCAGCAGTCGTGAGATGCAGAGGTAGTAGCCCGAGCCCTTCGAGAAGGCGTCCGCCTCGGGGATCGGTTCGGGCGTTGCCGTCTCGACGGTGAACGGCGCGGGCAGCACCGTCGACCTGATGCCGTATGCGTCCGTGATGCGTTGCTGCACCACGGTGGAGATGGCGAGATACCGGTCGGCCGACAGTGCCGCTCGTTTGTCCCAGGTGCGCAGCGGAGCTGAAAGTGTTTTGAGTGCAGCGCGTTTGAGCGGACTCCGCGATTCGCCCAGATACATCTGCGATTCGTACAACCAGCGCGCCGGGGAGTAGCAGTAGACGAGCTTGCGACCGGAGGTGTGGAAGCCATGGGCCCAACCGCTGGTGCTGGTGAGCACCACGTCGGCGTCGATCTCCACGGAAGAGGATGCGAACGGGAGCAGCGGCAGGGCGGCGCGGTGGTTCTTGCGAAGGAAACCCACTCGGTTCAACCGGGAAGGCCGTACATCGAGTTCGGAGAACTCGGGGAACGTCGTCGACGGCTCGAAGAGCGTGGTGTGGATGGGCGCGTCGGGGAAAGCGCGTGCCATTGCCAGCACGACCTTCTCGGCACCGCCGCGTTGGGTCAGGTAGTCGTGGGCAATCGCAACGCGGGGTCTCGTGCTTTCGGTCATGCTTCCGCCTGATGGTGCTTAGGCGAACCAAGCTGCGACACAACAATATTCGTACTCATCAGCTACCCATCGTGTCGAACCGTACTCGTATGGAGCGAGAGACATCTCGAGCACCGATCGCGTTCGAGCGTGCGGCACTGCACGACGGAACCGTGGACAAATCGGCGTCCCCCGACGAGACGTACGAACAATGGACGTAATCCTGCCACGAAACGTCATTCATTCGCTGTATATGAATATCCGTTCGCACGACAAATAGATAGGCGGAAGTGAGGTTCTTCACAACACAAATCAGTCACCGACTGAGCGTGAAACCGCACCTTCGCCCAGAGTTAACTTGGCCGCAATGAAGACACCGAGAATTGGCTGCCGAGAACGCAATAAAGGGATTCGCGGTCTGTGAATTGTTGATCGGATAGTCCCGAATTCAACGGGTGACGGTCGTCCCCACGAAAGGTGCCCAGGTGATCGCGCCGTACTGGAACGTGACGCGAACGCCGCCGCCGTATTGCGGGATTTCGTCGCTGGTTGCCGGGCCGAGGGTGGGATCCCAGGCGTTGAAGATGCCGCCACCGATGTTGTGTGTGCCGCCGATGGCGGTGGAGAACACACGAAGGCCGTAGGGGCTGTCGAAGTCCTGGTAGGTGCCGTTGAACGGAGTGGTGGGGAGGAAGCCGGTGTAGCGGATCGCTTCGGCCACAGCGCGCGGTACGCCGACGAATCCGTTGGGCATCTCGTAGACCACGGCGTCTTGGCGGTACTGGGCCCACGTGTCGCGTACGGGGAACACCGGACCGAGGGCAGCCCCGAAATTGTTGGGAGCGGCCGCGAAGCGGTTGTACTCCGCGGTCCGCGGAATATTGGTCTGCAGCAGGTTCATCAACGCCCACAGTGCGGGCTTGGCCGACCAATCGGTGCGCAGCAACCCGAATGTCATCTCCGGGTCGTTGCTGCCCGTCTGCTGGTCACGTAGCTGATACAGGAAGATGGGGCCGGTGTAGGGCAGCTCGCGCCACTTGGTGACGAAGTCGGTGATCAGTGCGCTCTGCTGATCCTCCGACGCCACGGACGTCGGCACGCCGTACTCGGTTCCCCAGATCTTCTTCGCGCTGTCACCGTTGGCCACCATCGTGGCGCGCATGTCCATGACCTGCCGGGCCGGGGAATGTTCGACGTACGGGCCCTCGGAGAACTTCAGCGAGTACTGATACGGATGATAGGAGAGCGCGTCGAAATAGCCTTTTGCGCCTGCCGCGTACATCTGATCGGTGAAGTCGACGGGGTTGACCACTCCGTATGCCTGCTCGGCTGCACCCAGTACGCCGCCGACGACGGTTGCGGCCGAGTCGGCTGCCTTGATCTTGGGATACGCGGCCTTGAGCAGGGCGGTGTACCCCGCTGCGTCGGGCTGCGGTCCGTAGAACATCGACCCGTTGGGTTCGTTCCAGACCTCGTAATCGGCCACTTTGCCCTTGTATCTGGCGGCGACTTTTCCGGCGAAATCACCGAATGCGGCCGGCGAGGCCGGACGCGTGCTGATGGGTTGATTCACCGGCGAGGTCGCCCACGCCGGGGTGTAGGCAATGATCCCCAGCATCGAGATATTGGCTGCTCGCAGTTTGTTCACCACGCGGTCGACGGGTGCCCAGTTCAGCTGGCCCTGGGTGGGTTCGACGGTCGGCCACGGAATGGCAATGCGCATCGACTTCACGCCCATGGCGGTGACGAATTGGACAGTCGTGTCCAGTTCGGCATCGGTGGACCAGAGCAGACCGCCGCCGTCCGAGATGCCGACGCCGGGTGGCGTCGGGGCTGCCTGGGCCGGTGCTTGTGCCCCGAATGAAAGGCCGACAGCGACGATCATCGCTGTTGTTGCCGACATCAATGTGCGAAAGCCACCGCGAAGAACCATCTCGAAATTCTTTCCACCAGGGGGCCTGTACGAATGTTCGACGGGCCGGTGCGGTGAATCATTGCATCAGAAACAAGGGTTTGTACAAATACCGAAATCCATTCCATTTGTTATGAAACTGCTGGTCACGCTTCCATCGGTGAAACCAAGCTTTTCGTTCTGGCAGCCGCGACGTTGTCGGTAGGTGGATCGGTTTCCGACGCCTTTTCCCATGCGAAGACGAGAAATGCGTACATCACCGAAAACGCCATGGTGGTCGCCGGAATGGTGACAACGGGGAAGTCGAGCTGCAGCGCGACGACGGCAAAACCGATCATTCCGCCGCCGTAGAACCCGTACTCCCACTGTCGGGACCGCAGGAGTTTGTACCCGACCACGGCGATGACGACGAGTATCGCGACGAAGGCGATACCGGCCACCAAACCGCCCCGATAGATGGTCAGCAGCGGGGTGTTGGCGACGTAGTTGACTTCGAAAGCGACCGTGGGGTCTTTGAATTCTGCACGGCCCCAGCCCAGTCCGAACATCCAGTGACCCTGCATGTGACCGGGGAATTCCACCAGAGCATCACCGCGCGCACTGGAGCCGGCGTCCCCGCTGCCGAACGACGAGAAGACGCGATTGCGCACGCTCGGTACCGCGAGAGCCCCGACGAATGCTGCTGCGAAGGCACCGACGATGGCGAGCCGCTCACGAGTGCGCAGCTGCTGGAACACCAACATCAGGAGTACGCCGAACACCACGGAGAACAGCGCTGCGCGAGAGAGCGTCATGACGATCGACAGGAACAGCAGTGCCGCAAGCATTGTGCGCAGGTAGCCGCGCAGAAGCAGCACACACAGCATCAGGGCCAGCACGAATCCTATACCGGCCGCGTTGGGGTCGATGTACGTTCCGGCCAGGCGAACGGTGGTGGCTCCGGTGGGGCTGTAGACGAACCTGGTGCTTTCTTCTTCGCTGCCGTAGCCGAAGACCGACAGGTATCGAATCAGTTTTCCGGCCGGATCGGCGACGAAGATCAGCAGCGCGAAAGCAGCTGCGGCCGAGGCGGCGTAGACGTATATCCGACCGAAAAGGGCGAGCTCGTCACGCTGCATGCGCAGCAGGCAGACGACGACCAAGGTGGATACGAGCCATTGCGCGAATTCCACGTAGTCGACGAGTGCGCCACTCGTCGCGAACAACGACAATGCGGAAAGAACGAGCAGTGCGATCATCGGCATTTCCGGCCATGTGATGCGGCTCACTGCTGTGCGGTGGACCACAGTGGCGATGATGACCGCGATTCCCAAGCCGAATATTAACGGTGCGTGAACTCCGGGAACATATCCGAACGGCAATGCGCCGAGCGAAAAGGCAAGAGCGCGAGTCAGATACAGCGGATGACGTAGGCCGATGTAGGCTCCGACGGTCAGCACGACAAGGGCGAAGGCACCCAGTTTTGCTGGAGTTCCGCCGACGATCATTGCGAATGTAACGAAAACGGGGATGACCACGATGGCCGCCGCACCGGCTCGTTGCGTGATGCTCATAGGCTCTGATGTTGTCACGCTTTCACCCGCTCGCAACATCTACGCTCTGCCGAATCCTTCGCTGCGCTTTATTCTTTCCCCTTGACCGACGTCATTCGATTGGAGCACTCGTGGAGATTCGAGAGTACGGGCGCATTCTTCGCGCGGGATGGTGGATCGTCGCGCTCGCGATGGTTGTCGGCATCGTCGGAGGCTGGGCCTACACGTTCGTCACGACGCCGCAGTACCAAGCGTGCGCCCGTCTGTTCGTCACCACCGAAGGTGGCAGCTCGGTCGGCGAGGCTTACCAGAACAACCTGTTCTCACAGGAACGCGTCACCTCCTATGCCGGATTGGCAACCAGCACACAGGTTGCCCAGCGCGCGATAAACCAGCTGCAGTTGGACATGTCTCCGGACGAACTGCGTTCACGCGTCACCGCGACTCCCATCGACAAGACGGTGTTGCTCGATCTCTGTGCCACCGACGCAGACCCGGCGGTCGCTCAGGTCCTGACCAACGCGGTCGCCGGTCAGCTGACCCAGTTGGTGCAGGAACTCGAAACCTCGCAGCGTGGTGGCAGTCCGGCCGCCGGTGCCACCATCGTCGATCAGGGTGATGTTCCGGCCGCACCGATCGGTATGGGACTGACCACCGTCCTCGGGCTCGGTGCCGCAATCGGCCTCGTCGTCGGTCTTGCCCTCGCGTTGCTCCGCGGATTGCTCGACCGCTCTGTTCGAGATCGTTCCCGCGCGGAGGAGATCTCGGGCCGCACCGTACTCGGCGGGCTGCCGGTCGACGCAACGCGACCGAAGGCAGCGGTGGCGTCGATGATCAAGATGGGCGAGCCACTACGCGCCCTGCGCACCAACATTCGCTTCCTCGGCGGTGGCGCGCCGCCGCGCGTCATCACCGTCACCAGCCCGTCCGCAGCCGAGGGCCGCACCAGCACCGCCATCGACCTGGCGGCAATTCTCGCCGAAGCAGGTCACCGGGTCCTGCTCGTCGGCGGCGATCTTCGCAGCGCAGCCCTGGGAACTCGTCTGGCTATGGAGCAACACAGCGGACTGTCGACCGTGCTCTCCGGCGAGCACGGCATCGAGGACGCCGTTGTGCACGATGTGTTCGACGGCGTGTCGGTACTGCCGTCGGGCCCGGTGCCGCCCAATCCGAGCGAACTGCTCGGATCGGACCGTGCTCACGACGTGCTCGAGCAACTGCGCGGCGACTACCGCTACGTCATCATCGACACCCCGCCCTTGCTCGATGTCACCGACGGCGCGATTCTCACCGCATTGGCCGACGGCACTCTGGTTCTCGCGCGTACCGGTCGCACGACACGGGAAAAGCTGCGGCGCGCGATCAAGGTGCTCGACGGTGTCAGCGGTACCGTCTTGGGCGTCGTGACCACCTTCGAGCCGTCTGCTCGACGCCTTCTCGGTGGCAACTCTTCGTCGCCGGGCGAGCCTGTAAAGCCCACTGCTGCAGAACCTTCCACCGTGACACCGACGGCACGTCCGTACTCCGCCGGATCCCGGCCCACGCCGGCGACGAGCGACACTGCGAGCTCGTCGGCGAGCAGAGGATAGCTTCGATGGCAGGTAGGTTCGCGGCCAAGGTCGGCGTTGCGCTGACCGTCGCGGCGGTGCTGGTCTCCTGTTCGCAGGAGGCACCCGTGGTCATCCCTCCCGGCGCGCCCACGGCTCCGGTCACGGCGTCCGCGACGGCGTCGGAGCCGCCACCGCCGTCGAATTTCGGTGGGACGGATCCTGGTTCGCTGGTCTCGGCCGAGCCGATCGAGGACATCGCTGCCGACATCACCGAGCTCGGAGCGTCCGCTACCCGGGTGGTGTATCGGTCCACTTCCGGTGTGACCGGTCAACCGACGGAGGTCTCGGGAACGGTCGTCGTTCCCGGCGGCACGGCTCCCGAGGGTGGCTGGCCGATCGTGTCGTTCGGGCACGGCACCACGGGTGTGCTGAACGCCTGCGGCCCCTCGCTGTACGCGAATCTGCTCGGTAACGCTCCCATCGTCGCCGCTCTCGCGTTGAACGGATTCGCGGTGGCAATGACCGACTATCAAGGTCTCGGGCTCGAAGGGTCCTACCATCCGTACCTGGACTCGAAGACGTTCGGCTACAACATGATCGATGCCGTGCGTGCAGCCAGGAACTTCATGCCCACTCTGAGTTCGCGGTGGTCGGCCTACGGGGTCTCGCTCGGCGGGATGGCGGCGTGGGCGGCCAGCGACCGCAACGCCGAATACGGCGGCGGTCTGGAGTTGGTCGGTACGGCCGCGATGGTGCCGGTCTCGGACATGGCCGGTTTGGCCGACGCGGCTGCGAACGAGTCACTCACCCGGGCGCAGTATCCCTTGCTGATGTACGCGTTGCATTCGCTGGCGATCTCGCATCCCGAAATGAATCTGGACGACTACCGGTCCGGTTTCGCGCGGGAGCGGTGGGACGATCTGCTCGAGTGCGTCCCGCCGGGGTCGTTGGACGTTCCCGAGTTGCAGACGCAGCTCGAGCCGTCCGATCTGAAGCCGGTGAGCCAGGAGGCGACGGATCGTCTACGCGGCTACCTCTCGGACATGGCTCTGCCGCAACAAGGCTCGGCAACACCGTTGCTGGTCATGTACGGCAGCGAGGACGATCTGATACTCGAACCGTGGACCGAGAAGGCGTTGCAGCGCGCGTGCGATTCCGGCGACGTCATCGAATACGAGCTGCATCAGGGCGAGGGCCACGGCAACCTGGACAGCAGTCGGTCGTTGCCGTGGGTCAAGGGCATGTTCGCCGGTCAACGGCCCACCAACACGTGTGAGCAGAAGCGATGATCGCGCCCGCCGGTGTGCCGACACTCAAGGACTACGGCCGAATTCTGTTGTCCGGCTGGGCGTCGATCCTGGCCGCGGCCGTCCTGTCGGCGGGCGTCGCGTGGTTGGCGACATCGTTCGTGGAGCCGACCTACACCGCGGCCTCGCGAGTGTTCGTCACTGCGCCCGGTCCACAGTCGCCCAAGAATTCGCTGGACGGCAACCGTGGGTCTCTGGTGCGCGTCGAGTCGTACGTTCAGCTTGCCACCGGTGAACAGGTGCTGCGACGGGTGATCGCGTCCGAGGATCTACCGATCGAACCTGCCGAGCTGAAGAAGGACATCACGGTCCTGCCCAGTCCGGGCTCCGCTCTGATCGAAATCTCGGTGGTGAACGCCGACGCCGAGCGCGCCCGTGATGTCGCTAATTCCGTTGCCGTGCAACTGGTCAAGCTGGCCGGGGAGATCGATCTGGGGGCCGACGGGCCGGTGTCCGTACTGACCGTCGTGGACGCAGCCACCACCCCGAGTTCGGCCAGCAGCCCCGTGCGCACGAGCAACGCGATGCTGGGCGGCGTCATGGGGGTCGTTCTGGGCAGTGTGCTCGTACTCGCGAGGGGGATCTCGCGGGATTCGATCGACCATCGCGATCAGGTCGAACAAGTGCTGGGGGAACGTATGGGGGAGAAGCGATGAATCACGCAGGAACAACGATGCTCCGCAGAGCAGCAACGGCCGGCGCAGCGGCGCTGCTGTTGATCTCGGCGGGGTGTTCTTCGGACTCGGCGGCGGTGGATCCACAATCTGTCGCGGTCGGGGCCACTCTGCCGGCCGATTACGGCAACGACGGTCCCGGTTCTCTGCAGAGTGCGGAGGACTTGCTCACCATCGATCGCCGGTTGAGCGGGATCTCCTCCATCGCGGCGCGGGTGGTGTACACCTCCACGTCCGGCGTGGACGGATCCGAGCAACGGGTATCGGGCACCGTCTTCGCTCCGGAAGGCACAGCGCCGGAGGGCGGTTGGCCGATCATCGCCTACGGCCACGGCACCACGGGTGTGCTCGAGGATTGCGGCCCGTCGACCGATCCGGAACTGCTCGGCAGCTCCCAGATCGTGGCGGCGCTGGTGCGCACCGGCCACGTGGTTGCGGTCTCGGACTATCAGGGCCTCGGCCTCGACGGTACCTATCACCCGTATCTCGATGCTCGTACCGTCGGGAACAACCTGATCGATTCGGTGCGTGCCGCCCGGAAGTTGGTGCCGAACACCTCGACCCGATGGGCTTCGTTCGGTGGCTCGCAAGGTGGTCAAGCCTCCTGGGCTGCAAACGAATTGGCCGGCACTTACGGTGCAGGTCTTGACATGGTCGGATCGGTCAGCCTGGTTCCTGCAGCAGACATCACCGGTCTGGCCGCGGCGGCGGCGAGCGGCACACTCACCGAGGATCAGAAGCCGCTGCTGCAGTGGGTTCTGGTGGGCCTGTCTCAGGCTCATCCCGAATTGAATCTCGACGACTACCGCAGGGGCATCGTGGCCGAGCGGTGGGACGAGTTGTCGGCGTGTGGCGGCGTCCTCGCGGCCGACCGTACGTCCCTGGCAGCTCAGATCAGCGACGACGATCTTCGCCCGGCAACTCCGGAGGCAACGGCGACGCTCGAGGGCTATCTCAGAGAGATGAGTCTGCCCAAGTCGCCCGCATCGGCACCGATGTTGGTGATCTACGGCGGCAAGGACACACTGATCTCACAACCGTGGACGGATGCGGCGATCGCCGCCGGCTGCGGCAACGGCGACAGTATTCAGTATGTACTCCAACCGAATTCCGGTCACGCAGACATCGACGGTGCTGCTGCGTTCGGATGGCTCGAGGATCGGTTCGCCGGCACCGAGGCCGTCAGCTTCTGCCCAGCCTCAGCCCCGGAATCGGCTCCCGCTCCCTGATCTTTCAGAAGGCAGTCATGACAGCAACTCCAGACAGCACCGCGGCCGCAGCCACTGCGCCCGCGCCTCCGGTGAGCAGCGAGTCCAAGAGGCCCGCTCGTATTCTCGGCCTCGACGGGCCGCGCGGCTTCGCGTGCCTGTGTGTGCTCGCCGTGCACGTCGGCGGCCACTACTCGCCGCAGACCGTGCTCACGTACAAGCTCGGCCTGCTCGGTCAGGGGCTCATCTTCTTCTTCGCCCTCTCGGGTTTCCTCATCTTCCTGCCGATGGTGCGAAAGTTGTTCGTAGGCAAACCGATGCCGAACAATGTCAGCTACGCGATGCACCGACTGCTGCGAGTGTTTCCCGCGTACCTGTTCATCTTCCTGTTCGCGAACTTCGTGATGCGTGCAGTGTTCGTGGAGAACGCGGCCGTCGCGGAGCAGCATTTCACCGACAACGGACTTGGAGTGCTCACCGATCCGCTGACGCTGCTGGCAAATCTGACTCTGGTGCACTCGTACATTCCGAGCATGCTCCAAACCGGGATCAACCCGTCGTGGTCGCTGTCGTTGGAGTTCGCGTTCTACCTTGCATTACCGCTGCTGACCGGCATCGCCTTCTATCTTCGCAAGCGGACCTCCATCTCGGCCCCGGTGCTGGCGATGATCCCGGTGGTGATCATGTTCGTCATCGGGGTGACCGGAAAGCTCTACACCGCCTCGTTGGTGGGGCCGTCGGGCATCACCGATCCGAAACTGTTGGATTGGGGACCCAACGAGATCGCGGTGCTCAGCCGTAGCTTCTGGTCGCTGGCAGACAATTTCACCTACGGGATGCTCGCCGCAGTGGTGTTCGTCGCCATCGACAACGGAATCATGAAGGGTGCCATTGCAACCAAGATGCGGTGGTGGACGGGAATCGCGATGATCCCGACGGCGGCGATCTCACTCAAGCTCATCGACGACAACTCTCGCTGGCAAAGCTCCACCGTTGCGTTCGGCTCGGCTCTGCTCATCCTGTTCATCATCGTCCCATTGGCCCGAGGGGAGAAGTCCGTGCTCGCCGAACGCGCCGACTGGGCACCGCTGAGCTACGTAGGCATGATCTCGCTCAGCGTGTACCTCTGGCACTTTCCCGTCCTGATCATGGTGGGGCGCTTCGGCTGGATGGCCGGCGACAGCCCGCTAGGCATGCTCCGCAACTTCGTTCTGGTCAGCGCCGTCAGCATCGCCTTCGGAACAGTGACCTACCGATTCATCGAGAAGCCGGCATTGACCTACGCCCGTAGATTCAAGGCCAGCAAATAGTTTCATGCGATGCACACATCGAGCGCTCGCAGCACTGCTGGTGCTGCCCGTCCTGGCCGGATGCACCGCCGTCGTGCCCGTCGGCGCGGACGTGCAGCGCGGCATCGCGGCGGCGATACGAGGTGCGGATCCCGAGCCGATGGTGATCGCGGACCCGGGGACGGGCAGCGGGTCGATCGTCAGCGCCGAGACCATGCCCAATCTGCCGCTCCAGGTACGGCTTTCAGGAGTGAACGCAGCGAAGGTGGTGTATCGCTCGGTGCAGCCGAGTGTGGGTGAGCGAGAAGTCTCGGGCACGGTGTTCACCCCGTCCGGTGATGCACCCGAGGGCGGTTGGCCGATCATCTCCTACGCGCACGGCACGACGGGCATCGAGCAGGACTGTGCGCCGTCGGAATCGAGTTCGCTGCTCGGTGCGTCGGCTCTTGTACAGGGTTACACCACAGCGGGATTCGCAGTGGCGATCACCGACTACGAGGGCCTGGGACACCCCGGTAGTCACGCCTACCTGGACAACATCACGGCCGGCTACGACGTCATCGATGCCGTTCGGGCTTTACGCACCGTCTTCCCCGACGCGGGCCCCCGGTGGGCTGCGTTCGGTGGCTCGCAGGGCGGCGGTGCTGCGTGGGCCGCGAACGAGCTCGCCGATTCCTACGCCCAGGAGCTGGATCTGGTCGGTTCGGTGGCGTTGGCACCGGGTGCGAACATGGTCGGGTTGGTGGACAAGGCCATCGCGGGGACGCTGACCTCGGATCAAGGTCCGCTGCTGCAATGGGTTCTCGAATCGTTGTCGCGGCGTGATCCTGCGTTGAATCTCGACGACTATCGCAGCGGTAACGCCGCGCAGGACTGGGTTGCGCTCACCGGGTGCACGCCGGACAAGGCCGGTGCCCGCGACGATGCGGTGAAACGGCTCGGCGACAAAGACTTTGCGCCCACGTCCGACGCGGCAGCAACGATGCTGCGTGAGGCGCTGACGGCGATGGCCGTGCCCACGGGGCCGGCGTCGGAACCGATGCTGGTGGCCTACGGCGATGCCGACACCTTCATCGACGCGGCGTGGACCGATGCGGCACTCGAGCGGGCCTGCGCGTTCGGAGACGTCATCACCATCGACAGACAGGCGGGGCGTGGGCACGGAGACGTGAACGGCGATGCCGTCAACGGGTGGATAGCTGATCGTTTCGCCGGGATACCGGCGCAGAACGATTGCAGTCGATGAGGGGGACCCAATGGGGTTGCGCACAGATCTGACAGTCAGGGCCAAAGACGTCGTCAAGAGGCGTCTGGGACGTGGCATTCCGGTGGAGAAGTTCGACGAGCCCTACCTGGTGGTCGCCGTGCTGGGGCAATCCAACGCACATGGCGCAGGCGTCGGATTGGACAGTTCGGGTCTCGACGCTCCGCATCCGCGGGTGCATCAGTGGGCAGCGTCGGGGCGATCGAAGAACACTATCGTGGCGGGCAGCAATCCGCTGTTTCACGAGGTGCCCTCCAAGGCCGTAGGGTTCGGCCCGACGTTTGCAGCGCACCTCGCCGATACGACGGGTAAGCCGGTGTTGCTCGTTCCCTACGCGCGCGGAGACTCGGGCTTTGCGCGCATCCACGGCATCTCCTGGGATCCGGCCGACACCGGTGCCCGCATCAATCTGTTCTGGGATGCGTTGCAGCGCATCCGAACCGGCCTGGCCACCACACCCGGCAACGAGTTCGCCGCGGTGTTGTGGCATCAGGGCGAGAGCGACGTGCCGTTGCTGACGGGGCCGGCGTACGCCGAGAAGCTCGACAGTCTCATTGACGCCCTGCGCGCCGAATTCGGTCATGTGCCCTTTGTTCTCGGCCAGATGGTGCCGGACGAAATCGAATCCGGCGACCCGAACTACGCCGTCATCGACGCGGTCCATGCCGATACACCGCGGCGAAGGACCAACGTTGCGTACGTGCCGGGCCCGAAGGGGCTCTACAACAGCGAGACCGAGAAGATCCACTACAGCGCTGCGGGACAACGGGAACTGGGCCACCGAATGTGGACGGCATTCGCGGGCATGTCGTCGGACACCGATTACTGAACTACTGCCACGGAATCCTGTACGGCGCATCGTCGTCGGGCTGAGGCGTACGCGATTCACCTATCTCATGAACTTCGGCGAAGACTGGCGATGATGTCGTCGATTGTGTCCCGCGAAATCGCTCGGTCGGTGTGCTGTTCGGTAAAAACCATGAAGACAGCAACGGTTGCGTTCGAATATCCCTGCATCGCAACGATATCGATCGAGGCTGCAGGTGGGTCGCAGTCGAACTTTCGCTCGAGGTTGGATGCAGTGACGGTGTACCGGACTGCGGGTACGCCCTCGATCTGGAAGTCGACGGGCTCCGAGTAGTCGATTGTGACGTCGTCGCCCGACCTGCCGCGAAAGATGATCTCGGTCTGTCGGCTCACGTTGAACGCTGCGGTCGCAACGTCGACTTCATGGCGGCCTGTGATTCCGGTCATCGCTTTGGATCCGCCGTCACGGAATTCGGGGCAGTAGTCGTAACCGAAGTCCGCAATATCTCCGAACCGCAGTGATTCTTCACCCTCGCTCCAACCCACGACGCCACCACGTCCAAACCGCCAATCGCCGGGCACCGTGTATCTGATGCCGTATTTGGTGTCGATGGGAATGGGGTCGCCCTCTGGAACGTCGATCTCCGGTGGAGCGAACTCCATCGAGGGAAATCCGGGAGGCGGTTTGGAGGCTGTGGTGGTCTGGGCCGACGACGTCATGGGAGGGGGAAGCTGAGAGATCGTCGCAGACGCGGTCGGCGCAGTGTCGATGCCTACGTAGCCGGTAGGCGCTTGCGGCCCGAGCTTGGGTAGCACGAGCCCGACGAACACAAGCAGTCCCAGCAACGCGGCGACGCGCAGTAGACGCATTTTCAGACTCACAACGCTCCCCCCGAAGTCGCCACACGTTAGCACCTCGGCGGCAGTCCCCCGTTCGACCGACACTGCTTGACATCGAGTGACGATGTGTTGCTTAGTGGTACTCGGGGAGTGGGGCGGAATGGGGAATTCAGCTCTGCCAGAAACACTCTGGACGTCTCTGGTTAATACACTCGAAACATGTAACGACCTGCGGCTTTTCGTCGATCACACTATTGTTACCAGCGGTACCGGAAGAACGACCGAGACAGAGAAGCACGACGGTGGCACGGAGCGGTGTCGATCGCGTAGGGGTTCGACAACGTGAACGTATCGAGGGGAAATTCAGTGTCGGTCAGCGATCTGGAAACGCAGCGTTCGGGTGTCTCGCGACGGGACGCGAGGCGCCTACGAAGAGTGACGTCGCGTCGTGAATGGGAGACGCACTACACCGAAGGTCTTCGGGTCACCGACACTCTTGTTGTTCTCGGTGCCGTTACGGTCGCTCAGATCATCCGGTTCGGCGATATCGACTTTCGCGAGCCGTGGGCCATCGTGAGCTATTTCGGTGTCTCGGCTGTACTCGCCGTCCTGTGGTTGGCGTTCCTTGCGATCTTCCGCACTCGTTCTCCGCGGGTGATCGGCAACGGGTCGGAGGAGTACCGCCGCATCGTGTCGGCCTCGTTCCGCTTGTTCGGCACCATTGCCATTCTCTCGCTGCTACTCCGGTTCGACATCGCTCGGCTGTACCTCGCCATCGCGCTGCCTGTCGGAATGATCGGCTTGCTACTGAGTCGGTGGGCATGGCGCAAGGTCGTCGCGCGTAAGCGTGCAGGCGGCGAGTATCAGACGTCGGTGCTCATCGTCGGCAGCCGTAGTTCGGCGCTGTCGATGGCCAGGTCGTTCGAGCGTTCCCCCGAGGCCGGCTACAGCGTGGTCGGAATCTGCCTGCCCAACTACGAGCCCGGCAACGATACGTCCTTCACCATCGACGGTGTCGAGATCCCCGTGTTGGGGGATGAGCACAGTGTTGTCGAGGCCATCGAGACCTCCGGAGCAGACACCGTAGCGGTGACGGCCACCGAGCACATCGGTCACCGTGGCCTGCGAAAGATGGTGTGGGACTTGGAGAAGAAAAAAGTTGACCTCGTCGTGTCGCCCGGCGTGATGGACGTGGCGGGCCCGCGACTGGTGATGCGGCCGGTGGCGAACTTCCCGCTGATCCATGTGGAGAAGCCTCAGTACAACGGCGCGAAGCGGTTCAGCAAGACGGCCTTCGACTTCCTGTTCGCCGCAGCGGTGCTCCTGGTGATCTCGCCGATCCTGATTGCGCTCGCGGTGATCATCAAGCTCACCAGCAAGGGGTCGATTTTCTATCATTCCGAGCGAATGGGCATCGACGGCAAGCCTTTCCAGATGATCAAGTTCCGCAGCATGGTGCAGGACGCAGACAAGCGTGTCCAGGAGTTGGCCGCACTCAACGAGGGTGCAGGCGGAGTGTTGTTCAAGATGCGCGACGATCCACGGGTCACCCGCGTCGGCAAGGTGATGCGCAAGTTCAGCCTCGACGAGCTGCCCCAGTTCGTCAACGTGCTCAAGCGCGAGATGAGTGTGGTCGGTCCGCGACCGCCACTGCGCAGCGAAGTGGAAACCTACGACGGCGAGGTGCGACGCCGTCTGCTCGTCAAGCCGGGCATCACCGGCTTGTGGCAGGTGAGTGGCCGATCCGACTTGTCGTGGGAGGAAAGCGTTCGCCTCGATCTCTCGTACGTCGAGAACTGGTCCATGACGGGGGATCTGCTCATCATCGGCAAGACGGCCGTGGCCGTCTTCAAGAGTGAAGGCGCGTACTGACGCCAGTCTCTTTCGATCTCGTTCACCGTGCAGTCGGTCGGTTTTGTTCGTATCATATTGAGATGTCGACTATTTCGGAGAATGGATCCGGTACTACCATGGCGCAGAGCTCTTTTCACGATTTCTTGTCCGATCGAGTAGACCAGATTGCACGCGTGCATCTGAATCGGTCGACTTCACTGCACGCGGTGATCTCGGACAGCGTGGACGCCTACACGTCGGCATTCGCGGAATATCACGGAACCGAGGCCCCGTTGGATCTGCTCGCTCCCGAGGTTCGTACCGAGCTGAGCGATTTCATCCACCGCTGCGCCGAGGCCGTCGAGGAGCCCGAGAACCCGCAGTTCCCCGTTCGCCGCTGAGGTTCCTTCCGTTTGACTGTCTGCTAGAGGGGTAACTCCCTGATGCTCATGAGCAATTCACATCGCCTTACCCGGTCGTTTGCTTTGAGCACTCAGTGTCGTACCGGTACTGCGGCTCCGTCGTGGTTGCGGTCGAGATCAAGGAGATTGCCGAAGTATGCGCATTACAGTGTTCGGAACCGGCTATCTCGGTGCTACTCATGCTGCTTGCATGGCCGAGCTGGGGCATGACGTAATCGGCGTCGACGTAGACGAGGCGAAACTGCGCAAGCTCGAGGCCGGCCAAGTTCCCTTCTGGGAACCGGGACTCGCAGAGGTGCTACAGCGGAACATCGCGGCCGGCCGACTTCGCTTCACGTCTTCTTACCAGGAGGCGGCGGATTTCGCCGAGGTCCATTTCCTGGGTGTAGGTACTCCTCAGAAGAGGGGCGAGTACGCGGCGGACATGAAGTATGTCGACTCGGTCATCGAGACACTGGCTCCGCTGCTGACCAGGCCAGCAGTCATCTTCGGCAAGTCGACGGTGCCGGTGGGCACCGCCGAACGGCTCGGCCGGATGGCGCGCGAGCTCGCTCCTACAGGCGTCGATGTCGAAGTGGCTTGGAACCCTGAGTTCCTCCGCGAGGGCTATGCCGTCAAGGACACCTTGCGGCCCGATCGGCTCGTACTCGGCGTGGACCGTGCCCGTCCGGGCCGCGCCGAGGAACTGGCCCGCGAGGTCTACGCGCCGCTTCTCGACGAGAAGATCCCATTCCTGGTCACCGACCTGGCGACCGCCGAGCTGGTCAAGGCGTCGGCCAATGCGTTCCTGGCCACCAAGATTTCGTTCATCAACGCCATTGCCGAGGTGTGTGAGGCTGCCGGTGCCGATGTCACGGTGTTGGCTGATGCCATCGGCCACGACGAGCGCATCGGCCGCAAGTTCCTCAATGCCGGCATCGGCTTCGGTGGCGGCTGCCTGCCCAAGGACATCCGGGCGTTCATGGCGAGGGCGGGTGAACTCGGGGCCGACCAGGCCCTGACGTTCTTGCGCGAGGTCGACAACATCAACATGCGACGCCGCACCCGCATGGTCGAGCTGGCCCGCGAGGCCTGCGGATCACTGCTCGGCGCTCGAGTCGCCGTGCTCGGTGCAGCCTTCAAGCCGGATTCCGACGACGTGCGTGATTCACCGGCCCTGAACGTGGCCGGTCAGATCCAGCTGCAGGGCGCCGCGGTCAACGTGTACGACCCGAAGGCGATGGAGAACTCGCGAGCATTGTTCCCCACTCTGACCTACAGCAACTCCGCGCTGGAAGCGTGCGAGGGCGCTGATGTGGTGTTGGTACTGACGGAATGGAAAGAGTTCAAAGCGCTCGCTCCGGAGGACTTGGAGGGCGCTGTCCGCAGCAAGACCCTGATCGACGGACGCAACTGCCTGGACCCGGAGCAGTGGCGGGCGGCGGGGTGGAACTACCGCGGGCTGGGCCGTCCGTAATCCGGACTAACAAGCCGAGCGAATAATTCATTCGTTGGAATGAATTAGTTGCGCAGACTTCCTTTAGCTATCAATTCTCACCGATTCGATTTCTTGCGCTCGCTGATGTAGGTGAAATCCTTGTTTTTCGCAGTTCAGGCTGCTGAAGGGTTTCTTCGGCACCACTCCGGTAGGCGCAAGCCTGTCGATCGCACAATAACCAGCGCTGCAACCTGTGAAGCGTCACATTACCGCGCCGATTGTATTCAGTTGTAACGTTTTTGGGCCCTGGTGCGGTTACATCCGGTGGGCTTCGGTCACTCATATCGCCTAGTCAGCGATGGTGTGGTAAACCGATTACCTGCTGTTATTCGTTTGTGATCTGCGCCGCTCGCGTGGTGCATCGGAAAGCAGCGTGGGACTATTTCAATTCGGCACCAGTCGCGATCCGGATTGGTTCGAACCGAACTCGCGTTCACCTCCCGGTGTGCGCAGTAGTGCAGAGGAGGGGAGCACGTGGCATCTGTCGGGGCTGCACAGCGCTCTCTGTGGGGACCTCCGCGTCGGTCCGGCGCGGAGGTGGCTCGACGGCTCACGTCGCGACACGTGTGGGAGGACCAATACGTTCGGCGGCTTCGGGTGACCGACGTTGTTGCTGTCGCTCTGTCCGTAGGCCTGGCCCAGATCGTGCGCTTCGGTGGTGTCGAGTCCACCGGTCTGATGTCGGCGCTCACCTACACGGGAGTGTCCGTCGTCATGGCGGCTGTGTGGATCGCCTTCCTCGCCATCTTCCGCACGCGATCACCACGAGTCATCGGTAACGGTGCTGAAGAGTACCGACGCATCGTCTCGGCCACCTTCCGCTTGTTCGGTGTCATCGCAATCGTGTCGCTTTTGTTCCGCGTCGATATCGCGCGGCTCTACTTGGCGATTGCTCTGCCGGTCGGACTGATCGCGCTACTGCTGAGTCGATGGATGTGGCGCAAGGTGGTTGCCCGCTCACGGGACAATGGCGAGTACAAAACTTCGGTGCTGATCGTGGGTAGTCGATCCGCTGCTGTATCCATGGCGCAGTCGTTCGAGAAGTCGCCTTCCGCGGGGTACGCGGTGGTCGGAATCTGCATGCCCGGCTACGAGGCTCCGCGTGACGGAGTGGTCAGTGTCGAAGGATCCGACATCCCAGTTCTGGGAGACGAGCACGACGTTCTCGCTGCGATCGAAGAGTGCGGTGCCGACACCGTTGCGGTGACGGCCACCGAGCACCTCGGGCACAAGGGCATCCGTAAGATGATCTGGGATCTCGAGAAGAAGGATGTCGACTTGGTCGTCGCTCCGGGTGTGGTCGACGTTGCCGGCCCACGCTTGGTGATGCGGCCAGTCGCAGGCTTCCCGCTGATCCATGTCGAGAAGCCCCAGTACAACGGCGCTACCCGGTTCAGCAAGACAGCCTTCGACCTCACGTTCGCGGCTCTGGTGCTGGTGCTGATTTCGCCGATCCTGGTGGCAGTCGCTATCGCAGTGAAGGCAACCAGTCGCGGTCCGGTGTTCTACAAGTCCGAGCGGATGGGCATCGACGGCACGCCGTTCGCAATGATCAAGTTCCGAAGCATGACCGTCGACGCCGACAAGCAAGTTGCGCACCTCCTCGACCAAAACGAGGGTGCCGGCGGGGTCCTATTCAAGCTGCGTGACGATCCACGTGTGACACCCGTGGGCAAGGTGCTGCGGCGCTTCAGTCTCGACGAACTTCCGCAGTTCATCAACGTTCTGAAGCGCGAGATGAGTGTGGTGGGGCCGAGACCTCCGCTGCGCCGTGAGGTCGAAACCTACAACGGTGAGGTCCGTCGGCGACTGTTGGTCAAGCCGGGAGTCACCGGTCTGTGGCAGGTCAGCGGTAGATCCGACTTGTCGTGGGAAGAGACTGTTCGGCTTGATCTTTCGTATGTGGAGAACTGGTCAATGGTGGGGGATCTGCTGATCATCGCCAAGACCATGAAGGCGGTTGCTGGAAGCGACGGGGCATATTGAGTCTGCCCAATGTCGGATTTCGTCGCCTAGTTCACCTGTCGGGAAGGTTAGTTCCTCAATGAGTAAGTCAGTTGCCATTATCGGTACACGGGGATACCCGAGCTACTACGGCGGGTTCGAGACACTGATCAGACGACTCGGGCCGTACCTTGTGGAGGCAGGCTGGGACGTAACTGTGTACGGACGCCCAGGTGCAGTCAAGACGGACGACCCGCTGCTGGACCCGCAGGTGACATCTGTGATGACGAAGGGCCTCGAAACAAAGTCCCTCAGCACTCTCAGCTACGGGATGACGTCTTCACTTAGTGCTGCCCGTCGCAAGCCAGACGTAGCTTTGATTATGAATGTTGCGAACGGGTATTGGCTTCCACTTCTCCGTTCTCGCGGCATTCCGACGGTGGTCAATGTCGACGGTATCGAGTGGGAGCGAGCCAAATGGGGCACCAACGCCAAGCGGGTATTCCGCGGCGGAGCTCGACTGACAGCGAAGTATGCATCGGAGCTGGTATGCGACTCGCATGAGATTCGACGGCGATGGCAGCGCGACTTCGGCCGCGATGGAGTGTTCATTCCCTACGGCGGCGACGCGCCTGATCGACTTCCGGTCGTCGAAGGCCTGAAGTCCAGAGAATACGTATTGATCGTGGCTCGATTCGTTCCCGAAAACACCGTTCCCGAGTTCCTCCAAGCAGCTAGGGAACTCAGTGAGAAGTGGGACGTCGTGATCGTGGGCTCTTCCGGTTACGGCGGAGAGCTTGACGTCGCGGCTAGGAAGTTGGCTGAACAATCACCTCGTGTGCAGTGGCTGGGACATGTGAGCAACGACCAAAAGCTGTTCTCGCTTTGGCAGCATGCAGGTGCCTACTTTCACGGTCACAGCGTTGGGGGAACAAATCCGGCGTTGGTCCAGGCGATGGCTTGTGGTGCTCCCACCATTGCCCGGGACACTGTCTATAACCGGGAGGTGCTCGGCGGGGCCGGAATATTCTGTGAGCCGACATCGACAAGCATTTCGCACGGTGTGCTCGGACTCATGGCTAATCCCGACCTTCGAGACCAAATCAGCCAGAAAGCTATCGAACGCGCCAGATCCGAGTACTCGTGGGACGATATCTGCGCAAGATACGATCGCTCAATAAGTCGGTTAGTTCGTCCGTGCGACAGTAGAGTGACTTGAGATGAGTCGGACAGCGAAGCTGGCAAATAAGCTAATCGGCACCATCAAAAAATCAGACTATCAAGTGGACCCGCAAATCGACGCGCATTATATCTTTTCAATTATGGCAAAGCGGGGAATCATGAAAGCCGCTGGAGCAGTTCGATTCAGGACGATTAAAAATAGTCCATTTGTGGGTCGAGGTGTCAGGATCAAGGCCAAGCGTCACATCGCATTGGGTCCTGGAGTCACTTTCGACGACGGCAGCTACATTGATGCGATGTCCTCGGGTGGTGTCAGTATCGGACAGAACAGTACGGTAGGAAAAAACACCAGAATCGAATGCGTCGGTAGCCTGAAGCATCTAGGAAGAGGATTGGTGGTCGGTGACAATGTCGGCCTCGGGACTGACTCGTTGTACGGATGTGCGGGTGGGATAAAAGTTGGAAACAGCACAATAGTCGGGAACTACTGTTCATTTCATTCCGAAAATCACATCTCCGCCGACCTACTGCTTCCGATACGCGATCAGGGCGTAACACATCAGGGGATATCTATTGGTGCGAACTGCTGGATTGGGTCTCGGGTAACCGTGCTCGACGGAGCGACGATTGGTGACGGATGCATTATCGCAGCAGGCGCTGTGGTGGCTGCTGGCGAATATGCATCCAATGCTGTATATGGGGGAGTGCCAGCCCGCTTTTTAAAGGAACGGAAATGACCCACGAAGATGCGCGCTCTATTTTGGTGTCACACCCCTCTACGGACCTTTACGGCTCAGATCTACAGCTGTTGGAATCAGTAACCGCCCTAGCTGGATCGGGGTTTCCAGTGCACGTAGTACTTCCCCGCACAGGCCCCCTCGAAAAACTTCTCGTCAACCGCGGTGCGACGACGGAAGTCATTCCCTTTCCGGTAAGTAGGAAGTCGGTACTGACCCCAAAGGCGCTGCCCGGATTTATTATTGCAAGCCTCGTCGCCACTGCCCGTAGTGTGCGCCTGTTGAGGCGTATGCGACCGGACCTGATTTATGCGAACACAATAACGGCACCTGTGTGGATATTGGCAGGTTGGCTGACTGGCACTCCAACGCTCTGCCATGTCCACGAAGCGGAGGAGACAGGAAGCCGTGTACTGCAACTGTTGCTCGCATCGCCGATGCTGCTCTGCAGAACAGTCGTCGTAAATAGCTTGGCATCGCGGAAAGTCATTTATGAATCATGGCCGAGGCTTAACGGTCGAATCAGGCTTATTTACAACGGTATTCCTCAAAGCCGTACAACGCCCACCGCTTTTCAGCTCCCTAGGGTCGAGGGCATACGCATCGTACTGGTTGGGCGGTTGTCACCCCGAAAAGGAACAGATGTCGCTTTGGAGGCGTTAGCCCGCCTGGTTGAGCAAGGGCTTGACGCTTCTATTGCGCTCTGCGGTGACACGTACCCAGGATACGAGTGGTTCGAAGATAGATTACGACGCCGGGCGGCTAAAGGCGACTTAAATGGTCGAGTGCATTTTTGTGGCTACGTCGAGAACGTGTCGTATTTTCTTGAGAAGGCCGACATTGTTCTTGTTCCATCGATAGCTGAGCCTTTTGGTAACGTGGCAGTCGAGGCGCAGCTTGCGTCGAGACCTGTAGTCGCGTCGAACGTTCAAGGCCTTGCAGAGATCATTGATGACGGTCGGACCGGGTTGTTGTGTCCTGCTGGTGACCATGTCAAGATCGCCGAGGCAGTCATGTTGCTTGTGAACGACCCGAGTTGGGCCGCAAAAATTGCGCAAGCTGGGCACGATTCAGCGGTCCAGCGATTCAGTGTGGAGCGTTACCGCGAGTCCATCGTCAGCGAAGTGAAAGAATCGATTGTTGCTCGAAACGCACATTACCGTCTTTTTGACCGACTGAGAGGCCGCCGCCGATGAGCGAACTTAGTCGTGAAGTGCGCCAAAAGCAGGTTCCGGTAACAGGCCTGTTGTCCGTCATCGTCGTTACGTACAACAGCAAGGCAGTAGTCAGTTCTTGCATTGATCCACTTCAGAATGAGACCGCGATCGAAATCATTGTCGTTGATAACGCGTCAACCGATGGAACTGCTGATTTCGTCCGCGAGCGATACCCGGCAGCGAAAGTCGTAGATAGTGGTGGGAATTTAGGATTCGCCAAGGGGGTCAATCTAGGTGCCACCTATGCAACTGGTGATGCACTTGTACTACTGAACCCCGACGCTTCGGTGAGTCACACAAACCTGCTGTCCCTTCGCCGAGTGCTAGCCGAGAATCCCGATGTCGGGGTTGTGGCACCTTTGCTGGACCATCCAGGGCGAGGCCTGTCCGTACGTGAAGCCGGGATGTCCCCAACCATCTGGCACGTCTTCTGTCACTACTATGGCTTGTCGCGACTATTCTCGAAGCGCGAAGCTTTTCGTGGGATGTACATTCTAAGATCTCAGAGTTTCGACAGCATTGATGTTGATTGGGTGTCGGGAGCGTGTATGGCAGTACCTTCCGAAGTCTGGGAGTCGCATGGCGGACTGTCGGAACGGTGGTTCATGTATGCGGAGGATGTAGAATTCTGCTTGCGCGTCAGGGATGGAGGCATGCGGGTGGTAATTTCCGGACAAATAGAAGGGACACACGGGCTCGGAGAGAGTAGCGGCAATCATTCTTCAGACCCAACCAACGCGCTTTGGCTTACGAACTTGTTTGATCTTTATAAAATGGAGATTTCGCCGACTCGCTTGCACAACTTTCTGTGGAAAACACTCTTCGGTGGTGGTCTAGCTGTGAGAGCACTGGTGCTTGCGGCAAAGATGATCGCGAAATGCCAAGCGCCAAGCCGAAGTGCTGACTTTAGAAGATTCAAATTCTATATCCGCGAACTTTCAAAACAAGACAGTTTGCGAGGAACGAAATGATTGCCATGCCATTCACGCTACGTCAAAACGATAGGGTCGTTTCTGGTATAGCGATTGCGCTAGCGATCGGTATCGGCGCGGTGATAGCGCCAGCGGCGGTAGGAGGCGAGTACGTGATCGCGGCTATCGTTGGTGTTCTCTTGATCCTTGCCTCCGCCGCTCATCCGAAGTTTGCAGTTCTTTTGTGGCTGCTCTCTGCTTGTTTCTTACCGTTTTGGGTTGGTGTCGACAACCCGTTCTACTTGCCAGCGAGTTCTCTCGCAGGGTTTCTCGTTCTCTGCGGTGCCTTTGTGAGGAATCCTTGGCGGATCGGACGAGTCGATACAGCAGTCCTCTTGTTCTGCGCCTTATGCCTCGTGTGCGGCGTCGTGGGACTGTCAAGGCCGGGCGACGTCACCAACGTCATGACGCAGTGGCTACTTTCCTTTGTTGTAGGCCGTCTGCTCGTTCAAAGGGCCGGGCTTCCTTTTACCTACCGTGCGATAGCCTACATATTTAGCGCTGCCGCACTCTGTTCGATGGTCGAATTTTTCTTCGACTGGAATCCATACTATGGGTGGGTAGTCGACAACACACAGTACCTCGCGTGGGGGCACGAACAAGATCGAGGAGGGATCGTCCGGGCGGAATGGGCATTTGGTCATTCGATTGCACTAGGCTGCGCCCTGGCCATGGCAATTCCCATCGTTTTCAACTGCAACTTTAAGTCCGTGATTCGTGCAAGTTTGATCGCCGTACTGCTCGGAGGTGCGGTTGTTTCGTTCAGTCGATCAGGCATGATCAGTGCCGTCTTCGCTCTTCTGCTCTCACTTTTGTTCTTTTCTGACAAGGAGAAGACTCGGGGTAGGTTGGCCGTGGTTTTCACACTCGGCGCTATAGCTTGGTTTGCAATTCCAAAAATTCTGTCCGTTTTTGCTGAAGAGGGTCGCCGGGCGACAATTTCGGCGGACTATCGCCTTACTTTGATTGATCTAATTCCATCCATGAATCCTCTGGGATTAGCGAACGGCTACACCGAGCCCAATCGAGGAGAGTTCTACTTTCAAGGCTTTAAGTCTATTGATAGCACGTTTGTTCTTCTAGGCGTTAGCTTCGGATTCATCGTCGCCCTACTAGCGCTGGGGGGCGTTGGATGGCTTACGTGGCGCGTTGTGCGTCGCACATCATCTGCTCCCGCGATCAGCGTCTTGGCCGTGGTGCCGGCGCTGTTTACAGTGGCTCTGATAACGCAGTTTGGCTCCATATTCTGGTTCTTTCTCGGAATTTTGTCCTTGCATGACAGATTGAACCCAGACCGGAGGGTCAATGCTGAGGGGCAGGGTGACTCCCCACTTGTGGACGCCAGGCTGACCGAGACCAAGTCCACGGCAATAAGCAACAAGATAGGTTTGGTCAAAGATGTCTAGTCAAAAGAGACCAAAAGTCTTGGTGCTGTGGGCGGACCCAGCTGCAGAAAATCTAGGACTTCAAGCGCTCGCTGCGGGTGTGCGTGCTGTTGCGGGGCGGAGTTGGGGTGAATGCGAGGTCACGTTTCATTCGCACAACACCCTTGGTACCCCGCTGCGAAGAAAATTGGCATTGCAGGACATTGGTCGACGAAGAGGGCCAATTGTGGGGTATCTTCGTCAATTCGATGTAGTAATGGACACTGGCGGTGGAGATAGTTTCACTGATATCTACGGCATTCAGCGGCTTCTCTTGATGGCCTACGTTCAGCGAGCGTGTAGGAAAGCTAAAGTGTCGTTGGTTATGACACCCCAAACAATTGGCCCTTTTCGGACCTACCTTGGACGCGTGGTTGCTTCTCGTTTGCTGACCAAAGTGGACGTGTTGTGTACCCGCGACCCGACAAGCTCCCAAGTGGCAACGGGTCTTGGCCGCACGCCGGACCTTCTGGCAACTGATATGGCTTTTGCCTTACCGCGACCAACAGCAGTAGAGCAGCGCGACGTTGTTTTGAACGTGTCGGGGTTGTTGTGGCAGTCGAATCCGCATGTAGATTCTGTTAGATATAGAGCGAATGTTGTCGATCTGGTCGATCGGTTGCTTGCCGCAGACCGGCGCGTTACGTTGCTCGCACACGTGTTAGATTCTCCGGTTCCTGACAACGACGTTCCAGCTGTATATGAAGCCGCCGATGCAATAAGCGGCGAAGTTGAGATTGTCATCCCTAAAGATCTTGAGGAAGCCCGCAGGGTCCTAGCCGGCAGCCGTGTTCTAGTAGGTTCTAGAATGCATTCTGCTATTAACGCGTTATCTGTGGGGGTTCCTGCGATCTCGTGGTCGTACTCCAGGAAATTTGGACCACTTATGGATGCCTTAGGTTGGCAGCACACGATCGACCTCACTACCGGCGACGATCCAGTTCCAGAAACCTTACAGTTGATCACCGCCGACTCGTTCCAGATACTGAAGGATGCAGCACCTGGTGTAGCGGCTTCTGCGGAAGAAAAGATCGAGAAGATGGTCGCGGTATTAAGTTCGCACGGCCTGTTTGTCTCGTTTAGCGGGGATCGGATGGCATGAGTCAAATACGACATGATGAGCTTATGAATCGCACCGCAATGAGTCGAATGATTGCACGCTACTACAGACGGTTGCCCTTCGGTGGGCGGGCAGTCGGGCTAGCGGCAAAATTTGAAGGTGGCCAAATGTTTTCGCTGACGTTAAGAGAGGTTTTGCAACGCGACTACGGCGTGGTAGCCGGTTCGTATAGCTACGGTTCTTTGATGCAACCAGGATATGCAGATATTCATACTGTAATCGGACGATACGTATCGATCGGGCCTGGAGTTCGACGGATTGGTGCAGCTCATCCGCTAACCGATTTCAGTATGCATCCGTTCTGGTACAACTCAGCGCTAGGTTTTGTAGATAAAAATTCCGACGTCGAGCGAACTGCGTGCGTCATTGAGCATGACTGTTGGATAGGCGCAAACACTCTCATCCTACCTGGTTGCCGACGTATCGGTGTTGGGTCCGTGATCGGCGCTGGGTCTGTGGTTACTCGTGACATCCCAGACTTTGCCATTGCAGTGGGAAATCCAGCCAGGGTAATCCGCCAGCGGTTTGAACCGGCCGACGCCCAGCGAATTCTGGAGTCCCGCTACTGGGAGCTTGAGCCCGCGCGTGTCAAGGATTTACTTGCTACTTTCCGTGACCGCAAATCGGCGCTTGGCTAAAATCATGGCGCTTCCCCCCTCTCATAGTATGGGCAAATTTAATTCACCTTTGCTGATATCGCTCAGTCGTGTCGCAATCATGATGGTTGCACTTGGTACAGCACCTATTATATCGCGCGAGCTGGGTCCTTCAGGCAGAGGCCTATATGCGACATGTCTGGCGGCTCTCGGTCTGGCGCCTGTGATAATAGGGCTCGGTATTCCGATGGCAATTCGACGGCTGGCCTCAATTATCGATCATCGCCCAGTCGTCCGAAGCGCTTACCGCATCGTGTTTCTCTTGCTTTCGCCAGCATTTGGGCTAGGTGTCGTGGTCTCGATACTGTTGGTTCCAAGCTTGACGAATTTGCAGCGAAACTGGTTCTTGGTGGCAATGTCAACTACTGCGTTCTTCGTATTGGTACTTTGTGCGCAGAGTGTGCTCATCGCGGCCCATCGCTACTCTGCGATTGCAGTGCTGCATTTCATTCAGCCCTCTGTCACTGCGATCCTTGTGTTTGTATTTTGGGCTCTCTCGGATCTCACGCTTGAGACTCTCTTGTGGGGATATGTAGCCGGCACGTCGCTTGCGGCTTTGACCGCGGTTGTCTTACTGAGAGTCAGCGTGCGCGGTCCGCGCATGTCGTTTGAGTATCTAGGTCGGCAGGGCATCAAGTACGCGGGGAGTCAGATCGCTGAGACCGCTGCGAGTACTGTCGTATTGCTCCTAGCGGTCACCACCATGGGCTCGTATGAGGCTGGTTTACTGGCTGTCTCGGTTACGCTTGCCACTCTCCCCCTAGCGCTTGGATATGCAATAGGATCTGCAGTTTTCGGAGGTATCGCGTCTGCTAGTCCCAGCGACTTGCCTAGAGCGAGGGCATCAGCGATTCGGGCAGCATTTGTTGTTGGCATTTTTGGCGCGTTCTCACTACTGATTGTTACGCCCTACGGTTTGCCATTTTTGTTTGGCAGCGCGTTTTCGCCCGCGGTTCCGGCTGCTGTCGTCCTGGTCTCTAGTTCGTTGTTGCTTGTCGTAAATTATGTCGCGACGCAAGTGCTGGGAGCAGAGGGGCGTGGGTCTGCGATGGCATTGTGGCAAGTAGCTGGTTTAGCTGTCGCAGTCGTCGGGCTTCTTTGTTTGTCTGGAGAATTGGGCGCGTTTGGGGCTGCTCTGTCGATGGCGGCAGGGTGGTTGGTGACGACGGCCGGATGTCTACGTGCGTTGCGAATTGGTCCTTCCGTTGTGGTTATTCGCCCTGCAGATTTGAAAGCCTGCTTTGATCTATGCATGCGGGGAAAGTTTGTATTCACGAGTTAGTTTTTCTATTAACGGCCCTGTCTTGTTCGAACAAATGTTCCTGCCGCTGCTTTGAGGCTGCTCTTGGTGGTTAAGCTCAGGCGCGCGAGGCCGTACCCGGAGTACCGGGGTGTGCGCTTCCCTGCCAGCGTTCTTCCTAGAAGTCGCGCAGCCAGAGTGAATTTTCTGTCGACCTGCAGCGGCTGAACTGCAGCTACTAGCTTTAGGTCGAGCGGTGAGAGCGAGAGTGCACCGTCGCGGGTTGCCTCCGCGAGGAGTTCTTCTCCTCGCGGAGTCCTTGCTATTACTACCGACCTACCGTCTGCGTTCTCGAAGGCGGGGTATCCCTTGCTGTCCACCTCCCAATAGTCACCAACAGCAATATCGGCGTGTCCTCCAGTGCCATCGACACACAACTTGCAGCGCCATTGGACTGTGCGACCTAGGTGCGTTCCCCATGACTCGTCGTAAGACATCGTTCGAAATTCACCGGTTTTGAGTGTGATCTTAAATGTTCCGGGCCATCCGTCGCCTCTGTATCTTAGCGATTTAATTTGGTCAGATGACGCATCCAAGAGATCTGCGAGCCCGTCGGTGGCCGATTGACGTGGTGTGCCAGCGCAAAAGAATGAAACGGTAATTGGGCGATTTTCTTCGGGAATACTTAGCGCGTTCGAAAGTTGCGTCAAGGCAGTAGCTTCACATGGCTTACCTACGAGTGCGTGACGGGCGAAGTCCGATGGCGCAACCATGGGTAGGTTCGCTACCGGAGCGTAACGTGACCCTGCAGCCTTCATTGCATCATCTCGCGAAAGTATTTTCAAAGGGACGGTAATCCTAGGGTTATTGGGGTCCTCTTGGCTAGCCACCACGGCGTCCACTCGTTTTGTTTCGACGAGCCAATTCGTGAATGCGGTTATTACGCCTGCACTGCTACCTGCCAAGCGAATCTCCGGATCCATCGCCCAACCGACCCATGCGGATGAGTAGGAACCAAATGTATCGTCAGAATGCTGGTTTGGATGCTTGGTCGGTGCCGACACTCGGATGCCAGGGCACATCGCTTTGAACCTGTCGGCCTCGATTTTAGATTTCGCTCTCGTTTCCGTGGGGCCGCGTGCGGCTAGGGCTGGGCGCATGTAACTGTCCTCGGCCAACCCGATCGTTATTCGATCGGAGACAAGAGCACACCCTCCGCATCCGCTGCAATTATCGTTCCTGAGAACTTGCATGACTGCCTGTTGGAGTGGATCAGTTCGCAAGACTCAAGCTCCTTGTATGGGTAACACTGCTCGTGCGCGTCAGAACTGCAGTTTGACGAAGTGTAGTTCGTTGTGGGCAGATTTCCCAGGCGCGGAAGTTAACGACACTCTGTGTCTGCTTCGAACGCGATTCGGGTTCGTAAACCCTTAAAGGGGGCACATGTGAATGGTAGCTTGCCTCAGCGGCCAACCGTCCAGTCATCCGCGGCCTATGAGGCCTGTGATTTTTAAGGACTGCCCTCTTCTATTTGTCCGCTCAGGTGTTGCGCGGATTTGGCCTACTTCTGGAAGACTGCGGGTTCATGCGGGGAATCATTCTGGCGGGCGGCACGGGCTCGCGACTTCATCCGATCACGATGGGCGTCAGCAAACAGCTGGTCCNTCTGGAAGACTGCGGGTTCATGCGGGGAATCATTCTGGCGGGCGGCACGGGCTCGCGACTTCATCCGATCACGATGGGCGTCAGCAAACAGCTGGTCCCGGTCTACGACAAACCGATGATCTACTACCCGCTCTCGACACTGATCCTCGCCGGGATCCGCGAGATCCTCATCATCACCACCCCCCAGGACGCCGACCARTTCACCCGCCTGCTCGGYGACGGCTCSCAATTCGGCATCTCCCTGACCTACAAGGTCCAGCACGAACCGAACGGCCTYGCYCAGGCATTCGTCCTGGGAGCCGACCACATCGGCACCGACTCCGCAGCATTGGTGTTGGGCGACAACATCTTCTACGGCCCCGGCCTGGGCACCCAACTCTCGCGCTTCGAGACCATCGACGGCGGAGCCGTSTTCGCCTACGAGGTCTCCGACCCCACCGCCTACGGCGTCATCGAATTCGATGCGAATCGAAAAGCGATCTCGTTGGAAGAAAAGCCCGCCGCWCCGAAATCGAACTACGCCGTCCCCGGCCTGTACTTCTACGACAACGACGTCATCGCCATCGCCCGCGACCTGCAGCCCTCCGCCCGCGGGGAATACGAGATCACCGACGTCAACCGCCACTATCTGGAGGCCGGCCGCCTGAACGACGTCATCGCCATCGCCCGCGACCTGCAGCCCTCCGCCCGCGGGGAATACGAGATCACCGACGTCAACCGCCACTATCTGGAGGCCGGCCGCCTCCAGGTCGAAGTCCTGCCCCGCGGCACCGCCTGGCTCGACACCGGCACCTTCGACTCCCTCCTCGACGCCTCGAACTACGTGCGCACCATCGAACAACGCCAAGGCCTCAAGATCGGGTCCCCCGAAGAAGTCGCATGGAGGCGCGGGTTCATCACCGATGACGAACTCCGCGTGCGGGCCGAGACGCTCGTCAAATCCGGTTACGGCACCTACCTGTTGGATCTGATCGACCGAGGGAACCGATGACCTTTCGTGAG
>NZ_LMRR01000045.1 GCF_001426085.1 Rhodococcus sp. Leaf278
CTCGTCGACAACCCTGATGCCGCTGCCGACGACCGATACGGCTTCATCGGAGCCGTCTGGTACTGGACCACCCAACGTCCCCTCAACGATCTGTCCGACCGCCGCGACATCGACGGCGCGACCCGCGCTATCAACGGCGGCCTCAACGGCCTCGCCGACAGACGTTCTCGATTCGCCACGTGCGACGCGATGGGCGACGCACTGCTACCCGACACAGGAGTGACCATGTCCTTTGCAGACGACGAGCTCACCAAGAAATTCCCATCGCGGTCGAAGTACCGCACCAACGACGAACCGATCGATACCTTCGCTGGCTACGTGCTCAACATCGACGCGATGACCCACGAGGAACTCGTCGAGCGGAARGCGCTCGAGGGTGAGCAGTGGGCTATCGACCTCGTGCGGCGCGAAGCAGATAAGGGCGACACGGCGGCGAAGGTCGTGCTGGCGAAAGTGGGCAAGTGATGGCCGACAACGCGATCGACATCATCACCCGGAACGTCACYGCCGAGATCACGTCTCGGTTCGAGGGTGCGATTGCTCAGGTGAACGCCGAGGTCGTTGCTGCCCAGGCGCGCGCAGACGAGCTGTTCGAGCGACTCGAAGCCGAAGGGCGACGTCGCATGGACGAACTGTTCGCGAACCTCCCGGCGGCGGCCGTCATCACCGAAGAYGGCGACTTCGACCCGGTCGGCTGGATCAAGATGCAGGCCAAGTCCCGTGCATTGCGGACGCTGGTCCAGGGCGGCGTTGCGGCTGTGGTCATCGCGTTCGTCACSGCAGTAATTCAGGCTGTCGTCGATCCGAACTTCGACTTCACCCAGATCGGTGACTGGAAGATCGCGATCGGCCTGGGGCTCGGGGCCGTCGGCACTGCGGCGAGYTCGTATCTGCAGAACAAACTGGCCATCAAGCCACCGAAGGTGCAGTAGTGCCGGGGCAGGGCGAAGCGGACGTGTATCTGCCMCCGTTCCGCGCCGCCGTTCTMGCGTTCTTTCTCGGAGCCGCGTTCATCATCGGCGGACCCGACCGTATCGCAGGCCCGTCCTAYGCGACGCTCCGTCAGTTCGGTGGCGAGATCATCTGGGGCATCGGCTTTCTGATGGTCGCCGTCATCCTGCTTGCAGCRTCGAAGTTCTCGGCACGAATCCTGTTTCACGCCTACATGGCAGCGGCGACGGGGTATGCCCTGTTCGCTCTCGCTGTCCTCGATGCTGCGCGGCAACTCGAAACAGCCGGCCTGACCGGCATCGTCGTCTACACCTGGGTCGCCTGGATTCACATCCTCGCCGCCGCAGCGAACAGCCGMGGCCGACTCGCCTTCGCACTGCTCGCACTGCACAACCGGATCTCTGCCCTGTTCCATTTCCGCGATCGAAGGGCAYCGAATGCAACCGCTCGTCGTACGTAGRGCGGGGTCCTTCGAGAAGGTCGCCTTCGGGCTCTCGATGTGGATCGGCATCCTCGCTGTAGCAACACCGTTCGAGATCTCGTCTGCCCTCGACCGGGCATGGCCGACGGGATCGAACTTCTATTTCGCGATCATGGGATTCGGTGGGATCGGCGGGTTGATCGCGACCTGGAACTCGAGCAGATCACGAACCCCGGAGCAGATCCGCCAGGAGACGTCTGCGGAGATCACCTCGTTGGCAATCATCGGTCTCTTGTGGTTCGGGTACGGGATCGCTGCGTTCGCGTTGGGCACACGGGCGATGACCGCGGGAAGNCGCCAGGAGACGTCTGCGGAGATCACCTCGTTGGCAATCATCGGTCTCTTGTGGTTCGGGTACGGGATCGCTGCGTTCGCGTTGGGCACACGGGCGATGACCGCGGGAAGCATCGGTGTGGCGATTACGGTCGCGGCCGGCCTGCGGATCTGGAACATCGTGCGGGACCGCCGGAGTATGACCCGGGCATTACTGATTCCGCGGCCCGCCGATCCGCCGGCGTTGGCAGAGGGTGAGGGCGATCGATGACATGGCTCGACACTGTCCTGAAGGTCTTCTCCGTCATCACTCCACTGGCTGTCGCCGTGCTGGCGGCGCAACTGTGGATGATCTCGTCGCAGAAACGGAAGGTCAACGCAGACGCGGGTAACAGTGAAGCATCCGGTGCGGCGACGCTGTCGGCGGCCGCTCTCACCCTGATTTCCCCGTACAAGGAGCAGGTCAACGATCTGCTGCTCAAAGTCCAGGCGATGGAGCAGTTCATCGACTTGCAGATCGATTGGGAACTCGACGTGGTGCGGACGTGCCGTGATGCGGGTGGCCCGATTCTGCCTGCCCCGCCAGCACGACCCCGGTTCTGATTCTTGTGCCGAAACCTCGATGAATGGGAAGGCCTCACTCTGATGGCTGGCTTCAATTTCCAACTCCCGATGAAACTCAACCTCCGCCTGCACGATCAGTGGGACANACCGAAACCTCGATGAATGGGAAGGCCTCACTCTGATGGCTGGCTTCAATTTCCAACTCCCGATGAAACTCAACCTCCGCCTGCACGATCAGTGGGACATTCGCACCACGGGCCGCGGTGTCGCCGAGATCGAAAGCGGCGAGATGGATGTTGACGTACTCGCCTACAAGGGCGACGACGGCGATCCCGGCCGCGACGGCACACCGGTGCAGATCCATCGCGCGCAGATCCCCGCCGACATTCCCGCGATCGGCACACTGACTCCGGACTGGATCGGCCACGGCTGGCGCGTCGACGGCTCACGCGATGTGAAGATCGTCGTCGAGGAGTACCCCGGCGGGCCTGTGAAGTTCGAGACGCTGACCAACTACCTCGGCGACAAGGGCGACACCGGTGCGATCCCGACGCTGGCAGTGCGCTCGGTGACGTCGACGACCACAGGCGACGGGTCGGTTGCGTTCGAGGAGATCTCTCCCGGCGCGTACGCCGCTGACTTCGTCCTGCGCAAGGGTGACGTCGGCGCGCCGTCGACGGTGCCCGGCCCTGCGGCGGCTGTCGAGGCGGCCACCGACTACGAGGACGGCGACATCGCGGCTGTCACCGGTGATGTGCTGGCCAAGCGGTCCGACGGTAAGTGGGGTCCCCGCAAGATCTACCAGTCACCCGGCGTCTACAAGAAGGCAGGCTCGGCCGAGGACTGGCTCGCCGTGAACTCTGGCAACGGGTGGGCGGGCGAGTACATCTCGATCGTGACGATGCCGATGCCGGCGCAGCCCTTTGCGTGGGAGCCGGAGGTCGACGGCATGGTCGAGTTCTTCACCACCGCGAACATCCGCGTCGACTTGGAGTGCCGCCTCGGCGCGGTGGCCGGTCCACTGCTCGCGCGTGGGCCGGCGATCACGATCACGGCGTTCCAGAATCAGTGGGTGCCGCGGATCCTCTCGCGCGCAGCAGAGGAAACGATCTCGGTGCCGACGTCCTCGTCGACGATCGTCCCGGCGAACACCGCGGTGAACATCTACCTGATCGCACGCAAGATCGAGACCACGGCGCAGACCCGGCTCGAGACGCGCAAGGAACGCGCCTACCTCCGGGTCCGCCCGATCCCGGTTCCGGTGTAGGCCTGTGCCCGAATACTTCGACCCGAAGAACCCGGACGTCGGCTACAACGGGCGGGACCAGGACAAGCCCGGTGGTGTGAACATCGGGAACTCCGAAGCGTTGCGCGCGCTCGGTGGCGTGCTCGCCGGTGATCAGGGTTTCGAGAACACCCCGGATGCGCAGGACCGCGAGTACACCGCGCAGGTGTTGACCGCCGGATTGTCGGCGCGCGTACAGACCCTCGAAGGTCGGATGGCTGCGGGCGCAGAGTATTCCGACAACTACAACCGCATCAACGCATCGTCGCTGGGATCTCCGAATCCCGGCGTCGTCCCGGTGTGGCAGCAGTTCGGTGACGGTCAGTCGTTGGAGATCATCGACCAGGCGGCTCAGCTCAACCAGTCGGCACCGTTCGGTCTCGTCGATGATGGAACGCAGTACGCGTTGTGTCCGCAGGCGGCGTCGTCATCGACCAGGCGGCTCAGCTCAACCAGTCGGCACCGTTCGGTCTCGTCGATGATGGAACGCAGTACGCGTTGTGTCCGCAGGCGGCGTCGTCACCGAACTATTCGGTGATTGCGATCGTGCACCCGCTCTCGAAGTCGGGGAAGATCGCGACCCGCGCGCGGACGGCGATCTACGGCCGGTGCAATGCGGCCGGCACCGAGGGTGTGTACGTCGACTTCTGGGGTGGGCATTGCGAGATCGGCCGGTTCACCCGGTCGGGTAACACGATGACTCGGTCGCAGTGGAAGGCGAACACCGAACGCTCGTACAACTTTTCGTCCACTCCGGAACTGCGGATGAAGGACACCCGGTATGTGGTGGTCGTCGACGGCGTCGAGCTGATCGTCCACGACGACGTGTCGGGTTTCCCGGTGGACGGCAACCACAAGTTCTCGATGTTCTCGTGCATGACGTGGACCGGATTCTTCGGTGCCACACCGGAGTTCTCGGCGGGCCTGACGGGTTTCGCGATTCGGGGCAGTGAGTTCACGGCGATCGAGGATGCGAAGGCCGACGCCGGTGCTGCGCTCGAGGCGGCGCAGGGCGCGCAAGAGGCCATCGGCACGGTCGTCGTCGATGCCACTGCGGCCGCGACGTCGGCGGCGGAGGCTGCTGCGGCGGCGATCGGTGCGGCTCAGCAGCAGCAGGTCAATGCGGTGCAGGCTGCGATCGTCGGTGTGCAGAAGGGTCTGCCGGTCGTTCCGTACTACCACTGCATGACCAACCACGAGTGCACGTTCCTTCAGATCTCTCGCGACCGAGACGTCAACGGACTCAGCGGAGGTATCAGCAACGACACCGGGTCGTGGTCGACCCACAGGCACAGCAATGGCACGTCACAGACCGCGAATACGACTCTCGATCGCCATGCTCACTCGGACAACTTTGCGGTGACCAAATCGGATCCGGTCTACCTTCCTCCGCAGAACTCGGTGGAGGCGGGGTTCGTTCGGATGCAGTGGTCCGGCGGCCGTGGCTCGGTGGTCTATGCGCTGGGCTTCATCCCTGCGTCGTCGCCGAATCCGATCTACGTTCTGATCGGAAGGATGAATCCTGACGATGGCTCGGTGCTGATCGAGCACGTATCCCCGGATCAGACGGCGGCGATCACCGGGCCGGGGGAGCAGATCTACAACCTGCCGAACGAGCTGGTGTTCGAGGCGAACGAGTCGGTGTGGCTGGCCGTTCACCAGCCGGGTCCGANTCCGTCGGACGTGGACCGCGCACCGACGGTGATCGAGCACGTGTCCCCGGATCAGACGGCGGTGATCACCGGGCCGGGGGAGCAGATCTACAACCTGCCGAACGAGCTGGTGTTCGAGGCGAACGAGTCGGTGTGGCTGGCCGTTCACCAGCCGGGTCCGACCAACTCRCAGCGCCAGCTYGTCGGCAAGATCAACAACGCCTCYGTCCCACGTGAGGGTCTRCTGTATCCGCCGCAGATTGCGAACCGGATCATCTCGTCGTCGGTGATCACCGAGCAGTCGACGATCGCAGCGACATCGTTGACGTTCACTCCGGCTGCGGCATTGTTGTGGATCGGCATCGGACAGCCGACGAATCTTCCGCTGCCTGAACCGGTGATCTATTTCGAGGACTTCTCCTCGGGTGCCATTCCACCGACACTCTCCCGGCAGGAGGGCGCAGCGGCAGTGGTCGTCTCGGGCGCGATCATGTTGCCCGGCGGGCTGATCGACAACGGCCGCCGGCGGTATCGGGTGACGGCGAAGATGGCCCGCGACGATCACGAGGTGTCCGGCCAGATCCGCACGCCGACGACCAGGCCTGCGTATCTCCGGGTCCGCAGCTATGTCGATGTCGAAGTTCGTTCTACCGGTGTGACGTTGGCGTATCGGCCGTGGCTTGGCGGCGGCGTGCTGGCCTCGCAGGATTTCACCGTCAACTCCGGTGACGTCTTCAAACTCCGAGCCGAGGGCAACGTGTTCACGGTGTTCAAGCTGACCGGAACGGACACGTTCACACCGGTGCTCACGTATCCGGATACGGCCAATGCGATTCCGCGTGGCTCGGCGTACCGCTACACCGAGTTGGGCTTGAGCCGAGCGGACTTCGGCAACTCCGGCGGCTGGGAATTCATCTTGGCCCAGGATCTCCCCGACCCCGAATAGGAGCGTTCACATGTCAGCAGCTGTGTTCACAGACGAGGAAGGGTTCGAGTACACCGCGCGTCGTGACGGCGACATGTTGGTGATCACTCGAACCGACCACCCTGATGTCTCGTTCACGGGTCGGGCAGTTCCGTTGCCCGTGTACGAGCAGGTGTTCGTCGTACCCGAGCCGGAGCCCTATACGGGGATGGGCCCGGCTCTCGAAGGACAGATTCTCGAAGGGCAGATCGTCACCGAGTCGGATCCCGACGCGGTGCTCGCTATCGACGGTCAGGAAGGACCGGCATGACGTCTCCTGTGTTGCAGTACGGCCGTGTGGAGGATTGGATCGGTGGCCTCGTCATGGACGGGCTCGACTCCGACGATCTGCCCGATGATGTGGCGTTGACGGGGACGGTGAAGTTGGAGCCGATGCTCTCCGAGTCGGCCGGCGGTATCCGGGTGCCGACGATGCCGAAGTGGTTGTCGGTGCAGCCGATCGTGTGCACGTACAGCAACGGCCGTTTGACTCATCGTGGTCTGCCGTACGTGATGCTTCTCGCGCCGAACGAGGCGACGAACCCGACGAACTGGAAGTGGCAGGCCTCGTTCGATCTGCGGCTCAACGGTGCGCAGGTGGTGCGCAAGCAGTTCTCGTTCGCGCTCCCGGTCTACGACCCGGACGCTGCGTTGGTGGCCGGCCGCAATCCGACGATCGTGAATCTGACGACGGTGCAGCCAGTGAACGTGCCGGGCTCGGGTACCGGTGTGGTGCAGGGCCCGATCGGGTTCTCGATCACCGGTGTCGAGATCGTCGAGGACGGGATCCAGTTCTACCGCGAGGCTCCCGGCTCGCCCGACGGTCAGGTCCCGGTCGGTGTTCCGGTGCCGTTGCCGGCGGGCAGCGGTGTGATCGAAGCGGACTCGGTCGAGGCGGCGATGCTCGCGCCGGAGGTCCGCGACAAGGTCGAGGCGGCGATCACCGAAGCTGAGGCTACAAATCGTTATGTCCCCGTTGCGCCGACCGCGACCTACACGTACGAGACCGCTCCCGATGGGGCGAAGCGGATCAAGACCGAGACCAAGAATGCCGTCACGATGACCTACGTCTACGACGACGCGCACGACGGCCGGATTGCCACGCAGTCGGACGGCACCACCACGTGGACGTTCAACTACGACACCGATGGACTGATGCTGGGAGTGGGTGCCTGATGGATCCGGCAACAATCGGAGAAGCGCTGCGCCAGTCGCGCGCCGACTCCCGCAAACGCTCTCGTGACCAGCGCCCATCCGGCACGGTCGGCCAACGCATCATCGGCGGACGCATGGGCCTGTACAACAACCTCACACCTGCTACGTTCCATGTCGCCTGCGAACTCCAGGCACCGTACGAGGCGGTGCAGATCATCTTCGCCAACAGTAAGCCCGCGTACTCCGACAACGCCGTCTCGATCAAGGTGACCACCCTCGCGACCGCAGCGGACCTCAATGGCAGCGCGAACACATGGACCCAGGTCACCAAGAGCGGCCTGCTCCGCATGGCCTTGCCGATCGCGCCCGCTACCGGACGCCTGAGTTACGCCCTGTCCGACATCATTCCGCTGTCCAGCATCCCGCGCACCGATGGCGGATCGAAGCCGCTGCTCGCTATCCGCGCATACATGGGAGCGAGCGGTGACCTGCCCGTTCTCGGCAACGGCACCGACGACCTGACGAACTGGGCCACGAAGGCCGGCCGACGCTGGGTGATGCGGCAGATGACAGGGGACGGCGTCACAGACCCGTCCGTGTTCACCAGCACCACGAACGTCTCACAGTCCCCGATCATCGGCGTCCGCTACTGGTCCCGTGGCCGGGTCGTCAACGTCATGGTCATAGGCGACTCGCTGTCGGACGGTCGCGGAACCTACATCGGCGAAGGTTTCGGCGGACTCGTCGCGGATCGCCTCACCTCCGACGCTCTCGCGGTGGAGTATTCGAACTGCGGCTGGTCCGGTCAGGCGACATCCCAGTTCGGCGAGCGGGCAATCGACGTCCTGTTCTCCGACGTCAAGCCCGACGTACTGCTGTTCCCGAACAGCTCCCCGAACAACGAGTCCACGCTCACCGACGCCGGATTCGCAGCGTCCGACGCGATGTACCAGCGTGTGCTCGCAGCGTGCGCCCGCACCGGCGTCACGCCAGTGCTCTGGACGATGATCCCCACCGACCCGTCGATCCACGCATGGGGTGCAGCGGACTCCAAGCGCATCGCGGCGAACACCCGAGCGCTCGCACTACGAGACCGGGGCGTCCTCGTGGCCGACACGTCTACTCCGCTGTCGGGTCCGGTCGTGTCCGGTCAGGTAGGACTTCCTGCCGCGCTTGCACCAGACGGCATCCACCCCGGTGACGCCGGGAACATTCTCATGGCCGACGCCCTCACCCCGTTGGTTCGACGAGCAGGAGGCCTGTGATGGCGCTGAACAAGGCAGACTTCCCGTTCTACACATCGTCCGCGACGAACATCAACATCACCGGTCCCGGTGTGTGGTTCGTCTACGGCGGCACAGCCTCGACCGTCGTCCTCCCGCCTCGCGCCGGGATACCGAACTCCGACCTCGCGATCTATCGGATCGTCGTCGCACCGACAGCGGCACCGGTGACAGTGAGCCGCAGCTCGGCAGACACGATCGCAGTCGGCGGCGTCACGACGGCAACCAGCTTCATCCTGAACCCCGGCGAGTCCGTCGACATGATCCACAGCGGACTGACCTGGGTGCCACTGTTCGGTGCAATCCCCCCGGCGATGTTCCGCAAGGTCGCACCCATGCAGACCGGAACAACGTTCACCCTCGACCGCTCCGCATCCCTGTTCGTATTCACCGGGACGGCAGCCGCAGCGTGGACCCTGCCTGTCCTCTCGTTGAACAAGGGCTTGGACTACACCCTGCACAACCGAGGTACGGCGGCCATCACGCTGTCACCGAACGGGGCCGACACGCTCACGCTCGGGGCAGTGACAGCGTCATCCGTCGTCATCGCGCCAGGTCAGATTGTCCGGGTGGTCAACGACGGCACCACATGGATCGTGGAGAACCGTCCGGTGCGTCGGCTGCGATCGGGGAAGTACTACGGCATCCCGAACGTGGCATTCAACAACACCGGACTGCCGACTGCCGACCGTCTCCGTGTCGTGCCGTTCGTGGTCCCCGAATCGGGCGTCTACGACCGCATCGCGTCCGAGGTCATCACCGGCGCTGCGGCGACGTTGCTGCGGTGGGGGATCTACCGAGACGGTGGCGGCTACCCCGGTGCGCTGATACTCGACTCGGGTGCAGTCGGAGATGCGTCCACGGCGGGCGTCAAGGAAGCGACCATCGCGGCGAACCTCGTCGGCGGCGAGCGTGTCTGGCTCGGTGTCGCAGCCCAGGGCGGTAACCCGACCATGCGCACACTCGCCGGGTCGATCTCACTACCCGACGTGGGTATCGATACCGCTGACATCGTCACGTTCTCCGGTATCGCGGTCGGCTACTTCACCAGCGCGGCAGCAGCGTTGCCCGCGACGTTCACAGCGGGCGCAGGGGTGCAGAACACTGCCCCCGGTATCTGGCTCAGGAAGGCGTAGTCATGCACGAGAAATGCCCGAAGTGCGGGGAAGTCCTGTTCACCTACGACAGCGGGATCACACTGCACGTGTTGACCCAGGAACCCGATTGCGCCGCCCCTGCGCCTGACGAGACGGCTCGCGAGTCGGGGACATAACGCGAGTTCAACCGGAACACCAAGCCAAACATCGTTTCAGTTGGCAAGCGAGGCCTCTTGCCAACTGAACTTGGGCAGTATGCAATCGGGGTGCTTGGTTTCTTACATACGGAAGAGGGGAGGTGGGGCCGATGAACGGTCGACGGAAACTGTCCTACTTCCCGCTGGCTGCATTCTTGGCATCGGACGAACCTGTTGATGACATAGAAGTCCACATCATTGCTAACCCGCCAAAAAAGTCGTCCATCAAGGCGCGCCGATTGGGCACGCGAAGGTCCGTCCACGATTCCCGATCGGGTGCATAACGCGAGTTATGCACCCGTCGAACCATCCGCTACTCCCGGATGGTTCGACGGACCCGGCAATGTGAATGCTCACTGATCGGGTCTGGGGCTACGCTCGTGTGTACCCGATTGCACACACGGGATGTGGGTGGTGGATAGAGTGCGCACCGTGGCCGAAGAATTCAGCGTGAAGTACGACGGCGAAGCGCTCGCCGATCACCGCATGAACGTGCGCACCCTCGCCCCGGCACTCCTCGCCCTCGGTGACGCATTCGATGCCACCGCCCGTCTGCTCGGCCCGGAAACTGTGGGCGACAAGACAGTTCCCAGTTTACAGATCACAGCGACCCGAGAGGGATCGTTCGACATCGACCTCGTGCTGTCGGTGCTGACGTCCTCCGATGTGGAGACTGCTACTGCCAACCTCGCCTACGTCGGGGGAACCCTGTGGGCTGTGGTGAAGGGCGCGATCAAGCTCCGCCAGTGGCTCCGAAACAGTCGCGGTGTGACCCTCGAGCGGACTGACTCCGCTGACGGTCGCGGCACCATCACCTACATCGACCAGAACGGCACCTCGATCACGGTGCCGGCCGGAACCGATCTCGTCATCCGAGACCCCGCCTTCCGCGCCGCAGTCGATTCCTTCACCGCACCACTCGATCAAGACGGCATCGACACACTCGAGATCGACTCCACCCGATCCGAAGTCGATCCCGAAACAATCGTGATCCGCGACGAGGACCGCCCCGCCTACCGATTCGAACAGGTCGAACGACTGCTCGACAGCTCGGTACGCACGACGACCGTCCGCGTCGAGACCGTCCAACTCAACCAGAACACCTCACGTAAGTGGCGCTTCTCCGAGGACGGTGAAACGTTCACCGCCAAGGTCACTGACGACCGGTTCCTGCTCGGTGTGAGCAGCGGTGCCAGACCGGTCGGTGCCGACGACAAGCTGACGGTGGAGATCGAGGAGCGTACTATTCGGCGAGCTTCGGGCGGGGTGCGCATCGACCGAACCATCCAACGCGTCGTGGACGTCGAGCGCGCGGAACGACAGAGCGAATTCGATTACGCGTTCGATGACGAGACTCCGGAAAGCTGACCAGACATGACTACCGAACTACGACACGTGTGGGCTCCGGATGGAACGACCCTGTGCCAGATGGCGCGCAGTGCCGATGACGTCAAGCTCGAGAAGCCCACCCCGAACAACGACGCGTCGGAGATGTGCGCAGGCTGTGTCATTGCCGTCGAGATCTACATCTCTGTCGTGAAGGGCACCATCGTGGCGTCGCGGCCGCCGGCTCTTACTGCTGCGCAAGCGATCGACTCGCTGCGTGGCACGAAGTGGGCGGACACAATCGACCTGGACGCACTCGCGCGTGAGTTGGCAGATGGCCGCACCTTGCGCATGTACGACCCAGTCCAGTGGGTCCACTGATGGCAGAGGACATCTTCACCCCGCCCGCCGACGAGGGACAGGCCGGGTGGGTGCTGCTGCCGGACGGCCGCCGCGGCTACCGGTACGAGGGATCGGACGATGTCATCATCCACGACGCGCGTGAGGATGGAAGCGGCCATGACGCTGCACGTTGACCTGAACATCAACTCCGACTCGATCGGATCGCTTCACGTCACTCGAATTCTGAACGGGCCGGACGGATTCCACGACTACCGCGTGGAGTACCGGGACAACAACAACCACTTCTACGTCGAGCTCGCGCACCAGGAATCCCGTGGCGCGTTGGAGCTCACGCGCCGTGCGATCGAAGCAGTGCAGGCAGAGAAGGCTCGGCAGGCCAAGTGGATGATCGATCAGATGAAGGCATTCTCGCCGTCGCGCGACATCATTGCCGACCTGAAAATCTAGCTAGGGGCCGATCTCGACCAGGCGGATCTCTTCGATGTCCTCCACCGAGTTCCTGCCGGCCTGCGTCCACGCTTCGCGACCCGTGTCGGCGTCACGCTCGTGCGTCCACTCCGTGACCCACGACCTGCTGGCCATCGCGCCCTCGAGGGTGGCGAATGGTTCGGCGTTGCCGCCCGACGCTTCGTAGCTGACGGTGTCGACGAGGTACACGAATGCCATGACCCTGATTATGCCCCGGCTATCGGGCCCGACCGTCGAAGCTGCTGTCGGTGCAGTCGGCGGTCATCGGTGGCGTGTAGGTCACCGCTCCGCATTCTCGGCAGGCGTGGGTGCGGTGATGGTGAATCTCGCACGAACAGACCTGCGACCCGACGAGTACTCGGCCGCCGCGTAGTTCGTGCCCCCGCGGGCAGTGTGTGGGTGCGGGCTCGGCCCACCTGTCTCCGATCCGGTACAGCTCCACAGGTGCCTCTCGAACGTAGTCGCGGGACACGGCGCAGGCTTCCCTTCCTGACCGCGTCCCGCTCCCGTCACGCTAACAGAAATCGAACAGGCGTGCGAACAACGACGTGAGGCGGGACCGCTGATGGCTGCTGTCGATTGTGTGTGGTGCCGCGGTGCCGGCCGCATTCCCGCCGGCGAAATGCGTCACGGCAAGTACGTCTCGTCGTGGCCGGACCGGCAGTGTCCTGACTGTACGGGTGCGGGCGTGCGTGAGCCGTCGCCCCGTCGGCGGTGGCCCAAGAACTGATCGGTGAGTATTGCCCGATCGCAACGCTTCTCAACAGGAGGAGGTGTCGCCCTGTGTGGTGGCAGATAGGCGGAGCGGTCGCACTCGCGGCCGTGCTCGCATCGATGGAACACTCACGAAGGAGCATCATCATGGCAGTAGGAACCGAATCCGCCAAGGCCATCGCCGAGGTCCGGGAGGCCATCGCGATCGAGGTCGATCAGGCGGCCACGAAGATCATCGAGGCGACCGGTGCCGACGCGGACACCGCCGCCGAGATCCGTACCTTGCTCGACCCCGTCAAGGGCATCGTGCCCGACGCGGCCGTCGACAACGGTGGCGGTGATACCGGCGGCACTCTCGAACCCGGAACCGAAGGCGGAGTCGTCAAGGACGAGACCGCGCTCTGACCTGACCGGTCTGCTCGACAACGAAGCCCCACCCGCAATCCGTTGCGGGTGGGGCTTTTTCGCGTCCGAAATCAGTACCGGGCTGCCCGTTTTGGGCGTACTGTGGCGACAGTCAAGAGCGGCCCCGGCCGGTGCTGGAACACCGGACGAGGCCTTGCCACCCACCAATCTCTCGAATTGGAGTGTGACCGTGCTGAACGGTACCGTGCTGCCCGCTGTCCCGCAGTCGATGTCCCTGATCGACCGCGAATTCTATGTCGAGTCGTTCCTGCAACGCTGGGATGGCAACACSCGAGTGTCCTACCGATACGACATGGACATATTCGTGTTGTGGTGCGACAGAACGGGGTTCGACGTGTTCGCGTTGCGTCGGCCGCACCTCGAAATGTACATGCGCCACCTGGCCGAAGACCGCCACAACTGTTCGTCGACTATCCGGCACCGCATGGGCACACTGAAACTGTTCTACGAGATCGCCCTCGACGACGACCTGGTCACGAAAAACCCTGCACGACTGCTGAAATTGCCGAAGGACAAGCGCGACACCAACACCAAGGTGCACCTCGACCGCAACGAACTACAGGCAGTGTGCCGTCAGGCGTACRACTCCTCGCCCGTCGACTACGCGTTGCGGTCTGCGATGTAGCCGCCGACGAGGCGTCCCACGAGNCCTGCACGACTGCTGAAATTGCCGAAGGACAAGCGCGACACCAACACCAAGGTGCACCTCGACCGCAACGAACTACAGGCAGTGTGCCGTCAGGCGTACGACTCCTCGCCCGTCGACTACGCGTTGGTTGTCATCATGGGCTACAACGGATTACGGGTATCCGAGGTGTGCAGCCTCGACGTCCCTGATGTCCTCGGCTACTCCCGTGGCCACCGCGTCATGACCTTCACGCAGAAGGGCGGCGCGCAAGCCATCGTCCCGCAGCCCGCGGTCGTCATGCGCGCGATCGACGCTGTCATCGACGGACGTACCGCGGGTCCGCTGCTGCTGCGTCGCGACGGCTCGCGTATGGTCCGGCAGTCGGCGGCCAAGGTGTGCACCCGAGTGGCCAAGCACGCTGGTATCACCATGCGGGTCACGCCACATACGTTCCGGCACAGCATGATCGTCAATGCGATCGACGCGGGCGTACCGCTACGTGAGGTGCAGATCGCCGCGAGGCACGCCGACATCTCGACAACCATCGGGATCTACGACCGTGGTCGCCGCAACCTCGACACGCACGCCGCGCATACCCTTGCTGCCTATCTCGGCGCGGTCGCGTGAACTGTCAGCCGTCGACGGTAACGTCGTTTGCTGTGACGAACGGTGATCTGATGTCTCGACAGACGAAGTTGCTTCGCACATTCGCTCCGAAAGAATTCTGGGAATCCACATACCCAGAAACGTTGAAGCTATCTTCGCTCACCTCGGACGCACCTGTACTGGTGAAGATCGCTGACGCGGGAGCTTTGAGCTGAAGCAGAACTGCATCTTGGCATGCCGTGATGGCTTTGTCCTCTGCGCTGTCCGCGAAGGCGAGACTGAGAACGGCAACGATCCCGATCACGACTACGAGTACTCCGAGAAGGAGTGGCCACGTGCGCTTCTTGCGGTCGGGTTTCGGGTCGCTCGCATCTGAATTCACACGGCTATGCCTACCAGAAACTCTCGGCGTGGAGCAGGCGAGTCATTCCCTTGAATGACTCGCCTGCATGCGGCACGTCAGTCCGCTTTGCCAATCTCGCTCTGAGCGACTTAGGAGGCTGCCCGACGTGCCTCGCGAAACGAAGCGCCGAGGTCGGGTACCTCCGCCTCGGCAGTCGGGAGGGTGGTTACGAGAGGCCTGACTCGTTCGATTGTCGTCGATTCCGAGATCGAAGCAACTGCCGGCGTGGCTCGGTGGGCGAGTAGGTAGGTCAGGTGGGTGACGGCCAGTAGTGACAACGGAGGGACTGCGGCGACGAGGATTCGGACTGCGACGGGCAACTCCCCGGTGTACGTCGCGTGTAACGAGTTACCGGCAAGCGACAAGCTCGCGCCGATCCCGAGCAGAGTCCAGGCGTACCAACGGCGTTCGTCGAGTGCGACGACAGCGACGGTGGCGACGAGGACCAGTCCGTCGACGATGAGCGGCCACACCCAGGCCTGATCGGTGGGTACGCCGGATCGTTCGGCGAGGTCGCGTAGCGCTGTGAAGCTGAGCCAGAATGCACCGAGCGCGATGAGTATGGTTCCTGCGATCGAGGCCGCAGTAGGGAAGCGGGACATTGGTTCTCCTGTGTCAGGCGGCGAACAGTCCGGCACCTGCGCCGGCGGCGGCACGGCGCATGGACTGTTCGGGAACGTAGGTGTAGATCTGGGTGGTCGTGACCGACGCATGGCCGAGCAGTTCCTGCACGGCGCGGATGTCACGTTCGACGGCGTAGGCGAGGCTGGCGAATCGGTGCCGGAGTGTGTGTGCGGTCCAGCCGTCACCGAGTGCGCGGGAGACGAGCTTGCCGAGGTAGTGCGCGCTGATGTGGCCGTCGATCTGGCCGGGAAAGACCCAGCCGTTCGGCAGCAGCCGCAGTGTCGCGGCGAGCTGATCGTCGATGGGAATCAGTCGTTCGACGCCGCCTTTGCCGATCACCCGTAGCTGCCATCCGAGGAGATCGCGTTCGAGCTGGTTGGTGTGCAGCCGCGAGCACTCGCCGCGGCGCATGCCGGTGAACGCAAGGATGAGGACCATCATGCGGACGCGAAGGTCGACGTGACGAAGTGCGTCGTCGACGACGTCGTTCGGTGCCGGCCGAGGCCGAGCCCTGGGGATCTTGACGGGAGCAAGGGTGAACGCGGGGTCGACGGTGATATGCCCCATGGCGTGGCCCCAGCGATAGAACGTCGCGAGCGACGAGCGGTAGCTGCGCCGAGTCTCGGGCTTCCAGTTGTGGTCGGCCATCCACGCGACGAGGTCGTGCCGCGTCAGATCCCAGGGGGATCGGTCTCGGTGGTCGTGGGCGAGCCGCCGAAGGTGATAGGTCCGAGTGTAGCGGGTGTCTTTCGACCGACCCGCGTGGCGCAGTTCTTGTTCCCAGTCGGCGATTGCGTCGAGCCATTGCGGCTGCACGATGAGCATGTTCATACCGCTCATCGGTACTGCGGTGAGCAAACGTACTGGGCGGTTCGGTGAGTTCGTGACCATCTCTATACCTCAACGTTAGGTTCAGTGGTGAAGTCACACCAATTCGATTCTGGGACGCTGGTACCACTCACTAAACCCCTGTGCCCGCTCATGCCGGGATCGATTCGGGCATCTCGAACCGCCGCCGCGCTCCGATGCTGGTCACGGAAGCGGGTCCCTTAACCAGCGGGTCCGGGGTTCGAATCCCTGATGGCGCACACCAAGTGCCCCTGAACAGCGTGATCGCTGGTCAGGGGCACTTTTGTTCTCTGGATAGGTCTAGGCATCCGCAAGCTGCGCGAAACGGCACGAGGCGTATCGGATCGATACCGACCTGGACATCATCGCGGACACGGCTCTCTCGATGTGCGCACTGCCCCGATCGACTGGGATGACGATGTCGGCCTCAGCTCCGGCGGCGGTTCCTGCTCGACGCGGTGGTGGCCGTGACTGTCATGAGGAAAGTGCAGTTGTCGGCCAGTGGGCCGGCTTGCTCAGCTCCCGGACGTCCCGGCTGGCCGCGAGCGGCGCGAGGCTGGCGACCAGGAGTGCCGAGCCGATGAACATCGACGCCGGTCCGCCGGCAGCGGCGACCGACAGCCCCGCTGCTGGTGGGGCCAGCGGCGCAAGTCCGAGCGAGAAGACTCCACCGGCGGCGTTGACGCGTGCTTGGAGGTGTGTGGGCGTTACCGACGCGATGAAGGCGGAAATGCCGGCGTTGTTGGCGGGGAGCAGCACTATGCCGGCGGCGAACAGCGCACCGATCAGGACCACATTTGTCGTCAATCCCATCGGGGCGACGATGACGGCCAACGCCAAGCCTGTAAACATCGTCAACCGCCCGGTGCGGAAGGTCGCGACAATGCGCCCCGCCGCAACTGCGCCGATCAGACCTGCGGCGGCGGCTACCGTGTCGATGAGACCGATGGCCACCGGGTTCACGCCATCTCGGATCAGACGCAAGGTCACGGCGGTGAACACGTACGCCATGGCGAAGTTGAACATTCCTCCCCACATCAGGATTGCGCGCACCGAACTGTGTCGCCACACGAAAACGAAGCCGTCGCGCGCGTCGCTCAGAAAGGACGTGCTCGATTGATCCAATGTTCTCGTCGTCGTCGGCAATCGGCTCGAGAGGAGCCCGAATATCAGGTAGCTGATCGCGTCGACGATGAACGGCACACTGCGCGCGATCGAGTACAGCGCCCCACCCAACGGTGGCCCGATCAAAGTCGCAAGGTGCTCCCGTACCTGAATGCGTGTGTACGCCAACGGAAGCTGGCCTATCGGAACCGCGTGCCGAATTGCTGCTGATACCGCAGGACCGACGAACGCGTCGGCCACCCCGATCGCCAACCCGGCGAGCACCAGATGGATCAGACTCAGTGTGTGGGTGAGCGAGGCGGCGGCGACGCTCGACATCGACACGGTTGCAGCAACATTGGCGACAGTGAGCGTCCGACGGTGACGCCACCGGTCGACGAGCGGACCGGACACCAGCCGCCCCAGCAGCTCGCCGGTCAGGACGCCGGTGGCGGCCAGGCCTGCCAAGAACGTCGAGCCGGTCAAGGCAAAGCCGACCAGGGGGAATACCAATGTGCTCATCGACGAACCCACACCGGAGAGCACACCGCCGGTCCACAGGATCAGGAAGGACCGGTTCCGGTGCAGTGCAGACTCGTCGACGCCCTTGCTCGAATCCACCAGGTCTGTCCTCCTGTCGCCAGTGCACCGTATACCGGTATGCCGGCCAGGGCACCGCCGATCACTCGCCCGCGGTACGAAGCCAGGCTCAGACGCTAGTGCGCTCTGTGTCAGGTTCGAGGATTCTGCGCGGCGTGGCCGCACCGCATGCTCGCTCAGGTATCAAGAGGCTCTCAGTTACCAAGAGGCTCAGGCATGGCTGAGGATTGCTGGTTTCTCAGGAGTTGCTGGACGGTGTGGTGTCGACCGTGAATGACCCGAGCCTCGGAAGCATCACTGCCATGAGCACGGACGCGGTCCCGAGTGCGATCAGTGCTCCGGTGAGCCCGCCGAACACGGCACCGAGGGCGACGACGACGAGGGGGCACAGGAATTCGCCGGTGAACATGGCGGCCGTCCACGCTCCGGTGCCGCGGGCGCGCTGAGCGTAGTCGAGGTCGCTGACAACCCAGTGAAGCAGCGTTGGAAGCAGCAGTCCACATCCGGCCGAAGCGATGATGCCACCAACCGCGACGAACAGGGGATTCGATGCCAGGCCGACGACGGCCAGGCCGATACCGGATGCACCGAATGCAATGGGCAACAACATCTTCGGACCGGCGTCGGAGACTCGACCGAAAGTGAGCGCGGCAAGTGCCGTGGCCAGCGCGACAAGCGCACTCACGATGCCGATGGTAGCTGTGTTGTTCACGCCGACGGCGTCGAGTTTGATCGGAATCTGCACGATCGGTGTGTAGAACACGGCCCCGCCGAACAGTGTGACGGCCAACGGCTTGAGCAGGGGCCGCCATCGAATCGACGCAACCAGGTCCTGCATCGTGGTCGTGGAACGAGGCTGCCACAGCAGGATCGGGGTGAGGATCGCGAAGACGACTCCGACGGTGTACAGCCAGAAGGGAGTTCTCCAGTCGTTCTGTGCAAGTGCGCCGCCGAGACCGATGAAGACGACGGCCGACAAACTCGTGAACACCACCTGCAACCCGAAGTAGCGAGCGCGGTCCTTGCCGGAGAAGTAATCAGCGATCAGTGTGGTGCAACAGGTCATGATGGCGGCTTCGGCAACGCCGACACCGAGTCTCGACGCCACGATCAACGGGAGTGAGTCCAGGAAGAACGGGGCGATTCCGAACAGCGAGTAGACGACGAGCGCGAAAGTCAGCAGTCGGATGCGGCCCACCTTGTCGATCACCCGTCCCGCGCCGAGCGCGAGCAAACCGATCATCAGCGCAGGCGCAGTGATGGTCAGGGGAACCAAGGCTTCGACGCCGGGTGTGTCGGCGAACTCGTCGAGCATCTGCGGTTGGATCGGGGCGAGCAACACCGCACCGAGCACCGGCAGGCAACTCATCGAGACCAACAGAATTCCCTGGGTGCGACCTGGCGTCCTCTGCTGCACACCAGGTTCGGAACCGAGTTGAGTGATGTAGATCTCCCTGAATCGTACGGAGGACCTCGAGTGAGGTGGGTCACGCATCGCCGCTAAGTGTGTGTCGGTGTCGGTGATCAGGGAAATCGAATGTGTTGACACCGCATATCAGTCCGAGTGATACATCTCGAGCCTCCCCACGTCAGCGACGTCGAGGTAGGGTGCGGCCGGTCGGGTGCACAGCTGAGCACCGTTGTTATGATGGACGACATAATCGGAGCCGACCCGAGAGGTGGCACCATGCCGAGACGGTCGACCGCACGCGAAGACATGCTGCGAAGCGCCATCGCGTTGTTCAAACAGAGGGGCGTCGAGGCAACGTCCGTCGCCGACGTCCTGGAACATGCGGGTGCTCCGCGAGGCTCGGTCTACCACCATTTTCCGCAGGGTCGACCACAGCTGGTGGAAGAGGCGACCCGAGCGGCCGGTACCTTCATGGGTTCGATGATCTCGGCAGGATTGACAACCCTCGGTCCGCTGCGGACGGTTGAAGCGATCATTTCCGGATTTCGCGGCGAGTTACTGGCCACCGATTTCGCATCGGGGTGTCCGGTGGCCTCCGTCGCTATCGAAGGGCCTCAGAGTCCGGCCGCACTCGCTGCCGCGGGGGAGTCGTTCACCTCGTGGGAGGACACGATCGCGGCGTCACTGTGGCAGCACGGTATCGATCAGGAACGCGCCCATGGGTTGGCCACCATGGCACTCTCGGCCATCGAGGGGGCCTTGCTGCTGTGCAAGGCACAGCGGAGCACCAGGGCGCTGGACCTTGTAGAGAAAGAAATGGTGCTCTTGTTCAATGGAGTCGTCGACTCGTCACGGTAGCCGAGCGCCAGAGCCTGCGATCACTTGCCGAACCGCATCGGCGACAGGCGTTGTGCCGTCGGTAAGTTCGACGATCGTCCGGGTCAGTCCAGGTTCGGCCAACGCTGCCGCGATGAACGATGCGACGTTGTCGCGCCGTACGTCGCCGTGCTCGATGGCCAATCCGGCGGTGACGGTGCCATCCCCCGGCTCGTCGAGTAGCACTCCGGGCCGGACGATCAGCCAGTCCAACTCGGTGTGGGACAGGTAGACATCGGCAGTCTTCTTGGTGGCCATGTAGTGCTCGAATCCTTCGGAAGGCTGTTGGCTGCGGCCCGATTCGGGGAACGCCGAGACCAGTACGAACCGCTTCACGCCCGCACTGTGCGCTGCGTCGGCTACCTTTTCCAAACCTTTTCCGTCGATCGACGTCGTCTTGTCCATGCCGGTACCGTGTGCGCCTGCACTGAAGACGACGGCGTCGTGGCCGGCGAACGCGGTTGCCAGCGTGGCGGCGTCGCTATCGATGAGGTCACCGAAAACAGCTGTAGCGCGGGTTGATTCGACTCGGTCACGGTGAGCGAGGTTGCGGATCATTCCGGAGACCGTGTCACCGCGAGCGGTCAGAACGGTGCTCAGTCTGGAGCCGATGCCGCCGGCAGCTCCGATGATGAAGATCTTCAATGGTCTCTCCTGGCTGTCGGTGAACACTGTATCGGCCGAGCCTTCCTCGGGCGTTGTGCATGCGCACACCTTCCCGCGTTCGGACGTGTTATGGCAGCTATCGCGACGACGAACCTTCTCGACCACGATGGTGCAGAGAATAACGTCGGCGAAGGGGTGAGCACTGTGATCATGACGATCCGCTGGCTCGTTCGCATGCGGCCCACGAGGCGAAAAGCCACGGTAGGGGAGGCTTTGGAAACGCGGTTCCGGGTGCTTCTCGTGGATCTCGACGTCCTGATGCACATGACGAACGGTCGATACCTGTCCGTTCTGGACGCTGCGCGAATTTCGTACTACGCAAGAACAGGTCTCTGGGCGCAGTTTCGCAGCCGCGGGTGGAGCCCGGTGGTGACCGCCCAAACCATCACGTATCACCGTTCTCTCACTTTCCCTCGGTCGTACCGCGTGCGAACACGCCTGCTGGGCACCGATGCCAAGAACCTCTACTTCGAGCAGGTATTCCACATCGGCGACATCGACTATGCGACCGCGTTCGTGTCTGTTCGCCTGACGAGCAAGACTCACGGTTCGGTCGGTCCCGCTGAAATCTTGACCCTCGACGGCGCGTTCGCACTGCCCACGGAATTGCCGGCTTCGGTCACCTCGTGGTCTGAATTCTCCCGAAAGCCTCACTCACAGAACGCGAGAGAATCATGGTGAAAACCGGGTCCGACGCCGATCCCGATCATCACACCCTGGCAGTCATCGGTTCGGGGTTCGCCGGTCTCGGTGCGGCTATCCGGCTGGAGAAATTGCACAGCGGCAGCGTCGTCATCTTCGAGCGGGCGTCGTCGCTGGGGGGAGTGTGGCGCGACAACGATTATCCCGGTGCCGCCTGCGATGTGCAGAGCTTGCTGTACTCGTTTTCGTTCGCACCGAGCCACACCTGGCGGCACACGTATGCGCGACAGTCTGAAATCCGCTCGTATCTTCACAATCTCGCGCGCGATCACGGTCTGATCCCGCGTCTCCGAACCGGTTGTGCCGTGCGATCTTTGGCGTGGGACTCGAACACCTCGCGATGGGTACTCGACACCGCCGGGGGAACGTCGACTGCCGACCATGTCGTGCTCGCCACCGGATCGCTCGCAGACCCGTCGCTGCCTGCTGTCGAGGGAATCGACACCTTCGCCGGCCCCATCTTCCACTCCTCTCGGTGGAACCATGAGGTCGATCTCTCGGGGAAGCGAGTGGCCGTCGTCGGTACCGGTGCATCGGCAATTCAATTCGTGCCGAAGATCCAGCCGGTCGTGCGGTCTTTGACGCTGTTCCAACGCACTGCACCGTGGGTGATGCCTCGCAACGATCGGCCGATTTCCGAGAGAACCCGTAGGCGTTTGCGTTCGGTTCCGGGATACCAGCGTGCGTCCAGAGCAGTCCTCTACGCCAAACGTGAGATCAAGCTGCTGGCCTTCCGGCATCCGGCTCTGATGCGAATCGGAGAAAACGAAGGACGAGCACATCTTGCGCATGCCGTGAGCGATCCTGCGCTGCGGGCAAAGTTGACGCCCGATTATCGGATGGGCTGCAAGCGCATTCTCCTGTCCGACGAGTACTACCCGGCGTTGGCTCAGCCGAACGTGACCGTCGAGAACGGGGGAGTAGCGAAGGTGACACCCACGGGAGTCGTGGATGCAGCGGGCGGAGTGCACGAGGTCGATGCGATCATCTTCGGCACCGGGTTCGATACGCGCCGACTACCGTTGACCGACAGAGTATTCGATGGACAGGGTCGATCGATGTCCGAGAGTTGGGGCGAGAGCCCACGGGCCTATCTCGGTACCGCCGTCTCGGGTTTTCCGAACCTGTACCTGATGCACGGCCCCAATATTGCGCTCGGGCACACCTCGGTCATCATGATGTTCGAGTCGCAGATCCAGTACATCGGGAGGGCCATGAAGCGTGCAATCGATGCCGGTGGCTCTATCGAGCCGACGCCGCAGGCTCAGGCGAAGTACTCGACCGACATCGATGCACTGACCGAAGGAACAGTGTGGACCAGCGGCGGCTGTCGGAGTTGGTATCTCGATCCTTCCGGCCGCAACAGCAACCTGTGGCCCGGCAGCGTTCTCGGTTATCGCTCTCGTACGGTTCGATTCGATCCCGAGGACCACCTCGTGCGTACCTCCGAGAGGCCACGATGACATCCGAGGCAGTCGTTCTGCTGCACGGTCTCGGCGCTTCGGCCGCCACCTGGGATCGCGTGGAACCACTCCTGGCCGGAAACGTCCTCGTGCCCGACCTGCCGGGAAGCGACACCATCGAGCACGATGCACTTCATGTCGCCCGCGAGATACGAGTAGCAGGTTTCGAGTCCGTCACCGTGGTAGGCCATTCGCGAGGCGGCCTGGTCGCGACATCACTGGCCGAGCAGTACCCCGCGCTCGTTCGACGACTGGTAATCGTCGCGACGACGCCGACCGTGTCGAGTCGACTGACCTCGCGCGGTCTGTCGGAGAGAATTCTCAGGACGCCGCTACTCGGCAACGCAGTGTGGGCAATGCTTCCCTCGAGAATGCTGCGTGCAGGGCTCGGCTCCGCGTTCGCTCCGAGTGGTCCGGTGCCGGAGTTCGCGGTACAGGACCTGTTGACCACGGGTATTCGACGTTTCCGTACCTCGACCTCCTCGATCGATCACTACCTCGAGGAGCGTTCGCTCTCGGAACGTCTGGCTGCACTGAGCTGCCCGGTGTCGGTGATCTATGGACTCGACGACCGACGAGTGAACTCCAGTGACATGGCGTTGTCGGCGAGTGATCCGAGGATCGACGCCTACCCTTTGCCTCACGAGGGGCACGGTGCGCCCTGGAGTTCGGCGGGTGCCATCGCCGCGGTCGTCAACGGTCAGGCTTCACCGTCGGTGGCCCGTCTTCCGGCGACGACACTCAGTCCGAGTCTGCGACCCGTCCGGTGGACACCGCCGAAGTCGACCGCCCGTGCGAGAGCGAAGTACAGCGACACCCCGATGGGCTCGATCAGACGCGTCGAACTGCCGGGCCGGGGCCCGGAGGACGTTCGGCTGGATTCCCAGGGACGGATTCTCACCGGACTCGTCGATGGGCGGATTCTCCGGGTGACACTGATCTACGACGGTACCTCTACTGTCGAGACCCTCGCCGATACAGGGGGTAGGCCGCTGGGCATCACCGTCGTCGACGATTCGACGATTCTGGTGTGCGACAGCGAACGCGGTTTGTTGCGTGTCGACCTCGACAGCGGCTGTGTCGACGTGGTGTTGGACCGCCTCGACTCCGTCCCGATCACGTTCGCGTCCAACGTCGTTCGGGCACCATCGGGAAATATCTATTTCACCGTGTCCTCGCGTAGGTTTTCGTTCGACGACTTCTTGGCGGATCTGCTCGAGCACTCGGGCACCGGTCATCTGGTGAAATTGACACCGGACGGTACGGCGCGAATTGTCGTCGATGGCATTCAGTTCGCCAACGGCCTGACTGTGTCGGACAACGAAGAGTTCGCAACGGTTGTCTCGACGGGAGACTTCGATATCACTCGGTATTCTCTCGTCGATGGGACAGCGGTCCCGCGAACTCTGATCGACAACCTGCCCGCGTTCCCCGACAACATCTCGGTCGACGGCGACCTGACGTGGGTGTCGATGGCGACGCCCCGGAATGCGCTGCACGATCGAGTGGCCCGCATGCCGGGAATCATCCGCCGGATCTCCTACTCCTTGCCGGAGAAGCTCCGACAAGGAGAACGGACCACTTGGGTCATGGCGATCGACCGAAACGGGTCGATAGTTCATGACTTGCAGTCGCCGACGCCCGACTTTGCGATGGTCACCAGCGTGGTGCGGCGCGGATCGCACCTGATCCTGGGGAGCATTTCGGAATCGGCCCTTGCCGTAGTAGATCTGCCCAACCACCCACAAGGGATTGTTTCATGACCGCTTCGTCGCTTTCCGGACAAGTCCTGTTGATCACCGGCGCAGCGGGCGGGCTCGGCTCCGCTACCGCGTTCGAGTGTTCCGCTCGCGGAGGCGTTGTCGTTCTCGCTGATGTGGACGCAGCCGGTCTGGCCCGCGTGGCGGCCACCATGCCGGGGGAGTGCGACACATACGAGTTGGACGTTCGCGATGCCGAGGCCTGCAACCGAATGGTCGAGCAAATTCTCGCCACCCGTCGCCGGATCGACATCGTCTGGGCGAACGCTGGGGTGTCCGATTACGGCCCGATCGACCTGCTTCCAGAGGGAACGTGGCAGCGCATCATCGATATCAATTTGATCGGCGCGCACAATATCGTTCGAGCAGCCTTGCCCGCTGTCATGAAAGCGGAAGGCTATGTTGCCTTCACCTGTTCGTGGGCTTCGTTCGCTCACCAGCCCGGGCACTCGGCGTACGCAGCAGCCAAGGCGGGCCTCGAAGCCTTCGCCAACTCGCTTCGACTCGAACTGAGCGGAACCGGCGTACGGGTCGGGTCCTTTCATCCGGGGTGGATCGACACGACGCTGGTCACGAACAAAATGAGCCAACCAGCGTTCGTTGCGCTGCTACAAGCTCTCCCCGGGCCTTTCGGTGCTGTCACACACACGGACAGAATCGTCCCTCACTTCGTACGCGCACTCGAAAACCGTTCCTCCAGAATGATCTATCCGCGGGCAGGCAGGCTTCTGCTCGCTCTACGAGCGGTACTGACGACGGCACCCTTCACCGCCCGCAGTCGTGCCATCGCACCCGAAATTCGACGGCTGTCGGCTCGGGATATGACACGATCGTAGCGACGGAAGGTAGCTCGATGCAGGAAGACAGTGACACCACCCGGGAGCGGGCGATCGCGGCACGGATTTCGTCGCTGATCGCCGGTGCCGACGTAGAGCTCGACTCGGTGGCATCGCGATTGACGGATCTGTATCGCCAGCGGATTCCGTTGTACGACTCCGTCGCTCGCGAGGAAGTGGAACGCAATACCAGGGCCGTGCTCGACATAGTGGTATGGCGCGTGCAAAGCAACTCGCCGTCGGTGGACGAAAGCGACGTGACCGAATTGGTCCGGCGCTGGGCGGATCAGACGATCCCACTCGAATTGGTTGCCCACAGCATCCAATTGGGGGCGCGGGAGCTGTTCAAGATAATCAGGCACAATGCGGCCGAGCAGAATCTGCCCACGGACGCAGTGGACGACATGCAAGACATGATGTGGGAGTGGGCGACGTCCTATTCGGCAGCCGTCAACACCGTGATGCAGGAGCGGGCAGTCACCGGTGCCATCCGCCGCTCGGATCTGATCCGGCAACTCGTCGAGAATTCGTACCTACCCTCTTCCCTGGCCGGCGACGCACAGGAGCACGGCATAGACCTGTCGCATTCGTACCGCGTCGCCTGCATCGTGTGGGACGACACGGTGACAGCGTCGGACGCTCGTGCGTTGCTCCGGATGCGTTGTAGAGGAGAGGTTCTCGATGTGGTCGACGCGGTCATCGACGGTCGATTGATAGCCTTGTTGCCCATCGTCCCGGAACGGCTGGAGTCCGAGATTGCCATCGGGGTGGGTGACGCACGCCAACCCTCCGACGCGCGCTCCTCGTACCAGCAGGCCCAACGCGCGCTGTCGTTGGCCACGATGTTCGGCAGAACCGGGTTGGTGGATCTCGCGGCGCTCGGACCACTTCCTCTGCTGGCCTTCGCTGACGAAGTCGCTGAGCAGATAGCCGGCGTTCACCTGAGCCCTCTATTGGTTCGCGGCGCGACCGGTCGAGAGATCATGGACACTGTCGCAACGTATCTCGACAACGATCGCCGCGTCGACGATACCGCCGCTGCGCTCTTCGTGCACCGCAACACCGTCCGCAACCGCGTCGCCCGTTTCGGCGACCTCACCGGGCTGGACATCGACTCGACCGCGGATTTGGTATTGGTGTGGTGGTTACTGACCCGTGACCGAGCGCTGCGTGCGGGCCCGAAGAATCCCGTCCTCTAGAGCGGGAACCGTCTTCTTCACCCGCGGACGCAGAATGGCGTCCCACAGACGGCCTGTGAACACTCCGCGCACGGTGTCCACGCCGCGAAGTGCACCGGGTACATAGACCTTTCGACCACGTTCGACGATCGTGTTCACGAAAGCCGCTGCGCAGTCTTCGAGTTCTGTCACGACGCTGAACGGCCACGGCATTTCCTCGATACCTGCGCGCACCGCCGCTATGCTGTGCTGCGACTCGAACATCGGTGTGCGCACGAATGCAGGGTGGGCGACGCCGACGCCGACGCCCTTGTGAGCCACTTCGAGCCGTAGCCCGCCACCGAACGCCTCGACACCGGTTTTGGATGCGGCGTAGGCAGATTGGCCCGGGATGTTCTTCAGGGCTGCAGCAGAGGAGACCAGGAGGTAGTAGCCTCGCTGGGCCGTCACTGCAGGCAAGGTTGCGTGAACCGTCCGGATGACTCCTATGAGGTTGACTTCGACGATGGCGACAAGCGATTCGACATCGCTGATCGCGACGGTGCCGGCCTCGGCGATGCCGGCGTTGGCGACGACCACGTCAAGGCATCCGTATTCGGTCAGGACAGCGGACACGGCCAGTTCCAGCGACGCGGTGTCGGTGACATCTGCAACGACCGACATGTGTCGACAGTGGCGGGCCGTGTCCAGGGTCTCCAACACCGATGCGGAAATCTCGGACCGATCGACGAGGACCACGTGCGCGCCGAGCGATGCGAGACGGCGACCTGTTTCGAGGCCTATGCCAGACGCCCCTCCGGTGATGAATGCGACTTTTCCCGCTACGGACGTCATTGTTCACAAGCCCTTCGAATCGGTCGGTCACAGGGGACTCGATAGATTGTGGATGGCAGCAAGGGCCGGGCGGAAGGTGCGAGTGTCCACTCTTGGGCCAGAGACGATGTGCGCGTGCACAACCGGCAAGGGCAGATGGTATTTCCACCGATGTACGCCCAAAGTTGCTATCTACGTTGGCTATTCGTATGTAGTATGACGTTCGGCATAATTGTCGACCGGAAATCAATGACGGACGGAGTCTCGTGACGTACATCGTGGCCGAACCTTGCGTCGACATTCTCGACAAGGCATGCATCGAGGAGTGCCCGGTGGATTGCATGTATCAAGGCGATCGGATGTTGTATATCCATCCGGACGAATGTGTGGATTGTGGTGCGTGTGAGCCGGTTTGCCCGGTGGAGGCGATCTTCTTCGAGGAGGACGTACCTCCGCAGTGGACTGGCTACGTATCCACCAATGCCGAGTTCTTCGAGGAACTCGGTTTCCCGGGGGGTGCTGCCAAGACTGGACCTACAGGTAAAGACACGATGCTGGTTGCCTCGGTTCAGGCTCGTTCATGAACTCGCCGTTCGCTACGTCCACTGTCGCCTTGCGGTCGGTGGAGGAGCACTCTGCGATGGTTGCCGGTCTGATCGGGATCACTGCGGTCAGGCAGTCCAATCTTGTGGCGGCATTCGGCCTTGTCCTGGCAGAGCCTGTGTTCGCACCGGATCCGCTTCCCCTGTTCGATACGTCCGCAGTCGATGGATACGCGGTGCATGTATCCGATCTCATCGGTGCCTCGGCCGAATCTCCCGTCCTATTGCCTGTTGCACAGCATGTTCCGGTGACATATCGCGCGCCGGTGGTGTCGGCTGTCGGCACGGCTGTCGAAATCTCGGCCGGGGCTCCCGTTCCCGCTGGGTCTACCGGGATAGTGCCCATGGACGAGGTGCGAGTAGATGAGGGCCGGGTGGAATTTCGTGGGAGATGCGCTTTCGGCGCTCACATCCGGCGTAGGGGTCGGGATGTGCGGGAAGGGCAGCGACTTCTCGCGCCGGGAACGGCCCTGTCCCCGGTGCATACAGGTCTGCTGGCCGGAGTCGGCGTTCGAAGCGTGTCGGTCCGAAGGCGATTGCGCGTAGCCGTGATTTCGACTGGTGACGAAATCATCTACCGATCAACAGTTCTCGGCTTCGGTCAGATTCACGACTGCAACTCGGTGATGCTCGCCGCCGCCGTAGTGGCCTGCGGTGCCGACGTGACCATGTGCGTTTCGGTGGCGGACTCGGTGGACGAATTTCGGGCCGTTCTGGCGACGGCGTGCGCCGGAGCCGACGTCGTCATCACGTCCGGGGGGATCGATGCGGGCCGTGACGGAGTAGTCGACACAGCTCTGCGCGCAGAGGACATGGGATTCGTGGACGTCGCTATGTGGCCGGACCGACCAGAAGGTGCCGGCCGCATGTTGGGCACTGCGGTGCTCAGCTTTCCTGGTAATCCACTGGCCGCGTACGAATCCTTCGAGTTGTTCGCCCGCCCCAATTTTCGGTTGGCCATGGGGTTGAGCGCCGAGGAGCGTCGACAGGTGTCTGTGCCGCTTGCTCACGGCGTCGACCCGCGGCCTGGACATCCTTCGTTTCATCTCGCACACCTGAATACGAACGGAACGGTCACCTTGCTGACCGGGGTGGAACGGCATGGCCTCGAATCGGCAGCCGGCGCAGATTGTTTCGTGCGTCTGGACGATACGAGTGCGTCACTGGCGGCGGGACACCTGGTGGCAGCCGTCGCTCTGCGGTAGTCATCGTCCGCCCGCAACATATCGGTCCATGGCCTAGGCCATGGACCGATCTGCGTGCTATGCCGATGCTTCCGAGTACTGCCGGGCGGTCATCTGCTCGACCCCTGTGCCGAGTTCTGGATCGGCTCGATTCGAACCGGCACGTTCTTGTGCCAGGGAGTGCCGAAGAACTTGTCCCGACGAGTGATCGATGTCAACGTGTTGAGAGGCACCCCGACGACTGTCTCGTTGCCGTCACCCGTGGGGTAGGTGACGCCCATTCCGTTCGGAAGCGACACATGGCCGGCTTGCATCATGTCGCTGACTTCCACCACGGTCGAGGCGCTACCTGTCTCCGTGATCAGCCGAACGGTGTCACCTGTGGCCACCCCCATCGATTCCGCATCGGAGGGACACATCCGCAACGCTCCCTCTTTGTCCCGTCGTCTCCATTCGGGATCACGGATAATGACGTTGGCGGTGAAAGCTCGTCGCTCACCCGCGGACAGGATGAAGGGGTAGTCGTCGCTGGTGTAGCCCGGTTCTTCTCGGTCGAGCAGCCGCAATTCCGCGAGCAGCTCCGGTATGGCGGCGTGGATCTTGCCGTCGGGGTGGCGGATGTAGCGCCATGCGTCCTCGTACCGGTCTTCGGTGAAGGTCACGCCCTGCGGATCGGCGAGAATGGCGTCGAAGAGTTGATCTCCTTGCGCGGCACCGTCTCGGTCGAATCCGGCCCGCCGCGCGGCATCCGGGGTGGCGATGCAGGCGAGCTGTGCAAGGCCCCAGATCAGCGCCGTGGATTCCTTGCCTACGTCGAGCGTGGCTCCGAGTGTGCGGTACAGGATGTACGGCAGGAGCCCGGCCAATTCCGGCTTCTGCTCGATGGTCGAGAAGAGTGCCAGGTTGAACGTCGCCGAACCCGTACGTGCCGCCGCACCGAGGGCCGACAGCACGTTGTCGTCCACGACGCCGAGTCTGTCGATGATCTCGGCGTAGATGTCGGGCTCGGATCGAGTGCCTGCCATCGGCTGCATGAGCGGCACCCGTAGCTGGAACACGTTGTGCGGGAAGTGAAGAGTGAACAGTGACGCTTCGTACTTCTCGAATTGGCTCGAGGCAGGGAGAACGTAATCGGCCTCCCGCGCTGTCTCGGTGAGTGCGACGTCGACCACGACCGTCAGTTCGAGACTGCGCATCGCGCGACGGAATCGGTCGCTGTCCGCCAGGGAGTGCAGAGGATTGGACGAGTCGATCCACATGGCGCGCAGTCGATCAGGGTGATCGTTCAGTATCTCGTCGGCGATCGAGTTCCCCGGTATGAGGCCGGAGACGATGCGAGCGCCGGTGACCGGTGTGAAGCCCGTCTGGTACGGATTACCCATCGTGCGTGCTATCGGATCGGCCACGGCTACCGACACGGAGGAGAAAAAGTTGTTCAGGGCGAGCTGCGCCGCGCGCTCGACGATGCTGCGAGTCCTGCGATGGCCTCCCATCCGAGTCGTCAACGACCGCAGCGCACCTGCACCTGCGCGCATGGCGCGTAGTGCGGCGATTCGACGTGCCGCATCGAGCGGCGGTCTGTTCTCGCGCGGGATGGGGAACCAGGCACCGGCGAGAGGGAAGACCCACGAATGCATGTGCATACCACCGGGCTTGGCGAAGTTCCCAGTGAGCACCCACATCAATTTCTGCAGATACGCGCACACCGTGCTGTTGGGGGACTGCTGAATTCCCAGGTCCTCGTACGTCGCGACGCTGCTTGCCCGTCCGATGCGACGTGCGGCCGCACGAATGTCGTTTTCCGGCACACCGCACCGACGAGCGTAGTCGGTGATGTCCACACTGCGGAGTAGCTCGAGGACGTCGTGCACCCCCACGGTGTGGGTCGCGAGCCACTCGTGGGCGATCAGATTCTCCTGCACGAGAGTGGCATCGAGAGCTGCGAGGCACCACGCGTCCGTCCCGGGCTTCACTTGCAGGTGGTGGTCCGCCAGCTCCGCTGTCTCGCTTCTGCGCGGGTCGATCACGATGATCGACCGCTCTGGATCACGGGCGATCTCTTTGAGTGTGGGCCGTGCTCGAGCCAGTCCGTGGGACTGCCACGGGTTCTTGCCGACGAACACGGCCACTTCGGAATTCTCGAAGTCACCTGCGGTGTGACTGCCGTAGAGCTCACCGTCGACGAACGCTTCACCCGTCTTCTCCTGCGCCAGAGCATTCGACGTGTATTTCGCTCCGACTGCGTGAAACAGGGATCGACCGTAGGCAGCGCCGAGATGATTGCCCTGTCCGCCGCCACCGTAGAAGAAGATGCGTTCGCCTCCGTGTCGTTCACGAACTGCCCGCAGACGTTCAGCGATCTCGTCGAGCGCGGTAGTCCAGTCGATCTCCTCGTAGGTGCCGTCCGCACGGCGTCGCAGAGGCGAGTCGATGCGGTGAGCGCCGTTTTGATAACGGTCCAACCGGAGCGGCTTCTCGCAGGTGTAGCCCTGCGATCCGGGATGATCCTTGTCGCCTCGGATCTTGAGAAGCGCCCTGTCCTCGACCTTCACCTCGATACCGCAATTGCACTCGCACAGAATGCATGCCGTCTTCTGCCAGTCGCCGGTGGCGCCGTTCTCGACCATGGAGCTCTCTTTTCACTCGTTACATGTCATCGGATGTGATCGCGCGGGTCAGAGCACTGTCGCCGTGACCGTCTCGCCGGCGTCGAGGGAAGGAACTGCACCGTTCAATTCCACGAGATAGCCCGCCTCTCGCGCCGCGCCGAGCCCGTGCTTTCCCGAGCCGGTGAGCATGGCGATCGACCCGTCGGGGCGTCCGATTGCGAGGTCCAGGGTGTGTCTTCCACACTTCCTGGGTAGTGGATGTGCCAACGGCACCCGCAGGGTAGGACGGTTGTCCGGAACCAGGCCCATAGCGCGTCGGAGAATCGGACGCGCGAGAAGCTCGAATGAAGCGTAGGCGGCAAGGGGGTTTCCAGGAAAGGTCAATAACGTTGTGCCGAAAGCGGTTCCGGCACCTTGGGGTCGCCCGGGCGACATCGCGACGCCGGCGAAGCGCACGCCGTAGGGCATCAGCGTTTGCTTGACCACCTCGTGATCCCCGGCGCTGACTCCGCCCGATGTGATGACGACGTCTGCACACGCTCCGAGCTCTGCTAGGTGCGATCTGAGTTGGTTCACCGAGTCCGGCAAGGCAATACACGCCACGAGTTCGGCACCGCAGTCTTCGACCGCGGCCGACAGGAGTGCCGAGTTGGAGTCGTGAATACGACCGTGACGCAGAAGAGTGGCAGCGTCGACGATCTCGGCGCCGGTCGACACCACGGCGACCCGGATCCGACGGTGTACGAGAACCCGTCCCAGACCGGATGCAGCCAGTAGTCCGATACGCGACGGCGTCAGGACCGTTCCCGCATCGAAGAGGCGCTCCGGAGGCATGACGTCCTCCCCGGTTCTCCGCATATTCGCGCCGGCCCTGCTCGGGCTACCGAACACCGCCTCTGTTCCGTCGTACCGGGCATCCTCGACCGGAACCACGGCGTCGGCCCCTGCAGGTATCGGGGCACCGGTCATGATGCGGGCAACCGTTCCCGCACGTAATTTTTCTCGTGTTCCATCACCTGCGGCTATCACGCGTGCAACAGGGAGGTGTACGACCGCGTCGGGTCCGGCACCGACCAGGTCGGCGACGTGCACCGCGTACCCGTCGACTGCGGAGTTGTCGAAGGGCGGAAGTGGGATCGGAGCATCGACCTCCGCGCCGAGGGCGCGTCCTGCTGCCTGCGACAGGGGCGTCATCACCGTGGGGGTGCGCGAGATCAAGCCGTCGATGAGCGCACGATGTTCTTCCACCGTCCGCAGGCCGGGTACCGACCGCATCATGAGCGCAGGAAGTCGATGACGACCGCAGTCGAAAGATGGATGTCATCGATGTACGTCACGAGCCCCAAGTCCTATGCATTCCGTCATAGTACAGAGGATCGTCTGCGGCGCAACGAACTTCGGTAGAACGGCCGAAATGCCGTGTGAAGTGTGCGCGTGCACAATGATTCCGGCGGAGGTATGTACTCCCGTACCTTGTCGTCGATACCCGATCGCGCGACACTCGCCATCACGGCCGATCGCAGTCGAGGCATCTAAATCGTTTCATCACCTCCTCATTCGACTGCACACCGACTCGATTGTGCAGCAGGCGTACTATGCAGTTCCACATACAATTACTGGAGACGAATGTGACGGACGAGAGCAGTGTGGACTGGAAGAAGACCGCCTGCATTCTGTGCGAAAACAACTGTGGTATCACCGTTTCCACGGAAGGTCGGAGGATCGCCAAGATTCGTGGCGACAAGGACCACCCCAAGTCGCTCGGATACACCTGCAACAAAGCGCTCAGGCTGGACCACTACCAGAACGGCGGGTCGCGACTGGATACTCCGATGCGACGCGAGGCCGACGGCACGTACATGCCGGTCGACTGGGATACGGCGATCGCAGAGATCGCACGGCGTCTGGGCTCCGTTCGTGACAAGCACGGCGGTGAGAGCATCTTTTTCTGTGGCGGCGGCGGACAGGGAAATCATCTGGGCGGTGCCTACGCCGGTGCGCTGATGCGCGGACTGGGTGCGCGGTATCGATCGAACGCCATCGCGCAGGAGAAGACCGGAGAGGCGTGGGTCGACGCGCACCTCACAGGTAGCCACACTGTGGGCGATTTCGACCGTGCGCAGGTCAGTGTGTTTCTCGGCAAGAATCCGTGGCAGTCGCACGGTGTCGCCCGAGCTCGTACCGTGCTGCAGGAGATCGGCAAAGACCCCCTCAGGTCGATGATCGTCCTGGATCCGGTGCGAACGGAAACTGCAGAGCGCGCCGACATACATCTACAGATCAAGCCGGGAACCGACGCGTGGTGCCTTGCAGCCATTTTGGCGATCATCGTCGATAACGGGATGATGGACCACGCCTTCCTGCACGAGAACACAGCTGGTGTCGAACAGGTAGTGGCCGCAGTTCACGGACTCGACGTTTCGGCCTACGCAGGTGTGTGCGGAGTGGACGAGTCCGCGATCAGGCGCGCGGCGCATCTCATCGGGACAGCGGACAGCGTCTCGATCTACGAGGATCTCGGAGTCCAGCAGAGCCCCAACAGCACCTTGGTCTCCTACCTCGAGAAGCTCATCTGGCTCGTCACCGGAAATTTTGCGAAAAGTGGTGCCATGCATAATCACTCGTGGCTCGCACCATTGTTGAACTACTCACTCGACGTCAAAAGCACACCGGTTCACGGTACGCCGATGTTCGGTGGGTTGGTTCCGGGTAACGCCATCGCAGAGGAGGTGTCGAACAACCACCCCGCGAGGTTCCGGGCAATGGTGATCGAGTCGTCCAACCCTGCGCATTCGATGGCCGACTCTGCAAGCTTTCGCACAGCGATGGACGAACTCGAATTCAGCCTGGTGATCGACGTTGCGATGACCGAGACTGCACGACGCGCCGATTACGTGCTTCCCGCGTCCAGTCAGTTCGAGAAATGGGAGGCGACGTTCTTCTGTCTCGAATACCCGCGCAACAGCTTTCAGTTGCGGGCACCGATCCTCGACCCATTGCCGGGAACGTTGCCCGAACCCGAGATCTATGCACGATTGATCAACGAATTGGGCTTGGTGAAACCCCGCTGGATCACCTTGCTGCGTGGGGCGCTCAAGCTGGGCCACAAGGTTTACGCAGCAACATTTCTTGCCTTGCTCGGGCTCGACAAGAAGTCCGTCCCGGTCGCCGCGTACCTGCTCTACGCAACGCTCGGCCCCACGCTCCCGAACGGCGCGACATCGGCTGCGGCGCTGTGGGCGCTGTCCCACAAGATCTACCGCGAGCACCCCCGATCGGTCCGCGCAGCGGGCCATCGCAATGCCGAAGCCTTGTTCGCCGCAATTCTGGAGAACCGATCAGGCGTCGAGATGACCGTCGACGACCTCGACGGCGGAGCGTGGGACTATGTTCCCGCCGCCAACAGACCTATACAGCTGGCCATCGCACCCCTGCTGGGCTCCTTGAGAAACCTGAAGAACAGCGATCCGTCTCACACCAGCGATGACTTCCCTTTCGTACTTTCCGCAGGCGAACGTCGCGCGTTCACTGCGAACACCATTTTTCGGGACGACACCTGGCGCAAACGGGGCGGGAACGGTGCATTGCGTATCTGCCCGGTCGACGCCGAGGCGCTCGGACTGTCCGAAGGCTGCAATGCCAAGATCACGACCGCCAAGGGGTCGGCCGTGGCACAGGTCGAGATCACGAACACGATGCAACCCGGCCATATCTCCCTTCCCAACGGCTTCGGACTCGACCTTCCCGGTTCCGCGGCCCGCGTCGGAGTTGCACCCAACGAATTGACCGATGCCGCTCGCCGCGACGAGTTTTCCGCGACCCCGTGGCACAAGCACGTGCCCGCGCGCGTGGACGCAATGCCCGCCCTGGAGTGAGCAGGGGGGCTCGGCATTGCGGGTCGGACAGCACCGAAGAATGCAGACGCTGTGTGGCACCTCCAGTATCGTTCGCTTCGCTCGACCATTCATGAACTACTTTTCACATGGAGGAACCATCGTGCGACTGTCCACCCGCAATCAGCTCGTCGGCACCATCACCGAGGTCACGCTCGGCAGTGTGATGGCGACGGTGAAGGTTCGTCTCGACGGCAGCGACCAGACAGTCACCTCCTCGATCACCCGCGAGGCCGCCGAGGAGCTCGGGCTCGCGGTGGGGCAGCAGGCAACCGCGTTCGTCAAATCCACCGAGGTGACGATCGGCGTCGAGTGAGAAGTCCAGCGGGTCAGTCCATCTTGTCGGTCGCAGTGTTCGACGCCATCTCGGCGGCGAATTCCGTAGCCATGGCCCGGGAGAGTGCCTGTGCCGCCGACAGCGGACGCACCATCACGGTGAAGTCGTCGATCAGGCCGTCGGAATCGAGGTGCAGGATGTCGCAGCCATGGACGGTCACATCGTCGATGCGGGCCTCGAAGAACAGGACGTGATCGCGACCGCCGATGTCTTCGACAGTTCGGACGTATCGCAAGTCGCGGAACACCCGCGTGACGGCCCGCAGTATCGCCGCGGTCATCGGTTTGCCGTGGTACGGCTTGAACGCAACTGGCGAGCTGAAGACGACGTCGTCAGCAAGGGTGGAGGCCATGGCGTCGTGGTCGTTCGCCTCGACGGCTTGTCGGAACCGCTGCACGCGTCATCTCCTGAGTAGGGTCGGACCCGGGTTCGGGTGTTATCGCGAACGATACACAACTTTGTGACTATTGATCGGGTAATGGCGGTCAGCGTCGACCAGCGCGGACCTCGAGTACGTCGAGAATCCGGGCACCCCAGCGGAGAGATTCTTCCTCGAACATTCGTCCTCGCATCAGGGTGAGGTATGGGCCGATGCGATCTGCGGTCGCCAGGAAGTCGGTCTCGGTGCGTCCGTCGAGCAGGCGGTGCGCCATCCGGTCGTACCTGGCCAGTTTGTCGCGTGAGAGCTGCATCCGTTCGCGGATCGCGGCAGTCATCGGCTCGAGGTCGCCGGCCTCCAGTGCGTGCACTGCCACCAGGTGCTCGTCGCGAATCGCGGGAAGCTTCGGGCGGCGGTGGCTGACCTGGCGCAGCGCCGCACGACCCTTGTCGGTCAGGCTGAACAGCTTCTTGTTGGGGCGACCGTCCTGCTCTACCAGTCTCGCGGTGATCACCTCGTCTCGATCCATTCGATCGAGCTCGCGGTAGAGCTGTTGAGGAGTGGCAGTCCAGAAGTTGGCGACCGTTGCATCGAACGCCTTGGACAAGTCGTAGCCGGACAGCTCCCCGTCGACCAGTGCGGCGAGCACGGCATCACGTAGGGACATGATCCGGCACAGTACCCGTCGCGCAGGAAAAGCTTCTTCATACGCAACTTGTTGTATATTTCTGCTCGACGAAGGAGCGGTGATGGAGAACCAAGAAGGTCAGTTGCGGTACGTAGCTCTCGGTGACAGTCAGACGGAGGGGCTGAACGACGGCGACGACATGGCGGGCTTTCGTGGCTGGGCCGATCGGCTCGCCGAGCACATGGCCGAGAGCGACGACACGGTCGTGTACGCGAACCTCGCGGTGCGTGGTCGCAAAGCTGCTGAGGTCAGAGCCGAGCAATTGCCCGCCGCCGTGGCGTTGCGACCCACCGTCGCGTCCGTCGCTGCCGGCGTCAACGACATCTTGCGACCCCATTTCGATGCGCGCACTGTGGCCGGTGAGCTGGGCACAATGTTCGGCGCGCTGCGAGCGGCCGACTGCACCGTGATCACCATGACGTTTCCCCGCCTCGCACACCCCGTCCCCGGTCGAGCGATCATCGCGAAGCGTATGACCGAGCTGAACGCCGAGATTCGGACGGCTGCAGAAGAATTCGGTGTCATAGTAATTGATCTCGAGAAGCATGACGTGGCATCGGATTCGCGTCTGTGGAGCTGGGACCGCTTGCATCTGAACGAGAAAGGACACGCGCGGCTCGCCGCGGCCGCGGCATTCGCTCTCGGCCTGCCGGGTGCCACCGACGCATGGGATCGTCCACTGGCCCCACTCGGGCGCCCACATCTGGTCTCGCGGGTTCGCGGCGACCTGTACTGGGCCGGAATGTTCCTTGCGCCGTGGTTGACTCGCCGCGTCCGTAGGCGCTCCTCGGGCGACAGTCGGACGGCAAAACGGCCCGAACTGACGTCGGTACGCGAGTGGTGAGGTCAACGGGCGCTGAGAGTAATGATGTCGGCTCACACCGACAGAGCGGTGAACGATGCGGCAATCACCGCTGGCGAACTACCGGCGGGGGAGACCAGCGACAACTTGGTTTCGGACCGTAGAGTCTCAGCATCAGCCGGAAGGGGCTGGGCGGGCACGGCAGCCAATTGGCCGTGTTTTCAGTTGTCGGACAACCATTTTGCACCATCACGGTCAGCGACCCGTCCGTGCTGTAGTGCACATCCGGTGTGCGGTCGGTGATGGCGTAACGTTCGAGTTCGTTCGCATACAGAAGTCCGCGGGCGTAGTAGACGGTCATGGACCAGAAGAATTCGGCGGGAGGCAACTCACCGGCCGGAAAAGTGATCGCGTAGTCGTGGGAGCCGTCGAGCGGACGGCCCGTCTCGTCTTGTTCGCACACGGGGTAGGACGCCTCGGCTGCGGGGTTGATGTAGACCTGGGAGTAGGCGACCGCGGCCCGCAGGAGATCGTTCGTGCCGAAGTCCGCACCGGCGTCGTTGATCGCCCAGCCGTTGGCGGTGCGCCCCATCGATTTGACCTGCGTAGCAATGGTTTCGAGGCCTGACACCAGGCCTTCGGTAATGGCCTGCTCGGCGGCATCGCGGTCACCTGCCCTGTCGAGTGCGTCGTTCAGACGGCAGTGCGCGTCCCCGACCCAGGGCGGTACGTCCGACGCGGCCAGGTTGTCGATCGCGTGATCGAGGGCATCGAGAAAGTGGCGGGGCCGCTGTAGTTCGTCGGAACGTTCGACGGTGCTGAGGGCGAGTTCGGTGCGTTCGGTCGGCGGCGCAGGTGGGCCGGTCAAAGCGATGTGCTGTTGTAATTCGTTGACCTCCATGAGGTCCCCGTGACGGGATGGATCGACGAGAATCCGGATGGCGATCATCACGAACCTCGATCGGCAGGCAATCCGTCCCTCCGTATATCCCGTGTCAGCAGCCTCTGATGTCTGCCGGGACAACGTGATCGGCGGGATGCGAGACCCGTGAGTCCTTCGACCGATGACCGTGTTCGTGGACGAGTCCGCTTCACCGATTTGCACGCTGTAGTAGCGGTCGGCGAAGTCCGGTAGCGAGAGTTCGAAGTCTCCCGAGTCCAGGTCGACGAATGCCAGCGAGTACAGGGTGTCGACGTTCGGGGCGACGCCGGCGGTCAGAGTGGGATTCGATAATTCTCGTTGGTGTCCTAGGACATTGAGCGGAGCGCCTGCCGATGTGGATGGTCGCTCCCCGTGTGGATTCGATGGATCGGTGAACCTCAGCCGAAGACGTTGAGCAAAGATGACCGGAAATCCCCAGACCTGGAGTGCAGTCGCATCGTCGCGCAGATCGGTACGTTCGGGCTCGGTCTGGTTCGTCATAGGACCCCTTGAAATGAATTGAATTCATCTTGACTGTAACCTGGGGATCGTATCGACGGACGTGATACGCGAAGGTTCGGACGCGGCAATGCTGCGTGTGCAGTGGAGTTCGAGAGGTCGATGTGACTAGCGACAGGCGTGGCAGATTTCCTCGTTCGGTGTATTCCGTTGGAGTCGAGCCTGATCCACGCTTCAGCCTGGCGAACGAGAGAACCTACCTGGCGTGGATCCGTACGTCGTTGGCGTTGATGGCGGCTGGGGTCGCCCTGCAAGTGTTCGATATCGGCGGCGGGTCCGTGCAGAGTGTGGTCGCCTCGGTGATGCTGATCGCGTCGTCGATCGGAGTTCCGTTGCACGCATGGTGGGGCTGGGCGCGGACCGAGAAGAGTATGCGGCAGTCCGAGGCCCTTCCTTCTCCTCGTATCGCCTTGCCTCTGGCGGTGGTTCTCACCACGGTCGGAGTATTGGTGTTGTGGTCCGTCCTGTGATCGACCGACGACGCGTACAGAGCAGGCCGGGTGGCCGGCTGGGAGACGGAGGTCTGCAAGTCGAGCGAACCGAGCTGGCGTGGGCACGGACCGAGTCGGCGATCGCCGTCTGCGCGGTGATCGGTATTCGTCTGGGCGCGCACACTCGTGCGCCCGCGTTGATCGCTGCGGCTGTCCTGGTCAGCTTCGCCGCAGCGGCACTGCTGGTTTCGGGATGGATCGCTCGGATTCGTGCCGAACGTACGGCCGGAGGTAGAGGCGCTGTGCCGCTGACATTTCCGTTGCGTGCTCATGCCATCGCTGTACTGATTCCAACCCTCGGGGTGATCGCCATGATCTTCGTCATCTGGTCCGCCGCGTCTACCTGATGTGGAAAACGAGCAAGCCGTGACGGTGCGATCCCGTCACGGCCTGCCCTCCGTTCTGCGTAGCCGAAGACGCTACTTCAAGAACTGCTGTTCCCACTCCGCAGACTGTTGGTCGACGTACTGCTTGGTCAACTGTTCGGGGTCGGGAGCCTGGACGTCGTGTGCGTCCGCGGTCGCGCCGGCAATGTTGGGCAGCGCTGTTGCCACTCCGATGGCTTGCGCTGTCTGTCCCTCCGTACTGACCAAGAAGTCGGCCAGGAGCTGGGCCGCATTCGGATGGGGCGCGACCGCCGTGACGTGCCCGTAGTACGGGGTTCCCCACGATGGTTCAGGAAGAGCCCAGTTCACCGGCGCACCTGCCGCTACTTCTTGAACCAGTGGCTGCACCATCGGTGCTACGACAACTTCGCCCGACGTCAATGCCTGTGCGAGTACGAGGGCGCTGGGATAGATTCTCGGTTCTTGTCCGGCAAGGCGTTCCTGAAAATCGTCGCCGAAATTCTGGCGATAGAAACTGTACAGATCGACGTACGAAGCGATGCCGACAGGGCTTACTACGCCTACGCGCCCTTTGTATTCGGGGTCGAGAACATCGCGAGGATCGCTCAGGCCGTTTGCGACTGCGTCGGTGTTCCAGCCCATTCCGAAGGTAGCCGCGACGTTCAGGAACAGGCGGTCGTTCTTGATGCTGGAGTCCCGGTCGTAATCAGGATTGTCGAAACTCGGGCCGCGTAGCTCCTGGGAGTAGTTACCCGACTCTGCAGCGGAGGTGATCCACGCGGTATCGGTCACGACGTGGACGTCGGCAATCCCGTTCTTCGTCTTGTTCTCGACCTCTATGCGTGGATTGATATCCGCGTCGGTACCACGCACATATTCGAGAGCGATGTTGGGATACTTCGTATTCCACGCAGCCTTGACGCTGTCGAGAATGGTGGTGTTCTGGCTGGAATAGAGCGTCACCGAGCCTTCCTGTTCGGCCGCTGACACCACGTCTTCCCAACTTCCTTCCACCGATGCAGTGTCGCCGCCCGACGACCCGCACGCGCTGAGCGCAACGGTCGACGTGGCGACGAGCATCACGATGATGTGTTTCGTCCGGACCGAATGTCGCATGTTTTGTCCTCCTGTTTGAACTGACCTCAGTTCAGCAGGTATGGTTGGTGATGTCAATCACTTTCGAAGATCCGTCGAGTGGTTCTACGGCCCCAACGTGCGGAGGCCTGCGAATTGCAACGGACGCTGCCGGTAGCGACAGCGTCTGCGAGGAAGGACTTTTCACCGATGCGTACCTACGACGTGAAGTCGGCCGACCAGCTCACCGCCACCGATGCGGCAGACATACATCCATCGGACGCAGAGGACCGCCGAGGATGGGCGCACTCGGTGGCCGTGCAGGCGGTGATCTACGGTCTGCCATCGGTGTATCAGTATGCCGGCATGTGCGACGCGTGTGCCCCGGCCGAGAGCGACGTCCAGTGGGCAATCGACACGTTGACTCACGAGCGAAGCATTGCCGGTGCGGGATTCCAACCGTTTCGGGTACCCAACGTCGACACTCTGTATTCCAATGCGTGGCTGGACCTTTCGAACGGACCGATCGTCATCGGCCTGCCCGATTTCGGTGATCGGTACTACACGTTGAATTTCCTCGACGCCTACAGCAACGCAAGCAATGTCAGCAGGCGGACGCATCCTGAACAGCCGCGTGAGTTGCTCCTGGCCTGTACGGACTGGACCGGTGAGGTCCCCGAGGGAGTGGAGGTGTTCAGAGTCGCCACACCGATGATGTGGCTGTTGATGCGAATTCAGACGTTCGGTCCGGTGGACCTGCTGCAGGTGCACGGTCTGCAGGATGCGGTCACGATCGATGCGCTCGCTCCGTCTGCACGGAACTGGCCGGTGGTGGGTTCGCGGGAGGTCGAGACCTCCTCTCGCGCGTTCCTGACCGCGCTCGACGCGTCGCTCGCTCACAACGGGGTGCCGTTCGGCGACGTGGCCCACGTGCACCAGTTCCGACACATCGGGGTCGGTTCGGGGGACTTCTCCATGGACGACCTCGACGAGGCCACCCGGAACGGTGTGGAAGCAGGATTCGAGTCAGCAATGGCACTGTTGTCTCGATCTCGATCGCTGCTGGGACGTCGCACCGAGTCCGGCTGGACCAGGGTGCTCGGCAAGGGTGCCCACGGACACAACTTTCTTGCACGTGCGGTCATGAACTACGTCGGTCTCGGCGCGAACGTCGTCGAGGAAAATTGCTCGTACAACAGCTATGTCGACCACGATGGACAACGACTGTCGTGCGAAGGCGGAGACGAGTACACCATCGAATTCGTCACTCCGCCGCCAGCACAGGCTTTTTGGAGTATCACGCTGTACGACGCAGATACCGGCTGGTTGTACGACGCGCCCGAAAAGATGCACTCGGTGGGATCAGCGGTCAATGGCGGCGACGGAGCCGGAGGACCGTCGGCGATCACTGTGAGCGCATCGCAGCCCATGCCGAACAGTCCTCAGCACGCCTGGCTGCCGGCACCCCAGCACCCGTTCTTTCTGGTCCTGAGAATCTATCAACCGACCGAGGATGCGCTGAGCGAGCGATGGACGCCGCCGCGCATCGTGCGGTCGAATGCCGAACCGCTCTGAACCGGCGTGTCAGGGGTTCACAATCGGCAGGGCTTCACAGTCGACACAGCGTCTTTCCGCTGGTTCGTCCGTTGAGCAGATCGACCAACGCGGTGGAGGCAAGCTCGAGGCCGTCGTAGACGGATTCCTCGTAGATCATGGTCCCGTCGGCCAGTCGGCTTCCGACGATGGATCGCATTCTGTCGTAGAGGTGCCCGAACGATCCGGCTCGAAATCCCCGTATCGACAAACTCTTGGCCGTGATCTGAAAGAGGTTCGACGGGAGCGTGTTCGAAGTCTCGTAGGTGGAGATGGCCCCGCACATCGCGACGCGTCCCTCGGGTCGAAGTGCGTTCAGGGCAGCTGGGAAGTGGGATCCGCCGACGTTGTCGAAGTATGCGTCGATCCCGTGCGGCGCTGCCTGTGCGAGCAGGCTGTCCATGTCGCCGTCGTGGTAATCGAACGATCGGGAAGCTCCGAGAGCGTCGACCAGGTGATCGGCCTTGAGTCTGCTGCCTGCGGACGCGATCACCGTGCACCCGTGGTGGACAGCGAGTTGGGTAGCGGTACTGCCGACTGCTCCTGCGGCGGCGGAAATCCAGACTGTATCGGACGGTCGAATGTTCATGACCTCGAAGAGGCCGACATACGCTGTGAGGCCGGAACTCCCCAGGGGCCCGAGAAACCACTGATGTGGCCAGTCACCGGCATCGATCTTGGTCAGGGTGCCAGCGCCGCCCAATCCACCGGCGGTAGCAGAGACCGTCGCATAGTCGCGGTAGCCGTTCATGTGCGACACCAGATCTCCCGGCCGAAAGTTCTCGTGCCGTGACTCGACGACGGTGCCGAGTGCCAACCCCACCAACGCCTCTCCGACAGAGAGCGGTGGTAGGTACCCGGAAGGTGCCGATTCACCCAGTCGCAGTCGAATCGACGGATCGACCGAAAGCCACGTATTTTTTACCAGCACATCGCCATCGAGCAGCGGAGCGAGCGGGATTTCCTGCAGTTCCAGATGGATAGTCGCCAACTTCCCGCTCGGGCGGGCGGCGAGGCACAGCGTTCGGCTGAGCATGGGCGGGTGCCGTCCTTTCGAGTCCGGGAATCAGGTGAACTTGCTTTCCCACTCCTGCTGAAACTGCGAGACCTTCTCGGGCGTCAGCGAATCCGTATCCGGTAGCGAAATGTCCTGAGCCGAACCCACCGAGTTCTCGATATCCGGCAGAGCGCTGCCGTACCCCTTCGACAGGGCGCGCTGCCCGTCGGCGGACACCATGAAGTCGGCCAGCACCTGCGCGGCGTTGGGATGCGGCGCCGAGGACAATACGTGGGAGTAGTACGGCGCACCCCACGCCGGATCGGGAAGTATCCACTCGACGGGTGCGCCGGCTTCCTTCTCGCGGATCAGCGGGGGAACCATCGGCGATGCGGCGATTTCGCCGGAGCTCAGTGCCTGAGCCACAGCCAACGCGCCGGGATAAACCCGAGGTTCCTGCGCAGCCAGCTTGTCCAGGAAGCCGCCACCGGTCCAGTTCTCGTCGAAGAATCGATACTCGTCGACGACGGCGGCGAACCCAGCAGGATTCACGATGCCTATCCGACCTTTCAACGCCGGATCCAGCAGATCCTGCGGGGACGAAAGCCCGGCAGGAACTGCATCGGTGTTCCATCCGAGTGCGAATATCGCTGCGCTGGTGAGGAAGAACGTGTCGTTCAGCATGCTCGTCGATCGAGCGTAGGCCGGGTCGTCGAAGGCCGGCCCGACGATCGGGGTCGAGTAGGTGCCCGATTCGGACGCAGTGGTGATCCACGCGGGATCGGTCGACATGTGTACGTCGGCTGTTCCACGGCCGGTGCGGACTTCGGTCTCCACTCGCGGGTTGAGCTCGACGTCACTACCGCGCGTGAACTGGAGATCGATGTCGGGATACTTCGACTCGAAAGCGGTCTCGAGTGTTTCGAGGTTTTCGGGATGCTGGGTGGAGTACAGGTGCACACTCCCTTCATCGTTGGCCGCAGCCACGACGTCGTCCCACGAACCCTGTACCGGTGCGGACCCTGCCTCCTGCGAGGATTGTCCGCACGCCGCGGCAACGAGAGTCACCGCGGCAATCCCGACGGACATCACCGATCGACGTAGTGCGTTCACAGCGTTCTCTTTTCGTTCAGGATGCGAGGGTACGGACGCGCTCTCCGCGCAGTGCTTTGTTCACCAACGACTGTGGCGGCTCGAAGTGAGCGCCGTACTTCGATGCCAATTCGCGCGCTCGGTCGACGAAACCGGACAGCCCGCCGTCGTATTGGTCGATGTACTGAATGACGCCCCCGGTCCACGAGGGGAAGCCGATGCCCAGCAAGGACCCGCCCCATCCTGTCAGGCGTTCACGGCCGTTCGTCACCGGTGGTGCTCCGTCCGAGAAAAGCACCGGACAGCCCGCCGTCGTATTGGTCGATGTACTGAATGACGCCCCCGGTCCACGAGGGGAAGCCGATGCCCAGCAAGGACCCGATGTTCGCGTCGGCCACGCTCGTCAGCACCCCTTCGTCCAGGCACTTGACTGCCTCGATCGCCTCGGCGAACAGCATCCGTTCCTGCATGTCCCGGAAAGGAATGTGCGTCGAACCGGAATCGAACGACGTGCGAACGCCCGGCCAGATCCCGGTTCTCGTGCCCGATTCGTCGTAGCTGTAGAAGCCGCCGCCGCCGGCRCGCCCGGGGCGGTCGAGCTCATCGACCATCTTGTCCATCACTGCGTCCGAGCCRTGTCGGCGAGGCGGCTTTCCTTCGTCGGCCAGCGCCCGCTCGTTTTCTTTGCGGATCTTCTGCGACAGCGACAGGGTCACCTGGTCCATCAGTTGSAGSGGYGGGACGGGGTAGCCGGCCTGCGCGCCCGCCTGCTCGACGAAGACCGGRTTGACGCCCTCGCCGACAGCGGCCATCGCTTCGTCGAGGAACGCGCCGATCACTCGTGAGGTGAAGAACCCTCGGCTGTCGTTGACGACGATGGGAGTCTTACCGATCCGAAAGACGAAGTCGACGACCTTCGCCACTGTCGAGTCGGAAGTCTCTCGGCCACGAACGATTTCGACCAGGGGCATCTTGTCGGCAGGGGAGAAGAAGTGGATTCCGATGAAATTCTGTGGACKGCTCACGCCGTCGGCCAAGATGGAGATCGGAAGCTGGGAGGTGTTGGAGCCGAGKACGACATCGGCGGGAACGATACCGTCGAGTTCCCCGAAGACGCGATTCTTGACGTCCACGGACTCGAATGCCGCTTCGATCACGAGATCGACTGCGGCGCAATCGGTCGCGTCCGCCGTCGGCCGGATCCGSTCGAGCAGTGCCGCCGACCTCTCGGCTGTCGTCGACCCCCGCTCGAGTGCTTTCGCTTCGAGCTTCTCGGCGTAGAGTTTTCCGCGATCGGCCGCGTCCTGGTCGAGGTCTTTCAGTACCACCTCGATGCCGGCCTTGGCGCACACGTAGGCGATCGCGGCACCCATCATTCCGGCCCCGATCACCGCCACGCTCCGGGCGGTGAACNGCAGTGCCGCCGACCTCTCGGCTGTCGTCGACCCCCGCTCGAGTGCTTTCGCTTCGAGCTTCTCGGCGTAGAGTYTTCCGCGATCGGCCGCGTCCTGGTCGAGGTCTTTCAGTACCACCTCGATGCCGGCCTTGGCGCACACGTAGGCGATCGCGGCACCCATCATTCCGGCCCCGATCACCGCCACGCTCCGGGCGGTGAACTCGTCGTGGCCGGCCGGGCGAGACGTTCCGCGTCGGATGGTCTGCATGTCGAAGAAGAACGCACGAATCATGTTCTGCGCGACTCGATCGGTCATCAGAGAGACGAAGTAGCGGGTCTCGATACGATCTGCGGTGTCCACGTCGACGGTGGCGCACTCCGCTGCGGCGGCGAGGATAGCCCTCGGTGCAGGAGCGGGTGCACCCTTGAGCTGCTTACGGAGCAATGCCGTTGCAGCAAGGAGATTTTGAGCGACGGCGGGGTCGGTGGGCCCGCCGCCGGGGATCTCGAAACCCTTGACGTCCCAGGGCTGCTCGGCCGACGGGTTCGCGGTAATCCATGCCTTCGCTGCCGGAACCAACTCGCCGACACTGTCGACCCCAGCGTCGATCAGACCGAGCTTGATCGCGTCGGACACCGAATGCTGCTGGCCCTTGGTCAACACCTTCGCCAGGGCGGCATCGATTCCCATCAGTCGGATCGTTCGGACTATCCCGCCGCCACCGGGCAACAGTCCGAGTGTGGCCTCGGGGAGACCGATTCGGGTGCCCGGCAGGTCCGCTGCGATGCGGTGATGGGTATGCAGCGCAATCTCGAAGCCGCCGCCGAGGGCCGCGCCGTTGATCGCGGCCACCACCGGGCGACCGAGGGTCTCGAGCCGTCGCAGCACACCCTTGATTCCGTCGATCCGCTCGGTCAAGGCGCGCGCAACGTCCCGCTGGTCGACATCGCCCGGGTCCGCCGTCATGTCGTCGAGGTCGCCGCCCGCGAAGAACGACTTCTTGGCCGAGGTGATCACGACACCGATGATGTCGTCCTTCTCGGCTTCGAGCCGCTCGACCGTGGCGGCCATGGACGCGATGTACGTGTCGTTCATCGTGTTCGCGCTCTTGCCCGCGTCGTCCATCGTGAGTACGACGACGCCGTCGGCACCGCGTTCCCACCCGATCATGTTCTCGCTCATGTTCTCTCGATTTCTGTGTGTCGACGTCGGGTGGTTCAGAGGCGTTCGATGACGGTGGCAACGCCCATTCCGCCACCGATGCAGAGGGTGATCAGGCCGTACCGGCCGCCGATTCGTTCCAGTTCGTCCAGTACGGTGCCCACCAGAATCGCGCCGGTGGCGCCGAGCGGATGGCCCATAGCGATAGCTCCGCCGTTGACGTTGGTCTTCTCGTGCGGGATGTCGAGGTCTTTCATCCACTTGAGCACGACGGACGCGAACGCCTCGTTCAGCTCGAACACGTCGATGTCGTCCACGGTCAGGCCCGCTCGCTCGAGCACTGCCACGGTGGCCGGGGTCGGCCCGGTGAGCATGATCGTCGGCTCGCTGCCGACCTGCGCCGTGGCCACGATGCGACCGCGCGGAACCAGGCCCGCGCGGGCACCGGCCGCTGCACTGCCGATGAGAACCAGCGCGGCACCGTCGACGATGCCCGAAGAGTTACCGCCGGTGTGCACGTGATCGATGCGCTCGACGTCAACGTACTTCTGCAGCGCCACGTCGTCGAAACCTGCGGCCTTTCCCAACGCGGCGAAGGCCGGCTTCAACTTGCCCAGGCTGCCGGTGGTGGTTCCCGGTCGGCGGTGCTCGTCTTGGTCCAGCAAGGTGACGCCGTTGAAGTCCTCGACCGGGACGACGGAATTCTTGAAATAGCCTGCACTCCAGGCTGCCTCGGCGCGTCGCTGGGACTCCGCCGCGTAGGTGTCGACGTCGTCACGCGAGAACCCCTCGACAGTCGCGATCAGGTCGGCACCGATTCCCTGCGGAACGATGTACAGGTCGTAGGCGGTGGCCGGGTCGGTGAACAAGGCACCGCCGTCGCTGCCCATCGGCACCCGAGACATGGACTCGACGCCGCCGGCGATCACCAGATCGTCCCAGCCGGAAGCGACCTTCTGTGCTGCCAGGTTGGTCGCTTCGAGGCCGGACGCACAGAAACGGTTGATCTGGGTACCGGGGACCGATTCAGGTAGACCCGCCACCAAAGCGGCTGCGCGAGAGATCACCGCGCCCTGTTCTCCGACCGGTGAGACGACGCCGAGGATGACGTCGTCGATGTCGGATGGGTCCATATCCGGGAATCGGCTGCGGAGTTCGGTGATCAAGCCCGCGACGAGGTCCACCGGCTTGGTGCCGTGCAGAGATCCGTTCCGCCCCTTGCCTCTCGGAGTACGAATGGCTTCGAATATCAATGCGTGCTCTGACATCTCGCTCTTTTCTTCTCTGTTGCGTGAGTCGTTCGGCTATCGGTCGAACGCCAGTTCCGGCGTTCGGGCGATGAGCAACCGTCGGACGCGCCCGCTCTCGTCGAGTTGGGCCGACGCATTGAACGACGCCTCGAAGGCTCCATCGCGGGTGGTGCGTCCCAGGACCATCTCGGTGCCGTCGACGGATGCGCCGCGATCGAGATGGTGAATCAAGGTGCTCTTCTCGCGTTGCTGTAGGTAGGCGACGAGCCCGTCGCGGTCGCCCACGAATTCGGCGGCCTCGCCGTGTCCCTTGGAGAACTGCACGGACATACGGAAGTCTGCTGAGATCATGGTCAGGACCCGGTCGGGGTCGTCGGAATCCATGTATTCGAACCAGCGCAGCAGCGTGGGGGTCGGTTGGGTGTTCGAGTTCATCGACGGTCTCCTGAATCGGTGCCGAGTAGATCGAATTCGGTGTCGAACGAGACCTGATAACGGTCGATCGAACCGTCCGCGCGCACATGCATGGTTCCGACGAAGTAGCCCGTCGTCCGGTCGCCTTCCGTGACTGCGCCGTGTGCGAACTGGAGGTCCTGGTCGACGGCCGATCGGAGAACTCGGTGCTTGCGGTCGACGGGGGGTCTACCGGCCAGATATTCGAGCATGGCCATTCGGCCGGTCTTTCGACTCGTCCCACTCGGCAGGACCATCGAATATTCGACATCCTCGGACAGCATCGCCACCGCGTCGTCCAGATGTCCAGCATCCAAGGTGGCGTAGTACTCCACAATCCTCAATGACATGAAGTGAACTTAGTTCAGGTAAACCCTGTTTGTCGAGGGTTCGAGCGGTTATGGTTCGAGAAGAAACTGAATTCAACTCGAGTGGAGCGACATGTCATCATCTCACCGCGACGCACAAGCCCCCTGGCCTCGTTCGGAGCCGTCGGCGCTGACGCCCGGCAGTGAACAGGCCGAAATACGCGAGGCCATCCGCGGAGTCCTCGCCAAGTACTCCACGATCGAGCAGGTGCGGGCCTCTGCGGACTCAGCCCCTGGCTACTCGGTCGAACTGTGGAAACGGTTGGTCGACGACATGTCGGTGACCGCCATGGCTGTTCCGGAGGAGTCGGGTGGACTCGGCTTCGGGATGGTCGAGCTCGGCATCGTTCTGGAGGAATGTGGCCGCGCTCTGGCTGTCGAACCCGTCTATCAGCATGCGGCCGTCGGCGTTCGCGCCATGATCGAGGCGGGCAACTCGGATCTGCTCGACGATGTTCTGGCCGCCGGCACGATCGCGGCGGTGAGCGCGCTGTCCGCCGAGTCCGACGATGTCGACGCCGACAGGACCGACGACGGCTGGGTCCTGAGTGGTCGGGTTCGCTATGTCGTGGGAGGCGGCGCGGCGGATGTTCTCGTCGTCAGTGCCCGCTGTTCGGACGGTGTTGCGCTCTTCGGTGTACCGGCGAAAAGTTCCTCTGCACTGCATGATCGACGCGTCGTCGACTCGACCAGGCGACAAGCGGACATATCGTTCGATCGCGCCCCCGCGACGCTCCTGGTACCGGCGGACAGGGCCGGAGACGCGATTGCTCGGATACAGGACGTGGCCACGCTGGCGCTCGCGTGCGAGAACACCGGTATTGCGGATGCCTTGCTGCAGATGACGCTCGAGCACGTCAAGACGCGTCAACAGTTCGGACGCCCCATCGGCTCCTTCCAAGCCATCAAGCACCGCCTGGCCGACATGTTGATCGAACTCGAGCGTGCCCGATCGGCGGCGCGTTATGCCGCTGCTGTGCACGACGAGGATCCCGACGAGGCCAGGCTGGCGATCGCCGTCGCGGGTGCCGTGTGCAGTGATGCCGCGGTGCACGCGGCCCACGAGGCCGTGCAACTGCACGGGGGAGTGGGGTTCACGTGGGAGCACTCTGCGCACAGCTATTTCCGCCGAGTTCTCGGAAATGAAGCGTTGCAGGGTGATTCGCGTGCGCATCGGGCGCGGATCGCCGATTTGCTTGCCGTGTAGACCGATTGCTGCCATCGCAGGTGAGCGGCTATTGACGCCATCGCTCCGATGATCAATACTGAAGTGAATCCAGTTCAACTTGCTCTCTCGAAAGGCTGTCACATGATCGACACCGACCACATTCTGTTGGAGAAGGACGGCGAGGTCGCTCGCGTCTGGCTCAACCGCCCGCACAAGAAGAACGCCGTCACGGTGGAGCTGCTGCATCGTCTGGACGAGATCATCGTCGAGGTGGACAACGATCCGAACCTCAAGGTTCTCGTGCTCCGCGGAGTCAACAACACCTTCTGCTCGGGCTTCGACCTCGACGAATTGCTGTCGGACTTCATCGGCACCACCACCGCCATGGACGTCGCCGTGCTGTCGGCGAAGGTGTGCGATCGTCTGTACTCCATGAACACTCCCTCCGTCGCGGTGCTCGAGGGTTACGTCACCGCCGGTGGATTCGAACTGATGATCTCGTGCGACTTCGCTATCGCGGCCGACGACGCAAGAATTGGCGACTTCCACATCCGCCGTGCATTGTTCGGTGGTGCCGGCCCCATCTACCGCCTGCCCCGCATGATCGGCATCCGGAAGACCAAGGAACTCATGCTCACCGGCAAGCTGCTCTCGGGCACCGAGGCCGTCGACTTCGACCTGATCAATGCGTCCGCGCCGGCCGAGGACCTCGACAAGACCGTCGACGAGTTCATCGGGAACCTCACCGACAAGAGCCCGTTCATGATGAAGCTGACCAAGATGTGCATCGACCGCGGCCTGGATGCGGATATCCAGTCGCTCATGGTCATGGAGCATCTCGCAGTCGGCAATGCTCTCCAGTCCGAGGACGGCAAGGAGGGCGTCACCGCATTCCTCGAGAAGCGTGAGCCCAAGTGGGTCGGGCGCTGACCCGCACCACCTCCGCGTTCTGATCGAACAGTCCGAAAGGCAGCATCATGGAGCAGGCAACGGCCGCCGCGCTCGAGGGCAGCAAGTGCACTGTATGCAGTACCGTGGCTTTCCCCGCCAGTGCGATGTGCAGCAGGTGTGCCACACCCACGGCGGAGAACATCACGTTGAGCACACTGGGCACCGTCTGGGCCTACACGGTTCAGCGTTTCGCGCCCAAGTCTCCTCCATACGTGCCACCGGTCGGCGGGTTCGTTCCCTTCGCAGTCGGCTACGTGGAATTGCCCGAGGGCATCAAGGTCGAAGCAATCCTCGATTGTGAGAGCTTCGACGAACTGGATGGGGCACCGGTGCGTCTGACATCCACCGCACCGGTGCCTCGATTCGCGGTCGACACCCTCGGCACGCAACCGGAATCGACAGGAATCAGCCAGTGACACAGAATGTTTCGATCATCGGTGCAGGGCTGTCCAAGTTCGGACGGCAACCTGGAGTGTCGGGCCGTCAGATGGCCGTCACCGCGATCGACAACGCATTGCGCGATGCCGATCTGTCCTGGCCAGACGTGCAGGTCGCATTCGGAGGCAGTGACGGTTCGGGTCTCGCCGATACCCTCGTCGCCGAACTCGGCTTCACCGGTATCCCGTTCACGAACGTCAAGAACGGTTGTGCAACAGGCGGAAGCGCGTTGTTCTCGGCCGTCAATGCCGTGCGGTCGGGCTCCGCGGACGTCGCTCTCGCAGTGGGTTTCGACAAACATCCGCGTGGAGCATTCGACCCACGGCCGGCGGAGTGGGGTCTACCCGACGGATACGGCGAGGCCGGTCTGATGGTCACCACCCAGTTCTTCGGAGCCAAGATCTCTCGATACATGCGTCGGCACGACATCTCGAGTCGGACGCTGGCTCTGGTAGCGGAAAAGGCCTATCGCAACGGAGTTCTCAATCCCAACGCCTGGCGCCGTGAGGCCATGGATGCCACGACGATCGCAGAAGCCGACATGGTCAACGATCCGCTCACGCGGTACATGTTCTGCTCGCCCGGTGAGGGAGCAGCCGCGATCGTCGTCGCCGGCGAGGACTACGTCGCGCGAGCCACCGGTCGGCCGGTGAAGATCGCAGCCATCACCCACCGGACCCGCCGGTTCGGGTCCTTCGAGGTCTTCAGCCCCTCTGTTCAGGGCGACGGCGAACCCACCAGTGTGAGCGCAGACGCTGCGCGGGCGGCCTTCGAGCAGGCCGGCATCGCTCCGCACGAGGTCGACGTCGCGCAGCTGCAGGACACCGAGAGCGGTGCCGAAATCATGCACATGGCCGAATGCGGCTTCTGCGAGCCCGGTGAGCAAGAAGCCATGATCGCGGCGGGTGACACCGAGATCGGTGGGCGCTTGCCGATCAACACCGACGGTGGCTGCATCGCGAACGGAGAACCCATCGGTGCCTCCGGTCTCCGGCAGGTACACGAGATCGTGACCCAGCTACGTGGCGAAGCCGGCGAGCGCCAAGTGCCGGGCGATCCGCGTGTCGGCTTCACCCACGTGTACGGCGCGCCGGGCATCAGTGCCTGCACCGTGCTGACGGTCTGACCCGAGACGAACCAGAGGTAATGCAGTGACACAACAAACGATTCCGGACATCCTCGAGTTCGGCGAGCAGGCCACCGCGTGGCTGAAATCCGTTGCGGCACCCCGCACCGACTCCGTGTGGGGTCAGGGCCCGGATACGGTCGCCGTCTTCGAGAATTGGACCGCGGAGGAAGAGCAGGCGCACACCGACGAGATCGCCGCGTACGAGCAGGCGAAGTTCGATGCGGGATGGGGCGCACTGAATTCCCCGACCGAGTACGGTGGCCGCGATCTTCCGCTGTCGTACGTACTTGCCTTCCGGCGCGTCGAGGACACGTTCGATGTGCCCAAGCGGACCGAGATGTTCTCCGTCACTCAGCAGTTGGTTGCGCCCACCATCGCGCAATGGGGAACCGAAGAGCAGCGGACGAGGTTCGTTCGCGCCATGCTTCGGGCCGACGTCATCGCATGCCAGTTGTTCTCCGAGACCGAGGCCGGTTCCGACCTGGCCGCGGTTCGGACACGCGCAACCCAGGCCGAGGACGGCTCGTGGACGATCGACGGGCACAAGGTGTGGACGTCGGGGGCGCGGGTCGCCGACTACGGAGTCGCCCTGTGCCGCACCGACTCCACGGTCGCCAAGCACGCGGGTCTGACGATGTTCCTGATCCCGATGGACGCGTCGGGAGTCGACGTACGTCCTATTCGCCAGATGACGGGTGGCAGCTCCTTCAACGAGGTGTACCTCGACAGCGTGCACCTGAGCGACGATCATCGGTTGGGCCCGGCCGGTAAGGGCTGGCAGGTTGCCCTGACAGTGCTTGCGGCCGAACGCCTCGACGGCGGCAACCTCGGACTGGCTAACGCGGACGGCGCTGTGGCACTTGCCCAGAACCTCGGCCGCGAGCTGACCGAGATCGAGCGTGACGCCGTGGCCGATCTGGTGACGCGTAGTTTCGTCCAGCGAATCGGCAACATGCGAGTGGCCGGTGCTGTCATCGCCGGCAACGATCCAGGGCCGGAAGCGTCTCTGGGAAAACTTCTGGCCACCGACACGATGGCCAGGACCTCCGAAGTCGTGCGCTTGCTGCTCGGTCGTGACCTGACATCCGACTCGGGACGGTGGGGCACGTTCGCGTGGTCCGAGCATCTACTCGGAGCCCCGGGCTATCGAATCGCCGGCGGTACCGACGAGATTCAGCACAACATCATCGCCGAGCGTGTGCTCGGTCTCCCGAGAGAGCCGCGACCATGACCAAATCCTCCTTGCGCACTCGCGTGACGGCCGCGCTGGACGCCGAGCTCGGCGTTGCGGTCGACACGTTCGAGCCTTTGCTTGGTGGCCATTCCGGATTGACCTACCGAGTGACGACGTCCGGCGGCGACTTCGTCGTGAAGGCTGTCCCGGATGGGCAGCGGTCGGTCGGGCGGCACGACATGCTTCGGCAGGCCTCGATTCTGCGTGCGCTGGCCGACACCGATGTGCCGGTACCGGCAATCGTCGCGGTCGACGAGGAGGAACCGGCCTGGTTCGCCATGGAGCTCGTCGTCGGTGAGTCGCTCGAACCGGTGCTCGACGACCCCGAGGTGGAACCGAGTATCGCGGCCGCACGAATGCGGCGAGCGGCGGAGGTGCTGCCGGCGTTGCACGCCGTTCCGCTCGCGAGCATTCCTGATACGGGCGACATCCTTTCGCCGGCCGACGAATTGGATCGCTGGTCCAAGACGCTCGCTGCGGTTCCGGTGGAACTGGTCGAGGGTGCCGACGAGTTGGTTCGACTTCTCCGTCGAGACATTCCGGAAGCGATCACACCGACACTCGTCCATGGGGACTACCGGCTGGGAAACATCATCTCCGACGGTCTCGAGCCGGCGGCTCTGATCGACTGGGAAATCTGGAGCGCAGGTGATCCACGCGTCGAACTGGGGTGGTTCCTGGTTTTCGCCGACGGCACCAACTTTCCCGGGGTCGGCCGAGACGTGCCCGGTCTGCCCAGTAGCGAAGAACTGATCTCCTGCTACACCGCGAGCGGTCCGGCGCTGCCGGACATGACGTGGTTCGACGCCCTCGGGCGACTGAAGATGGCGGCGATCATGGGTCACAATCTGCGTCGGCACCGCGAAGGTCGCCACATCGACCCGGATCAGGAAAAGCTGCCCGCGACCATCCGCAGGTTGATCGACACCGGCACCGCATTGCTCGCGCGCTGACGCCCCCTTCACTCGACAGGAGCACAACGAAGTGGACTTTTCCTACTCACAGCGGACGGCCGAATTGTCGGCCACGCTCGAGACATTCATGGACGACCACGTCTACCCGGCCGAGAGTGTCTACGACGCTCAGATCGCCGCGAACGACAATCCGCACGAGCAACCGCAGATCATGCGGGATCTGCAGGCACGCGCCCGTGAACTCGGGTTGTGGAACCTGTTCATGACCCATGACGGCCTCGGTGCGGGATTGACCAATCTCGAGTATGCGCCGCTCGCCGAGATCGTCGGCCGTTCCATCATCGGGAACGAGGCGATCAACTGCTCGGCACCCGATACCGGCAACATGGAAATCCTGGCTATGTACGGCACCGAGGAGCAGAAGGAGCAGTGGCTGAAGCCGCTGCTGGACTGCACCATTCGCTCTGCGTTCGCCATGACCGAACCCGATGTCGCGAGCTCGGACGCCACGAACATCACCTCGACCATCACTCGTGACGGGGACGAGTACGTCGTCAACGGCCGAAAGTGGTACACCTCGGGCGTTCTCGATCCCGACTGCAAGCTCATGATCTTCATGGGGAAGTCGGATCCGGACAGTTCCACCTACCGCAGGCAGAGCATGATTCTGGTTCCGGCCGACGCACCCGGCGTAGAGGTGGTGCGCGACCTACCCATGTTCGGATTTCAGGATCGTCTGGGCCACGGGGAAGTTCAGTTCACCGACGTGCGCGTGCCCGCCGCCAACATGCTGGGGGAGGAGGGCGACGGATTCGCCATCGCACAGGGGCGACTCGGCCCAGGCCGCATGCACTACGCCATGCGGGCGATCGGCATGGCCGAGCGCGCACTGGAGATGATGTGTCGGCGCTCGCTCGTTCGGCAGGCGTTCGGCGGACCGTTGTCCGATCAAGGTGTGGTGCGTGAGTGGATTGCGCGCAGCCGCATGGAGATCGACCAGATTCGGTTGTTGGTGCTGAAGTCGGCATGGTTGATGGATACCGCCGGAAATGCTTCGGCCCGTTCGGAAGTCGCTGCCATCAAGGTGGCTGCGATGGAGGTGGCCCACAAGGTTGTCGACCGAGCGGTGCAGACGTACGGTGCCGCCGGAGTCAGCAACGACACCATTCTCGCTCGGCTCTACGCCATCACCCGAGCTCTGCAGATTGCCGACGGCCCCAACGAGGTCCATCTGCGGACCATCGCCCGACTCGAGGTCAAGAGGTACGCATGAGTACACCGAAATTGGACGGCAAGGTCGCGCTGGTGACAGGAGCCAGCCGTGGGTTGGGTCTGGCCATTGCCCGCGGTCTGAAGGACGCAGGCGCGACCGTCATCGTGTCGAGCCGCAAGCTCGAGGCCTGCGAGAGTGCGGTCTCGAGCCTGGGTGACGCGGGCCCGGGCAGCGCACATCCGTATGCGTTGCACGTCGGACACTGGGACAGCATCGAGCCGGCCGTGGACGACATCATTTCTCGTTTCGGGAGCCTGGACATCGTCGTCAACAACGCCGGGATCGCGCCGCTGGCCGAGAACCTGGTGTCGGTGACAGAGGGACTGTGGGACAAGACGATCGAGGTCAATCTCAAGGGACCGTTCCGGCTGATGGCCGTGGCTGGTGACCGGATGGCGGCCGCGGGAGGTGGGTCCATCATCAATATTTCGAGCATCGGTGCCGAGCGACCCAGCCCGCCCGAGGCGATGTATGCAGCAGCCAAGAACGGTCTCAATGCGCTGACACGCGCGTTCGCCCAGGAATACGCGCCCACGGTTCGCGTCAACTGTGTGATGCCCGGCGGTTTCGCTACCGATATGGCCGAGAACTGGGACGAGGAGTTCATCGGCAAGATCGTCGACCGGCTCCCGGCCGGGCGGTTGGGACGGCCCGACGAACTCGCCGGATTGATCACTCATCTCGCCTCGGACGAGGCCGGATACACGACGGGCGCGATCATCCCGGTCGACGGCGGCCGCACTTCCGTCTACTGACCGATCACTCGTATTGTCCGACAATCAGTTTGGAAGTGGACACATGACTCAGGACATGTTCTCCCTGACCGGTCGCGTCGCTGTGGTCACCGGTGCCTCGTCGGGGCTCGGCCTCGGTTTCGCCCGGGCGCTCGCCGCGGCCGGTGCCACGGTGTACGCAGCAGCGCGGCGGCTCGACCGGCTCGACGCGTTGTCGGCCGAGATTCCGGCCATCGTGCCCGTCCGCTGTGACGTCACCGACGACCGCGACCGGCGAGCGCTGGTCGATCGATGCTTCGATGAATGCGGCCGGCTCGACGTCGTGATCAACAACGCGGGAAAGCCCGGCCCCCCCAATGCCGAGGACGAGACACTCGACGGTTTCCAGTCCATCCTCGACGTCAACCTGATCGCCGGGTTCCATCTGGCCACGTATGCGGTCGGCAAGATGCCGAGTGAGGCAACAGCGTCGATCATCAACATCTCCTCGGTGATCGGGTTGGTGTCCACTGCGCCGATCGGCGGTGCCAGTTACGCGGCGTCGAAGGCAGGCACGCTCGGCCTCACTCGCGAACTCGCCGGTCAGTGGGGTCGCCGAGGCATTCGCGTCAACGCCGTCGTGCCCGGATGGTTCGATACGGAGATGACCGATGGCCTGTTCACCAACGACAAGTCCGCGGGGTGGGTGCGGCGAAACACCATGCTGGGACGCGGCGGTGTCGACGGTGAGATCGACGGTGCCGTGCTGTTTCTGGCCTCGGACGCCAGCTCGTACATGACCGGCCAGACCCTGGTGGTCGACGGCGGATGGACGGCGCGCTGATGTTGGCCGTGCAGCTGTGCGAGTGGGGCAGCGGACCGGAGTTTCGGGAGGTACCGAACCCGATACCGGCCGGCGAGGAGCTTCTGGTCCGCGTCGACGCCGCCGGACTCTGCCGGTCCGATCTGCACGTGATGGATTCGGGCACGGAGGTTTTCGACTACCGGCTGCCGATGACGCTGGGGCACGAAGTAGCGGGCACGGTCGTATCGGCCGGCCCGTCGGCCGACAGTTCATGGATCGGCCGCGCCGTGGTCGTACACGGAATCTGGAGTTGCGGAACGTGCCCCAACTGCCTGCGGGGCAGAGAGAATTACTGTCGGTCGCTGGTTCGACGTCCTGACGGTCGGCTGGCCCCCATCGGAAACGGACTCGGATATCCAGGCGGCCTCGCAGAACTGATGCTGGTGCCGTCCGAGCGGGCACTGGTTCCGACCGGCACCCTCGATCCGTGCAGTGCCGCGCCCCTGGCCGACGCGGCACTGACTGCCTACCATGCCATTCGCACCAATTCCACGGTGATCGACAGCCGCAGCGTCGTAGTCGTGGTCGGAGTCGGCGGTCTCGGCCACCTTGCCCTGCAGATTCTGCGCACCATGGACGTGCCGCACATCATCGCAATCGACTCCAAGGCCGAAGCCGCCGCTGTGGCCGAGTCCTCGGGAGCGCACGAGTTCTACGACTCCGTTTCCGCTGCGGCGCAACGGCTCACGACACTGGGTGGTGCGGACCTCGTTCTCGACTTCGTCGGCGCGCCGACCACAACCGCGCCGGCCGCCTCCCAGCTTCGGAACGGGGGTTCTCTTGTCGTGGTAGGCAGCGCCGGCGGCCGATTGACAGCCGGGAAGGATGTCGGTCTGGCCGCAGGATGGACGGTGGATGCACCGTTCTGGGGCACGCGAGCCGACCTCGAAGCCGTTGTCGCACTGGCGCAGGACGGCCTGTTACGCGCCGAAATCACCACCTTCCCCTTCACCGAGGCGATCTCTGCCTACGACCGATTGCGGAACGGATCCGTCACCGGCCGTGCAGTCCTCGACATGAGTGCATCGCGCACCAGGAAAGAGTCACACCAGTGAAACGGCTTGCCCGCGAGATGGTCATTCGCGCCGAACAGAATCCCGATGCAGTCGCCGTCGTCGACGAGGACGGCAGCCACACGCTCCGGACCGTCGTCGAGGCGGCGAAATCGCTTGCCGACGTCTTCGGTGGTATCGACCCCAGCCCCCCGACCGTGGTGATTCAGGCCGACAACACCTGGGGCACCGTCGCTGCTGCCCTCGGTGTCGGACTCGCCGGCGGTGTGGTCGCGGTGGTCAGCCCGCACGCAACGGAGTCGGAGTTCGCCTTGGCGCTCGAGGACATCCGACCGGACGCCGTCGTCGGAACGCCCGAGGCTCTTCGTCATTGGGGTGTGACCGACACGCTCCTTCCTCTGGACACGCCCGCCTTCGGCTCGTATCGCGTGCGGGCGACCGATCGCGCTTTCGCCGCTGTCGCCCGGTGGAACGGCGGTGACGCGATTGCGATGACCTCGGGCTCGACCGGACGACCGAAGTGCGTGGTGCAATCCGAAGACGCGATCAGGTATGCGTCCACATCCACCATCGATGCCGTCGGACTGCGCCCCGGCGAGGCGATCGGTGCCTTCGTTCCGCTGTCGTCGGTTGCTGCATTCTGCTTCGGAATGTACTTGCCGGCGTTACTGGGTGGCCCGATGGTGGCCATCGGAAAGTGGTCCCCGGAGGCGGCCCTGCGGGCAGCGCGAGAACACCGGATTGCTTGGACGATGCTGGTTCCGACCATGGCTCTCCAGCTGTCGGTCGCCCCGAATTCCGAGGGCGCGTTGGACACCATGCGCGCTATGACGGTCGGCGGCGGGCCGATGAGCGAGCGCGCCCTCGCCAAGGCCGAACAATGGTTGCACACCACATTCCTCCGAGTGTTCGGAATGTCCGAGTGCTTGGGCCACACCACACCTGCGCTCGACGACCCGGTGTCGATTCGCCTCGGACGCGATGGGCGACCGTTTCCCGGAACCACAGTGCGGGCAGTGGACGCGGACGGTCATCCGCTCCCCGTGGACGACATCGGCTCGGCGCAGGTCACAGGGCCGTCACTGTTCGTCGGGTACGCACGAGCCGGGACTCCGGTCCCACCCGAACTGACGCCTGACGGCTTTCTTCCGACGGGTGATCTGGTGGAGGTCGCGGCGGACGGTTCCATTCGCGTGATGGGCCGGCAGAAGCAGATCATCATCCGCGGCGGACGCAACATCGACATCAACGAGGTCGAGTCGGCCATTGCCTCCCTGCAGTCGGTGGTGCAGGTCTGTGTCGTACCGGTGCCCGACGACCTGCTGGGGGAGCGTGCAGCAGCGCTCGTCGTGACCGGCGGTGAACAGCTCGGTCTCGACGACGTCACCGCGCAATTGGCGATCGACGATTTTCCCAAGTCGAAGTGGCCGGAATATGTGTTCACCGTCGACGATCTACCGCAGAATCGCGTCGGAAAGCTGTCTCGACCGGATGCGACAGCACTTGCTCGCCAGCTCGCCGCTACAACTGACTCGAATTCACATCGAAAAATGTAAGCTCTCACCGAGGCTGAATACGTTCTATCAGTAGGGGCAATCATGACCGTAGGAACCGACGTTCGGCGCGAGAGCCCGCGGTCCAAGAGGACGCGGATCCTGTCGGCGGCCATCGACCACTTCGGCAAGGTGGGATACGAGCACACCAAGTGGGCGTCGATCGCCGACGAGGTCGGTATCGGTCAGACCGCGCTCTACCACTACTTCGAGTCCAAAGCGCACTGCTTGTTGACCATCATGCGCGTCGAACTCGCGGACTCCGCCGCCCGCTTCGTGGCGGCCACCGACGGCGTGACGCACGCCGAGGATGCACTTCGCGCCGCGATTGCCGCGTCCTTGGCGGCATCACCGCAGGATGCCTTGGCCCGTCGTATTCTGCACAATCACATGGACCTCCTGGCGACCGAACGGCAGTCGGCCAAGGAGGAGGCCGAGCGAGTCGAGTGCCGTGCACTCGTGCAGCGAATCGAGCAGGACTGGACCGGACTGGTCGGGCGGGGGATCGAGGCGGGCCAGTTCGCGGAGTCGAATCCGACCATGTCCGCGCGACTGGTACTCGCTCTGGTGGTCAGCGTGTGGCGGTGGTATCGGCCCGACGGTCGACTGAGCATCGACGAGATCACTGCGCTGGTCACGGACGCGGCCATTCGCGTCGTACGTAAGTAGTCGTCCGCACGTAGCGGGACGACGGCCGACCCAGCCGACGTTTGGTGGCCGACCAAACTGAACAGAATTCACTTAGGAGAAAAATGTACAACCTGGTTCTTGTCGCAGCGCGCCCGGAAGAGTGGACTCACGAGCAGTTCATCACGTGGTGGCGCGGCGAGCACGCCGACGTCACATACCCCTTGCCGGGCTTGCTCCGGTGGCAGCACACCGAACTGCTCGACGCATTCGGGAGCAAATCGCAAGGGTGGGACGGATTGTCGGTGCTCAGCTTCGAATCGCGCGACGCACTCGAGGCCGCCCTGGCCAGTGACGAGTGGAAAGCCGCCGTCGCGCATGTCGGGACCATGGGTGGCCGACGAATGATGTGGTACGGCGACGAGAAGACGATGGTGCCCCTCGCGAGCGACGCGGGATGACGTCGTCCTGGGCCGACCCGGGCTGTTTTGGGGTGGCAGACGGCGTTCATCGCGTTCCACTACAGATGCCACAGGACGGCCTGCGTGCCATCAATGTCTATGTGCTGGAGACCGATACGGGTCTGGTGCTGATCGACGGTGGTTGGCACCGGACATCCACCCACGACGAGCTCGTCGACGCGCTGCGCCGCATCGGACGTCGGCCCTCGGAGATCCACGACGTGTACGTCACCCACGTACATCGTGATCACTACACGTTCGCTGTCGAGTTGCGGCGTTTGTACGGGACTCGGGTGCATCTCGGTGCCGCAGAGGCACCGGGCATCGAGGCAATAGGTCGATTACGTAGCAACGTTCCGGTCAGCTCGATCCGCGAGCTCGAACGCGCAGGCGCGCCCGACATCGCCCGTATCGCGGCGGAGAGCGGGGCAGCCGAACCCTTCGATGCTTCGGACTGGGAGCCACCGGACACCTGGTTGCAGGCCGGCCCCCTGGACATTCCCGGCCATGCGGTGGACGCCGTACATACCCCCGGTCATACCAAGGGCCACATGGTGTTTCAGGATGCGGAACGGAATCTGTCCTACACCGGCGACCACGTTCTGCCCACGATCACGCCGTCGATCGGGTTCGAGCTCGGCGAGTGGGATCTGCCACTGGCCAAGTACTTGGCGTCGCTGACCGTGATGCTCGACGAACCGGACCGGACGATGTTGCCGTCGCACGGACATCCGGGTGCGGGCGTGCACGAGCGCTGCCGGCAGCTGCTCGAGCACCACGACCGCCGCCTGGCGGCTACCGAGCACGCTGTCGAGTCCGCTGGTCGCGCAACGGGGTTGGACGTAGCGTCCGCCCTCACCTGGACCCGACACGATCGATCCTTCGCAACTCTGGACAGCTTCAACCAGATGGTGGCGACCTGCGAGACGCTCGCCCATCTCGATGTCCTGGTCCAGCGCGGCAGGCTGTCGGCGCAGACGTCCAGCGGGGTGAACTTCTTCACCACCTGCTGAAGCGCTTGGCCGACAGCCTCCCGGAGCGGTCAGTCGCAGGTCCAGCCGCCATCGACGTAGAGCTCGGTACCGGTGACGAACGTGGAGTCGTCGCCGGCCAGAAAGGCAACTGCAGCAGCCACTTCCGCACCGGTTCCCAGTCGACCCATCGGGGTGTGCGCGATCATGGCGCCGTGCCGTTCGGATCCCTCGTAGCGTTCGAGCAGTTGGGTGGTACCGATGAAGCCGGGGTGAATGGAATTGACGCGGACGCCCTTGGTGGCCCAGTACAGTGCGGCGTTCTTGGTCATCGTGCGCACTGCTCCCTTGGCGGCAGCGTAGGCGAAGCTGTTGCCGAGGCCGCCGACGCTGCCGAGGATGGAGCAGATGTTGACGACGGAGCCTCCACCCGATTGCTCGACGTACGCGCCCGCATGCTTCATTCCGAGCCACGTCCCCGTCTGACTGACTTCGACGACTCGGTTGTACCGGTCGAGATCCTCGTCGACCACGGTTCCGAGGCTACCGATGGCACCGTTGTTCACCACCGCGTCCAACCGGCCGTACTGCGTGGCCACGGCCTCGACGGCGCTGCGCCACTGGTCCTCTCGGGTGATGTTCAAACCGATCGGCAGATGGCGTTCACTGTCGGTCTGTTGGGCCACGAGTGCTGCACACTCGTCGCCGTCGACATCGGTCACCACGAGCACAGCGCCTTCCGAGGCCAGCCGCTCGACGATCGCTGTACCGATCCCTCCGGTTGCCCCGGTGACCAGAACGACCTTGTCCTGGAGCCGAGACTGCGCGCCCGTCACAGCTTGCTCAGTACGTTGCGTCCGCCGACGAGCATCGCCGCGGCGACACCGATCGTGGTGACGGCAGTCATGAGCAAGGCCATCGCGGCGACGAGTGGGTAGGAGCCGTTCTGCCACATGTCGAACAGCAACGTGCCCATCACCTGGGTGGTGGATGCTCGCACCAGAAGTGACGCGGCGAATTCATGCGTCAGCAGAATGAACATGAGCGCGACGGCACTGAGGATGGTCGGACGCATCAGCGGCAACATGATTCGGAGATTCGTCACGAACGGCGACGCACCACTGGTGGCCGACGCCTCGGTGTAGGTGTTGCCGAGCGAGAGCATGGCCGTCATCTGCATTCTCGTCGAGAACGGCAGCATCAGCACGATGTACACGAGGATGATCACCGTTCTGGTTCCGTACAGGATCAGGGGCGGCTCGGTGTACGTGAGCAGGAATCCGACGCCGAAGATCACGGCCGGTATGCCCAGTGGCAGCGCGGTCATGAGGTCTGCGATCAGCGCGAGAATTCTGAACCGACGACCGCGGACGAGAAGGTTTGCCATCAGGTACCCGAGCGGAATGCAGATCACGACCGCTCCCAGTGAGGTCAGCACACTGGTCAGAACGGATTCGACCACCGCTGTCGTATCCATCAGCGCTCGGAAGTTGTCCAACGTCAACAGACTCAGCGACAACGATCCGGACCAGTACGGCGTCAACGAGACGATGATGAGACCCACCAGTGGGATGACCAAGGCGAAGAGTGCGAACACGACGATGGTGACCGTGGCCCACGTGGCTTTACCCGTGGAGGGCGCGAATGCCTTACCGCCGTGCGTGACGAAGCGAGTTTGGTTGCCCAGCAGTGCTTTCTGAGCCAGCACCAGCACCAGTCCGAAGATCACCAGCGGAGATCCGGCGGCCGCAGCCGCGGCGAAGTCCGACGGGGACTCCGACACCCGGCGGTACATCTCGGTGGTCAGCACCTTGACGCCGGTGTTCGCACCCAACAGCAGGGGGCCGGTGAACTGGCCGAGCCCGAGGAGCAAAGCGATGCCGCCGCCGTAGATGAGGGACGGTCGAAGCAACGGGAGAACGATCTTGAAAAAGATTCCCACCGTGGACGATCCGCTGACCTGAGCTGCTTCGAGGTGTTCGGAGCTGATGTTCTGCATGCCGGAACTGACGAAAAGGTACACGAACGACGTCAGACCGAAACCGGTGAGAACGATGATCCACGGCACGGTGTACACATCGATCGGACCACTGTCCGATCCGCTCCACCACGGCAACAGTCGTAGCAGCACATTGAGGTAACCGGGGCCGGGGGAGAGCAGGAATGCCCACCCGACCACGCTCGCCACCGCCGGCATCACGATCGGCAGGATGGGAATGACACGAAGCCAACCGAGCTTGGCGGGAAGCCTGCTGGCAGCAAAGGCGAGCAGTGTGCCCAGCACCATCGCGATGACCAACGAGCCCAGCGCCAGCGCCACCGTGGTTCGAAGGGTGACGCCGATGTCGAAGCGGCCGTACTGACTTCGATATCCGGCAGCACCGTCCTCGAACGCGAGCATCTGCAGTCGCACCATCGGGAGTACGACCAGATAGGCCAGGATTGCCAGGACGGCGGCATACCCGATCCGCGCCCGCCAGTTCGGCGAGATCGTCAGCGATCGCTTTTCCGGCGACTCGACGGCCCCGGGACGTTCGATGTCCACTGCGGTTGCCATCACGAGGTCTTTCCAGCGGAACCGACGAGCTCGGAGTCCGAGTTCGACGACGTGTCGGCAAGCGCGTACACCCGCAGACAGGACGGCGCGAAGCTGACGACGACGGGTTGTCCGGGGCTACTACCCCTCAGTGCCGCACTGTGTTCGGCAGCCGTGGCCCGCAGAGTCAACTGCTCGTCGCCGGTCTTGACGGCCACGTCGAAGTACCGACCGCCGTACTCGTACGTCACGAGTTCTGCGTGCAACGCGATGTTTCCGGGCGGCACCTGGTCTGCCGTGTCGTGCAGGAGCACATCGTCGGGACGGAACCTCGCCACAGCGCGGGTTCCTTCGTCGGCACGCTCTCGGACCGTCGCCGTCTGTAGGTCGATGACGTCCGACCCGCTGGTGACCCAGCCGTCGTGGCTGCGCCGGAGTTCGAGTCGATTACCCATCCCGATGAAGGCCGCGACGTACTCCGATGCCGGATTCTCGAAGACATGCTCGGGCTCGTCGTATTGCTCGATCTTTCCGGCTTTCATGATCGCGAGACGGTCACCGAGAGCGAACGCCTCGGACTGGTCGTGAGTGACGAACACCGCGGTGAAACCGAGCTGTTGGTGCAGCTGGTGAATCTGAGATCGAACTTGATCTCGCAGCCGCGCATCGAGATTGCTCAAAGGCTCGTCGAACAACACGAGATCCGGTTGGGCCACCAGCCCGCGTGCGACCGCGACGCGTTGCTGCTGGCCGCCGCTGAGCTGCGATGGGTACCGGTCGAGCAAAGCGCCGCAATCGACCATGTTCGCGGCCGTCTCGACCGCACCGTCCGCAATTGCCTTCTTCAGTTTGCGCACCGTCAACGGGTACCGGATGTTCTCGGCGACCGTCATGTGGGGCCACAGTGCATACGACTGGAACACCATGCCGATGTTTCGCTTGTGTGCCGGGACATGGAGTTTGGACGACGCGTCGAACACCGTCCGACCCGCGAACGAGATCGAACCACCCTGCGGGGTCTCCAGCCCGGCGAGGCATCGCAAGGTCGTGGTCTTGCCGCAGCCGCTCGGCCCGAGCAGGACCAGAAATTCGCCCTGCTCGATCTCGAGGTCGAGACTGTCGACGACGACGTTGGCACCGTAGGTCTTCGTCAGTCCGGAGACCGCGAATCGAGAGGTCATTGCATACTCACTTTCGGAGCATCGGTGTGCGTGCACCGGCGGCCGCAGTGGGGCGACCACGGTGTTCGTTTCTGTCACATGTCATTTCGTATTCCGCGCGCGGTAGCGACGGTCTACGTTCTCGTGCGATGTGCGGAGAGTCAGCCCTGGAACAGGGTCTGCCATTCCTGCGAGTATTGCTCGACCTTCTCCGGCGTCAGTTCGTCGATATCAGGAGATGCGATGTCCTGAGCTCGCGCGACCGCACCCTCGATATCGGGAAGAACGGCTGCATATCCGCCGTTCAATGCCTGCTGGCCCTCGGTCGTCACCATGAAGTTCGCGAGCACCTGTGCTGCATTGGGGTGCTGCGAGGCACTGAGAACCTCTGAGTACCAGGGTGTTCCCCACGGACTGTCGGGCAGAGCCCAGTCGACCGGCGCGCCTGCTGCAACCTCGGTGACGAGGGGCTGCACCATCGGACTGACCGTTACTTCACCGGACGTGAGAGCTTGCGCCACTGCGAGCGCACTGGGGTACACCCGAGGCGAGAGTTCGGCGATCTGGTTCCAGTAGTCCGCCCCGAAGTTCTTGGCGTAGTACTTGTACAGATCCACGTACGACGCGAATCCGGTGGGGTTGACGATGCCGATCTTTCCCTGGAACTTCGGGTCGATCAGGTCTTCGGGCGCGCTGACCCCGTCCGGGACCGCCGCAGTGTTCCAGCCCAGTCCGAATACCGCAGCACTGGTCAAGAAGAATCGGTCGTTCATCACGCTCGTCGCCGGATCGAACGCTGCCGCATCGAGATCGGGGCCGACGAGTTCGGTCGAGAACTTGCCGGATTCGGCGGCATTCTGAATCCACGATGCGTCGGTCGTCATGTGCACGTCGGCGATACCGGTTCCCGTCCGATTCTCGGTCTCGACCCTGGGGTTGATTTCGGAGTCGGTGCCGCGCACGTACTCCATCGAGATCTCCGGATACTTTGCCTCGAAAGCCGCCGTCAGCGCATCGAGGTTGGCCGGCTTCTGGCTCGAGTAGAGCATGACGCTGCCCTCCTCCTTCGCGGCAGCGATCACCGCGTCCCAATCGCCTTCGACCGGAGCGGATGCGGAGGAAGACGATCCCCCGCATGCAGTGAGGCCCACGAGCGCAGCCGTCGCCGCCATGGCCACCATCGTTGTCCTGAACTTGTTCATGCCTGCGTTCCTTTCGGGCACGTCGATAACTTCCCGCGGACTCGGCGAGTCGTCGTGAGACGTGGAGTCGTTGGACATCCGATCGCAGACTCGACCCAGGTGCTCGAGGTGGCTGCAACGTTCCATCAAACTGAACTGATGTCAGTTTGAAAGATAGCCGTCGGTGCGTGTGATGTCAATCACCAGGTGGGGGCGGGGGTGACGTGAGTACTTCGCGCTGCCGTCGAATGTCCGAACCATGGTGCATGATCGCCGGACATCGGATGCTTCTGTCGAAAGGACAATGTCGTGCCAGCTGAATCGGGGGCAGTACCCGGCGTTACCGTGGTCGTCGCCCACAAGACTCTGCCGAATCGACGCGACTCCGTTCGAGCTCTGTGGGAAAAGCGCCTGGCGCCGACCGTGCTCGACAATCCCGGCCATCTCGCCTATTACTACGGCCTCGATTCCGACGATCCCGATGGCATCACCGCGTTCCAGCACTATCGAAGCGCCGAGGACGCGCTCGAGTTTCTCCGACATCCCGCTTATCTGGCCTACGAACGCGAAGTGGCTCCACTACTGGCTGCCGCACCTGAGGTACGCAGACTCGTTCCGACGTGGATCAAAAAGGAGACGTAGGGGCGATCCTCGCCGAACAGCTACCGTATCGGCCGTGGCGGCATGCGAATCGTCACGCGGAGCCGCATACTGGCTCGCGAGATGAGATTCCCCTCTGTCGCCTTCGCCGTGTTCGTTCTTCTCGCGTCCTACGCACTGTCGGTCACACCGGCCTCGGCCGCGCCCGGCAGCGCAGATTTCTACACTGCTCCCGTCGCCGACCTCGAGGCCTTCACGCCCGGGTCCATCCTGCGACGGCAACCTGTGCCACAGCTCGACGTGCTGGGCTCGCACACCGAGCGCATCCTGTATCGCTCGGCCGATCCCCGTGATCGTGCGGTGGCGGTGTCGGGCCTTCTGATCACGCCAGCCCGCGCGTGGACCGGGCCCGGGCCACGGCCCGTGATCGCTTATGGGCCGGGCAGTTACGGCATTGCCGACCGATGCTCGGGTTCGTCCGAGTTGGGACTGACCACCACGGTTCCGGCATTGCTGCCTTTGCTGGCCCAGGGCTATCAGGTGGTCACGACGGACTACCAAGGGCTCGGAACCCCCGGCGAGTACGAGTTCCTGGGTCGGGTCGCCACCGCCCGTGCTCTGTTGGACTCGGCCCGGGCGGCTGTAGGAGAGACCGACGCGCCCGTCGTGCTCTACGGATACTCGGCGGGGGGAGTTGCGTCGGCCGCCGCCGCTGAGCTCGTCTCCACGTACGCGCCCGACCTGTCAGTGGTGGGTACCTTCGTCGGTGCCGCACCGACCGATCCCTTGCTGCGCGTCGAAGGCCAGGATGGAACCGAGTGGGCCGCAACAATGCTGTACACGATCGACGGTCTGATCGGAGCGCACCCCGACCGCGCCGGCGAAATACGTGCCCTCTTCAACGAACGCGGACTGGCGGCTCTGGATGCGGCGCTGAATTTCTGCAACACCGATGCGCTCGCGTACGGATCACTGCGGTCCGAGGATTTGACTGCCGACGGCGCATCGCTGGGCTCACTCATGAGGGGCCCAGTGCTGGGGCCGCTGACATCGGCGAACACCATCGGTTTCACCTCGCCCGACTTGCCTGTGATGATCGTGCAGGGAATCAACGACCGTTCCGTCGACATCGAGCAGAGCCGGCTCCTGGCGCAGCGCTGGCGCGCCGCTGGTCTCACGGATATCGCAGTTCGGGAGTTCGACTTCGCAACTCGGCTCGTTCCGGAATTCGACCATCCAGCGGCAAACGCCGTTGCTTACCCCGAGGTGATCGGGTGGATCGAGCGACGCGTCGCGGTGGCGTAACTCGGCCTTCCGTCGCGAAGTGCGTGACGTAGATCACTCGTCATCGGTGTGTGCTTACTCGTTTCCGATTCGACTTATTCGGCGCAGTCCCAGGTACACGGCGTACCGACAACACCGGCTGCTTCGAGAAAGGGACCGAATCGACATGACTGTCATCACACGCGAGGCCACGGTATGAGCGGCCGCAGGAGTCTCTCCAGCCGACTCTTCGAGGGTCTGGGCCGCATCACCTGGGGCTACGGCAAGCGAAAGCTGGACGAACGGCGCGCACGCAAACGCGGACGGCGCTAGGCGCGGACGACGATAGGCGCGGACGACGAGCGAGGGCTGCGGTGCGACAGCGCAATTCTCGCGAACGTATGCCTCGACACCCGATCGGTACGGTGCAGGCATGGACGGATTCGAGATCGGCGACGGAGTCACGCCGCGTAGTGGACCCATGACTGGTGTCTACGGAACCGTGGTCTGGTTCTACGAGGAGAAGAAGCAGCTCCTGGTGCGCTTCGGAGCAAGTCAGCAGATGTACTTCGCGGGGGAAGAATTGAAACGCTGGGGAGAGTAGGCGTGGACTACTCGTCTCGCGCGGAATAATTGAAGTTTCACCTACGCTGACGAATACGTCCATCACCGATCGAAAGGTCCCATCGTGCATCTGGGCGTCGACAGTTTCGTTTCTTCCGTGACCGACCCGACTGACGGCCGGGTGATCGCTCCAGAGGAGCGGATGAGCCATCTGCTCGAGGAAATCGCACTCGCCGATCAAGTCGGTCTCTACTCTTTCGGCATCGGCGAACATCATCGCAGTGAGTACTACGACTCGGCACCGTCGATCATCCTCGCGGCCGCGGCTGCTCGAACCGAGAACATTCGGCTCGGTAGCGCGGTCAAGGTGCTCAGTGCCGACGATCCGGTGCGGGTGTTCCAGGAGTTCGCCACCCTCGACCTCATCTCGAAGGGCCGGATCGATCTGGTGGTGGGCCGCGGATCCTTCACCGAGTCGTTCCCTCTGTTCGGCCTCGATCTCGCCGATTACGACTCGCTTTTTGCCGAGAAATTGGACCTTCTGTTGCAGATCCGCGACAACGAGGAGGTGACGTGGTCCGGACGTCACCGTCCGGCGCTCGACCGGCAGGGAATCTATCCGCGTCCACTGCAAGATCCGTTGCCTATTTGGGTGGGTGTGGGCGGAACACCCGAATCCTTCGCTCGTGCAGGGCTTCTGGGGCTTCCGCTGATGATTGCCATCATCGGGGGAGAGCCGCGCCAATTCGCGCCGCTCGTCGACCTGTACCGGCGAGCCGGAGCCCAGGCAGGCCACCCGCCGGAGAAGTTGAAGGTGGGTCTGCACGTGTTCGGCTTCGTCGCCGAGACCACGCAGGCTGCAGCGGACACGATCTACCCCGGCTGGAACGAGATGTTCACCAAGATCTCCCGGGAGCGCGGATTCGCACGCCCGAGCAGGCAGCAGTTCGACGCCACTTCCGGCCCGAACGGCGCGTTCTTCATGGGCGATCCACAGACGGTGGCGGACAAGATTCTGCGAGTGGGTGAGCAACTGGGCGGTGTGGATCGACTGTCGCTGCAGATGACGAATCCACGTCTGGCGCACAGCGATCTGCTTCGCGGCATCGAATTGCTCGGTACCGAGGTTGCGCCTTTGGCGACCGGAAAATAGGTCTCAGCTCAGTTCGAGGCCCATTCCATTTCGTCGACGCCGGCAACCGGGGTCAACAGTGAACGAATCTCGCCGGCGTACATCGTTCGCTTGATCTCGCCCAGCACGTCTCCTCGCGTCCCGGCCAATTCGGCGGCGCGGGCGACGGCGGCGTCCATCAGCGAATCCGCGGCCGATACGCCATCGACCAGTCCGAGCGTCATCGCGTCGCCTCCGCCGTAGCGGCGTCCGGTGGTGAGCGCCTCGTGGAAGCTGTGCGGTGAAAGCCGCGCTCGCACCATATCGACGGTCCCCGGACTGTAAGTCGCGCCGATGTTGACACCGGGGAAGCAGAGAAAGCCTCGATCCGACCGCATGATCCGGTAGTCGTGTGCCATTACGAAGAACGCGGCACCACCGAATGTGTGTCCCTGCATGGCCGCGACCGTCTGCATCGGAAGCGTCAGGAAGCGCACCAACATCTCCTGCACGGTGCCGATGAACCGGTTGATCTGGTCGAGGTTCTCGGCACCCCACGACAGGTCTACTCCGGTGGAGAAGTACTTGCCCGTCGCCGTCGTGACGAGCGCAGCAGGACCTGAACTGGCCTGGACCTCGTCGAGCAGGGTGTTGATCTCGGCCACCCAATCAGGACTGATGCGGTTCTCGGTGTCATCGACGCCGCGACGTCCGAGGTTGAGAACGAAGACATCGGCAACGCGTTCGAGGTATGGCATTTCCCGAACCTACCCACATTTCATTGTTCTCACTCACAACGCCAAAGGTTCGACGGTCGTTACGAGGACGCGGTAGCCAACTCTCGACGAATCAGTTCGCGGTGACCGTACGTGGCACCGAGAATATCTTCGCGATCTGCCACGGAGGAGCCGACTGCGCCTGCCACCGTGCCCAGCGAGGCGGCGAGCCATGCGAGGGAGAAGTAGTCGCCCAGGGTTGCGTCACGACCTATCTGCGCAGTCAGGAAGTCCGGTGAGATGACCACTGCCGCCGAGAACAGTACGACTGCGAACAGCAACGCGTACATGCAGAGCGCACCGGTCAGAACCGTTCCCAGGGTGGCTGCGTTGTACATCCAGCGATCGATCGTCGAGCTTCGGAACGATCGTTTCTCCCACAACCCGTTGGGGAAGATGACCCATACCGTCATGGCGATCACCGCTGTGACCCCGATCATCGCCAGCCGTCCGAGACTCATCGACGCTGCCATCTGCCAGATGCTCGCGTAGAACACACCGAAGGCGGACGCTGCGCTCGCGGCTGCAAGTGCGCTCGACAACGTGGGAACCAATCGCCACGGACGATTACACCGAATCATCCCCGATACCAACCTGATTCGGCCGAACATGCTCGACGTCAGGAGTACTTCGGCACCCTCTCCGGAATCACTCGGAGCCCAGCGAGACCGCGAGTACCTCCGTGGTTGCCGAGAGGGTGCGTCGGCCCCGATCAACTCGTGCAACACCGCCAGTGCGGCCGAGACGGCGCGGCACCGGACCGCCAGTGTCCCTAAAGAAGGCACGTACAGCGCGCCTGTCGTACCGTCGCGAATCTCGGCGATCACCGGGCGCGACCCCAGACGGCGAGGAACCTCCGACACGCACAACACGATGTCGTAGTTGTCGGTGGCTTGCACCGATGCAAGCCACTGACCGAGTGGGGCGGCACCGGTCGCGGTGGGTGGGAGCGGAACCGATGCTCCGGACACCCGTAGTTCCCGCCGGTGCCCGTCGATCATGGCGTGATCGGGCAGCTTCTCGATAATGGCGGACGCGACGGTCGACGCGAAGCCGTCATCACTGACCACGCCGACCGAGAGGGGAGCGTCGTCTGCGTCGGTGGTGCGTGTGTTGACGGTGGTGTCCGGGCCCGCTGGGGCCGATCGATCGAAATGCATCCCGATCGCTTACCCGATGACGCTCGACGCACACCATCCCCGCGTATGTCGGAACGAGGTTTGTCGTCGTGCAGACCGGGTAGCGCTCCTTGGATGTAGTCCAGCGAGAGGAAGTGTCCGGTGCCGGCGAAGAACAACGAAACCGACGACCAGCCGCAACTGAAGGATCAGGGCCTGTACGAGAAGCTTCGCGAAGAAGGAAACTCGAAAGAGAAGGCTGCTCGTATCTCCAACGCGGCTGCGAAGGAGGGCCGAGACAAGGTCGGCGCGAAAGGTGGAAAGTCCGGCTCCTACGAGGATTGGACCGTGGACGAATTGACCGACCGAGCCAGAGAATTGGGCGTCGAGGGGTACTCGAAATTGAAGAAGCAGGAGCTTATCGACGCCCTGCGCAACCACTGACTCACTGGGGGCGCAACGTCGAGTAGTACTCCCGTTGTGACGGGTAGTAGTCGTCGAAGGTCGGCAGCGGGTCGCCGTGTCCGGCCGCGACGAACATGTCCAGGTAGTACTCCCAGCCGGGCCCGATGTCGCCCACACCGTCCGTGGTTTCGCAGCTGTGTACGAGAACGAGGACCGTCGAACCATCGTTGTCCTCGAGGCTGACGTCGAGTGGCCACTGCATCTCGCCGATCGTCCGTACGGCCAGCCGGCGCGGCGGTTCGCACGCTTCGACAGACATGTCCGATGCAGGCGCACCTTCCTCGAAACTCATGGTGACCCTGATGGTGTCGTCCGAAAGCCGTTCCCAGGGCCCGAACCACAGCGCAGTGCGGGACGATTCCGTGAGCCGTGCCCACACATCCTCGCGAGGTGCAGCGATCGTTCTGCTCAATTCGAGGGCGAAGCCGGAGTCGGTGGATCTCAACGTTCCCGTAGGTGTCGGTGCCATCGAGTGATTATGCGACTCAGGCACCACTGCCGTCGAGCACCATCATCATTGCCGTTGCACGGGCACGGTGCTCGATGGAATCGACCGAATAGCCGACGGCCTCCGACATCTTGGCCAGTCGATGCGCGACGCTGCTGTGGTGTAGGTGCATCCGGTCGGCTGTTGCGCGCAGACTGCCCGACCCCAGATAGGTGCGGAGGGTACTGATGAGCTCGATGCCGTGAGTGGTCGCGCGTAGTTCGACTACGCGTACCACGTCGGGTATGTCGCTGGCTGTCAGGGCATTTCCCGTCTCCAGCAAATTCAGTGCGCCGAATCGGTCGGCAATCATCACGGGCTCGCACTCGCTCGCTTGCGCCAGTGCGAACCGAGCATTTCCGAGATGTCGGTGGATGTTCGATGCAGGCATGGGCAGCGAGACGCCCACGCAGCGGGAACTCACCCACGGACCCGGTGCCTCACCTGGCAGGAGATACAGCACATGGTCCTCGACCGTGATCGGCGTCGATCGTCCGGCCGTCGGCACGTTGGTTGTCGGCGGTGAGTCGGCAGCAGCAACGGCAACTCGGACACGTGCTGTCGGCTCGATGTGCAACGCGGTCAGCGAGCTGAGCAGTGCGATGTCGTCCATCGGAAACAGCACTGCTCGGGTGTGTTCGGCGGCGGAGGGAATGTGTCGGGGTACCAGAATGATTGCTGCGGTCAGGGCCATCCTATCGACGAGCATCTCATCCAGTGCGAGCGCGGGACCTGCGCGCTCGATCCACACCGAGCCCATGACGACGTCGTCGACGACGACGTCCTTGGTGGCCGACCGCTCACCCGAAGCCCGAGTGAGCCAGCGGCCCTTGGGGTCGCAGCGCGCATAGTGTCTGTGTCCACCGGATGTGCCGACGACGTCGATTCCGACAACACAGTCGGCCAGAGCAGCGCTGGCGCGCAGCATCGCCGACGTGTCCGCGCCGTGTCTGATCAGGGCATCGAAATAGTCGATCACGCGCACCAGACCCGCGGAGTCGGCGTCGAGCTCCGCGAGCCGGTACATCAGTCCTTGCATGAACAGACGCTACGAGGCGGGTACACGAAGGCGCAAGCCCCTGCGCAGGACGTCCAACGTCTCCGCATGCCCGCGCTTGCTGACCTCTGCGGATGTCATCAGCGATGAGCCGTGAAATGTGCCGGGAAAGGAATGCAATTCGACGCTCACACCCGCTTGCAGCAACCGCATCGCGTAGTCGATTCCCTCGTCGCGGAGCGGATCGAGCTCCATCGTCGAGACGTACGTCGGAGGTAGGCCCGTCAGATCGGTGGCGCGAGCCGGTGCGGCGTAGATCGAGACGTTCGGGTCGTCCGGTCCGTTGTACGACTCGCCCAGGTAGTGCTGCCACGACAGAATTGCGTTGGGGCGGTTCCACATCGGTGTATCGACGAACTCGGTCATCGACACGGTGGTGAGGCGGTCGTCGAGTTCGGGAATGTCGAGTAGCTGGAACGCGACTGGAACAACGCCCTCGTCGCGAGCGCGGAGAACCGTTCCTGCCGCCAGGCCTCCACCTGCGCTCTGTCCTCCCACGGCAATTTGCGTCGGGTCCACGCCCAATTCGTCCGCGTGCGAGTGGACGTACGTGAGAGCCGCGTAGCAGTCGTCGACCGGCCCGGGAAACGGGGTCTCGGGGGCGAGCCGGTACTCGACGCTCGCTACTGCCACTCCGAGGCCCCGAACGACGTCCACACAGAACGGATCACTGGAAGCGGCCGTCCCGCAGACAAATCCGCCGCCGTGGATCCACATCAGCACAGGCAACGGTACTTCGGAGTGCTCTGGCGTGAAGAGCCGTACCCCGACGTCCGGGGCACCGTCGGAACCGGGAACCGCGAGCTCGCGCAACGAGACGCCGTCCATCGAGAGATCTGCGAGCGCGGACCCGACGAGTGCCTCGTACGTCGATCGCGTGGATGGGAGATCACCGAAATCGACGTTCGGCAACATCGTCACTGCTGCGGCGAACTCGGGGTCGAGAGTGGGGAAGTTGGTCATGAAGCAATCATCACCACGGGTGTGGCCCGTGTCACTTGTCGCGTGGAGGAATTCGAGTCCACCCCGTCCGACGGGTGTCGGACCCAGCGACGATCAACTCGGGTCGTAAAGCTTCTCGATCAACTCGAGGGTCCACATGGCGGTGAGGGGACCGCCGTCGTTGGTGAACTTGTCGGTCCTGACGATGCGGTCGCTACGCACAGCCGGCAATCCGGTCCAGAGTGGGTTGGCGTTCATCGCCTGCAGATCCTCCTCCGACGTGATTGCGGCGATCATCGCCACGGCGTCGGATGCGGCGGTGACGTTCTCCGGTCCGTATTCGATCTCCGGGGTGGCGGCGGACCAAGCGGAGCCGAAACGCGCTCCCACATCCTCGAGCGCGATGGATGTCACCCGGTCGCGTCCTATCGAGATCCCGCCTTGCTCCGATGTGCTGACAGGCAGGACGACGGTATCGGCGATCGCGTCGGCGTACTGCGTCGTGAGTTCGTCTACGCGAGTGGCGTATTCGTCGACGATCGTTCGGGCTTCGTCCTGTAGGCCGAGCGCCTCGCCGATCGTTGTCACGTCCTGCTGCCAGCTGACGCCGGTGCCGGTGGAGCCGACCGGCAATACCGGGGCGATCGCACTCAACTGGTCGTAGATCTCCTCGACCACTTCGTCGCGGCCGATGATCAGATCTGGCTCGACGCGTGCGACGGCTTCGAGGTCGACCGTGTTTCGCGGGTAGAGCTCGGGCACTCCGTCTGCCAGAAGCATCCTGGTGGGCTCGGTCAGGGGACCTGGAATTTCAGGCGGAGCCTCGGTCTCCACCGGTATCCCGACGATGGGCAGGTCGAAGGCCAAGGCGATATCGAGGTCGCGTCGGCCGTCGATCACGACCACCGACTCGATCCGTTCCGGCACGTCGACGGTGCCGAACTGCGTGGTGACCGAACGAGCTGCCGAGTCTGTTGTCGCCGGCTCGGTGCCTGCACCGCACGACGCGACCAGAGATGCAACAAGGACCGTGCCGAGAACAACGGACAAGTGGTGGAATGTCTTCACAACTTAAGTAAACCAAACCTAAGTACTTTGCGAAGAATTGGTCACACGTCGTACTCGACTCGCACCGAAATGGGATCGGTCTGCAACGCACGGAAGCCTGCTCCGATGACGCGTCCGAGTACCCGGTTGTTCGAGAAAGATCGCGCACGTAGGGCCACGTCGTCGTCGGGTACGAACGTTGCTATGCCGGTGCGCCATCGGCGGCCCACGCGAATTCGGATCCTCGGCTCGTCGGTGATGTTGGCTCCCCAGCCGGATCTGGTTCCGTGTTGGGAGATCAACCACGCACCGGTGTCGTCGAAAGACGCCGACACCGGTACGCGCCGGGCGAGCCCGGACTTGCGGCCGACGGTCTCGATGTCGGTCACCAGCGAGGTGGTCACACCGATGGATGTCAAGCCGTTCACGATGGGATTCGCGACGTATTTGCCGATCAAGCGTTCGCGTCGAAACTTCGCAGTAGTGGAACTGCTGGTGGCATTGCCGGTGCTGCGACGGTTCCGAAACGCGTCCCAGCCGTTGCGCTGCACCATCGTTGCTGCGGTTCTCCATGCCGGTCGGCTCGAATTCGGTTGCCGGCCGGCGCCCATGAGTTGGAGCTGGTCGGTGTGCCACTGCAGGTCCAGAGCTCCGTTGATCTGCTTGAACGCGTTCGCCTTCGATGGGAGGCGTAGAGCTACCCGCGGTGACTCCACGCGATCCAACGTGCCGGCGACCAGAGCACCGGCGACATCGGGCGTCAGCGCCGTAGGGCGGCCGAGACCCACCATGTCGCACGCTCCGGACTGGACCGCCGAGTTCATCACCGAACGGGTGCGGAAGCCTCCGGTCACGGCCAAGGGAACCGTTCCCGCGGCGTCACGCACCGTTCGCGCATATTCCAGGAAATAGGCTTCGCGCGCTCGAGTGCTCGCGGTGCCCATCATCGCGGGTGATTCGTAACTGCCACCGCTGATTTCGATCAGGTCGATCGATTCCTGGACCAGATGCTCCACGGTGATTCGCGATTCTTCTTCGCTGAACCCGCCGCGCTGGAAGTCTGCCGAATTCAGTTTGATTCCTACGGCGAAGCTGGGGGACACCGTGGCTCTGATGGCACGGACCACTTCGAGAACGAATCGCATTCGTCCGTCGAGGTTGCCGCCCCAGGCGTCGTCGCGGGTATTGGACAGTGGCGACAGGAACTGAGACACCAGATAACCGTGTGCGCCGTGTATCTGGACGCCGTCGAAGCCGGCCGACTCGGCCACGGCAGCTGCGGTGGCGAATCGGTCGATGATGTTGCGGATCTCGGTCTCGTTCAACGCCCGCGGTGTCGGGATACCCGGGATGTTAGGAGCAATAGCGGACGGTGCGACGGGCTTGGTGCGGGTGACGATCGGATTGGCCTGTCGACCTGGGTGATTGAGCTGCATCCACATGGGTGCGCCGCCGTCGGACGTCGCTTTTGCCCACCGCGACAGTGCATCGCGATCGAGGTCGTCTTCGATGACGACGTTGCCCGGTTCTCCGAGATGTGATCGGTCGACCATGACATTGCCGGTCACCACCAGTCCGTAGCCGCCCGCGCCCCACTGGCGATACAGCGTCTCGAGGCGGGAGTCGGGTGCATGCTCGGACGTCGCCAATCCCTCGCTGAGAGCCGACTTCATCACGCGATTCGGCAGGATCTGCCCGCAGGCGAGTGTGAGAGGGCTGCTCAGGTCGATAACGTCGGTGTCAGGGGACATGGCGTTGCTCCGATTCCGATGGACAGCGTTGCGGTCTATGCTCCCTAGCATAGTTTAAGTGACCCTAGATGTAACTCTGTGTTACGTCAATGACGGTCCGGAAGGGTTCGGATGGCTGATCGAAGTAGTGCGCGAGCCGACATGTTGCGCAGCGCTGCGCATTTGTTCCGTCAGCGCGGGGTGGAAGCCACCTCGCTGGCGGACGTCATCGATCACGCGGGAGCGCCGCGTGGCTCGATCTATCACCATTTTCCCGGTGGGAAGACTCAACTGGTGGAGGAGGCGACGCGAACTGCGGGCACCGTCATGAGCTCGATGATCTCGGCCGGCCTGGCATCGGCCGGTCCGTCGGCGACGGTCCGGGCCATTATCGACGGATTCCGCAGCGAGCTGCTGGCAACGGATTTTGTTGCAGGGTGCCCGGTCGCACCTGCTGCGCTCGAGGGGCTGCATGCGCCGGGTGCGGTGGCCGCGGCCGGTGAGTCTTTCTCGTCCTGGGAGGACGTGATCGCGGCATCCCTGTGGCAGCGCGGTCTGGTCCGTGAGCGGTCCTACACACTGGCGACTTTCGCCATCGCCGCTATCGAAGGCGCGCAGATCCTGGCCAAGGCGCAGCGATCCACCACCGCCTTGGATCGTACCGAAAAAGAGCTGTTGGCCCTGCTCGAGGCCGTACTGGACGCGTCGAACCATCCTCGTCCGTGAGTCGGCCGCATCCAATACTGTTGCTATAACGTCCAGTTGCAGTTACTTTTCCCTTCAAGAACTATGCCGATCGTCATAGTCGAAGGGATTCTCATGTCGTTGCCTACCACTTCCCACCACCGGGCAGATGTCCCGCCGCGGAGTCGGCGATACCTGGCGCTGCTCGTCATCTGTATCGCCGAGTTGCTCGTCGTTCTGGACAACACCGTCGTGAACGTTGCACTGCCCTCCATGGGGCTGCAGCTACGAGCCGATATGAGCGGACTTCAGTGGGTGGTCGACGCCTACACGTTGACGTTCGCGGGTTTGCTGCTCGCGTTCGGCCACCTCGGTGATCGCTACGGCCGCAAGAAGGTCATGATTCTCGGGCTGGCGGGGATCGCGATCATGTCGATCGGCGGAGCTGTTGCCGCCGATCTGGGGCAGGTCGTCGTGGCCCGAGCCGCAATGGGAGTGTGTGCGGCCGCTGTGTTTCCGGCAACCCTCGCGCTGATCATCAATATCTTCACCGACGCCAAGGAGCGGGCTCTGGCTATCGCCGCCTGGACCGCCATGGCGGGTTTCGCGATCGCGATCGGCCCCACGGCGGGCGGCTTTCTGCTCGAACACTTCTCGTGGCATTCGGTGTTCTGGATCAATGTGCCTGTGGCGCTTCTGGTTCTGATCGCTGCAGTGTGGTGCGTACCGGAATCGAGAGCCGAGCATGTCGGCAAGTACGACCCGCTGGGTATCGCGCTGTCGTTGGCCGGAATCACGGTGTTGGTGTGGGCGATCATCGAAGCGCCGCACAACGGCTGGTTGTCTGCGACGAGCGTCGTTGCCTATGTCGCCGGTCTGGTCGCCCTTGCCGGGTTCGTCTGGTGGGAGCTTCGGACACCATCGCCGGTGCTCGACCTGAGTTTGTTTCGGAACAGGCGGTTCTCATTGCCTGCCTTGGCAATTGCCGTCGCCTACTTCAGTATGTTCGGCTTTTTGTTCATGATCACCCAGTATTTCCAAGGTGTGATGGAGCTGACGCCGCTGCAGTTCGGCATCCACTCGCTGCCCTTCGCGGTGTCCATCGCGATCGGCGCGCCCTTGGCCACGGTGATCGCCCAGCGGATCGGAACCACGGCCGTGATCGTCTTCGGCTTGGTGGTGATGAGCGTCGGTATGTTCATCGCCGGTCAGGTGAAGGTCGAAACGCCCTACCTGGGACCGGTCGTGGTGTCGATGATCCTGATGGGCCTCGGTCTGGCGATCGTGCAGGGGCCGGCCACCGAATCGATCATGTCCTCGGTGAAGCTCGACGAGGCCGGTGCCGGATCGGCCGTGAACGACACCACCCGAGAGGTCGGCGGAACGCTCGGTGTGGCCGTGCTCGGCTCCATCGTTGCTTCGATCTACACAACTCAGGTGGGGCCGAGAATCGACGCGATTCCCGACGCCATCATGGAGCCCTATCAAAAAGCATTCGCTCGCGAGACGGTTGTCAGCGTCATCGAGATCGTGAAAGCGCCCACCAACCCGATCTTCGCGACGCAGAAGGCCGACCTGATCTACGCAATGAAGGCGGCTTCATTGGAAGGCTTCCAACTCGCGTCGTTCGTCACCGTCGGGGCGGCCATGGCCTGCGCGCTCGCTGTTGCGCTGTTCCTGCCGTGGCGGCGACCCGAGGGTGGCGGTGTGCTGCTGGCCTGGCGTGAAAACCAGGACGCCGACGTGATTTCTCGGCCGGGATAGAGGGTGCCGGAGGCTCGAGACTCAGCCTCGGGTCGGGTAAGCACCGATAGTGTGAGCACCCAGTGCGTCGAGCACTCTGCGCGCCGGGCGCGTCGGAGCGAAGACCTCGAGGCGGCCATGCGAGCGTTCGGCAGCATCGACGATCACGCTCGCAGCTCCCGAGTACATGAATTCGACCGATGACAGATCAAGCAAGACAACGCATTCGGCCTCGAGGGCGCGGTCGAGGGCCGCCACAAGATCTGCTCGTGCACTCATGTCCAACTCGCCGGCGGCGCGAACGACAGTCAGGTCGGGAGTGTAGGACTCTGTCCCGATCGTGTAGCGCTGACCGGTTCGAGCGGGGGTGAAACGAACGTCGGTGAAATCGGAAACAGTCACGATGCGAACCTCTCAGTTCGGATGGCCTAGCGACCGGCAGGCTCTGGGTGGAACCCGAGGGCTACAGGTTCCTTCGCGTGCCGTGCAGTAATAGTGACAGCGCAACGTCACCATATCGAAGCCTCTTCATCACGGACCGATAGCGAGTGAGTAACAAGAAGGTAACGACATATGTGACGCAGCTGAGCACCGCTCAGGGCAAGGTGTGACCGGCGGCGATGAACAGTCGGTACCACTCTTGCCTGGTCAAACGTACGTCCGAACCAGCCGCCGCCTCGACCACTCGATCGGGGTTCGTGGTGCCCAACACCACCTGGATGTTCGCCGGATGACGCGTGATCCACGCGGTCGCGATCGCCGACGGGGTCGAGCCGTGCCACTCGGCAATCTCATCGAGTGCGGTGTTGAGTTCGGGATAATTCAGCCGGTCGCCCACGAAGACGCCGGAGGTGGTCCCACTCTGGAAGGGTGACCACGCCTGCAGAGTGATACCCCGTGTCCTTGCGTAGTCCAACAAACCGTTGTCCCGATCGACCGATTGATCCTCCGAGCTCATGTTGGCGGTCAGGCCGGCCGCGATCAGCGGAGAATGCACAATGCTCAGTTGCACTTGATCGAACAGAATCGGTTGTTTCACAGCAGTTTTCAGCAGCTCGATCTGTCCGGGTGTGTGGTTGGAGACGCCGAAGCCGCGGACCTTGCCCGAGTTGTGCAACGCGTCGAACGCTGCCGCCACCTCCTCCGGCTCGACGAGGGCGTCGGGTCGGTGCAGAAGAAGTGTGTCCAGGTGATCCACACCGAGTGCAGCGAGGGAGTTCTCGACCGTGGCGACGATGTGGTCGTGGGAGAAGTCGAACCAGCCTTCGCGAATGCCCACCTTGCTCTGAATGTCGACCCGCTCACGCTGGGTAGGGGTCAGCGTCACCGCATCCCCGAACAGCTTCTCGCAGGTGTGCGGAGTACCGCCGTAGATGTCGGCGTGGTCGAACACTGCGACCCCCGCGTCGAGGGCGGTGTCCACCAACCTTCGGATCCGGTCTCGGTCCAGATCGGTGATGCGCATGAACCCGAGCACGATGCTCGAGACGCTGGTGCCGGTATGGGGGAGGGGAAAGGTGCGCACGGTGGATCTCCTGTTGAGCGTTCGGGTTCAGTCCGCCGAACTCGGACAGGCGGGGCGTCGGACAACGGTCGTTACTCGAACTCCAGGCGAGTGGACTGCGACGTGGCCTGGAGCATCAGCACGAAGCCGGTCAGCGTCACCACGATCGGTGCCCACAGAACGACTGCGACGAACGTGTCCACATCCCGCTCCAGCACGATGTACACCGCAACGATGGACGTGCCGAGCAGGCACAGTGCGATGTGGGCGGCCAGACGCCACTTGTCGAAGAAGAATCCGGCGAGCATTCCCATGGGAATGAGGAAAGTACATTTTCCGAGGGTGACCTCGGGCTCGAAATTCGCAGTGATGGTGGCCGCGAAAATCGCGATGTCGGCAATGACGACGAACGCGAACGCCTGCCGAAGCGTCGGCCACGGACCGAACCACCAGAACGCGCCCATGATGTACGCGGCGATCATCGACGTCCATTGCACGATCGACGGGAGCGGTGTGGTCGCGCCGTAACCGAACGCCAGCTCGAGGGTGACCACCACGGCCATGGACAGCGCAGCAGCCGAAACGATGCGCCTGACGACAGTGGTGATGGCGAGAGAGGCCATCACCCCGATTCCCCACTGGTAATGCTCGTTCGATCTGGTCGCAGCACGAGTCATTTCGGCCCCTATCGTTCCATTCGGCAACCGATTGAAACACAGCCATGAGCGCCGAGGTTCTACTTTCGCCGAGACCCGACTCCGATCCTGCCCGTTCGGCGCATCGGTCAACTGGTCAGACGTGCCAATAGTTCGGGGAGGGTCTCACTGATGTCGTGGCGGCTGGCGACTCGGTATCGCGCGGCGCTTCCGAGTGCTCGTCGACGATCCGAATCGCCGATGACGGACGAGATTGCACCGGCGAGGGCAGCGGCGTCACCGGGCTCGACAAGAATTCCGGCACCGTCGGCGAGGAATTCGTGGGTGCCGCCATGGTCGGTTCCGATCACCGGCAGTCCGTACGACATTGCTTCGAGTACCGACAACGGACCGGCTTCCGGCGACGTACTTGCCGACACGACCACATCCCATCTGCGCAGCGCCGATGACGCGTCGGTATGTCCGAGGAACTCGACCCGGCCCGCGAGGTCGGGTCGAGATGCGCGCTCGTGGAGTTCCGCCACGTACTCGCGATCACCGGGAAAGCTGCCCCCTGCCAGTTCGACCCGAATATCGGGGAGCGCGGCCACTGCGTCGAGCAATACTCGATGGCCCTTCCACGGCGTGAGGAGGGAGAGGATGCCGACGACCGGAGGGGAATGCAGTTCTCCGCCCAAGCGTGGTACCGGCCACTGAACTCCGTTGTGCGACACGACCACCGGAAGGCCGGCCGCACGCAGCGGTACTGCCGTGGCATCCGAGACCGATACCGCTACCCGTATTGCGGAGCGGGCGTAGCGAACCACCAGACGCTGTTTGAGGGACGTCATGGTGTCGTGGACCAGCCATGACGCGCCTCGGGGTGGGCGAGACAGGGTGGCGACCGGGAGGGCGAAGAGCGAGTTGACGACGGTGGCCGTATCGGGTTGGCGGGCGATCGCGCGGACCGCACGCGATGCAGAGACCCACCTCGCCACCATGCGAATCGCGGCGATGCCCCTGGCCGCTCCTCGTTCGCCGCCCAGACCGAGTTCGCCGATCGGGATGTGTCGCGTCGTGTCGGGAATCCGATCGGCCAGTGGCCCGTTGGGGCAGGCGATCACAGTGTCGTGGCCGCGTCGCTCGGCCTCGTCGATCAGGTCCAGCAGAACCTTTTCGGCACCGGAGACCTGCCCGGTGTGGGCGAGGAACAGCACTGTCGATCCAGAGGTCATGAGCGAGCCCGTCTGTGCGGCAAAGGTGGTTCTGGCGGATCAGTAGGCATCGCGGAGCAGTGCCACTGGGTCTTCGCACATTCTCCGCAAGGCCGCGTCCATCACCTCGGCGTCGACCATCTTGCTGCAGAACGAAGCCGTGTACGTACGCCCACCGGCGATCTCGGCGATGAGCATAGTGCAACCGTCCGGTCCGTCCGGTTCGAGTGACGCGGCCATCTGCCGGGGTCTGCCGTCGTCGGCCCAGTCGAGGTGGTCGAACACTCGGACGCGGCCGAGGTCGCTGACGGCCAGTCGCAACGTATCGGGCACCTCGACGACCGAATTCTCGTTCTGCGTCCGCGCCGAACGCCTGAAGCGCGACGCCACATCGCGGAGATGCGACATTCCCAGTACTGCGATGGGCCAGCCGGATTCGATCACCTCACGCATTGCCGCGGCGATGCCGACGGGCGTCGTGTGTGCGGGAAGGTGAAGTGGAATGCCGACAGCAAAGTTCCCGTGCGAATTCTGCAGCGACGGATCGAGATAACGCCGACTGTTGAACAGCACCATGACGTGATCGTCGACGTCGACGGATTCCGCCCGGAGCGCTGCAGCCCACAGTGCGATGGAGACCGACGCCGCGGTCGCTCCGGGCATGTTCTCGGCCGTCCAGTGCTTCAGTTCTTCGACTCTGATTCGGCTCATGTACCCGGCGCGGCTGACTTTTGCAGTTTCCCAATTCTCCATGCGACGACGGGGAGTGGACGTGGGGCCGGGCTCGATCCGATGGCGCGCACGCAACTTCCAGAAGTCCGCCAGCGTCCTGGGATTGCGAGAGTAGTGTCGCCACAGTGCTTTCCATGTGGTGCTCGACGGTAGCCCCGCCGCGAGGCCGGGCACCAAAGTCCCCTCGGCATCATCACAGAAGGCCGCCAACATCATGACGCCGATCTGGCCGTCCCCGATCCCGTGCGAGTAGTCCACAGCGAGGTGCTCGCCGAACACGACCACCTCGAGTGGGCTCGGTGAACCGTCCCGGTGCCGAATGTCGGTCAGCATCTGGCCCAGGTCGTCGGTGGCCCCGCTGCCCGCGACTACGTTGTTGCCGGCGATGTTGTTGCGATACCGCCACTGTCGTGCATCCGCTCGTGGCTCCAGCGCAATGTGCGGGGCCGCGTCGACGTGTTCGGCGGCGATGAGGGTCGCGCGCGTGCGCTCGACGTCGAGGCCCCTGACGGGTCCGATTGCCGTCACTATCCGAGTATCGGCGAAGACACGATCCAATGCGGTCGAGCGGTAGGTGGGCTCAGCGGACGGCATCGACGACCTCCTGCATTCGACTGCGGAAGTTGGCCCGTGAAAAGCCCTCCGCCCAGGTCCGAATGGCGGCGCGATCGTAGTCTGCGGGATCGAACGAACGCATCGCCTCGGCGAACCCGGCGACGACTGCCTCGTCGGAGCCCGGCTGCACATGCAGGCCGGTCTTGCCTGGGATTACGGAGTCCATGGCACCGCCGTCACCCAGCGCGATGACCGGGGTTCCGGTTGCCATGGACTCGACGGGGACGATGCCGAAGTCTTCCACTCCGGGCATCAGAAGGGCACGGGTCGTTCGATGCAGTTCGAGGAGTTTCTCGTGTGAAACCCGGCCGAGGAAGGTCGTTTTGGGTCCGGCCAGTTCCCGGCAGGCCTCCATCGCACGGCCGTCTCCCGCCACCACGAGGGGAACGTCGGCCTCGGCGGCAGCGCGCACCGCGATGTCGGGACGCTTGTAGGGGACCAGTCGGCCGGCGAGCAGGAAGAAGTTCTCCCGCTCGATCGACGGGTCAGGAGTGAAGCCTTCGGTGTCGACCGGAGGATGGACCACCACGGCGTCGTCGCGGCCCCACCATTCTTCGATCCGGCGCGCGACCGCAGTCGAGTTGGCAACCACGGTCGTCAGTTTCGGTGCGGCAGCGATCTCGCATCGACGGGCCACGGCCGACAGCGCCGTCAGAATCGCCGCTCCGGCTCTGCCACCACCTTCACCTGCGCGAAGTTCGGGGTCCCAGGCCCACCGTGCAGGGCTGTGAACGTAGGCGATCACGGGGGAGTCGGTAGCGAACACGGCCTGTGTTGCAAAGGCGTGGTGGCTCACCACGACTGCGTCGTAACCCTTCAGTGGCATGCGACGGAACGCCAACGGCATCATCGGCAGAACGGGTGCGTACGACCGCTGGCCCAGCGCGTCGTACACACGATTGAGTCCGGATACGTGCGGTCCGTGACCGATACCGGCCGGAACGCCGGACGGGCGCGAGATAGGCGCGAAAACCTCGGCTTCGGGCCAATGCAGGGCGAGTTGTTCGATGACGTGTTCGGATCCGGCGATCTCGGTGAATCGTTCGTGTACCACGGCGATTCTGTCAGCTTGCATGGCGTTGGCCCTCCGGCGCGATCGGCTGCGCGCTCTGTTCGACGCGTCTGGACGAGTTCTTGTTCTGCAGCACGAGGTGAACTGGAATGTCGAAGTGGTCCAGTCGACGTAGTGCCGCAGTTGCTGCCTTCTTGTCTCGTCCACGCTTCGACACCAGCACCACGACCGTCTCGACCTCACCCACGTCGGTGTACTGCCACCACTGCTCGGACAGACCGAATTCTGCAGTGGCGCGTCGATCTCCGGTGGCCTGACCCTCGCCGTGCGCAGACTCGAAGGCTGCACCTTCACCCACCAGCAGAAGGACCACACTGTCGCCTTTGGGTACAGCATGCCGAGCGCCCCTCGAAGCGGGGCGGTCACCACGCTCGAGCGCAGCGATCCGCGATGCAACGGCGGGTGGAATCGCGTCGCCGGTCGCCGGATCGAAATGTGCACCGTATTTGCGGGATACCCGACGGGCCCAGGAGCGGGAAGGCTTGCGGCCGAGACGTCCTCGAAGCAACACGATCAGTTCGGCCGCGACGATGAGCGCAGCGAGCGCCGCGACGAGAGCCTCCGACACCGGTTTCGGCGACACCGGAGCGCTGCTCTGCTCGGGATTGGACAACACGACCAGTTGATCTCCACTTGCTGTGGCTTCGAGTTCGCTTTGGCGCGTGCGTAGTTCGGCCAGCTCGGACAGGGAGGCCGGCCTACTCGGATCGTCGGCCGGTAGAGCGTCGACCCGCGACTGCTGTGCATCGATGGCGGATTGCCCCTCGTCCGTCCGCTCCTGCGAGTCTCGGAGTGCATTGGCACTCGACGTGCTCGCCATCGCCGACACCATTGCCCGAGCCAGATCTGCAGAGAGCGCCTGAGACCCGGTCGTCACCGTCACGGTCAGCAGCGCGGGTGATGTGCCGGGCGAGAGTTCCACGCTCGATGCCAGTTCCGTGGCGTCCATGTCGGCATCGACCTCGGTGAGGACCTGATCGAGCACATCACTGTCGGTAGCCAACTCGATGAACGGTGCGCGCATCTGTTCGATGAACGCATCACCCGGTACCAGAGTCTGGGCCGGCTTGATCTCGGCGACGATCGACGCGGCGTACTGCTTGTCGGTGAGTTCACTCCTGACGTAGAAAACGCCTGCACCCACCAGCACTGCGACGATCAGAGCCGGCAACAGGGCACGGCCGAGTTCGCGCATGTGTCCCGCCAGATCGATAGGGGGTGGTACATCGCCTCGGTGGACGGCATCGTGGACGGACATCAACCGCTTATCCTTCCGTCGTCGATGCGAGCGGGTGTACCGCTTCGGTGATGGGTAAAGCCGACGGATTCGATGATAGCCGGGCGCGAGCGCTGTTCGCGTAACCGTGCCGGTCGTGAATGGAACTGCACATCAACAACATTCGCGGAAAAGGTGCATCGGTTTGTTATCCGACCGGAAGCCGACCTCGGCTCCGTGAGTCGGGGTCCGAAGCGGGCGTTGTGTCCGCTGTGTCCGATGTCTTCACTCGGAGAGCGCACGGTGTCGTCCTTTCTCTGCCGATCCGGGTAGAGGCGACTCGACGAGCCCGATGGCGACGAACGCATACAGCGAAGCCGCGACCAGTATTGCCGCCGCAACCGATATCAGCAGCCATAGTTCGGGATAGTGCTGCACCAGTGACCAACCGCCCGCCGTCGTGGCCGCGGTTACCACCAGAATTACCGAAAGTGACTGCACTGGAAACAGTTTGGATACCGGCATACTGCGCCCGATCACGATCCACAGCAGGATCAAGGTGGTTCCGATCGTCGCGACTGTCGAGATCGCCGCTCCGTCGTACGACATGCGGGGGATCAGGACGAGGTTCAACCCGATGTTCAGGGCCAGACCGACCAGCGCGACCACTGGGTAGTGGCGCTGCATACCGGCCGACGCGAGCAGGAAGATGCCGAGCATCACCAACGACATCAGCGCTGCGCCGATCACGAGCAGACGGGCCGCGTGAGCTCCGTCGACGAAGCTGTCGCCGTACAGCAGGCCGATCAACGGCTCGGCCGACGGTACGAACGCCGCAACTGCCATCGCGCCGAACAGGGCGAACAGCAGTGCGGCCGAACGGGAGCGTGCTCGAAAAGCCATGGTGTCGTGGGGCCACGACGCGACGAGCAGGGTGCTGATCGGTGCCACCGCCGCCAACACGAAGGTATCGATCATGTCCGAGAATTTGTATCCGATGGAATACAGACCCACGGCCTCGAACGTGTCGAGGAGGCTGAGCATCAGCATGTCGATCTTGAGCATGGCAATGGTCAGGGCGAAGCCGATCGCGAGCGGCACGGCCTCTCTCAGGTACGGACCCCAGCGACGCACTTCGATGTGCCTCGACGGTCGGAGCCCTATGGACCGGTTACCGATGCCGAAACCCTTTGTGGCCAGCTTGAATACCTCGTTGACCACTGCTGGAAGTACAAAGATCAGCAGGGTGGGGGCCAGTACGGCTGCCAACACCGTCAACGCCAATTGAATTGCTTGACCGGCACTTTCGGCCACAGCCACCAGGACCAATCGGTGACGGCTCTGGAACAGCACGCTCAAGGCGTGCCCCGGCGTGGCGAAGACCACCACCAGCCCACCCAGAACGGTCGCCAGGACCACCTCGCTCGGATACCGCAACACGAGAACGTATGCGACGGCCAGTACGTATCCCACCAATCCGAGAGCGGTTCGCAGAGCGAGGAACGACGACGCAGTGCGACCGATTTCCTCGGGATCGTCGTCCATCAACTTCGCCAGCACGACGCGTCCGACTCCCAGATCGGTCACGACGGACATCAGACCGAGCAGCGCGAAGACGAAGCTGAACTGACCCCATTCCTCCGCTCCGAGCGACCTTGCGATGATGACGCTGCCGACCCAGCCGAGCGCAGCAATGATTACTCGGCTGATGAGAACCGCGATGGTGGCTTTCGCTGCTGCTTTCGGATCGGCAGCGATCGCCCGGTAGTCCGGGGGTTGTTCGGTGCCGTCGAGCGCGAGCTCGTCGGACATCAGGCCACGCCCGCAGCGCGATACGCGTCGGCGGTGAGCTCCGCAGTTCGGCGCCAGCTGATCTCACTGGAGGCGTCGGCCGCCGCGTCGACCAGAGCTGCCCTGGCATCCGCGTCGAAGACGATGGGTTTCATAGCATCCACCCAATCGTCCACCCTCTCCGATCCGACGAGAATTGCACCGTCTCCGACGACGTCGGGAAGGGCACCGACTGCACTGGCGACGACCGCTCCACCCGAGGCCATGGCCTCGACGGGCGGCAGACCGTACCCCTCGTACCGAGAGGCGTACGCGGTGATGGTCGCGGCGGCATAGAGGGCGGACAGGTCTTCCACGTCGACGTATCCGAGACCTCGCGAATTACGGGGAGCATCGGGCCCGGTCGAGCCTGCTCCGGCCAGCAGGCAGGGAACTCCGAGGCTCTCTGCAGCATCGGCTACCAACTGAACGTTCTTGCGAGGCTCCACTGTTCCGACCTGAATGACGAACCGATCCGGCAGGTCGTATTTCGACCGAACGGCGTCGATGCGGGCTTCGGTGGGCACGGTGGCCCACGCAGCGGGTGCCAAGCCGACCACAGTGGCATTGCGTCCGCTGACACTTTTGATCCGATCGGCGGTGAACTGTGAGACCGCCACGAGTAGATCGGCGCGGCGTAGGGCGCGCCGCACCAATCGCTGTTCACCCAGTGCACGGAAACGGCTCGACGCCGACGGCATGTCGATGACCGAAAGATCGTGGACTGTCGCGACAGTGAACGCTTTGGTGAAGAACGGTAGGTCGACGTCGAGGCCGTGCATGACGTCGCATTGCTCGACCGGCAGGGCACCGAGCACTGCGCGAGCCGCACCACTGGTGACCGGTCGTTCGATCGCGCGGACCGCGGGCGATAGTTCCCCGACGGCGTCGCGTTGGACGACCGCAGCGAGTTCGGCTCCGGGCAGACACTGAGGTAGTTCGTTCAGGAGCTCGCGAATGTAGGTCTGTACGCCGCTTCCGCCCGGCCGGAGGGCGAGGGCCCCGAAAACGATTCGTGTTGCGCTGCTGCGCATCCCACCACTCCTAACAAGAGCCAGAAATAGACATCGATCGGAAAGATCTCGAAATACGTGGAGACGAGGCTCGCGAACATGGCCGCGACGATCGAGGCTCCTACCCCGAGCGCAAGGGCACCGTCTTTACCCGGCAGTGCACGCGAGAGACGCGTGCACCACAGCAGTGACGTCACCAGCAGGGCCACCACTGCCCACAGGCCGATCGGCCCCAGCTCGAGCAGTGCCTTCACGTAGTAGTTGTCGGGTTGGTAGTTGGTCGAAAGCCCGGACTGCGTGAACGCGACACCTTCGGCGGTGGAAATGCGGTCTGCCGCAGACCCGCTCGATCCCAGTCCCGTTCCGACCGGATGGATCAGGATACTGGCGATGATGTTGGCCCAGCCGTCACCACGTTGACCCAGGCTGCTCGACGAAAAGAAGACCGACGTGATCTTGGGAACGAAAGGCACTGCGACCGCTACGGCCGTTGCAACAAGAGCGAGTGGCGCAGCGAGGTAGCGGAAGCGCACCGCGATCAAGTAGATCAACCCGACCGCGAGCCCCAGAATCGCTCCTCGAACGATCGAACTGGACATCGCTACGACCATCATCGGAGACGCGCAGAGGAACAACGTATTTCGATGACGGCGTGGATCGGCCAGCGCTACCGCACCGCCCACGAGCAACGCCAACATCACGTACAGGCCGAAGGGGAACGGCAGGTTGAACGTGCTGAACGTGCGCAGAAGTCCACCGGAAGTCCGGACCTGCGTGCCGTACTCGTAGCCCAGCGACACCAGTGCCGCCGGTCCGGCCACCAGCTGTGCGATGCCGACCACCGAGGTGAAGACACCCATACCCATGAGGAGGGAGACGAGGTGGTCGCGGTCTTCCGCGTCGAACGGCGCGAGCCACATCACGACGACCAACAGCACGTAGAAGAACGTCACCTTGATCCCGAATACGCCGACGATGCCGAACGTCGCGAACGCGGAGATGCTGCCGAACACGACGAACAGAGCCGCCGCGGGCCACCATGGCATGAACACCCGCGGCGTCGAGCCATGGACGTGTCGTGGTCGACGCATCCATGCACACAGCACCGTGAAGACGACGAGGCCCTCTTTCCAGCCGGATACCACTCCGGGAAGCGGGACCAGAACGAGCAGTCCGTGCAGTGGAACCAGGGCCGCCAAGAGCAACACTCCGCGCTGCGGTCGACGGTAGATTGCGCGTGCCACCGCGCACCCGAGTGCGAGCAGCAGCGCTGCTCCGAAGGCGAACGCGACGTAGGTGATCATCGGACGACCCGAACGTGCTGCCCGCGCTCGTATCGGGTGCAGAACACGATCAGTCCTCGGCGCGCTTGAGAACGGCCAGAACCGTCAGGAAGAGGATCTTGACGTCGAGCCAAACAGACCAGTTCTCGATGTAGTAGTTGTCCCATTCTGCGCGGTCGGCGATCGATGTCTGGCCGCGAAGACCGTGAACCTGAGCCCATCCCGTCACGCCGGCCTTCACCCGATGGCGCTCGCCGTACCGACGGATCTGCATCTCGAACAGATCGACGTATTCGGGCCGCTCCGGCCGCGGGCCGACCAGGCTCATGTCGCCGCGAAGGACGTTGAGCAACTGAGGAAGCTCGTCCATCGAGGTCTGTCGCATGATCTTGCCGATGCGCGTTCGCCGGTCGACGCCCTCGACGCCACCGGGTGCGTCCCCGGCCTTGCGCTCGAACACGGCGTCCGACGCGCGCGGGGGCCGCATGGAACGAAACTTCAGGCAATCGAAGGGCAAGCCGTCACGCCCGATTCGCTCCTGCGCGAAGAAGATCGGGCCGGGGGAGCTCAGGCGCACGAGCAGCATCAGCGTCAGGAAGATGGGGGAGAGCAGCAGGAGACCGAATGCGGTCAGGACTCGATCGAGAACGCCTTTGAGGGCGAACTGCCAGCCTTTGGGGTTCACGTGCGGCAGCACCATCAACGGCAGGCCGCCGATGTGCTCGACTCGGGTGTTGCCGCCGACCGCGTCGTACAACCTGGGAACTACCCAGACTCGCATACCGAGTCGATGCGCAATTCTGATGGCACCGACCAACTCTCGGTCCTCTGTCGGCGCAAATGCGACTATCAACTCCTCGGCACCGGTTTTGCGGGCGACCGTCTCGAAGTCGCCGGGTAAACCGAGGTACGGAAGATCGGGCACTTCACTGCCCGGTGAAAAATCGGCGATCGGTGCCTCGCCGATATAACCGACCGGTGCGAGACCGTACTCTGGGAACTGTCTTGTGCGCGCGACGAGTTGGTGGGCAATCGGATCGTTTCCGAGGACGATGGTCGGTGCCGCGGAGCCGAACCTCGAACGGATCAAGCGCTGAATGACAACACGGATCAGGCGAGCGATAGCGACGGTGAACGCTGTGAGCAACCACAGACGCAGCACGACCGCACTGGGCCGGTAGTCCGTGTCGGCCAAGAACATCACAACCAGCAGGGCGAGTGACGCGAAAGCGACTGCCGTCTCTGCCGGGCCGATTTCGTCGAGGAAGTTGCGACGGAGGCTGCGCCGGTACATGGACTTACCGGCGAGAACGAGGATCAGTAGCGGTAGATAAAGCCAGGGTAGCCAACCGGTCTCGGTGAGGCTGCCGGAGTACCACAGCAGTGCGCCCACGAGCGCGATGGTTCCGGCGAGCACGTCGACTGCGACGGTGATCGCGGTGTTCAACGGATCGACTCGAAGTCTGTCCACGAGCGTGCGACGGGCCACGACGGCGTCGGTGTCGGTGGCGCGCGGGCGAGTGTGCGGTGATTCCAGTGTTTCGGGCACAGCTTCTTCCCGGTTGCTAGTTTCGAGTGGGTTCGTCCTGAATATCCCATTCAATGTATACCGCCCAGAAAGAGGTCAGCCGGTCGACTTCATGAAAAAAACTCGAAGTCGGTTGAGTGTCGGAAAACGTGTTAGCGGACAGAAAAAACGGCCTTTAATCGAAAACTCGTTCACGAATAATCCAGGCCAAATCCTGCAGTATCTGAACGTGGCCGGTGGTCCACTGCCTCGGCTGTTGATCCCACACGCAGAGGGTGCCCACAGAATGACCGTCGTCGTCGACGAGTGGAACTCCGAGGTAGGAAACGAACAGATTGCTCTGGACCGCCGGATGATCCTTGAGGGCGTCGTTGAGTCTCGCGTCCTCTACCACCAGCGGCTGGCCTAGGTCGATCGCATAACGGCAGATGGACGTTTCGAGGGGAACCTCTTGCGCGCCATCGAGTTCCGACGGCAGTCCGAGTGCACTCTTGAAGTACTGACGTTTGTCGTCGAGAAGCGAGAATGCGGCCGAGGGAGCGTTCAATGCATCGGCGACCATCGCTACGATCCGGTCGTAGCCGGCGTCGGATCCGGTGTCCATCAACCCTGTCCGAGTCACTGCTGCCAGCCTCTCGGGGTCGTCGATCGGGGTACCGAATGCCCGCGTCACCTCGACCGGTTCGATTCCTTTCTCCGAGGCGGCCTGCAAAGCTCGCAGCAACGCACCTACGTCGGAGTCCTGATCGTCGGACAGTTCACGAACGAGTCGGTCCACCACTGCGCGCCGAATGAATTCTTCGGTGGAAAGCCCGGATTTCTCCGCTTGCCGGGCGAGTAGCTCGTTCAGACGCTCGTCGAAACCGGGAAAGCCTGTAGTCATTGGGCAAATGGTAGTACAGCCAAAGTTGTCGTACCGATGACTGCCGCAAGAAGATATCTTTCGATTCTCGAACATCCGCCGCTTTTGCCACAATGCGTATGACAATCCATTCGTGAATGACTCAGCCCCCATCGTTGCTAGCATCTGCAGATGTCAGCGAATGCACCTCTCCGATCGATTGCCGTTCTGGCGGCTGTGATGCTGTCGTTCGTCGCGCCCCCCGGAGCGGGTGCAGCCCCCGTCGTGAGGACGCAGTCGAGTCCAGCCCAGTGTGGTGGAGAGTCCGACGCTGTCCGTATCGGAGTATCACCGGGTGCAGCAATCGCGAGCCTGTCGTCGACGGACCTCGATCGTGAGCTCTCCCTGGCCAAGGACGCCGGTGCCTTCGCCGTCCGACTCGACTTGGACTGGGGCTTGATCGAGCCAACTCGCGGCGCGTTCGACTGGGCGCTGAGCGACCGCATCATCGATGCCGTCGTTGCCCATGGAATGTGCCCGTACGGCATCGTTGGCTACACGCCCCGGTGGGCTCGCGTGCCCGCAGCGATCGACAACCCACATGCGCGCCCGGCCGACCCCGCCCAATTCGCGTCGTTCGCGCGCACCGTCGTCCAGCGGTACCAGGACCGAATGAGCCTGTGGGAGGTGTGGAACGAGCCGAACCTCGTGTCGTTCTTCGCACCGGCCCCCGATGTGGCTGCCTACTCGGCGCTGCTACGCGCGACGTACCAAGCGATCAAGCAGGTTCAGCCCAATTCCACTGTGCTCGCGGGTGGGATGGCTCCGGCCGAGACCACGCAGGGCAACATCACCGGGACGACCTTCCTGTCCTCGATGTACGAGCAAGGAGCCAATCAGTACTTCGATGCCTTCAACGTGCACCCTTACACGTGGCCGTATCTCCCGAACGACCCCGGCACGTCGTCGTGGAACACCGCCATGAAGATGTGGCCCATGCGGGATGTCATGGTCGCGGGCGGTGACTCGCACAAGCAGATCTGGATCACCGAATTCGGTGCACCGACAGGAACCAATCCGAACAGCGTGTCCGAGCAGGTTCAATCCGACACCATCGGCATCATTCTCGACGCAGTCCTGGGCACCGACTGGCTCGGCCCCGCATTCGTGTATTCACTGCGCGACTCGGGAACCGACACCTCGGACGTCGAGCAGAACTTCGGATTGCTTCATCGGGACTGGACGCCGAAGCTGGCGTACGCCCGTGTCGACGCCTTTGCCGCCGAGCACTCGGCGCCGTAGGACCGTCGGTTCCTGTTCCGATCGTGGTGGGCTATGGTCTGCCCATGAATTCGCAGCCGGGGGGCGCGGTACCCGACCGTACAGACATCACGTTCCAGTCCGATGGGGTCGACTGTGCGGCCTGGCTGTACCTGCCGGACAGTCCCGAGCCGGCTCCGGTGATCGTGATGGCTCACGGTCTCGGCGGTACCCGGGAAATGCGGCTCGACGCTTACGCCGAGCGCTTCCGTGCCGCCGGGTACGCATGCCTCGTCTTCGACTATCGCTACTTCGGGGCCAGCGGCGGTGAGCCGCGCCAACTGCTCGACATCGAATCGCAGCTGCAGGACTGGGCGTCGGCCATCGCTCATGCGCGTTCGCGCACCGATGTGGACAACACTCGCATCGTGTTGTGGGGCTCGTCGTTCGGCGGTGGCCACGTCATCGTCGCTGCCGCCCGAGACCAGAAGGTCGCGGCCGTCGTGGCGCAGTGCCCGTTCACCGACGGAATTGCATCGGGACTCGCGTCGAACACCTGGACGTCGATGAAGTTGTCCGGTCGGGCGCTCGGTGATCTGGCGGGATCGGCGGTCGGGCGGCCGCCGCTGATGGTGGCGACCGCCGGGCGACCGGGGACGACGGCACTGATGACGTCGCCCGACAGTTACGACGGGTACCTGGCTCTCGCGCCGGACGCCGACGAGTCGTTCCACAACCGGGTGGCTGCCAGAGTCGCGCTGCAGATCGTGCGGCACCGGCCCGGACGTCGAGCCAAGGATGTTCGTTGCCCTATTCTGTTCGTGGTCTGCGAGACGGACTCGGTCGCTCCGGCGAAGGCCACTCTGCGCTTCGCACGAACGGCACCGCTAGGCGAGGTCAAGACCTACGAGGCCGGTCATTTCGCCATCTATCTGGGCGAGCCGTTCGAGCGGGTGGTGGCAGACCAGATCGAGTTCTTGACCCGCACGGTCCCACCGACTCAGTAGACGTCGCGCACGTACCGCTTTTCGGCAGCAAGGGCTTTGACGTAGGCTTCGGCGCTGCTCGGAGCGAGCTTCCCGTGCTGGGCCACCACGCCCTTCAGTGCTGCATCGACGTCCTTGGCCATTCTGGACGCATCGCCGCAGACGTAGAAGTGGGCACCTCGGTGAATCCAGTTCCACAGCTCGCTGCCGTGTTCGCGCATGCGATCCTGCACGTAGACCTTGTCCTTCTGGTCCCGAGAGAAGGCGACGTCGAGACGATCGAGCGACCCGTCGCTCAACATCGCCGTCAGCTCGTCGCGGTAGTAGAAGTCCGTGTCGGCGTGTTGCTCACCGAAGAACAGCCAGTTCTTACCGGTATGACCGAGTGCGCGCCGCTCGTGCAGGAACGCTCGGAACGGGGCGATGCCAGTGCCGGGGCCGACCATGATCATGGGCGTGGTGGGGTCCTCCGGTGGCTTGAAATGCGAGGACTTCTGCACGAAGATTCCCACCTCGTGGTTCGCCGCGTGGTCGGCCAGATAGGTCGAGCACACGCCACGTCGCGGAACTCCGTGCACGTTGTACCGCACTGCTGAGACAGTCACCTGTACCTCGTCGGGATTCTCCTTCGGGCTCGACGAAATCGAATACAGACGCGGCTGCAGCGGTTTGAGAACGCTCAACCAGTCGTCCACCGAAGCCCAAACCGGATGTGCAGCAAGCACATCGATCGACTGACGACCCCACATCCAGTCGGACAAAGCATGCTTGTTGTCGGGATGCAGCATCGCCTCCAGGTCGTCGTCCGCAGTCCGTCGATGGACGAACTTCAGCAGATCAGGCGTCGCACGAGCGATTTCGAGGTGGCGGCTCAGCGCCGTGCGCAGCGTCATCGAGCCGTGTTCAGCGAGGTCGACAGCGGTGTCACGGTCCAGGCCGGTGGCCTCGAGCCACTCGTCGACATAGGCGTCGCTGTTACGTGGCCAGACTCCCAGTGCGTCACCGACCTCGTAATCGAGTGTTCCTGCGGGTAGATGAAAGCCGAGTTGGCGCACGTCCTTCATGGATCCGCGCGAATTCAGTACTCGGTTGCGCACGAGCGTCGTCACCAGCGGCGATTTCTTGCTGTACCGCTCCGGCTCCGCTCGGGTCTGCGGGACGGTGCGCGGAGCAGGCTCCACCTGTGCGTCGTCGGTGCTGGTGGTGCCGTCATCGTGCCGGAGCCGATCGACCACCGCATCGAGCCACGCCCCAGCCTCGGCCTCGTAATCGGGTTCGCAGTCGACTCGTTCGAGGAACCGGGTGGCACCCAATTCGGTGAGGCGCTCGTCGATCCTGCGTCCGTGGCCGCAGAAGTCGGCGTAGCTCGAATCACCGAAAGCGAGTACGGCATAACGGATTCCCGCAAGCTTCACGGTGGACTCGGCGACGAGACTGTCCCAGAACGTCGCGCCGTTGTCGGGCGCTTCCCCGTCACCGGTAGTACTGCTGACGATCAGCACATCGGCCTCGGCAGGCAGACGATCGGCGGTGAACGTATCCATCGAGTGTTCGGCAATCGTCAGACCGGCTCCCCTCAGGTGGGAGAGACAGGACTGGGCGTACTCCTCGGCGGTGCCGGTCTGGGAGGCCCAGAGCAGCAGCACCGGCCGTCGGTCCGGATCAGCGGTATCGGCCGATACTCCGGAAGTGGCACCGTCGGTGTCGGGTCTACGCGAGAACAGGCCCGCGAGAACGCCGTCGAGCCACGCGTGGGTCTCGGGGGACAGGGGAGTTCGTGACGGCAGAGCGGGCGTTCCCGCTGCGCTGCGGCCTGCCTCACTGCCCAGACCTTCGAGAAGTCCTGCGATGTAACGCTGCTCGATGACAGTCAACGGTTCTGCCGGGCGCGCAGGCCGGCCGACGATTGCGGCGAGTGCATCGACAGGGTCCTCGGAATGCTCGTCGACTACGGGTGAGAGTGGTTGGGCTACAGCAACTTTGGTGAGGGTGACAGCGCACGCCTTGAACTCGGGCTGTTGAGAATACGGATCGATCGCGTCGTTGGTGACCGCATTGATCGCCAGGTGTTCGCCGAACTCGTCGTTCCAGTGGAACGGCGCGAAGCAGTTGCCCGGGAGAACTCGATCGGTGACGACAGCCGGCAGCACCGCTCGGCCGCGTCGGGATGCGATGTCCACACTGTCGCCGTCGGCGACACCGAGTCGGCCGGCATCGATGGTGTGTAACTCGACGAACGGGCCGGGATCGAGCTTGTTCAGCTTGGCGACCTTGCCGGTCTTGGTCATGGTGTGCCACTGATGGGGAAGACGACCGGTATTGAGCACGAAGGGGTAGTCGTCGTCGGGCATCTCGGCCGGTGCCATGCTCGGCCTGGCGAAGAACTGTGCTCGGCCGCTGGGGGTGGGGAACGACAGTGTGGGAATCGATCCGTCCTCGCGGACGCGTTGTCTCTGGCTGACACCGTCGTTGAGGTAGCGGATCGGATTTCTGGTGTTCGTTGCGCCGGGCGGGCACGGCCACTGGAGTGGGTTCTCGCGCAGGCGCTCGTAGGTGACTCCCCGGATGTCGTAGCCGGTGTTCGGATTCCAGAACTGTTTGATCTCCTCGAACACCTCCTCGGCGCTCGAATAGGTAAATGCCTCCGAATATCCCAGTGCGCAGGCCATGTCGGCGATGATCTTCCAATCCGGCAGTGCCCCGCCCGGTGCCGCGACTGCCGGTTGGAACAGGGTCAGGTTGCGCTCGGAATTGACCATCACGCCCTCGGCTTCGGTCCACAGCGCCGCGGGAAGCATGACATCTGCATAGCCGTTGGTCTCGGTGTCGGCGAATGCATCCTGGGTGATCACCAATTCGGCGCGCTCGAGTCCCTCGATCACGGTCGTCCGATTGGCCACGGAGGCAACCGGATTGGTGCAGATGATCCAACAGGCCTTGATTTCACCTGCGGCCAGCTTCGAGAACATCTCGATGGTTCCGCCGCCGACATCGGTGCGGAGCGTCCCTTCGGGGATATCCCATCGATTCTCGACGAATACACGGTCGACATCGCTGATCACCGATCGCTGTCCCGGGAGTCCTGGGCCCATGTAGCCCATTTCCCGTCCGCCCATGGCGTTCGGCTGCCCGGTCAACGAGAAGGGTCCGCTTCCGGTCTTGCAGATGGCTCCGGTGGCCAGGTGGAGATTGCACAGTGCGTTGGTGTTCCAGGTGCCGTGGGTCGACTGGTTGAGGCCCATGGTCCAGCAGCTCATCCAATTGTTCGCGGCACCGATCATCGCGGCCGCCGCACGGAGGTCCTTCTCGTCGAGACCTGTTGCAGCACAAACGTTGTCCGGAGTGTAGTCGGCAAGGAATTCCGGCATCGCGTCCCACCCATCGGTGAACTCGGCGATGAATCGTGGGTCGGTGTTGCCGTCCTCGACGAGGAGCGCAAGTAACCCGTTGAGCAGGGCGAGGTCCGATCCCGGCTCGAGCTGCAGGTGTAGGTGGGCCTTGTCAGCGGTGGCGGTACGTCGAGGGTCGACGACGATCAGCTTCGCGCCGGCTTTGACACGGTCCATCATTCGCAGAAACAGGATGGGGTGGCAGTCGGCCATGTTGGAGCCGATGACAAGAAAGACGTCGGCGTGGTCGAAGTCCTCGTAGGATCCGGGCGGCCCATCGGCACCGAGCGACTGTTTGTAGCCGGTTCCCGCACTCGCCATGCACAGTCTCGAGTTGGATTCGATCTGGTTGGTGCCGATGAATCCCTTGGCCAACTTGTTCGACAAGTATTGGGCCTCGATCGACATCTGCCCCGACACGTACAGGGCCACTGCATCGGGACCGTGCTCGTCGATGATGGTGCGGAGCCGCCGGGCGGCGTGGTGGATCGCCACCGCGGTGTCCGTGCTTTCCGGACGCTCGCCGCGGCGATGCCGAATCTGTGCTTTTTCGAGCCGACCGGGTGCGGCCAACATGTCTGCGGTGGTCGTCCCTTTGGTGCACAGGCGGCCGAAGTTGGCCGGGTGCGTCTTGTCCCCGACGGACTTGGTCACGGCGGGCTTGCCGACTGGGGGGCATGCGCCGGCAGATGTCGAGAGGCCCCCGACCTGCAGCACCATGCCGCAACCCACGCCGCAGTACGCGCAGAGTGTCTTCACCGTGGTGACCATGGATTCCACAGTGCCTGGTTCAGGGTGCGCGGCCATTACACGTCAGTTAGCCATATATGACGTTGTCCTCACCGTGCTGGGCCGGGACTGGTGATCTCGGTTCGCGACGCCCCATCTTGCGTGGTGGGAGGTAACACGAACTTTGCGCCTGACGATTGGTACTCGAACGTTATTGATCGAACGGGCTGTCGAGTGGAATGTGAAGATTCTGCGCTGGCACAATCGCACGAGTCGGGCTCGAACTGGGAAGTGGTGTGTTTGATGAGGGTGAATCGCGGATTCGTACTCGCCGCGGTGGGAATCGTTGCTTCGGTAGCGGTCCTGTCGGGATGCAGTTCTGCATCGGACATTTCCGAACCGTCGGTGCCCATCGATTCCAATCCCATGACCGAGCTGATGAAGCCGAAGTTGACCTCGAGTGTCCTCGACGGCGCCGTCGGATTCTCGCCCGCAGACCCGGTGACCGTGTCGGTGGCCGACGGCAAGTTGTCCTCGGTGACGATGCTCAACCCGGCTGGTGAGCCGGTGTCGGGGGCTATTGCGCCCGACGGGTTGTCGTGGACCAACACCGAGCCGCTCGGCTACGACCGCGAGTATCGCGTGCAGGCCGACGCGTACGGACTCGGGGGAGCGTCGAGCACGGTCACCAGTTTCACCACCAGTCAACCCGGTAACTTCACCAAGCCGTACGTGCTGCCGAATCCCGGTGCCGTCGTGGGTATCGGGCAGCCGGTCGCGGTCCAGTTCGACGAAGCGATCACCGACAAGCTTGCTGCACAGAACGCGATCACGGTCACCACGACGCCTGCCGTCGAAGGCGCGTTCTACTGGGTCAACAACAAAGAGGTTCGCTGGCGACCACAGAACTATTGGGCACCCGGCACCAAGGTCGACGTGGCGGTGAACGTCTACGGCCGCGACCTCGGTGACGACATCTACGGTCAGGAGAACGCGACGACGTCGTTCACGATCGGTGACGCTGTCATCGCTACCGCCGACGACAACACCAAGCAGGTGACGTTCAACGTCAACGGCCAGGACGTCATCACCATGCCGACGTCGATGGGCAAGGACAGCACGCCGACGGACAACGGCGTCTACATCATCGGGGACCGCTTCGAGCACCTCGTGATGGATTCTTCGACGTACGGCGTGCCGGTGAACTCATCCTCCGGATACCGAACGCCCGTCGACTGGGCGACGCGAATGTCCTACAGCGGCATCTTCTTCCACTCCGCACCGTGGTCGGTGGGGCAGCAGGGGTACTCGAACGCCTCGCACGGTTGCCTGAATCTGAGCCCGACCAATGCCAAGTGGGTCTACGACAACACCAAGCGCGGCGACATCGTCGTGGTGAAGAACACCGTCGGCGGAACGTTGTCGGGTACCGACGGCCTCGGTGACTGGAACATCCCGTGGGACGAGTGGAAAGCCGGCAACGCCACCACAGTGTGATCGGTGTCGGTCGGACGGATCAGCTTCGATCGCGGGTCTGGTAGAGCGAAGGATCGATCCCGAGTGTCTTCAGGTATGCCACCGGTTCGATGCTCGAGCCGTTGTTGCGTACCTCGAAGTGCAGGTGCGGTCCGGTCGAATTACCGGTGCTGCCGACCGCACCGAGTACGTCTCCCGGAGCCACCTCGTCGCCGACCGATACCGCGAGGCTGGACTGGTGGCCGTAGTAGGTCTCGGTATTTCCGCTCTTGACCCGAACGAGCTTGCCGTAGCCGTCGCCCGCGTCGCCGGCCTGAACGACGGTTCCGCCGGTCACCGCATGGATGGGGGTCCCGCTGTCGGCGGCCAGGTCCACGCCCTGGTGGTACTGCGCGCCGTTGCCGGTGGGGTTGTTGCGTCCGCCGTAACCCGAGGTGATGCGGTATTTGCCCGCGTCGATAGGGAGCACCGCGCCGCCGAGACCGACGGTCGGCGGCGCACTCGGTAGTTCGATCTCGGGAACATCGACAGTGCTCGGAGCATCCGGCGAATCGGGCACCGACAACACATCGCCGTCGAGAACGATCGCCGCGACCTGGTTGATCAGAACGCCGGTGGCGTCGAGCACTGCGGCGAGTATCGCGGCTCGCTGCTGAGCATCGGGCTGGGGGATCGGGATCTGAGGTAGTTCGATCGTGGGTTGAGCGGTGGCCACCGCTGGGCTGAGCAAGCCGGTTGTGCCTATGCACAGTGCTGCCGACAAGATCGAACCCGCTATGACTCTGTGCATTCTGCGACCCACGAAAAGCCTCCTCGTCTGCGTCCTCCGCGCACCCGTCGAACGGGCGCACGGAGGACGTAAGAACATGTTCGGTGACGCTTCGGGGCACGTTGAACTCACGTAGCAGAAAACACATGAACCACATCGGTACTTTTCTTCCCCAAAAGTGCCAATAGTTACCGTACGTCACATCAACCCCACAGGGAACTCGAAAGTTGAATTACAACAACGTAATTCGAGGTCAGGGTCGTTGTGTGCGGACCTCCGGCCGCTCCTAGGGGTGAGGCATACGCACGAAAAAGGCCGGTCTCGCGAGGAGACCGGCCTTTTCGTATGGGGTGAGCGACGGGACTCGAACCCGCGACATCCAGGATCACAACCTGGTGCTCTACCAGCTGAACTACGCCCACCATTGCATGCGTCCGCAGAACCTTTTCGGGCTCTCCATCAGCAGCGTCGACAATACTAGCGGGTTCAATCCGCGGTTGCTAATCCGCCCCTGGATGCGTGTCGAGATCCTGAACAACAGCAGCGATGTCGCTGGTAGACGGCCCCGGGGGAGCCACGAAAGCCGTCCGGCGGTAGTACTGCAGTTCTTTGATCGACTCCTTGATGTCCGCCAGGGCGCGGTGTGCGAGACCCTTGGCCGGCTGTCCGTAGTAGATCCGCGGGTACCACCGTCGGGAAAGTTCCTTGATCGAGCTGACGTCGATCATGCGGTAGTGGAGGTAGGTGTCGAGTGCGGTCATGTCGCGAGAGATGAACCCACGATCGGTACCGATGGAGTTTCCCGCGAGCGGAACCGTTCCGGCCACCGGGACGTGCTCCTTGATGTACGCCAGTACACGCTGCTCGGCTTCCTCCAGCGTCACCGTCGATGCGCGCACTTCGTCGGTCAAGCCCGACTTGGCGTGCATGTCCGTGACGACGGCAGGCATGTTGGCCAACGAGTCGTCATCGGCGTGGATGACGATGTCGACACCCTCCCCGAGGATGTTGAGCTCACTGTCGGTCACCAGCGCCGCAATTTCGATCAGCTTGTCCTTGCTCAGGTCCAAGCCGGTCATTTCACAATCGATCCACACAAGTTTGTCCTGCACACGCTCCACCCTAGTGCGAGCTGCGATGCCACTAGGGTTTGCGGTGGCGATCGAAACCAGTTCAGCACCAGCACACGTTCATGGAGGACGCGGACATGACAGTCGACCCGACGCAGCCGGCACCCACACTCAGTCCTGCGGAGAGGGCGAAGGCAGCCAAGGCTGCCGCAGTGGAAGCCGCGCGGGTGGCTGCCGAAGCGCTGGCTGCAGCCGATGCGGCCGAAGCCGAGGCACTTGCCGCGGAACAAGGGTCGACATCGGCAGCGAACGGTAAGGCTGCCGAGATCGCTGCCGGATATGCCTCTGCGGGTGCAGCTTTGGAGCTGGGAACCGTGGTTCTCGACGGCGTCACCGATCCGGCTGCTCGTATCCGAATTCCGTTGGCGACCCTGAACAGGCACGGTCTCGTAGCCGGGGCCACCGGAACCGGTAAGACCAAGACCCTGCAGGGTATTGCCGAACAGCTTTCTGCGGCAGGCGTTCCCGTCGTCATGGCCGACGTCAAAGGCGACCTGTCGGGCCTGTCGAAGCCGGGCGAGGACAACGAGAAGATCCGCAGCCGAGCAACCGATACCGGGATTCCGGACTGGGCTCCGGCCGGACATCCGGTGGAGTTTCTCTCCCTCGGCACCGAGGGGATCGGGGTACCGGTCCGCGCCACCATCACTGCCTTCGGGCCGATTCTGCTCAGTAAAGTGTTGGGGCTGAACAATACTCAGGAATCCACCCTCGGCTTGATCTTTCACTGGGCCGACTCCCAGGGGCTCGCCCTGCTCGATCTCAAGGACCTGCGGTCGGTGATCATGCACCTGACGAGTGACGAGGGGAAGGCAGATCTCAAAGGCATCGGCGGGGTCTCCTCGGCGACCGCCGGGGTGATTCTGCGCGCACTGGTCAACCTCGAAGCAGACGGCGGCGACACCTTCTTCGGTGAGCCGGAACTCGAGACCGAGGACCTACTACGCGTCGGACCGGACGGCAGAGGGGTCATCACACTGTTCGAGCTCGGGGCGCAGGCGTCCCGCCCGGTGATGTTCTCCACCTTCCTGATGTGGGTGCTCGCGGACCTGTTCCAGACGCTTCCCGAAGTCGGTGATATCGACAAGCCCAAACTGGTCTTCATCTTCGACGAGGCACACCTGCTGTTCGCCGATGCGTCCAAGGCTTTTCTGCAGCAGGTGGAACAGACCGTCAAGCTCATTCGTTCGAAGGGCGTCGGCGTCTTCTTCTGCACGCAGCTGCCCACCGACGTTCCCAACGACGTGCTCTCACAGCTGGGTGCACGTATTCAGCATGCCCTGCGCGCCTTCACGCCCGATGACCAGAAGGCGTTGAACAAGACGGTGCGCACGTATCCCAAGACCGACGCGTACGACCTCGAAAAAGCACTGACGTCGCTGGGGACCGGCGAAGCGATCGTGACGGTGCTTTCGGAGAAGGGCGCGCCGACACCGGTGGCGTGGACGAAGATTCGTCCGCCTCGCTCCCTGATGGACACCATCGGCAACGACGCCATCGCGGCGGCCGCGTCGTCGAGCACTCTGTCTGCGAAGTACCGCGAGACCATCGACCGCGAGTCCGCCTACGAGCGCATGAACGCACGGGTGGCGGATGTGCCCGCTCCGGCCGAGAAGTTCGACATTCCGCCTCTGCCCGCCGATCTACCGGACCTGCCTCCGAGTGAGCCGGACGGGCCGTCGGCCGCGGAGCGCATCATGGGCAACCCGGCGGTCAAGAGCTTCCTGAGATCGGCTGCGTCGGCTGCCGGACGGGAGATCTCGCGCAGCATCTTCGGAACCGGTCGACGTCGGCGGCGCTGAGCTTGCTCAGTCGGGAGTGGAGCCCGCGGAACGACCAGGATTCGGGTACTAGCTGCCGAGCTTCTTGTAGAAGCTGCCGATGATCGGCGCGGAAATGCTGCGCGGGCTGTACTGCCCGGCGACCGACATGCCCTTACTCAGCAGGCCGGGCACGACGCGCATCTTGTTCTTCGCGAGGCCGTCCAGCGACAGTTTCGCAGTGTAGGCGCTGTCGATCCAGAGGAAGTCGGGAACCATCTTGTCCACGATCGAGGCCTCGGCCGGGTCGGGTGTCTCGGTGCGGACCGGGCCCGGAGCGAGCAGGGTGACGTTGACGCCGGTGCCCGCGAGCTCACCGCGCAGTGACTCCGAGAACGTGTTGACGAAGGCCTTGGTTGCTGCGTACGTGGCATTGTTGGGGATGGCCATGTTGCCTGCAGCCGAACCGGTGATGAGGATGCCGCCGGCTCCGCGGCCGATCATGCCGGGCATGACCGCCAACGTGAGGTCGTGTACGGCAACGGCATTGAGCTCCACCTGATCACGCTCGTACGCGGGATCGAGCCCGGCCACCGGTCCGAAGGTCGCGATGCCCGCGTTGTTGCACAGGATCGAGATCTCACGCTCGGACAGTTCGGTGACCAGCTCCTGGCGCTGCTCGCGGTTCGACAGATCCGACTGCCGCACCTCGACGGTGACGCCGTGTTCGGCAGTGAGCTTCGTGGCGAGCGCCTCGAGCAGTTCGCCGCGTCGGGCCACCACGATGAGTGAATGACCACGGGCGGCGAGTTCGGTGGCCAGGGCTTCACCGATACCGGAAGAGGCTCCGGTGACGACGGCGCGGGCATCGGGGTTGGGCTTGGGCAGGCTCACGGTGAGACAGGCTAGCGGACAGATCAGATCGCGGCCGCGAGCCGGGTGCCTTGCTCTATGGCCCGTTTGGCGTCCAGCTCCGCCGCGACGTCCGCACCGCCGATGATGTGCGTGGTGGTACCGGCGGCCTGCAGCTCGTCGACCAGATCGCGAACCGACTCCTGGCCTGCACAGATCACGATGGTGTCGACCTCGAGCAGACGCGCGCGCTCATGCTTCTCTCCGAACGAGATGTGCAGCCCCGCGTCGTCGATCTTCTCGTAGTTGACTCCCGAAAGCTGATGCACGCCTTTGGCTTTCAGGGCCGCGCGGTGGACCCAACCGGTCGTCTTGGCCAGGCCCGCGCCGATGCGTCCTGGCTTGCGCTGCAGCAGATACACCTCGCGCGGTGACTGCGCAGGCACCGGTGTGGTCAACGCCCCGGGTGCGGCCTCGGGCTCGGTGACTCCCCACTCCTGCTTCCATTCCTTCAGGTCCAGCGTGGGGGAGGCGTCGGTGGTGAGGAACTCGGAGATGTCGATGCCGATGCCACCTGCGCCGATAACCGCAACCCGATCACCGACGGGCTTGCCGTCGCGCACCAGCTCTGCATACGACAACACCGAGGGGTGCTCGATGCCGGGAATGCTCGGAATCCGGGGAGTGACGCCGGTAGCCAGTACCACCTCGTCGAACTCACCTGCGATCAGATCGGCGGCCGTGACCCGACTGCCCAGATGGATGGTGACGTCGGCGGTGCGGAGCGCGCTGGAGAAATAACGAATCGTCTCTGCGAATTCCTCCTTGCCGGGAATCAGCCGCGCGATGCCGAACTGACCGCCGATCTCTTCCCTGGCCTCGAACAGGCTGACGGCATGACCGCGTTGCGCGAGATTGAGGGCTGCTGCCAAGCCTGCGGGCCCGGCTCCGACGACGGCAACCTTCTTCGTCTTCTTCGTCGGTAGCAATTGCAGGTCGATCTCCCGGCCCGCACGAGGATTGACCAGGCAGGAGACCTTCTTGTGGACGAAGGCGTGGTCGAGGCAGGCCTGATTGCAGGCAATGCAGGTGTTGATCTGGTCCGCGGAGTCGGTGGCTGCCTTCTCGACCCAGAACGGATCGGCCAGCATAGGCCTGGCCATCGCGATCAGCTGCGCGTCACCGCGGGCGAGGATGTTCTCGGCGATCTCGGGCATGTTGATGCGGTTCGATGCCGCGACGGGGATGGTGACGTACTTTTCCAGCTTGCCGGTGATGTCTGCGAATGCTGCGCGCGGAACCGAGGTGACGATGGTCGGCACCCGCGATTCGTGCCAGCCGATGTCGGTGTTGATGATGTTCGCGCCTGCAGCCTCGACGTCCTCGGCGAGCGCGACGATGTCGTTCCAGCTCTGGCCCTGTTCCACGAGGTCGGCCATGGACAGCCGGAACACGATGAGGAAGTCCTGGCCCACCGCCGCCCGCGTCTGTCGCACGATCTCCACGGCCATCCGACGGCGATTCCCCGCCGAACCGCCCCACTCGTCACGCCGCTTGTTGGTGCGTTCGGAGAGGAACTGGTTGATGAAATATCCTTCGCCGCCCATGATCTCGACGCCGTCGTACCCGGCGCTCTGGGCAAGACGGGCACAGCGCACGTAGTTTCGGATCTGCCAGCGCACGCCTCTCGACGTCAATCGCCGCGGCCGAAAAGGGTTGATGGGGGCCTTGATCGACGAAGCAGACACGCTCAGCGGCTGATACGAGTAGCGCCCGGCATGCAGGATCTGCAGCGCGATCTTGCCGCCCTCACGGTGTACTGCTGCGGTGATCCGCCGATGCCGACGGGCCTCGAGACGGTTGGTCAGCTTGGCTCCGAACGGCAAGAGCCAACCGGTGCGATTGGGGGCATATCCGCCGGTGATGATGAGGGCGACGCCGCCGCGAGCTCGCTCGGCGAAGTAGGCCGCTAGGCGGCCGGTGTCGCGGGCGCGATCTTCGAGGCCGGTGTGAATCGAGCCCATGATCACCCGGTTCTTCAGCGTGGTCGCACCGACGTCCAACGGCGACAACAGAATCGGATACGGGCCAGCGGTCTGCTCGGTCTTCACAGCTTCTCCAATACTTCGGTGCACCACTCGGTGAATCCTTCTTCGACGCGAATTCCTCCACGCAGCACCAGGTATTGATGCAACGCGGTGCCGCTGAGGGCAGCGGGGTCCGGAAAATCCTGCTTCTCGATCAGTCGGTAGACGTCGAGTCGGGTGGCGTGAACATCGCGATGGCGGGCGACTTCGACTTTCAGAGCGTCGATGTCACCGTTGGCGGCCCCGCGAATCTTGACGGCCAGTTCCTCGCGTAGCTGCGAGGGATCGGTCGGCGCGGCGATCCAGCGATCGAGCTCGGCACGGCCTGCGGCGCTGACCGAGTAGACCTTCTTGTCGGGACGGCCGTCCTGGGCGACGGCCTCACCGGTGATCCACCCGGCCTCGTCCATCCGCGTCAGCGTCCGGTAGATCTGCTGATGCGTTGCGCTCCAGAAGAAGCCGATGGACTTGTCGAACCGCCGAGCGAGCTCGTACCCCGAGCCACTGAGCTCGGCGAGTGAAACCAGAATCGCGTGTTCCAAAGCCACAACGAGAGTATGTATGCAACGCGGTGACTATGCAACTAGGTGCACTCTAGAACTCGGATGCCGCGGTCTAGTGTTGGCAATTATGGGAACCCAGCCGGAGGTCGCTGTCGTCGGAGTCGCAACCACTCGGAAACAGGTCACCGCCTGGGGATTCTGGGACTGGGGCTCGGCTGCGTTCAACGCCGTGATTCTTACGTTCGTCTTCTCGGTGTATCTCACCGACGCAGTCGGTGACGACCTTCCCGGCTCGATCTCGGCCACCACCTGGTTCAGCTGGTCCATCGCGTTGTCGAGCGTCGTCATCGCGCTCCTGGCGCCGGTCTGTGGGCAGTACTTCGACGCGCGCGGCAAGCGCAGATGGTTGCTGGGGGTGTTGACCGCACTGACCGTCGTGGCCATGGCCGGCCTGTTCTTCGTGAAGGACGACTATCACTATCTCTGGCTCGGCCTGGTGCTGCTCGGCCTCGGATCCATCATGTTCGAGTTGGCCAGTATCCCGTACAACTCGATGCTGCGGCAGGTCTCCACTCCGGAGAACATCGGTCGGGTATCCGGATTCGGTTGGGCGATGGGCTATTTCGGTGGGATCGTGCTGCTTCTCCTGTGCTACCTGGGCTTCATCGTCGGCGACGGCGACACTCGGGGCGTGCTGGGTCTGACCACCGACGGTGGCCTGAACATCAGACTCGTCGCCGTACTCGCGGCCGTATGGTTCGCCGTCTCGGCCATCCCGGTGATGTTCGCAGTTCCCGAAGTGCCCAGGGCCGTTGCCGATCCCAAGGCTGCACAGGCCGGATTCGCGGAGTCCTACCGAGTTCTCGTCCGCGATGTGCGCGAGTTGTGGAGCGCAGACCGGCGCGCCGTCTACTACTTGATCGCCAGCGCACTGTTCCGAGACGGGTTGGCAGGTGTCTTCACCTTCGGGGCCGTTCTCGCCGTCAGCGTCTACGGTATCGGCGCGGCGGACGTACTGCTGTTCGGCGTGGCCGCCAACGTGATCGCAGGCCTCGGTGCCATCGTTGCCGGACGGTTCGACGACAGGATCGGACCCAAGAAGGTCATCGTCTTCTCGCTCACGTCCATGATCGCGGCCGGAACCATTCTGCTGTTCGTGTCGGGGCCGACGATGTTCTGGATCTTCGGGTTGATCCTGTGCCTGTTCGTGGGCCCCGCACAATCGTCTGCGCGTACCTTTTTGGCCCGACTGGCACCTCCCGGGCGCGAAGGTCAGTTCTTCGGACTGTTCGCGACGACGGGTCGTGCGGCGTCGTTCCTCGCGCCGTCCCTGTTCGGCCTGTTCGTGTGGTTGTTCGACGCCGACCGCGCAGGTATCGCCGGGTTGATCATCGTCCTCGCTGCCGGACTGCTGGCGCTGCTGAAGGTGCGGGCTCCGGAGCGGGTCTAGACGGAGTCGATACGGGACAGGATCTCGGCCGTCAGTTCCTCGGGCGCTTCTTCCGGGATCCAGTGCGAGATGCCGTCGAGTTCGACGAATCGGTACGCCGCATCGACGAATTCGCCGCAACGCTCGGCACCGGCTCGGCCGATGGCGGTGTCCCCGTTGCTCCACACGTAGGTGGTGGGGACAGTCACCGGTGGAAGGTTCGCGAATTCCCTGGTCATTGCGGCGTACCAGCTCGATGCGGCCGTCAGCGCCCCGGGGACGGTGAGATGCCGAACGTACTCGTCGTCCAGGCTCTCGGCGCCGAACATTGCACGCAGACGCTGGGCGTCGTTCTCCACCAGAACTCGCTCGGCCTTCTCCGGCTCCCGAAGCAGGCCGAAGTACTGCGACCGCTGCTGCTGATCCGGGTCCTTGCGGATGGCCCAGTTGAACGCCGCCGAATGCGGAACCGATGCTGCCGTGAGCGTGCGTACGCGGTCCGGATGTTCGGCCGCCACGTGCCAGGCGACAACCGCACCCCAGTCGTGTCCGACCAGGTGCGCCGACGGTAGATCCAGCGCGTCGAGCAGACCGAGGATGTCACCGGTGAGCTGCTCGATGCGATAGTGCTCGACGCCGATCGGGCGGGCTCCGGGGGAGTATCCCCGCTGATTGGGTGCGATCACCCGACAACCCGCGGCGACGAGTCCGGGTGTCACGCTCGTCCACGACGCGTTGGTTTGCGGAAAGCCGTGCAGCGCAACCACCGGAATGCCGTCCGCCGGCCCCGACATCGCAACCTCGAACACGTACTCGCCGATACCCATCTCGGTCATGGACGTCCCTTCGTAGTCGTCTTGTCGCACGGTCATGCCCGTCGCGGTTCCCATCGGCTCATCCCGAGCATGATCATGCGGATCTGCTTTTCCGTGCGCTCGATCAGATCCTTCTCGTTCTGGTTACCCGGTCTGTCTATTTCCAGTAGGCCGACCACGGCCGTGAGCATCGTCGACACGAGAAGATCGGCCGTCATCTCCAGATCTGCGATGTCCCATCGTTCCAGTCCCGGCATACGTGAGAGGTCGATGGTCAGTTCGCTGACGAACAGTCGAAGTTCGGTGGCGAAGGCGCGGCGCACCTCGGTGACGCCGCCGTACCGCTCACGACTGAGGAAGCGGAACTGATCTTCGTGGCTGCGCACCTGCCGCACCAGAATCCCGAAGGATTCGGTGGCCGTCCTGGCGCTCGGATTGCGTCGGGCGTCGCGCAGCATCTGACGCAACATACGCATGCTGTCCTCGACGAGCGCGACACCCAGATCCTCCATGGAGGCGAAGTGGCGGTAGAACGCAGTGGGAACGATGCCGGCCGATCGGGCTACCTCACGCAGGCTGACACTGGCGAACGATCGTTCGCGAAGCAGATCGAGAGTGCCCTCGATGAGGGCCTGACGCGTGCGCTCCTTGCGCTCGGCGCGAGTCCCCGGTTCTGTCACGACGTCCAGTTTATGGGCGCGCATTCTGTGACCTCTCTCCCGGTTCCACCCCGGCACCCGTCGACGGTCGATCCATCTCTGTAACGACGGTCACATAAACGTTGACAGGTACCGGTGTCGCTCTGTCACACTCATGTTAGTGCACAATCGTTCACTGAATGGGTCGTTGGTTTCGATCCGGTTAGGGAGGATGGAATGACGCTGCAAGAACGTCCGTCGCGAACCTCGGGTTCACGCAAGTTCTCGCTTCTTTCCCTGTTCGAGGCCATGGCCACACCCCACGCGCTCGATCGGTACCTCGAACTCGTCGATCCTATGACGACGGTTCGGGACCTTCGCGGAGAAGTGACCGAGATACATCGGTCCACCGAAGACTCGCTGACGCTGACCATCCGCCCCACGCGTCAGTGGAGAGGCTTCAAGGCGGGTCAGTTCGTTCAGGTCGGTGTCGTCATCGACGGTGTTCGTCAGACACGCTGCTACTCGCCGGCCTGCTCGCAATACCGCAAGGACGGTCGGATCGAACTGACGATCAAGGCCCACCCCGAGGGTCTGGTGTCGCAGTACCTGCACAAGAACGCACACATCGGCCTGGTGGTCAGCCTGTCGCAGGCGGACGGCACATTCTCGCTCCCCGAACCGCGGCCGGCCAAGACGTTGCTGATCAGCGGTGGCAGCGGAATCACGCCGGTGTTGTCGATGCTCAGGTCGCTGCTGGACGAGGGGTACAGCAGCGACCTGACCTTCCTGCACTACGCGTTCACCGAGAACGACGTCGCGTACAAGAAGGACCTGGAGAAGATCGCCGCCGAGCACGAGAACGTGAACATCGTCTTCGCGTACACCGAGCAGAAGACCGGCGGGGATCTGCACGGCTTCTTCGGACAAGAGCACCTCGATGCCGTGGCCCCGTGGTTCGCAGATGCCGACACGTTCCTGTGCGGCCCTCCCGGACTGATGAAGGGAGTGCGGTCCTTCTTCGACGACGCCGGCCTCGGCGAGCGGCTGCACCTCGAGGAGTTCACGCCGTCGTTCGCCACCGTCGGCGACGACGTCACCGGAACCACCACTTTCTCCGGCAGCGATGTGTCCTCGGAGAACGACGGCGAGACGCTGCTCGAGCAGGCCGAGGCAGCCGGTCTCTCGCCGGCCAACGGCTGCCGCATGGGGATTTGCTTCACCTGCACCTCGGTGAAGAAATCCGGTTGCACCAAGAACATCAAGACCGGCGAGACCGACACCGAGTCCGACAAGAAGATCCAGCTCTGTGTGTCCGTTGCCGTCGGTGACGTCGACATCGACATCTAGGTCGAACCGAAACACTCTCAGCCACAGACCATCTCGACCCGATCGAATTGGAGATCATCAGATGCTCGGAACGATTCTCTCGATCCTTCCCACCGCCGTCCTCCCGTTTCGCCGCAACGAAACGTTGCCGGACGAGCCGACCGTGTTGACCTACGAACAGGTCGAGGAGCTCGGTCGCGAGCTCGACGCCCTGCGGGCCCGCACCGTCGCCAAGCTCGGTGACGAGGATCGTGAATACATCTACAAGATCATCAAGGCGCAGCGCGGCCTCGAAATCACCGGACGCGCCCTGATGTACCTGCCGTTCATCCCGCCGGCGTGGCTCGCCGGTGTCGGTGCCCTCGGCGTGGCGAAGATTCTCGACAACATGGAGATCGGCCACAACGTGATGCACGGCCAGTACGACTGGATGCGCGAGCCCGGCCTCAACTCCGAGGTGTTCGAGTGGGACACCGTCTGCCCGGCAGATCAGTGGAAGCACTCGCACAACTACATGCACCACACCTTCACCAACATCGTCGGCATGGACCGCGACATCGGTTACGGCGTCCTGCGCATGGACCAGGAACAGAAGTGGAACCCGTACTACCTCGGTAATCCGGTGTACGCATTCCTGCTGATGACGTTCTTCGAGTGGGGCGTCATGCTGCACGACCTCGAGACCGAGAACATCGTCGCAGGCAAGCGCAAGTGGCACGACGTCAAGCCGCTGCTGCAGGGCATGTGGCGCAAGGCGGGCAAGCAGGCGCTCAAGGACTACGTGATCTTCCCCGCGCTGACCGGGCCGTTCTTCGCGACCACAGTCGTCGGCAACGTGGCCGCAAACCTCGTCCGCAACGTGTGGACCTACTCGATCATCTTCTGTGGCCACTTCCCGACGGGGGTTCAGACCTTCAGCCAGGAGGAGACCGCCGACGAGAGCCGGGGCGAGTGGTACGTGCGTCAGATGTTGGGATCGGCCAACATCGAGGGAAGCCCGCTCTTCCACATCATGTCGGGCAACCTCTCGCACCAGATCGAGCACCACCTGTTCCCGGACCTGCCCGCGCACCGCTACCCGCAGATTGCGCCCGAGGTCAAGGCACTGTGCGAGAAGTACGACCTGCCCTACAACACCGGCGGCTTCTTCCATCAGATCGGCACCGTGTGGGGCAAGATCTTCAAGCTCGCCCTGCCCAACTCGCTCACGGGATCGGCAGCTCCGGCCAGTGTTATCGTCGAGCGTAAGAAGACCGACGCAGCGTGACGACTTCGAAGGGGGCGGTCCTGTTGGTGGGAAAGTTCGAGCGCAACAAGGACACCGTGCAGGAGTTCACCGAATCTGCCGCCAATCATGTCGGCCGAATCGTGGTGATCATCACCGGAGCGGTTCGCGACGTCACTCGTGAAATCGGAGATCTGATCACCGACGGTATCGAGATGCGGGAAGCTGCGAAGAAGGCGGAGCGTGACGCGCCTCTGGGCACCGTGATCAACGGAGAGTTCGAAACTCGCGACCGCCGTTGAGGTAGAGCACTGTCGACAAAGCCGCCCGAGCCATGCTCGGGCGGCTTCGTCGTATCTAGCGACGGTGCAGTCTCCACAGTGACGTCGTCTCGCGCGAGCGGGCCTCGTGCAGCACATCGGAGGAGTCGGTGATTCGCGAGTGTGTCGGTGTGGTGTCGGTGCGGTCGGCGACGATCAGTCCGGCTGCGTCGATGGCGTCGAGAAGGTCTGCGCGCGTGACCAATCCGAGCAGTTCGGCGAGGTCGGACAGCACCAGCCATGCCTCGCCGTTCGCTGTGAGGTGCCCACCGAGGCGGCTCAGGAAGGACTTCAGCATGCGTGAACCGGGGTCGTAGACCGCATGCTCGATGCCCGACGTCGGTTTCGTGGGGATCCACGGTGGATTGCACACGATCAGCCCGGCGCGTCCGGACGGGAAGATGTCGGTCTGCACCACGTCGACTCGATCGGTGTAGCCGAGTGTGTCGATGTTCTCGCGTGCACACGCGACCGACCGCGGGTCCTTGTCGGTGGCTACCACCGAGCTCACGCCGCGGCGGGCGAGTACTGCGGCCAGAACGCCCGAGCCGGTACCGATGTCGAACGCGCGGTCCGTGGGAGGCAATGGTGCGTCGGCGACGAGGTGGATGTACTCACCGCGAATGGGGGAGAAGACTCCGTAATGCGGGTGAATCGAGGCGTCCAGAGCCGGGACGAAGACGCCTTTGCGACGCCACTCGTGTGCGCCGACCATGCCGAGGAGTTCGCGCAACGAGAGCACGCACGGCGCAGCGTCGGGGCCGATGGCCTCCGACACTGCGGCCTGGACATCCGGTGCCCGGCCGAGATCGAGGCGGGCACTCGAATCGAGTTCGACCAGAAGCATTCCGAGCACTCGAGCGCGGCGCGCCTGGTACTGGCGATGCAGATGAAACTGCTCGGCGGGCGACGCGTCGGGCGACCGTTTGGCGGGCGGAACCCGGCGGGTCATCGCGGACAACAGTTGTCGTGCATTGTTGTAGTCACCGCGCCACAGCATGGCCTCGCCGATCGTGGCCAGCTTGTAGGCCACGTCCGCGGTGATCGAGTCGTCGACGATGCGCACCACCCGAGGCGGGGGAGCGCCATTCTCCGACTGCCAGCGAGTCGTCCTCTCGCTACCGTCCTCGACCCAGGTGATGCTCATGCCGCGCTCTCGTTCAGGCTGCAGTGTGCGGGTACTCCGCACTGCGATGTTGGAAGGCAAGGATATTGGGGTTGACGATGACGCCGCCCCTGATCTCGATCGATCGCTCGATGGTGGAATCGGCGCTCCACGCAGAGGGGCCGTCGAGCACGATCCGAAGATACGGCAACAGTGATTCGCTGATCTCCCAGGTGGCCGAGTTCCACAGATAGGACGGACTGTGGTCGACGGCGTAGTACCGGACGTTGTCGCCCACGGTGAACATGGGATCGGCGAACGACGTGGGCTTGGCCCACTCGAATCCCATACCCTCGTCGCAGGAGACGTCCACCACCAACGTGCCCGGTGCCAGGGTGGGTAGGTCCTGGTTCGTCAGGAACGTCAATGGTGAATTGGTATCCTGCAGAACACAATTGACGATGACGTCGTGGTCGCCCAGGAAGCGTGACAGAGGTACTCGACCGTCCGGAGTGAGTGCTCGACTCTGGCGAGGATCGGCGTCGTCGAGATCGAAATTGACGATGTTGGCCGAATGGATCGGCGAACTCACCGCAGTGACGCCGCGTTGGGTGAGAACGTCCACATCGTGAATGCCATGTGCGTTGAGTGCGGTGACCGCACCGCGAGCAGTGGCTCCGAATCCGATGACCGCAGCACGCAACCGGCGGCCGTAGTCGCCGGTGGACCCGATCAGTTGCAACGCATGCAGCACCGAGCAGTAGCCGGCCAACTCGTTGTTCTTGTGGAAGACATGCAGATTGAACGAACCCTCCTGGGTCCAGTGGTTCATGGACTCGAATGCAATCAGTGTCAGCTTGCGATCGACGGCGATCTGGGTGAGCTTCTCGTCCTGCACACAGTGGGGCCAGCCCCACAGTGTCTGCCCCGGGCGCAAGGATGCGAGATCCTCTGCCTGCGGCTTGGGCAACAGAATCACATCGCACTCGGCGACGAGTTGGTCGCGGGTGCAAATACCGGCTACCTGGGTGGCCAGCTGTTCGTCCGAAATTCCGAACGGTTCACCGTAGCCGGACTCGAGAAACATCCGGGCGCGGATATCGGCGTCGATTCGATCGAAATGCAGTGGGTGAATCGGTAGTCGCCGCTCATCGGGCTTGCGCGAACGTGAGAGGACTCCGAGAGTGAGCTGATGCACGTATGACCCTTCGTTACCTCCAAGTCAACCACAGCGAGCTGGGGTGGATTGCGTTCGCGCTGGTCAGCGCATGGCTATCGTTCGTGGGTCAGCTCGGGTACCTCGGGTTCCTCGACGGTATGCGCTGATGCCGCACGCAACGTCGGGATGAACCCGGCCAGAACGAGGGAGAGGACGGCGGCACCGGCTGCTACACCCATCGTGACGTGGAAAGCGGCTTCCGACGGAATCTCTCGGCCGCCTGCGCTGACGGTGAGCTGAGCCAGAATGACGCCGGCGACCGCGCTGGCGAACGACGTTCCGAGAGAACGCATGAGCGTGTTGAAGCTGTTGGCCGCTCCGGTCTCCGACGCCGGAACCGCGCCCATGATGAGCGCAGGCATTGCGCCGTATGCAAGGCCGATGCCTGCGCCGATCACCAACGAGATCAAGACCAGTAGCCAGACGGCATCCAAGGTGACGGCACCGATGAGATAGCCGAACGCGATCACTACGGCACCCAGCATCAGTGTCGTTTTCGGGCCGCGCGTAGTGGTGATGCGAGCCGACAGCGGCGCGACGAACATCATGACAATTCCCGAGGGGGCCATGACCAAGCCGGCGGCGAGAATCGACTGGCCCAATCCGTATCCGGTTTCGGTGGGCAGTTGCAGAACTTGTGGGAAGACCAAAGACATTGCGAACAAGGCGAATCCGATGGCGATCGAAGACAGGTTCGTGAACAGGATCTGGCGCCGCATGGTCACTCGGAGGTCGACGAGTGGTAGCGGCGTGCGTAGCTCCCACCAGCCCCAGAACAAAAACGCGGCGACGGCGAGCCCCAGCATCCCGATGGTCGTTCCGTCGGTCCAGCCCCAACCGGAACCCTTCGAGATCGCGAGAAGCAACGACACGAGCGCGACCGACAGTGCAGTGGCACCGGGGAAATCGAAGCTACCACCGGCTCGTACCGTCGATTCGGGGACGACGACAACGACGAGCACGGCGACGACGACGCCCAGAGCGGCCGACGTCCAGAACAGGAAGTGCCAGTCCGCGTACTCCGCGATCAATGCGGCGGCCGGCAGGCCGAGCGCGCCGCCGACTCCGAGCGAGGCACTCATGAGTGCGACGGAACCGGCAAGTTTCTCGCGGGGCAGGACATCGCGCATCACGCTGATGCCGAGGGGGATGACGCCCGATGCCAGGCCTTGGAGGACGCGGCCGACGATCAGCGGCAGGACGGACTCGCTGACCGCGCCGACAACGGATCCGACTACGAGAAGTGCGAGCCCGACGAGGAGTAGGCGTCGTTTGCCGAACATGTCGCCGAGGCGACCCATCACCGGAACGGCAACCGCGCCGGCCAGAAGTGTTGCCGTCACGACCCACGCAGTGTCCGCGGCAGAGGCGTTCAGCAGGGTCGGCAACTGCGGGATGATCGGAATGACGAGTGTCTGCATCAATGCGACGACGATGCCGGCGAACGCCAGAACCGCGACGATCCCGTTGGTGCCGAGTGCTTTCGGTGTCGTGTCGTCGGGTGAAAGTGCAGACATGCCACTCCTCTGGTAATTGGTTGGTAAAGTATTTAAACCAACTGACTTAAACAAGTTAAGTCATATGATTGAACGTGGCAAATGGAGGGGCACTCATGCACAGCGACGACACGCGCGACGTGATCCTGTTGGCCGCTGAACGGCTGTTCGCCGAGCGTGGCGTGCTCGCGGTGTCCAATCGTCAGGTCAGCGAGGGCGCGGGACAGCGGAACAGTTCGGCCGTCGGCTACCACTTCGGGACCAAGGACGACCTGGTATTGGCGATCGTCGAAAAACATGCGCGGCTTATCGAAGAGCACCGCATCCGGATGCTGGCGAACATCGAGGGCTCGACCGATCTTCGTGATTGGGTATCGTGCCTCGTCCTTCCTTACATCGAGCATCTCGCGTCGATCGGTGAATCATCGTCCTACGCCCGGTTCAGCGCACAGGTCATGACAGACCCCACCCTGCGCGGCCTCATCTACGAGACCGCACTGGAATCGCCCGCCCTGCGCCGGATTCTGGAGGGAGTGCTGAGCTGCGTCGGCGATCTCCCGGAATCGGTGCGCAGGACACGCGGAGACATGGTTCGGCAGTTGATGGTGCATATGAGCGCCGAGCGAGAAAGAAACAACCCCGATGGTTGGACGGACTTCGGAACGGATCTCGTGGACGCCATGGTTGGGCTGTGGAGTGCGCCGGTCACCCGGTGACATCGCCGATATCGGTGGGCGCAAACCGAACGTGACACGTTCATTGTGCCTGGTCTTCGGTGTGCCCCCGGCAGGATTCGAACCTGCGACCAAGGGATTAGAAGGCCCTTGCTCTATCCCCTGAGCTACGGAGGCTGGCACGTACGGGCGGACCCGCTCGAGCACGGTTGACGAGTGTACCTTTCCGGGTACGTCGATCGCGCAGGCATGGGTTGGGCGACGGCCGCAGCGGGAAAGCGGTGGTTTCGGAGACGTTCCGACCCGAGTCGAAGGAGGTGCTGTGCACGACATCCTCGACGACGCGCTGCACGCCTGGCAGTCCGGCGACATCGCAGTAGTGGCCACGGTGATCCGGACGTTCGATTCTGCGCCGCGTCCCGCCGGAGCGGCCATGCTCGTCGGCTCGGACGGCACGGTTGTCGGGTCCGTGTCGGGCGGCTGCGTCGAAGGCTCGGTGTACGAACTCGCACAGGAAGTCCTGCGCACCGGAACTGCGGTTCTCACTCGATACGGAGTGTCCGACGACGAGGCGTTCGCCGTCGGACTCACCTGCGGCGGCACACTGGACGTCTTCGTCGAAGTGTTGTCCCGGCAGACGTTCCCCGAACTCGAGTCTGTCGTGGCGGACGTGCGCGAGAACATTCCCGTCGCCGTGGCGACCGTGGTGTCGCACACCGATCCGGAGCGCATCGGCCGAAGGCTGGTCGTCGGAGAGTCCGGCATCCGCGGTTCGCTCGGCAGCGCGCGAGCCGATGCTGCCGTCGCCGATGACGCGAAAGGGCTTCTGGTGTCGGGCCGTTCGGCCGTCCTGACGTACGGGCCCGACGGTCAGCGACGAGGTGAGGGCATGGAGGTATTCGTCTCCAGCCACGCACCGCCGCCCCGAATGCTGGTGTTCGGGGCCATCGATTTTGCAGCCGCCGTCGCGCAGCAAGGTGTTTTTCTCGGCTACCGCGTCACCGTCTGCGATGCGCGTGCGGTGTTCGCCACGCCGCAGCGGTTTCCCGCCGCCGAACAGGTCGTCGTCGCCTGGCCGCACGACTACCTGGCGAAGCAATGGTCGGCGGGGGAGTTGGACGAGCGAACCGTTGTCTGTGTGCTCACCCATGATCCCAAGTTCGACGTGCCACTGCTCGAGGTCGCGTTGCGCCTGCCGAGCCTGGCCTTCGTGGGTGCGATGGGCTCACGCCGTACTCATGACGACCGCACGGCCCGGTTGCGGGCTGCGGGGCTGACCGAGTCCGAGCTCTCTCGATTGGCCAGCCCGATCGGTCTGGATCTCGGGGCCCGTACACCTCAGGAGACGGCGGTGTCGATTGCGGCGGAGATCATCGCGCGCCGCTGGGGCGGCACCGGTGAACCGTTACGGGCCCGACACGGTCGCATCCACCACGATGCGATCGAGGACGGGCGCGGGGGTAAGTACGACGCTGTGTAGGACTCGCCTTTCCGGTATCGCCGATCACCTCCTACTCTGGTGGTATGGCAACACCGGATGTCGCGAAGACCGCACCCTCGACCGCCGAACTCTCGGCGGACGATGTGGGGATGGACGGGGAACCGCGCTCGGCCACCACAGCCGTGTTCGTCACTGCGGGCGTCATCGCCGGTGTGGTGGCTGCGCTGATCGTGATGCTCTCCGCTTCCGACGCGTTGGTGTTGCTGGGAATCCCGGACCCGGGTCCGGCCACTACCTACGGTCTGCCCGCCTTGCGGGCGATCGGAGAGATCGCCGCCGTCATCGCCATCGGGTCGTTCCTGCTGGCAGCGTTTCTCGTGCCGCCGCAGAAGAACGGCGTCCTCGACGTCGACGGCTACCGGGCGGTGCGCACCGGCTCGGTCGCATCCATCGTCTGGGCTGTGTGCGCGCTTCTCCTCGTGCCCCTGACGTTGTCCGACACCTCCGGCCAGCCGTTCACGGAGGCCATCAAGCCGGCGAACCTGTGGATCGCGCTCGATCAAGTGGAGATTGCCAGTGCATGGCGTTGGACGGCGATCATGGCCGTTGTGCTGGCCATCTTTTCGCGCACGGTGTTGCGGTGGACCTGGACCCCCGCTCTGCTCGGATTGTCCCTCGCGACACTGTTGCCGCTCGCGTTGAGCGGCCACTCGGCGGCAGGCGGGTCGCACGATATCGCGACCAACAGCCTGATCCTGCACCTCGGGGCCGCATCACTGTGGGCAGGCGGGCTGTTCGCGTTGCTGGCGCACGTACGCAGGGCAGGCGCGCACGCCGACGTCGCAGCGCGCCGGTTCTCCACCATCGCGGGCATCTGCTTCGTCGTGATGGGTATCAGCGGCGTCATCAACGCGATGGTTCGGGTCTCGATCGGCGACCTGTTCACCACCACCTACGGTCTGTTGATCGTGGGCAAGATCACCGCCTTGATCGTGCTCGGTGGATTCGGGTGGATGCAGCGTCGTCGGGCACTGCCCGCCCTGGTCGCCGACCCCACTGCTCGCGGACCGTTGCTTCGCTTCGCCGGCGCCGAGGTGCTCGTGCTCGCCGCGACCATCGGCCTGGCCGTCGGGCTCGGGCGCACACCGCCGCCGGCCGAGATCGATCCCAACCTTACACCCGCGGAAGCCGAACTCGGATACGACCTGAGCGGCCCGCCCACGTTCGCACGAATGGCCTTCGACTGGCGCTTCGATCTGATCTTCGGCACCGCTGCGATCGTGATGGCCGTGGTGTACCTGATCGGTGTCCGCCGTCTGCGGCTGCGCGGCGACGCGTGGCCGGTGGGCCGCACCGTCGCCTGGATTCTGGGCTGCCTCACGCTGCTGATCAGCACGTCCTCGGGAATCGGTCGCTACTCCACGGCCGTGTTCAGCGTGCACATGACCGGACACATGATGCTCTCGATGCTGGCACCGGTCCTCCTCGCGCTCGGCGGAGCGCTGACGTTGGCGTTGCGAGTCCTGCCCGCAGCAGGCAAGAACGGTGTCCCCGGAATGCGCGAGTGGTTGTTGATGGGACTGCACAGTCGAATTTCGCAGTTCGTGACTCACCCCCTCGTGGCCGCGCTGATCTTCGTCGGCGGCTTCTACGTGCTGTACCTCGGCGGGATTTTCGGAGCCGTGCTGGACAGTCACGGCGCGCACTTGCTGATGAATCTGCACTTCGTGCTCAGTGGCTACCTGTTCTACTGGACCGTCATCGGCGTCGATCCGTCGCCGCGCAAGATTGCGCCGGTCACGAAGCTGGCGGTGGTATTCGGTTCGCTGCCGTTCCACGCGTTCTTCGGGGTGGCCCTGATGAGCATGAACACGGTCATGGGTGCCTGGTTCTACCGGACCCTGGGACTGGACTGGAACTCCGATCTGCTCGGAGATCAGAAGCTCGGCGGCGGAATCGCCTGGGCCACCGGCGAAATTCCGTTGGTGCTCGTCATGTTGGCGCTGCTGATCCAGTGGTCTCGGAGCGACGACAGAGATGCCAGGCGCGGCGACCGCGCCGCCGAGCGCGATCACGACGCAGACCTGGCGGCCCACAACGCAATGTTCGCCGAGCTCGCCAGACGAGATCAGACGGGCGAACGCTAGCCGAGCGGGGTCAGTCGCTCTCGGTGATTTTCGCGAGTAGTCGATCGAGTTCGACTCGCTCGTCCGACTCGAGGCCGTCGAACATCTCGGACGACACCTGACGACGCGCGTCGTCGATCCGGTCCAGCAGCGCGCGACCTGTATCTGTCAGCGTCACCAGCACGGCCCGCCGATCACTCGGATCCGGCTGCCGCGTCACCAGCTGTGCCGCTTCGAGCGAGTCGACGATGTCGGTGGCCGATCGCGCCACGATACGCAGGTGTTCGGCGAGGTCGCGCAGGCGCATCGATTCCTGCTCGCGGGCCAGGACGTGCAGAGCCCGGCTCTGCGAAGGATTGAGTCCGAACGGTTCCAGTGCAGTCATGTGGCTGCGCCGGATGCGCCGGGCGACAGCCATCAAACTCTCGCTCAGGTTCGTCGAATGTCCGGGTTCCATGCAACGGATCATAGCGAGGGTTGCCCGCAACCTCATAGTGAGGTAACCTCTGCATATTACTTCATCAGCCCGGAACTACTCCTGCGGAGGTCTACTTGGAAAGCCGTCCCGAACGCGCAGTACCCGCATCCGATCCAGCACCCGTCAGCCGAGTCCTGGCTCTGTTCACGCCCTACCGGCGCAAGATCGCCATCGTCAGCGCGATCATCGTGGCCAGTGCGATCATCGCCCTCGCCTCTCCCTTACTCCTTCGCGAACTCCTCGATCATGCGATCCCTGACCGTGACGTCACCCTGGTCACCTTCATCGCGCTCGGCATGATCGCAGTAGCAGTCGCCACCAATACCCTCGGCGTGGTGCAGACCTGGATGTCCAACGGCGTCGGTCAGCAACTCATGCACGACCTCCGCGTACAGGTCTACTCGCACCTGCAGCGGCAGTCCCTCGGATTCTTCGCTCGCACGCGCACCGGTGAGGTGCAATCGCGCATCGCCAACGACATCGGCGGTATGCAGTCGGTCGTCACGAACACCGCGACGTCCATCGCGCAGAACGCCACCACGGTGGTCGCGACGGTGATCGCGCTCTTCCTGCTCGACTGGAAACTCGCCACGTTCTCGTTGATCATCCTGCCGATATTCGTTCGCGTAGCGCGACGCATCGGTGACGAACGCCGCAAGATCTCGACCAAGCGACAGAAGCTACTCAGCGATCTGTCTGTCCAGATCGAGGAATCCCTGTCCGTCAGCGGCATTCTGCTGGGCAAGACCACCGGTTCCGCGCAGGTGTTGACCGAGAAGTTCGCCGACCGATCCCATGAAGTGGCCGGCGTCGAGCTCGCGGCGATGATGGCGGGAAAGTGGCGAATGGCCACCATTCAGATCAGTTTCGCCGTCATGCCGGCACTGGTGTACTGGTTCGCCGGCATCACCATCGGCCAAGGGAGTGCCTTGACGATCGGCACCTTGGTCGCTTTCACCGCTCTGCAAACTCAATTGTTCCGGCCCACCATGCAATTGCTCAACACCGGTGTCGAGGTGCAGGCCTCACTCGCCCTGTTCGGGCGGGTGTTCGAGTACCTCGATCTGCCGATCGACGTTGCCGAGCCGGCGCATCCGGTGGCGTTGTCACGCGAGAAGGTACACGGCGACGTCGCCTTCCGCGGCGTCGATTTCACCTATGCCGCGGCGACAGTTCCGACCTTGAGCGACATCGACCTGGAGGTCCCCGCTGGAAGCACTCTTGCTCTGGTCGGTGCGACCGGATCGGGTAAGACGACTCTGGGCTATCTCGTTGCGCGACTGCATGATCCGACGTCCGGATCGGTGACGATCGATGGCATCGATCTGCGGGAGATGGCGTCCGAGAACATCGCCGACCTGGTCGGTGTCGTCTCGCAGGAGACATACCTCTTTCACGCCACCATCAGGGAGAATCTGCGCTTCGCGAAACCCGACGCCACCGACGAGGAGATCGTTGCAGCCGCCCGAACCGCGCAGATCCACGACTTCATCGACGGACTCGACGACGGTTACGACACGATGGTCGGTGAGCGCGGATACCGATTTTCCGGTGGTGAAAAGCAGCGGATCGCGATCGCGCGAACCGTATTGCGGAACCCACCGATTCTGGTGCTCGACGAAGCGACCAGTGCCCTCGACAACCGCACCGAACGGGCCGTGCAAACGGCTCTCGACGGTCTGATGGAAGGTCGCACGACCATACTCATCGCGCACCGCTTGTCAACGGTGCGCAGCGCGGACCGCATCGCAGTGCTCGACCACGGGGTCGTTCGTGAGGTAGGAAGCCACGAATCCCTGTTGGAGCAGGGCGGCATGTACGCCCAATTGGTGCGAGCCGCAGACGATGTCGTGGACAGTGTGGCTGCATGAGCGAGACCGAGTGATCCCAGTGCGGACCATCGCGGGGCGCGTCGAGTGCGAGATCGAGATAAAGAGGTCTCGCTTCGTCGCGGTCGTCGATCGCGCAGCCACCGAACCGGACGCGCGAGCGATCATCGACGGCGCCCGCAGGGCCGATCCTGCTGCCGGCCATCACTGTTCGGCGTTCATCGTCGGCGCGTCGTCCACCGACCCGCGCATCGAGCGGTCCAACGACGACGGTGAACCCGGTGGTACGGCAGGGATGCCGATGCTCGAAGTGCTGCGTGGGCATCACCTGACGAACGTCGTCGCGGTGGTCAGCAGATACTTCGGTGGAACCAAGCTCGGCACCGGCGGTTTGGCCCGTGCGTACTCCGGCGCTGTGACCGAGGCGCTGGGCGGGGCGGCATTTCTCACCCGGCAGCGACGCGAGATCCTGACGCTCGAACTCGATCACGCCGAGGTGGGCCGAGTCGAATCGGAACTTCGGGGGCACGGAGTGCATGTGGTGGGGACATCCTACGCAGCCCGTGCGGTCCTGACCGTCGCCGCTGCGGACGCCGATTCGGTTGCAGCACTTGTTGCTTCGCTCACGGCTGGACGTGTCGCTCCGGTACGCAACGGGCACATGTACGTGGAAATTCCGGACTAGCACAGCACACCGACATTCTGGGGTTCGACGGCCCCGATCCGGACCGTTCATCCACAGCGCATGCGTCTGTCCACATTTTGCGAACACGTTCACCACGGACGTCCTGCGCATAGCAGTCTCGATGTCGATCGCAATCACGCGATACACAATCGAGAGGCAGAGAACCATGTACGAAGCACAATGCGCCGTGGTCGGCACGGTCATCACCAACCCTGTCAAGCGGTCGACACCCACCGGCGACGAGGTCCTCAGCTTTCGGATGGCCAGCAACGCTCGGCGTCAGGACCGCAACACGGGTGAATGGACCGATGGCGGAACCCTCTACCTGACGGTCACGTGCTGGCGCCGTCTGGTGCGCGGAGTCGGAGCCTCGCTGATGAAGGGCGATCCCATCATCGCCTACGGACAGCTGCGAACCAACGAATACACCAACCGGGATGGACTCGAACGCGCCGATCTGGAGATGAGCGCCAGTGCGGTCGGACCGGACCTCGCACGGTGCAACGTCTCGATCCATCGGACCAAAGCAGTGGTGCCGGAGGCGACGACGGACGGAGATCCGGGAGCGGCGGAACCTGTCGACCGCGATCGGGAGTCGATCGAGGACCGCGAATCGATCGACGAGGACATGCGGGAGTCGGTACCGGCCTGAACGACTGTCGGCATCCGCCGTCCACGCTGCATCGGAAGCTGCGATCGGCTGTGGACGGCGGATGCGGGTCGGTCACCTTCTCGGGCGATGGTGTTCGGACGCGCTCGCACCGATAAGCTGGGACTCATGGCTGAATTCATTTACACCATGAAGAAGGTGCGCAAGGCGCACGGCGACAAAGTCATCCTCGACGACGTGACGATGAGCTTCTATCCCGGAGCGAAGATCGGCGTCGTCGGCCCCAACGGCGCCGGTAAGTCCAGCATCCTCAAGATCATGGCGGGAATCGATCAGCCCGGAAACGGCGAGGCGTTCCTCGCTCCCGGTGCATCGGTCGGCATCCTCATGCAGGAGCCGGTTCTCGACGACACCAAGACCGTCCGCGAGAACGTCGAGGACGGTCTCGGCGAAACGATGGTCCAGCTCAAGCGCTACAACGAGATCGCCGAGCTGATGGCCACCGACTACTCCGACGAGCTGATGGAGGAGATGGGCGAGCTGCAGGAGAAGCTCGACCACGCCGACGCCTGGGAGATCGACTCCCAGCTCGAACAGGCAATGGACGCGCTCCGCTGCCCGCCGCCCGAGTCTCCCGTCACCAACCTCTCCGGTGGCGAGAAGCGCCGCGTGGCGCTGTGCAAGTTGCTCTTGAGCAAGCCGGACCTGCTGCTGCTCGACGAGCCCACCAACCACCTCGACGCCGAGAGTGTGCTGTGGCTCGAGCAGCACCTGGCCGCATACGCCGGTGCCATCCTCGCCGTGACCCACGATCGGTACTTCCTCGACCATGTGGCGCAGTGGATCGCCGAGGTCGACCGCGGCCACCTGTACCCGTACGAGGGCAACTACTCCACCTACCTGGAGAAGAAGGCCGAGCGTCTCGAGGTTTCAGGTAAGAAGGACCAGAAGCTGCAGAAGAGGCTCAAGGACGAACTGGCCTGGGTCCGCTCCGGTGCCAAGGCTCGCCAGGCCAAGAGCAAGTCTCGTCTGGCTCGCTACGACGAGATGGTCGCCGAGGCCGAGAAGACCAGGAAGCTCGACTTCGACGAGATCCAGATACCGAACCCGCCGCGCCTCGGCGACGTCGTGGTCGAGGTCAAGAGTCTCGACAAGGGCTTCGACGGCCGCGTGCTGATCAAGGATCTGTCGTTCACGTTGCCCCGCAACGGCATCGTCGGTGTCATCGGCCCTAACGGTGTCGGTAAGACGACGCTGTTCAAGACCATCGTCGGGCTCGAGGAGCCGGACGGCGGCGAGGTCAAGATCGGACAGACCGTCAAGCTCAGCTACGTCGACCAGAACCGCTCGGGCATCGACTCGAAGAAGACGGTCTGGGAAACGGTCTCCGACGGACTGGACTTCATCACCGTCGGCAGCTCCGAGTTCCCGTCCCGCGCGTACATCAGCTCGTTCGGGTTCAAGGGTCACGATCAGCAGAAGCCTGCCGGAGTGCTCTCCGGTGGTGAGCGGAACCGTCTGAACCTGGCGATGACGCTCAAGCAGGGCGGAAACCTGATCCTGCTCGACGAGCCGACCAACGACCTCGACGTCGAAACGCTCGGATCGCTCGAGAACGCGCTCGAGGAGTTCCCCGGTTGCGCCGTGGTCATCTCGCACGATCGCTGGTTCCTGGACCGCACCTGCACGCACATCCTGGCGTGGGAAGGTGGCTTCGGCGACAACGAGGCAGCGTGGTACTGGTACGAGGGCAACTTCGAGGGCTACGAGGCCAACAAGGTCGAGCGTCTCGGGCCCGACGCTGCACGTCCGCACCGCGTCACCCACCGGAAGCTCACCAGGGACTGACATGTCGGGAAAGACCTTCACCTGCACTCTCCAGGTGCGGTGGGGAGATTCCGATCGCCTCGGGCATGTCAACAACACCCGGTTCGTCGAATACCTCCAGGAAGGCCGCGTTCAGTTCCTGAACGCGGTCTTCGGGGGGCCTGGGGTGCGTGGCGCGGCGGTGGTGCGCAAGCTGACCACCGATTTTCTGCATCCGATACTCGACGACTCGGGACCGTTGACAATCGAGCTGTGGATCACCCACGTGGGGACCACCTCGTACGGCGTCCGCCATGTGGTGACCGATCGAGACGGGACGACGTGCGCGGATGCGGAAGCGTCGATGGTTGCCTTCGACCTCGAGACGTCCTCGTCGCGGCCCCTCAACGAGTCCGAACGAACCATGCTGAGCACGTACTCGCGCACCGACCGAGACTGACGCGCTGGTTCGCGAGATCTCTGCGGTTACAGGGTCTTCCACACTAGGGTCGAGGGGTCATCGACGACCGGCGATCGGCGGGCGTCGGGAAATCCTCATGAGGGAGTACTCGAAAACCATGCCACGCTCGCTGGACCTGACCGACGACGACTGGGCCGACGGGCTCGACGACAGGCTTGTGGCCGAGTTGGCGACACTGCGTGCGGAGTATTTCGAGCACACCGACGCCACCGCAGTCGGCGTATCGGCGCATGCCCCCGACATCACGTCCTTCCGGAGGCATGTTCGACTCGCCGCCCTGCGGCAGCCGCAGACAGCGAATGTGGCCGTCCACCGCCCGAGTGAGTCGGGCTCTGCCGCCCATCAGGCGGCGGGAAGCTATCTGCAGATCGTCACCGACGACATGCCGCTGCTCATCGAGTCGATCATGTCGCTGCTTGCGCGCCTCGGCATCGAATACACCGACGTGGTGCACCCCATCCTTTCGGTCGATCGGAACAACGAGGGTGTGCTCGTCGGTCTCGGTGCCGACGGAGTCGCGGAATCCTGGATACATGTGCAGTTGCACCCGTCCACACCCGACGACGTCGTGGCCCGGCTGGCAGACGAGACGAGTCGAGTACTGGCCGATGTACGCCAGGTCGTCGGGGACACCGAGGAGATGCGTCGGGTACAGGGTGCGGTCGCCGATCGACTGGACACCGTGGGAGACGACGGCTCCGAGTCGGCGGTGGAGCACCATGACGCGGCTGCTCTGCTGCGCTGGCTGGGCGACGGCCACTACACACTGCTCGGCTATCGCCGGTACACGATCGCCGGCGACGACGGTGCCCGCACGGCGACGGGCGTGGCATCGAGCAGCCTCGGTGTCATGCGCGATGCAGCGCAGCACGGAGACGGACCCGAGCCGGTTGGGAATCGCGATCTGGTTGCGCTGACCCAGGGTGCGTATCCGGCCACCGTGCATCGCGCTGTCTACCCCTATTTCGTCAGCGTGATCGACACCGAGGACTCCGCCGAACATCGTTTCGTCGGCGTCTTCACCGTCACCGCTCTGCACGAGAACGTGCTCGACATTCCGGTCATCGAGCGTCGGGTGCGTTCGGTGATCGCCCGCGCAGGCCACGATCTCGGATCTTTCTCGGGTCAGGCGATGCTCGAAGTGCTGCAATCGATGCCGCGCTCGGAACTGTTCGCCACTACGGCGTCGTGGCTGTTCGAGACGGCGAGCGCCGTGTTGGCTCTCGGCCGTCGGCGCAAGGTCAAGCTGTTCGTCCGGCCCGACGCCAGTGGCTCGTTCGTCTCTGCTCTGGTGTATCTGCCGCGAGATCGCTACACCACCCGTGTCCGTCTTGCCATCCAGGATCGATTGCTCCGCGAACTGGGCGGAACGGCGCTCGATTACACAGCGCGCGTGACGGAATCGGATCTGGCGCTGTTGCACGTCACGGTGCGTCGGGCACCCGGGACAGCGGCGACGGAGCTGTCGACCGAGGACATCACGCGGATCGAAGCGGCCCTCACCGAAACCACCCGAACCTGGGAAGATTCTCTCGGCGACGCCGTCTCTCTCGACCGTGCGGTCGATCCGTTGCGTATCGCTCGCTACACCGATGCGTTCCCGGAGGCCTACAAGCAGGACTTCAGTCCGGCGAGGGCCGTGACCGACATTGCTCGCCTCGAAGCGCTCGACGACGAGTCGATCGACATGCAGCTCTATCGCAACGAGCAGTCTGCGGTGGGCAGTTGGCGTTTCTCGCTGTACATCGGCGGTGCGGGCGTCTCGTTGTCTCAGGTGTTGCCCATCCTGCAGAGCCTCGGTGTCGAGGTGGACGACGAACGGCCCTACCCGGTGGTGCGACCGGACGGAATGTCCTGCTGGATTTACGATTTCGGGCTGTCTGCTTCGCGCGAGATGCTGCGCTCGGCGATCGACGGCGACATCGATGCAGAGCTGTCCGAGGCGGGTACCGCCGATCGTGAAAGCCGGGTTCAGCACCGCTTCACCGACGCATTCGCAGCGGTGTGGAGCGGGCAGGCCGAGGCAGATCGGTTCAACGAACTGGTGATGCGGGCCGGCCTGCACTGGCGGCAGGCCGTCGTCTTGCGCGCGTATGCGAAGTACCTACGCCAGGCCGGTTTTCCCTACAGCCAGTTCAACATCGAGGGCGTACTGCTGACGCACCCGCGCACGGCGCGGCTGCTCGTAGGTTTGTTCGAGGCGCAGTTCGACCCCGAGGTGAGCTCCGAGGAGAACGCGCACGCGATCGGCACCCAGCTGGGGGAGCTGATCGATCAGGTCGTCAGCCTCGATGCCGACCGCATTCTGCGGAGCATGTTCGAGCTGATCCGCGCGACACTGCGCACCAACTATTTCGTGAGCGGGGCCGAGGGCGGCCGCCGTCAGTACCTCTCGCTCAAGTTCGATCCGCAGTCGATCGCCGAATTGCCCAAGCCGAAGCCGAAATTCGAGATCTTCGTCTACTCGCCCCGCGTCGAGGGAGTGCACCTACGTTTCGGTGCCGTGGCCCGCGGTGGCCTGCGGTGGTCGGATCGACGTGAGGATTTCCGCACGGAGATTCTCGGACTGGCGAAAGCGCAGATGGTCAAGAACGCCGTCATCGTCCCGGTCGGTGCCAAAGGCGGATTCGTCGTCAAACAACCACCGATGGTCACCGGCGATGCCGACACGGATCGCCAGGCATACGCAGAGGAAGGCAAAGCCTGCTATCGGCTGTTCATCGCCGGGCTTCTCGACATCACCGATAATCTCGATCGTGCAACAGGTTCGGTGTCGGTGCCCGAGGGCGTCGTCCGCCGTGACGGAGACGACACCTACCTCGTCGTCGCCGCCGACAAGGGCACAGCAACGTTCTCCGACATGGCCAACGACGTTGCCGCGCAGTACGGGTTCTGGCTCGGCGACGCATTTGCCTCCGGTGGGTCGGCGGGCTACGACCACAAGGCCATGGGCATCACGGCCAAGGGCGCGTGGGAAAGCGTCAAGCGGCACTTCCGCGAGCTCGGAATCGACACGCAGAGTCAGGACTTCACCGTTGTCGGCGTCGGCGACATGAGCGGAGACGTATTCGGAAACGGAATGCTGTTGAGCCGGCACATTCGCCTGCTCGCCGCCTTCGATCATCGGCACATCTTTCTCGATCCCAACCCGGAGCGGGAGTCGGCGTTCGCCGAGCGAGAGCGCTTGTTCGCGTTGCCGAGGTCGTCGTGGGCGGACTACGACACGTCGCTGATCAGCGAGGGCGGGGGAGTGTGGGAGCGGACGCGCAAGTCGGTCCCCATCAGCGCGGCAGCTCGTGCGGCGCTCGGGCTCGGGGACTCGGTCGAGTCGTTGTCTCCGCCGGAACTGGTGAACGCGATTCTGAAGGCTCCCGTCGATCTGCTGTGGAACGGTGGAATCGGCACTTACATCAAGGCATCCACCGAGACCAACGGCGAGGTGGGCGACAAGGCCAACGATGCGGTTCGCGTCGACGGGATCGATGTACGGGCCGCCGTCGTGGGGGAGGGTGGCAACCTCGGTGCCACCGCTCTGGGGCGCATCGAATATGCCGCAGCCGGCGGCAAGATCAACACCGACGCCATCGACAACTCTGCGGGCGTCGACTGCTCCGACCACGAGGTCAACATCAAGATCCTGCTGGAGACGGCCATCACCAACGGCAACCTGGCACGCGCGGACAGAGACGAACTGCTTGCCTCCATGACCGACGAGGTGGGCCGACTAGTGTTGTGGGACAACATCATACAGAACGAACTGCTCGGCACGTCCAGGTTCGATGCGCCCAGTCTCGTCACCGTGCACAGCCGGGTGATCGAGGATCTCGAAGTACGTCGGGGACTCGACCGTGAGCTCGAGGCCCTGCCGGCAGAGGCCGATCTACGCCGACGAAAGCAGGACGGTCGAGGACTGACGTCACCGGAACTCGCCACCTTGATGGCGCATGTGAAGCTGGCGTTGGAAGCGGAACTGCTCGACAGCGAGCTCCCCGACAGCGACGTTTTCGCTCCGCGGTTGCCCAAGTACTTCCCCGCACCACTGCGGGAGCCGTACGCCGAGGCGATCAAGGCGCATCCGCTCCGGCGTCAGTTGGTGGCGACGACACTGGCGAACGAGGCCATCGATTGCGGCGGAATCACGTTCCCCTACAGGCTGACCGAGGATTCCGGTGCGGCGGGCACCGACGCCATTCGGGCGTTCGCTGCAGCTACCGAGATCTTCGGACTCGACGAGGTGTGGAATGCCATCCGGGCCGCGGATGTGCCGACTGCAGTCTCGGCCGAATTGCTTCTCGAATCGCGTCGCATGCTCGACCGGGTGTCGCGCTGGCTGCTGGCCAACCGCCCACAGCCCCTGGCTGTCGGAGCGGAGATCAGTCGGTACGCCGGTCAGGTGCGGGCTCTGCAACCCTCGGTGTCCACGTGGATCTCCGGGCACCAGGCCAGTGATCTGGACGTGCGGTCGGCAGCCGCGATCGAACGAGGTGCACCGGTCGGGCTCGCCCGAAGCATCTACGGCCTGCTCGACGTGTACTGCCTACTCGACATCATCGATATCGCGGACATCGTCGATCGAGACGGGGCCGAGGTGGCCGAGCTCTACTTCGCTCTCGACGCGCACATCGGAATCGACTGGCTGCTCTCGGCCGTCTCCAAACTCGCCCGCGGAGATCGTTGGCACTCGTTGGCGCGCTTGGCTCTTCGCGACGACCTGTATTCCTCGCTGCGAGGAATCACGCAGGCCGTGCTGGCCGGCGGCGAACCGGACGAGTCGGTGGCGGAGAAGATCGCGGAGTGGGAATCGACCAATTCCTCACGCCTGGCGCGGTCGCGTGCTGCGTTGACCGAGATCGCCGAGTCGGGAACCCTGGACCTGGCAACGCTGTCGGTTGCCGCCCGCCAGGTTCGCAACATGATGCCCTGACCGAGTCAGGAGCAGTGGAATCCGCGACACTCGACCGAGAAGAGGAAACGATCACGTGAGTGTGCCCGACGACCATCTGTCCGACAAACGACCTGCAACCCAGCGAGTGGGCTTTCATGCCGCTGTGGATGTGCGGTGGTCGGATATGGATGTGTACCAACACATCAACCATGCCCGGATGGTGACGCTCCTCGAAGAGGCTCGCATCCCATGGCTGTTGGTGGACGGCAGGCCGACGGCAAATTTGCGCCACGGAGCGGTGATCGCAGATCTGCACGTGAAGTATCGAGGCCAGCTTCGACACGAAGACGGGCCCCTGGATGTGTTCATGTGGATCGATGCGGTCCGTGCGGTGGACTTCGTCGTGGGATACGAGGTGCGGGCGCGCGGTGCGTCGCTGGATACTCCAGCGGCCGTGGTGGCCTCGACGCAGATCGCAGCGTTCGATATCGATGCACAGCGGCTGCGCCGGCTCACCCCGGAAGAGCGCGCGTTTCTGGTGAGCTGGCAGCGTGTATGAGCGCGTACTGACCGTTCCCGACGCGGTCGATCGAGAGAATCTGGCGACGTTCTGCACCAAGGCATTGCGCTTGGACGAGGCGGCAGTGATTCGTATGAGAACACGTGCGGGCGGGGGCGTGTCCTGTTGGGCGAGCACCGGATTCGATGCCCTGGCGGCGCGCGTGATCACCGGCACCGTGGTGCCCGACGATACGTGCGCGGGTGCCGACGTGTTGGCTGCTGCGCTGCAGCACGCGGGCGACGGCGTGGTGGACCCAGGATTCTCGATGGACTCTGCATGGCGTGGAGCATTACCCCCGGACAGCGGATTCGAGCACCTCGACGATGTGCCCGCCCGGGTACTCGTCGGGCTTGCGCAACGCGGCGCGGCACTGGCGAAGGAGCACGGTAGCAGCCATGGCCCGCCGAGCTCACTGCTCGAACAGGAGGTGTTGCATGTCGCCGGCGACGTCGGCGAAGTATCGATCTCGATGCGTACCGTATTCGCCTTGACGGCAATGGGATTCGTTCCCCACAGCGGCAGCGACCCCATGACTGTCGACGTCGATCCGGACCGTATCGCCGCCGACGAGGTGGTTCGGGTACGCGTCTCGCGGGTGTGGTTGCGCCTCGATGCCCGACACGGTTCGGTGTACGTTCGCCGCGCGGGGCACCAGTTGTCGCTGACGGTAGAGCGCTAGACGAGCCAGGCGGCAGCATTGGCGTCGAGCCGGCCGTTCACCAGTGGTGCGCTGGCAAGCAGTAACTCGCCAGGGGGCAGGGGGATCGGCTCGTCGGATGCATTCAGGGCACAGATGAGGCCGCCGCGTCGACGGAATGCCAAGCAGCCGGGGGGCGCGCCGTACCAATCGATTCCGGCACCGGTGAATTCCGGACGCAGAGCTCGGAGCTCGAACGCCGTGCGGTACAGGCTCAGCATCGAATGGACGTCTTCGAGTTGCGCTTCGGCGGTGTGCCCGTCCCACTCCGGCGGCATCGGCAGCCAGGTTCGATCGGTGGCGGAGAACCCGAACGGCGGTTCGTGTCCTTCCCAGGGCATCGGCACCCGGCAGCCGTCGCGTCCCCGTTCGGCGTGCCCCGAGCGCTCCCACACCGGGTCTTGGAGCGCGCTGTCGGGCAGTTGCACGTTGGGCAGCCCGAGCTCGGCACCGTTGTAGACGAAGATCGTTCCCGGAAGTGCCAATTCGACCAGGATCATGGCTCGAGCGCGGGCGCGGCCGACGTCCCCGCCCCCGTACCTGGTTACCTCTCGTTCGACGTCGTGGTTGGACAGCGTCCACGTCGGAGTTCCGTCGACGAGTTCGACAGCGGCGAGCGAGTTGGCGATGGCGTCGCGAATGGTCTCGGCATCGAAATCGACACTTGCCAGACGAAAATTGAACCCCAGGTGCAGCTCGTCGGGCCTGATGTACTCGGAGAACCGGACATTGTCCTGAACCCAGATCTCGCCGACGGTCACCGTTCCTGGATATTCGTCCATGACGGTTCTGATGCGTCGGTGCAGGTCGTGCACGTGAGGATTGTTGAACCGAGGGTCGTCGTCGTCGTTCTTCATCAGCGCGTTGAGTTCGAGACTCATGTCGGCCAGGTCCGTCGGTTTGGCCATGCCGTGTGCGACGTCGAGGCGAAATCCATCGACACGTCGGTCGAGCCAGAATCGGAGAGTGCGCGCGAAGTCGTCGAACACCTCGGGGTTGTCCCAGTTCAGGTCCGGTTGTTCGGGCGCAAAGATGTGCAGGTACCACTGACCGGGAGAGCCGTCCTTCTCGTCCACCCGTGTCCAGGCGGGACCACCGAAGATGCTCGGCCAGTTGTTCGGCGGTTGTGCACCGTCGTCACCGCGGCCGTCGCGAAAGATGTAGCGCGCACGCTCGGCACTGCCGCGCGGTGCCGTCAGAGCCGATCGAAACCACGGGTGCTCGATGCTGGTGTGATTGGGTACCAGATCCATCGTGACCTTGATGTCGCGGGCATGCGCTTCGTCCAGCAACGCATCGAAGATCTCGAGGTTTCCGAACAGGGGGTCGATGTCGCGGGGATCGGAGACGTCGTATCCGTGATCGGCCATCGGCGATCGGGTGATGGGGCCGATCCACACGGCATCGATCCCCAGCAATTCGAGATAGCCGAGCTTGTCCCGGATACCGTCGAGATCACCGACCCCGTCGCCGTTGGAGTCCGCGAAAGACCGGGGATAGATCTGGTAGAAGACGGCGTCCTGCCACCACAACAACTCGGAGCTCTCGATCGGATCGGTCACAAGTGGCAATAGTGCCAAACGCCCGGCCGTTCAACGATTCAGGGGCGTTTCGCGTCGGCTCGAGCGGACATCCCGGGTCAACGCCGAGTAAAGCTTTGTGCTCATTCACATGACCGACACGTGCCTGCGGCTTTGGAAAGTGTTGTATGTTCTGCATCGGAAACCAGCAGCGGCTTCGAGCCGCGCCCGACGGTGAGGACGCGACCCACGCCATGACGATGTCGACCATCGAAGCCGTACGGCTCGGAGATATTGCGCTCGCCGACAGCCCCATCGAACCGGCCTGGATTCTCGAAGGCAGCCCCCACGCGCGGGTCGCCGAGTGGTCCAAGAGCACCGACGGCACGACGACCACCAATGTCTGGGACTGCACGGCCGGCCGCTTCCGTTGGTTCTTCGCGGTCGACGAAATAGTGCACATCATGGACGGTTCGGTGACCGTCTCGAGTGACGATCACGCACCGCGCACCTTGGTCGCGGGAGATGCGGCGCTTTTTCGCGCGGGCACGTGGACCGAATGGCACGTGGAGAGTTACGTGCGCAAACACGCCATCCTCCGGCAACATCTGCCCCGGCCGTTGAGCTTTGCGCTCAAGGTTGCAGGAGGCCTGCGTGCCCGACTCGGTAGTCGCTCCACGGGAGCGAACACACAACGGGTCGGATCGCTGTAACCAGCCGCTTTGTCTACAGCGCCGAGTTGACCATCGAATTCGCGGCCATCTCCATGTAATCGATGAGCTGCGCGCGGTGTGCTGCGTCCAACACAGTCGCGTCTATTGACGCGATCGCGATGTGCATGCATCGGAGCCACGCATCTCGCTCCATCGGACCGATACGAAAAGGGTTGTGCCGCATCCGCAGACGAGGATGCCCACGCTCGTCCGAGTAGGTGCGCGGACCACCCCAGTACTGCTCGAGGAACATTCGCATCCGCCGTTCGGCCGGCCCGAGATCCTCCTCGGGATACAGCGGGCGCACGATCTCGTCCCTGGCGACTTCCTCGTAGAACTTTGCTGTGAGCAAGCGAAACGTCTCGGCCCCGCCGACCGCGTCGTAGAACGTCTGCTGCGGTTCGGTCATCACATTCTTTCTTGTTTCTCGTCGTTCCTGCGGGCTCTCGATCGGCGACTACCGATCATTGTCCCTCAGGAGCCGGAGTCGGCCGCGACCCCACCCGGACGGCCCAACGCATACGGCGCTTTGATGCCGGCATCGTCGAATGCTTCGAGGATGTCCTGATGAAGGCGACGCTGGACGGCCCACTGGCGTCCTGGACGCGTCTTGATCGTGATGCGGATGGTGACGGTGTCTGCGGTGACCGCGTTGACTCCGAGCAGCTCGGGCGGTTCGAGGATGTCGTTGTCGAAATCGCCGGACTCGACCATCGACGCAGTGGTGCGTTCGGCCACTTCGCACGCCTGCTCGATGTTCGCCGTGTGCGATACGGGTAGATCGAGAACGGCGACCGCGAAGCCCTGGCTCATGTTGCCGACGCGCAGAACCTCGCCGTTTCGGCAGTACCACACCGTGCCGTTGATATCTCTGATCGTGGTGACCCGCAGACCCACGCTCTCGACGGTGCCGGTGGCCTCACCGAGGTCGACGACATCGCCCACTCCGTACTGATCCTCGAGCAGCATGAAAATTCCGGACAGGAAGTCTCGCACCAGGTTCTGGGCACCGAATCCGAGTGCGACGCCGACGATGCCCGCGGACGCGATGAACGGTGCCACGTTGACGCCGACAACGTCGAGAACCGAGAGCACGAACCACGTGAGAATCATGACCGAGACTGCGGACTTGAGCACCGAGCCGATCGTGCTGGCGCGTTGCTTTCGCCGCTCGTTGAGGATCGCGCCCTGGACGGAGCTGGATGACCGGTCCCGCAGTGGCCTCAGCAGCATCGGTGATTTACCGACTTCGTTGCGAGTGAAGCGCGCGATCATCCGGTGCAGCACGAGACGAAGCACGACGGCCAGGACCAAGTAGCCGAGAATTTGCAGCGGACGATCCACCAGCCAGTCGCGTCCGGTATCGGTCAGCTCGAAGGCTCGGGTGTCGAGCTCCCGCAGAAGCGACGGTTCGGAAAGGGGTGATGCGGACAGAAGGGTTGATACAGACACCCGAAAAGTCTACGGAGACCCAGAATTCTCGCCAGTCGTGCAGCGCATGGCGGCGTCGTTCGGCCGCCGCGTGCGGGGCGATGCGAAATGTTCACCGATCGGCAACAGGAAATGCGGAGAAAAAGGCTGTGCGCGGGCGGTGCATTCGTGTTCCACTGTGAATCGTGTTCCACGCAAGCCATGCGCGGGCGCCGACTGCTTCTGGAGTAACGCATGAAGAACTCTCAACATCGCCACCGACAACTCCCGCCCACTGAGGGCCGCACCGCGCACGACCAGCGTGAGACGGCCTCGGGGGCTTCTCCGCTGCGCGTGGTGCCGACGGCCCACGATGCCACGGGCGACGACGCCGTGCCGGCGTGGGTCAAGCGCCGTGTGCTGCTCCTCAACGCCACATTCGAACCACTGACCGCGCTTCCGATGCGCCGGGCGGTGGTTCTTCTCGTTTGTGGGAAGGCCGACGTGGTGCACGACGATCCGGAAGGACCGTTCATTCGATCGGCCGGGTTCTCCGTGCAGGTGCCGTCGGTGATCAGGCTGCGGACCTTCGTCCGCGTTCCGTATCGCGCCCGAGTGCCGATGACTCGGGCCGCGCTGATGCATCGCGACCGCTTCCGGTGTGCGTACTGCGGGAGCAAGGCCGAGACCGTCGATCACGTGGTGCCGCGCAGCCGCGGAGGCGGTCACTCGTGGGAGAACTGTGTCGCGTGTTGCGCGTCGTGCAATCACCGCAAGGCCGACAAACTCCTCAGCGAGATCGGGTGGACACTGCGCGCGCAGCTGGTGCCACCGAAGGGTCCGCACTGGCGTCTGTTGGCGACGACGAAGGAGTTGGACCCCAGTTGGCTGGCGTATCTCGGCGAGGGTGCGGCCTGACGGTCGACCGGTGTGACCATTTCGGTCACAACACCGGGCCCGACGTGGTCCGACGCGCAATTGTCGACTAACGTCACACCCTGTGAGCATTTTTGAGACCACGCTGATTTTCGGGGTGATTCCGGCTGCGGTGATCGGGATCATCGGCGCGTTGTCCTACCTGACCGACAAGCAGCCCGGTATGGATGTTCCTCCCTACCGACTGACGGACGAGTGGACGCGCGAGCCATTGCTGTGGAGCGCAACGGACGAGGTGACTCCCTTCGGAGGCCACGGATCGCACGATGCCGACGCAGCCGACTCGATCGGAGGTGCTGCAAGTGGCAAGTGGTGAACTCGTCCGCAGCGACATCAGGGAAGAAGATCTACCGTTCGGGGCTGCTGTGACCGCGAGCGGTCGCGTCTCGGCTGCTCACGAGTTCGGGACGGTCAATCCGGAGCACCTGCCTTTCGCGACGCAGGAGTTGGTGGCCCTCGACGACGCGCTGACCGAGGCGACTCGGCAGACCAAGATTCGGTTCAACATCTACATCGGTGATCTCGGAGACGATCCGGCCGCAGGTGTCGAGTCGGTGTTTCCGGGAACACCCGACGCCGTTCGATCGATTCTGATCGCCGTCGACCCCCACCGGCACGCTCTCGAAATTCGCAGTGGTAAGCGAGTATCGAACCGCGCGACCGACCGGGTTGCGCAGTTGGGTGTGACCGCCGCTCTCGGCCCGTTCCGCGACGGCAACCTGATCGACGGTCTGGTTGCCTCGGTGCGGGTGATGGCTGCGTCGATCCTCAGTCCCTAGCGTTCGCACTCAGCTCCTGAGCGCGCTTTGACAACCAGGGCCGGTTGCTTCACCTCGAGGTGAAGCAACCGGCCCTGGTTGCGTCTGTGGGAGCGATCAGCTCGCGTCGAACTCCCGCGCTGCAAGGGCCCGAACGACCCCTGCCCGTCCCTCTATCACCAGACGACGGAGCGCCGGAGGCAGTTCGCCGTCCAGGAACCCGTCTGCGGCCGCCAGTGACTGTTCACTGATCGACCAGGAGGGGTACAGCCCGATCACGACGGTCTGCGCAACCTCGCTGGATCGACGAGACCAGACCCCCTCGATGGCATCGAAGTAGCGGGCGACGTAGGGCTCGAGCAAGTCACCCTGGCCGGGTCCCGCAAAGCCACCGATGATCGAGCGCGCCGTGATGTTCGGCACCGAGTCGTCGTCGACGACCGTCGCCCAGGCCTGCTCTTTGACCTCTGCGCTCGGTCGCGCGGCTCGCGCAGCCGCAGCCGACCGCGCTCCGGCGGCCGTGTTGTCTGCGCTCGCTTCCGCATCGATGACCGGCGAATCGAGCCCGTCGGAGTCGATCGCCCCGGCCCCGGCCAGCGCCGTGACGATTCGCCACCGCAGATCGGTGTCGACGTCGAGGCCGGACAGGGATTGCCCGTCGACATCGCCGTGGAGGAGCGCGCGAAGCACCTCGATGTGGCGGTCCCCGAGTTCGATACCGGTGAGGGCGTTGACGAAGGCCAGTTGATGATCCGAGCCTGCCTCGGCCGTGCGGGCCAGTTCGAGCAGTGCGTCGGCGAACTCGGGGGTGCCGTGCTCGGCTGCCCAGGCCGGGTCGGCGTAGCTGGTGATGGCGGTCTGTGCCTGCAGCAGAAGGCGTTGCACCACACCCACTTCGGTCTCGCCGCCGATCCCGCGCTGGACGAGGGCAACGAAATCTCGGGCCTTCATCTCGGCCGATCGAGTCATCTCCCACGCTGCCGACCACGCGAGCGTGCGGGGGAGTGGTTCGGCGATGTCGCCGATCCGAGACAGGAGCGTATCGAGCGAGTCCGGATCCAGACGTACCGCGCAGTACGTCAGATCGTCGTCGTTCACCAGAACCAGCTTGCCTCGCGACACGCCGACCAGCGCATCGACATTCGTCGATTCGGCTGCCTCGAGATCGAGTTCCACTCGGTCGGTGCGCACCAGCTTGCCCTCGACGTCGTCGTAGATGCCGACGGCGATGCGGTGGACTCGATGCTCGCCTGCACCCGGTGCGGCACCACTCTGCCGAACCGCGAAGCGCGTGAACTTACCGTCGGCATCGACGTCGAAGTCCGGGCTCAGGGTATTGAGGCCGGTGGTCCGCAGCCACTGTGTGCCCCAGTCGGACAGGTCGCGACCCGACGACTTCTCCAGGGCGGACAGTAGATCCGAGAAGGTGGCATTGGCGAAGGCATGGTCGACGAAGTAGGCCCGCAGCCCGGCCAGGAAGTCTTCCTTGCCCACGTAGGCCACCAATTGCTTCAGCACACTCGCGCCCTTGGCGTAGGTGATGCCGTCGAAGTTGACCTCCACCGCGGCGAGGTCGGGGATGTCTGCAGCGATGGGGTGCGTCGAGGGCAGCTGATCCTGGCGGTACGCCCATGCCTTCTCGACATTGGCGAACGTGGTCCATGCGTTCGTGTACTCGGTGGACTCGGACTGGCAGAGAACCGATGCGAACGTGGCGAACGATTCGTTGAGCCACAGATCGTCCCACCAGGTCATGGTCACCAGGTCGCCGAACCACATATGGGCCATCTCGTGCAGCACGGTCTCGGCGCGACGCTCGTAGGAGGCGCGGGTCACCTTGGACCGGAAGACGTAGTCCTCGAGGTACGTGACGGCACCGGCGTTCTCCATGGCACCGGCGTTGAACTCGGGCACGAAGAGCTGGTCGTACTTGCCGAAGGCGTACGGGGTGCCGAAGTTCTCGTGGTAGAAACCGAAGCCCTGCTTGGTCTCGGTGAACAGGCGCTCCGCGTCCATGTGTTCGGCAAGCGTTGCGCGGCAGTAGATTCCGAGCGGAATGGTGCCGTGCTCGTCGGTGTAGGAGTCGGTCCACTCCGCGTAGGGTCCCGCGATCAGCGCGACGAGATAGGTACTCATCAGCGGGGTCGTGTCGAATACGTGCTCTCCGGCGGCCGGCTCGGCACCGTGCGCGGCATTGGAGATCACGGTCCAGCTCTCGGGAGCGGTGACCTTCAGGTCGAAGGTGGCCTTGAGATCGGGTTGATCGAAGCAGGCGAACATGCGCTTGGCGTCGGCGGTCTCGAACTGCGAGTACAGGTACACCGAACCGTCCGACGGGTCGACGAATCGGTGCAGGCCTTCGCCGGTATGCGAGTAGAGGCAGTCCGCGTCGATCACGAGCTCGTTGTGTTCGGCCAGATCGTCGAGGGCGATTCCCGTCGACTCGTCGTAGTTCGCGGTGTCGAGGGCGGTGCCGTTGAGCGTCGCGGAGCGAATCGTGCCCGCAACGATGTCCACGAAAGTCGACGATCCGGCGGTGGCCGCGAACGTGATGGTGGTGAGCGAGCGGAACGTCTTCTCGCCCGGATTGCCTTCGCCGTCGGTGAGATCGAGAACGATCGCGTACTTCGTATCCCCGATGATCGCCGAACGTTCGGAGGCTTGGTCACGCGTCAGGTTGGGAGCAACCACTTCAGTCGACACCTCTTCGTGTAGTTATGGGTAGTGCCGTCCATCCCATCACGTCACGAGTGGGTCGCGCTGGCCGACCGGTAGGGCGGAATGTATGCGCGGTGGGCGGTTGTTATCGCAAGAAGAGATGTTGACCTCGACTTCCAAGGAGTAGACAGTGGCCGGTTCAGGACAGAAAGACACCGCGGATTTTTGGTTCGACCCACTGTGCCCGTGGTGCTGGATCACCTCGCGCTGGATTCTCGAGGTGCAGCAGGTACGAGACATCGACGTGAACTTCCACGTCATGAGCTTGGCCGTGCTCAACGAGGGTCGCGATCTGCCCGAGGAATACGCCGCGATGATGAAGAAGGCATGGGGTCCGGTTCGAGTGGCGATCGCCGCCGCGAAGCTGAAGGGGGACGAGATCCTCTCGCCGCTGTACAGCGCCATGGGTACGCGAATCCACAACGAGGGCAACAAGGATTTCGACGTCGTCATCGCCGAGTCGTTGGCCGAACTGGACCTTCCTGCCGATCTTGCGAAGGCCGCCGAGAGCACCGACTACGACGAGGACCTGCGCACCAGCCATCACGCGGGCATGGACAAGGTCGGCCCTGACGTGGGCACCCCGACGATTCACGTCAACGGAGTCGCATTCTTCGGCCCGGTGATCTCGCGCATCCCGCGTGGCGAGGAGGCGGGCAAGCTGTGGGACGCCTCGGTGATCTTCGCGTCGTACCCGCACTTCTTCGAGCTCAAGCGCACCCGTGACGAGGACCCGCAGTTCGACTGATCGGGCGACCCTCGTGCGCGTAACTTCGTAGCAGGAGTACGACTTTCACGCACGGGGGGACTCAGGCGACGATTCGATCCGACGCGTCGGCGGTACCGAACACTCGGTGCTCGCCGGCGTGGAATCGCCTGGCCGACCACGCCGCGGCGGCGGCGTCCAGAAAGTCGTCGACGGCGGGTCCTGCCGGCAGATCGGCCAGGTCGAGGTACTCGCTCCACCGCTCGAGCGCAGCCAACCGCTGGCCGACGCCGCGGCCGCTCTTCTTCGATGTGAACGTCGTCGCCGGTGACATTGCCCGAAACGAACATTCGGGATGTACCTCGACGTAGATGTCCGGATCGAACTCCGCATCGCGCCATGCCTGTACAGCGGGCAGGATGTGCCAGGTCTGCTTGCTGATCGCCTTGCCGGTGATCTTCCGCGAGAGTGCACAGGCCTGCTCGTATGTAGCAGCGTCGAGAACGCCGGCGACGGGCGTGTGGAATATCGAGCTTCGTGCCGGGCCGAGAAACGCTTTCGCCTCCAGCTCGCTGATCCGATAGCCGTCCGCAGGCAGAGACAGTGGCATGTCGACGCCCACTCGCGCGCAGTCTCGCGTGTGTTCCAACACTTCGGCCACGGAGGTGCAGCCGTTCCACGTCAGCGTCGCGCCGTCGAAGACCGCAACGACCCACGCGCCCTTCGCACCGTCGACACCGGCGAATTTCTCGGCTCGTGAGTTCACCTGTCAGACTCTAGGCATGCGCGTATACCTGGGTGCCGACCACGCCGGCCTCGAGTTCAAGAATCAGATCATCGAACACCTGACGGCAACCGGGCACGAGCCCGTCGACTGCGGTGCCTTCGACTACGACCCCGTCGACGACTACCCGGCCTTCTGCATCGACGCGGCACGCCGCGTCGTCGCCGATCCGGGCAGCCGAGGCCTTGTGCTCGGCGGATCCGGAAACGGCGAGCAGATCGCTGCGAACAAGGTGCCGGGCGCTCGTTGCGCACTGGCGTGGAGCGTCGAGACCGCGAAGCTGGCTCGCGAGCACAACGATGCTCAGCTCATCGGAATCGGTGGCCGCATGCACACGTTGCCCGAAGCACTCGCCATCGTCGACGCTTTCCTCGGCACTCCATTCTCGGGCGAAGAGCGCCACCAGCGCCGCATCGACATCCTGTCCGAGTACGAGCGCAGTGGCGAGGCACCCGAGGTTCCGGGAAAGCCCGCGTAGGTGCCCGAAGGTCATACCCTGCACCGACTCGCTCGGCTGCATCAACGACGGTTCGGCGGGGCACCGGTCGAGGCGAGCAGTCCCCAGGGACGGTTCACCTCCGGTGCCGCGCTGATCGACGGGCTCGTGCTCGAGAGTGCCGAGGCCTGGGGCAAGCATCTGCTCCACCGTTACGAGACCGATCTGATCGTGCACATTCACCTCGGCCTGTACGGAAAGTTCACCGAACAGTCGGTGCCACTGAACGATCCGGTGGGTGCAGTGCGTCTGCGGATGGTGGGGGAGAAGTACGGTTCCGACCTCCGCGGGCCCACGGCCTGCGAGATCTACACCGAGGAGCAGGTCGACGCCCTGGTGGCGCGCCTGGGGCCGGACCCGCTGCGTAAGGACGCCGACTCCGACGCTGCCTGGGTACGAATCTCCAAGTCGCGCACGGCAATCGGCACTCTGCTGATGGATCAGAAGGTGCTGGCCGGCGTCGGGAACGTCTATCGCGCCGAGATCCTTTTTCGGCACGAGATCAATCCGATGCGACCGGGGAAGGACCTCGATCGTGGAGAGTGGGACGCGGTCTGGTTCGACCTCGTCGAGCTGATGAAGATCGGCGTTCGACGCGGTCGCATCATCACCATCCGGCCCGAGGACGATCACGGAGACACCTACGGTGCCCGTCGACCCCGCTCCTACGTTTACCGCAGGCAGGGCCTTCCGTGCCGAGTGTGCGGCACGGAAATCCTGCACTCGACGATGCAGGCGCGAAACCTGTTCTGGTGCCCCGTGTGTCAGGCCACCTAGAACCCGCCGAAATCGCCTCCGCCTCCGCCGCCGTCGAAGAAGCCACCGCTGTCTCCGCCGTCGAAGAATCCGCCGCCGTCGTTACCCGCTCCCGTATCGTCGCCGGTGTAGTCGTCGCCGCCGGACCCATCGCCGGAGCCGTCGGCTCCCATGTCTCCGCCCGCTGCCGTCTCGTCCGGAACTCCGGCCATGCCGGAGAACATCGCCGAGAACAGGAACATCGAGCCCATTCCCCACGCGCCGGCGACCAGGGCGGGCCGCCACCACGGCTCGGAGTACCAGCCCGCGGGGACCGGACGGCCTGCTACTCGGCCGCCCGGGTAGTAGTTCGGGGTGCGGTCCGACGGATCCGGTGAAGCCGCGATCTCGCGGCCCTCGAAGTCGACGTTGCGCTCCTCGGTGACTCGACCCGCCTGCTGTTGGCCGTCGATGCCCTGCACCTCCGGGCCGGGGTCCATGCCCATCGCCACGCGCGCGGCACGGATGTAATAAAGCCCCTCCAGAGCCGTCTGCTTGGCCAGTCGAGCCTGCTCGGGGGTAGTGGCCTGGTCGATCTGCGACCCGGCGGCGATGTTGCGCTCGGACGCGTCGGCCAGTGCCTGCTTGGACGGTGTGTCGGTGCCGATCAGATTGTAGACCTGGCCGCCGAGGCGTTCGATCGACTGGCGGGCGTCGGCCTTCGCGTCGGCCAGCGCAGTCTCGGCCGCAGCAGCCGCGTTCTTCTTGCTTCGCAGCACCAAGAAGGCCACTACGGCGATGACGAGGACGATCAGGACTATTTCCATTTCGGGCCTTCCGCCGACGGTGCATGTCCGGTTCGTTCGGACAATTCGGACTCCGTTTCAGGGTACGCGGACACGAAAAAGCCCCGCACTGTCAGTGCGGGGCTTTTCGGTGGAGCCGATGACGAGAATCGAACTCGCGTAGCCTGTTTGGAAGACAGGGGCTCTACCATTGAGCTACATCGGCATGCAAACAACAGTCGTGGGATCGCCAGTTCCGTCGCCTGCGTTTCAAGACTGTACCCAAAGCCGTTGCCGGATTCCAAACCGGCATGCCGCGCCGGGTTCGCTCGAACGCCATCGGTGGGGCGCCGATGAGGGGCTACTATCGGTTGCTGTTCAATGGTGTGGGTACGACGGGGTGTGGCGCAGCTTGGTAGCGCATCCGCTTTGGGAGCGGAGGGTCGCAGGTTCAATTCCTGTCACCCCGACAAATGAGGGCCGCAGGCACGGTTCGCCGTGTTCGCGGCGAGCGAGGTAAGACCGCAAGCCAGCACCGTAAGCACCACCAGCAAGCAAGAATTACCAGAAGGAGCATGTCCCGTGAAGAGCACCGTCGAGCAGCTGAGCCCGACGCGAGTCCGTATCAACGTTGAGGTGCCCTTCGAGGAGCTCAAGCCTGATTTCGACCGCGCGTACAAGGCTTTGGCTCAGCAGATCCGCCTCCCCGGATTCCGTCCCGGCAAGGCTCCGGCCAAGTTGCTCGAAGCGCGCGTCGGCCGCGGTGCGGTACTCGAGCAGGTCGTCAACGACGCTCTTCCCGCTCGTTACTCCGAGGCCGTGACCAACGAGAAGGTCAAGGTCATCGGCCAGCCCGAGATCGAGATCACCAAGATCGAAGACGGCACCGAGCTCACGTTCACGGCCGAGGTCGACGTGCGTCCCGAGATCGCGTTGCCGGACTACTCGACCATCAGCGTCGTCGTCGACCCGCTCGAGGTCAAAGACGAAGCCGTCGACGAGCAGCTGCAGTCGCTACGCCAGCGTTTCGGCACCCTGACCGGTGTCGATCGTCCCGTCCAGTCCGGTGACTTCGTCTCGATCGACCTCTCGGCCACCGTCGACGGCGAGAACGTCGAAGAGGCAACCGCGAGCGGACTGTCCCACGAGGTCGGCTCCGGCCAGCTCATCGAAGGACTCGACGACGCGATCATCGGCGTCTCTGCGGACGAGTCGAAGGAGTTCACCTCCACTCTGGTCGCCGGGGAGTACGCAGGCAAGGAAGCCGTCGTCACGGTCAAGGTCGTGTCCGTCAAGGAGCGCGAGCTGCCCGAGGCCGACGACGAGTTCGCCCAGCTCGCCAGCGAGTTCGACACGTTCGACGAGTTGCTCGCCGATCTGAAGACGCGTGTCGAGCGGGTTGCGAAGGTCGAGCAGGCCGGTCAGATCCGCGACAAGGTACTCGAGACGCTGCTCGACACGCTCGAGATTCCGGCTCCCGAGGCCGTCGTCAAGGCCGAGGTCGATTCCCAGGTGCACGAGGCCATTCACGGTCTCGATCACAACGAGGAAGCACTCGCCGAGCTGCTCGAGTCGCAGGGTTCGAGCCGCGAAGAGTTCGACAAGGACGTCAAGGAGGGTGCCGAGAAGTCGGTACGCACCCAGCTCTTGCTCGACGCGATCGCCGAGGCCGAGAACACTCAGGTCGGCCAGGACGAGCTCACCGAGCGGATCATCTTCCAGGCGCAGCGCTACGGCATGCCGCCCGAGCAGTTCATCCAGCAGGTGCAGCAGGCCAACCAGCTCGGTGCGGTCTTCGCCGACGTCAAGCGCGGTAAGGCGCTCGCTTCGGTCGTCGAGCGCGTCACGGTGACCGACACCAACGGAGCCACCGTCGACACGGCAGAGCTGTTCGGCAGCCCCGCCGATGCTCCCGACGAGGTCGAAGCAGCTGATTCTTCCGAGGGCGAACAAGAGAAGTAACGCTCACAGCGAACGACGGCGGTTCCGGGACTCCGGAGCCGCCGTCTTTCGTTAGTGTCTGTGTCAGGAACCAACGAATTGTTATGAAAAGGCAGGTACCGTGACTGTTCAGAATCCGGCGGCTTCGCACGAGCAGAGTCCCGTCATGACTTCGGCCGCAGCAGGGTTGAATCTCAGCGACTCCGTGTACGAGCGTCTGCTTCAAAACCGCATCATTTTCCTCGGTACCCAGGTCGACGACGACATCGCCAACAAGTTGTGCGCCCAGATCCTGTTGCTCTCTGCCGAGGACGCCACTCGCGACATCTCGCTGTACATCAACTCGCCCGGTGGTTCGGTCACCGCGGGCATGGCCATCTTCGACACCATGGAATTCGCCGAGTGCGACATCGCGACCTACGGCATGGGTCTGGCCGCCTCGATGGGCCAGTTCCTGCTCTCGGCCGGTGCCAAGGGCAAGCGATACGCCCTGCCACACGCGCGCATCATGATGCATCAGCCCTCGGCCGGTATCGGCGGCAGTGCCTCCGACATCGCCATCATGGCCGAACAGTTCGCGCACACCAAGCGTGAGATGGCCGAGCTCATCGCTCAGCACACCGGTCAGACCGTCGAGCAGATCACCGAGGACTCCGATCGCGACCGGTGGTTCACCGCCCAGGCCGCCAAGGAATACGGGTTCGTGGATCACGTCGTCAGCCGCGCGCAGCAGGCCGGCGGAATCGGCGAGTAAATCGGCCGTAGCCGCCGACCTCGATCACTCACATCTTGGAGAAACGATGACAAACCTGTTCGATCCCAATCAGTTGCCGTCCTCGCGGTACATCCTCCCGTCCTTCGTCGAGCACTCCAGTTACGGCGTCAAGGAATCGAACCCGTACAACAAGCTGTTCGAGGAGCGCATCATCTTCCTCGGCGTGCAGGTCGACGACGCGTCCGCCAACGACGTGATGGCACAGCTGCTGGTGCTCGAGGGGCTCGACCCCGACCGGGACATCACCATGTACATCAACTCGCCCGGCGGATCGTTCACCTCGCTGATGGCGATCTACGACACCATGCAGTACGTCCGCGCGGACGTTGCCACTGTCTGCCTCGGCCAGGCTGCCTCGGCCGCAGCGGTACTGCTCGCGGCCGGTACCCCGGGCAAGCGTGCAGCTCTGCCGAACGCGCGGGTGCTGATCCATCAGCCGTCCAGCGGTGGAATCCAGGGCCAGGTCTCGGACCTCGAGATCCAGGCTGCAGAGATCGAGCGCATGCGTCGTCTCATGGAGACCACTCTCGGTCGCCACACCGGCAAGGACCCCGACGTCATCCGCAAGGACACCGATCGCGACAAGATCCTCACCGCGGAGCAGGCCAAGGACTACGGCATCATCGACACCGTGTTCGAGTACCGCAAGCTGTCCGCACAGAAGTAGGACAGCGAGTTTCACCGGTCGGGCCGTGACGGTCCGGCTCGAGTTCCGGCGCCGGGTGTGAGTGAAAAACTCCGCCCGGCGATCGTGATCTACGGCCCGAATGTCGGAACAGACGAAATCGGGTGGCGAATCACCGGAAACAACCCGCCCATGTTCGGCGAACACGGGTAGCGTCGCACCCAAGAACTCGGGCGAGCGATATCGGCATCACGAAAGCCCGGGAAGTAGCCCACGGCGTCTCGGCACTGTCGGACGGCGTGGGGCGTACGCGGACAAGGAAGTAGGAACCTCCGAATGGCACGCATCGGTGACGGTGGCGATCTGCTGAAGTGCTCGTTCTGCGGCAAGAGCCAGAAGCAGGTCAAGAAGCTCATTGCTGGACCAGGGGTGTACATCTGCGATGAGTGCATCGACCTGTGCAACGAGATCATCGAGGAGGAGTTGGCCGAATCGAGCGAAGTCAAGCTCGACGACCTACCCAAGCCCTCCGAGATCAAGGATTTTCTCGAGAACTACGTGATCGGTCAGGACGCTGCCAAGCGCACGCTGGCCGTTGCGGTCTACAACCACTACAAGCGCATCCAGGCCGGCGACAAGGCCCGTGATGTGCGGGGCGAGTCGGTCGAACTGGCCAAGTCCAACATTCTGATGCTCGGACCGACCGGCTGCGGAAAGACATATCTTGCGCAAACGTTGGCCAAGATGCTCAACGTGCCGTTCGCCATCGCCGACGCCACCGCGCTCACCGAGGCCGGGTACGTGGGCGAGGACGTCGAGAACATCTTGCTCAAGCTGATCCAGGCCGCCGATTACGACGTCAAGCGGGCCGAGACCGGCATTATCTACATCGACGAGGTCGACAAGATCGCTCGCAAGAGCGAGAACCCGTCGATCACGCGAGATGTGTCCGGCGAGGGCGTTCAGCAGGCTCTGCTGAAGATTCTCGAGGGAACTCAGGCCAGTGTGCCGCCGCAGGGCGGTCGCAAGCATCCGCATCAGGAATTCATCCAGATCGACACCACGAACGTTCTCTTCATCGTCGCCGGTGCTTTCGCCGGCCTCGAGAAGATCGTGTCCGATCGTGTCGGCAAGCGAGGTCTGGGATTCGGGGCCGAGGTTCGCTCCAAGGCCGAGATCGACACCCAGGATCACTTCGCCGAGGTCATGCCGGAGGATCTGATCAAGTTCGGACTGATCCCCGAGTTCATCGGCCGACTGCCGATGATCGCGTCGGTGACGAACTTGGACAAGGAATCGCTCGTCACGATTCTGTCCGAGCCGAAGAACGCGCTCGTCAAGCAGTACCGTCGCCTGTTCGACATGGACGGCGTCGAGCTCGAGTTCACTGCCGAGGCCCTGGACGCAATCGCCGATCAGGCGATTCTTCGCGGTACCGGTGCTCGTGGACTGCGCGCCATCATGGAAGAAGTTCTGCTGCCGGTGATGTACGACATCCCCAGCCGGGACGACGTCGAGAAGGTCGTAGTCACCGCGGAGACTGTCAACGACAACGTGCTGCCGACCATCGTGCCGCGCAAGCCCGAGCGACCGGAGCGTCGCGACAAGTCGGCCTGACGGTCCCACTGAACAACACGAGCCCCGATCATCGAAACGATGATCGGGGCTCGTGTCGTCTGTGGCCTGTTCAGCCGACTCTCACGACGTGTGGGTGACGCTCGATCGACGTGAATCGCGCGGACACCAGTGGGTCGTGACCGGGCACGATGTGCTCGGGACCGTCGGCCAGTTCCTTGATTCTGTCGAAGGCCCCGAACATGTCCGGTAGGCAGTGCAGTATCGCGAACGGGCTGTCGGACTCGATGTTCTCGTAGAAGTGACTGGCATCGGAGGCCAGCACGACGTTCCCGCGCGCGGTACGTAGTCGAACGACCTGCATTCCCGCGGTATGGCCGCCGACGGAGTGCACCGACAGGCCGGGGAGCAGCTCACTGTCGCCGTCCACGAGGTCGAGTCGCGAGCTCGCGGCCACGTGATCGATATCCGGTCGGGAGTGCAACCACTGCTCCTGGCCGATTCGTTCGGCCCACGGACTGTTCCAGTACTCGAGTTCGCGTTGCTGCAGGACGTAGCGGGCTCGCGGCATGTCGGCGACGATTCCCGTGTGGTCGTAATGCAGATGGGTCAACACACAGAGATCGATGTCGCCGGGCGCGATGCCCAGGCGACCGATGATGTCGAGCGGGGAGCCGAAGTACTCGAGCCCGGGCATTCCACTCGCTGTGGACGGTGCAATACCGGCGTCGATCAGAACAGTGTCGGTGTGGGATACGGCGAGCCACACGTAGTAGGCGGTGGGGTGGGGCTCGCCGCCACGGTCGTCGGCATAGTGGAAGTGGCTGCTGCGCACTGCGGTTCGACTCGCGTACTGCACAGCGAACACCCGCCACTGGCCTGCCGTGTCAGGCCGCATGTCGTCGATCATCGATGGTCAGTGCGAGTTCGCGGTAGCGGCATCCGCGATACGAGGCTTCGTACCGAGCTCATCGGTGGGGGTCCGGAACGTTTCCTTGGAGGTGGAGACGATGGCGACGTTGACTGCACAGAACACCGCGGTGACGATGGCGACCGGTAGCCAGGCGCCGATCTCGGCACCGGCGATCGCTCCGGCGATGGTCGGCGCGAATCCTGCGATGGCAAAACCGATCTGGGTACCGAGAGCTGTGCCGGTCAGACGCACCCGAGCCGGGAACATCTCGCCGTAGAACGAGGGCCAGACGCCACCGGTGGCACTGTGCACGAATCCGAACATCACGATGCCGAGGACGAAGATCAGTGCGTAGTTGCCGATCGAGATGGACCAGAGGTAGCCGAACATGAGGATGGCGCAGCCGATCGATCCGAAGAGGAACACCGGCTTGCGGCCGATGCGGTCGGAGAGCGAACCGAAGAAGGGCAGCGCGAACAGTGCGACGACGTTGGCGAGTACGCCGACCCACAGCATCGGAGTGCGTTCGAGGCCAACGGTATTGACGGCATACGACAGCGCGTAGACGGTGAAGATGGTGCTGACAGAGGCGATGACAGCGGCGAACATGACGCGAAGAACGGCGCGCCAATGGTCGGCCAGAAGTTCGGCCAAGGGCAGGCGCTGAGGTTCGTTGGATGCGACCTCTTCCTCGAACACCGGGGTCTCGTCGAGGGAACGACGGATGAGGAACGCGGCGACGACGACAAAAGCACTGAGGAAGAACGGGATTCGCCAACCCCAGCTGAGCAGCTGGTCCTCGGGAAGCATGGCGACGGGCAGGAACACCGCCGTGGCGAGGATTTGGCCACCCTGAGTACCGCTGAGAGTGAAGCTGGTGAAGAACGCACGCCGGTTGTCCGGAGCGTGCTCGAGTGTCATCGAGTTGGCACCCGCCTGCTCGCCGCCGGCGGAGAATCCCTGCGCGAGTCGGAGCAGGACGAGGATGATCGGCGCGGCGATTCCGATGGATTCGTAGGAGGGCAGGACGCCGACACCGAGGGTCGCGATACCCATCAACAGGACGGTGGCGACCATGACCTTCTTGCGACCGTAACGATCACCGATGTGTCCGAGAACCAGCGCTCCCAGCGGGCGAGCGAGATACCCGACCCCGAACGTCGCCAAGGCCAGCAGGGTTCCGGTGGCCGGGTTCGATCCCGGAAAGAACACGCGGCCGAACACCAGGGCCGCTGCGGTGCCGTAGATGAAGAAGTCGTAGTACTCGAGCGCACTGCCCACCCACGCGGCGGTGGCGGCCTTGCGTGGGTTCGCACCCGCTCGGAGGGGTGTGGGGGTCGGTCCGGATGCAACGGGATCCATCGTCGTTCGTCTCTCTTCGTGTGACGGGGGGAGCTGAGGTGCCCTTCGACACTGCGATCCAGCCGATCGAATCGCTAATGTACTAAATGGTTAAAACCGGGCGTTCCTAGATACTGAACGTGATCCATGCCACGTGTCAACCCCGAATGAGATTCGAAGGACTCGACGGCGTCGTTACGGTGTCGATGTGGTGAGAAACGCGATGATCATGTCGCCGAGCATGGAGCGCAGGCGTTCTCGGTGTGCGACATCGGTCAGATCTCGGCCGAACAGGGCCTCGAACGTGTAGCGATTGGACAGTCGGAACACGCAGAAGCTGCTGATCGCCATGTGGATGTCGAGGGCATCGACATCGGTGCGAAAGATCCCCTGGGCCTGCCCTCGGGTGAGAATGTCGCCCAACAGTTCGGCGGCCGGGTTGCCGAGATTGCTCAACGCCTCCGAGGTGCTGATGTGCTCGCCGCGCAGGATGTTCTCGGTGGACACCAACCGGATGAAGTCGGGGTTCTGCTCGTGATGATCGAAGGTCAGCGACGCGATGGCCCGAATGGCCTCCACCGGCCCGAGTCCCTCGACGTCCACGGCTCGTTCCCGCTCGCGGATGCGCAGGTACGACCGCTCCAGGACTGCCTTGTACAGCCCTTCCTTGTCGGTGAAGTAGTAGTACAACATTCGCTTGGTGGTGTGCGTTCGCTCGGCGATCTCGTCGATTCGTGCTCCGGCAAAGCCCTTGTCTGCAAACTCCTCGGTCGCGACCTCGAGGATGTTGTGACGGGTCAGGTCGCTGTTGCGTCGACGCTTGACGGTGGGTCCGCTGCCGTCGTCGGACGAGTCGGGTGCGCGCGCAGGCATGGATCAACTCTATCGCCGTCGATTGTGCGGAAAGGGTTGGGCGCGGGCCCATGGAGTAGTACCGTCGAGCTAACTCACCAATTCGTACATTAAGGCTCGAGGAGATCGACATGCCGGAATCCCTGCTCTGCGGGCTGATCGGAACGGGTATAGGCAAGTCGCTCACGCCTGCGATGCACGAGAAGGAGGGGATGGAGCAGGGGTTGACCTACCAGTACCGCATCATCGACCTCGATCGCCGCGGGTTGACCGTCGACGATCTGCCTCGTCTGGTGGAGACCGCGGCCGACCTCGGGTTTCGCGGATTGAACATCACCCACCCGTGCAAGCAACGCGTCCTCGGCTGCCTCGACGAGCTCTCCGAAGACGCTGCTCGGCTGGGAGCTGTCAATACCGTGGTGTTCGCGGACGGCCGAGCCATCGGCCACAACACCGACTGGTCCGGATTCGATCGCAACTTCGGCCGCGGCTTGCCGGGTGCCGACCTGGCCGACGTGGTCCAACTCGGTGCCGGGGGAGCTGGTGCGGCCGTTGCATATGCGATGGCGCGCCGTGGAGCAGCCAGGCTCACCCTGGTCGACGCCGAACCTGTTCGAGCACAACAGCTCCGGGATTCTCTTTCGATTCTTTTTCCCTCTGTCGAGATGTTCGCGTCCGGCCTCGACAGCCTCGGCCGCGTCCTCGACACCGCGACCGGCCTGGTGCACGCCACTCCGATCGGCATGGTGGAACATCCGGGATCGGCCGTGCCCGAGCACTTCCTGCACCCGCGCATGTGGGTGGCCGAAGTTGTCTACCGACCGGCCGAGACCGAACTGCTGTCGACTGCAGCCGGCGTGGGCTGTCGCACGCTCAGCGGCACCGGCATGGCAGTCTTTCAGGCCGCCGATGCCTTCGAGATCTTCACCGGACGAACCGCCGATGCGGACCGGATGATCGCCCACATGCGTTCGTTGATCGAGCACGAGGATCGTGCTGCTGCTACTGCCGGGGCCCTCTCGTGAACGCGATCGCCACATCGGTGGCCACGGTCTCGCTCAGCGGATCCCTGGACGAGAAGATGCGTGCCATCGCCGAGGCCGGGTTCGACGGCTTCGAGGTGTTCGAGCCGGATCTCATCAGCTCACCCGACCTCCCCGCGGACATCGCGAAGAAGGCCGCCGATCTGGGGCTGACACTCGATCTCTATCAACCGTTTCGAGACGCCGACTCGGCGGACCCGGATCAGTTCGTCCGCAACCTCGTTCGCATCGAGCGCAAGTTCGACGTGATGGAACAGCTGGGATGCGATCTACTCCTGGTGTGCTCCTCGCCGCTGGCCGGAGCGGTGCGCGAGGACGGCGTTCTGATCGAACAGATGGCGATTCTGGCCGAGCGTGCGCACCGACGTGGAATGCGATTGGCGTACGAGGCGCTCGCGTGGGGCACCCACGTCGATACTTACGGTCATGCCTGGGACATCGTTCGACAGGTCGACCATCCGGCACTGGGCACCTGCCTGGATAGCTTCCACATCCTCTCCCGCGGTGACGATCCCGCGGGAATTCGCGACATACCGGGCGAGAAGATCTTCTTCCTCCAACTGGCCGACGCGCCTCACCTGGTGATGGACGTATTGCAGTGGAGCCGTCACCATCGCTGTTTCCCCGGGCAGGGCAACTTCGATCTTGCTCGCTTCGGTGCGGACGTGGTCGCCTCCGGATACACCGGACCGTGGTCGCTCGAGATCTTCAACGACGTCTTTCGTCACTCCGATACCGGGAGAACGGCATCCGACGCCCATCGCTCCCTGCTCTACCTGCAGGAGCAAGTACGCGGCATCGAAACACCCTCTGTAGAAACGGATCTCTTTTCGCCTCCGCCGCCCGGTCCGATCGAGAACGTCGTATCCCTCCGCATAGCGGCGGGGCCGGCGAAGGCAGCGCAGCTGGGTACCGTCCTGCGCCAGTTGGGTTTCGACCTGACCGCCGCACACAGCGAACACGGACTGTCGCTGTTCACCCAGGGCCCACTTGCGGTGGCGGTCGACACCACTGTGGACACGCTGTGGACTGCGCCCGGCGTCCCGGCCCACCTGCCCGCGCTGGCTCAGATCGGCGTTCGTAGTGAGCGGCCCGATCTGTGGCTCACTCGGGCCCGCGCCCTCGGCGTCACCGCATCCACCGTCACCATGCCCGGTGTTGCCGACGCGACCGACGCGGTGGTGCGCCTGGCCGTGACAGGGGCGACGTCACTCGACCTGCGCAACCGAGGCAGTGCGGGTGCCTGGCAGTCCGCGTTCGATCTGGTCCCCAGAACGGAGTCGAGGCTGAACACCGCAGTGGTGTCGGGAGTGGACCACATCGCGCTCGCCGTACCGGCCGAGAGTTGGGACGGGGTGATGCTGCTGCTGCGCTCGGTCTTCGGCATGGTTCCTCGCGACGGACAGGACGTCGTCGACGCGATCGGCCTGGTGCGTAGCCAGGCCCTTACCCTGGCTACCGACGGCGGCACGATTCGTCTCTCACTCAACATGGTTCCCGGCCGCCCGTCCGACGCGGATCCACTGCCGGCCGCCCGCCGCGGTGGCGTCGGACATGTGGCGTTCGGGTGCGAGGACATCTATGCCGCCGCGACGGCGATGACCGAACGGGGCCTGACGCCCCTGCGCATCTCTCCGAACTACTATCGCGATCTCGACGCGCGATTCGGCCTCGACTCCGCTGTGCTCGACGCGATGCAGCGCCTGGGAATCCTGTACGACGCAGACGCCGCAGGCGGTGAGTTCTTCCACTTCTTCACCGAAACCGTGGGTGACGACCTGTTCTTCGAGGTGGTTCAGCGCGTGGGCGGCTACGAGGGCTACGGGGAGACCAATTCGGCTGTGCGACTGGCGGCGCAACTGCAGAACTGACAGCTGGTCAGCCGATTCGCTCGAACACAGCAGCCAATCCCTGGCCGCCACCGATGCACATCGTCTCGAGTCCGTACCGAACCTCCCGGCGGTCCATCTCACGAAGCAAAGTGGCAAGAATTCGGGCACCGGTGGCGCCGACCGGGTGGCCGAGCGAAATGCCGGAACCGTGCGGGTTCAGCCGCGCGTCGTCGGGTTCGATTCCCCACGACCGGGTGACGGCGAGGGTCTGGGCCGCGAAAGCCTCGTTGAGCTCGATGATTCCCATGTCGGCGAGGGTCAGCCCGAGGCGTCCGAGCGCTTTCGCGCCGGCGGGTACCGGCCCGATGCCCATGGTTCGCGGAGCGACTCCGGCGACACCCCATCCTGCCAGTCGGGCCAGCGGTCGAAGGCCCAGTGAAGCAGCCTTTTCCGGAGTGGTGACAATCGCGAGCGCGGCACCGTCGTTCTGTCCGCTGGCGTTTCCGGCCGTGACTGTCGACTGAGGATCGATCGACGCGCGTATCGCCTTCAGCTTCGCCAGTGACTCCACGGTGGTGTCGGCACGGGGATGTTCGTCGGTGGTGACGAGCAGCGGGTCCGACTTACGCTGAGGCACCGATACTCCGACGATCTCCTCGGCGAACACGCCGTTCTTCTGAGCAGCGACCGCGCGTTGGTGGGACTGGACCGCCAGCGCGTCCTGATCAGCACGGCTGATCGAGAACTCGGCGCGAAGATTCTCAGCTGTTTCGATCATGCCGCCGGGCACGGGAAAGTTCTTGCCGCCTGCGGTCACTCGTGCCCTCGCGAGTCGGTCGGCCAGGGCCACCGATTCCGCCTTGACGCCCCACCGCATACCGGTGGCGTAGAACTCGGTCTGGCTCATGCTCTCGACACCGCCGGCCAGCACCAGATCGTTGCCCCCGGACTGCACCTGCATGCAGGCTTGCAATATCGCTTGCAGGCCGGAGCCGCAACGGCGGTCGATCTGCATCCCGGGGACGTCGATCCCGAGGTTGGCATCGAGCGCGGCGACGCGTCCGATCGCCGGTGCATCACCGTTGGGGGACGCCTGACCCAGGATGACGTCGTCGATGTCGGCACCGGAAATGCCCGTACGGGCAACGAGTTCGGCGATGACGGTGCCGGCGAGAGCCTGGGCGGAGATGTCGCGGAACTGACCGCCGAAGCGGCCGACCGGTGTTCGCAGGGGTTCGCAGATCACGGCGTCAGGCATGGGTGTTTCCTCGCATGTCGTTGGGTCCGGTAGTCACTCGGAGCATGTCGGTCTCGATGGCACGGGTGGCGTCGAGCAAGGCCGGGAGTAGTTCGGCGCGCACTGCATCCGCCGAATGACGCGCGGCTTGAGTCGAGACGTTCGCCGCGGCGACGACTGCCCCGTTACCGTCGTGGATGGGTGCGGCGATCGATCGCAGTCCTTCTTCGAGTTCCTGGTCCACCAGACAGAAGCCCTCGGCCCGCACTCGTTCGAGTTCGCGTGCCAGTGTGTCGGACGAGATGATCGTCTTGCCGGTGAGCGGGGTCAGTCGAACTCGATCGAGATAGGCAGTGAGCTCGTCGGCCGGAAGGCCCGCGAGCAGTACCCGGCCCATCGAGGTGGCGAACGCGGGGAAACGCGTTCCGATGTTGATTCCGACAGTCATGATGCGGCTCACCGGTACTCGGGCGACGTATACGACATCGTCACCGTCGAGAATGGACACCGAGGACGATTCTCGTACCCGTTCTGCGAGAGCCTCCAGATGGGGTCCCGAGACTTCCGGCAGGGACAGGCTGGACAGATAGCTGTACCCGAGTTCGAGCACCCGCGGAGTGAGCCAGAACATCGAACCATCGGTACGGACGTATCCGAGCTCGACGAGCGTGAGCAGAAACCGTCGGGCCGTGGCTCGGGTGAGTTCGGTTGCCCGAGCGACGTCGGAGAGCGTTCGACGCGGATGCTCGCCGTCGAAGGCTCGAATCACCGCAAGACCACGTCCGAGTGATTGAACGTAGTCCGAGGACGGCGCCGGCGATTCCGGCGAGTTCACGAGGTACTCGATTCGGTCTCGGCGATGGCCGCGTTCGCGAGACCGAATGCGCTGTTGCTGTTCGGAACTCCCGCGTACACCGCGGTGTGCAGGAACACCTCGCCCAGTTCGTCGGGTGCCAGCCCTGCGCGCAGCGCCGCGCGAATGTGCATGTCGAGCTCGTGCTGGTTGCCTACGGCCGTCAGAATCGCCAGGGTCAGCAGTCTGCGGGTGTGGTGGTCGAGTCCGGGACGATTCCAGATGTCACCCCATGCGGTGCGGGTGATGAAATCCTGGAACGGCGCGGTGAATTCGGTTCGCGCGGAGATGCTTCGGTCGACGTGAGCGTCGCCGAGGACACTGCGCCGCACCGCCATGCCGGTCTCGTGGGCCGCGGCTCGGCCGGCAGCGTACGGAGCCGATCCGATGTGTGCGGCAATCGCTGTGGTGACGGGTCCGGCCTGCTCGACGTTGGCCAGGTGTGCGGCTGGGTCGAGCACTCGGAACGTCGAATCGGCGACGCCGTCGGCGATGATCTTCAGATCCTCCGGCGTGGTCGAGGGGTCCTGACGGCCTGCGATCACGAGGGTCGGGGCGCTGATTCGACCGAGGTCGGCGCGAGAGTCCCAGTCGGACAACGCCTCACAGCATGCTGCGTAGCCCTCGTCGGACGTCTCGACGATCATCTGCCGATGCCGGTCGACGAGATCGGTGTCGCGAGCGGCGAGTTCGGGGGTGAACCACCGGTCGAGAACGGCGTCGGCCAACGAGGCGGTTCCGGCCGCGCGGACCGAGGCCGCGCGATCGAGCCACTGCGCGGCCTCGCCGAACTTGGCCGAGGTACACAGCAGGGTCAGAGTGCGCACTCGCTCGGGTCGGTGGATGGCGATCCACTGCGAGACGGCACCTCCGAGCGAGAGACCTACCAGGTGAACGCGTTTCAGGTTCGATGAATCGAGGAGAGCCAGCACGTCTTCGGCCAGATCCGCGACGGAATACGGGCCGGACGGCACCGGTGACGCCCCGTGGCCACGGAGATCGACGGCGAGTACCCGGAGAAAGGCGGAGAGCGGGCCGACTTGCGGATTCCACATCGATCGATCGGAGCCGAGGGAACCGATCAGCACGACGGTCTCGGCTTCGGCGCTCGGTCCGTCGACGAGTTGGTGTGCCAGTGCGACGGTCATCGTGAGTCCTTCGATTCTGAGGTGCTGTCGGTGTCGAGGGTGAGCTCGGCCAGGATGGTGTCGACCAGATCGGACGCGTGGCCGAGATACGCGGCTGGGTCGAGCAACTCGCGCACCGTCGACGGTGTGAGAAATTCGGTGATGGCCGGATCGGTGTCCAACGGTGCTCCGGCAGCGCATCGAGCGGTCACGATGTCCCGGGCATCGTTCGTATGGTGCGCCAGGGCTGCTGTGACCCGTTCGGCGAGGAGGGCTCCGCCCGTCGCATCGAGGTTACGACCCATCATCTCGGGATGGGTGTGTAGTCCGCCGAGACTGGTGGCGATCCGATGTGCTGCGCCGCCGGTGAGACGCAGCAGGTCCGTGATCGTCTCCCACTCGGCGTGCCAGGCTCCCGCGGCGCGCTGGTATTCGTGATCCATGTTCGAGAGCACGGTGGACACCGCACCCGGTACCCGACGGGCTGCGGCGCGAGCAGTGATGGCAGCAACAGGATTTCGTTTGTGCGGCATCGCCGAGGATCCTCCCGGCGCGTCCTCGGATACCTCGCCGAGCTCGGTGGCCGACATCGACACGATGTCCCCGGCGATCTTCCCGATCGCCCCGGCGGCCGTGCCCAAAGCGCAGGCCAGATCCGCGATTGCCGTGCGTTCGGTGTGCCAGGGCGCGACCTGCGGAGCCAGTGACAGTTCGGCGGCCAGCGCGGCCGCGATGGCCGGGCCGTACGGATGCACGGCCGCGAGAGTGCCTGCGGCTCCTCCGTATTGAACCGAACAGGCCTGCCGAACGGCCGTCAGGCGGGTGCGCGCACGATGCAGTCCCGCCGTCCAGTTCGCGGCGACGAGGCCGAAGGTGGTGGGCAGGGCCTGCTGCCCGAGTGTGCGCGCTGCCATGGGTGTGGTGCGATGGTTCAGTGCGAGATCGCGTGCGGCGCGGCACGCGTCGTCGAGCGAGGCATCGATGGCGGCGAGCGCAGTGCGCGAGATCAACATCAGTGCCGTGTCCATGATGTCCTGGCTGGTGGCACCGGTATGCACTGCACTCCCGGGAACTGCGGACGGCGACACCGCGGTCCGCAGCAGTGTCACCAGCGAAATGACGGGGTTTCCGCCGGCGGCCGCGTCGGCTCCGAGTCGAGCGATGTCCAGGGTCGTCCCGAGTTCCGCGGCGGCTGTGGTGACGATGTCCGCGTGTTCGGCGTTCACCAGCCCGACCGAGGCCGCGGCGCGTGAGAGCGCAGCTTCGACATCGAGCATCGCTGTCACCCAGGCGCGGTCGCCGACGAGCGGCGCGATGACGTCGCTGCCGAACGTCGGGTCGAACAGGGCACCTCGCTCGGATGTCATTGTCCTCCTTCGTGAATCGATTGTCACAGCTCGAAGAACGGGGTCTCGTCGCCGTCCGGGTCGGTGTTCTGCAGCACGATATCGAGGTGATAGCCGCCGTCGACCGACCGTGCAACGAGTCTGGCACGCTTGTGCTCTGGCAAGGCGGACAACACCGGATCGACGGCATTCGCCTCGGCCTCGTCGGGGAAGTACACCCGCGTCACGACTCGCTTGAGCATCCCGCGGGCGAAGATTCCGACATCGATGTGCGGGGCCTCGACGGCGTTGTTCTCGGCCGGTAACGGTCCTGGCTTGATCGTCGTGATGGACATCGTCCCGGTCTCGTCGGCGAACGTGCGCCCGAATCCGCGAAAGCCGTCGGTGCGCGGCGCAACCGCGCCCCGCGGGTCGTCGGGGTGATCGAACCGGCCGTCGGCATCGGCTTGCCAGGTCTCGATCATGGCGTCGGACATCGGGGTTCGCGAGCCGTCGATCAGAGTGAACGTCACCGTGACAGCTCCGTCCGTACCCGGCGGCACAACGTGTTCACCGTCGGGCCACAGCAGCCCGATGTGGACGTACGGGCCCACCGTTTGCGACGGGGTCTGTCCGAAGGACGCGGTGGTGAAATCGGCTCCGGCGACCACGGGATAGCGCGGCGCGAACTCGGGGTCAGTCATCGTGGTCGTCTTCCTCGAAGGGGGTGGCGTCTCGGCCGCGCAACACGATGTCGAACCTGAAGCCGAGGGCCCAGTTCTCCTGCGTTGCTTCGTAGTCGAACGTGCTGATCATGCGAGCACGAGCGTCCTCGGGTGCCGCGTTGTAGATCGGGTCCTGGAAGAACATCGGATCGTCCGGGAAGTACATCTGAGTCACCAACCGTTGGGTGAACGCCTGCCCGAACAACGAGAAGTGGATATGGGCGGGACGCCACGCATTGTGATGATTGCCCCAGGGGTACGCACCCGGCTTGATCGTGGTGAATCGGTAGCGGCCCTGCTCGTCGGTGAGCACTCGGCCGACTCCGTCGAAATGCGGATCCAGGGGTGCCGGCCAACGGTCACCGGAGTGCCGGTATCGCCCGCCCGCGTTGGCCTGCCACACCTCGACGAGAGTGTTCGGGATTGCCTTGCCGTCGCTGTCGAGTACCCGGCCGTGCACGATGATGCGCTGACCCTGAGCTTCGCCGCCGTTCGCCAGAGTCAGATCGGCATCGGCCACGGTGACCCGGCCTTCTCCCAGTACCGGTCCGGTGATCTCGGTGAGTCGCTGGGGGAGCAGCGTCAAGGGCTGCGCCGGGTGTCGCAGAGCCGTGGTGCGGTACTCGGCGAAGTCTCGCGGGGCGTTGACGCCCGCTTGATCCCGATAGTCGGGCGGGAGATGAAGCATCGAAGGTTCCTCACGATCGTGGTGATCTACGCAATAGCCACCCTACTGTTGTGTTCGCATGGTGGCAAGGTGTTCACATCACGCACGTTTTCGGGTAGCGTGGATCTCATGTTGCACAAAGTCGTGGCCAGCGCCACCGAAGCCGTATCGGACATCCCGGACGGATCCTCGCTCGCCGTGGGCGGATTCGGACTGGTAGGAGTGCCCGAGATCTTGATCGACGCAGTACTCGCGCAGGGCGCCACCGACCTCGAGACCATCAGCAACAACTGCGGAACCGACGGATTCGGTCTCGGAGTTCTGTTGGCACAGCACCGTATTCGCAGAACGATCAGCTCGTACGTCGGCTCGAACAAGGAGTTCGCGAGGCAGTATCTGTCCGGCGAACTCGAAGTCGAACTCACGCCCCAGGGCACTCTTGCCGAACGATTGCGCGCCGGCGGTGCCGGAATTCCGGCCTTCTTCACCCCGGCAGGCGTCGGGACGCAGGTTGCAGACGGTGGACTCCCGCTGCGCTACGACGGCAGCGGAGGTATCGCCCTGGCCAGTCCGCCCAAAGAAACGCGCGAATTCGACGGCCTCACTTACGTTCTCGAGCGCGGCATCGTCGCCGACTACGCGCTCGTGCACGCGTGGAAGGGCGATCGGCACGGAAACCTGGTGTTCCACGCCAGCGCGCGGAACTTCAATCCACCTGCCGCAGAGTCGGGTCGGATCACCATCGCGCAGGTCGAGCATCTCGTCGAGCCCGGCGAGATCGGGCCGGACGAAGTGCACACTTCGGGTATCCACGTGCAGCGGGTGGTCCACGTAGGCCCGGTCCAGGTCGGCATCGAGCAGAGGACAGTACGAGCATGAGCGAGAAGATGACCCGCGAACAGATGGCCGCTCGGGTGGCACAGGAACTCGGTGACGGACAGTACGTGAACCTGGGCATCGGCATGCCCACGCTCGTACCCAATTACATCGCCACCGACATCTCGGTGATCCTGCACTCCGAGAACGGAGTCCTCGGAGTCGGCCCGTACCCCACCGAGGACGAACTGGATCCCGAGGTCATCAATGCAGGGAAAGAGACCATCACCGTCCTTCCCGGTGCCTCCTATTTCGACTCCGCGCAGTCGTTCGGAATGATCCGCGGTGGCCAGGTCGACGTCGCAGTGCTGGGTGCGATGCAGGTCAGTGCCACCGGCGATCTGGCGAACTGGATGATCCCCGGGCACATGGTCAAGGGTATGGGCGGCGCGATGGATCTGGTGCACGGAGCGCGGCGCGTGATCGTGATGATGGAGCACGTCTCGCGCAAGGGTGAACCGAAGATTCTCGAACAGTGCACCTTGCCGTTGACCGGTAAGGGCTGCGTGCACAGGATCATCTCCGACATGGCCGTCCTCGACGTCACCGAGAACGGTCTCCGTCTCGTCGAGACCGCACCGGGTGTGTCCGTGAACGACGTCGTGAACGCTACTGCGGCCGAACTACTGGTCGACAGCACCGTCTGAGACCTCGACGCGGTCGGTGTGGGAGTAGAGGTTCATCGACCGACCTCGGAGAAATCCGATGACCGTCAGACCCGACTCTGTCGCGAGATCCACCGCCAGAGACGACGGTGCCGAAACTGCCGCGAGGATCGGTATGCCTGCCATGACGGCCTTCTGTGCCAGTTCGAACGAGGCGCGGCCACTGACCATCAGCACCATGCCGCGCAATGGAATTCGATCGTTGGTCACTGCCCAGCCGACGACCTTGTCGACGGCATTGTGGCGTCCGACGTCCTCCCGCAACACCAACATCTCGCCGTCGGCGGTGAACAGTGCCGCGGCATGTAGACCTCCGGTCGCATCGAAGACCTTCTGCGCAGCGCGCAGGGTGTCCGGCAACCCGGCCAGGGTCTCCGAGGTGACGACGACCGTGTCGGCCGCGGGGGAGTGCTTGGTGCGCAGTCGAATTGCATCCAAGGATCCCTTACCGCACACCCCGCACGACGACGTCGTGTAGAAATTCCGTTCGACTCCGGTCTCCGGGGGAGCGACGCCCTGGGCCAGCGTGAGGTCCAGGACGTTGTACGTGTTCGCGCCCTCGTCGTCGACCCCGTCGCAGTAACGAGCTGCCGCGATGTCGGCTCCCGAGGCGATCACGCCTTCGGTCAGCAGGAAGCCGTGTGCCAGCTCGACATCGTGTCCGGGAGTGCGCATGGTCACGGCCAATGCCTTGCCGTCGACCCGCAGTTCGAGCGGTTCTTCCACCACCAGGGTGTCCGGGCGCTCGACGCGGTGTCCGTTCCGGAGGCGGACCACCGGCCTGCGAGCAGTGATGCGCCCCATCAGTACCGGCTGTCTTCGTGGCGAATGCGGTAGTTCATTCTTCGATTGTGGACCTCGGTGTCATCGGTCCGTCGACTCGGTGGCCATAGCCGCCGTCAACGACACCATCCGGGGATGGTCGACGAGATCCTCGACCAGCACACGCCTGCCCTCTGCGTCGGCCAACGGAACCTTCCAGTTCTCGTACTGGGTTTCGTCGGTACCCGGCTGGTTCTGGATGCGATGTTCGCCGACGGCGTCGACCAGAGCAACACCGATCAACAGTGACGGGCTGCGCTGGACGAGACGATGCAGAGCTTCCACCGTCCGATGATCGTCGGCTGCGGTGTCGGTGTCGAGCAACCCGCGTTCGCGCGCCAGATCGAGAACCGCCTCGCGCTTGCGTGTGTCGACCTCTTTCTCGGCCTCGATGTCGCGCTCGAGCAGGCCGAGGCGTGATCGCAGGTCGATGTGCTCACCTCGGAGATACCCGGCCGTGGGTGGTAGGTCGTGCGTGGTCACCGAGGTCAGGCAGAGACTGCGGTACTCCTCGGGCGCGATCGGTCCGGAATCGTCGGCTTCGAACCACAGAATCGAGGTGCCGAAGATGCCGCGTTCGGTGAGATATTCCTGCACCATCGGTTCGAAGACGCCGAGATCCTCACCGACCACCACCGCGCCGGCCCGCTCTGCCTCCAGCGCCAGGATGCCGATCAGTGCTTCGTGGTCGTACTCGACATACGTTCCGCCACCGGCATTCTCGGCCTCCTGCGGAATCCACCACAGTCGGAACAGGCCCAGGATGTGGTCGACGCGGATGCCGCCGGCGTGCCGAAGGATCGTGCGCAGCATGTCTCGATACGGGATGTACGCCATTTCTCGGAGGCGGTCCGGGTCCCACGGCGGCTGGTTCCAGTTCTGGCCCTGCTGGTTGAAATTGTCCGGCGGCGCGCCCACCGTGACGCCCGAGGCGAGCACGTCGCCGAGGGCCCAGGCGTCGGCTCCGCCTCGGGCCACACCGACCGCAAGGTCGTGCATGATGCCGATGTCCATCCCCGCGTCGAGCGCACCGCGTTGCGCGGCGGCGAGTTGCTCGTCGCAGATCCACTGCAGCCACATGTGGAAATCGATGCGATCGGCCAGCTTCGTGCGTTGCTCTCGGACGAAGTCGGTTCGCGGATGCGCCGCTCGATCGGTCCAGATCGGATCCTGCGGGCCGAATTTCTCCGCAAGCGCACTCCATACTGCGAAGTCGCGGAGACCGTTACCCTCGCGCTCGACGAATGCACGGTACGCGGATTCACGAGCCGGGCTGCGCTCGACCTTGTGAACGCGTTCCAGGGCACGGAGTTTCGCCGTGAACGTCCGGTCTCGATTCAGCTTCTTGGTTCGTGTGTTCGCCTTGTCGAACCGTCTCGCTGCGTCGTGCACCTTGCCGAACTGCTTCGGCGAGAGTTGTGCCGTCTCGCGAATGTTCTCGACCCGAATGTAGAGCGAGTTGAAGAATCGGCGCGTGGTCGGCAAATACGGCGAGGCCTCCACCGGGGTGGTGGGTCGATCGGCGTGCAGTGGATTGACGAGGAGGTAGTCGAATCCGTGTTCGCGGCCGGCGATCACGGCCATGTCCTCGAGATCACCGAGGTCGCCGATTCCCCACGACCGTCTCGATCGCACCGAGTACAGCTGGGTGAGCAGCCCCGTTCGCTGACGGTCCGCCAGTTCGGCGTTGGGTGACAACGACTTCGGTGTGACCACCACAACGGCTTCCGACGTTCGGACCGTGTTGTCCTCGCTGATCGTCGTCGCCGTCAGAGTGTGCCATCCGAGGGGTGCGCTGCCGGGAACCACGAACGTGGCCCGACCGATCAGGCGGCCGTCGACGTCACGGGGATCGACCCACACATCGGCTTGCGGCACGGCGATGGTCTCGCCGTCCTCGGAGACCATCGAGACCTCCACCGGATTGCCATGCGGCACATGTACCCACACCACGGCATCGGTGCCCTGCGTGGCCACGACCACCGGAGGTAGCAGCCGTCGCCACGGTGCGTTGTCGATATCGGCCAGTGCTCGGTCGACGTCCTCGGCCGACTCGGTGGCGTAGCCACGTGCGGTGAGCACCTGTTGCAGCGTGTCGTCGCTCACCTCGTGTTCGGTGTCGTCCCAGCCTCGGTACGAGGTCGAAGTGCCGAGACGTCGGGCGAGAGTGCGAAGTGCCTGCGAGTGATCCACGATGTCGATCGTGCCAGTTCGCCGCCCATGCGTCACCCGGGCCGCCGGGTCGTTCATCGATCGTTCGTCCGGCTGCGGCGCGGGACGATCCGATTCCCGAACCGTGAGGATTGAAACCTGGTCGGCTGGGTAGTCTTGCCCGGCAAACGGTAAAACAGTGCGCGGCGACGATGGGAAGTGCGGATGGCTGGGGTCAGCAAGATCGAAGAACTGGAGAGAGGTTCCGGTGCACCGGTCGAGCTGAGGGTGCGCGCCGAGGCCGATCAGCTACCCGTGGTACGCGCCGTCGCAGAAACTCTCGTCGTACTGAGCGACTTCACGCTCGACGACATCGCCGACGTCAAGTTGGTCGTGGACGAAGTGTGTTCCCAGCTGATCAAGGGTTCGGTGGATGGTTCCGAGCTCTCGTGCCTGTTCTCGGTGAGTGACTCCGGGATCCGGATCGTCGTCACCTCCACGGTGGCGGCCGCGTCGGTGCCGAAGAAGGACAGCTTCGGCTGGCACGTTCTGCAAACCCTGACCGACTCCATCGAGCTGCGCGCACACGACGCAGACGACAGCGATGCGGCTCGAACGGTTGCCATCGACGTGGTCAAGCGGAGGAGCACGATCTAGTGCCGGTGCACGAACGAAGCACGCGGCGAGAGTCCGACGACTACAGCGATGTGGTCGCTCTGATCCAGCAGATGCAGGCGCTCGACGAGAACTCGCCACAGCGTCGGGTACTGCGCGATCGCATCATCACCCGTTGCCTGCCGCTCGCCGAACACATCGCACGCCGCTTCGGCGGTCGCGGTGAGGCCCATGAGGACTTGCTGCAGGTCTCCCGTCTCGGTTTGGTCAACGCTGTCGACAGATTCGACATCGAGCGCGGATCGGACTTCGTCTCGTTCGCCGTGCCCACCATCATGGGCGAAGCTCGTCGCTACTTCCGCGATGCGGGATGGTCGGTCCGGGTGCCGCGGCGCATGAAGGAACTGAACTCGATGATCTCGCAGGCGGTGGGATCGCTGTCGCAGAAATTGGGTCGAGCTCCGACGGCCAGTGAGATCGCCGTCGAACTCGGAATCGACGTCAAAGAAGCGTCACAGGCGTTGCTCGCGCGCAGCGCGTACCAGACCGTGTCGGTCGACTCGGTGGTCAGCGAGGACCGCCTCCCGTTGATGGACACCCTCGGCGCGGACGATCCCGAACTGGAAAAGATGGAGAGCTATCTTGCCGTTCGTCCAGCCCTGGAGAAGCTGCCCGAGCGGGAACGGCGCATCGTGGTGCTCCGGTTCTTCGGGTCGATGACCCAGACGCAGATCGCGGAGAAGGTGGGAATTTCGCAGATGCACGTCTCGCGGATTCTGGCTCGCACTCTCGCCCAGCTTCGCGAGGATCTCGGCGAGGACTGAGCCTGCCTTTGGCTAGGCTCGGTGCATGAGTATCTACGACGACGTCGACTCCTACATCGGTGCTCGGCGAGTGACCGATCTGGCGGTGAGCCCGGATTTCTCGCGAGCGGTGATAGCTGTTGCTGCCCTGGATGATTCGCGTACGGCATATCGGACGTCGTTGTGGGAGCTCGATGTCGACGGCAGGAAGCCTGCGCGACGCATCACTCACGGCGAGCTCGGCGAGAGCGCACCGGTGTTCACCGGTGGCGGAGACCTGTTGTTCTCGCGTAAGACGAGCAAGGACGATCCGGCTCGGTTGTGGATTCTGCCCGCAGCGGGGGGCGAGGCGAGAGTGCTCGAGACTCGATCTGCGGGAGTGAGCGGAATTCGGGCCGTTGCTACGGGGGCCGGGTTCGTCGGATTCTCATCTGTGTTCGGCTCGTCGTCCACCGAGGAGGACGACGACGCTCTGCGTACCGAACGCACGGCCAACAAGGTGGATGCCATTCTGCACACCGGCGTTCCGGTGCGGTACTGGGATCACGATCTGGGTCCGGCGACTCCACATCTGTTCGCTGGATCGGCGGACGGTTCGACGGCACTTCGTGACCTGACCCCCGATGCGCGGACCGGCCTGCACGAGGCGGCGTTCGATGTCAGTGCCGACGGTTCGTTCGTCGTGTCCACCTGGTCGGTACCAGGTGCCTTGGCGACGGTGCGAACCGTGTTGGTGCGCATCGACACCGAGACGGGGGAGCGAACCACGATCGTCGACGACGCCGCGGCCGATCTCGGTGCCCCGGCCATTTCACCCGATGGATCGTCCGTGGCGTTCGTGCGCGAATCGATGTCCACCCCCGAGGATGCTCCTCGACTGACTGTTCATCGATACGACTTCGGGGACTCTTCGGTGTCGGATCTGGCACCCGGCTGGGATCGCTGGCCGAGCGACCCGGTGTGGCTCCCGGACGGTTCGGGATTGCTCGTGACTGCGGACGACGACGGCCGGTCGCCGATCTTCGTCGTACGCGACGGCGCGGAACCGCGTCGGCTCACACAGACGGACGATGCCTACACACATGTGCACGTGTCCTCGGACGGCACCCGGGTGTTGGCGCTGGCCGCCTCGTATCTGGCTGCGCCGCATCCGGTGTCGATCGACCTGTCCGACGGCACCGTCAGTGCATTCGACATCGGCATCGATCACGGCCCGTTGCCCGGAACTCTCACGGAGATCGACACGATCGTCGCCGACGGCGCCCGAGTGCGCGGCTGGCTGGCGTTGCCGGACGGCGCCTCCGAGGCCGCACCCGCCCCGTTGCTGCTGTGGGTGCACGGCGGCCCGCTCGGTTCCTGGAACACGTGGTCGTGGCGATGGAATCCGTGGCTGATGGTCGCCCGTGGATACGCGGTGCTGCTGCCCGATCCGGCATTGTCCACCGGCTACGGCCAGGAGTTCGTGCAGCGAGGGTGGGGCGCGTGGGGCAAAGCCCCGTTCACCGATCTGATGGCGTTGACCGACGTTGCCGTCGAGCGGCCCGACATCGACCACACCCGCACCGCTGCCATGGGCGGATCCTTCGGCGGATACATGGCCAACTGGATCGCGGGTCACACCGACCGGTTCGATGCCGTCGTCACCCACGCGAGTCTGTGGGCACTCGATCAATTCGGGCCGACGACGGACGCACCGTGGTACTGGGCGCGGGAGATGTCGCCGGAGATGGCCGTGGAGAATTCTCCGCACCTGTTCGTGGCGGACATCGCGACGCCGATGCTGGTGATCCACGGCGACAAGGACTATCGCGTGCCGATCGGTGAGGGGCTCCGGTTGTGGTACGAGCTGCTCAGCGAGTCGGGTCTGCCCGCCGACGACGAGGGCAACACCGAGCACCGATTCCTCTACTTTCCGGCCGAGAACCACTGGATCCTCAGCCCGCCGCATGCGAAGGTCTGGTACGAGGTGGTGCTGGCATTCCTGTCGCAGCACGTACTGGGTGAGAGCGCGTCGATGCCGCGAATCCTCGGCCACTAGAATCGCCCGGTGACCAGTTCCGTGCCAGAGACACCCGACAATCCAGCAGACCGCTTGCCCAAGAACTGGGACCCGAGTGAAGTAGAGGCCGAGCTGTACCGTTCCTGGGTCGACGCCGGGTACTTCGAGGCCGACGCCAGCAGCGGCAAGCCGCCGTACTCCATCGTGCTGCCTCCACCGAATGTCACCGGCAGCCTGCACATGGGGCACGCTCTGGATCACACCCTGATGGATGCGCTGAGCCGCCGCAAGCGGATGCTCGGGTTCGAGGTGCTGTGGCTACCGGGCATGGACCACGCGGGCATCGCCACGCAGACCGTGGTGGAAAAGCAGCTCGCAGCGGACGGAAAGACCAAGGAAGAGTTCGGCCGCGAGCTGTTCATCGACAAGGTCTGGGACTGGAAGCGCGAATCCGGCGGAACCATCGGCGGCCAGATGCGACGCATCGGCGACGGTGTCGACTGGAGCCGAGAGCGGTTCACCATGGACGACGGTCTGTCCGAGGCCGTACAGACCATGTTCAAGCGGATGTTCGACGACGGCTTGATCTACCGCGCGGAGCGGCTCGTCAATTGGTCGCCGGTGTTGCAGACTGCCATTTCCGACATCGAGGTCAAGTTCGAGGACGTGGAGGGCGAACTCGTGTCGCTCCGTTACGGCTCCCTCGAGGATGCCGAGCCGCATGTGATCGTCGCGACCACGCGAGTGGAGACGATGCTCGGCGACACCGCGGTAGCGGTGCACCCCGACGACGAGAGGTACAAGGCTCTGGTCGGTACCACCCTCGAGCACCCGTTCACCGGTCGGCAGATCCCGATCATCGCCGACGACTATGTCGATCCCGAATTCGGCACGGGCGCAGTGAAGATCACCCCGGCACACGACCCCAACGACTTCGAGATGGGTGTGCGGCACTCGCTGCCGATGCCGTCGATCATGGACAAGGCCGGCCGAATCACGGACACCGGAACACAATTCGACGGTATGGACCGCTTCGAGGCGCGCGTCAAGGTTCGTGAAGCTCTCGCCGAACAGGGCCGCGTGGTCGCCGAGAAGCGTCCGTACTTGCACAGCGTCGGCCATTCCGAGCGCAGCGGCGAGCCGATCGAGCCGCGTCTGTCCTTGCAGTGGTGGGTCAAGGTCGACGGTCTGGCGAAAGCTGCCGGCGACGCAGTGCGCAACGGCGATACCGTCATTCACCCCAAGAGCCAGGAACCGCGCTGGTTCTCCTGGGTCGACAACATGCACGATTGGTGCATCTCGCGCCAGTTGTGGTGGGGGCATCGGATTCCGATTTGGTACGGTCCCGACGGTGAGACCGTCTGCCTCGGACCGGGAGAGAGTGCACCCGAGGGCTGGGAGCAGGATCCCGACGTCCTCGACACCTGGTTCTCGTCCGGACTCTGGCCTTTCTCGACGATGGGGTGGCCGGAAGCCACTGCTGATCTCGAGAAGTTCTATCCCACCGGTGTTCTCGTGACCGGTTACGACATCCTCTTCTTCTGGGTCGCCCGCATGATGATGTTCGGCACCTACGTCGGAGCCGACGATGCGATCACCGCGGGCAAGCAGGGACCGCAGGTTCCGTTCCGAGATGTGTTCCTGCACGGATTGATTCGCGATCAGTACGGCAAGAAGATGTCCAAGTCGCGCGGCAACGGAATCGATCCGCTCGATTGGGTCGACCGATTCGGTGCGGATGCGCTGCGCTTCACGCTCGCTCGCGGTGCCAACCCGGGTGCGGACATGTCGGTCGGCGAGGACCACGCGCAGTCCTCGCGCAACTTCGCGAACAAGCTCTTCAACGCCACCAAGTTCGCCCTGATGAACGGTGCGGCACCGGCAGACCTACCTCCGCGTGCCCAGCTGACCGACGCCGACCGGTGGATCCTGGACAGGCTAGAACAGGTTCGCGCAGAAGTGGATTCGGCGTTCGATCGCTACGAGTTCAGTAAGGCCTGTGAGGCGCTCTACCACTTCGCCTGGGACGAGGTCTGCGATTGGTACCTCGAGATCGCCAAGGTCCAGTTCGCCGACGAGGCCATCGCCGCCACCACGCGCGGAGTGCTCGGAAACGTGCTCGACGCGTTGCTGCGCCTGCTGCATCCGGTGATCCCGTTCGTCACCGAGACGCTGTGGAAGGTGCTCACCGGCGGCGAGTCACTGGTGATTGCGGCGTGGCCGAGCCCTGCCGGCGATTCTCTGGATCCGGTTGCAGCACAACGCATCGAGGATATGCAGCGACTCACCACCGAGATTCGCCGATTCCGCAGCGATCAAGGACTCAAGCCGTCCCAGAAGGTCGCGGCCCGCATCGTCGGAGTGTCCGAAGCCGAACTCGACGGACAGATCTCGGCGGTCACCGCGCTGGCCCGACTGACCGAACCGGCCGAGGACTTCGCGGCCACGGCGTCGGTGGAGGTGCGACTGTGCAAAGCGACTGTGGTCGTCGAGCTGGACACCTCGGGCACCGTCGACCTGGTCGCCGAACGCGCTCGACTCGTGAAGGATCTTGCCGCCGCCGAGAAGGAGTTGGCGCAGACCACCGGCAAGCTCGGTAACGAGGCGTTCCTCGCGAAGGCCCCGGATGCGGTGGTGGACAAGATCAGAACGCGACAGTCCATCGCGCAGGAAGAAATCGTCCGGATCACCGCGCGCATCGAATCGATGGGGAACTAAGTGACCGAGCCCGACGACGCCCTACCGACGCCGCCGCCGAGTCCGGTCGATCTCGCCGAACTGGCGCTGGTCGAGGCCGAGCTCGACAAGCGCTGGGGGGAAACGAAGATCGAGCCGTCGACGGCTCGGATTTCGGCGCTGATGGACCTTCTCGGTTCGCCGCAGAAGGCGTATCCGTCGATCCATGTGGCAGGTACCAACGGCAAGACCTCGGTCACGCGCATGATCGATGCCCTGCTCACTGCCTTCCACCGACGCACGGGCCGCACCACCAGCCCGCACCTGCAGATGGCCACCGAGCGGATCAGTATCGACGGGCGTCCTGTGTCTCCGCGGCTCTATGTCGACACCTACAACGAGATCGCACCGTTCGTCGAGATGATCGACGCGCAATCCGAGGCCGCGGGCGGACCACGAATGAGCAAATTCGAGGTGGTCACGGCAATGGCGTTTGCCGCGTTTGCCGAGGCTCCGGTGGAGGTCGCCGTCATCGAGGTCGGGCTCGGCGGACGCTGGGACGCCACCAACGTCGTCGACGGCGAGGTCGCGGTGATCACCCCGATCGGGCTGGATCACGTCGAATTCCTCGGCGACGACCTGGCGACGATCGCAGGGGAGAAGGCGGGGATCATCAAGAAGGCACCGGAGTCGCTCGTGCCACGGGACACCGTCGCGATCCTGGCGAAGCAGAAGCCCGAAGTATCGGATGTTCTGTTGCGGGCGGCAGTGCAAGCGGACGCTGCGGTAGCGCGAGCGGGATCGGAATTCACCGTGCTCGGCAGGCAGATCGCAGTGGGCGGTCAGCAACTGGAACTTCAGGGGCTCGGCGGGGTGTATACCGACATCTTTCTTCCGCTGCACGGCGAACATCAGGCTCACAATGCGTCCCTCGCGCTGGCGGCGGTCGAGGCGTTCTTCGGTGCCGGCCCGGATCGTCAACTCGATCAGGACACCGTTCGCGCCGCATTCGCGACGATCGTCAATCCCGGGCGACTCGAGCGGGTCCGCAATGCCCCCACCGTGTTCCTCGACGCTGCGCACAACCCGCACGGAGCCGCAGCCCTCGCAGCGGCCCTCAACGACGAGTTCGACTTTCGCAAACTGGTCGGCGTCGTCAGCGTCATGGCGGACAAAGACGTCGGAGCCATTCTCGACGAACTGGAGCCGGTCTTCGACGACATCGTCGTCACCCACAACGGGTCGGCACGGGCGATGGATGTGGACGCACTGGCCGACATCGCCGTGGCCAAGTTCGGCGACGAACGCGTCGTCGTGGCATCGACCCTGCCCGACGCCCTCGAGACAGCCATCGGTTTGGCCGAGGAAGTCGCCGAGCCGGGAGAAGCAGTCTCCGGTGCCGGGGTGGTCGTCACCGGATCCGTGGTGACCGTCGGCGCAGCTCGCACTCTGTTCGGAAAGGACCCCGCGTGAGCGAGCCAGAGTTTCGACCACCCACGAACGACCCGTGGAAGGGCTTCCGCGGCGTCGTGGCGGGAACCCTCGTCCTCGAAGCCATCGTCACACTGCTGGCGTTGCCGGTGGTGGCGACCCTCGGCGGCGGCGCGACCTGGTTCTCGACGACGTACATCGTGGCGCTGGCGGTCGTGATGATTCTCGCGGCCGGCAAGCAGGGGGAGCCGTGGGCGATGAAGCTCAATCTGATTCTTCAGCTGTTCGTGCTGGCCGGGGCCGTGTTCCACCTCTCGATCGGGGCCGTCGGCCTGATCTTCATCGCGGTCTGGCTGTATCTGCTCTACCTCCGCCGCGACATCACCGAACGGATCCGGCGCGGAATGCTGCCGGGACAGCGGGACTGACAGGGATCGCACCTGTTTCGGCGATGCGCCGCGTCCGGCTGGGCTCGGGTCCACTACTGTCGTCGACGTGACCGACCGCACCCTTGTACTGATCAAGCCCGACGGAGTTGCCCGGCGTTACGTAGGAGAGATCCTCGGCCGCGTGGAGAAGAAGGGTCTGAGCATCGTCGCACTCGAGCTCAAGACCGTCTCCCGTGAACTGGCCTCGGCTCACTACGCGGAGCACGAGAGCAAGCCGTTCTTCCCCGATCTGCTCGAGTTCATCACGTCCGGACCCGTCGTGGCCGCCGTTCTCGAAGGCCCCCGTGCCATCGCCGCCTTCCGACAAATCGCCGGTGGCACCGACCCGGTGGCCAAGGCCGTACCCGGCACCATCCGCGGTGACCTCGCGCTCGACGGTCAGCAGAACCTGGTGCACGGGTCGGATTCCGTCGAGTCGGCCGAACGCGAGATCGCCCTCTGGTTCCCAGGCCTGGTCTGACGGTCCCATCCTCGGCAGTACAGCAACGCATCCGCGCAGCCACGCCGCAACCGCTCGGTACCCGATCGGTGCGGCGTGGCGAGTACGCATCATCGCGTATGGGATACTCGACGGAGATCGACTCCACAGCACGAGTACGTACAGGTTTCACGCTCCACCGAAGTCACGGCTTCACCGAAGTTCGCTAGACCCGTGTCGTGGATTCGATCGGATGACTGTCGTCTATCCGCTGCCCGTCATCGCAGATGCTCGAACGAGAGACAGGCTCGTTCGCGTTCTTGCTTGATGATCAGGCGCTCGGATCGCCGGGACACCACCATCCAGCCAGGCACTGCACACGTTGTCGTCGACCACCGAGAACTCCGACGTGGTCACCGGCTCGAGTGCGGAGCGAGACAGAACAGCTGACGTCCAACCCGACGTGAGTACACAAGGATTGCCCTCGCGTGGCCGCGTCACACCCGTCATCGGATGAACGCGCCCGGGGGCCCGAGGAGACTACGTGGCCGATCAAAGCCCGCCCGAAGATGTACAGAACGAGAACGTGGGAGGTCCGGAGCGCGACGATGCGGTGCCCCCTGTGGAAACAGGCGCGGCGTCCCAGGCGCAACCCGACACCATCGAGCTCCCCACCAGGCTGCGTGTACATGCACTGGCCAAGATTCTCGGGGTCACCAGCAAGCAGTTGCTCGTCACCCTGGGTGAACTCGGCATCGAAGCGCGCAGCGCCCAGTCGAGCTTGAGCCGCGACGTCGCCGAGTCCGTCCGCGACTCGGTGAACGCTCCCGCTGCGCCGGTGGTCGATTCGCCCGCCGAACGGCCCGAGCCGAGCGCTCCGTCCGAGGTCCCTCCTGTCGACGTGCCGTCGCCCGAGACATCGTGGTCCGAGCCCCAGCTGTTCACCAGCGCAGCCGCGGCCGAACCCGAGGCTGCCCAGCCTGCGGCGACGACCGACCAGCCCACGGCAACCACGTTTGCCACCCCGCTCTTTCTGCAGCCCGCCGCCGTGGATGCTGCGGCACCGGAGTCCGATGAGTCACCGGCAGAGCCCCCGGCACGTCGTCGGCGCAGTCGCAAGGCAGCGCCCAAGGACGAGGCGGCCAACGCCGACGCCACCGAGACCGCCGACACGACCGAGACGACCGCCGCGACCGAGACGACCGCCGGGGTCCAGGCGGCCGAACTTCGGACCGACGGGACCGAGACCGACGAGTCGACTGCGTCCGACAGCTCCACGGACGACGACGGCGACGATGACCAGTCGCAGCCACGGCGCCGCCGGCGGGGGCGTCGCGGCCGGGGGCGTGGTCGTGGAGAACAGTTCTCGGACGAGAACTCGACCGACGAGAATGCGGACGACGACTCCAGCAGCGACACCGGCACCGACAGCACCGATTCTGCCGACGCAGAGTCGTCCGATGGACTCGACGCGGACTCGGACGAGTCCTCTGCCGGTGACGAGCAGCAGTCGGGATCGGGCCGACGTTCGCGTCGGTCGCGCTCCCGAAACCGATCCTCGGATCGCCAGAACTCCGACTCGAACGATTCCGCGGACGACACCCGCTCAGCGGATGCCTCGGCCGAGGACAAGGACGACGAGTCGGATTCGGATGCGCAGGACAACTACGACGACGCCGACAACGGTGGTTCGGAAGGAGACGGTTCCAGCCGCCGTCGCCGTCGCCGCCGTCGTCGTAAGACCGGAGCCGAGGTAGCGGCCGAGGCCGCGGCGTCCGAGGACGACCCGCCGAACACCGTCGTGCACGAGCGGGAGCCACGGAACAAGAGCCGCGCGCCCAGGGACGAGGTCCAGGGGATCACCGGCTCGACCCGACTCGAGGCCAAGCGTCAGCGGCGACGCGACGGTCGCGATGCCGGTCGTCGTCGACCGCCGATTCTGACCGAATCCGAGTTCCTGGCGCGGCGTGAGTCCGTCGACCGGGTCATGGTCGTGCGCGAGAAGGCCACCCCGGAGCACCCGTTGACCACACAGGTTGCTGTGCTGGAGGACGGCGTGCTCGTGGAGCACTTCGTCACCAGCAGCGCCACCGCGTCCATGGTCGGAAACGTCTATCTCGGACGCGTCCAGAACGTGTTGCCGAGCATGGAAGCAGCCTTCATAGACATCGGCCGTGGCCGCAACGGTGTGCTGTACGCCGGCGAGGTCAACTGGGACGCCGCCGGCCTGGGTGGCAACTCGCGAAAGATCGAACAGGCTCTCAAGCCGGGCGATCAGGTTCTCGTCCAGGTGAGCAAGGATCCCGTAGGGCACAAGGGCGCTCGTCTGACGACGCAACTCTCCCTCGCAGGACGCTTCCTCGTCTACGTGCCCGGGGGTAGCTCCACCGGCATCAGCCGCAAGCTGCCCGACACCGAGCGCAAGCGTCTGAAGGACATTCTCCGGGACATCGTTCCTCCCGAGGCGGGCGTGATCATCAGGACCGCGGCCGAAGGCGTCAGCGAGGAAGAACTTGCCCGCGATGTGACGCGACTGCAGGCACAGTGGGCGAGCATCGAGGAGCGCTCGGCCAATGCCGAGACCGGCAAGGGTGTGCAGCCGCAGACCCTCTACGAAGAGCCCGACATGCTCGTCAAGGTCATTCGTGACCTGTTCAACGAGGACTTCTCGAAGCTCGTCATAGAGGGCGACAAGGCGTGGACGACCACGTCGAACTATGTCGAGACCGTCGCTCCCGACATGATGGAGCGGCTGCATCGGTACGAGGCCGACGGCAGTTCCGTCGACGTCTTCGGCGCGCACCGCATTGACGAGCAGCTGGCCAAGGCCCTCGATCGCAAGGTATGGCTGCCTTCGGGCGGCACCCTGGTGATCGATCGCACCGAGGCGATGACCGTCGTCGACGTCAATACCGGCAAGTTCACCGGTTCGGGCGGCAACCTCGAAGAGACGGTCACCCGCAACAACATCGAGGCGGCCGAGGAAGTCGTCCGTCAGATGCGCTTGCGCGACATCGGCGGAATGATCGTGGTCGACTTCATCGACATGGTGCTCGAATCCAACCGTGATCTGGTGCTGCGTCGACTGACCGAGGCGTTGGGTCGTGACCGCACGCGTCACCAGGTCTCCGAGGTGACCTCGCTCGGGTTGGTGCAGATGACTCGAAAGAAGCTCGGCACCGGGCTCGTAGAGGCGTTCTCCACCAACTGCGAGCACTGCCAGGGACGCGGCATCATCGTGCATCCGTTCCCGATCGACGCCAAGCCGGACAACGACGGCCGCTCGAATTCTTCGCGCTCGGAGTCGAGCAGCTCGGGCACGAGCAGCAGGCGACGACGCGGCAAGGACAACAAGGCCGACGGAAACGACGGCAGCGAGCGCACCACCCCGAACTCCCAGTCGGGAGCCGCGGACGGAGCCGAGCATCCCGTTGTCGACCCGTCGATCAAGCGGGCTCACCCTGTCGCTCTTGCGATGGCGGCGCACCACGACGACGTGGTGGCCGACGTCAGCCCCGCCGATGTCGAGACACCGCCTGCACGTGAGACTCCGGAGGCAGCTGCTGAGGTGACGGTTGTCTCTGCCGAGGATGTCGACGTTGCTGCCGCATCGGTCGCCGATGCGGAGTCGAACGGCGCTCTCGTTGCCGAGACCACCGAGTCGGCAGCCGACCGGACTGCTGCCGAGCCGCCCGCCGAGGTCGAACCGGTGGCACCGAAGGCTCGGCGGGGACGCCGGGTCGCGCGGAAGGCGGCTGCTCCGACCAGTGCGGCACCGGACGCCGGTGTGGTTCTCGTGGTGCCGGTTTCGGGCGACGCCGCCTCTGTCGGTGGGGCAGAGGCCACCGAAGCCGAGGTGTCGGAACCGCTGACGTCGGCGGCCGAGCAACCCGTCGAGCCGGTGGAGGTGCCGACAGCACGACCTCGCAGGCGGCGCGCCGCGGCACGGCCCGCTGGTCCCCCGGTGGACATCGACGTCTAGCGGGAGAGGGCGGTTTGACCCTGGCCGTCTCTCTGCCGTAACCTTGATAAGTCGCTCCCGGTGACACCGTTCTGCTGTGCCGTAGTGGTCCTGCAGGTGACGACGGTTCTCGGGTCGGTCGTGATGGTGAACATCGCTGCCGACCGTGTGGGAGCAAGCAAACACGTAATACCAGACCAGTCGTGTTGCCATGCGCAGCGCGAGCAAGTTCGAAGAAGCAAGGGGTAGCCCTCCGATGGCAACGTACGCGATCGTCAAGACCGGCGGAAAGCAGTACAAGGTCGCTGTTGGTGACCTCGTCAAGGTCGAGAAGATCGAGGGAGCGCCCGGCACTGCTGTCTCGCTTGCTCCGGTCCTCGTCGTAGACGGATCCGACCTGACCACAGATGCAGACAAGCTGGCGAAGATCTCGGTCGCCAGTGAGATCGTCGAGCACACCAAGGGCCCGAAGATCCGCATCCACAAGTTCAAGAACAAGACCGGATACCACAAGCGTCAGGGACACAGGCAGAAGCTGACTGTCCTCAAGGTCACCGGCATCAAGTAACCAGGTCTCACCGGGCCCGAGTTCTTTTCAGCTGATTCACCCCGAGGAGGGTATGCAACATGGCACATAAGAAGGGTGCATCAAGCTCCCGTAACGGTCGCGACTCGAACGCACAGCGCCTCGGCGTCAAGCGCTTCGGCGGCCAGACCGTCGGCGCAGGCGAGATCCTGGTCCGTCAGCGCGGCACGCACTTCCACCCCGGCGTCAACGTCGGCCGTGGCGGCGACGACACCCTGTTCGCACTCGCTCCCGGCGCAGTCGAATTCGGTGCCAAGCGCGGACGCAAGACCGTGAACATCGTTCCGGTTGCTGTAGAGGCCTAGTCCTTCTGCAGCGCTCGCGCTGGTAGGTGATCGATCCGAGTTGCAACTGCTCGGTCGGACACTCACGGCGTTCGTTCACAGCTCCCGATAGGGGCGGACCAGGGTCACGAGACCGGTCCGCCCCTATCGCTTTTTTCTCCTGCTTTTTCTCAGAAAGGATCGAAGACAGCTATGTCACGATTCATCGACCGCGTGGTGCTGCACGTCAGCGCCGGCAAAGGTGGCAACGGCTGCTCTTCGGTTCACCGCGAAAAGTTCAAGCCTCTCGGTGGTCCGGACGGTGGAAACGGCGGACAGGGTGGCGGTGTCATCTTCGTCGTCGACAGCAACGTCCACACTTTGCTCGACTTCCACTTCTCCAGCCATGCCAAGGCGGGCAACGGAACTCAGGGCATGGGCGGTAACCGTGAGGGTGCCAACGGCGAGGACCTGATTCTCAAGGTTCCCGACGGCACTGTGGTTCTCGACAAGAAGGGCAACGTCCTCGCCGACATGATCGGTGAGGGAACACGTTTCGACGCGGCCCCGGGCGGACGTGGTGGCCTCGGCAACGCTGCACTCGCATCCAAAGCTCGTCGGGCACCCGGTTTCGCGCTGCTCGGCGAAGAGGGCATCGAGCGCGAGCTCGTCCTCGAGCTGAAGTCCGTCGCCGATGTCGGTCTCGTCGGTTTCCCGTCGGCCGGCAAGTCGTCGCTGGTCTCGGTGCTCTCCGCAGCGAAGCCCAAGATCGCCGACTACCCCTTCACCACACTGGTACCGAATCTCGGCGTAGTTTCCAGCGGCGACACCACGTTCACCGTTGCGGACGTACCCGGATTGATTCCCGGTGCGAGTCAGGGGCGCGGTCTCGGGCTGGACTTTCTGCGACACCTCGAGCGTTGCGCCGTGCTCGCACACGTAGTCGATTGCGCAACACTGGATCCGGGTCGTGATCCGATCTCCGACGTCGACGCTCTCGAAGCCGAGTTGGCCGCATACAAGCCGGCCCTGTCCGGCGATGCCAGCCTCGGCGACCTCGCCGATCGACCCCGCATCGTCGTACTGAACAAGGCCGACATCCCAGAGGGTGCAGAACTCGCCGAGATGGTGACCGCCGAGTTCGAGTCCCGCGGCTGGCCGGTGTTCACCATCTCCGCAGTGACGCGCGCCGGCCTCAAGCCACTGACGTTCGCGTTGGCGAAGCTCGTCGAGGACTACCGCACGGCCCACCCGGCACCGGAGCCGCGTCGTCAGGTGCTGCGTCCGGTCGCTCGAAACGACGACAGCTTCAAGGTCGTCAAGGACCCGGACATCCCGGACGGCTTCATCGTTCGGGGAACGCGCCCCGAGCGGTGGGTTCGCCAGACGCAGTTCACCAACGACGAGGCCGTCGGCTACCTCGCAGACCGTCTCGCACGCCTCGGCGTCGAGGACGCGTTGATCAAGGCAGGTGCCCAACCGGGTGCCTCGGTCACCATCGGCGAAGTCTCGTTCGACTGGGAGCCGCAGACTCCGGCCGGTGTCGAGATCACCATGACCGGCCGCGGCACCGATGCTCGACTCGATCAGGTCGAGCGCATCGGCGCATCCGAACGCAAGCATGCCCGCCAGGTACGTCGCGGGCTCGATACCGAACAGGAGTAGACGTGGTGTCGGTGCGTGAATCCGATTCGCCCGTAACGGCTCTCACCGATACTCGTCGCACGATTGCCGACGCCAAGCGCATCGTGGTCAAGATCGGATCCTCGGCGCTCACCAGTCTCGACACCGGTCTCGATCTGGGCAGGCTCGATCAGCTCGCCGATGCCATCGAGTCGAGGATGCGGAGCGGCACCGACGTGGTGGTCGTCTCGTCGGGTGCGATCGGTGCAGGAATGGCACCGCTGGGCCTCACCCGGCGCCCGCGTGATCTCGCAACGAAGCAGGCCGCGGCGAGCGTAGGACAGCTTGCTCTGGTCAACGCCTGGAGTTCGTCGTTCCATCGGTACGGACGCACGGTGGGGCAGGTGCTGCTGACCGCCGAGGACATCGCGCGTCGAACCAATCACCGCAATGCGCAGCGCACGTTGGATCGACTGCGCTCGCTCGGTGCGGTCGCCATCGTCAACGAGAACGACACCGTCGCCACCGCAGAGATTCGCTTCGGCGATAACGATCGCCTCGCAGCCCTGGTGGCACATCTCGTCGGTGCGGACGCACTGTTCCTGCTCTCGGACGTCGACGGGTTGTACGACGGCGATCCCCGCAAGGGTTCCGCCACGCTGATCCCGGACGTCTCGAGCCCGGAGGATCTCGACGGAGTCGTCGCCGGATCCGGGGGAGCGCTCGGCACCGGCGGAATGGCGTCCAAGCTGTCCGCTGCCCGCCTGGCGGCCGACGCAGGTGTACCGGTGCTGCTGGCTGCGGCGTCCGACGCTGCGCACGCGCTGACGTCGTCCGCGGTGGGTACCGCATTCGCAGCTCGGCCGACGCGGTTGTCCGCTCGCAAGTTCTGGGTACGACATGCCGCCGATGCGGCAGGCGAACTGCACCTGGACGCAGGTGCCGTGAGTGCGGTCGTGGAGCGTCGGAGGTCTTTGCTGTCCGCCGGTGTCACGTCGGTGACGGGAGTGTTTCACGGTGGAGATGTGGTCTCGCTGGTGGACCCCAACGGCACATTGGTGGCCCGCGGGGTCGTCGCATACGACTCGGGCGAGCTGGCCGGAATGCTCGGCCGATCGACCGGTGAGTTGGCCGCGGAGCTACAGCGACCGGTGGTTCACGCCGACGATCTCGTTCCGGCCTGACCGAGCGTGTCGGCCAGAACCATCGCGGTCTCGGAGCAACCCTCGTGCATTGTGAGAGAGGCGAATTCGTCGCCGCGAGTGGTCCCGCGATTGACGATGACGATCGGTTTTCCGGTCTTGGACGCGTGCCTGACGAAACGTAGGCCGGACATCACGGTCAGCGAGGAGCCGAGCACCAACAGTGCGTCACTTCGGTCCACCAGATCGTAGGCCTCGGCAACGCGCGGCTTGGGCACGCTTTCGCCGAAGTAGACGATGTCGGGTTTGAGTATGCCGGAACATGTTTCGCAATCGACCATCCGGAAGTGTGCGGTCGAGGAGATGATGGCATCGGCGTCGGGAGCGATCTCGACACCGTCGGCGGGTGCGACGGATTCGAGAAAGCCGGGATTGGCGCGATCGAGCCTTCGGGCCAGCTCGAACCGTGAGATCAACCGGTTGCAGTTCAAGCAGCGCACCCGGGCATAGACGCCGTGCAGGTCGATGACGTTCCGGCTGCCGGCCTTGGTGTGCAGCATGTCGACATTCTGGGTGATGATTCCGGTGACCACGCCTGCGTGTTCGAGCCGCGCGAGCGCTCGGTGTCCATCGTTGGGTACTGCGGCATCCATGTGCCGCCATCCGACGTGGTTGCGGGCCCAGTAGTGGCGACGAAACTCGGCGTCCCCGATGAACTGCTGGAACGTCATCGGGTTGCGGGGTGGCGACTGCGGGCCACGATAGTCGGGAATACCCGAATCGGTGGACATGCCTGCACCGCTGACCACGGTGATCGTCCTACCGTCGAGCAGCGAGGTCAGTTGCCCGTACGGGGTCGCGGACGCTGTGGGTGCATTCACTATCTCCAGGGTAGCGACCGATTGCACTATGAGCACTTACCTACGCAGACGGCCCGCATCGACGCGTAGGCGTCGATGCGGGCCGATATACGAAACAGTGCTACGCGGGTACCTCGACGAGGGGGTACACGCCGTTCTCGTCGTGGGTCTCGTTCCCCACGACGGGAGGATTGAACACGCACAGCATGCGCATCTGGGTACGCGGCTCGACCGTGTGGCGCTCGTGTCCGTTGAGCAGGTACATCGACCCCGCACCGAGTTCGTAGGTCTCTCCGGTCTCGCGGTCGGTGAGAGTTCCCTCGCCTTCGATCAGCCAGACGGCCTCGACGTGGTTGGCGTAGTGGAAGTTGTTCACTGTGCCGGCTTGGATCGTGGTCTCGTGGAACGAGAATCCGACCTTGTCGCCGCCGAGAATGATTCTCTTGCTGCGCCAGTTGCCGTCTTCACTCGAGATGTCGCGGTCGGTACCGGTGATTTCCTCTGTGGTGCGAACGATCATGCGATGTCCTCCTTCGATATCGGTGCGTGCGAACGGGTCTCTAGGAGAGGACCTTTGCCACAGCACTTTCGATGATGTCCAGGCCGCGATCGAGTTCGTCGATCGTCGTGGTCAACGGGGGAAGAAGCTTGACGACCTCGTCCTTGGGGCCTGCGGTCTCGACGAGCAGACGCTCGTCGTAGCAGAGCTGTGACACCTTGCCGGCCAGCTCGGCGTCATCGAACGCCAGGGCTTGGACCATGCCGCGACCGCGGGTCGAGATGCCGTCGAACTTGGCGCACAGCTTGATGAATCGGTCCTGGATGTGCTCGCCCTTGGCGAGGGTTTCCTTCTCGAACTTGTCGTCGGACCAGTAGTGGTCGATGGCCGCCTTCGCCGTGACGAACGACGGGTTGAAACCACGGAAGGTGCCGTTGTGCTCACCCGGTGACCAGACGTCCAGTTCGGGCTTGAACAGCGTCAGCGCCAGAGGCATTCCGTAGCCGCCGATGGACTTGGACAGGGTGACGATGTCCGGGGTGATGCCGGCTTCCTCGAACGAGAAGAACTGGCCGGTGCGGCCGCAGCCCATCTGCACGTCGTCGACGATCAGGAGGATCTCACGTCGCGAGCACAGTTCTGCCAACGCGCGCAACCACTCCGGACGCGCGACGTTGATGCCACCCTCGCCCTGGATGGTCTCCACGATCACCGCGGCCGGGCGGTTGAATCCGCTGCCCGAGTCGTCGAGTACACGCTCGAACCACTGGAAGTCCTCGGTGACGCCGCCGAAGTAGTTGTCGTACGGCATCGGAGTGGTGTGCACCAGCGGGATTCCTGCGCCAGCTCGCTTCATCGAGTTGCCGGTGACCGACAACGCGCCGAGTGTCATGCCGTGGAATGCGTTGGTGAAGTTGATGATTGCTTCGCGGCCGGTCACCTTGCGGGCGAGCTTGAGTGCCGCTTCGACTGTGTTGGCACCCGTCGGTCCGGGGAACTGGACCTTGTAGTCCAAACCGCGGGGATCGAGGATGTTCTTCTTGAACGACTCGAGGAACTCCCGCTTCGCCACGGTCGACATGTCGAGCCCATGGGTGATGCCGTCGCTGGTGATGTAGTCGACCAACGCGCTCTTGATCATGTCGTTGTTGTGGCCGTAGTTGAGTGCTCCTGCGCCACCGAAGAAGTCGAGGTAGTCGTTGCCGTTCTCGTCGGTGATCACCGAGTTCTTCGCGGTGGTGAACACGGCGGGCCACTGGCGGCTGTAGCTACGTACGCCGGACTCGACGGTCTCGAAGACATCGGGCTTCTCTGTTGTCACGGTGTTCTTTTCGGTCATGTTCTGCTTGTTCCTTTCGTAATTCCGCGATGCGTCGGGGCCTACTGTGTAGAGCTCTTCGGCTTCGTGGCTATCAGGGAAATCGTTGGGCGCGAACAAATCCGACTTGACGATGTCGGTGCCTCGCTTACGTGCGAGGCCGGTGAAGGTTGCGATGGACGCTTCGTTGTCCGGGCTGATCGTCGTTTCCAGATGCGTGATGCCCTGTGGTTCGAGGCGGTCGAGCAGCTCCATCAGCATGCGACCGGCAAGTCCCTTGCCACGCTGGTCCGCATCCACGGCGACCTGCCACACGAACAGTGTGCGCGGGGCGTCTTGGCGGATGTATCCGGTGACGAAACCGACTGCGCGGCCGTCGATGTCGGATACGACAGTGGTGGCCGCGAAATCACGGCACCACAACACGTACGAGTAACTGGAATTGAGATCCAGAACTCGCGAATCTCTTGCGATCTCCCAGAGCCGGACTCCGTCGGAAATCTGTGGCTTACGAAACTTCACTGCGTCCGGCGCAGTGAGCGGGGTACCTCTCAGCAATGCGGGCTTCATAGGAAATACGAACGTAACAAGGTCGCCGTGGCATATCGACTGCCCCGGGAAATCGACCCCGAAATCGGACATGCTTTCCCAGGTTAACCGCCGAATGTGATGATGCTCACACAATCGGTGCCCGGTAGGCGGTACCCAGAAAAGCGCGGTACAAACCTCGACTCGCCGAGTATCTCTATTTCGGCGTTGCGAGGGCGAACGGCAACACGTTCGATGCGCCCGCTGATGTCAGAGCAGCCGAGGCGCAGGTGAACGTCCACCCGGTGTCGGTCAGCAGATCGATCAACAGAATCGGCCCTGGCACGGACGATACGTCCGGAACCTCCCACGAGTCCACCAGCCCGGCGACTCGAAACGCCGAATTCGCGGCCGATACCGGTGGGTGACCGGGCCTGACCTGCATCACCCCGAGATCCTGTAATTTTCCGACGGTTGCCAATCGCGCGGCGATCGACCGGACCAGGAGTGGGTGGGTGGGGGAGTCGAGGGCGAGAACGGCAGCGGGCCGCTGCTTCCAGTCCCAGTTGGCCAGCACTGTGATGCAGGCCTTCTCGAGAGCTTCGGTGGCGGGGGCGTCGGGCGCGTCGAGCAGAGCCCGTAGGCGGCTACCCCAGCCCAGGTCGGTCAGTCGACCCAAGACGCGTCCCGGCTGATGCGGATCGGCGATCTTGCCCGAGAGAGACACCCCTAGCTTCTTCATGCCGCTCGGCCACTGCTTTCTCGGCTGCAGGTCGATGCCCGGCCGATCCAGCCGTGCTCTCGCCGAATCGACCGAGGCCGCGTCGACGGAAGCAGACAGATGATCACCCGTGCAGTTGTCGCACCGTCCACAACGATCGGACTCGCTGCCCGGTGCGCCGAGGTCGGGATCGTCGAGCTGCCGACGCAGGAACTCCATCCGGCACCCGTCGGTGCTCTGGTAGTCGATCATGGCTTGTTGTTCGCGGTCTCTCGCTTGTTCGAGGCGCTCGTAGCGGGCCGCGTCGTACGTCCACTGCTCACCGGTGGCCATCCATCCGCCACGAACGCGTCTGACCGCTCCGTCGACGTCGAGGACCTTGAGGACCATCTCGAGCCTGCTCCGGTTGAGCTCGACCAGGGGCTCCAACGCCTGCGTCGATTGAGCCTTCTCGGTGTTCAAGGCATCGATGACCTGCCGCACCAGATGCTCGCGAGGGAACGCGACCGAGGCGAAGTAGCTCCAGATCTGTCGATCCTCGTGGCCGGGGAGTAGGACCACGTCGGCTCGATCCGTGGCGCGTCCGGCACGGCCGACCTGCTGGTAGTAGGAGATCGGAGACGATGGAGCCCCCATGTGCACCACGAAACCGAGATCGGGCTTGTCGAACCCCATGCCGAGCGCGGACGTGGCGACGAGTGCCTTGACTCGGTTGGCGAGCAGATCACCCTCGAGCGATTCGCGCTCCGTGGGGTCCGTTTGACCGGTGTACGACGCGACGACGTGGCCCTGATCGGTCAGCAGCGCCGCGAGGTCCTTGGCCGCCGACACCGTGAGGGTGTAGATGATTCCGGACCCGGGCAGAGTCTTCAGGTGATCGCCGAGCCATGCGGCCCGTTCGGTGGCGTTGTCGATCTTCACCACCGCCATGCGCAGCGAATCCCGGGCGAGCCCGCCGCGCAGCACCAGGGTGTCGCCGCCGCCGACGCCCAACTGCGCAGCGACGTCGTCGACCACACGGTCATTGGCCGTGGCAGTGGTCGCAAGTACTGGGATGCCGTCGCGGAGCTCGGCGATCAGGGTGCGGATACGCCGGTAGTCCGGCCTGAAATCGTGGCCCCAGTCGGAGACACAGTGCGCCTCGTCGACCACGACGAGACCGGCGTCCCCGGCCAGGGACGGTAGGACCTGATCGCGGAAATCGGGGTTGTTCAGACGCTCGGGACTGACCAGCAACACATCGAGCTCACCGGAATTGACCTGCTGGTGGATGTCGTCCCACTCGGTCATGTTCCCCGAATTGATCGTGGCTGCTTTCACGCCCGCGCGCTCGGCAGCGGCCACCTGGTTGCGCATCAGCGCCAGCAAGGGAGACACGATGACCGTCGGACCCAGGCCCTGAGCGCGCAGCAGCTTCGCGGCGATGAAGTACACGGCAGACTTTCCCCAGCCTGTTCGCTGCACCACCAGAGCGCGTCGACGATGCACCACCAGAGCCTCGATCGCCGTCCACTGGTCGTCTCGCAGCACAGCGTCGGGGCCGGCGAGCTCGCGCAGCAACCTCTCGGCGTCATCGCGCAAGTTGCCCACGGTCGCGTGCGTCGCTGTCGTCATACCGTCCATCGTGCAGCATCGGTACGACAGGGAACCGTGCTGCGTGCTCCTCGTTCGTTCCGCAGGCTCCAGTCAGGCTTGGCTGACACGCACCATGTTTCCGGCGGGATCGCGGAAGGCCGCGTCGCGCGCACCCCACGGCTGACTCGTCGGTTCCTGCAGAATCTCGGCGGTACCCGCAGCTCGGATCTTCTCGAACGCTGCGTCGAGGTCATCGGCACGAAAGAGCAAGCCCGGCATCTCGCCCTTGGCGAGCAGGGCCGCGATCTGGTCGCCGAGCTCCTGCGAGCGGCCCGCGTGCGGCTGTGACAACACGATCTCTATCTCGGGTTGATCGTTGGGAGACAACGTGATCCAGCGATAACCGTCGTTGGCGACCTCGCTCTTCACCTCGAGTCCGAGGGCGTCGCGATAGAAGGCCAAGGAGGCGTCGGGGTCATCGGTGTAGATGTGTACGTGACTCAGTGAGAGTGTCATGAAGCACAGGCTAGAACGCCCCAGCCGTCGTTGCTTCTCCGATTCTGCTCGGTTCGGTGTCGGTGTCGGTTGCAGCCGCGGTACGCATCGGCCGGCCCAGAATCATGGCTCGGCAACTCGGTACCGCTCGACTGTCGCGGTGATCACGGGCGCGGTATGCACTGGGCGTCTCGCCGACGATCTCGGTGAACCGTGAACTGAACGAACCGAGGCTGGTGCATCCCACCGCGAAGCACGCTTCGGTGACGGTCACATCTCCGCGGCGCAGCAGGGCCTTTGCGCGCTCGATTCTTCGGGTCATCAGATGGGCGTACGGCGTCTCGCCGTACGCCTCGCGGAAGCGGCGGCTGAAGTGCGCGGTGGACATCAGTGCGGTCCGGGCGAGGGTCGGCACGTCGAGAGCTTCGGCGAAGTCGCGGTCCATCCGATCACGTGCGCGGCGCAACAGTCGGAGTTCGTTCACGTCCGGAGCGTTCATCGAGACGCCGCATCGCGGAGTGCGTCTATCTCCGCCCGGGTGCCCGAGGATGCGCTCGCCCCGGGTCGCGTGGCCGCGAAAGAGCCTGCAGTGGTTGCCCATTCGACTGCCGCACGTGGTCCGGCGGACCACGATGCAGCGAGCGCCCCGGCGAACGCATCTCCGGCACCGGTGGTGTCGACTGCCTCGATCCGTGGTGCCGACACCTCGAACGATTCGGATCCGCGGTACCGAGCACCCTTGGCTCCCAGCGTGGTGACCACGTGTTCCACCTCGTCCGCTCGGTGTCCGATTCGGGCTTCCTCGGCCTCGTTGACCACGAGGATGTCGGTGGCTGCCACCAGGGCATCGGGTAAGACCTGTACCGGTGAGGGATTGAGCATCGTGATCACACCGCGAGAGTGCGCGTACTCGAATGCGGCGACCACGGTATCGATGGGAATCTCCAACTGGCACAGTAGGATATCCGCGCCGGCGATGGCGGCGCGGTCGTCGTCGGTGAGGTCGCGCACGGTGCTGTTGGCGCCACCGACGACGACGATGTTGTTCTCGGCGTGGTCGTCGACGGTGATGGCGGCGATGCCACTCGAACCTGCAGCCGTACGCACTGCAGTGTCGTCGATCCCTGCGGCCGTGAGCGTGTGGCGCAGCGTCACTCCGAATTCGTCGTCGCCGACGGCTCCGAGGAAGATGACCGACGATCCGGCTTTCGCGGCAGCTATGGCCTGATTGGCCCCTTTACCGCCCGGGGTGGTGGTGAAGGACGTCCCCATCACGGTCTCGCCCGGATCGGGCAGGGACGGAGTGCGCGTGATCAGATCCATGTTGATGCTGCCGAGAACGACGATGCGCGGGTTCGAGGCGGACACGAACGAACTGTATCGCTCCACGAGCCCGGGTCGATGGAAATACTAATTGCAGATTGTTGACAATCGGAAACGCGTGCGTGACGATGGCTGACATGACAGCGTCGACTCGTACCCACCTCAGCCCGGCACTCAAGCAGGCGACCCCGATCGTCGTCGATCACGGAAAGGGCAGCTGGATCATCGGTACGGACGGGCGCAAGTACCTCGACTTCACCACGGGAATCGGTGTCACCAGCACCGGACACTGCCATCCGCGCGTGGTGGAGGCCGCGCGCGAGCAGGTGGGCAAGATCATCCATGCGCAGTACACGACCGTCATGCACCAACCGCTACTGGAGTTGACCGACAAGCTCGGCGAGGTATTGCCGGCCGGGCTCGACAGCGTGTTCTACGCCAACTCCGGCTCCGAGGCCGTCGAGGCGTCGATTAGATTGGCGCGCATGGCAACCGGGCGGCCCAACATCATCGCCTTCCATGGGGGATTTCACGGACGCACGGTGGCGGCCGCATCGTTGACCACCGCTGGAACTAAATTCCGCTCCGGTTTCTCGCCGATCATGGGCGGAGTGCACATCGCGCCGTTCCCGTACGCGTTTCGGTACGGCTGGGACATCGAGACCGCAGTGGCCTTCGCGCTCAAGGAACTCGACTACCTGTTGATGACGATGTCGAGCCCCGCCGACACCGCCGCGTTCATCATCGAACCGGTTCTCGGTGACGGTGGTTACCTGCCCACGCCGCCGGAATTCCTCGAGGGACTGCGCGAACGCGCCGACACCCACGGCATCGTCCTCATCGTCGACGAGGTGCAAGCAGGTGTGGGGCGTACCGGAAAGTTCTGGGGGCACCAGCACTCGTCGATCACGCCGGACATCGTCATCACCGCAAAAGGGCTCGCCAGCGGATTTCCGATCTCTGCGATCGCGGCATCGACCGAGCTGATGAGCAAGGCGTGGCCGGGTTCTCAGGGCGGAACCTACGGTGGCAATGCCGTCGCCGCCGCGGCCGGCGTCGCCACCCTCGACGTCGTGCGCGACGAGGGTCTCGTCGCCAATGCAGCCGTGCAGGGCAAGGTTCTGCTCGACGGCCTGCTCGCACTGAAGGCAGAGCACTCGGCCATCGGTGACGCACGTGGACTCGGCCTGATGCAGGCGCTCGAATTCGTCGACAGTGCGGGCAATCCCGATGCTGCGGCCGCCCTCCGTGTGCAGCAGGGCGCGATCGACGAGGGGCTGTTGCTGCTCACCTGCGGTGCGCTCGGCAACGTGGTCCGGATCATTCCCGCGCTGATCGTGAACGACGACGAGATGCGGCAGGGTATCGACGCGCTGTCGCGAACGCTGAAGAACGTGCTGTGACGTCTGCGCCCATCCGATCCGATGTCCCCGCACTCGTGCATCGAGTGCGGGAGACGGGGATCGATATCGACGACTCGTCTCGGCGCGTGGCCGAGTATTCCTACGACGCCTCCAACTACCGAATTCCGCCTGCAGCGGTCGTGTTCCCTCGCAACGCCGACGAGGTGTCCACCGTGGTGTCCCTGTGCTCCGAGGCCGGAGTCGCTGTGATCGGCCGCGGCGGCGGAACGTCGATGGCGGGCAACGCCATCGGCCGCGGAATCGTGCTCGACTTCTCCCGTCACATGAATCGGGTGATCTCGGTCGACACGGATTCACGGACCGCCGTCGTGGAACCGGGCATCGTGATATCGGAGTTGCAGCGTGAGCTCGTGGCACGCACGTCGGGGGCCTTCACATTTGCCCCCGACCCGTCCAGTAAGACACGCGCCACGGTCGGCGGGGCTGTCGGCAACGACGCATGCGGTAACCACTCGGTTCGCTACGGTCGTACCTCGGACCACACGGTGGCTATGGACGTGGTGACAGCCGAGGGGCATCTATTGCGGATCACCCGCAGTGGCGTGTCGGCCGTCCATGCCGACGACGCGGCCGCAGGCATTGCGGCCGAACGTATTTCGCGCGAGCTACAGTCTCTGGCGTCCGACAATCTCGCTCTCTTCAGAGTAGAGCTGGGGCGCATTCCGCGGCAGGTCTCCGGGTTTCATCTGTCGCATCTACTGCCCGAGAACGGGTTCGACGTCGCGCGTGCACTCGTCGGCAGCGAAGGCACCTGTGCGGTGATCGTCTCGGTCACCGTCACAGTCGTGCCCGTACCGCCCGCCGCGTTGCTGCTCTGCCTCGGCTACCAGGACGTGGTCGCAGCTGCCGCCGACGTCATGGCGATTCTGGAATTTTCGCCGGCCGCGGTGGAGGGGATCGACGACAACATCGCGCGGACGATGGAGTACCGGCGCGGGCCGGACTCCGTGCGCGGCTTGCCGGCAGGAAATGCCTGGCTGTACGTCGATCTCGACGGGGCCGACGCGGCCGAGGTGGAGGACAAGGCAGCCCGATTGCTCGAGGAGCTCGGCAGGCTCGGACGATTGAAGGAAGGTCGCGTCGTCACCGACCCGGCCGATCGAACAGCGCTGTGGCGGGTACGCGAGGACGGAGCCGGCCTGGCCACTCGCCTGGCGAGCGGAGTCGAGTCCTGGGGCGGGTGGGAGGACGCCGCCGTGGCACCGGAAAACTTGTCGGCGTATCTCGCCGACCTGAATTCGCTTCTGGCCGAGCACGAATTGACCGGAGTGATGTACGGACACTTCGGTGCCGGTTGCATGCACGTACGCATCACATTCGATCAACGCACCGACGCCGGGCGCCGGGTGATGTACGACTTCCTGCGTGCCGCAGCGCGGGTCGTCGTCAAGCACGGCGGCAGCCTCTCGGGCGAACATGGCGACGGTCGGGCACGCTCGGAACTTCTGCCGGTGATGTACTCGCCGCGCATGCTCGACGCGTTCGCGCGGTTCAAGCGCATCTGGGACCCCACCGGCATTCTCAACCCGGGATCGATCACCGAGCCCGAGCCGATGATGGACAACCTGATGCTGCAGGGTATTCCGCAGCGCGAATGGAAGACGACGTTCGATCTGCACCAGATCGGAACGCGGGAGGATCTGGATCCTTTCGTTCACGCCACCCAATCGTGTGTCGGTGTCGGCAAGTGCCGCACCACCTCCGGAGGCGTCATGTGCCCGAGCTTCCGCGCGACAGGTGACGAGAAGGATTCCACTCGTGGCCGCGCCCGGGTACTGCAGGAGATGGTGCGCAGCTCGCCGACCGTCGCCGATGGATGGGCCTCGAAGGACGTCGCAGAATCACTGGACCTGTGCCTGTCGTGCAAGGCCTGCTCGTCGGACTGCCCGGTCGGAGTGGACATGGCAACGTACAAGTCCGAGTTCCTCGATCATCACTACGCGGGGCGACTGCGGCCGCTGTCGCACTATTCGCTCGGTTGGTTGCCCCGCTGGCTGAAGGTGACGCAGCGAACGGCACCGCTGCTCAACCGTCTGCTCACCCCGCGCATCGCGGCTCTGGCGGCTCGACTCGGTGGGCTGACCACCGAGCGGCCTTTGCCGCGCTTCGCGTCGGCAAAGGAACTGGCTCACGAAATACGGATCGGCGGAAGCCGCGCCGCTGACGTGGTGTTGGTCGTCGACACGTTCACACAGGGATTTCGCCCTGAGGTCGCAGGTGCGGCGCAGCGCGTGCTCGAGGATTCCGGCCGCAGCACCGAATGTCGTACCGACGTGTGTTGTGGTCTGACCTGGATTTCGACGGGTCAGTTGAAGGCCGCCCGCAAGCACCTCACGAAAGCCGTTGCTGCGCTCGACGACGGTACCGATCGGCCGATCGTCGTCACCGAACCGAGTTGCGCGGCGGCATTCCGTAAGGACATGCCCGAGTTGGTACCGACGGCTGCCGCGAAAAGGGTTGCGGCGCGGGTACAGAGCTTCGCGGGAGCGGTGATCGATCAGGCCGCGGCGGGGTGGGTGCCCTCGGCCGAAGTTCCTGCGTCGGTGACGGTCCAGACCCACTGCCACGAATACGCCGTGTTCGGCAACGCGACCCAACGCAACGCTCTGGCCTCCGTCGGTGTCGAGGCAGTGCGGGAAGCCACCGGATGCTGCGGAGTGGCAGGCAATTTCGGCTTCGAGAGAAGTCACTACGAGCTCAGTATGAAGGTCGCCGAACAGGCTCTCGCACCGGCTGTTCGTGCCACCGAGCCCGACGATCCGATTCTGACTGACGGATTCAGCTGCCACATGCAGGTGCGACAACTCACCGGTGAGCTGACCGGTGATGCGTCCGTGCACCTGGCTCAGATACTCGATCCACGTTCAACGAAAGGACCGCGGCAATGACGACCAGCCTCACTCGACCTTCCATCACGGCCCCCACCGACCTGTTCATCGGAGGTGCCTGGACAGCCGCAGCCTCGGCTGCCCGGTTCGATGTGATCGACCCCGCCACCGGTGACGTGATCGCCACGGTGGCCGACGGTGGCATCGCCGAAGCCGAGGATGCGATGGCTGCGGCGGTCGATGCCGCTGCGGAGTGGGCCGCCACTGCGCCCCGTGCACGCAGTGAAATCTTGCGTAAGGCCTACGAATTGATCATGGCGCGGTCGGAGGAACTCGCCGCGATCATCACCGCGGAAATGGGGAAACCGCTGGCCGATGCACGTGGTGAGGTGGCGTACGGCGCGGAGTTCTTCCGGTGGTTCTCCGAGGAGGCCGTGCGTATCTCGGGTGATCACACCCTCACCGGAGACGGCAAGAACCGCATCGTGGTCACTCGTGCACCGGTGGGACCGTGCATCCTCGTCACCCCGTGGAACTTCCCGCTGGCCATGGGGACTCGGAAGATCGGCCCGGCGTTGGCGGCAGGCTGCACCGTGGTGTTCAAGCCGGCCGAGCAGACGCCGCTGACAGCGCTGGCGCTGGCGGGGATCCTGCACGACGCGGGTGTCCCGGCGGGCGTCGTCAACGTCGTGACCACCACCGATGCGGCGGGTGTCGTGGGCACCTGGATGAGCAGCGGTGCGGCCCGCAAGATCAGCTTCACCGGATCGACTGCGGTGGGCAAAATTCTGCTCGAGCAAGCTGCATCGACGGTGATGCGCACCTCGATGGAGCTCGGCGGCAACGCACCCTTCATCGTCATGGACGACGCAGATCTCTCACGCGCCGTGGACGGAGCAATGGTTGCGAAGATGCGCAACATGGGCGAGGCCTGCACCGCAGCCAATCGATTCTTCGTACACCGCAGTGTCGCAGCACAGTTCGCGGACACGCTCGCCGAGCGCATGGGTGCGTTGACAGTGGGGGCAGGCAGTGCACACGGCACGCAGGTGGGGCCGCTGATCGACGACGCGGGTCGCTCGAAGGTGCAGAGACTCGTCGACGACGCCCTCGGTCGTGGCGCGCGTGCGATCGTCGGGGGAGCGGCACCGGACGGGCCCGGCTATTTCTACCCGCCGACAGTGCTCACGGACGTCGACTCGAACTCGGATCTGATGTCGCAGGAAATCTTCGGGCCGGTGGCGGCGATCGTGCCGTTCGACACCGAGGACGAGGTGATCGCCCTCGCGAACGACACCGAATGGGGACTTGTCGGATACATCTTCACTCAGGACATCGATCGGGCGCTACGGATGGGGGAGAGGCTCGAGGTGGGCATGGCCGGTCTCAACACCGGTCTGGTCTCCAACCCGGCGGCACCGTTCGGTGGCGTCAAACAGTCCGGACTCGGCCGCGAGGGCGGAAGAGTCGGAATAGACGAATTCCTGGAGTACAAATACTTTGCCATTCCCCGAGGCTGAGAGGCTTTCGATCATGCCCAGTTCGAGAAGACTGACGCCCATCGACGCACGCAACACGTCGATGGTGATTGCCGACCAGATTCGCGATCGCATCATCGATGGCTCCTATGCCCCGGGGGAGCAGATCAACGAAGCCAACGTTGCGGCCGAACTCGAAATTTCTCGGGGGCCGGTGCGTGAGGCACTGCAGCGTCTCAATCAAGAGGGTTTGCTGGTCAGCTACCGCAACCGGGGCGTGTTCGTCGTCGAACTGAGCAGTGACGACGTCACCGAGATCTACGAGTCCCGTGCGGCGATCGAGGTCGGTGCTGCGTGGACGTTGGTCCACGGTGATCGCGACCGGCTGATCACCGCCGCCGACGAGCTCTCGGCCATCGTGATGCAGATGCAACCGTTCATCGATCGGGCGGACTGGCGAGGTCTGGCCGAACGAGACCTCGCATTTCATACCGCCCTGGTCGCAGCGACGCGCAACAGCCGCATGTCACGGATGTACGCCACCCTCGCCGCGGAGGCGCGTATCTGTATGGCCAACCTCGAAACCGCGTACTACCGGCCCGAGGCGTTGGTGGAGGAACATCAACTGATCGTCGATCTTCTTCTCGGATCCGATTGGGACGCACTGGAAAAGGGCGTACACGAGCACATGGACACCGCCATCCACGACTTGACCCGGGCGATGGTGGAGGAGCATGCCGAACACTCGGCTCTGGCCACTCCGGGATAGACCGCTCGGCGCGCAACACAGCATTTACATCTGAAGTCTTGCGTACCTCTGGCGTCAGCGCCTAGCCTGATTGTCAACAATCTACTAAATCTCCATCATCGAAGGGGGTGCCCGTGAACGACTCATCAGACTCCGCCTACGTCACCGCAATCGGACCCGAAGACACCGATGGACCGGCCGCTCCCGGTCTGGCGCGGTACCCCGATGTACCGAACAGCACGCCGATCACGTTCACCGACGAGGAGTACGCCGCTCGGCTCGCTGCAGTCCGAGAGCGGATGGCAGCGCAGAACCTCACGGCGCTCATAGTCACCGATCCCGCGAACCTCTATTACCTGCTCGGCTACAACGCGCTCTCGTTCTACACCCCGCAAATGCTGTACGTCCCGCTTGAGGGCGACATGTATTTCTTCGCCCGCGAAATGGACGCCAACGGCGCGTTTCGCACGTCGTGGCTGCCGCAGGATCGGACGTTCGGCTACCCCGAAACGTTCGTGCAGCGCAGGGACACTCACCCGTTCGTATGGGTTGCTGCGAAGCTGCGCGAACTGGGACTGGTGAACAACTTCGAGCACGGCCAGGTGGGTCTGGAAATGGACTCGTACTATTTCAGTCCCAAGGCATTCGAGGCTCTGGTGAAGTCGCTGCCCGAATACCGATTCACCGACTCTTACGAGCTCATCAACTGGGTGCGAGTGGTCAAGTCACCCGCGGAGATTGCCCTGATGCGCGGTGCTGCACAGGTGTGTGAATCGGCGATGTCGGCTGCCTACCAGGCTATCTCGGTGGGTGAGCGGCAGTGCGACGCGGCCGCGGCCATCATGAACGCACAGGTACGGGGCACTGCGGACTTCGGCGGCGATCATCCTGCCATCGTGCCGATGCTGCCCACCGGTGCCGGCGCAGACACCCCGCACCTGACGTGGTCGCATCAACCCTTCGTGCGGGGCGAGACCACCGTTGTCGAACTGGCCGGAGTGTTTCGGCGCTACCACATTCCGATGGCACGCACGATTGTGCTCGGAAAGCCAAGTCCACGTTTGGATTACCTTGCCAAGTCCACCGGGGAAGCATTGAACGACGTGCTCGCAACCGTGCAGGCAGGCGTCACTGCCACGGAGCTGGCGCAGGTGTGGAACACCAGCCTGGCCAAGCACGGACTGCACAAACCGTCACGCATCGGTTACTCGATCGGCATCGCCTACGCACCCGACTGGGGTGAGCGCACCGTGAGCCTGCGAACCGACGACGAGACGGTGCTCGCCGCGAACATGACGTTCCACATCATCGGCGGAATGTGGATGGACGACTACGGATACGAGGTATCCGAGGCCGTTCGCGTCACCGAGACCGGCCTCGAAACCTTCACCGCGTACCCCCGAGAACTACTGACGAAGGAGTGAGCATGACCGCATCTACTCGAGGTCGTTCCGCAGGCTCCACTCCTGCCACCCAAGGTCGTTCCGCAGGCTCCACTCCTGCCAGCATTCCCTGGGCCCTGCGAACCGACAAGCTGGTGGGATCGGTGATCGATTCGTCGACATCGCTCCTCGCTGCGCAGAAACACGACATCGTGCGCTTCGCGATGGGATCTCCTGCCGCCGAGACGGTTCCGGCTGCTGCGTTCACCGAGATCGCCGGCAGCGTGCTCACCGCGGACGCATTCGATTACGGTGCCACCGAGGGTGACCCGGGCCTGCTCGACGCGTTGCTCGCGTACCTGGAGTCGGTGGGCGAGCCCACGTCCGAAGAGCGAGTGGTGATCACGTCGGGCGGGATGCAAGGCCTCGACATCGCGTGCAAGTTGTTCGTCGATCCGGGCGACCTGGTGATCGTCGAAAGCCCCACGTACACCAACGGAACCGCCACCGTACTCAGTTACGGGGGCGACATCCTCGAGGCCCCGATGGACAGTAACGGTCTCATCGTCGAGGCATTGCCCGAGCTCGTCGAGCGCGCCGGGCGGTTGCCGAAGATGATCTACGTGATCCCCAACTTCCAGAACCCGTCCGGGGTGACCCTGTCGCTCGAGCGTCGTCAGCTGCTCATCGAGCTGGCGCACAAGTGGGGATCGGTGATCCTCGACGACGATCCCTACGGTCTGCTCCGATTCTCGGGTGAGTCGATCCCCAGTTTCGGCACACTCAGTCCCGACGATCCGTTGATCTTCTCCGTACGCACGTTCTCGAAGATGATCGCGCCCGGCCTACGGGTGGGTTGGGTGGACGCCGCCCCCGAGGCGCGGCAGCTGATCGTCAACGCCAAGCAGGCCATGGACACGTGCACGAACCTGCCGGCCCAGCGGATGGTGGCCGAGTACATCCGGCGCGGACTGCTCGACGAGCATCTTCGGTCGTTGGCCTCGGTGTATCTGCCACGCAAGATCGCGATGCAGAACAGCATCGACAAACACTTCGGCGATTCGATGTCGACGACCGACCCCGAGGGTGGGTTCTTTCTCTGGGCGACGCTGCGTGGCAACGATGTCGATTTCTCTACTCAGGACTTGTTCGAGACGGCGCTGGCAGAAGGAGTGGCCTACATTCCGGGACCGGCATTGTCTGTGGGCGGAAAATTTCACGATTCGTTGCGGCTGTGCTTCGCCTCGTCGACTCCCGAACGTATCGACGAGGGAATCAGGAGACTTGCGGTGGCAGTGGAGAAGTCCAAGCACCTGCTCGCCTCCGACCCGACTCGATGACGGTCACGAGTTCCGAACGTGCCCTTCTGGATTCGATCGATGAGTCGGACATCATCGGTTTGACAACCGCTTTGATCGATGCGGGCGGTGAGAATCCCGGGAATACCGAGGAGAAGACCGCAAAAGTCCTTGCCGAACACTGTCGCGCACTGGGTTTCGATGTTCGGACGGTCGAGGTCGCTCCTGGTCGGCCCAATGTTTTCGTGTCCATCGGATCCGACGAGCGGCCCGGGGCGCTGTTCGTGGGCCATTCCGACGTGGTCCCCGCTGGTACGGGCTGGACCGCCGATCCCTTTTCCGCCGTGGTTCGGGACGGCCGCATCGTCGGCCGCGGGTCCTGCGACATGAAGGGCGGCCTGGCCGCGGTGGTGGCGGCCATGACCGCTGTGCTGCGTTCCGGTCTCGCGGACGAGTACCCCATGACGTTGGCGTGCCTGGTCGACGAGGAGGACACCGGACTCGGTATCCGAGCGTTCGTCGCCGAACCGCAGCACCGCACGTACAGCTGTTGCGTGGTGGCGGAGCCAACGGATCTGGTCACCATCTACGGATGCCGAGGAGCAGCGAACCTGGAGATCGAGGTTCGGGGCCGATCCGCGCACGCGGGGCAACCGCGCAACGGCGCAAACGCCATCTCGGCCGCAGCACGCATCATCGACATTATCGAGGGCTCCCAGGCCGAGCTCGACGCGAACCCCGACCCCGAACTGGGGCCGGCCACCTGGAATGTGGGGACGATAGCGGGAGGTACGGGCACGTCGATGGTCGCCGACCGGTGTGTCGTCACGGTCGACCGCCGTCTCCTACCGGGCGAGAGCGCCGCGGGCGTCGTCGGCGATCTACGATCACGCATCGAATCAGCGGGACTCATCGGGTCCGGTATCGATGTCGAGATCGGTATCTCGATGGAGATGCCGGGCTTTCTGACCAGCATCGACGACGGATTGGTCACTACCGCAGTGCAATCGGTCATCGACAACGGATCCATAACGAATGGTCATTCCGCAGGCTGCAATCCTGTGCTCGATGGTCATTCCGCAGGCTCCAATCCTGTGCGTTTCACTGACATCTGGACCGCATCGTGCGATGGTGGTTTTGTGGCACAGCAGATGGGAATACCCACCGTCGTGCTCGGTCCGGGGGAGATCGAAAAACAGGCGCATCGACCGGACGAGTCCGTGGCCGTGCGGCAATTGACCGACAGCGCAAGGGCGTACGCGTTGATCGCCACCAGAATTGCTGCACTACCAGGACTTTAGCGCTGCACGAGGGGGTTGGCCGAACCGTACGTTCTGCATCGCCGTAATGTCGAATGCTGCGAAGTACCACACCGACGCTCCACTTTGTCCACAAAAGCGAGAGGTATTTCGACCGTGACCGAAAATTCAGGGTCGGCAGCATCGCCGACCGGATATCCCCCCAGTACCGACACCCTGAGCCCGGACGAGACCAAAATTCTCCACCGCGCCATCGGCGGATCGGCACTCGGCAACGCAGTCGAGTGGTTCGATTACGCGGTGTACGGCTATCTCGCCGTCTACATTGCCGCCAATTTCTTCCCGTCCGAGGACGGGGGAGCGAGCCTGCTCTCCACCTTCGCCGTGCTGGCCGCGTCGTTCATCATTCGTCCCATCGGCGGTATCGTGCTCGGCCCACTCGGCGACCGCATCGGTCGCCAGAAGGTCCTCGTACTGACCGTCTCGATGATGACGTTGGCCACGGCGGCGATCGGTGTGCTGCCGACATTCGACACCATCGGCATCGCCGCACCGTTGCTGCTGCTCGTCTGCCGTTTGGTGCAGGGCTTCTCCACCGGTGGTGAATACGGCGGCGCAGCAGTGTTCATGGCCGAGTACGCACCCGACAAGCGCCGCGGATTCTTCGGATCGTTCCTCGAATTCGGTACCCTCGCAGGCACCGTGGGCGGTGCCACCCTGTGCACCCTGCTCAACGTCGGTCTCGGCGACGAGACCATGGAGGCCTGGGGCTGGCGAATTCCATTCCTGGTGACACTGCCGTTGGGCATCGTTGCGCTGTGGCTGCGGACCCGGCTGGAAGATTCTCCGGTGTTCGCCGAAGCGAAGGAAGAGGGAGGCACGGTCGACGAGGGGGCAGGCGGAGCCGTCACCTCACTCAAGGCCACCATGACGTACTGGCAGCGGATCCTGATCCTGATGGGATTCGTGCTACTGCTCAACATCGCTTACTACACGGTGCTGACGTTCTTGCCCTCGTACCTGAGCGACACGTTGGGGCACAGCACTACTCAGTCCAACTTCACCCTCGTGGCCATCATGATCATCATGATGTTGATCATCAACCCCATCGGCGCTCTGTCCGACCGGGTGGGTCGAAAGCCGTTGCTTCTGGTCGCCTGCGTGGGGTACTTCGTCTTCAGCGTTCCGCTGTTCCTGTTGATCATCAACACCGGTCTGATCGGCCAGAGCATCGGCTTGCTCGGTCTCGGAGTGTTGCTGGTCATCATGTGCTCCTGCGTGTCGTCGACACTGCCCGCACTGTTCCCCACTCAGGTGCGCTACGGGGCGTTCGCAATCGGATACAACGTGTCGACAGCGCTCTTCGGTGGCACGGCGCCGCTGATCCTGACGTTCCTGATCGACCGAACCGGTTCCAACCTGGTCCCGGGTTGGTACATGATGATCGCCGCCGCCATCGCGTTCGTTCCGATCCTGTTGATGCCCGAGACGGCAGGACGATCACTACGCGGAACCCAGTGCCCAGGTGACAACGACGACGAGGTTGCCGCATCCGGCGTCGAACTCGTCGGCTACAAGAAGTAGTAGTGGCACCGACTCTCGTCGTTCTGCATGCCGGCGACCTTCCCGACGGACTCGAGTCCGTCGAGGAGGTCGCCGTTGTCAGATATGCCACGGCGGACACGCTTGCGGATGCAGTCGACGGTGCCGACGCGTTGCTGCTCTGGGATTTCTTCTCACCTGCAGTCCGATCCGCCTGGCCGCGGTGCGGTTCGTTGAAGTGGATCCACATCGCCGCTGCCGGCGTGGACTCGTTGATGTTCGACGAGTTGGTGGAATCCGATGTGGTCGTGACCAATTCGCGGGGCGTATTCGATCGCCCGATCGCAGAATTCGTACTGGCTCAGATCCTCGCGTTCGCCAAGGATTCCGAACGCTCACGTGCACTGCAGCATTCGAAGATTTGGCAACACCGCGAGACCGAACGCATCGACGGCGCGCACGCGATGATCGTGGGCACCGGAGCGATCGGTCGTGCCATTGCAACTCTGCTGAGTGCGGTGGGGATGTCGGTCTCGGGCGTGGGTCGAACTGCACGAGAAGGCGACCGAGATTTCGGCACCGTGTACGCCAGTGATGATCTGGCGGACCAGGTAGCGCGGGTCGACTATCTGGTTCTGGTTGCCCCGTTGACCGAACAGACGAGGGGTCTGGTCGACGATTCGGTGTTGGCCGCGATGAAGCCCGGCGCGCGGGTGATCAACGTGGGCCGCGGTGAGCTGCTCGATACCGAGGCACTGCTGAAGCATCTCGGCACCGGCCACATTGCCGGTGCCGCGCTGGACGTGTTCGAGACCGAGCCGCTCTCGGCCGACCATCCGTTGTGGACGACCGAGAACGTGATTCTCACGCCGCACATGAGCGGCGACGCGTCGGGGTGGAAGCAGCAACTCGCAAAGGTGTTCGCCGACAACGCGCGTCGATACTTTCGGGGCGAACCCTTGATCAACGTCGTGGACAAGAAGTTGGGATTCGTGGCGTGAGACCTCAGTAGGCGCGCTCGTATTGCGGTGCCACGGTCGGACTCATCTCCACACCGAGTTCGCGGGCAGCGCGCCGCGGCCAGTACGGATCACGCAGCAGCTCGCGCGCCAGCAGCACGGCTGTCGCCTCGCCCAGCGAGACGATGTCCTCTGCCTGCTTTGGTTCGGTGATCATGCCGACCGCAGCGGCGGGCATCGTGGTCTCGTTCTGGATACGCCGTGCGAACGGAACCTGGTAGCCGGGACCGACCGGGATCTTGGCGTGCACGTTTCCTCCGGTGGAGGTATCGACCAGATCCACCCCGTGTTCGGTGAGGATCTGCGACAGGGCGACCGTCTGGTCTGCCGTCCAGCTCGGAGCTTCCAATTCGGCTGTGGCATGTAATGGTCGTTCCGCAGGCTCCACTCCTGCCTCGTTCTCGGGCTCGTCCAGCCAGTCCGTCGCGGACAGACGGACGAACACCGGAAGCTCGGCCGGCCACACCTCACGGACTGCGTCGACCACCTCGATCAGCAGCCGCGTGCGGCCCGCGAAGTCACCGCCATACGCGTCGGTACGAGTGTTGCTGGCGGGCGAGAGAAATTGGTGCAACAGGTAACCGTGCGCACCGTGAATCTCGGCCACCTTGAATCCGGCCTTCAGTGCGCGCTGCGCCGCAGAGCGAAAGTCGTCGACGATCTTCGCGATGTCGTCGCCGGTTGCCTCGCGGGGCGTCGCATAATCGCCGAAGGCGATCGCGCTCGGACCGATGGTCTCCCAGCTGCGGGGATCGTCGGCGGGCAGCGACTTGCCGCCGAGCCAGGGAGCAGCTGTGGAAGCCTTCCGGCCCGCGTGTGCCAGCTGGATGCCCGGAACGCTCCCGAAGGACGCGATCTCGGCGACGATCTCGGCCAGTGCGTCTGCCTGTGTGTCGTTCCAGATGCCGAGGTCCGATGGACTGATGCGACCCTCAGGGCTGACTGCAGTGGCTTCGGTGATGATCAGGCCGGCACCGCCGATCGCACGGCTCACCAGATGAGTGCGATGCCAGTCGCCGGCGGCACCGACGTGCTCGCCCGCGTCGTCGGCCGAGTACTGGCACATCGGTGCCATCCATACCCGGTTGGGGAAGGTGACCTCGCGCAGGGTCAGAGGCTCGAACAAGGCACTCACAGGTGTTCCTCCGGTCTGTCGGTATCGACGCCGTCGACGTCGGTGATCTCCACGTCGTGCTGCAACGACGCGGCGATGCAGGTTCATTCCCGGGCCCTATTAGTGTGTAGATCATGACTGCTTCCGTCTCGGCCGAATCGGTGCCCACGACGCTCGACGAGCGTGAGAACGTGCACGCGGCCGCTCGTCGGGCACGGATTGCTTCGCGTGCGCTGGCACTGCTGACGACCGCCGAGAAGGACTCGTTGCTGCATACCGCCGCCGATGCCGTGGTTTCTGCTGCGGATTCGGTCCTGGCTGCGAACGCGGCCGACATCGAGATCGCGCGAGCAGCGGGTACGGACGAGGGTCTGTTGGATCGACTGCGGTTGACCGCGTCGCGCATCGACGGCATCGCGGCAGGACTGCGACAGGTCGCCGCACTGCCGGATCCGATCGGCGGGGTCATCCGCGGTTCGACCCTTCCCAACGGTCTCGAGATCAGGCAGGTGAGGGTTCCTCTCGGCGTGGTGGGCATGGTCTACGAGGCGCGGCCCAACGTCACCGTCGACGCGTTCGGTCTCGCGTTCAAGTCCGGCAACGCGGTGCTGCTGCGAGGTTCGTCCTCGGCGGCACAGTCCAACGCAGCATTGGTCGACGCGCTGCAAGGGGCGTTGCGCGAACACGGTCTGCCCGAGGCCGCCGTTCAACTGCTGGGCAGTGCCGACCGCGCCACGGTCACCCATCTCATTCAGGCGCGCGGTCTGGTGGACGTGGTCATCCCACGCGGGGGCGCGGGGCTGATCGCTGCCGTCGTTCGCGATGCCACGGTGCCGACCATCGAGACCGGAGTCGGTAACTGCCACGTGTACATCCATTCCTCGGCCGATCCGGAGATCGCCGAGAAGATCGTGCTGAATGCCAAGACCCGTCGAGTCAGTGTCTGCAACGCTGCCGAGACCGTGCTGGTCGACGCTGCGATCGCCGACACCGTGGTGCCGCGGCTGCTGCAGGCGTTCCAGATGCACAGCGTCACGGTGCACGGCGACCTGCCCGGGCTGGTGCCCGCGAACGACGAGGACTGGTCGCAGGAGTACCTCTCGCTCGACATCGCGCTGAAGGTCGTGGGCGGCATCGACGAGGCGATCGAGCACATCGATCGATACGGAACCGGACATACCGAGGCGATCGTCGCGGCCGATATCGGAGCCGCGCGCGAATTCACCCAGCGTGTCGACGCGGCTGCGGTGATGGTCAATGCCTCCACCGCCTTCACCGACGGTGAGCAATTCGGCTTCGGTGCCGAGATAGGTATCTCCACTCAGAAGCTGCACGCCCGAGGGCCCATGGGATTACCCGAGCTGACCTCGACCAAATGGACAGTGTGGGGCGACGGGCACGTCCGAGATGTCTGACGCCTCAGCCGTACCGGCCAGACCCGATCATCAGGAGTTGTGACGTGGATCGTGCCCTACCGACGACACCGCCGCTGTTCGCGAGTGTGAACGACGTCCTCGAGCGTCTGGCCGAAACGGGATACCTGGCCGACAAAGCCACGGCCACCTCTGTCTTTCTCGCCGACCGCCTCGGCAAACCGCTGCTGATCGAGGGACCGGCGGGTGTGGGAAAGACCGAATTGGCTCGTGCCGTGGCCCAGACGACGGGTGCCGAGCTGGTGCGGTTGCAGTGCTACGAAGGCGTCGACGAGGCCCGCGCCCTGTACGAGTGGAACCACGCGAAGCAGATTCTGCGAATTCAGTCGGGGACCAGTGCCGACTGGGATTCGACGAAGCTCGATGTCTTCTCCGAGGAGTTCCTGCTCGCGCGGCCGCTGCTGCAAGCCATTCGGCGTACCGACCCCACCGTGCTGCTCATCGACGAGACCGACAAGGCCGACGTCGAGATCGAAGGACTGCTGCTCGAAGTGCTCAGCGACTTCGCGATCACCATCCCCGAACTCGGCACCATCACCGCCGAGCGCACTCCGTTCGTGGTGCTGACCTCCAACGCCACTCGCGAACTGTCGGAGGCCCTCAAGCGCCGCTGCCTGTTCCTGCACCTCGATTTCCCCGACGCGGACCTCGAGCGTCGAATCCTGGCCAGCCGGGTTCCCGAACTGCCCGAGGCGATCGCGGAGCAGTTGATCAAGACCGTCCGTGTGCTGCGCGGGATGCAGCTCAAGAAGTTGCCGTCGGTCGCCGAGACCATCGACTGGGGTCGCACGCTGCTGGCTCTCGGGATGGACACCCTCGACGAGGATGCCGTGCGCTCGACTCTCGGCGTGGTGCTCAAACATCAGTCGGACCAGGTGCGCGCAGCAGCCGAACTGCGGTTGAACTGACATGTTGGCCCCGCACGGAATTCCCGGGCATCTGGTCGGCTTCGTCGAGGCGTTACGCAAGCGTGGGATCTCGGTGGGGCCATCGGAGACCGTCGATGCCGGACGCGTCCTGTCCGTGCTGGATCTGTTGGACCGGGAAGCGGTCCGTGAGGGGTTGGCCTGCGCGCTGCTGAGACGACCGACGCACCGCGGAGTATTCGACGCGTTGTTCGACCTGTGGTTTCCGGTGGCATCGGGTACCAGGGATTCGGGACAGATCGACACCGCGCTTCCCCGCACCGACACGGGCGAGGTCGATATCGATGCATTGCGCGAACTGATAGTCGAACTGCTCTCGGACGACTCGGCCGAGGCGGCCGAACTGACCCAGATGCTGGCAGCCCAGATGGTCGAGGAGCTCGGCCAGTACAAGTCCTCCAACGGCCCGTCGTTCTCGGCCTATCAAGCCCTGCGTGACGTTGCCCCCGATACGTTGTTGCGCAAGATCCTCGATGGGCTGCTCGGCCGCGCCGACGACGCACCGGATCGGCCCACCGACGACTACGAATCGGAAGTGGCCAAACGTACTGCAGCGCAACGCATCGCCGACCTTCGCAAGATGGTCGAGAACGAGACGAGGCGGAGGTCGGCCGAGAAGCTGGGCCGCGAGCGAGTGGCGAGTTACGGTGTGCCCAAGCTGGCCGAGGAGGTCGACTTCCTGCGGGCCTCGGATGCGGAGATGGTGGCGCTGCGACGCAACGTCACCCCGCTGGCTCGGCTGCTCGCCTCACGACTTGCAGTGCGGCGCAGTAGAAGCAGACACGGTTCGATCGATCTGCGACGCACCCTGCGCAAGTCGATGTCCACCGGCGGCATTCCGATCGACTTGGTGGAGCGCAAGCCGCGTCGAGCTCGCCCCGAATTGGTTGTGCTGTGCGATGTCTCGGGCTCGGTGGCGGGCTTCAGTAACTTCACCCTGCTGTTGGTGCACGCTCTGCGAGAGCAGTTCTCGCGCGTTCGAATCTTCGCGTTCATCGATTCCACCGACGAGGTGACGCGATTCTTCGACTCCGGCTCCGACCTCGGGGCTGCGATGAGCCGCATCGTCCGGGAGTCCGATCTGGTGACGTACGACGGCCACTCGGATTACGGTCATGCGCTGACGACATTCGACGAGAAGTACGCGCATGCGGTCACCAGTCGCAGTTCGGTGTTGATTCTCGGTGACGCCCGCACCAACTACCGCGAACCCAAGCTGCCCGCGTTGGCGCATATCGTCTCGGTGGCCAAGCACGCGTACTGGCTCAACCCCGAACCGAAATCGCAGTGGGGATCCGGCGATTCGGCAGCCAAGGTGTACGCCGACGTGATCGCCATGCACGAGTGCCGATCCGCCCAGCAGCTCGCCACCGTGGTCTCACGTCTGCTACCGGTGTGAGGCATGTGACGCCCGGCAGCGGCCCGGACGTAGAATCGACGGTTGTGCAGCACGAATACGACCTCGGTGACGACACAGGGAAGCAGTCCGTTCGCCGTTTGGGCGTGATGGGTGGCACCTTCGACCCGATACACCACGGGCACCTCGTCGCTGCCAGCGAAGTGGCGAACAAGTTCGGTCTGGACGAAGTCATCTTCGTCCCCACTGGAAACCCCTGGCAGAAGGAAGGCACAACGGTCAGCCCGGCGGAAGACCGGTATCTGATGACCGTGATCGCGACGGCGTCCAATCCCCGGTTCTCCGTCAGTCGCGTGGACGTCGACCGAGAGAAGTCGACCTACACCGTCGACACTCTGCGCGATCTGCGGGCGCAGCACCCCAATGCCGAGCTGTTCTTCATCACCGGCGCGGACGCCCTCGAGTCGATCCTGACGTGGCAGAACTGGGAGGAGTTGTTCGAGCTCGCCAAGTTCGTCGGAGTCTCGCGTCCTGGGTTCGAGCTGGGCGTCGAACATCTGGCCAACCACCTCCGGTCGTTGCCTGCCGGCACCCTCACATTGATGGAAATCCCGGCACTCGCGATATCGTCGACGGACTGTCGACTTCGAGCCGGTGAGAATCGGCCTGTGTGGTACCTCGTACCGGACGGCGTCGTGCAATACATCTCGAAGAGAAATCTCTACAGACCACGAGGCGCTCTGCGCCTCGACGGATCCGTCACCATGTCGGAGCCGGCACCCCAGAAGAAGCAACCGGAAGGGCCGGTCACCAGAGCAATGACCGCGAACCCGAACCATACGAGTGGGAGTACACCCAAGTGACTGCAACAGCCGAAGCCGCCGAGATGGCGCGTATCGCCGCGCTCGCAGCCGACGACAAACTGGCCAGCGACGTGGTGATCCTCGACGTCTCCGACCAGCTCTACATCACCGATTGCTTCGTGATCGCCTCTGCGCCCAACGAGCGTCAGGTCAACTCGATCGTGGACAACATCGAGGATCAGCTTCGTGAAGCCGGACACAAGCCGGTCCGCCGCGAGGGCACCAAGGAAGGTCGCTGGGCACTGTTGGACTACTCCGACATCGTCGTGCACGTCCAGCACAACGAAGAGCGCAACTTTTACGCCCTCGAGCGGTTGTGGAAGGACTGCCCGACCATCGAGGTCCCCGGTCTCGGACAGCACCCGGCTGCGGAATCGGAGCAATGATCCGACGGCTCATCCTGCTTCGGCACGGTCAGACGGAATACAACGCCACCGACCGCATGCAGGGTCAGCTCGATACCGATCTGTCCGAGCTCGGTCGCACCCAAGCCAAGACGGCCGCCGCCGAACTGGCGACGCGTGAGCCGATTCGGATCGTCTCGTCCGACCTGCGGCGGGCTCTCGACACTGCCGTCGCCCTGGGCGACGCTGCCGGTGTTTCGGTCACGCAGGACGAGCGCCTGCGTGAAACGCATCTCGGCGAGTGGCAGGGTCTGACCCACACCGAGGTCGACGGCATCGCACCCGGCGCTCGGCCGGCATGGCGAGCCGATGCCACCATCGCTCCACCGGGCGGGGAGAGCCGTATCGACGTCGCCCGTCGCAGTGTTCCCGTGGTTCGCGAGCTTCTGAGCGGTGTCGCCGAGTGGGGTGCCGATGGCGATCAGCGTCCACTGGTACTCGTGGCGCACGGGGGCCTGATCGCGGCACTGACGGCGGCGTTGCTCGATCTGCCGACAGACCGTTGGCCGGTGCTCGGTGGGCTGGCCAACACCAGCTGGGTTCAGCTCGGCGCGCACGGGGACGGCGCTGACCCCGCGTGGCGCCTGGACGTGTGGAACGCCTCGGCGCGAGTGGCCAGTGACGTCCTCTGACGGGACGGCGGTGCGCCCCGCGCTGCTCGTGCTCGCGGACTCGCTGAGTTACTACGGACCCGAGGGCGGGCTGCCGGTCGACGACCCGCGGCTGTGGCCCAATCTTGTTGCCGCTGAACTCGGTTGGACAGTGGAATTGGTGGCGCGCATCGGCTGGACGAGTCGTGACGCATGGTGGGCTCTGACCCAGGATCCGCGAGTGTGGGCCGCGATTCCCCGAGCCGGTGCCGTGGTGTTCGCCATCGGCGGCATGGATTCGCTACCTTCGCCCTTGCCCACCGCGCTGCGGGAGCAGATCCGATACATCAGACCACCGGCGCTGCGACGCGTGGTTCGCATGGGGTACCAGGCGGTACAACCCGCTCTGTCTCATCTGGGTTGGCCCGTTGCACTGCCGCCGCGGCTGAGCGTGGACTATCTGGAGCAGGCCCGCGCCGCATTGGCCTACGTACGTCCCGAGCTTCCCGTCGTCGGCACCTATCCGTCGGTGCATCGCTGCGACGCTTACGGGCGGGTGCACTCGGGCCGTGAGCCCGCAGTGCGCGCGTTGCGGGCGTGGAGTACGGACAAGAACGTTCCGATGGTCGACCTCGCCGACGCGGTGCGCCCGAACATCGAATCGGAGAACGCGAACCCCGACGGCATCCACTGGGGGTGGGACGCGCATCGTGAGGTGGCGAAGGCGATGCTCGACGCGTTGCGACCGGTGGCGGTCTCGGCGTCGACCGAGAACCCCGCCGCGACCCCGAAGCCATGACCGTCGCCGTCGTCACCGACTCCTCGTCCTGCCTGCCTGCTTCGCTTGCGGCCGAGCGGGGAATCTCCCTGGTTCCTCTGCACGTGCTGGTGAACGGAGTCGACCACCGCGAGGGTGTGGACGAGATCCCCGAGCACGCCACCTCGGGGAATCACGTGACCACCGCCGGCGCGTCACCGGGCGAGCTGACCGACGTGTACGCAGCGGCTCTCGAACGTAGTCGAGGAGACGGTGTGGTGGCGCTGCACATCTCCCGGGGGCTCTCGAGCACGTGGGAAGCAGCGCGTCAGGCCGCAGACGAGGTCGGCCCTGCCGTTCGAGTGGTCGATTCAGGTTCTGCAGGAATGGGATTGGGCTTTGCCGTGCTGGCTGCTGCTCGCGCGGCGGCCGGGGGAGCGGACCTGGACACGGTCTACCACTGCGCCGTCGCTGCGTCGACCACATCGAGATGCTTCATCGTCGTCGATCGCCTCGACCATCTGCGGCGCGGAGGTCGAATCGGCACTGCCGCAGCCCTCCTCGGCACCGCACTGGCCATGAAACCGGTGTTGCACATCAGCGGCGGCGCACTCGTGCTGAGGGAAAAGACACGGACCTCGTCCAAGGCGCTGAACAAGTTGGTCGACGCAGCCGTCGCTGCCGCAGCCGAGGTCGGTGACGATTCGGGGGTTGCGCTGGCCGTACACCACATGTCGTGCGCAGAGCGTGCCGACGACGTCGCTGCGATGCTGGTCTCTCGAATTCCAGGCCTCACCAGCGTCGACGTGTATCCCTTCGGTGCCGTGCTGGGAGCGCATGTCGGCCCCGGTGCTGTCGGCGTCGTGGTGGCACCGGCGAACCGGTAGTCGCGCCGATCATCCACAGGTATCGGGTTGTGCACAGGGCAATTCGCGACCAGCGTCTCGTTGCGGGTGAGCCCGACCGCCGGAACTAGCGTTCTGATGCATGGGCGGTGACGACGATCGGGCGCACACGGTGGCGCGACTCAATGCCGTGCGCAGACAACCTGATTCCGCACGCACGGACGGGATACCCGCGCGCGTCGAGATGGAGGAAGCCGGCCCGGACGTGACGACCCCGGAACCGGATTGGCTGGTCTCGAGTTCGCCGCGGCTCGGTTCCCCGTGGTCGTCCGTACTTCCGCAGCGATGGCGTTCCGCGCGGGTGGACCCGGGAAGGCAGGGTGCCATCGCCCTGGCTGCAGCCGGGATTTTTGTCGTGCTCGTCGCAGCGTTCGCGGTGTTTCGAGATGCGCCGACGCCTGCACCCGCTCCGCCACTGGCCGTGGTTGCTCCCGATACGGGGGATCCGGACGTCCCGGCCGAACAGGTACCGGCAGCGGAGGCCGAGCTGGTCGTGAGCGTCGTAGGCCTGGTGGTACAGCCCGGACTGGTTCGACTGCAACCGGGTTCGCGAATCGCCGACGCGATCGCCGCGGCGGGAGGACCCGTCGAGGGTGCCGATCTCTTGGCACTCAACATGGCCGCGCAAGTGGCCGACGGCGATCAGATCGTCGTCGGTGTCGTGCCACCGCAGGCACCCCCGCCGGTGAGCGGTACGTCCTCGACGCAGGGCGTGGCGTCGGGCGGTGGAATGGTGGCCGGTGGGGTCGCGGCCGATCCGCCTGAGGGTTCGCCGATCGGCGGGACGGTGGACCTCAATGCCGCCACCGTGGCCGAGTTGGACGCCTTACCCGGGGTCGGACCGGTGACCGCGACGTCGATCGTGAGTTGGCGAGAGACCAACGGCCGCTTCGTCTCTGTCGATCAGCTCGCCGAAGTGGACGGGATCGGGCCCGGAAGGCTGACGAAGATCCGCGATCTCGTGCACATCGGATGAGCACCGCCGCCGTACTGACCGCCACTGCGCAGACCGACGAGTTTCTGCCTTTCGATATTCGGCTGGTTCCGGCTGTGGTGGTGTGCTGGTCGATCACCGCGGTCGGAATTCTCGGCGGCCCCGGCGCGGCGGTGGCGGCCACGGTGTCCACCTCGGCGGTGGTGTTGCTCGGTTCGCTGCTGCTGCGGCGGTTGGCGCGGCGATGCGCCGCATCCGGTCCCAGTGGTGCGGGAGTGGCCACGGTGATCGCGCTCGCACTGTGCTTCGGGGGAGCGATCTGGCTTCAGATGTGCGCAGTAGCAGATCATCCCGTGGCAGCAGCCGCGGACAAACGTGCGTGGATCACAGCGTCGGTGCGGTTGGAAGAGGACCCCCGCCGACTGACGTCCGCAGGACCCTCGATGGTGATGACGAAGGCTGAGCTGATTCGCGTGGACGTCGGGGGCGAAGCGCTGTACGTCGGCGGACGCGTGTCGATCATCGCTCCGGAGTCGAGCTGGTCGGCACTGCTGCCGGGTCAACAGATCACCGTCCGGGGCAGGCTCGGCACACCGATTCGGCCGGACATGACCGTGGCGGTGATCCGCCTGTCGGGACCACCGGTCACCGTCGATGAGCCCGGCACGATCTCTGCTACGGCCGGCACCTTTCGGTCGAATTTGGCTGCGGTGGCGCAGAATTCGATGCCGGCGGATCGCGCAGGTCTGCTACCCGGTCTCGTTGTCGGGGACGTGTCCCGATTGGACGAAACTGTGGCCGAGAACTTCCGGGCAGCGGGCCTGACGCACCTGACGGCGGTGTCCGGTGCCAATTTCTCCATTGTGATCGGTGCGGTCCTGTTGGTGTTGCGCAGTATCGGGATCGGCCCCCGAGCGACTGTCGCAGTCGCGTTCATTGTGCTCGTTGCGTTCGTGATCGTGGCCCGCCCGTCGCCGAGTGTGCTTCGCGCGGCGGTGATGGGCTCGATCGGGTTGTTGGCCCTCGTCACCGGCAGGCGGCGGCAGGCCGTTCCGGCTCTCTGCGGCGCGGTGCTGGGGTTGCTCGCATGGTGGCCGAGGCTGGCGGTCGACGTCGGATTCGTGCTGTCGGTGTTCGCCACCGCCGGACTCGTCCTGGTCGGACCGATCTGGGTCGACTGGCTCCGAGCCCGCGGCTGGCCCAGGGGAGCCGCGGAGGTGGTGGCCGTCGCTGCAGCGGCGCACGCGGTGACGGCACCTGTTGTCGCGGCAATGACGGGAACGATCAGTGTGGTGGGCATCGTTGCGAACGTGCTGGTCGCACCGGTCGTCGCTCCGATCACGGTGGTGGGCATCGTGACGGCCGTGATCGCCACCGTCAGCACGTCACTGGCGGAGTTGACGGCGCAGCTTGCGTCGGCGCCGCTGTGGTGGTTGATCACGGTGGCAGAGCGGGCCGCGTCGGTGCCGGTTGCGGGCCTCGTCGTCCCTGACGGTCTCGTGGGTGCAGCACTGGCGGTTTTCGGAACAGCCACACTGCTGGTGGCGTTGCGGTGTCGAGTGCTGCGGTGGTTCGGTGCGGTGATGGCGATTGCGGCATTGGCCATGTGGACTGCGCACGTGCTGTGGTGAGTGTTCGGTCGAAGCGGATGCTCGCCGTGTCTGCCCCACATGGCACGATCACAGGTGTGACTTCGACTGTGGCGCCTCTGCATCTGGTTCTCGGCGACGAGGAACTCCTGATGGATCGCGCGGTGGCGTCGATCGTGGCCCAGGTGCGTGCCAATGCGGCGATTCCGGGGGAGGACCTGCCGGTCACGCGATTGCGTACCGGCGACGCCAGTGCCCCGGAACTCGCCGAACTGCTCAGCCCGTCGCTGTTCGCGGAGGATCGCGTGGTTGTGCTCGAGGCAGCGGCCGAGGCAGGCAAGGACGCTGCCGCTCTCGTACTCGACGCCGCAACCGATCCGCCCGAGGGCGCGGTCGTGGTGGTCATGCACTCCGGCGGCGGTCGGGCCAAGGCCATGGTCGGTGCTCTGCAGAAGTGCGGCGCTCAGGTGCACGAGTGCGCAAAGCTCACCAAGCCTGCCGAACGCATCGACTTCGTGCGCGGTGAATTCCGCGCTGCCGACGTGCGCGTGAGCGGCGAGGTGATCGAGGCTGTCGTCGAATCGGTCGGCAACGAGCTCCGCGAATTGGCCTCGGCCTGTTCACAGTTGGTCTCCGATACCGGCGGCAAGGTCGATCTGGCCGCAGTGCGCCGCTACTACTCGGGCAAGGCGGAAGTATCCGGATTCGACGTCGCCGACAAAGCGGTGATCGGAGACAGGGCCGGCGCGCTCGAGGCTGTTCGCTGGGCGATGCATCGGGGAGTCGCGCACGTGCTGCTGGCCGACGCATTGGCCGACGCCGTACGCACCATCGCGCTGGTGGGTTCGGCCGGTCGCGGCGACCCGTTCCGTATGGCCGGCGAACTGGGCATGCCGCCGTGGAAGATCAAGAAGGCGCAGGGGCAGGCCCGAGGCTGGGACGGTCGATCCATCGCGCAGGCACTACGGGTTGTGGCGCAACTGAACGCCGACGTCAAAGGACAGGCAGCGGACGCGGACTACGCCGTCGAAAAAGCGGTGTCGGAGGTCGCGGGACTCGGCCGTTAGCAGTCGCGGCTCCAGCATCGTGACCTGTGCAGCGCACGAGAAAGCCCGCTGCCTCCGTGTTGGATGCAGCGGGCTCGGTCGAGCTCAGCGGTGAATCAGAGCTTGTTGACTGCGAGAGCCAGGGCCGACTTCTTGTTGGCAGCCTGGTTCTTGTGGATGACGCCCTTGCTGGCGGCCTTGTCGAGCTTCCGGCCGGCGTCGAGGAGAATCTCGGAAGCCTTGTCCTTGTCGCCCGCAGCCTGTGCCTCGCGGAACGAGCGGATGACGGTGCGAAGGGAGGACTTCACCGACTGGTTGCGCAGGCGTGCACGCTCGTTGGTGAGGATCCGCTTCTTCTGGGACTTGATATTGGCCACGCGTAAAATCCTTCTTGTCTTCGTCGGTATTCCGGTCAGGGCGATCCATGCTGGAATGCCCGAAGTCTGCTGCAGAGCGTTGGAGCCCTGCGCCGAAGATCGAGAATACCAGCACGGCGGGGCGAAACCCAATTGGGTGCACGCGTGACGATGCTTTTCAAGAATTTAACGCTTCTACCGCGCCTAACTCCAGTCTCTGTAGCAACATGACCATAATGAGTCCGCGATCGGCAACGCATGCCGCCACCAAGGCCAAAGCGACCAAACCCAAGTCAGCGGATCGCGTCGAACCCGAGGTCGACGGGGTGTTCGGGGGCTACTCCGATGTCGGAAAGTACAGTCTCGCCTTCGACGAGATGTTCGACTCGGACGGGCGAACCCGGACTCCCTACAAGGGCATTCACACAGCCCTTGCCCCGGCCAACGCGTCCGACCTGGACGCGAGATCCGACGCACTGGGACGCGCATTCGTCGACCAGGGCATCACGTTCTCCCTGTCCGGCCAGGAGCGCCCGTTCCCCCTCGACCAGGTTCCCCGCGTCATCGCCGCAGGGGAGTGGTCGCGGCTCGAGCGCGGCATCAAGCAGCGCGTCAAAGCGCTCGAGATGTTTCTCGCCGACATTTACGGTGATCAGGAAATTCTTCGCGACGGCGTGGTGCCGAAGCGTCTGATCACCTCCTGCGAGCACTTCCACCGCGAGGCCGTCGGCATCACACCGCCGAACGGCGTGCGCATCCATGTCGCCGGAATCGACCTGGTCCGCGATGCTCAGGGCACGTTCCGCGTCCTCGAGGACAATCTCCGTTCGCCATCCGGTGTGTCGTATGTCATGGAGAACCGGCGCACCATGGCCCGGGTGTTCCCGGATCTGTTCGCCAGTCACCGCGTGCGTGCCGTCGGCGATTACGCCTCGCACCTGTTGCGCGCATTGCGTTCCGCCGCAGCTCTGAACGAGGCCGACCCCACTGTGGTGGTGCTGACCCCCGGTGTGGCCAACTCCGCGTACTTCGAGCATTCGCTGCTTGCTCGGCTGATGGGCGTCGAACTCGTCGAGGGACGCGATCTGTTCTGCCGAGACAACATCGTCTACATGCGCACCACTGAGGGTGAGCGCCAGGTCGACGTCATCTACCGCCGCATCGACGACGATTACCTCGATCCCATGCAGTTCCGGCCGGATTCGGTCTTGGGCGTGGCCGGCCTCGTCAACGCCGCCCGCGCAGGCAACGTCGTGATCTCCAGCGCCGTCGGAAACGGCGTCGGCGACGACAAGCTGGTCTACACGTACGTGCCCACCATCATCGACTACTACATGGGTGAGAAGCCGCTACTCGCCAACGTCGACACGTTCCGGTGCTGGCTGGACGACGAGTGCGAGGAAGTGCTCGACCGCATCGACGAACTGGTGATCAAGCCGGTCGAGGGGTCCGGTGGTTACGGCATCGTGTTCGGCCCCGACGCCTCGCCGAAGGAATTGGCGACCATCAGCAAGAAGGTTCGCGCTGATCCGCGCGGCTGGATCGCGCAGCCCGTCGTGCAGCTCTCGACGGTGCCCACCAAGATCGGTGACCGGTTGGTTCCCCGGCACGTGGACCTGCGGCCGTTCGCAGTCAACGACGGCGACGACGTCTGGGTGTTGCCCGGAGGCCTGACCCGAGTCGCGCTGCCGGAGGGTTCGTTGGTGGTCAACTCGAGCCAGGGTGGCGGCAGTAAGGACACCTGGGTGCTCGCCACCCGAACCTCGCAGGAGGAGCAGGAACTGGCGGGCGAGGAGATCGTGAGCGTTCCCCCGGAGTCGCCGATGGTCGAACAGGGCCCGGAGCTGACGATGGACCAGCAGATGAATCAGCAACAGCAGCAACAACAGCAGCAGGCAACGAACTCGGACTCGAACGGCGGTGAACAGTAAATGCTCGCGCGCAACGCAGAGTCGCTCTACTGGATCGGACGGTACGTCGAGAGAGCGGACGACACGGCCCGCATTCTCGACGTCACCGTCCACCAGCTTCTCGAAGACGCCACGGTCGATCCCGACCACATTTCGCGAGTGCTGTTGCGAGTGCTCGGTTTCAAGCACGAGCCGGACGTCTCGCTCGATGTGTGGTCGCTCACCGAGTTGGTGGCCTTCAGCCGTGACGGCCTCGGCTCCATCGTGGATTCGCTGTCGAGCGCACGCGAGAATGCCCGGGGCGCTCGCGAAGTCACGTCCAGTGAGATGTGGGAGTGCCTGAACACCACCTACAACGGACTGAACGAACGGATCCGAGCATCCAAGCGCACCGGTCCGGCCGAGTTCTTCAGCTACATCGAGGAACGAGCCGCGATGTTCGCCGGCCTCGCGGATTCGACTCTCAGTCACGACGACGGCTATCGATTCCTGTTGCTCGGCCGCTCGGTGGAGCGCATCGACATGATCGTTCGGCTGCTGCTCTCGCGCGCGGGCGATCGACCGTCGTCGCCGGCCTGGGTCACCGTTCTGCGATCCGCCGGTGCTCACGACACCTACCTGCGTACCTACCGCGGTGCGCTCGATGCCCAGCGAGTTCTTGAATTCATGTTGTTGGACAGGCTGTTTCCGCGTTCGGTGTTCTATGCACTGAACGAGGCGGAACGCTCGCTCGATCAGCTCGATCATCAGCCGAACAGTCGTGTCGGTGCTCGTGCCGAAGCGCAGCGGCTACTCGGTCGCGCTCGCAGCGAACTCGAATTCCTTCGGCCCGGTGAGATTCTCGACGACCTCCAGGACCGTTTGCTGGCGCTGCAGGAAACCTGCCGCGAACTGGGCGAGGCCATCTCGAAGCAGTACTTCCATGCCGCGCCCTGGGTGGCGTGGACGGACGCCGGATCCGGCACATACGAAGATCAATTGGAAGGTGAACTGTGAGCTGGCGTATGCGTGTGGTGCACACCACCGGCTATCAGTACGACGCACCGGTGACGTCGTCGTACAACGAAGCTCGGTTGACGCCGCGAAGTGACAACCGGCAGAACGTCATTCTGAATCGGGTGGAGACCAACCCGGTGACGCGTTCCTACCGCTACACCGATTACTGGGGTACGGCGGTGACGGCATTCGACTTGCACGCACCGCACACCGAGCTCGAGGTCACCGGTTCGTCGGTGGTCGAGACCGATCCGTTCGTCTACCCCGACGAGAACGCTTCGTGGGAGGAACTGGCCGGCGATCAGGTCACCGACCGTTTCAACGAGGTGCTCGACAACACGGTCTACGTTCCGAAGAATCGTCAGCTCGCCTCGGTGGCGAAGAAGCTGGCGAAGGGACTGCCGCCGCAGGAATCGGTGGTCGAGATCTCGAACTGGGTCAACCAGGAGATGTCGTACGTGCCGGGAACCACCGGGGTGCACACCTCGGCGGTCGAGGCGTGGTCGGAGAAGAAGGGCGTCTGCCAGGACTACGCCCACCTGACCTTGTTGATGCTGCGCAGCATCGGTATCCCGAGCCGATACGTGTCGGGATACCTGCACCCGAAGAAGCAGGCTGCGATCGGCGCGACCGTCGAGGGGCAGAGTCACGCGTGGATCGAGGCGTGGACCGGAGCCTGGTGGGGCTACGACCCGACCAACGCGATCGCCGTCAACGAGCAGCACGTGTCGGTGGGACTGGGCCGTGACTACGCCGACGTGCCCCCGCTCAAGGGCATCTTCTCCGGTGGCGGTTCGACGGCTCTCGACGTGGTCGTTGAGATCACCCGACTCGCCTGACGTCGTGCGCGCTTTGCGTAGCCGTAGGTACGCAAAGCGCGCACGACGTCAGTTCCAGCCGAAGTCTCGACGCAATCGTGCTGCGACGGAATCGAATTGGGACTTGCCCAGGATCGCGCCCTCGCGGCGGATACCGTCTTCGGGCACGTCGAGAACGCGGTCCAGACGAATCCAGCTCGGTCGGCCCTCGGCATCCCAGGAACCGGATCCGATCGATTGCCAGTCGCGGTCGCCGTCCCGGCTGCTCTGGCTCGACAGCATCAGACCGAGTAGGTCGTTGCCCTCACGCCCGATGACCAACACCGGGCGATCCTTGCCCTGACTTGCGTCTTCTTCGTAGGTCACCCAGGTCCAGACGATTTCACCCGGATCGGCCTTGCCGTCCAGGTCGGGGGAGTACTCGATGGTGCGGGCGCGCTGGGCCGTCGGCCTCGTCTGTGACGCCACCGGGCGGCCGGGTCGCGGAGCCGGAGCGGACGTGTTCGTCGTCGTGCCAGTGATCGCGTCCTTGCCCTTCTGCAGGGCACCGGACTTCTGCAGTTGACGCAGCAGTCGCGGGCCTTCACGCATCGCGATCTTGCCCAGTTCCTTGCCGAATCTGCTCCAGTTGCCAGCCATGCGGCGAGTGTAGCCACCCTCACGTTGCTGCTCACAGCCCAGACTGTGGCGACCTCGCAGCCGAACTCGGACAGCCGGGGACGGCGCATCGTTCTCGGCGTGGGACGATGGACATACCCGTTCGCTCATTTCGAACACGCCAGCCGAAGGATACGAGTGCCCAGCTTCGCCGACACGACGTTCACCGATCCGTCCAGGATCAGGAACTTCTGCATCATTGCCCACATCGACCACGGTAAGTCGACGCTGGCAGACCGGATGTTGCAGCTCACGGGCGTCGTCGACGACCGGTCGATGCGCGCACAGTACTTGGACCGGATGGATATCGAGCGCGAGCGCGGAATCACCATCAAGGCGCAGAACGTGCGGCTGCCGTGGGTTGTCGACGGCGAAGAGTTCGTGCTGCACCTCATCGACACTCCCGGTCACGTCGACTTCACCTACGAGGTCTCTCGCGCACTCGAAGCATGCGAAGGTGCGGTGCTGCTCGTCGACGCCGCCCAGGGTATCGAGGCGCAGACGCTGGCCAACCTGTACCTGGCTCTCGACAAAGAGCTCACCATCATTCCGGTGCTCAACAAGATCGATCTCCCCGCTGCCGATCCGGATCGCTATGCGGCCGAGATCGCCCACATCATCGGGTGCGAGGCCGACGACGTTCTGCGCGTATCCGGTAAGACCGGTGTCGGCGTGGAAGAACTGCTCAACGAGGTCGTCAAACTGGTCCCGGCTCCGGTCGGAAACCCGGACGGCCCGGCCCGCGCAATGATCTTCGACTCGGTTTACGACACCTACCGCGGCGTCGTCACCTACGTGCGAGTGGTCGACGGTGCGCTCAACCCGCGCGAGAAGGTCACGATGATGTCGACCGGCTCGACGCACGAGTTGCTCGAGGTCGGCATCGTCTCGCCCGATCCCAAGGCCACCAAGGGCTTGGGCGTCGGCGAGGTCGGTTACCTCATCACCGGAGTCAAGGACGTCCGTCAGTCGAAGGTGGGCGACACCGTCACGACCTTCCGCAAGGGTGCAACCGAGCCGCTGACCGGCTACCGCGAGCCTCGGCCGATGGTGTATTCCGGTCTCTACCCACTCGACGGCTCGGACTACCCGGACCTGCGTGATGCTCTCGAGAAGCTGCAACTCAACGATGCGGCCCTGACCTACGAGCCGGAGACCTCGGTTGCTCTCGGCTTCGGATTCCGCTGTGGCTTCCTCGGTCTGCTGCACATGGAGATCACCCGCGAACGACTCGAGCGGGAGTTCAACCTCGACTTGATCTCGACCTCGCCGAACGTGGTCTACCGCGTCGAGATGGAAGACGGTGCCGAGCACATCGTCACCAATCCGTCGTACTGGCCCGAGGGCAAGGCACGCGAGGTGTTCGAGCCGATGGTGAAGTGCACGATCATCTCACCCAGTGAGTTCATCGGCTCCATCATGGAGCTGTGCCAGGGACGACGTGGCGAGCTCGGGGGCATGGACTACCTGTCCGAGACCCGCGTGGAGTTGCGCTACACGATTCCGATGGCCGAGATCATCTTCGACTTCTTCGACATCCTCAAATCCCGCACCCGCGGGTACGCCAGCCTCGATTACGAGGAGATCGGCGAGCAGGCCGGTGCGCTGGTCAAGGTCGACATCTTGCTGCAGGGTGAGGCCGTGGACGCGTTCTCGGCAATCGTGCACAAGGACAATGCCGCGGCCTACGGCAACAAGATGACGACCAAACTCAAGGAACTGATTCCGCGTCAGCAGTTCGAGGTGCCGATCCAGGCCGCCATCGGATCGCGCATCATCGCCCGCGAGAACATCCGCGCGATCCGTAAGGATGTGTTGGCCAAGTGCTACGGCGGCGACATAAGCCGTAAGCGCAAGCTGCTCGAGAAGCAGAAGGAAGGCAAGAAGCGGATGAAGACGATCGGTCGCGTCGAGGTGCCGCAGGAAGCCTTCGTCGCCGCACTGTCCTCGGAGTCTTCGTCGGACAAGCCCAAGAAGTAACCTCACACCCTTTCTGCCGACCGCGCGCCCCCGCTCACTTCAGAGCAGGGGCGCGCAGTCGTCAACAGGGGCGCGCGGTCCCCACCGACCCCTCTCTCGAATGGCCGGCGAGTACATTTCGAACCTGTGACTACGCCGATCTTGAAGCAGCTCCGTGTGCCCGTTGTCGGTGCCCCGATGGCGGGTGGCCCGAGTACTCCAGAGCTCGCTCGCGCGGTCTCGGAGGCGGGCGGGATAGGCATGATCGCGGGCGCCTTGCTGACACCCGAAGCATTTGCCGCACAAATCGATTCGGTGCGGGTCCTGCCGTTCGGTGTGAACCTCTTTCTGCCGGAGGAGCCGTCCGGTGCCGACGTGGACAGCTACGCCGCGCACCTGGCACCGTGGTTCGAGCGGTTCGACGCCGAACCAGGGGAGCTGCTGCGACGAGACGACTTCTACGCCGAGAAGTTCGCATGGCTGCTCGAGCACCCGGTACCGCTGGTCTCGAGCACGTTCGCGACGTTCGATGCGGACGAGGTAGCCCAACTGCACGCCGTCGGGACCGAGGTGTGGGCCACCGTCGCCACCGCGTCCGACGCGTCGGTGGCCACCGCCAACGGCGTCGACGCCCTCGTTGTGCAGGGGCCCGAAGCCGGTGGACATCGGGGTACGTTCGACGGGTCGTCCCCGGACGAACCGTTGGCCGAACTGCTGTTGGCGATCCGCGAGATCTCGGAACTTCCTCGCATTGCAGCGGGTGGGTTGATGGACGGCAACGACATTGCGCCACTGCTGGATTCGGGTGCCGCCCATGCCGCGCAGCTCGGGACAGCGTTCCTGAACACGCCTGAGGCCGGCACCAAACCGGTGCACCGCGAACAGCTCACACTGGCTCCGGGCACCGCAGTGACGAGGGCGTTCTCGGGCCGTCCCGCGCGGGGTCTGGTGAACGAATTCATGCAGGCGAACTCGGACGTCGCTCCCTTGGCGTATCCCGATCTGCACTACCTGACTGCGCCGATGCGCGCGAAGGCCGCAGCAGTGGGCGACCCGTCGGGACTGTCGATGTGGGCCGGTACCGGCCATCGCCGCGCTCAGGCAAAGCCCGCGGCCGAGCTGATCGCCGACTGGGCGAAGCAGCTAGGCCGCTGAAACCTCGACTCGATCAAGGGTTGGAGTGAGCGGGCTGAAAGTGGCCCGATGCCTGTGCCTCCTCGGCTCGGATGACGTGGACCACTGCGTTGATCAGAGCGAGGTGCGTGAATGCCTGCGGGAAATTACCGAGGTGACGGCCGGTGCGATGATCGATCTCTTCTGCATAGAGCTTGAGCGGGCTCGCGTAACCGAGCAGCCGTTCGCAGAGGTGCTTCGCACGGGGGAGTTCACCGATTTCCACCAAGGCGGAGACCAGCCAGAACGAGCAGATCGTGAACGTTCCTTCCTCACCGGCCAAGCCGTCGTCGGTGGTGTCGGTACGGTAGCGCAGAACCAATCCGTCCTCGGTCAACTCGTCGGCGATGGCGAGCACCGTGGCACGGATTCGCTCGTCGTCGGCCGGTAGGAACCGGAGCAGCGGTGCCAGTAGCAACGACGCGTCCAGCGACGGGTCGCCGTAGCGCTGGGTCAGCACTCCGCGTGAGTCGATGCCGTGCTCGAGAATGTCCGCCTTGATCTCGTCCGCGATCTCGTTCCACTGGTCCGAGTAGTCCTTCTCGCCGTGGATGTCGGCGAGCTTGGCGCCGCGATCGAGCGCGACCCAACACATGAGCTTCGAGGACGTGAAGTGCTGCGGTTCGCCGCGTACCTCCCAAATGCCACGGTCCGGTTTGCGCCAATTGGCGATCGCTTCCTCGACCTGACGTTTGAGCAGCGGCCACAGAAATTCCGGGACGTGCTCACGTGACTTGACGTGCAGGTACACCGAGTCGAGCATGGTGCCCCAGATATCGTGCTGCTCTTGGTCGTAGGCACCGTTGCCGATGCGTACCGGCCGCGCTCCGTCGTATCCGGACAAGTGCGTCAGCTCGCTCTCGTCGAGAGTCTTCTCGCCGCCGATGCCGTACATCACCTGTAGCGGATTGACCTCGCCGTTCGCCGTCGTCGCCACGTCGGACATGAACGCGAAGAAGTCGTTGGCCTCACGGTCCAGTCCGAGGGTGTAGAGGCCCCACAGTGCGAACGTCGAATCGCGGACCCAGGTGTAGCGGTAGTCCCAGTTACGTTCTCCACCCGGCGTTTCCGGGAGCGACGTGGTCGATGCCGCCAGCAGGGCACCGGTGGGCGCGTAGGTCAGGCCCTTCAATGTCAACGCGCTGCGCTGGAGGTAGCCGCGCCACGGGTGGTCGGGGAACCGCCCGATCGTGATCCACTGTCGCCAGCATTCCGACGTCCGCCACATCTTGCTCGCAGCTTCCTCGAAGGTCTGCGGCGCAGGGAGGTCGGACCACGACAGCGCGACGAACACGTTGTCGCCCTCGGTCATTCGGGTTCGAGCTCGAGCCTCACGGCCCTCGATCCCGATCCGAAGATTGGTGGTCAGCTTCAGTGTGGGCTGGTCACCGTCCGCGCTCGCCTCACAGGTTGCGGTGGTCTCCTCGTACACCTTGCCGGTGTACTCCCAGTTCGCGGGCGCCCGGTGGTAGTCGAAGGCGGGCTCGCAGCTCATCTCCAATTCGACAGTGCCGCTGACACATTTGATGGTGCGCAGCAGTATGTGTTCGGCATCCCAGTCGCTCGGTGCGCGCTTGTGGGTGCGAGAGCGCTGATCGGTGTTGTGCCACGGGCCCATCACCAATGCATCACGCACGATCAACCAACCGGTCTCGGTCTGCCACGTGGTCTCGACGATCAGACCGCCGGGCAGATAGCGGCGCGCCGCAGGGACCGACTGACCGTAGGGGCCGACGCGAAAGTGACCGGCACTGCGGTCGAGAATTGCGCCGAAGATACTGGGGGAGTCCGGCCGGGGCACGCACATCCACTCGACGGATCCGTTGCGCGCGATCAGACACGTGGTCTCGCAGTCCGAGAGGAACGCGTAGTCGTCGATCGGCGGAAAGGCGCTGCGGTAGGACGTCAGGGTGGACACCGGTGCATCGGTACTGCCCAATGCGCCCTGAACTTCGATCCCGCCCAACCCCGGATGGCCCGATCCCATCGCGGGCTCGTCGGCCACCGGAGGCACGGGCGAAACGTCTTCGAATGCCGTCATGGCGTAATCATCGACTTATCGAAGGCAGTCGTCCACTGCTGGTCGTCGATCGGCGTGGCGTGAGCACCGGACGTGCTGGTTTAAGCTGCGAGGGTGGAACCGGTTGCGCGATGGTGGGACGGCGTCGAACTGTGGGTGACGGGCCTGCCGTTCGTACCGCAGGCCACTGTCGTGCTGCTGGTCATCGTGCCGACGGCGTTCCTGCTGGCGCGAGTATTCGATCGAGTGCTCGCGGTGGTCCTACGCCTGCTCGGCCGCGACGCTCGCGCTGCTCGCGAGGCGGATTCGACGGGTACCGCCTCCACCACGACGAAGGATGGACAGTAATGCCACGGTCTCGGGTAACGCTGGCGCTCATCGCGCTGCTGGTGCTGGTTGTCATCGCCTGGCTGCTCACGAGGTAGGGCCCCGTCACAACGACTCGGCGGACGGCTGCGCCGTCTAGTCGCCGGGCGCGTCCGCTGAATTAGAGTCCGTCCGAAACCTCTGCTAGATTTCTGACCGTGTCTTCTGCCGCCGAGTACCGCGTCCGCCATCAGTTGGCGTTGATTGCTGTCGGCATGTTGGCAGTCGCCGATATCGACTGTTGTTGATTCTTTCCTCCGTCGAATCGGTTTTCTCGATCCGTGTGTCCGCCTCGCGTGACGTGGGTCGTCCATGTTTCCCGCTGCAGCCATGGTGATGTCGCGCTGCCGATGTGGTGTCCGGTTCGACTCGGGGAGTGACGACTTCGACCACTTCGTTCTCCGTACACACCATTCATGAAAGGCCATCTTTCGATGAGTCATAGCTCTCGTTACCTGCTGACGACCTTCGCCGCCGTGGGAGCACTTCTTCTCACCGCGTGCGGCGGTGGATCGAGTGACGTCGTCGGCGGCGGATCGGACACCGCCAGCGGTCCCGCATTGACCCTGGTGGGATACGCCGTCCCCAAGAACGGTTGGGACGCAATCGGTCCCGCTTTTGCAGCCACCGAGAATGGTGAGGGCACCGCCATCAACGCCGACTACGGTGCCTCGGGCAACCAGTCCCGCAAGGTGGCCGACGGCGCACCCGCCGACATCGTGAATTTTTCGGTCGAACCGGATATCACTCGACTCGTGAAGGCCGGAAAGGTCGACGAGGACTGGAACCAGAATGCCTACGGCGGCGTGCCGTTCGGTTCTGTGGTCACCATCGTCGTGCGTGAGGGCAACCCGAAGAACATTCGTACCTGGGACGACCTGATAAAGCCCGACGTTCAGGTCATCAGCCCCAGTCCACTCAGCTCCGGCTCGGCCAAGTGGAATCTTCTCGCTCCGTACGCGGCGAAGAGCAACGGCGGCCAGGACAAGCAGGCCGGTCTCGATTTCGTTCGTACCCTCGTCTCCGATCATTTCCCGGTTCAGCCCGAATCCGGCCGCGCGGCAACAGAAGCCTTCCTGCAGGGGCAGGGCGATGCGCTGCTCAGCTACGAGAACGAGGCACTTCTCATCGAGCAGCAGGGTCAGCAGGTGGAGCACGTGGACGTTCCTGTCACGTTCCGCATCGACAATCCGGTGGCAGTGATCAACAGCAGTGCCAACCTCGATCGGGCCAATGCGCTGAACGATTTCATCTACACCGACGAGGGACAGAAAATCTGGGCCGAGGCAGGCTTCCGCCCGACGAACCCGGACATCGCCTCGGAGTACTCCGACAAGTTCTTCACTCCCGAAAAGCTCTACACCATCGATGATCTCGGCGGCTGGACTCAGGTCGACACCGATCTGTTCGGCGACAACGGCGCAATCGCGACGATCTATCAGGAAAGTACTCGGTAGAAATCGATGTCATCTTCGACCACCGAAGCCGCAGCTGCGGGTTCGCCCGTCCCTCCCGGCACGAGACCTCGGTATCGTGCCGGGCGGGAAGGCCGAAAGTTCAGGGGCCCCGGGTCGGTGGGACCACTCGGCCTCGGGGTCGCCGTGCTGTGGCTCAGCGTCATCGTGTTGCTTCCGCTGGCCGCGTTGACGGTTCAGTCTTTCGACGCCGGCCTTGCCGGATTCTGGGACGCGATCACCGAATCCCGGGCCATTGCCACGTTCAAGGTGACGCTGGTCGTCTCCGTCGCGGCCGCAGTGATCAATCTGTTCCTGGGCACCCTCATCGCGTGGGTCCTCGTTCGGGACGAGTTCCCGGGTAAACGATTCGTCAACGCCCTGATCGATCTGCCGTTCGCACTGCCGACCATCGTGGCCAGTTTGGTGTTGTTGTCTCTGTACGGCCCGGCCAGTCCGATCGGGTTGGTGTTCAACGCAACCAAGCCCGCGGTCGTCGTTGCGCTGCTGTTCGTCACATTGCCGTTCGTGGTGCGCGCGGTGCAACCGGTGTTGATCGAGTTGGACAAGGACGTCGAGGAGGCGGCCGCGTCGCTCGGAGCCAACAACTGGACGATCTTCCGGCGCATCGTTCTGCCCGTGCTGCTCCCCGCGGTGCTGTCGGGCGGGGGCCTTGCCTTCGCGCGCGCGATCGGCGAGTTCGGGTCGGTGGTGCTCATCGGCGGCAACATCCCCGACGACACCCAGGTTGCCTCGCAGTACATTCGCGAGCTGATCGAATACGACCGGCCGATCGACGCCGCGGCTATCTCGGTGGTGTTGTTGGCTATTGCATTCGCTGTGCTGTTCGTGCTTCGCATCATCGGTAACCGCCTGGCGAGACGGGAGGAGCAGCTCTCGTGAAGATCAGCCTTCCCGTAAAACTGTCGCTGCGCCTGATTGCGTTGATCTATCTCGCTGTACTCGTGCTCTTTCCGCTCGCTGCCATCCTGTACCGAACGTTCGAAGACGGCGTCGTGTCGTTCTTCGAGCAGATCACCACTCCCGCGGCACAATCGGCCTTGCAACTGTCGCTGTTGATCGTTGCCATCGTGGTACCGATCAACGTCGTCTTCGGTGTGGTCACCGCGCTGGCGTTGGTACGAGGGCGGTTCCGCGGCAAAGGCGTGCTCGAGGCGATCGTCGATCTGCCGTTCGCGGTGTCGCCCATCATCACCGGTGTCGCGCTGATTCTTCTCTGGGGTGCCAACGGGTGGTTCGGAGGCGTCGAAAGTCTCGGCTTCAAGGTGATTTTCGCGCTTCCCGGCATGGTCATAGCCACTATTTTCGTGACTCTTCCGTTCGTCGTACGCGAAGTCGAACCGGTGCTGTACGAGATAGGCGAAGAGCAGGAAGAAGCAGCATCGACCTTGGGTGCAAGCTCCTGGCAGACGTTCTGGCGCATCACCCTTCCGGCGATCCGGTGGGGCCTGACCTACGGCGTCGTGCTCACCGTCGCACGTTCTCTCGGCGAGTTCGGTGCGGTCATCATGGTCTCGACCAACTTGCCCGGAATCTCGCAAACACTGACTTTGCTGGTCAATTCACGGTACGAGGACTTCAATCAACAGGGCGCGTACGCCGCGTCCACGCTGCTGATGACGATCGCCGTCATCGTGCTGTTGCTGATGACGGTTCTCGACAAGAAGAGGACGAAGTAATGACCGAGAAATCGTCCGAGATCGAGATCTCCGTCGTCGGTGCCAACAAGCACTACGGCGATTTCGCTGCTCTCGACAACGTCAGCATCGACATCCCCAAGGGCTCGTTGACGGCGCTGCTCGGCCCCAGCGGCTCGGGTAAGTCCACCTTGCTGCGCTCGATCGCCGGCCTCGAACAGCTCGATTCCGGTCGGGTGGTGCTCGCCGGCCAGGACGTGACATGGGTCAGCCCGCAGCGCCGCGAGATCGGCTTCGTCTTTCAGCACTATGCGGCGTTCAAGCACCTCACAGTGCGAGACAACGTGGCGTTCGGTCTGCAGATCCGCAAGCGCCCCAAGGCCGAGATCGCCAAGAAGGTCGACGAGCTGCTCGAGATCGTCGGGCTGGCGGGCTTTCAGAGTCGTTACCCGGCGCAGCTTTCCGGTGGACAGCGGCAGCGTATGGCGCTGGCTCGCGCTCTCGCGGTGGACCCGCAGGTGCTGCTCCTCGACGAGCCCTTCGGTGCGCTGGACGCGAAGGTGCGCGCCGATCTACGTACGTGGCTGCGTCGCCTGCACGACGAGGTGCACGTCACCACGGTTCTGGTCACCCACGACCAGGAGGAGGCCCTCGACGTCGCGGATCGGATCGCGGTGCTCAACAAGGGTCGAATCGAGCAGGTCGGCAGCCCGGAGGATCTGTACGACAGACCGGCCAACAACTTCGTCATGTCGTTCCTGGGGCAGGTGGCCAAGTTGAACGGACTTCTGGTGCGCCCGCACGACATTCGCGTCGGGCGTGATCCGTCGTTGGCGCAGGCCCAGGCCAGCGGTACTGCAGAATCGGCCGGCGTGACGCGTGCCGTGGTCGAGCGCGTGGTGCATCTCGGTTTCGAGGTGAAGGTCGAGCTGAAGAACGCGGCGACCGGTGAACTGTTCGCCGCGCAGATCACCCGAGGCGACAGTGAAGCACTCGGACTTCGCGAGGGCGAGACCGTCTACGTGCGAGCGACTCGGGTGCCGACGATCGCCGACGCCACCGATGTGGATCGGGCAACGGCCGAGTCGTAGCGACGCGATACCAGCTCGGCCAGAGCTGGGTGAGCTCCGATCACGTCGGCGTGCACCACGTCCGGTCGATCCGACAGTGATGCTTCGATCCGGTCGGTGAGCAGTCCCGGGGCCAGGAACCACGGTGCCACGACGATGCGAGTGGCACCCATCGTGCGCAACTGCGCGACGGCGTCGTCAGGAGACGGCTCGACTGACGTTGCGAAACAGGTGATGGCCCCGGCCCAGCTTGTCCCGGCGAGCAATTTCTGGGCTACCACTCGGGTTCGCTGATTCGCCGCTGCCACCGAGGATCCGACCGCAGCCAATGCGATACCCACGGTCGGATCCTCAAGTGCCACATCGGTATCGAGGATGCGGTCGCGGACCGCCTCGATCAGCAGGTTGTCGTCGCCGAGCACGTCGGCCTGCACGATCGACGCATGTGCATGTCTGGTGCGTGCGTCGGCCAGTAGCTCCGGGAGGTCGACCTTTGCATGAAAAGCCTTGCCCAGCAACAACGGGACGCACACGATGCGCGTGTGTCCGTCGTCGACCACCGAGTCGACGACGTGCCCGACGCCGGGCTCGGTGAGGTCCAGGAACGCGACGCGGACGTCCAGATCGGGTCGCCGTCGACGCAGGACGTCGACGGCGCGCAGGACCGTTGTGCTCGAGCGCGGGTCACGACTGCCGTGGGCAACCGCGATCAGTGCGGTCACGCCGGAACTGCCGACCCCAGCTCGACTGCAGCCAGAGCGTTGCCGACGAGCCCGGCGGCCAGTGTGTTGCCGCCTGCGGGATCGATGAGCAAGAAGCTGCCCGTGTGCCGGTTGACGGCGTAGTCGTCCGCCACGATCGGTTCGGCCACCCGCACCGAGATGCGGCCGATCTCGTTGAGCTCCAACGATTCCGGGCTTTCCTGTGCGGTGAGCTGCTGTTCGTCGAACCGCTCGATCAGAGTCCCGACGATGGCCTGGGTGGTGCGGGTTCCGTGCTTGAGCAACAGGCGAGCGCCTGGGCGAAGCGGCTTCTCCGCGAGCCAGCACACGGTGGCCTCGAAATCGCCGATCGGCTCGGGTGCGTCCTGCGGGGAGGCGATGGTGTCGCCGCGCGAGACGTCGACGTCGTCGGCGAGGACGAGTGTGACACTGCGTCCAGCGTGAGCCGTGCGCAATTCGCCGTCCGCAGTATCGATGCGCTCGACCGTGGTTCTGGTACCGGAGGGCAGAATGACGACCTCGTCGCCGACGTCCACGGTGCCTGCAGCGACTTGCCCGGCGTACCCGCGATAGTCGGGGAAGTCGGCTGTGCGAGGCCGGATCACGTACTGCACAGGGAAACGAAGACCGACCCGGTGCGGTTCGGCGTCGACCGGTACCGACTCGAGGTGTTCGATGAGGGTGGGTCCGTCGTAGTACGGGGTCTTGTCGGACTTCACCGCGACGTTGTCACCGTGCAGTGCGGACACCGGAATTTCGATGACGTCCTCGGTGGACCAGCCGAGCGAGGAGGTCAGCGAATTGAACTCTGCCGAGATCTCGGCGAAGACGGTCGCAGGGTCCTCGACCAGATCGATCTTGTTGACGGCGAGCACCAGGCGCGGAACGCCGAGGAGGGCCAGAACCGCTGCATGCCTTCGGGTCTGAGTGATCACGCCTTTGCGGGCGTCGACGAGCAGGATGACCAACTGTGCCGTCGACGCGCCCGAGACGGTGTTGCGGGTGTACTGCACATGGCCGGGGGTGTCGGCCAGAACGAAGGAGCGATTGGGCGTCGCGAAGTAGCGGTAGGCAACGTCGATCGTGATGCCCTGTTCGCGCTCGGCACGCAGGCCGTCGACGAGCAGCGACAGATCGGGAGTGGACAATCCTTTGTCCACCGAGGCCCGAGTGACGGCATCGATCTGGTCTGCCAGAACGGATTTGGTGTCGTACAACAGCCGTCCGACCAGGGTCGACTTGCCGTCGTCAACGCTGCCTGCGGTGGCGAGGCGAAGAAGCTGCGTTCCTGTGCTGCTCATCAGAAGTATCCTTCTCGTTTGCGATCTTCCATGGCAGCCTCGGACACGCGGTCGTCGCCGCGAGTGGCTCCGCGTTCGGTCAGCCTGGACGCGGCGACCTCGGCGAGAATCGCTTGGTTGTCGGCGGCCTCGGACAGCACGGCACCGGTGGTGGATCCGTCGCCGACGGTGCGGTAGCGCACCGACAGGGTCTGCAGCTCTTCGCCCTCGGCCGGTCCGCCCCACACTCCCGGGGTCATCCACATGCCGTCGCGCTGGTACACGGGGCGCTGGTGGGCGTAGTAGATGCTCGCCAATTCCACATCGTCGCGGGCGATGTAGCGCCAGATGTCGAGTTCGGTGAAGTTGCTGAGCGGGAACACGCGTACCTGCTCACCCGGTGAATGCCTGCCGTTGTACAGGTTCCACAATTCGGGACGCTGCTTCTTGGGCTCCCACTGGCCGAATGCGTTGCGCAACGAAAAGATTCGCTCCTTCGCGCGGGCTCGCTCCTCGTCGCGTCGGGCACCGCCGAAGACGGCGTCGAATCGATTCTCGGAGATCGCGTCGAGAAGCGGCACGGTCTGCAACGGGTTGCGGATGCCGTCGGGGCGCTCGGTGAGACGCCCGTCGGCGAGGTACTCCTCGACGCTGGCCACGTGCAGGCGCAGGTTGTACTTCGCGACGACGTGATCGCGGAAGTCCAGCACCTCCTGCAGGTTGTGACCGGTGTCGACGTGAAGCAGCGCGAACGGCAGTGGAGCGGGCCAGAACGCCTTGATCGCCAAATGCAGCAGAACGGTCGAGTCCTTGCCACCGGAGAACAGGATGACGGGGCGCTCGAACTCGCCCGCCACCTCGCGGAAGATATGGATGGCCTCGGATTCGAGTGCGTCGAGGGTGTCGAACCGATCTGCATCGAGATGAGTTCGACCGACGGTGGCCGAGGTGAGATCGAGTGTCATGAGGCGTGCAACCCACATTCGGTCTTGGCCTTGCCGGCCCATCGACCGCTACGTGGGTCGGCGCCGGGGGCTGGTTTGACGGTGCATGGTGCGCACCCGATGGATGGATAGCCTTCGTCGACGAGGGGATTGACCAGAATCGAATGTTCGTCGATGTAGGCCTGCATCTGCTCGTCCGACCACGGTGCGATCGGGTTGATCTTCACCAGGCCGAAGGCGTCGTCGAAGGAGATGAGCGGGGCGTTGGCCCGGGTGGGGGCCTCGACCCGACGGATACCGGTGACCCACGCGCTGTAGTTCGCCAGCTCCTTCTTCAAGGGCGCGACCTTGCGCATCGCGCAGCAGCGATTGGGCTCGCGGGCGAACAGGTCCTTGCCCTCGATCGAATCCTGCTCTGCAACAGTCTTTTCGGCGCGTGCGTTGACGACTCTGACGCCGTAGACCGACTCGACGGCGTCGCGCGTTCCGATGGTCTCGGCGAAGTGATAGCCGGTGTCGAGGAACAGCACGTCCACTCCGGGATGGACCTGTGCGGCGAGGTGAACGAGAACACCGTCCTGCATGTTGGAGGCGACGATGAAGTCGTTACCGAAGTTGTCCTCGGTCCACTGCAGCAGCTCCAGTGGGCTCGCCCCTTCGAGTTCGCGGGCACCGCGCTCGGCGATGTCCTTCAATTCCTCGACCGTCAAATTCAGCCTCGTACTCATCGCAAATCCGCCTCGTCTGCTCGCACGGCCCACTGAGCGAACCGTTCGCCGTCCTCGCGGTGCTTGTCGAAATTGCGCACCACTCTGTCGATGTAATCTCCCAGCTCGGAGCTGTTGACCTTGTGCTGGCGCAACTTTCGGCCGAATGCACTGTCGAGTCCGAGGCTGCCTCCGAGATGAACCTGGAAACCCTCGATCTGATTCCCGGCTCCGTCGTCGACCAGCAGACCCTTGAACCCGATGTCGGCGATCTGCGACCGCGCGCACGAGTTGGGGCAGCCGTTGATGTTGATGGTGATCGGAACGTCGAGTCGACTGTTGATGTCGGACAAGCGCTCTTCGAGCTCGGGGACGAGAACCTGTGAGCGCTTGCGGGTTTCGGCGAACGAGAGCTTGCAGAATTCGATGCCGCTGCACGCCATCAGGTTCTTGCGCCAGTGCGAGGGGCGGGCAGGCAGACCCAGTGCATCGAGGTCGGAGATCAGCTGCTCGAGCGTGTCGTCCGGAACATCGAGGACGATCAGCTTCTGGTACGGCGTGAACCGGACGCGATCCGACCCGGCCTTCTCGGCTGCGTCGGCGACGGCAGCGAGGATGGTCCCGGACACCCGGCCCGCGATGGGGGCCACACCGACGGCGTTGAGCCCGTTCTTGAGCTTCTGGATCCCGACGTGGTCTCGGGGCCGAGCGGGCTTCTCGGGAGCCGGGCCGTCGATGAGCTTGCGGTGCAGGTACTCGTCCTCGAGGACCTGGCGGAACTTCTCGATGCCCCAGTCCTTGATGAGGAACTTCAGCCGCGCCTTGGTGCGAAGCCGGCGGTAGCCGTAGTCGCGGAAGATCGAGACGACACCTTCCCAGACGTCGGGAACGTCCGCGAGGGGGATCCACACCCCGACGCGCTGCGCGAGCATGGGATTGGTGGATAGTCCGCCGCCGACCCACAGGTCCAGACCCGGTCCGTGCTCGGGATGTACGACACCCACGAACGCGCAGTCGTTGATCTCGTGCACCACGTCCTGCAGGCCCGAGATCGCCGTCTTGAACTTGCGCGGCAGGTTCGAGTACTCGGGCTTGCCGATATAGCGCTCGACGATCTCGTCGATGGCCGAGGTGGGATCGAGGATCTCGTCGACGGCCTCACCCGCCAATGGAGAACCGAGCACGACGCGCGGGCAGTCGCCGCACGCCTCGGTGGTCTTCAACCCGACTGCTTCGATCCGACGCCAGATCTCGGGGACGTTCTCGACCTCGATCCAGTGGAACTGCACGTTCTCACGATCGGACAGGTCGGCGGTGTCGCGACCGAACTCCTTCGAAATCTGCGCCAGGGTGCGCAATTGCTCGAGATTCAGAGCGCCGGCATCGCACCGGATGCGCATCATGAAGTACTTCGCCTCGAGCAAGTCGATGTTGTCGTCACCGGTGAACGTTCCGTCGTAGCCCTGCTCACGCTGGGTGTAGAGGCCCCACCAGCGGAAGCGGCCGCGCAGGTCGCCCTTGTCGATGCTGTCGAAACCCTGCTTCGAGTAGATGTTCTCGATGCGGGCGCGAACGTTGAGCGGATTGTCGTCCTTCTTGGACTGCTCGTTGGCGTTCAGTGGCTCCCGGTAACCCAGTGCCCACTGTCCCTCGGCACGACGCTTGGTCGGCCGCGGCGTGCGCTCCCGTGGTGTGACGGAGGCAGCGTCGGTGGTCGCGTCGCTGGTCGACGACATGCATTGCTCCTGCATCTTCTGTGCTGGCCGGCTCCGATCGTGGCGCAGTAGTGCGCTCACGAGACGTGCGGAACCGGTGGATCGAATGGACGTGCTCGAAGGAGGGCTGGGTCAGCAGCCGGTCGTGTGTCGACACGACGCGCTGCAGACACGGCCGAGATCGACATGGCGGCGCGCCACGAGTCGAATTCCTGAGTCGGTCACGGGTGCCATTGTGCCACGTCATCAGGGCGACAGACGACTGCGGCGACTATTTACCCCGATTTAGGGGTAAATAGGCTGGCAGGACCGTCGACAGTGCACTCGGCGACGGGTGGGAAGGCGGGCCCGCACTCTCTGGGAGACTGGAGTCCGTGAATACCGTCGTACCTGCCCCGTCCACCTTCGAGTTGCCGACCGAGGCGTTCGACGGCGTGGGGGACCGGGCGTTCGGGATCTACGTGCACGTTCCGTTCTGCGCCACGCGATGCGGCTACTGCGACTTCAACACCTATACGGCCGGGGAGCTCGGCACGTCGGCGTCGCCGCAGTCCTGGTTGGAGGGCCTGCGCCGTGAGCTCGACATCGCCGCGGCTCTGATCGAAGCGGGAACAGGCCGCATCCCGACAGCCGACACCGTCTTCGTCGGTGGCGGCACACCGTCGCTACTCGGGGGCGACGGATTGGCCGACGTCCTGGGTGCGGTCCGGTCGAGTTTCGGTCTCACCGACGGCGGCGAGGTGACCACCGAATCGAATCCGGAATCGACGTCTCCGGAGTTCTTCGACCGACTCCGCGCCGCAGGTTTCACCCGGGTCTCGCTCGGAATGCAGTCCGCCGCACCGCATGTGCTCGCAGTTCTCGATCGCACCCACACACCGGGTCGAGCGGTCGCAGCAGCAAAGGAGGCTCGTGCGGCCGGGTTCGAGCATGTCAACCTCGACCTGATCTACGGCACTCCGGGCGAGCGGGACAGCGACCTCGATCAGTCTCTTGCCGCCGTGCTCGAGGCGGGCGTCGACCACGTCTCGGCGTACGCGCTGATCGTCGAGGACGGCACGGCCATGGCCCGCAAAGTGCGCCGCGGTGAGCTGCCCGCCCCGGACGACGACGTGCTGGCAAGCCGGTACGAACGCATCGACAGGGCGCTGAACGCCGCAGGACTGTCCTGGTACGAGGTGTCGAACTGGGCCACCGACGAGGCCGCGCAGTGCCGCCACAACATCGGTTACTGGGACGGTGGCGACTGGTGGGGCGCGGGGCCCGGCGCACACAGCCACATCGGCGGCACCCGGTTCTGGAACGTCAAGCACCCGGCGGCGTACGCAGATCGCCTGGCCACCGGGGTGCTACCGGTGCACGGCAGCGAATTACTCAGCGCCGAGGACCGACACCTGGAGGAGCTGATGTTGACCGTCCGACTCCGCACGGGCGTGCCGGTGAGTGTGCTGGCGCCGGCCGAGCGCGCCGCTGCCGACCAGGCGGTGGCAGACGGGTTGATGGCGGCGCAGGGCGACCATCTCGTGCTGACCGACCGAGGACGATTGCTCGCCGACGCGGTAGTGCGCAGCATCGCGTCCGCCTGAGAAACCCGGCTTCAGGCACTCAGAGCGTCGTAGTCGAACACTCTGGCGTGCAACACCGTTCGGTTTCGCAATGCCGCGCGTACGGCGCGGTGCAGACCGTCTTCGAGATAGATGACGCCACGGAACTGCACGGCGTGGGGGAAGAGGTCGCCGTAGAAGGTGGAGTCCTCGGACAGCAACCTGTCGAGTTCGAGCACCTTCGTGGTGGTGACGATTTCGTCCAAACGCAGCTGGCGTGGCGGGATGCGCGACCAGTCGCGGATGGACAGGCCGTGCTCGGGATACGGCTTACCGTCGCGAACACCCTTGAAGATCATCGCGAGCCTCGAGCCGCTGGACCGAATCGAAAGAACGTTTCCACTCGGACCACAGTAAGGCCTTGCACGAGCACGCGTCCCTCGGCTACTAGACTCGAGCGACGATCGGCAACGAGAACGGAGGTGGGCACCGATGTCGAGCACGGACGACAGGCGGTTCGAGGTTCTGCGAGCGATCGTGGCGGACTACGTGTCCACCCAGGAGCCCGTAGGTTCACGTGCCTTGGTCGAGCGACACAACCTGGGGGTGTCGAGTGCAACCGTGCGTAACGACATGGCCGTGCTCGAGGCAGAGGGATACATCGCCCAGCCGCACACCAGCTCGGGGCGGGTGCCTACCGACAAGGGCTATCGGCAGTTCGTCGACCGGATCGCCGACGTCAAGCCGCTGTCGGCGGCCGAGCGTCGCGCCATCCTGGAATTTCTCGAGAACGGTGTCGACCTGGACGACGTGCTGCGACGCGGCGTTCGACTGCTCGCTCAGTTGACCCGCCAGGTCGCCGTGGTGCAGTACCCCACCCTCTCGGCGTCGTCGGTTCGGCACCTCGAAGTGGTGGCGCTCACGCCGGCTCGACTCCTACTGGTCCTGATCACCGACTCCGGGCGAGTCGATCAGCGCATCGTCGAACTCGGTGACGTCCTCGACGACGAGAATCTGGCGCAGCTGCGCCGCCTGCTCGGCAGCGCCCTGGAAGGAAAGCGACTGGCAGCGGCGTCCGTGGCGGTGGCCGAACTCGCCGAGAACGCTCCGGCCGGGCTACGGGACGCCATGATCCGTTCGGCCACTGTGCTGGTGGAATCGCTGGTGGAGCACCCCGAGGAACGCCTGGTACTCGGCGGTACGGCCAACCTGACACGCAACGCCGCGGACTTCGCCGGCGACGCGGGGTTTCCCGGATCGCTCCGAGCGGTACTCGAGGCATTGGAAGAGCAAGTGGTGGTGCTCAAACTGCTCGCAGTGACGCAGGACACTCGCACCGTGACCGTGCGAATCGGTGAGGAAACGCAGGTCGAGGAGATGCGCGGAACGTCGGTGATTTCCACCGGCTACGGGTCGGCTGGCATGGTCCTCGGAGGAATGGGTGTGCTGGGGCCGACCCGGATGGACTACCCAGGAACAATCGCGTCGGTCGCCGCGGTTGCCAGGTACATCGGCGAGGTCCTGGCCGAGCGCTAGAGACGAGCGAGAACCGAACGAAAACCGGCAGCGGGGGCACGAGCCGCCGGTACGCAGCAGCAACGAACGAGATTCATCTTCTAGGACGAAAGAGACGACGTGGCACGGGATTATTACGGGACTTTGGGCGTCGGCCAGCAGGCGACGGACCAGGAGATCAAGCGCGCCTATCGAAAACTGGCGCGAGAACTGCACCCGGACGTCAACCCGGACGAGGCCGCGCAGGCGCGGTTCAAGGAAATTTCCACCGCGTACGAGGTGCTCTCCGATCCGGAGAAGCGTCGCATCGTCGACCTCGGCGGCGATCCGCTGCAGCAGGGCGGCGGAGGCGGCGGCGGTGGATTCGGCGGAGCCGGGTTCGGCGGTGGCCTGGGGGATGTGTTCGAGGCATTCTTCGGCGGCGGTGCCGGTGGGTCTCAGCGCGGTCCCAAGGGGCGTGTGCAACCGGGAGCGGATTCGCTGCTGCGCACCAAACTCACCCTGGACGAGTGCGCCACCGGCGTGACCAAGCACATCACCGTCGACACCGCGATCCTGTGCGATCTGTGCACTGGCTCGGGCACCAACGGTGACTCCAAGCCTGTCCGGTGCGAAACCTGCGGCGGCGCGGGTGAGGTGCAGTCGGTGCAACGCTCGTTCCTGGGCCAGGTCATGACCAGCCGGCCGTGCCCCACGTGCCGCGGCGCGGGCGAGACCATTCCCGATCCTTGCCGCAAGTGTGGCGGCGACGGGCGAGTGCGCTCGCGTCGCGACATCTCGGTCAAGGTCCCCGTCGGCGTGAGCAACGGCATGCGGATCCGTCTTGCCTCGCAGGGCGAGGTCGGACCGGGCGGTGGCCCTGCGGGAGATCTGTACGTGGAGATCGTCGAACAGCAGCACGAGGTGTTCGTCCGTGACGGTGACGATCTGCACTGCACCGTGCGCGTTCCGATGGTGGACGCCGCCCTCGGCACCTCGGTGAACATCGACGCAATCATCGACGGGCCCACCGAAATTTCGATCGAGCAAGGCACACAACCGAATTCGACGACTGTGCTGCGCGGGCACGGAATGCCCAAGCTCCGTTCCGGTATTCGCGGTGACCTGCATGCCCACCTCGAGGTCATCGTGCCGACCAAGCTGGACAGCAAGCAGACCCATCTGCTCGAACAGCTCAAGTCGATGCGAGACCGCGATGGGGCCGAGGTCGTCACCACCGGTTCGGCACACAGCGGTGGACTGTTCTCGCGGTTGCGGGAAGCGTTCAGCGGTCGTTGATCCATGGCCCCCACGGTCTTCTATCTCTCGCCGTTGCCGAACGTCGGCGAGCTCGCCGTGCTCGACGGCAAGGAAGGGCATCACGCCGCGACGGTGCGACGCATTCGCGTCGGCGAGCGGGTGCTGCTCGGTGACGGAGCGGGCGGCTTGGCCGACACGGTCGTTGCCGCCGCGGAGAAGAATCGGCTCGAGTTGACCGTGCAGTCACGCAGCGAGATGCCGCCGCCGACCCCGATGGTGACGCTGGTGCAGGCGTTACCCAAGACAGATCGTTCGGAACTGGCCGTCGAGCTGGCCACCGAGGCCGGTGTCGATGCTGTGGTGCCGTGGCAGTCCGCGCGTTGCGTGGCCCGCTGGGAAGGACCCAAAGCGACCAAGGGCGTTGCACGGTGGCGCAGCACTGCTGCCGAAGCGGCCAAGCAGTCGCGTCGGGCATTCATCCCCGACGTTGCGGAGCTGCACGATTCGATCGCCGTGTACGCCCTGGTCGGCGCGATCGTTGCGCGCGGCGGGATCGTCGCCGTGCTGCACGAGGGTGCAACCTCGGCGTTTCGGGAACTGCCGTTCGACTCGGTTCCCGAGGTCGCGCTCGTCGTCGGGCCCGAAGGTGGCCTCGACGACCGGGAAGTCGCTGCTCTGACCGAGGCCGGGGCAACCCCGGTGGTGTTGGGACCCACGGTGCTGAGGACGTCGACGGCAGGAGCCGTGGCACTCGGTGCCCTCGGAGTACTCACCTCGCGCTGGACGCAACTGCCCCCGGACTTTCGGAACGCATGAGCGCACGGATCAAGATTGCGTACGGCGATCACGCGCAGCAATTCGGCCATCTCTACCTCCCGTCCGAGCCTGTCGATGCGTCGACGCCGGTCGTCGTGGTGATACACGGTGGATTCTGGAGTGGGCAGTACGGATCGAACCTGGGCACCCAATTCGCGCGCGCGGTCGCGGGAGCCGGTGCGGTGGCGTGGAACATCGAATATCGCCGTGTCGGCGCAGGTGGGCATTGGCCCGAGATGCAGTCCGACGTCCTCGCTGCTCTCGACGTGGTTGCCGGTGAGGTTCAACACCACGCCCCGGCCGGAATCGACGACGTTCGCGTCATCGGACATTCCGCCGGCGGGCACCTGGCGGTCTGGCTCGGCGGCGAAACCGGCTCCAAGGTCCGCCCGTCGCGCATCGTCTCGCAGGCCGGCGTACTCGACCTCGAGCCACGCGGTGCATCGGGCCGCACCAATCCGGCGGTCGAGGCGTTGCTGCAGGCTCGATACGAGGACGACCCGGAGCTGTACCGATCGGCTTCGCCCGCTGCCCGCGCACCCATCGGTATCCCGACGATCTGCCTGCACGGGTCGAAGGACGTCCAGGTCCCGGCGGCGCAGAGCGAGCGGTACGTCGACACGGCGAGAACAGCGGGAGACGACGCGCAGCTGATCATCGTCCCGGGCGAGGACCACTTCGCGTTCCTGAATCCGGATTCGCGGTGTTGGGCGCTCTCGCTCGACGCCGTGCTGGGCCGGAGCGGCGAGTAATAGGAATGCGCATCGATGCCGCGGCGTTAAACTTCATTCGAACACCGATCCAGGTCTTCGGAGTCGAAACAAGAGAGCAGGCCATAGCCACCACGTGAGTGAACACAGCGAATTTCCCGCCGAGCGCGATGTTCGGTCCACCTTGGAGCTCGCCCCCGAAGCAGTGATGCCACTGCTGGGACAGTCCGACGAGAACCTGCGGGCGCTCGAGCAGATGCTGACGGCAGACATCCACGTACGAGGAAACGCCGTGACGCTCACCGGAAAAGTGGCCGACGTGGCGCTCGCCGAACGGGTGATCTCCGAATTGGCCGCGCTGGCCAAGCGCGCCCAGCCGCTCACTCCTGACGCCGTCCGCCGCTCGATCGCCATGCTCACCGAGGGCGTGTCGGACTCGCCGGCCGAGGTGCTGAGCTTGGACATTCTTTCTCGGCGCGGCAAGACCATCAGGCCCAAGACGCTGAACCAGAAGCGGTACGTGGACGCGATCGACGTCAACACCATCGTGTTCGGCATCGGTCCGGCCGGTACCGGCAAGACGTACCTGGCGATGGCCAAGGCCGTACAGGCGCTGCAGACCAAGCAGGTCAGCCGCATCATTCTGACGCGCCCGGCCGTCGAAGCGGGGGAGCGCCTCGGCTTTCTGCCCGGTACCTTGCACGAGAAGATCGACCCGTACCTGCGCCCGCTGCACGATGCGCTGCACGACATGATGGACGACGAAGCGATCCCCAAACTGATGCAAGCAGGCGTCATCGAGGTCGCTCCGCTCGCGTACATGCGTGGTCGCACGCTCAACGATGCGTTCATCATTCTCGACGAGGCGCAGAACACCACGGCCGAGCAGATGAAGATGTTCCTGACGCGTCTCGGCTTCGGCTCGAAGATCGTCGTCACCGGCGACGTCACCCAGGTCGACCTTCCGGGTGGCGCAAAATCTGGATTGCGTGCCGCGTCCGAGATTCTCACCGACGTCGACGACATCCACTTCGCGCAGCTCACCAGCAGCGACGTGGTGCGGCACCGGTTGGTCTCGGAAATCGTCGACGCGTACGAGCGGTTCGAGTCGGCCGGAGAAAGCGTGATCCCCAACCGCGAACAACGCCGTACCGGCGGACCGCGTTCGGCGAGAAGATGATTCAGACGCAGGCAACGAGAGCGTGGGTAGTGGCCAGATGAGTATCGAAGTGTCCAACGAGTCGGGGATGGACATCTCCGAACCCGAGCTGGTCTCGGTCGCACGATTCGCGATCGCCGGTATGGACGTGCATCCCGCAGCGGAACTGTCCATGGTGCTGGTGGATTCGGCGACGATGGCGGATCTGCACATGCGGTGGATGGATCTGCCCGGTCCCACCGACGTGATGTCCTTTCCGATGGACGAGCTCGAGCCGGGTGGCCGTCCCGACGCTCCCGATCCCGGACCGGCGATGCTCGGTGACATCGTGCTGTGCCCGTCGTTCGCTGCGGATCAGGCTGCTGCTGCGGGCCATTCGCTCGAACACGAGCTCGCATTGCTGACGGTGCACGGAGTGTTGCATCTGCTCGGCTACGACCACGCCGAGCCGGACGAAGAAAAAGAAATGTTCGAGCTGCAGAACCGCCTTCTGGCCGAATGGTACGAGGATGCCAGGCGGGCCGAGCAAGCCGCGGAACAGGCCGCTCGCGATGCTCGGTTGCTGGGCAAAGCCGGTTTCGTCGACGGTGTCGATCGGTGATGTACGTGATCGGACCGGTCGAAGTGCGGGGTTCCGCCGCGTGAGCAGTGCTGTTGCACTCATCGTTTTCGCTGTCCTTCTGGTTCCTCTCGGCGGTCTGTTCGCCGCCGTCGATTCCGCGCTGAACACGGTCTCGCGTGCGCGCATCGACGACATGGTCAAGGACGAGCGGCCGGGTGCCACTGGCCTCGTCGTCGTGGTTGCCGACCGCCCGCGCTATGTGAACCTGATGGTGCTGCTGCGCATTCTGTGCGAAATCGGCGGCACCGTCCTGCTCGCGGGCGGCCTGACTCAGCTGATCGATTCCACGACGGCCCTTGTCGTCACCGCGGTGGCCATGGTGCTCGTCAGCTACGTTGTGATCGGTGTCGGACCGAGAACCCTCGGCCGGCAGAACGCGTACTCGATCGCCCTGGCGGCGGCCTTTCCGTTGCGCGCCCTCGGTTGGCTCCTCGGACCGATCAGCAGACTGCTCATTCTCATCGGTAATGCGATCACCCCGGGTAAGGGATTTCGCAACGGCCCGTTCGCATCCGAGATCGAACTGCGCGAGTTGGTGGACATGGCCCGCGAGCGCGGCGTCGTGGCCGACGACGAGCGTCGGATGATCCAGTCCGTGTTCGAGTTGGGGGACACCTCCGCCCGTGAGGTCATGGTTCCGCGTCCCGAAATGGTGTGGATCGAGTCGGACAAGTCGGCCGGACAGGCCACGTCGTTGGCCGTCCGCAGTGGACACTCGCGCATCCCGGTGATCGGCGAGAACGTGGACGACGTGGTCGGTGTCGTGTACCTCAAAGACCTTGTGCAGCAGACGTATTACTCCACCGATGGTGGCCGCGGGGTGCAGGTCTCCGAGCTGATGCGTCCGGCGGTGTTCGTTCCCGACTCCAAGGCGCTCGACAGTCTGCTCGCCGAGATGCAGCGCGACAGAAACCACATGGCCCTGCTGGTCGACGAATACGGAGGCATCGCAGGCCTGGTGACCATCGAGGACGTCATCGAGGAAATCGTCGGCGAGATCGCCGACGAATACGACTCCGACGAGGTAGCGCCCATCGAGGAGCTCGACGACGGACGGTATCGGGTGTCCTCCCGCGTGCCGCTCGAAGACCTCGGCGAGATCTTCGGGATCGAGATCGAATCCGAGGAGGTGGACACCGTCGGTGGACTGCTCGGATACGAGCTGGGCCGCGTGCCGCTGCCCGGCGCTCAGGTGATGACCCACGGACTGCTGCTGCGCGGTGAAGGTGGGGCCGACCCCAAGGGCCGCGTCCGCATCACCACCGTGCTGGTCGAAAAGATAGAACCCGACGAAGAATCCACCGAGGACGACGACTCGTCGGACGTCACTCACCAATACTGAAATCTGGAGGTGCTCTTGTGTCCGAGCAGAACAACGGTGAGTTCCGATCCGGATTCGTCTGTTTCGTAGGCCGACCCAACACCGGCAAGTCCACCCTGACCAATGCGTTGGTGGGGTCGAAGATCGCCATCACGTCCTCGCGTCCGCAGACGACGCGGCACACCATTCGCGGCATCGTGCACCGTGAGCACGCGCAGCTGATTCTCGTCGACACCCCCGGATTGCACCGGCCCAGAACGCTTCTGGGGCAGCGACTCAACGATCTGGTGCAGGACACGTACTCCGAGGTCGACGTCATCGGCCTGTGTATCCCGGCCGACGAGAAGATCGGACCGGGGGACCGATGGATCCTCGAGCAGGTTCGCCACATCGCGCCCAAGACCACCTTGATCGGCATCGTTACCAAGATCGACAAGGTCAAGAAGGAACGCGTCGTGCAGCAGTTGATGGCGCTGTCGAAGCTCCTCGGCGACTCCAGTCACGTGATTCCGGTATCGGCCGAATCCGGTGAGCAGGTGGAGAAGCTGGTCGATCTGCTGGCGTCCGAACTACCACCGGGCCCGGCGTTCTACCCCGACGGTGAGCTGACCGACGAGCCCGAGGAAATCCTCATGGCCGAGCTCATCCGCGAGGCAGCGCTCGAAGGCGTCCGCGACGAGCTACCCCACTCTCTGGCCGTCGTCATCGAAGAAGTCGTGCCCCGCGAAGGTCACGACAACATGCTCGACGTCCATGCGATTCTCTACGTCGAGCGGTCGAGTCAGAAGGCCATCATCATCGGTAAGGGCGGATCGCGACTCAAAGAGGTCGGCACGGCGTCGCGACTGCAGATCGAGAAGTTGCTCGGCACCAGGATCTACCTGGACCTGCACGTGAAAATCGCCAAGGACTGGCAGACCGACCCCAAGCAAATGGGCAAGCTCGGCTTCTGACCGGAGCGGCTGCGCCGCACGTGCACGGCACTTCGTAGTGGGCTACGAAGTTTCGCTCACGTGGGTCCACCACGGTTCGGGGCGTTTGCGGTGCCACTGCAGCACGTTCTCGAGTTGAGCGGCGACCGACACCAGCAGTGGTTCCGACGATTCGTGGCCCATCAACTGCAGTCCGATGGGAAGGCCGCTCTTCGTCAGACCCGCGGGGACATTCACGCTCGGCCAGCCCAGGACGTTCCACGGCCACGTGTAGGGGCAGTGCTCGGTGATGACCCGGTCGGTGTCGGCATTGGAGATACCGTCGATCGCGTCGACCCGCGGCGGGGGAGTCGCCGTCGTCGGGGCGAGCACGATGTCGTAGTCGTCGAAGAACCGGCCGATGCGGCGTCCGATGCGAGGTTCGGCCGCGCGGGCTGCACGCAACGGGGCTCCGGCGAGGGCCCGGCCGCTTTTGGCATTGGCTCGGGTGCGCGGGTCGGCCAGGGAGGCATCGGGGAGGCGGTCGAGCCACGTGGCAACACCTGCAAGCGAGCGCGGTAAGAAGTTGAGCCCCAACAATATTCCGTAGGCGGGGTCGTCGACCACCACTCGATGTCCGAGCAATCGCAGCACCGCAGCCATGTCGTACGCTGCCGCCGCGATCTCCGGATCCAGCGGGGCAGGCGTCGGAATGAACGGCTTGCGCAGGCTCAGCGCTATTCGTAGCGAGCCGGGGTTGCGTCCGACAGCATCCGAGACGGTCAACGGAGCCGGGCAGTGCAGATCGCCGTCGTGCCCACCGGAGACCACGTCGAGCAGAAGTGCGGCGTCGGCGACCGTGCGCGCGAGCGGGCCGATGACGGTGATGCCGTTGAAGGCCTCGGCGTCCGGCCACGTCGATATCCGTCCCCGTTGCGGTTTGATGCCCACGAGATTGGTCCACGCCGCCGGGATCCGGACGGAGCCCGCACCGTCGGAACCCAGTGCAGCCGAGACCAATTCAGCGGCAACTGCAGCCGAACTGCCGCCCGAGGAGCCGCCGGGGGTGCGCTCACGGTCCCACGGATTGCGGGTGTGTCCGAAGCTGCCGCTGGTGAACGGCCATTGACCCAGCTCGGGGCTGTTGGTCTTGCCCACGATGACAGCTCCGGCCGCACGCAGTCTGCGGACCACCTCCGAGTCCGCGGTGGCAGGTGGGAAGTCGCCGGCGCAGCCGAAGGCCGTGGGCTCCCCGGTGATGTTCACATCGTCCTTGACGGCGATCGGAACGCCCAGCAGGGGTGCGGTTCCACCGGTGAGTCGCAGGCGATCCGCCTCAGCCGCCTCGGCGAGTGCGGCGTCGCGGCGGACGAGCCGGAAGGCATTGAGGGTGGGTTGGCTCTTCTCGATTCGGTCGAGTGATTCGGTGACCGCCTGTACCGAAGTGATGCGACCCGACGCGAGTGCGGCGGCCTGAGCAACGAGAGTCGACCGATGAAAATCCACGTTGGCACAGTATCGACTTCTCTCCAGCGCGGGAAGCGGCCACCGATGCGGCACCCGTGGGAGACTGGAAGACGTGAGGCCATACCGTGACAACGCAGTCGTCCTGCGCCAGCACAAGCTGGGTGAGGCCGACCGCATCGTCACGTTGTTGACCAGGGAGAACGGTATCGTACGGGCCGTCGCCAAAGGAGTTCGTCGGACCAAGTCCAAGTTCGGCGCGCGACTGGAACCGTTTGCGCACATCGACGTCCTGCTCTATCCGGGACGCAACCTCGACATCGTCACCCAGGTGCACACCGTCGACGCGTTCGGCGGAGACATCGTCGCCGATTACGGCCGCTACACCACCGGTTGCGCGGTCCTCGAGACCGCCGAACGGTTGGCAGGCGAGGAACATGCACCGGCGCAGCGACTGCATCAGCTGACCGTCGGTGCGCTGCGTGCTCTCGCGCAGCATGTGCGGCCTCCCGAGCTGGTGCTCGACGCGTATCTGCTGCGCGCCATGGGGTTCGCCGGATGGGCACCTGCACTCACCGATTGCGCGCGGTGCGCGGCAGTGGGGCCACATCGCGCATTTCACGTCGCCGCCGGTGGAGCGGTGTGTGTGCACTGCCGCCCACCGGGGTCCGCGACGCCGTCGACCGGGGTCCTGGACTTGATGGTCGCGCTCGAACGAGGCGAGTGGGACTACACCGTCACCACCTCCGACACGGTGCGCAAGCAGGCCAGCGGACTGGTGGCGGCGCATCTGCAATGGCACCTCGAACGACAACTGCGCACGCTTCCACTCATCGAACGCTCGCACCCGCATCAGGTTCCGCTGGCGCAACCTGACTCAGTGTTCGCCGACACCGTCGGGCAGGATGGGGACCGTGATTCGACGACGAGAGCCGCAACCCCGGCCTGACGGACAGTCGGCAGTGCGCCCTCCCGATCCGCACCCGTCGGGCGCGCGGCCGCCGATTCTGCAGTCGGAACTGATACCTCGCCACGTCGCCCTGGTGATGGATGGCAACGGTCGATGGGCGCAGGATCGCGGTCTACCGCGCACTGCGGGGCACGAGCAGGGTGAAGCCGTGCTCATGGACACTGTGTGCGGATGTATCGAGATCGGTGTGCAGTGGTTGTCCGCGTACGCCTTCTCGACCGAGAACTGGAAGCGCAGTCCTGACGAGGTCAAGTTTCTGATGGGCTTCAACCGTGACGTCATTCGTCGTCGACGCGACGAGATGAACGAGATGGGTGTCCGGGTCCGCTGGGCCGGTCGACGACCCAGGTTGTGGGGCAGCGTCATCAAGGAACTCGAAGTGGCCGAGGAACTGACGAAACACAACACGGTGATGACGTTGACGATGTGCGTCAATTACGGTGGACGCGCCGAGATTGCCGATGCGACAAGGGAAATCGCTCGGCAGGTTGCGGCGGGCAAGCTGAACCCCGAGAAGATCACCGAGGCCACCGTCGCGAAGTACCTCGACGAGGCGGATATGCCGGACGTGGACTTGTTCCTGCGGCCGTCGGGGGAGCAGCGAACGTCGAATTTTCTGCTGTGGCAATCCGCGTATGCAGAGTTCGTGTTTCAGAAGAAGCTCTTCCCGGATTTCGATCGCCGGGACCTGTGGGAGGCGTGTATCGAATTCGCTTCGCGTGATCGACGATTCGGTGGAGTGAAATATGAGTGACGAAGTACACGGGATCGACGGCCCCGATGGGTTGACGTTGCAGACGCGTGCTCGGCTGGCGCTGTCGCAGTTCGCCACGGTGACCGTCGGCGAGGAGGGGTCACTCGGTTTCGACTACGCCGGTGCCTTGTGCTCGTTGCGGGCCGTACAGCTCTCTCCCGAACTCGAGGTCCTCTCTCTCACCGCGGTGTTGGCGTGGGACAGGCCGCTCAAGGCTGCTCTGCACAAGAAGGTCTCGGACCGCAATGCCGATTCGCAATTCGGCGCGATCTCGGTCAATACTCACGACAAGCTCGCAGATGTGCTGCTGCGCTACACCTTTCCGGCAAACGGATTGGACGACGAGGCGATGCTGACGATGCTGATTCTGGTGCTGGCCGGAGTCGAGAAGGCGCGCGAGGGCCTGCTGCCCTGATCGGTCAGCTAAGGTTTGCCTGTACTTACTTCGAGTAGAGGCGGATGCGATGACAGCACGGTTGGCCCGAACAGTGACGGCAGTGGTGGCGGTGATCGTCCTCGGTGTGTCCCTGATGGCCTGTTCGGCAGAGAGCTCGGAGGACTCGGCGGCACCATCTTCCGCCGGTGTGTTCCCGGTCGTCATCGATCACATCTACGGCAGCACGACCATTCCGGAGAAGCCCACCCGCATCGTCACACTCGGAGTGTCCGACGCCGACGCCGTCATTGCCCTCGGCACCGTACCGGTCGGGAACACCGGGTACACGTTCTACGAGACCGGACTCGGTCCGTGGACCGACGAGTTGGTGGGCGACGCACCGCTGACGCTGCTGGGCTCGGAATCCGAACCGAACTTCGAGCTGATCGCCTCGCTGGCACCGGATCTGATCACCGGGCTCAATGCCGGCTTCGACGAGGCCACCTACGCGAAGCTCAGCGACATCGCCCCGACGGTCGCTCGGCCGGCAGGATCGGCGGCCTACGCCGTCGATCGTGAGGTGGCCACCGACACCATTGCCCGCGCGATGGGTGAATCCGAACGTGGCAAGGAGCTCGATGCGCAGACCACGGCTGCGCTCGAACAGGTGCGAGCCGCACATCCGGAGTTCGCGGGTAAGACTGCAGCCGTGGTACTTCCGTACGACGGTCAGTTCGGCGCATATCTGCCCGGCGATGCGCGCGGTACGTTCGTCACGTCGTTGGGCTTCGGTATTCCGGACCCGATTCTGGCCGAGGACGACGGCACCAACTTCTTCGTTCCGGTCTCGGCCGAGAACATCTCGAAGCTCGACGCCGATGTGGTGCTGTATCTCGGCACCGGCGACGACATCGACGTCGTGGCCGAGAATCCGATCTTCAGAACACTGACAGCCGCCCGCAACGGCGCCATCGTTCCGTTGTCCACCGATCAGCGCGGGGCGATCACGTACAACTCGGTGCTGTCCATACCGTTCGCCATCGATTCGGTGGTGCCTCGCCTGGCGGATGCGGTGGCCTGAGAGTCGGTCAACGACCGGCTGTGCTGCACTGACTACAGGTGCCGAATATTTCGATCGTGTGGCTGACGTCGGTGAAACCGTTGGACTCGGCGACACTTTGCGACCACTTCTCGACGGTGGGTCCCTCGACCTCGACGGTGAATCCACATGCTCGGCACACCAGGTGGTGATGATGGCCCGAGGAACAGCGCCGGTAGACCGACTCGCCGTTGTCGGTGCGGAGCACGTCCACCGTGCCGGCGTCGGCCAGAGTCTGGAGCGTGCGATAGACGGTTGTCAGGCCGATTCCCTCACCGCGCTTGCGTAATTCGTCGTGCAGATCCTGGGCGGATTTGAATTCCTCGATGGTGTCGAGCAAGTCCGAGATAGCACTGCGCTGCTTAGTGGCTCGGACTCCGACCACGACGGGTCGTCTCGGTGCTGCGGTATCGGTGGACTTCTCGGTCACAGGTTCCGGCCTTCCTCGGCGTGGGCCACGGCGTCGACGACGATGTGGGAGAGGTGATCGTCGACCAGTCGGTAGAGGACCTCGCGCCCGTTGCGTTCTCCACGCACGACACCTGCAGCCTTGAGTACCCGAAGGTGTTGACTGATCAACGGCTGCGTGACGCCGAGAGCGACCACGAGTTCGTGGACGCAACGCTCGGACTCGCGCAACTGGAGCACGATCGCGATCCGCACCGGGGCCGCGAGCGCCCGAAGAATGTCGCCGGCCGCGGCCAGGGTCTCCTTCGGTGGGATGTGTGCCGGGGGAGCGGCAGCGAAGGGGTCGTTCTCGTGCATCGGGTGCTCGGGGTCGAGTCGATCCGGCGAATCTGTGTGAACGGCCTGCTCGGTGGACACGGTTGCGGCTCCTTCGATTGCCGGCTCGTTCTCGGCGAACTCTCCCTGCGCGGTCTTTCGTCTTGGCATCAGGTTAGTGCAGTTATCGCTATTGCAAATCGTATTCATTGTGATATGCACAAGTGCGCATGTCAATTCCGAACTCGACCGGTGTTCGGATTCGCCCGCCGAGCCAGATAGTCTGATCAGGGCGAAAACCGCCCGCGTCACCCCCTCGTGCGACATCACGATGTAACCGAAGATGGAGAGCTCCGCCAGTGGCACCCAAGTCCAAAGTCGAAACCGTCGCCAACCTCGCCAAGCGCAGAGGCCTCGTCTACCCGTGCGGCGAGATCTACGGCGGTACCAAGTCGGCCTGGGATTACGGCCCGTTGGGCGTCGAGCTCAAGGAGAACATCAAGAAGCAGTGGTGGCGCAACATGATCACCAGCCGGGACGACACCGTCGGGCTCGACTCGTCGGTGATCCTGCCCCGTCAGGTGTGGGAGGCGTCGGGTCACGTCGAGACGTTCTCGGACCCGCTGGTGGAGTCGCTGCACACGCACAAGCGGTACCGCGCCGATCACCTCATCGAGGCCTACGAAGAGAAGCACGGCCATCCGCCGGAGAACGGCCTGGCCGACATCCGCGACCCCGAGACCGGTGAGCCCGGTTCCTGGACCGAGCCGCGTGCGTTCTCGGGCCTGCTCAAGACCTTCCTCGGCCCGGTCGACAACGAAGAGGGCCTGCATTACCTGCGCCCGGAGACCGCGCAGGGCATCTTCGTCAACTTCGCCAACGTGTTGACCACCTCGCGCAAGAAGCCGCCGTTCGGTATCGGCCAGATCGGCAAGAGCTTCCGTAACGAGATCACTCCCGGAAACTTCATCTTCCGCACCCGCGAGTTCGAGCAGATGGAGATGGAATTCTTCGTCAAGCCCGGCGAGGACGACGAGTGGCACCAGTACTGGATCGACTACCGGATGAAGTGGTACACCGACCTCGGCATCGATCCGGAGAACCTGCGGCTCTACGAGCACGCCAAGGAAAAGCTGTCGCACTACTCCAAGCGCACAGTGGACATCGAGTACAAGTTCGGTTTCCAGGGCAGCGCGTGGGGCGAGCTCGAGGGCGTCGCGAACCGTACCGATTACGACCTCTCGGTGCACTCGAAGGCGTCGGGTCAAGACCTGAGCTACTACGAGCAGGCCACCGACACCCGCTACACCCCGTACGTCATCGAGCCGGCGGCAGGCTTGACGCGTTCGCTGATGGCGTTCCTCGTCGACGCGTACACCGAGGACGAGGCTCCCAACGCCAAGGGCGGTGTCGACAAGCGTGTGGTGCTCAAGCTCGATCGCCGTCTCGCCCCGGTGAAGGTGGCGGTGCTCCCGCTCTCGCGTAACGCCGATCTGACGCCGAAGGCCAAAGATCTTGCGCAGCAACTGCGTCAGTACTGGAACGTCGAATTCGACGACGCCGGAGCCATCGGTCGCCGCTACCGTCGTCAGGACGAGATCGGTACTCCGTTCTGCATCACCGTCGACTTCGACACCCTCGACGACCACGCAGTCACCATCCGCGAACGCGACACGATGGCGCAGGAGCGCGTGGCTCTCGATCAGGTCGAGGGCTACATCGCGTCGCGACTGATCGGCGCATAGACCTCACCACACAACAGGGCCCGATCTCCTCGTGAGATCGGGCCCTGTTGTGTGTCTGGGTCGGATCAGAAGCGGCCGCCACCACCGCCGAAGCCGCCGCCGCCCCCACCGCCGCCACCGCCGAAGCCCCCGCCTCCACCGAAGCCACCGCCGAAGCCTCCGCCACCTCCGCGCAGCACGCTGTTGATCAGGATTCCACCGAGCACAGCGCCTGCCACGTTGCCGCCGCTACTGCCGCCGCCGAAGCCGCCGCCGCGTGGCCCGTGGCGGTTCTCCCAGTTCTGCACGTCGGACTGGGCGATCTGCGATGCGCGCGAGGCCAACTGACTGGCGGCATGCGCGTGCTTGAGAGCCTCGTCGGGATTCTCCGGTTCGAGCTGGCGTGCCGCACTCAGGTGCCGTTCGGCTTCGGACAAACGTGTACGAGCATCGGCACCCACGCCGCCGCGCCGCGTCGAGATGTAGTCCGCGGCAGCAGTGATCTGCGCCTGAGCAGCTGCGATATCGCGTTCCAGACGCGCCCGCAGCTGATCCTCGGCCGCCTTCTCCGCCGACGCCTCGTCGACGATCTTTTCGAGTTCGGAATCAGCTGCGGCAAGCGCGGTGTAGCTACCGAGCGGATCGGACGACTGCGCGGCCTCCGCGTTCTTCAACGCGGTCTGCGCCGCAGCCACGGCGGCCTGCAGTTCGGCACCGCCGTGTTCGGTCAACCCGCGAGCCTGCTCGATGTCGCGTCGGACGTCCGCGATGGCGTCGGGCAGGGTGGATATTGCGTGCCCGATGTCGTCGCGGGCGTGGTCGACTCCGTCGAGCAGGGACTTCGCCTGATCGACAGCGCGTTCTGCGGTCCGAATCGCAGTGACGGCCGGACCCTGCTTTCCCGGCGGAAGTGCTGCGGCCTTGCGGCCGGCTTCGATGTTCTCCTCGGCCAGCGCAACTCGATCCTTGGCCATCGTGACGTTGTCGGCAATCGATTTGAGTGCGGTCTCGGAGAATTCCGAATGCAGCTGAGCGAGGACCGCTTCGGACTGGGGAATGCGCACCGTCAAGCCGATGATGGCTTGGGTGAGCTCGTCGAGATGCGAGCCGGCATTCATCACGAGGTCGCGGAATCCGTCGAATTCCTCGACCCGAGAGTCGAGCTCGCGATCTGCCTGGCCGCACGAGGAGATGATCTCGACGAGCATCGCTCGCCGCTGATCGGGGGTTTCTGGGATGGCGTCGTCGAGGCGCTGACGGATCTCGAAGGCAGCGGCCAGGGCTTTCTTGGCGTTGTCGTACGCCGTGATGAACGGAGCGGCTGCCGAATCGCCGAATTCGCCTCGGGCGAGGGTCAATTCCTCTTCGCTGGCCCGCACGGCGTTGTCGGTCTCGATCAGAATTTCCTTGGCGCGGGTGTCGAGAACGTCGATCGGGAACTGAGCCAGTGCGGCCGGGTCGCTCGGGTCGATCTTCGCCACGGCGTCCACCTCGGCGGCCACCCTGGCCTTCTTGCGCCGTGAGGAGTAGACGACAGCTCCGCCGCCTGCAACCGCCAACACACCGACACCGATCAGCAGCGGTGCCGACGACCCACCGTCGCCGCTCGACGCATAGGCCTCGCCGAGAGCGCCCGCAGCCGCTATGGCAGCTCCCGACCAATCCTCTTCGCCCAGTGCGGGTTCGACGTCGTTGACGCGAATGTCGTCCTGCTCGGCCGTGGTGATCTGCGAGAGCCCGGTGTTGACGGCGAGGTAGTACGAACGGTCGACGGTCGCCACTGCGAGCAGAACGTCGCGCTGGCCGAGGTCACTTCTTGTGTACGTCTGCTCGGCCCAGCTCGCGGCCGACATGTTGTCGAAATCCGCAACGTAGGTGACCCACAACCTGAGCTGATTGCTGCTGTAGAGGTCGTCGATGGAGGTCTGCACCTCGGCCAGTGAATCAGGGTCGAGTGCCTGGACGTTGTCGGTGATCTGGGTGGCCAGCCGGGAAGGAGCCTCGGCGGATGCAACCCCCGGCGCGAGCAGAACCGCGGCGAACAGGGTCAGAGCACCCGTAGCGGCGAGACGACGAAATCGATGGACCGACCTACGGACTGTGGCGCTGGAGTGCCGCCGGTGCTGGACTGCCATGCGATGAAATCTACCGGCTGGGTCGTGTCCGAATCGAGCAGGTCGATCCATGACAGTTGTCATCGTGCAATCGTGACGCTCGGTCGAGGTGCATGGGCTCGGACCGCAGCAGAGTAACTGTCATGACCACAACGAAGGCAGTCGAACTGCGAGGCGTCACCAAGACATACGGATCGGTCCGTGCGGTGGACGGGCTGAGCCTGTCGATCGAACCGGGCGAGGTCGTCGCATTCCTCGGACCCAACGGAGCCGGAAAGACGACGACCATCGATATGATGCTCGGCCTGGCAGCACCCACCACCGGCACGGTCTCGGTGTTCGGGGGAACGCCCGCCGACGCCATCGCCCAGGGCCGAATCTCCGCCGTTATGCAGACCGGTGGGTTGCTCCGCGACCTGACCGTCCGCGAAACCGTCGAGCTGACATCGGCACTGTTCGCCCACACCCGCTCGGTGAAGGAAGTGCTGACCCGGGCCGGCATCGCCGACATCGGCGACCGTCGAGTGGCGAAATGCTCCGGCGGCCAGCAACAGCGACTGCGATTCGCACTGGCCCTGTTGCCCGATCCGGATCTGTTGGTACTGGACGAGCCGACCACCGGCATGGACGTCGAGGGTCGTCGCGACTTCTGGAACGCCATTCGCCAGGACGCAAGTACCGGCCGAACGGTGCTGTTCGCAACGCACTACCTCGACGAGGCCGACGCCTACGCCGACCGGATCGTGCTGGTGCGGCACGGCAAGATCGTCGCCGACGGTAGCGCCGCCGAGGTGAAGAACTTGGCTGCTGGACGCACCGTCACCGCCACGCTCCCCGGCGTCGACCGGTCCATGTTGCTGTCTCTGCCGGGGGTGGACCGCGTCGAGACTCGCGGCGACCGGGTGATCGTGCACGGACGGGACTCCGATTCCGTGGCCCGATTCCTGCTCAACGACGCGCATGCGACCGACCTGGAAATCGTCTCGCGCAACCTCGAGGACGCGTTCCTCGCCCTGACCACCGATTCCGAGAACGACCCAGCCGCACACAACCTCACCGGGAGCATCCGATGACCACGACCACGCACACTGCAGCCACGCGCACACCTGCCAGAGCTGTTGCCTGGGGCGGCTTTTCGCCCACCTTCCTCGGACTGGAGATTCGCAGGCTGTTCCGAAACAAGCGGACGCTGATCTTCACGTTGGTGATGCCGCCGGTGTTCTTCGTCATCTTCGGTACGCAGTCGGACTTCAAGACCGACTACTCCTTTGCACACGGCAACGTCACGGGCTACATCGCCATCAGCATGGCCGTCTACGGAGCGATGCTGGCCACGACCAGTGGGGGAGCGATGGTCTCAGTCGAACGGGCTCAGGGGTGGAGCAGGCAGCTCCGCCTGACGCCGTTGAAGCCCGTTGCCTACATCATCACCAAGGTCCTGGTGGCCATGACGATGGGTGCCGCTGCGATCGTCGTGGTCTTCGTCGTCGCGAAATTCTTCGGAGCCGACATGCCGATCTGGGTGTGGATTGCCTGCGGAGTGATCGCCTGGCTGGGCTCAGCAGTGTTTGCCGCGTTCGGCCTGTTCATGGGGTACCTGCTGCCCTCGGAGAACGTCATGCAAATCCTCGGACCGGTGCTGGCCTTCCTCGCCCTGGCCGGCGGACTGTTCGTCCCGCTCGGCGACAGCGGCTGGTTCCCGATGCTGGCCAAGTTCACCCCGCTCTACGGCCTGGCCACGGTGGCCAGAGCGCCGTTCACGTCCGCCGACGCGGGCACCCTTGCCATCGCAGTGGTGAACCTGCTGGTGTGGGCCGCGGTGTTCGTAGCCGGAGCGGCCCTGCTGTTCCGAAAAGACACCAAGCGTGCCTGACGCCGAAACCACCGATCGTGTCGCCCACGGAGATACCGTGGGCGACATGACCACGTTCACCGCCGATCTGCCGGAGGGGCGGGTCTGGCGATACGGCTGGATGTTCGGGGCCATCTGGCTCATCTACCTGATCTATCCGTTGAACGAGATTCTGTCCTTGGAGTCACTGGCGGCACGGGTTCTGGGCATTGCCGCGATCGTCGGGTTCGGGGTCGTTTTCACCGTCACCTTCTGGCGCTTTCGCAACGGTCACCGTCGCGGGAATCCCCTGCCGGTGTGGCAGGGTTGGATCGCGCTCGGGGCAATGCTGGCACTCACCGTGGCCATGAGCGCCCTGATCGGAACCACCGGGTTCGGCGCAACCATCTACATCGCCGTGCTGGGAATGATGACGTTGCCGGTTCGGCAAGCGTGGTCGTTGGTCGCGGTGATGGTGGTGATCATCGAAGTGGCACCGCGGGTCATCGCGACCTGGGAGCCCGACAACTTCTTCGCGTTTCAGTTGCTGATCAGCGCAGCCGCTGCATGGGGCATCACGCAGGTATTCCAGCGCAACCACGAATTGGCCGTAGCGAGGCAACAATTGGCCGATCTGGCCATCGTCGCCGAACGGGAGCGAATGAGCCGAGACGTTCACGACATTCTGGGTCATTCTCTGACGGTCATCACCGTCAAGAGCGAACTGGCCGGACGGCTGCTCGAGATCGATGCCGCGCGAGCTGCAGTCGAGATTGCCGAGGTGGAAACCCTTGCCCGGCAAGCACTCGCCGATGTTCGCAGCACCGTCGGCGGTATGCGCCAGATCGACATCGGTACCGAATTGGCCAGTGCGCGAACAGCACTTGTCGCCGCAGCCATCGATGTCGACCTGCCGGGCGACGCCGATGCGGTGCCACTGAGGCATCGCGAACTGTTCGGTTGGGTCCTACGTGAAGCGGTGACCAACGTGGTTCGACACTCGCACGCGCAACACTGCCGAGTGGCGCTGACGCCGTCGAGCATTTCCATAGTCGACGACGGATGCGGACCGGCCGAGGACACCTGCGGGGGAAACGGGCTCCGCGGGTTGGGTGAACGCGTGAGCGCCGCTGGTGGTTCACTGACGGTCGCCCGGGTTCCGACCGGCGGATTCAAGGTGGAGGTCTCGGCACCATGAGCATCAGACTGTTGCTGGCCGACGATCAGGCTCTGGTGCGGGGAGCGCTCGCAGCGCTGCTGGGGCTCGAACACGACCTCGACATCGTCGCCGAGGTGGGACGCGGCGACGAAGTGCTGTCGGCGGTTCTCGAACACCGACCCGATGTCGTCCTGCTCGACGTGGAAATGCCGGGAAAGAACGGAATCGACGTCGCCGCCGAGCTGGCTGTGGCGGCACCCGAGTCGAGAGTGTTGATCGTCACCACGTTCGGAAGGCCCGGATATCTGCGCCGCGCAATCGATGCCGGAGCCTCCGGTTTCGTCGTCAAAGACACCCCGGCAAAGCAATTGGCCGACGCCGTACGACGGGTCCACATGGGTCTGCGCGTCGTCGATCCTGCACTCGCAACCGAGACGCTCACCGACGGCGTTTCGCCGCTGACGGCCCGTGAGCAGGAAGTTCTTCGGGCAGCAGCGCAGGGTGGAACGGCAGGATCCATCGCGGCCCAAGTGCACCTGTCGGAGGGGACCGTCCGCAACCACCTGTCGTCCGCGATAGGCAAGACCGGTACCACCACCCGTGCGGAAGCGGTCCGAGTGGCCGAGGACCGCGGGTGGCTGTAGCTCCCACGGGGCGCGCCGTGACCGAAGCGATGCGCGGGCCTGGCAAACTCGAGGGGTGAATTCAACTCTCGACCGAGACCCGTACGGCGACCCGTACGACGACCGGTATGCCTCGGACCCCGGTCCCGAGCGCCTCGGCTTCTTCGGAACGCTGGGTCGCTGGACCGGTCGGCTGGTCGCGGGAGTGGTCCTGATGGCGGTGGTACTGGTCGCAGGAACTGCGATCCGGGTGTGGCAGGTTGCTCGCATCGACGACTACTCCAAGGCCGACGCCATCGTCGTACTGGGCGCGGCGCAGTACAGCGGTACGCCGTCGACGGTGTTCGAGGCACGCTTGGCACAAGCCGCGGCGCTGTACGAGCGAGGCATCGCCCCCGAGATCGTCACCGTCGGCGGCAAGCAGGAAGGCGACCTCTTCACCGAGGCGGCGTCGGGTCGCAACTATCTGATCGAGCAGGGAGTGCCCGCGGACGCCATCGTGGCCGTCGAGACCGGGTCGGACACGCTCGAAAGCATCGAGGCCGTGAGTGACACACTCCGCGTCGAGGGCAAGTCGTCGGTGGTGCTGGTCAGTGATCCGTGGCATTCGCTGCGTACTCGAACCATGGCGCGTGACGCCGGGCTGGATGCATGGACCTCACCGACGCGTACCGGCCCGGCCGTCTACACCCGAGAGTCCCAGGCACACGGAATTGCCAGGGAGACAGGCGCACTGCTGTGGTACCAGCTGACTCACTTCACGGCAGACTTCTCCTACACGGCAGGCCAGTGACATGACCGGCTCCTACTCGGCGCACGACGTCGAACGATTCGTCACCGAACCCCCGAAGACGGCCGGACTGAAACCGGGGACGAACAACGCGTCGCACAGAAGTGCTTTTGCCCGCGACCGGGCGCGGGTGCTGCATTGCGCCGCACTGCGTCGTCTCGCAGACAAGACCCAGGTGACCGGGCCTCGCGACGGAGACACTCCGCGGACTCGGCTCACACATTCGCTGGAAGTCGCGCAGATCGGCCGCAGCATCGCCGAGGGACTCGGCAGCGACCCCGATCTGGTCGATCTTGCGGGATTGGCGCACGACATAGGCCATCCTCCGTACGGCCACAACGGTGAACGGGCCCTCGACGAAGTCGCCACCGACTGTGGTGGGTTCGAGGGCAACGCGCAGAACCTCCGCATTCTCACCGGACTCGAGCCCAAGATCCTCGACGCCGACGGGCGCAGTGCGGGATTGAACCTGACCCGAGCCTCTCTCGATGCCGCGACCAAGTATCCGTGGATCCGGCCGGCACCGGGCGCGAAATTCGGTGCCTACGACGACGACTCCGCGATTCTGGGCTGGGTACGTGACGGTGCACCGGACAAGCGCAAATGTCTCGAAGCGCAGACCATGGATTGGTCCGACGACGTTGCCTACTCGGTACACGATGTGGAGGACGGCGTCATCGACGCCCGCATCGATCTACGGGCGCTGGCCGATCCGATCGAACAGCGGGCCCTGGCGGAACTCGGTGTCTCGGAATTTCGCGGACTCGACGTCGACGAGCTGATCGACGCCGCGGGCCGGTTGTCGAGGATGCCCGTCGTGATCGCCGTCGGACGGTACGACGGCACTCTCGAAGCGTCCGTCGCACTCAAGCACATGACGAGCGAACTGGTCGGGCGCTTCGCGACCGCCGCGATCGAAGGCACTCACGAGAAATACGGCACCGCGCCGTTGAGTCGATACAACGCGGACCTCGTGGTGCCGTCGATCGTCGGCTCGGAAGTGGCACTGCTCAAAACCATGGCGCTGCGGTACGTGATGTCCGACGCCGGTCACAAGATCCGCCAGGAGCGTCAACGCGACCGAATTCACCGCGTCGCCGAGTGGTTGCTGCGGTCGGCGCCAGGGGAGCTGGACCCCATTCTGGTGCCCGCGTGGCAACGCGCGAACAGTGACGCCGAACGGACTCGCGTCGTGGTGGATCAGATCGCGTCGTACACCGAAAGTCGACTCGAACTGGTGGACAAGCGGTCTCTCGGGGCTCAGGCCAGCTGGGGTTGATCGCGCTGCCGAGGGTGTCTGGTTCAGCGCTAGACTCCAGTCGTGGCCGGCCGAATTCCTGAACGTGACATTGCCGCCATTCGCGAACGCACACGGATCGAGGACATAGTCGGCGACTACGTCTCGCTCAAGCGCGCGGGCGGCGATTCCATGAAGGGGTTGTGCCCCTTCCACGACGAGAAGTCTCCGTCCTTCCATGTGCGGCCCAACCACGGTCACTATCACTGCTTCGGTTGCGGCGAGGGCGGTGATGCCTACTCCTTCCTCCAGAAGATCGAGCACATCTCCTTCGTCGAGGCCGTCGAGCAACTCGCCGACCGGCTGAACTATTCGATCTCCTACGAGGGCGGAGGGCCATCGGTTCAACGTGACCGAGGGACCCGCGCGCGCCTGATCGCCGCGAACGCCGCAGCTCAGGAGTTCTACGCCGGTAGGCTCAGCGGGCCCGACGCACAGGCCGCGCGGGACTATCTGACCGAACGCAACTTCGACGGCCACGCCGCACTGGCTTACGGCTGCGGATACGCACCCGACGGCTGGGACACTCTCACCAAACACCTGCTGGGCAAGGGCTTCGAGGCCAAGGAGATAGTCGACGCCGGCCTGGCGACACCCGGCAAGCGGGGCACGCCCATCGACCGTTTCCGGCGCCGACTGGTGTGGCCCATTCGCAGTCAGAGCGGGGACGTCATCGGTTTCGGTGCCCGCAAACTGTTCGACGACGACACGATGCCGGGTAAATACATCAACACCCCGGAAACCATGTTGTACAAGAAGTCTCAGGTGTTGTTCGGTCTCGACTTGGCGCGCAAGGAGATCGCGAAGTCCCATCAGGCTGTCATCGTCGAGGGCTACACCGACGTGATGGCGATGCATCTGGCCGGAGTCAAGACGGCCGTGGCGTCGTGCGGTACCGCATTCGGCGAGGACCACCTGGCCATGCTCCGCCGATTGATGATGGACGACAGCTACTTTCGCGGTGAAGTGATCTACACCTTCGACGGAGACGATGCAGGTCAGGCCGCCGCCATGAAGGCCTTCGAGGGTGATCAGAAGATTGCCGGACAGACCTTCGTCGCCGTGGCACCGGACGGAATGGATCCCTGCGACCTGCGTTTGAAGTCCGGCGACAACGCCGTTCGCGATCTGGTCGCCAGGCGTACCCCGATGTTTGCGTTCGTGGTCAAATCGCTACTGCGAGAACATGATCTGGATACCCCCGAGGGGCGCGTCGAAGCTCTGAAGCGAACCGTGCCCGTGGTCGCCCGCATCAAGGATGCGTCGCTGCGGGACGAGTACGCACGGCAGCTGGCCGGCTGGACCGGCTGGGACGACACCGCGATGGTGCTTGCCCGCGTGCGCGACGAGGCGAAGAAGGGCGCTCGGGGCGAGACCAGCGGCAAGCGGGTGCCGTTCGAGAAGCGTCAGACGACGCCGACCGAGGCTCCGGCCGGGCCGCCGCGTCCCAACCCCACCGATCCGTCTCTGTGGCCGCAGCGGGAGGCTCTCAAGGCGGTACTGCAGATGCCTGCAATGGCAGGCACGGTGTTCGACTCGCTCCCACCGGAAAGCTTCCATCACCCGGCGTACTCGGCTGTGCGCGACGCGGTGGCTGCTGCCGGAGGAACCGCCGCGGGACTGGGCGGAGGGGAGTGGGTGGATGCCGTGGCCAAGCAGGCCAAGGACGCCGTGGTGGTGTCGTTGGTGACCGAGCTGGCCGTCGACCCGATGCGGGTGGCCGACGACGCACTCACGCGCTATATCTCGGGTGTTCTCGCCAGGCTGCAGGAGGTATGGGTCGGCCAACAAGTGGCAGAACTCAAGTCGAAGCTGCAGCGCATGTCACCGGTCGAGAAGCCCGACGACTACAACGCGTTGTTCGGCGATCTGATCGCCCTCGAGCAGTACCGCCGGAGTCTGCTCGAGCTCGCCGTCGGAAGTGTCGCCGAGGTCGGTTAGCGACGTAGTTGATCGCGCGGAACGTAGACCTGGGTCTCGTCGTCGATCGGCTGCATAGGTTCGAGACGCGGCTGGGTGTTGAGGGAATCGGAGAGCTTCTGCCGGCCGACCTCGATGGCCTTCTTGGTAGCCGGAGACGACGCAACGGCGTTTGCCGTCTTGCGTATCTGCTCGTACCGGCCCCGGCCGGCCTTGGCACCGAGCACATATGCAGCTCCAGCCGCCAGTACCAAACGAATCATCAGTGGGTCCTTCCGTAGAGCGTGCGGCTGTACGTCCATCTTGCCCGACTGCACTCCGGGAAAGCAGGGCGGCTCCGACGAACCTCGAGCAGGGCGATTTGGTACTCACCAGGGTGTGTGCGCTATTGTTTCCAACGGCTCGCACGAGAGTGTGACGCCGCGAGGTAATCCCCCATAGCTCAATTGGCAGAGCATTCGACTGTTAATCGAAGGGTTCCTGGTTCGAGTCCAGGTGGGGGAGCTCAGAGCCCCCGTCCGGTCCATCCGGGCGGGGGCTTTCGACTGTCCCCGTCTGCAGCCAGCTCACCGGAACACCGGTAGCGAGTGCCCAGGCGTTGAAGATCAGCTTCCGCGGTGACGTCTTCCCGCTCTCTGCGTTGGACACGCTCTGGCGAGAAATGCCGATTCGTTCCGCAAGCTCGGCCTGTTCGAGGCCGGCCTCTTCGCGCGCAATGCGCAGCCTGTGTCGCGGCTGAATCTCAGGTGCTCGTCCCTGGTCATACACGGTTGTCATAGTTCGTAGCTTAGAACCACGTTCGTAACTTGGCAACTGATGCGAACGGTGTGTGTGACGGATAACAACACTAATGTCGCGCAAATTGCTGATCTCGTAATAGTTGACGTGTGCCAAGTTGCACGGTAGAACTTGACCTATGCCAAGTATCGAACACCTGCTAACCGTCGCTCAGGTGGCGTCTCGGCTGGGCATCACCCGCCGCGCAGTCCAGCAGGCCATCGCACGCAATGCACTGGCCGCCCAGAAGCTCCCGACGAAAACCGGGGCCTACCTGATCGAGCCGGACGAGGTCGATCGATACGACCAGGCGCGGCGTCACGAAACGGCAGTCTCGTGATTGCCATGCAGCGCAACCGATCTCCACGCAGTCTCGCGCTGTGGCTGTTCGGGATCTGCGCGGCCGGCGCGGCATCGTGGGTGCTCATCCTGTGGGTGTTCATGCTCGTAGGATCTGCGTTGAAGGTGTGGCTGTGAGCGCGCCGGAGCGCGCCGGCCAGCGATTCCTGCTGTCTCCGGAGAAGCGCCGGTCCGACAGTGCCGCGTTGCCAGGCGTCGACCTCCGCGTTGAGAGAGCCAAAGAGCAGCAGCGTGCACAGGATGTTCGTGACGCTGCTCGCCTGGCAACGTTGTGGATGCGCGACGCGATCCGTGCGATCGAGGACCTGGACTATGTCGATCGAGTTGGGTTCCTCTGCGAGGGTGCCGACCGTCTCGATGCCGTTGCAGCCGAACTGGATCAGCGGATCGAACGCCTGCAGACGGCGCTCCGCGCCGTGCTCGATTCAGCCATGCCGACGCGGGTGGGGTGGTCGAGAGTCGTGAACGTCCACTACGCAGGCCCGCTCGATCCGCACGAGATGTCGGCGATGCAGCGCGCCAACGCCGCTGTGCAGAAGGTCCAGCAAATTGTCCAGCAGGTCCATCCTCTGTACGGCAACGATGCGTTGTGCACGGAGCCGGATGTTCCGAAGCCTGGCCAGCATCTCAAGAGCCGCCCGTCGGGGAAACCTGCCGGGCCGTCTGACCGTCACGGTGGCGCGCTGAATCCCCCTGCGGCCCCTGACGGTTCAGGCCCCGGTGGTGGCGGCTGACCGGCCCCCCGGGTCGCCGCCGCCACCGGTTTCCACCTACCTCGACCGACACGTAACGGGCCCCGCATTGCCCGCGAGGCCCGTCTACTCACCAGAAGAATCGAGTGAATCCTGATGAGCACCAGCAACAATACCCCCGAGTGGTTGCAGCAAGTCCCCGAGTCGATGCGCGCGGACGTGCAGCTCGCTTACGACCGGTACATCCCGGCCGCCGCGACCCCGACGGACCGGCCCACCGGCGTCGAACTCCTCGTCCCGCACCTCAACGAGGACGGCAAGACCATCTACACGGTGTACCCGTGCCGGGTGGTGTACCGCGGTGAGCTCGACGGGATGCACCTGTGGCAGGCCGTCAACGACCGGTGGATGAAGCCCGGAGACAAACTCCGCGTGGCGTACCTGCCTCCGCACTCGCAGGTCACCGGTCCTCCGATCGCAGCGCCGGCGGTGGCTCATGGCTGACACCGCCTGCGTCGGCGTCATCAACGGTCGCCGCGCCGTTCGCATGGTCCGTGAAGCGAAGCGCGCGCAGCTGATCGACAACGCCGAACTGATCCGCCGCGCCGCCAAGGCCGCTCTCGATCAGCTCGCCGAGACCGATGTCTCGCGTAACCAGCATCAGCTCATCGTGCAGATCGGTTACCAACTCAGCCTGCTCGAGGGTGTCCTCGAAAACGTAGCGGAGGCATGACATGTCCGACATGAAAGTGATTGTGTCCGAGGTCGACACGAAACGGGGCCTGCTCTCCGAGCGGTACACGATTCAAATCGAGGCCATCAGTCCACGGATGCCGGACCCGCTACACCTGCGCTCCGACAATCCGGAGACCGGGGAGCGGGCTTTGACCGACGTGTCATCCGCTGCGATCCCCAAGCATGTACGCGACGCCCTGTATTTGTGGCTGGCATCGGTCGAGGTGACCGCGTGATGACTACTGAACGCTTTGCCTACGTCCTGATCGCGGCTGCCGCTGTTTGTGGTTACCTCGCGATGCGTCTGATCTGCACGCTCGTGATCGCGGCCGGGTGGTACGTCTCATGAACGACCGCCTCCCGCCGCCGGTTCGCTGCCGCCTCCGCTTCTACATGATGTTCATCGTCGGTCTTGTCGGCATCATCGTGGTTGCGTCCCTGCTTCCGCTGGTCGGTGCGCGATGACCACGCCCGGCGGTGTGAAGCCGACTTGCAAGACCGAGGGATGCGAGCGCTCAACGCGATCTCGCGGACTGTGCCGAGCTTGCTACGAGCGGTTTCGACTTCGCCAGCAGGCGTACGGCCGGTTCGAGTCGGTGTACGTCGATGCCGGACCAGTACGTGAACACGTCACCCAACTCATTGAGGCGGGACTCTCGCGTAGACGTATCGCCGAACTGGCGGGGCTGAACCGCAAGTCCATGGAGTACCTGTTGGTCGGCCGGAAGGATCGCGGACACGGCCCCTACAAGCGGATCACCGCCGAGAATGCGCGCAAGTTTCTCGCGGTGTCGATGCCGCCCTCCCTCGCGGCCATCGCTCCGGATGCTGCGGTGGTCGATGCCACCGGCACGATCAGACGGGTCCGAGCTCTCGTGGCATTCGGGTACACCGCTGAAGGTCTGACTGTCGAGCTCGCAGGGCAGGTATCTGCGTGCACAGTCCACGAACTGGTCCGCGGCTACCGCACACAATGCCTCGCCCGTGTCGCCCGGTCGATCAAGCGGCTGTTCGACCGACTGCAGCTGATCCCTGGAACATCTCAACGGTCTCGGAACCATGCGGTGAAACGTCGCTGGGCTCTGCCGTTCCAGTGGGACGAGGACACGATCGACAATCCGGCCGCCAAGCCCGAACCTGTCCGCCTGCCTCGGAGCCGGTCCCCGAAACCACAGTCACCTGAGGTCAAGTCGCTGCGAGTGCAGAAGGTGGCCGAGCTCACCCGAACAAATCTCTCGGCCAACGAGATCGCCACGCGGCTGAACATCTCATCCCGCCAGGTCGTGCGTGACCGCTCGGCGCTSGCGCGTACCGGCTGAACGAGAGGAAGGAGGAACGCGGGCTGTGGCGAGCGAATGCAAGGACTGTCACGCACCGGTGCATTGGTGCAAGTCGATGTCGCGNGCGCGTACCGGCTGAACGAGAGGAAGGAGGAACGCGGGCTGTGGCGAGCGAATGCAAGGACTGTCACGCACCGGTGCATTGGTGCAAGTCGATGTCGCGGGAGGACCGATGGATTCCGGTGGACATCTCACCGGACCCGGAACTCGGGACCGTCCGCAAGCACTTCTCCGGGCCGATCAACGGCCGGGTGGTGTACGGCGAAGTCCTCAAAGGCTCCGACCTCGACGCGGCCCGCGCCGACAACGAGCGCCTCTGGATACGGCACTCCGARATCTGCACCGCCCGTAAGCCGTACAACCCYCGCCCCGCTCACATCCAGCTCGATCTGCCGAACAGAACCTGACCGCCCGCTACATGCCAGGAGCGCACACGATGACCACGACCCAGACCGACACCACCGAGGTCCGCGAAACCACCCTCGAACACCTYCGMCCGACCGCGATCGTCCCGCACCCGAAGAACCCTCGCACCGACCTCGGTGACGTGACCGAGCTCGCCGAGTCCATCAAGGGCCAGGGTGTCCTCGAACCGTTGATAGTGACWCCCGCGAAGGCGAAGGGGAAGTACACGCTTATCGCCGGGCATCGCCGTCACGCGGCCGCGAAGAAGGCGGTACTGAAGACGGTGCCGTGCATCGTCCGGTTCGACCTCGCTGGCGACGACCGGGC